>NZ_JBQBEW010000001.1:0-175000 GCF_051919345.1 Aeromonas sp. 84A
CTTGAGTTCCCACCATTACGTGCTGGCAACAAAGGACAGGGGTTGCGCTCGTTGCGGGACTTAACCCAACATCTCACGACACGAGCTGACGACAGCCATGCAGCACCTGTGTTCTGATTCCCGAAGGCACTCCCGCATCTCTGCAGGATTCCAGACATGTCAAGGCCAGGTAAGGTTCTTCGCGTTGCATCGAATTAAACCACATGCTCCACCGCTTGTGCGGGCCCCCGTCAATTCATTTGAGTTTTAACCTTGCGGCCGTACTCCCCAGGCGGTCGATTTAACGCGTTAGCTCCGGAAGCCACGTCTCAAGGACACAGCCTCCAAATCGACATCGTTTACGGCGTGGACTACCAGGGTATCTAATCCTGTTTGCTCCCCACGCTTTCGCACCTGAGCGTCAGTCTTTGTCCAGGGGGCCGCCTTCGCCACCGGTATTCCTCCAGATCTCTACGCATTTCACCGCTACACCTGGAATTCTACCCCCCTCTACAAGACTCTAGCTGGACAGTTTTAAATGCAATTCCCAGGTTGAGCCCGGGGCTTTCACATCTAACTTATCCAACCGCCTGCGTGCGCTTTACGCCCAGTAATTCCGATTAACGCTTGCACCCTCCGTATTACCGCGGCTGCTGGCACGGAGTTAGCCGGTGCTTCTTCTGCGAGTAACGTCACAGCTGGCAGTTATTAGCTACCAACCTTTCCTCCTCGCTGAAAGTGCTTTACAACCCGAAGGCCTTCTTCACACACGCGGCATGGCTGCATCAGGGTTTCCCCCATTGTGCAATATTCCCCACTGCTGCCTCCCGTAGGAGTCTGGACCGTGTCTCAGTTCCAGTGTGGCTGATCATCCTCTCAGACCAGCTAGGGATCGTCGCCTTGGTGAGCCATTACCTCACCAACTAGCTAATCCCACCTGGGTTCATCCAATCGCGCAAGGCCCGAAGGTCCCCTGCTTTCCCCCGTAGGGCGTATGCGGTATTAGCTACCGTTTCCAGTAGTTATCCCCCTCGACTGGGCAGATCCCCAGGCATTACTCACCCGTCCGCCGCTCGCCGGCAAAAGTAGCAAGCTACTTTCCCGCTGCCGCTCGACTTGCATGTGTTAGGCCTGCCGCCAGCGTTCAATCTGAGCCATGATCAAACTCTTCAATTTAAGTTTGGTTGCTTCGAAAAGCGGCTCAATGAATTGCTGAAATAAACTGTTCGACTTCTTATTGCTAAGAAATCGTCTTGGTCACTTCACCAGACATTGAAAATCAAAAATTGTTTTTGATGTTCGATGCTGTGAGTGCCCACACAGATTGCTTGATTCAAATTGTTAAAGAGCGACGCAACAGTGTGTTGCTGCGGGAGTGGAATTCTACTCAACCGCCTTCTCGAGTCAAGCCTTATTTACAAAGGCTTTTCGAGGTTATCGACGAGGTTGTTTGCGTTGCCGCTTGCCCTGTCGATGGAGGCGCATTATAGGGAACAGATTCTTTCTGGCAAGCAGATAATTGCAAAAAGATGGCTTTCGCTGTTTGTTCGCTCACAAAGCCACCAATTGGCATATTAAACCGGCGAAATCAGCGCACTGCAGGCACCGCAACAGCAAAATCGTGCAGATTGTCATAGAGAGCATCGGCCAGCGCACTACCCGTTTCGGTCACCGGCTTACCGGTTCTGACCATGATCTTGTGACCAACACCAGCATTGACGGCAGCTTTTAGATCGGAAGGCTTGTCACCCACCATATAGGAACGACTCATGTCGATCCCCAGTTCCTGTTGTGCCAACAGCAGCATGCCTGGCTCCGGTTTGCGGCAATCACAGGGGGCGCCGTGATCCGGGTGATGGGGGCAGAAGTAGATGCCATCAAGATCCACATCCCGATCAGCCAGTGACCAATCCATCCATTCAGTCAGATTCATGAAGTCATCTTCACTGAAGTAGCCGCGGGCGATTCCGGACTGGTTAGTGACGACGACCAGTAGATAGCCTTTCTTTTTGAGGAGCTGCAGAGCGTCTATGACTCCGGGCAGAAAATGGAAATCATCGACCTGGCTGACATAGCCAGTGTCTTCATTGATGACACCGTCACGATCCAGAAAAATGGCGGGGTTGCTCACGGAAACTACCTCTATCAATGGTTTTGCCCAGTATCTCACAGGCCATAAATAGCCCCAAAAATAAAAGGGGTGGCCGAAGCCACCCCTTTTCATGTTTGTATATAACGAATCGATTAGGCGATTACGCTAGCTACAACACCAGCACCTACGGTACGGCCACCTTCACGGATAGCGAAACGCAGGCCGTCGTCCATTGCGATCGGAGCAATCAGGGTAACAACCATTTTGATGTTGTCGCCCGGCATTACCATCTCTACGCCTTCCGGCAGTTCGATGGTACCGGTCACGTCGGTAGTACGGAAGTAGAACTGCGGACGGTAGCCTTTGAAGAACGGGGTATGACGACCACCTTCTTCTTTGGACAGTACGTACACTTCAGATTCGAACTTGGTGTGCGGCTTGATAGAACCCGGCTTGGCCAGTACCTGACCACGCTCTACGTCTTCACGCTTAACACCACGCAGCAGCGCGCCGATGTTCTCGCCTGCACGACCTTCGTCCAGCAGCTTACGGAACATTTCAACACCGGTACAGGTGGTAGAAACGGTATCTTTGATACCAACGATTTCTACAGTCTCACCTACTTTAACGATACCGCGCTCTACACGACCGGTAACTACGGTACCACGGCCAGCGATAGAGAATACGTCTTCGATAGGCATCAGGAACGGTTGGTCAATCGCGCGCTCCGGCTCCGGGATGTAGGTATCCAGGTGGCCAGCCAGCTCGATGATCTTCTCTTCCCACTGAGCGTCGCCTTCCAGCGCTTTCAGCGCGGAACCACGAACTACCGGCAGGTCATCACCCGGGAAGTCGTACTCGGTCAGCAGTTCACGAACTTCCATCTCAACCAGTTCGAGCAGCTCTTCGTCATCAACCATGTCACACTTGTTCATGAACACGATCATGTACGGGATACCAACCTGACGACCCAGCAGGATGTGCTCACGAGTCTGCGGCATCGGGCCGTCAGTCGCCGCTACTACCAGGATCGCGCCGTCCATCTGGGCAGCACCGGTGATCATGTTTTTAACGTAGTCGGCGTGACCCGGGCAATCTACGTGGGCGTAGTGACGGGTAGCGGTGTCGTATTCTACGTGGGAGGTGTTGATGGTGATACCACGCTCACGCTCTTCCGGTGCCTTGTCGATCTGGTCGAAGGCGAAAGCTTTACCACCGAAGTGCTTGGCCAGCACGTTGGTGATAGCTGCAGTCAGGGTGGTTTTACCGTGGTCAACGTGGCCGATGGTACCGACGTTTACGTGCGGTTTATTACGCTCAAATTTTTCTTTAGACACGACGTAGTCCTTCTAGGTTAAACCCGCCTACCGTCGTAGGCGGGGAATCTTAAATTACTTGGATTTGCGCTCTTCGATCACGGCTTGTGCAACGTTGGTCGGTGCATCGTGATACTTGGCGAATTCCATGGCGTAGGAAGCACGACCTTGGGTAGCGGAACGCAGTGCAGTTGCATAACCGAACATTTCGGCCAGCGGCACCAGAGCACGTACGATCTTGCCGGACGGGCCATCTTCCATACCTTCGATCAGGCCACGACGACGGTTCAGGTCACCGATAACGTCGCCCATGTAATCTTCCGGAGTTTCAACTTCTACTTTCATGATCGGCTCGAGCAGAACCGGGTTGGCTTTCATGAAGCCAGCCTTAAAGGCCATGGAAGCAGCGATTTTGAACGCCAGTTCGGAAGAGTCGACATCGTGGTAAGAACCGAAGTGCAGACGCACACCCAGATCCATAACCGGGTAACCAGCCAGCGGACCAGATTTGAGCTGCTCACGGATACCTTTATCAACACCTGGGATGAATTCACCAGGAATGACACCACCTTTGATGTCGTTGACGAATTCGTAGGCTTTGCCTTCTTCCAGCGGGTACATGTCGATAACAACATGACCGTACTGACCGCGACCACCAGACTGCTTGGCATGCTTGCCTTCGATGTCTTTAACGGTGGTACGGATGGTTTCACGGTAAGCAACCTGCGGCTTACCTACGTTGGCTTCAACCTTGAACTCGCGGCGCATACGGTCAACGATGATGTCCAGGTGCAGCTCACCCATACCAGCGATGATGGTTTGACCTGACTCTTCGTCAGTCCATACGCGGAAGGACGGATCTTCCTGAGCCAGACGGCCCAGAGCCAGACCCATCTTCTCCTGGTCAGCCTTGGTTTTCGGCTCAACCGCGATAGAAATTACCGGCTCCGGGAATTCCATACGCTCGAGGATGATCGGTGCGTTCGGGTCACACAGGGTGTCACCAGTGGTCACGTCTTTCAGACCGATGGCAGCAGCGATGTCACCAGCGCGTACTTCTTTGATCTCTTCACGCTTGTTGGCATGCATCTGAACGATACGGCCAAAACGCTCGCGCTTGTCCTTGACGGAGTTCAGCACGGTGTCACCGGAGTTGATCACGCCAGAGTAGACACGGAAGAAGGTCAAGTTACCAACGAACGGGTCGGTAGCGATCTTGAACGCCAGAGCAGAGAACGGCTCGTCATCGGAAGCGTGACGCTCGTCTTTGGTCTCGCCGTCCATTTTCAGGCCGTCGATAGCAGCAACGTCGGTCGGAGCCGGCAGGTACTCGATCACGGCATCCAGCATGGCCTGTACGCCCTTGTTCTTGAACGCGGAGCCACAGGTTACCAGGATGATTTCGTTGTTCAGCACGCGCTGACGCAGAGCACCTTTGATCTCTTCCTCGGTCAGCTCTTCGCCGCCCAGGTATTTTTCCATCAGGTCTTCAGACGCTTCAGCAGCGGCTTCAACCAGATTCATGCGCATTTCTTGCGCCTGTTCCAGCAACTCGGCCGGGACGTCTTCGTAATCGAAGGATACGCCCTGATCAGCTTCATTCCAGTTGATGGCTTTCATCTTGACCAGGTCAACAACGCCCTTGAAGTTCTCTTCAGAGCCGATGTTCAGCTGAAGGGGAACCGGAGTACCTTTCAGACGGGTCTTGATGTGCTCAACGCAGCGCAGGAAGTTGGCGCCGGTACGGTCCATCTTGTTGACGAACGCGATACGGGGAACCTTGTACTTGTTAGCCTGACGCCATACGGTTTCAGACTGTGGCTGTACGCCACCTACGGCACAGTACACCATCACGGCACCGTCCAGAACACGCATTGAACGCTCTACTTCGATAGTAAAGTCAACGTGGCCCGGGGTATCGATGATGTTGATACGGTGCGGTTGGAACTGTTTACCCATACCGGACCAGAAAGCGGTGGTCGCGGCGGAGGTGATGGTGATACCACGCTCTTGTTCCTGTTCCATCCAGTCCATGGTGGCAGCGCCATCGTGAACTTCACCGATCTTGTGACTTACACCGGTGTAAAACAGTACGCGCTCGGTAGTAGTAGTCTTACCGGCGTCAATGTGAGCGGAGATACCGATGTTACGATAACGCTCAATGGGGGTTGTACGAGCCATTGTCATCCTCTTACTAAGGCGCTTGTCCCTAGATAATTAAAGGTGCGCAGAGTCAAAAGACCCTGCGCAAGCGGATTACCAGCGGAAGTGAGCGAAGGCTTTGTTCGCTTCAGCCATACGGTGAACGTCTTCACGTTTCTTGACAGACGAACCCTTATTGTCAGCGGCATCCAGCAGCTCGCCAGCCAGACGCTGAGCCATTGATTTTTCACCACGTTTACGAGCGGCATCAACCAACCAGCGCATTGCCAGGGCATTGCGACGTACCGGACGAACTTCTACCGGCACCTGATAGGTTGCACCACCGACGCGACGAGATTTAACCTCGACCGCCGGACGAATGTTATCCAGAGCTTCTTCGAATACGGCCAGGTGCTCTTTGCCAGATTTGGTGGCAATGATGTCCAGGGCGCCATAAACAATGGCTTCTGCAACAGATTTCTTACCGTCAACCATTACTACGTTGACAAATTTAGCCAGCAGCTCTGATCCGAACTTGGGATCTGGCAGGATTTTACGCTGACCAACAACACGACGTCTTGGCATTTCAAATTCTCCGTAACTTCAGGGATTACCCAAAACTAGAAAGCTATCTAACTAGAAACGAATTAACGTTTGGCCTTACTTAACGGAGAACCATTAAGCTTTAGGACGCTTCACGCCATACTTGGAGCGAGCCTGCTTACGGTCTTTAACACCGGCACAGTCCAACGCACCACGAACGGTGTGATAACGAACACCTGGCAAGTCTTTTACACGACCGCCACGGATCAGAACAACAGAGTGCTCTTGCAGGTTGTGACCTTCACCGCCGATGTAGGAGGTGACTTCGAAGCCGTTGGTCAGACGTACACGGCACACTTTACGCAGTGCAGAGTTAGGCTTCTTCGGGGTGGTGGTATATACACGAGTGCATACGCCACGCTTCTGAGGGCACGCTTCCAGCGCCGGCACGTTGCTTTTCACAACGAGCTTGATGCGTGGCTTGCGAACCAACTGGTTAATAGTTGCCATCAAAAGGCTCCTGATAATGACTTCATAAACGTGTGGAAAATCCTCCCCGCAGATACGGGGACGCGAAATTTTATGCCCTGTTGTCTGGGGAGTCAAGATTTATACAATTTGCGTCACAAAAGGGCAATTCGGATCCGTTTGATTTCACGACATCACCTTGAATTTTCTTGAAAATATGCTTCTCAGCCACCCCAGGTGCGCGGAGAACCTTTTTGCGCAATCAGTGCCACCAGACCCGCCATATCGAGCACATTGCCCACCCGATGCTGCAAACCGCGAGCTTGCAGATCTTCCTGCATTACATAAAGCGGGATACCCGCCAGCCGCGCGCTCCACTGGGGAGCCGATGCCGCAATCACGGCATCCTGCATCAGTACCAGCTCATCCTCGGGCTGAAGGTATGAGAGCGCCTCTGCCAGAGCCTGACTCTGAAAGGGGGAGTTCAATATCAGATGCAACATGGAGACCTCAAAAGCTGATGTGAGTCGAACATTGTGCCCAGCGCCGAGCCAGTTCCTGGCGCGGCAGACTCTCGACGGGGATCAGCAGATCATCTACTGTCACACCACGCTCTGCCAGCGAGTCAGCACAAACATAGACCTCTTCGATGTCGTAGAGTTCCAGCATTTTGAAGGTGGGGGCGTAGTGGCGCTGCAAAATGGCGGCAGGCTGCTGCTCCTTGAGCAGCTGCAGCACGCCGTCCCCAATCAGGAAGAGGGCCAGCTCATCGGTCATGGCCGAGGTGGCCAACAAGGCATCCAGTCCTTCCCGGCCAGCGGCATGGCCATGGGGACCACGACTGCAGATAAAGGCGATTTTCTTGCTCATGACTCCCCCTAGAACTGAACCAGTCGATCGGCGGTGAGCGCTGCCTCGGCCAACTGGCCCAGACCGCTCAGGCAAAATGGCGCTTGCAGATTGAAGTGCACCTGCCCTGCCCCCTTGGCCTCCTGCTCATCGAGCACACCGCGCCGCATGGCGGCGGCGACACAGACGTCGATACAGATCCCCTGCTCTTCTGCCAGCTCTCGCCACAGACGCACCAGGTCAGTCTCATCGGATGCAGGCAGATGCAGACCGTTGCCGTTGCAGACCCCATCCTGATAGAAGAACAGGTGGGACAAGGTATGCCCCTGTGCCAACAGGGTGCGGGCAAAACGATAGGCTGTGCTGGCCGATTGGGTGCCATAGGCAGGCCCCGTGACCAGGATGGCAAAACTCAGACTCATAGCAGGACTCCTGTGCTGACCCGGTCCATTTTACGCCAAAAACAAAAAAGCCCCTGCCAGGAGGGGCTTGATTCAATCTGTTGATCAGAGATGGGCAATCGCCTCGACCTCGACCAGCACATCTTTCGGCAGACGGGCCACCTCCACGCAGGAGCGGGCTGGCGCCGCATCGCCAAAGTAGCGGGCATAGACCTGATTGAAGGCAACGAAGTTGTTCATGTCGCTCAGGAAGCAGGTGGTTTTGACCACTTTGCTGGCATCGGCACCGGCAGCGTGCAACACGGCAACCAGGTTCTTCATCACCCGTTCGGCCTGCTCTTCAATGCCGCCAGCCACGATTTCCATGGTGGCAGGATCGAGCGGGATCTGCCCGGAGGTGAAGATCATCTCGCCAACCTTGGTAGCCTGAACATACGGACCAATCGCGGCAGGCGCCTTGTCGGTTGCAATCACTTCTTTAGCCATTCATCTATCCCCTTCTGGAATGAGTTACTCGTTCTCGTCTTCACCCTGCTTGCGCTGTCGGATGTAAAGATAAACGGTATGTTTTGAAATATTGAGTTTGTCCGCCACCAGATTGATCGAATCCTTGATGTCGAAAATGCCCTTCTCGAACAGCTGGGTCACGATGAAGCGATTCTTGGCATTGTTGGCCACGGTGGGATCACGGTTGATCTCGTCGATAGTGTTATCCACCGTCTGGGCAACCAGCTCTTCCACGCTATTGGCGAAGGTCTCTGGTGACTGACGCGCCGCCTGCTGGGGCGTCGGGAAAAATTCGGCCACGAACTCGTGGAAAGGCGCATTGATGTGCAGGTTGATGCAGATAAGCCCCACCACTTGCCGCTCGCTGTTGCGAATGGCGATAGTGCTCGACTTCATCAGCGCGCCGGTACGGCTGCGAGCGAAATAGCTCTGGGTGTAATCCTGGCCGGTGCTCTCGATGTCCTTGAGCATGCGCAGGGCGAGATCGGTGATGGGCGCCCCGAGGGTGCGTCCGGTATTGAAGCCGTTAGCGATCTTGATCACCGACTCGTGCAGATTTTCCAGGGAGTGGAGAACCACTTCACAATGCTTGCCGAACAGCTCGGCCAAGCCATCGATGAGCCCATCGTATGAGCGCAACAATTCCCTGTCTTCATCTGTAAAAGTGCGGCTGATCAGCTGTTCTTCGGGAAGCATGGCTTCCTCGATACCGACAGTCATGTTCTACCCCTGTAATAACCATTCAACTTTCCCGAGTTTTAAATTGCAGGGGAGTAAAGTCAACTTTTTTTGATTTTTTACTCTACAACTTTGCTCTGGATCATCCTGAAACCCGCGCTGCGTCTACCATTGCCGAGGAATTGGCCAACAAAAAGGGCTCCTTGAAGGAGCCCTTTTCAATCACGGATGACGAGTTACTCTTCGTCGAAGCTACCGGCTGCGTTCAGCAGATCCGCCAGGTTCTGCTCCGCTTCATCAGCGGTCACCTGCGGGGCACCAACAGCACGAGCTGCGGCAGCACGCTGGTTGATCCGGCTGTGGTGGTAGGCAAAGCCGGTACCAGCCGGGATCAGACGACCCACGATGACGTTCTCTTTCAGACCACGCAGTTCATCACGCTTGCCACCTACGGCGGCTTCGGTCAGAACGCGAGTGGTTTCCTGGAAGGAAGCCGCGGAGATGAAGGACTCGGTGCTCAGAGATGCCTTGGTAATACCCATCAGTACATGACGGTAGGTCGCAGGGGTCTTGCCCTCGGCAACCAGCTTACGGTTGGCAATCTTCACACGAGCCACTTCAACCTGTTCGCCTTCGATCAGATCGGTATCGCCAGCGCTCAGGATCTCGCACTTGCGCAGCATCTGACGAACGATGACTTCGATGTGCTTGTCGTTGATCTTAACGCCTTGCAGACGGTAAACGTCTTGCACTTCGTTGGCGATGTAGTTGGCGACCGGGCTGATACCGCGCAGACGCAGGATGTCGTGAGCAGACTCAGGACCGTCCGCCAGCACTTCACCCTTCTCAACTTTTTCACCTTCGAACACGTTCAGGTTACGCCACTTCGGAATCATCTCTTCGTAGACGTTGCCACCATCGGTCGGGGTGATGACCAGACGGCGTTTGCCCTTGGTCTCTTTCCCGAAGGAGATGGTACCGGAGATCTCGGCCAGAATTGCCGGTTCCTTCGGTTGACGTGCTTCGAACAGATCCGCAACGCGCGGCAGACCACCGGTGATGTCCTTGGTACCGCCAGACTCTTGCGGGATACGCGCTACCGCGTCACCCACGCCCACGTTGGCACCATCTTCCAGGTTCACGATCGCCTTGCCCGGCAGGAAGTACTGGGCGGCTACATCGGTACCCGGGATCATCACGTCTTTGCCGTTCAGGTCGACCAGTTTAACGGTCGGACGCATCTCTTTACCGGCGCTCGGACGCTCGTTGACGTCCAGAACAACGATAGAAGAGAGACCGGTCAGCTCGTCGGTCTGACGAGTGATGGTCACGCCATCGATCATGTGTTCGAACTGCAGGCGACCTGCCACTTCGGTGATGATCGGGTGGGTGTGCGGATCCCAGTTGGCAACGGTCTCGCCAGCACTCACGGCCTGGCCATCCTTCACTTCCAGCACGGAACCGTAAGGCAGCTTGTGGCTTTCCTTGGTACGGCCCATGTCGTCCATGATGGTCAGTTCGGTAGAACGTGAGGTGATAACCAGTTTGTCATCGCTGTTGTGAACGAACTTGGCGTTCTGCAGCTTGATGGTACCTGTGTTCTTGACCTGGATGCTGCTTTCAGCAGCGGCACGAGATGCAGCACCACCGATGTGGAAAGTACGCATCGTCAGCTGGGTACCCGGTTCACCGATGGACTGGGCGGCGATAACACCGACTGCCTCACCCTTGTTAACCAGGTGACCACGGGCCAGATCACGGCCGTAGCAGTGAGCACAGTTACCGAAGTCGGTTTCACAGGTGATGGCAGAACGTACCTTCACACGGTCAACGGAGTTACGCTCCAGCAGGTCACACAGCTGCTCGTCGAGCAGGGTGTTGCGAGCAACCAGGATCTCGTCCTCGGTACCCGGCTTGATGACATCTTCTGCCACCACACGACCCAGCACGCGCTCACGCAGCGGCTCGACCACGTCGCCACCCTCGATCAGCGGAGTCATCCACAGACCGTCGGTAGTGCCGCAATCGTCCTCGGTGATCACCATGTCTTGCGCCACGTCTACCAGACGACGAGTCAGGTAACCGGAGTTCGCAGTCTTCAGTGCAGTATCGGCCAGACCCTTACGAGCACCGTGGGTAGAGATAAAGTACTGCAGTACGTTCAGACCTTCGCGGAAGTTCGCGATGATCGGGGTCTCGATGATGGAGCCATCCGGCTTGGCCATCAGGCCACGCATACCGGCCAGCTGACGGATCTGGGCGGCGGAACCACGCGCACCAGAGTCGGCCATCATAAAGATGCTGTTGAACGAGGCCTGCTCTTCTTCTTCACCCAGCGAGTTGACGTTACGCTCTTTGGACAAGTTCTCCATCATGGCCTTGGAGACGCGCTCGTTGGCGCTGGCCCAGATATCGATAACCTTGTTGTAACGCTCGCCCGCAGTTACCAGACCTGACAGGAACTGGTCCTGGATCTCGGCAACTTCGGCTTCGGCTGCCGCGATGATGTCTTTCTTGGCATCCGGGATGACCATGTCATCGATACCAACGGAAGCACCGGACAGGGCCGCGTAGTGGAAACCGGTATACATCAGCTGGTCAGCGAAGATAACGGTGTCCTTCAGGCCCTGCTTGCGATAGCAGGTGTTCAGCAGACGAGAGATGAGCTTTTTGCCCAGCGCCTTGTTGGATACGCACTTGATCCAGTTCTGCGGATTGGCATCCAGATCAGCCTGTTCTGCAGCAGTCAGCACCTTCGGCTCGTCGATCAGGGCGTATTCCATACCTTTGGGCAGGATCAGGCTCAGGATCGCACGACCAACGGTGGTGTTCTTCATCTCGGTGTGTTCACGCAGAGAACCGTCTTCCTGACGCAGGTATTCGGTAATGCGTACTTTCACACGAGCATGCAGATCGGCCAAACCGGCGCGATATACTTTCTCGGCTTCTTTCGGGCCGGCCAGCACCATACCTTCGCCTTTGGCGTTGATACGGGCACGGGTCATGTAGTACAGACCCAAGACCACGTCCTGAGAAGGAACGATGATCGGCTCACCAGAGGCAGGCGACAGGATGTTGTTGGTAGACATCATCAGCGCACGCGCTTCCAGCTGGGCTTCCAGGGTCAGCGGTACGTGGACCGCCATCTGGTCACCATCGAAGTCCGCGTTATACGCAGCACAAACCAGCGGGTGCAGCTGGATTGCCTTGCCTTCGACCAGAGTCGGTTCGAATGCCTGGATACCCAGACGGTGTAGAGTCGGTGCACGGTTCAGCAGAACCGGGTGTTCGCGGATCACTTCGTCCAGGATATCCCAAACGACAGCTTCCTCACGCTCCACCATCTTCTTGGCGGCCTTGATAGTGGTCGCCAGACCGCGGGTTTCCAGTTTGCCATAGATGAACGGCTTGAACAGTTCCAGCGCCATCTTCTTCGGCAGACCGCACTGATGCAGACGCAGAGTCGGGCCTACGGTGATAACGGAACGACCGGAGTAGTCGACACGCTTACCGAGCAGGTTCTGACGGAAACGACCCTGCTTACCCTTGATCATGTCGGCCAGGGATTTCAGCGGGCGCTTGTTGGAACCGGTGATGGCACGACCGCGACGGCCGTTATCCAGCAGGGCATCGACGGACTCTTGCAGCATACGCTTTTCGTTGCGCACGATGATGTCCGGAGCAGCCAGATCCAGCAGACGCTTCAAGCGGTTGTTACGGTTGATCACGCGACGGTACAGATCGTTCAGATCGGAAGTCGCGAAACGGCCGCCGTCCAGGGGTACCAGCGGACGCAGGTCCGGCGGCAGCACAGGCAGCACTGTCATGATCATCCACTCCGGCTTGTTGCCGGACTGCAGGAAAGCTTCCATCAGCTTCAGACGCTTGGTGGTCTTCTTGCGCTTGGTCTCGGAGTTGGTTTGATCCAGCTCCTCACGCATGGTTTTGACTTCACCTTCCAGATCGATAGCGCGCAGCAATGCCAGGATTGCTTCGGCACCCATCTTGGCGTCAAATTCGTCGCCCCACTCTTCCAGCGCATCCAGGTACTGCTCTTCAGAGAGCATCTGGCTGCGTTCGAGGTTGGTCATACCCGGCTCGATTACCACGAAAGATTCGAAGTAGAGCACGCGCTCAATGTCGCGCAGGGTCATGTCCAGCAGCAGACCGATACGGGACGGCAGGGACTTCAGGAACCAGATGTGGGCAGTCGGGCTGGCCAGCTCAATGTGGCCCATACGCTCACGACGGACCTTGGTCTGGGTCACTTCAACGCCGCACTTCTCACAGATCACACCACGGTGTTTCAGGCGCTTGTACTTGCCGCACAGACACTCGTAGTCCTTCACCGGTCCGAAGATACGGGCGCAGAACAGACCATCACGCTCCGGCTTGAAAGTCCGGTAGTTGATGGTCTCAGGCTTTTTGACCTCACCGAATGACCAGGAGCGGATCATGTCAGGAGAGGCCAGACCGATCTTGATACTGTCAAACTCTTCGGTCTTGGTCTGAGCCTTCAAAAACTTGAGTAAGTCTTTCACGTGTTTCCCCTGTCAGGAGTCTAACCTCGGCGCCCCGGCTGCCAAAACAGCGGGGCGCCCACGTCAATTCTCGAACAATAAGAGCGAGCTCTTATTCTTCGTCCAGCTCGATGTTGATACCCAGAGAGCGGATTTCCTTCAGCAATACGTTGAAGGATTCGGGCATGCCCGGCTCCATACGGTGGTCGCCATCCACGATGTTCTTATACATCTTGGTACGGCCATTCACATCGTCAGACTTGACGGTCAGCATTTCCTGCAGGGTATATGCCGCACCGTAAGCCTCCAGGGCCCACACTTCCATCTCACCGAAACGCTGACCACCGAACTGAGCCTTACCACCCAGCGGCTGCTGGGTAACCAGGCTGTAAGAACCGGTAGAACGCGCGTGCATCTTGTCGTCGACCAAGTGGTTCAGCTTGAGCATGTACATGTAACCAACGGTTACTTTACGCTCGAAGCGGTTACCGGTACGGCCATCGAACAGATCAATCTGACCGGATTCCGGCAGATCGGCCAGCTTCAGCAGGGCTTTGATTTCGCGCTCTTTGGCACCATCAAACACTGGAGTAGCAACCGGCAGACCCTTACGCAGGTTACCCACCAGGGTACGTACGTCGTCATCAGACAGTTCGGCGATGTTCACTTGCTGGGTGTCCTTCTCGCCCAGGTCATAGACCTGTTGCAGGAAGTTGCGCATCTCGTGCAGCTCGCGCTGCTCTTTGACCATGCGATCGATCTTCTCGCCGATACCCTTGGCCGCAAGGCCCAGGTGCACTTCGAGGATCTGACCGATGTTCATACGGGATGGTACGCCCAACGGGTTCAGTACGATGTCGACCGGACGGCCGAACTCGTCATGAGGCATATCCTCGACCGGACAGATCTTGGAGATAACACCCTTGTTACCGTGACGGCCCGCCATCTTGTCACCCGGCTGGATGCGACGCTTGACTGCCAGATAAACCTTGACGATTTTCAGTACGCCCGGTGCCAGATCATCACCCTGGATAATCTTGCGACGCTTGTTCTCGAATTTCTTGTCGAACTCGGCTTTCAGCTCAACGTGCTGTTCAGCGATCTGTTCCAGTTCGGTCTGCTTGCCTTCGTCTTCGATGGCCAGTTCAAACCACTTGGAGCGATCGAGCTTGTTCAGACGATCTTCGCTGTAACCGGCGGCCAGCAGCAGGTTGCGGGAGCGGCCGAAAATGCCGTCTTCCAGGATCTTGAACTCTTCGGTCAAGTCCTTCTTCGCTTCCTTCAACTGCATCTCTTCGATTTCTTTGGCGCGCTTGTCTTTTTCCACGCCATCGCGGGTAAAGACTTGCACGTCAACCACGGTACCGTACACACCGTTCGGTACACGCAGGGAGGAGTCCTTCACATCGGACGCCTTCTCACCGAAGATGGCGCGCAGCAGCTTCTCTTCCGGCGTCAGCTGGGTTTCACCTTTCGGGGTTACCTTACCGACCAGAATGTCGCCGCCCTTCACTTCAGCACCCACGTAGACGATACCGGACTCGTCCAGCTTGGACAGAGCGGCTTCACCCACGTTCGGGATGTCAGCAGTGATCTCTTCCGGACCCAGCTTGGTGTCACGGGAGATACAGGCCAGTTCCTGGATATGGATGGTGGTCAGGCGATCTTCCTGAACAACACGCTCGTTCACCAGGATCGAGTCTTCGAAGTTGTAACCGTTCCACGGCATGAACGCGACGCGCATGTTCTGACCCAGCGCCAGTTCACCCAGATCGGTGGACGGGCCGTCAGCCAGTACGTCGCCAGCCATGACCGGCTCACCCAACATCACACAAGGACGCTGGTTGATACAGGTGTTCTGGTTGGAACGGGTGTATTTGGTCAGGTTGTAGATGTCGATACCGGCTTCGCCTGGCATCAGCTCATCTTCATTGACCTTCAGGACGATACGGGAGGCATCGACATAGTCGATTACGCCGCCACGCTTGGCTACTACGGTTACACCGGAGTCAACGGCCACAGCGCGTTCCATACCGGTACCTACCAGCGGCTTGTCTGCACGCAGAGTCGGTACAGCCTGACGTTGCATGTTTGAACCCATCAATGCGCGGTTCGCGTCATCGTGTTCCAGGAACGGGATCAGAGCGGCTGCCACAGATACGATCTGCTGCGGGCTCACGTCCATATACTGGATCTGGTCGGCGTTCATAAAGGTGGATTCACCTTTGTGACGGCACGGGATCAATTCATCTTTCAGACGGCCATCTTCGGTGGTCGCGGCGTTAGCCTGTGCGATCACGTACTTGCCTTCTTCAATAGCAGACAGGTAGTCCACTTCGTCGGTGATCACACCGTCAATGACCTTACGGTACGGGGTCTCGAGGAAACCGTACTCGTTGGTACGAGAGTACACGGACAGAGAGTTGATCAGACCGATGTTCGGACCTTCAGGAGTCTCGATAGGGCACAGACGACCGTAGTGAGTCGGGTGTACGTCTCGGACTTCAAAGCCGGCACGCTCACGAGTCAAACCGCCCGGGCCCAGCGCGGAGATACGACGCTTGTGGGTCACTTCGGAGAGCGGGTTGTTCTGGTCCATAAACTTGGACAGCTGGCTGGAACCAAAGAACTCTTTGACTGCGGCAGAGATCGGCTTGGCGTTGATCAGATCCTGCGGCATCAGGGTGTCCAGGTCGCCCAGGGAGAGACGCTCCTTGACCGCACGCTCGACACGCACCAGACCGACGCGGAACTGGTTTTCAGCCATTTCACCGACAGAACGGATACGACGGTTACCCAAGTGGTCGATATCGTCCACTTCGTCGTTACCGTTACGGATGTCGATCAGGCGCTTCATCACATCGACGATGTCGTCTTTGGTCAGTACACCAGCGCCAGTCTCGTCTTCACGACCCAGACGGCGGTTGAACTTCATCCGACCTACGGTAGACAGGTCGTAACGCTCGGCGGAGAAGAACAGGTTTTCGAACAGCTGTTCTGCAGCTTCGCGAGTAGGCGGCTCGCCCGGACGCATCATGCGATAGATCTCGACCAGCGCTTCCAAACGGTTGGAGCTGGAGTCGACACGCAGGGTCTCGGACATGTAAGCACCGTGATCCAGTTCGTTGGTGAACAGAACCTCGAAATGCTTGAAGCCGGCTTGGGACAGGTTGGCGATCGCTTCCAGGCTCAGTGCCTGGTTGGCGGTCACGACCATCTCGCCAGTTTGCGGATGTGCGTAGTCCTTGGCAGCAACCTTGCCAACAACATACTCAACCGGAACCTCAATCTGGGTAACGGCGTCTTTTTCCAACTGACGGATGTGACGCGCAGTCACACGACGACCGGTCTCAACCACCACGGCGCCATTGGCCACGATGTCAAAGGTCGCAGTTTCACCACGCAGACGCTCCGGCACCAGATCCATCATCAACTTGCCATCTTTTACTTCAAAACCGATGGTCTCGAAGAAGGTGGCCAGGATTTGTTCGGAAGTGAAGTCCAGGGCGCGCAGAATAATGGATGCTGGCAGTTTGCGACGACGGTCGATACGGACAAACAGGTTGTCTTTCGCATCAAACTCGAAGTCCAGCCAGGAGCCACGGTAGGGGATAACGCGAGCGTTATACAGTACCTTACCGGATGAATGAGTTTTGCCTTTATCGTGGTCGAAGAAGACGCCCGGGCTGCGGTGCAGCTGGGAGACGATAACCCGCTCGGTACCATTGATAACAAAGGTGCCGTTCTCGGTCATGAGCGGAATTTCGCCCATGTATACTTCTTGTTCCTTGATGTCTTTGACGGTGCCGGCAGCTGCTTCACGGTCGTACAGAACCATACGAAGCTTGACACGCAGCGGCGCGGAGTAGGTCACTCCACGGATCTGGCATTCTTTTACGTCAAATACCGGCTCACCCAGGCGATAGCTGACATACTGAAGCTCAGCACTACCGGAGTAACTGGTGATCGGGAAAACGCTACGGAAAGCGGCCTCTAGGCCATATTCACCTTCCGGGTCAGCCTCGATGAACTGCTTGAAGGAGTCCAGCTGAATGGACAACAGATAAGGCGTGTCCAGTACCTGGTCTCGCTTACCGAAGTCCTTACGAATGCGTTTTTTTTCGGTATAAGAGTAAACCATAGGGTTCCTCAGCTCGCTGATAAGTGACCCACTCTGTCCCGCGGGACAGCTCTGTCTCAACACCGTTTTGTGTTGGCCCGGACGAAAGAAGACAGTCCGGATTGCTGGTGCACCGAGAGTCGTAAACGGTGTGAAATGCTCTCAGTCTACAGCGCAAAAAGGCTGGTGAACAAAAATTCACCAGCCCTAGCCTGTTTTATCAGGCTAATCTACATAAATGCAGATTATTTGATCTCAACAGAAGCACCGGCAGCTTCCAGCTCTTTCTTCAGAGCTTCAGCTTCGTCCTTGGACACGCCTTCCTTCAGGTTAGCCGGAGCAGCTTCTACCAGATCTTTGGCTTCTTTCAGGCCCAGACCGGTAGCGCCACGAACGGCTTTGATAACGGCAACTTTGTTGGCGCCAGCAGCAGTCAGAACTACGTCGAACTCGGTCTTCTCTTCTACTGCTTCAGCAGCAGCCGGGCCAGCCATTACGGCAGCAGCGGCAGAAACACCGAACTTCTCTTCCATAGCTTCGATCAGCTCAACAACTTCCATTACGGACATGGAAGCAACGGCTTCGATGATTTGGTCTTTAGTGATAGACATGACAAAAATTCCTGATGTTGAATAAACTCAAACAGCCTAAATAGGCGAGAATCAAGCAGCAGCTTGTTTCTGGTCGCGAACAGCAGCGATAGTACGAACCAGCTTGCCAGCAGAGGCTTCTTTCATAGTAGCCATCAACTTCGCAATTGCTTCTTCGTAAGTCGGCAGCGTGGCCAGACGATCAATTTGTGCTGCGGCGATAAACTCACCGTTAAAAGCGCCAGCCTTGATTTCGAACTTTTGGTTCGCTTTGGCAAACTCTTTGAACAGACGAGCAGCAGCGCCCGGGTGTTCGTTAGAGAAAGCAATCAAGGTAGGACCGGTAAATGCGTCGTTCAGGCACTCGTATTCGGTACCTTCTACCGCGCGACGCAGCAGGGTGTTACGCACAACGCGCATGTACACACCGGCTTCACGAGCGGTTTTACGCAGGACGGTCATCTTGTCTACAGTTACACCGCGAGAATCGGCAACAACTGCAGAAAGAGCGCCTTTGGCAGCTTCGTTGACTTCAGCAACAATTGCCTTTTTGTCTTCGAGTCCCAATGCCATTGGCTTAACTCCTGGATTGAATCCGGGTCTATTGACCCAGTACTGACACATCCCCCCTACCTTTACAACAGAGGGGAACGATGCGGTAGCAGGATTCCAGAAGAGAAAGAATCTTTCTCGCTGGGTTTCCGGCACCGTCTACGCAGGAAACATTAAGGCTTTGCAGCCTCCTGCGGTCTTGGACGGAGGTCGAAACCCCCAACCAATCAAGGCGCAAAATTATAGATTAAATTTTGCGCCTTGTAAAACCCATCAATTAGGCCTGAGCTTCCAGAGAAGCTTGGTCTACGGCAACACCGGCACCCATGGTGGTGGAGATGCTGACTTTCTTGATGAATTGACCTTTGGCGGAAGAGGGCTTGCCTTTTTTCAGGGCAACCAGCAGAGCTTCCAAGTTTTCTTTCAGCTGAACTTCGTTGAAAGAAACCTTACCCAGAGTGGTATGGATGATACCATTCTTGTCGTTACGGTAACGAACCTGACCAGCCTTGGCGTTCTTGACAGCTTCGGCAACGTTAGGAGTTACAGTACCAACTTTCGGGTTCGGCATCAGGCCGCGCGGGCCCAGGATTTGACCCAGTTGACCAACAACGCGCATGGCATCCGGGGATGCGATAACTACGTCGAAGTTCATCTCGCCTTTCTTAACCAGATCGGCCAGGTCATCCATACCTACCAGGTCAGCACCGGCAGCTTTTGCTGCTTCGGCGTTGGCACCTTGAGTAAATACGGCAACGCGTACATCACGACCGGTACCGTGCGGCAGTACAGTAGCACCACGTACGTTCTGGTCAGATTTACGAGCGTCGATACCCAGGTTGACAGCAACGTCAACGCTTTCAACGAACTTGGCGGTAGCCAGTTCTTTCAGCAGGGCAATGGCTTCGTTGATGGAGTACTCTTTGGTACCGTCAACTTTTTCGCGAATAACGCGCATACGCTTGGAAAGTTTAGCCATTGTCTTAATCCTCCACTACCAGACCCATGGAACGAGCGGAGCCTGCGATGCAACGTACTTTTGCATCCAGATCGGCACCAGTCATATCCGGCTCTTTGGTCTTGGCGATTTCTTGCAGCTGGGCAACGGTCACCTTACCAACCTTGTCTTTGTTCGGCTTGGAAGAACCAGACTTGATGCCAGCAGCTTTCTTCAGCAGGAAGGAAGCAGGCGGAGTCTTGGTTTCGAAGGTGAAGGAACGGTCGCTGTAAACGGTGATCACGACCGGAGTCGGTGAACCTTTTTCCAGCTTCTCTGTACGAGCGTTGAACGCCTTACAGAATTCCATGATGTTAACACCGTGTTGACCCAGTGCAGGACCAACGGGAGGAGACGGGTTGGCTGCACCAGCAGCAACCTGCAGCTTGATATAAGCTGTGACTTTCTTAGCCATTAGGAAAATACCTCAAAAATGGGTTCTAGCGCCTCGGAGACTTGCTCCTGCAAACGGCTCCCCAACTAATAAAGGGGCAGCGAATTATAGAGATATTCACTGCCCCTGACAACCGTTAAACGTACAGAATTCAATCAGCCTTTTTCGACCTGACCAAAATCCAGTTCAACAGGAGTAGAACGACCGAAGATCAGTACAGAGACCTTCACGCGGCTCTTCTCATAATCTACCTCTTCAACGGTACCGTTGAAGTCGGCAAACGGACCATCGGCAACTCGCACCATTTCACCCGGTTCAAACAGGGTTTTCGGACGCGGCTTGTCGTGGGCATCCTGCAGACGGTTCAGGATGGCATCGGCCTCTTTGTCGGAGATCGGTGCCGGACGGTCGGAAGTACCGCCGATGAAGCCCATTACACGCGGTACGTTACGTACCAAGTGCCATGTGGTTTCATCCATGATCATCTGGACCAGGACATAACCCGGGAAAAACTTGCGCTCACTCTTGCGCTTCTGGCCAGCACGCATCTCGACCACTTCTTCGGTCGGGACCAGTACTTCACCGAACATGTCTTCCATGCCATGCATCTTGATATGTTCGCGCAGGGACTTGGCTACACGGCCTTCATAGCCGGAAAAAGCCTGCACGACATACCATCTCATACGTTGTTCACGTTGTTCAGTCATGGCTTATCCTTACACACCGGTAATCAGGTTGACCAACCAGACCAAGGCACCGTCCAGAACGAACAGCAGCAGCCCCATCACGGCGGTCACCGCCAGCACAATCAGGGTTGTCTGAATGGCCTCCTGACGGGTCGGCCATACGACCTTGCGGACTTCCAGGCGAGACTCACGGGCGAATGCCAGTGTTGCCTTTCCCTTGGTGGTTTGCAGGGCTACTGCACCAGCAGCAGCAATGACAACGACCACACCCAGGGCGCGGACGGCAGCGACAACATCGTTGAGCAGGTAATTACCCACTACAGCGGCCGCCAGGATAATGAAAACCAGGCCCCAAAGCAGGGTATCCTTGCTTCCGCCCTGGCTCTCAGAACTAACACTCATACAACCCACCTGTATCTGACGTAACCAAAGACACAAAAGCCCCGTACGAGACGAGGTATATGGCAGGGGCGGCAGGACTCGAACCCGCAACCATCGGTTTTGGAGACCGCTGTTCTACCAATTCGAACTACGCCCCTACACAAGAAAGCCCCTATTATAGGGGCTTTGCTTTATTTATGTAAGCCAAAGATTAAGCGATAACTTTAGCTACAACACCAGCACCTACGGTACGGCCACCTTCACGGATAGCGAAACGCAGGCCGTCGTCCATCGCGATCGGCGCAATCAGGGTAACAACCATCTTGATGTTGTCGCCCGGCATTACCATCTCTACGCCTTCCGGCAGTTCGATGGTACCGGTCACGTCGGTAGTACGGAAGTAGAACTGCGGACGGTAGCCTTTGAAGAACGGGGTATGACGACCACCTTCTTCTTTGGACAGCACGTACACTTCAGATTCAAACTTGGTGTGCGGCTTGATGGTGCCCGGCTTGGCCAGTACCTGACCACGCTCAACTTCTTCACGCTTCACGCCACGCAGCAGGGCGCCGATGTTCTCGCCTGCACGACCTTCGTCCAGCAGCTTGCGGAACATTTCAACACCAGTACAGGTGGTAGAAACGGTATCTTTGATACCAACGATTTCTACGGTCTCACCTACTTTAACGATACCGCGCTCTACACGACCGGTAACTACAGTACCACGGCCAGCGATAGAGAATACGTCTTCGATCGGCATCAGGAACGGCTGGTCAATCGCACGCTCCGGCTCCGGAATGTAGCTGTCCAGGTGACCAGCCAGTTCCAGGATCTTCTCTTCCCACTGAGCTTCGCCTTCCAGCGCTTTCAGTGCAGAACCACGAACTACCGGCAGGTCATCACCCGGGAAGTCGTACTCGGACAGCAGTTCACGAACTTCCATCTCGACCAGTTCCAGCAGCTCTTCGTCATCTACCATGTCACACTTGTTCATGAACACGATGATGTACGGAACGCCTACCTGACGACCCAGCAGGATGTGCTCACGAGTCTGCGGCATCGGGCCGTCAGTCGCTGCTACTACCAGGATCGCGCCGTCCATCTGGGCAGCACCGGTGATCATGTTTTTAACGTAGTCGGCGTGACCCGGGCAATCTACGTGGGCGTAGTGACGGGTAGCGGTGTCGTATTCTACGTGGGAGGTGTTGATGGTGATACCACGCTCACGCTCTTCCGGTGCCTTGTCGATCTGGTCGAAGGCGAAAGCTTTACCACCGAAGTGCTTGGCCAGCACGTTGGTGATAGCTGCAGTCAGGGTGGTTTTACCGTGGTCAACGTGGCCGATGGTACCCACGTTAACGTGCGGTTTATTACGCTCAAATTTTTCTTTAGACATGATCGTCCCTCTAAACTAACGCTGAGTACGCGGTGGCAAGCTAACCACAGAACAGTTTATATGATGGATTTGAATCTGGTGGGAAAGAGAGAGGTACTGATGGCTGGTTCGCTTGCCGAACTCACCCTAGGGTGCGGCTCTGCTAACGCCTGAGCCATATCAGCATCTTGGAGCGGGCAGCGGGAATCGAACCCGCATCATCAGCTTGGAAGGCTGAGGTAATAGCCATTATACGATGCCCGCATTTCTCTAACCCAAAGAACTCAAACCGCAGAGAAATATGGTGGAGGGAGAAGGATTCGAACCTTCGAAGGCAGAGCCGTCAGATTTACAGTCTGATCCCTTTGGCCGCTCGGGAACCCCTCCAGACGCCAGATTGTCACAACGGTAATTCTGCTTGCACCCGTTGTGTTTATCGCTTTTGCACGGCAAATAGACGACAGACAGTCAAGCGTCGCGCATTTTATTGTAAGGTTTTGGGGGATGCAACCATTGAACCCGGCAAAATATGCTTTATTGCTGGGAAGTTTGCAAAAAAGCGGGGGCAAACAAGCCAATCCTGCTGCGTCCCTTGTCGCTCCCCCACCCTTGGTGTATGGTCGCCGTGCCCAAGAAACAGTGATGACACCATGACGACAGAGCATAACCCCTATCTGCAATTCACCCGCGAACAATGGGCGTTATTGCGCGATTCGGTCCCCCTGACCCTGACCGAACACGATCTGCAGACCCTGCGCGGGATCAACGAGAAGGTGTCATTGCAGGAAGTGGAAGAGATATATCTGCCTCTCTCCCGCCTGCTCAATCTCTATGTCAAAGCCAAACAGCGTCGCAGCCGGGTGCTGGAGCAGTTCCTCGGCCAGTCCCGCGGCAAGGGCACCTATATCATCAGCATTGCCGGCAGCGTGGCGGGGGGCAAAAGTACCACAGCCCGTATTCTGCAGGCCCTGCTGGAGCGCTGGCCGGAACATCCGCGGGTGGAGCTGGTCACCACCGACGGCTTCCTCTATCCCAACAAGGTACTGGAAGAGCGCGGCCTGATGCGTCGCAAGGGGTTCCCGGAATCCTACGATATCCGCCATCTGGTGGAATTTGTCGCCAATATCCGCGCCGGTCACGAGAAGGTCGAAGCGCCGGTTTACTCCCACCTTATCTACGACATCATACCCGATGAGAAAAAGGTGGTGGAGCAGCCGGACATCCTGATCCTGGAAGGGCTCAATGTGCTGCAAAGCGGCATGGACTACCCTCAGGAGCCCCATCGGGTCTTCGTGTCAGACTTTGTCGACTTCTCCATCTATGTGGATGCCGATGCCGAACTGCTGCGTACCTGGTATATCGAACGCTTCCTGAAATTCCGCAGCGGCGCCTTCTCGGATCCCGACTCCTACTTCCATAACTACGCCAAGCTGGCGGAGAGTGAGGCGACCCAGATCGCGAGCAACATCTGGCAAGATATCAACTATCTGAATTTGCAAGAAAATATCCTGCCAACGCGTGAGCGAGCCAACCTGATCATGACCAAGGGCCATGAGCACGCCATCGAGCAGATCAAACTGCGCAAATGATGACTGCAGTTGCCGGATAACGAAGAGGGGGCCCGCAGGCCCCCTCTTCTATTTGGCATCATGAGCGGCCTTGCTGACCCTCAGTCGCCCCGGCGCAGGGAGAGCTCGCCCCCCAGATAGAATTTGATCCCTTCGCCTGTCTCCAGTCGCAGGGCGCCGCGATCGTCGATACCACGAGCGATGCCGCGGATCTCCTGATCCCCCATCAGCAAGCGCACCGGGCGACCGGCAAAGTGATCGAGGCGGTTCCACTCATCGACAAAGCTTGCCAACCCCTGTTGCTCAAAGGTGTGCAGCGCCCGCTGCAGATGGACGATCATCCGGGCCGCCAACTGATTGCGATCGACCAGCTCGGGATTGATGTGGCGCAGCTCGGCCCAGGCTTGATCGATCTTCTCCCCTTCACGGGCAGGCATCGCCAGATTGAGACCGATGCCGATCACCAGATGACAGCTGGCCCCGGCGCTACCGCTCATCTCCACCAGTATTCCCGCCAACTTGCGGCCCTGATAGTAGAGGTCGTTCGGCCACTTGAGCTCGACGCCTTGATAGCCAAGGGACTCCAGCGCTTCAACCACTGCCACGCCGACCGCCAGACTCAGCCCCATGGCCGCCGCCATGCCTTGTTCGAGTCGCCAGTACATGCTGAGGATCAGCTGGCAACCAAACGGCGAAATCCAGGGTTTGCCACGACGACCGCGCCCGGCGGTCTGACACTCGGCCAGACAGCTCTCGCCAGAGCGCAGCTCATTGACCCGATCCAGCAGGTGTTGGTTGGTCGAGCCTATGACCGGAAAACAGTGCACCGGCGCCATCGGGGCCAGTACCTGCAAGGTGGCCTGATCATATAGCGCCATCGGCACCGCCAGCCGGTAGCCTTTGCCGGTCAGGCTAAAGAGATCCAGCCCCAGCTCCTTGAGCGCCGCCATGTGTTTGCTTACCGCCGCCCGGCTGATGCCGAGCTGCTCACCCAGCTGTTCGCCGGAGTGAAACTGGCCGTCGCTAAGCAGGGTGATCAGGGTCTGTCTGATGGGAGTCAACGTCATGAGAGCACCTCGTCGAGCCAGGTTTCACCATGCGCACCCATAAAACGCACCTCGTGCTCCAGCACCACGCCAAACGTCTGCTCCACACTGTCGCGGACATGAGCCGCCAGCGCGATCAGCTCCATGGCAGTGGCGCCCCCCAGATTGACCAGCACCAGCGCCTGCTCCTGATGGACGGCGGCGCGACCAATGGCGAAACCTTTCAGGCCGCACTGATCGATGAGCCAGCCCGCCGCCAGCTTGGCCTGCCCTTCTCCGGCCGGATAGCAGGGCATCTGCGGATAGCGCGCCTTGAGATTCTCCACCAGCGCGGCAGGCACCACCGGATTCTTGAAGAAGCTGCCCGCATTGCCGAGCACCGCAGGATCCGGCAGCTTGGCCATGCGGGTGGCACAGACGGTATCGAAGATGGCCTGCGCCGGAGGCTCATCACCGAGCGCCGCCAGTGGGCCATAGCCCAGCACCGGTTGCCACGCCTTGGGCAGTTTGAGTCCGATGGCGGTGATCAGGTGGGAATCCTGATACTCCTGTTTGAAGATACTGTCGCGATAACCGAAGCGGCACTCTGCCGCCGCGATCCGTTCAACCTCGCCACTCTGCCAGTTGAACGCCTCGACATAGGCGCAGAAGTCGGCCAGCTCAACGCCATAGGCACCGATGTTCTGCACCGGCGCGGCACCGACCGTACCGGGAATGAGCGCCAGATTCTCCAGCCCGAACCAGCCCTGTTGCAAGGTATGACGCACCAGCTGATGCCAATCTTCACCCGCCGCCACATGGAGCAACCAGTGATCGCCACCATCTTCAGCGGTAATCCCCTTGAGCCGGTTGAGCACCACCAGACCGAGAAAATCGGTGGTGAAGAGCATGTTGCTGCCGCCGCCCAGATTGAGGCGCGGCAGCTGGTTGAACTGCGGATCGGCACGCAGGGTCGCCAGATCGGCAACCTGCTCCACCTCGGCCAGCCAGAGGCAGTACGCATCGAGGGCAAGGGTGTTGAGCTTCAACAAGGAGGCGTTGGCATTCAGTTTCATCGGTCTATCCCGGCTTGGTGCAAGGGCGCAGTCTACCTCAAGTTGCCCCATGACGAAAAACCCGAGCCCTTTTCGGGGGAATAGCAGTGGTTTAGAGTAGGCGACTTCAACTGCTGAGGAATAACTCATGAACAACCAGTTTGCCGTCATCGGCCTGGGCCTGTTTGGCAGCGCCCTGTGCGAAGAGCTGCAACGGCAAGATGCCGAAGTACTGGCCATCGATATCGACGAGAGCAAGACCCGGCAAATCGCCGCCCTCTGCAATCACGTTATCGTGGCGGATGCCACCGATGAGGCCACCGTGGCCGAGCTGGGACTGGCCAATTTCGATATCGTCTTCGTTGCCATCGGTGACAACCTGGAGACCAGCATCCTCACCACCCTCGTCTTGAAAGAGGCAGGCGTGAAGAAGGTGTGGGTCAAGGCGCGCGACAAGTTCCACGCCAAGATCCTGCAGAAAGTGGGCGCCGACAAGGTGATCAACCCGGAGTGGGACATGGGCCGCCGGGTCGCCCAGAGCATGCTGGACAACCGGCTGTTCGACTATCTGGAGCTGGGCCACGACATGGTGCTGACCGAGTTCGTGATCGGCCTGCAACAGAACGGCCGGGAACTAGGCGACTTCCACCTGCTGCAACAGAGCGATTTCCAACTGCTCGCCATCAAGCGTGGTGATGTGCTGCACAACGTGCTGACCGGCAAGATGGAGCTGCAACTGGGCGACATCCTGATCCTGGCGGGCAACAAGCACGCCATCGACCACTGGCTTGAAACCCTATGATCAACTGGCGCAGCAGCTACGCCTTCGCCCTCCATCGGGAGCAGGACTCTCGCTGGAGCGAAGCCCGGCTGATCCTCGGCAGCTTTCTGATCATTCTGCTGATTGGCACCATCTTTCTGGTGCAACCCTCCAGCCACAATGGCGAGGTTACCTTCGTCAACGCCCTGTTTACCGCCACCTCGGCCATCAGCGTGACAGGTCTTGGCGTGGTGGATACAGGCACCGCCTTCACCCTGCAGGGGCAGATTTTTCTGTTGATGCTGATGGAGATCGGCGGTCTGGGCCAGATGACCATGACCCTGCTGCTGATCGCCATCTTCAGCAAGCGGGTCGGTCTGCGCCAACAGGTGCTGGCCAAGGAGGCGCTGGGACAGGAAGGCTCGGTCAACATCATTCAGCTGGTCAAACGGATCGTGCTGTTCGCCTTTATTGCCCAGCTGATCGGCACCGGCATCATGGCGATCCGCTGGGTGCCCGAGATGGGGTGGGTGCACGGCCTCTATGTCAGCTTCTTCCACGCAGTATCGGCCTTCAACAACGCCGGGTTTTCGCTGTTTGCCAACAACCTGATGGACTATAGGGACGACCCCATCATCAGCCTGACCATCGCCGGTCTGCTGATCCTGGGGGGGATCGGCTTTACCGTCATCGTCGATCTGGTGCGCAACCGCCGCTGGCGCAAGCTGAAGCTGCACAGCAAGCTGATGCTGCTGATGACCCCGGCGCTGCTGCTGGCCGGTACCCTGATGTTCTGGCTGCTGGAACACAACAACCTGGGCACCCTCGGCAAGGCCGGTGTCGGTGGCCAGCTGCTGGCTGCCTTCTTCCAGTCTGCCAGCGCCCGTACCGCCGGTTTCAATACCATAGATATCGGGCTGATGACCCCGGCGGCGCTGCTGTTCCTGATGATGCTGATGTTTATCGGTGCCGGTGCCACCTCGACCGGTGGCGGTATCAAGGTGACCACCTTCGCGGTCGTGCTGCTGGCGACCAAGGCGTTTCTGACCAAACGGCCCCATGTCACCGCTTTTGGCCGCACTCTGTCGCCCCAGACCGTGACCCGCTCGCTGGCTATCATCATCGTCAGCACCATGGTGCTGATGCTGGCGATGTTCCTGCTGATGGTGACCGAGGATCTGCCGTTCGACAAAATCATGTTCGAGACCATCTCGGCATTTGCCACCGTCGGCCTCTCTACCGGCATCACCGCCTCCCTGAGCGAGCCGGGCAAGCTGATCCTGGTACTGGTGATGATCTGCGGCCGTCTCGGCCCTCTGACCCTGGCCTTTATGCTGGCCCGCCCGGTCGAGACCCGCATCCGTTATCCGGAAGAGAACGTCTATACCGGCTGACCGGTTATGAACACGGGGCAGCCACTGGCTGCCCCGTTTTTTATTCGGCTTGTTGCTGCGCCTTGAGCCAGCGCCCCGGGCTCACCCCCAGCTCCCGCTCGAATGCCCGACCAAAGGCAACACTGCTGCTGTACCCCGCCCCCAGCGCCACCTGCACCATGGGCTCCCCCGCCAGCAGCTGCTGGCAGGCGCGCGCCATGCGCCAGCGGGTCAGATAACCCAGCGGCGCTTGACCAACCCGCTCCTGAAACCTCGCGGCAAAGCGGGCCCGCGACATGCCGGCCTCCCGCGCCAGCGTGGCCACCGTCCAGGGTTCATCCCCACGCTGATGCATCACCGAGATCGCCTTGGCCAACTGGGGATCGGAAATGCCTGCCAGCATCCCCTGCTGACACACCCCTTGCTCGACCAGATGACGCAGCAGCAGGATCAACAGTACCTCCAGCAAGCGGGAGATCAGCGGATCCTGCCCGTAGCGGGGGTGAAACGCCTCGTCAAACAGCTGACTCAGCACCGGCTTCAGGACAGGCAACTCACGTAGCGGCAGCACCAGCGAGCTCGGTAATGCCAGTTGCAACGGCGATGCGCCCCCCTTGCCGAATGCGACATTGGCGCACACCAAATCACAACCCCCCAGCGTTCTGGGTTCAAGCTTGTGAGGACGTCCCCGAGGGAACAGGATCAGGGTCGGCTCCTCGAGCAGCAAGCTGGTTCCCCCCTCTTCACGCAGCATGACGGCACCGCTGCGCAGCAGATGAAGATGTCCGCCACTCGGATACTCATCACTGGAGGAGTTCTGGCAAAGGTTGCCGGCGAAGAAGATCCTGGCTTCGGGGGAGGCATGAACCAACAGGGCAGAGAGCGGATCCATATTTGAGACGAATAATATTTATTTGCAGACGATGAGTGATAAACCGTATCACGAATGACGGCACACTGTCTCCCGTACCTTCACTACCACAGGAGAAGATCATGAGCCGTATCCAACCCGTATCCCAACCGCAACCCGCAGCCGCCCAGACCCTGGCCACCCTGCAACGCAATCTGGGTATGGTGCCCAACCTCTACGCCACCCTGGCCCACTCGCCAGCCCTGCTCAATGGCTTCCTGGCCTTTGCCGAGGCGCTTGGCAAGGGGCGTCTCACTGCCCCACAACGGGAGTTGCTGGCACTGGCCATAGGTCAAGCCAACGCCTGCCAATACTGTTTGTCTGCCCACACACTACTGGCGGGCAAGGCCGGATTCTCGGCCCAGGAGATCCGGGCAGCCCGGCTCGGCCAGGCCTCGGCTCCCCTTGATCACGCCCTGCTGCAACTGGCAACGGCACTGGTCAACCAGCGCGGGGTGATCAGTGACGAGCAGCTTGCTAGCGCCCGTGCCGCAGGCGTAGATGACGAGCTGCTGCTGGAGGTGCTCGGCCAGGTGGTGGTCAATACCCTGACCAACTATGGCAACCACCTGGCGGCGACCGAGATCGACTTCCCGCCCGTCACTCTGACCCCTTAAACAAGGAGCCCCCCATGCAGCAACATGACAAAGGCTTTCTGGTCGCCCTGGCGGGCGTGGTATTGACCCTGCTCTGGATCGGCGTCTTCAAGTTTACCCCGACAGAGGCAGCCGCCATCAAACCACTGGTAGCCAGCCACCCCTTGATGAGCTGGCTCTATGGCCCCCTGTCGGAACAGAGCGTATCGAACCTGATCGGGGTGGTCGAGATAGTGATCGCCATCGGGCTGGTCGTGGGTCTGTGGCAACCTCGCATCGGTTACTGGTGCAGCATGGGGGCTATCGTCACCTTCCTGGCGACGCTGAGCTTCCTGCTGACTCTGACAGGTGTCTGGAAGATGGTTGACGGCGTGCCAGTCACCGAGTTCTTCCTGTTCAAGGATCTGGTGTTTCTCGGTGTGGTGCTGCACTACCAGCACAGGATCCGTGCCAGCTTGTCCACTCAGGCAGCCTGACAACAATGCCTTTGGCGCCCGGGATGGGCGCCTTTTTTCGTTATGCCGCCCTGGTCTGGCGCTTGCTGGCCGTCTTGCGCGGTCGGGGCCCGCCAGTCGTGCTGGCCGCCGGACTCTTGCGCCTGGTAAAACGCCGCTTGCCGGCACCCGGCGCCTCCTTGGGCAGGGCGCTGAAGCTGGCGCCGGAGTCCTGCCGCGCCCCCTCGATCAGGCCGTTGAGCTGCTCGGTGAGCGGCCCCATAAACTGCTGGTAGCTGCCGTGGCGCTCGGCGATCTGGCCGAGGCTCTGCTCCCACAGCGCCGTCATATCCGGCGTGGTGGCAGTAGCAGGCAGCGCCTGCACCAGCGCCCGCCCGGTCGGGGTCGCCTTGATGCTCTTGCCCTGACGCACCAGAAAGCGGCGCTTGAACAGCAGGTCGATAATGCCTGCCCGGGTCGCTTCTGTGCCGAGACCATCGGTGTCGCGCAGGGTCTTGCGGATCTCGGGATCCTGCACATAGCGGGCGATGCCGGTCATGGCCGCCAGCAGGGTGGCATCGGTGAACGACTTGGGCGGCTGGGTCATTTTCTCCTGCAGTTCGCCCCGCTCGCAGAACAGTTGTTCGCCCTCCTTCAGCGCGGGTAGCGTGCCCGCCTTCTCTTCGTCGTCATCCTCCTCCACCCCGAGCAGCGCCTTCCAGCCCGCTTTGAGAATGCGCCGCGCCTTGGCCTGAAACAGACCACCGGCGATACGCAGCAGCACCTTGCTGTCGTTGTATTCGAACGGGGGATAGAACTGCAGCAGATACTGTCGGGCAATCAGGCCATAGAGCTTCGCCTCGTCGGCCCCCAGCGTGGCGGGGTTGCCCTGCTTTTCGGTGGGGATGATGGCGTGGTGGGCATCCACCTTGCTGTCGTTCCACGCCTTGCTGCGGATCTTGCCGTCCGCCTCGGCAACCGCCTTGGCCAGCGCAGGAGCAGTGGCAGCGATGGCGCCGCGCACCTGCTCGGCCCGCTTGAAGTGGTCGGTCGGCAGATAGCGGCTATCGGAGCGCGGGTAGGTGATGAGCTTGTGACGCTCGTAGAGGCTCTGGCAGATGTCGAGCACCCGCTTGGCATCCATGCCGAAGCGCTTGGCGGCATCGATCTGCAGGCTGGAGAGGTTGTAGGGCAGCGGCGCCGCCTGCTTGCGGGCCTGCTCCTCCACCGATTCAACCTGTGCGCTCTGGCCGTTGATCCGGCTCACCACCTTGTCGGCCAGCGCCCGGTTGAGCACCCGCCCCTCCTCATCCTGCCACGGTAGGCAGGCTTCCGATGGCAGCCACTTGGCGATGAAGCGCTCGTTGCTATCGGTCAGCAGATGGGCCAGCACCTCGTAGAAGGGTTTGGGGACGAAGGCCTCGATCTCGAGATCCCGCCGCACCACCAGCCCGAGCAGCGGGGTCTGCACCCGACCAACCGAGAGCAGCTCGCTGCAACCCGCCTTACGCCCGAGCAGGGTGTAGGCGCGGGTCATGTTGATACCGTAGAGCCAGTCGGCCCGACTGCGGGCCAGCGCCGAGACCGCCAGCGGCACGAACTCCTTGTTGTCTCTGAGCTTGTCGAGGGCGCGGCGCACCGCGGGCGGGTTGAGATCGCTGATGAGGCAGCGCTGCACCGGCTTGGATTTCGGGTAGCCGAGAAAGTCGATCACCTCATCCACCAGCAGTTGCCCTTCCCTGTCCGGGTCACCGGCGTTGACCACGCAGTCCGCCTGCTTGATCAGCCGCTTGATGACGGTGAGCTGGGTTTTGGTCTTGGGCTTGGCCACCAACTGCCACTGGGCGGGGATGATGGGGAGATGATCCATCCGCCACTGCTTGAAGGCGGCGTCATAGGCATCGGGCTCGGCCTGCTCCAGCAGATGGCCGATGCACCAGGTGACCACATCCCCCTGGGCTGTTTCGATAAAACCGTCGCCCTTCTTGTGGGGCTTGGGCAGGGCATCGGCAATGGCGCGGCCCAGCGTGGGCTTCTCGGCGATAAAGAGTCGCATCGGTGGCTACCTGCAATACTGTATATGCAGACAGTATACAACTGCCACCGCGAAAGCCCAACTGCCCCTATTCGTCAAACGGGTGATCGTGGATGGCGGCAAACAGCCGCGCCTGATTGAGCAGCGGCGCATAGTGGAAGGCATTTTCGCCATCTTCCGCCAGCAGGTAGTCGGTCAGCTGTTCGCGCACCGCCTCTTGCAGGGTCTCCAGCTTCCACGGCTTGGCAAGGTAGTAGTGCAACCCGCCGCGATTGACCGCTTCAACGGTGGCCTCCAGCCCGGCTTGTCCGGTCAGCAGCAATTTGCGGCTGGCCCGGGTGGAGGCTCGCCGGTTCAGCTCTACCAGAAAATCGACCCCCAGGGTTCCCGGCATGATGTGGTCACAAAGGATCAGCGCCAGCTTGTTGCCGTCGCGCTCCCACTCCTCCACCACCGCACGCGCCTCATCGACGCTCTCGGCGGCTTCCAGTTCGAAGTGGGAACGGAACGGGGCGAGATCGTGGATCACCGCATCCAGCACCTCCCGCTCATCGTCCACACAAAGGATCAGATAGTGTTTGTTCATTGCTCCTCCTTGGCGACATGGTTTGGCACGCCGCGCGATTGATGCTGGCCACGGCTCAGGCCGCATGCTCCTTGTTGTGATGAGGTTCGCCCCCGTAACCGGCCTGCCCCATGCCGTCCAGCGGCAGACAGACCCGCATCCGGGTGTAACGGCCCGGCTCGGAGGCCACCTCGATCCGGCCGTGGTGCTGCTGCACTATCTGCAGCGAAACGCTCAGACCAATCCCGAGGCCGAAATGTCCCTCCCGCTTGGTGGTGAAGTTGAGATCGAAGATCCGCTGCCACAGTTCGGGCTCGATGCCGCAACCGCTATCCTCGATCTCTACCATGACCCACTCGGGATCCAGCAATCCGGTGCGGATGGTGAGCCGCCCCGGGCCGCTCATGGCATCCAGACTGTTGGCGATCAGGTTGGTCCACACCTGTTGCAGGGCGATAGGGTGACAGCGCACCAGCGGCAACGGCTGGTACTCCTTGCAGAGCTCATGATGCTTGAGGCGGTTTTCGAAAATCATCAGGGTATCTTCCAGCCCCTCGTGCAGGTCTACCAGCGAGGGCTCGTCCCGATCCTGCCGGGCATACTGCTTGAGGCTCTTGACCAGATCGCCGATGCGACGGGCACACACCTCGATGTTGCGCAGGAAGCTGCCGGTCTGCTGGAACAGCTCCAGCCGGGAGAGCAGCGCCTCCCGCTCGTCGGCAGTGCGGCTGGCAAACCAGCGCTGCCAGTTAAGCTCGTCATCCAGATTCATCTGCACCGCCAGCCGCGCCTGCTGGCGATCACCAAAGCGCCCCTCTGCCTGCCGGGTCTTGTCACGGATCTCGCGGGTCGAGACCGGCTGGGAGGAGAGCGCCTGACAGAGGGTCTGGTTGCCCAGACCCTTGATGGGGGCAGGCAGTTCGAGATTGACCAGGTCAGGGATGGCGGCCCGCAGGGTCTCGCTGCCACGGATAATGGCCGCCACCGGGTTGTTCAGCTCGTGGGCTACACCGGCCACCAGCTGACCCAGCATCGCCATCTTTTCGCTCTCCACCAGCTGGGCGTGAGCAGCATCGAGGGAGTTGAGGGTCTGTTGCAGCCGCATCTCGGTGCGGATGCTGTTTTGCAGACGGCGGTTGAAGTGGCGCAGCAGCAGGTTGGTAAAGGAGGGGAGCAGTTCGCTGCGCGCCTGCATCACCCGGGAGAATTGCAGCTTGTCGAGCTTGATCACCTCGGCACCGGTCAGAGTCACCCCGGTGGTGAAGGCGGGTTCGCCAGTCACGAAGGACATTCCCCCCACCAGCGAGCCGGTACGGTAGTGCACCACCTCCTGATCGACCCCCTGCTCGTCCCGCTTGCGCAGCACCACCTCCCCCTTGGCGATAAACCAGAGGAAGCTGTTGGGCTCCCCCTCGCGGGTCAGCACATGGCCCGGACTGTAGTGGCGGCAGACCCGCTCCTCGTCATTACCCTCGAAAAACTGATAGAGGCCGTCGATCACCACCCGGGAGAGTTCTTCATCGCTGCAGTGGGTGTAATCCATAAAGCCCTGCCGATAGGCAGCCAACTGGCGATCGACGTGGGCTCGCAGCAGCTTCTGGTTGTCGAGCACGGCGGCATAGCTCAGCAGATCCGCATCGGGACGTTGCAATACAAAGTGGCTCGCCTGCTCGATCACCGCCCGGCGCAGGCTGCCATCGCGCCAGGGGCGTTGCAGGTAGTAGTCGAGACGACCGAGGTTCACCGCCTCGATGATCGATTTCATTTCCGGCTGGCTGCCCAGCAGGATCTTGCGGCACGCCTCGTGACGACTGCCGAGGCGGATCAGAAAATCGGCCCCTCGCCCATCCCCCAGCTCGCTGTCACACACCACTACGGCGGGTGGCTGCCCCTTGCTATCCAGCTCGTCCAAGGCCAGCTCAGCCGACCCCTGACCGACCACCACCACCAGCGCGAAATGGCCGAGCAGCGGAGCCAACTCCTGTTCGAATTCGGCCAGCAGTTGCACGTTGGCGGCGACACACAGCAGCGAGAAAGGGCTCATCAGCGACACTCCGTTGAGGCTCACTGCTCACTATATCAGCGAATCTTGTGGGGTTTTGCGAGGGGGCTAACAGCTGTCGCGGAAAGTGCACAAATAGATAAAACAGAAAAAGAATGAATTTAATTCGATAATCAAATCAATAACAAAACAAAAGACAAAATGTGACAACAATCAAAAATATAAACCATGATGGAGGTCAACGCCTTATCCCTGTCATTACTACTACTATTGGACTAGTACTATGTAGGTAATTATTGACCGTAGGAAAACGCCGCCATGATTGGAAAACTGATAAGAAAAACCTGGTTCTGGCTCCTGCTGCTCGGGGCCCTGCTGGGTGTCGCGGCACTGGGTGTCACCGTGACAGTGCTGCACAAGACCAGCTCCACCGAATTCTGCGTCTCCTGCCACTCCATGCAGACTCCGCTCGCCGAGTATCAGGGCAGTGTCCACTTCCAGAACACCAAGGGGATCCGCGCCGAGTGCGCCGACTGCCACATCCCGGGCGACCCCACCTCCTACCTGTGGACCAAGATCCGTGCCGTGAAGGATATCTATCACGAGGCGATCGGCACGCTGGATACCCCGGAAAAGTATGAAGCCCACAAGCTGCGGATGGCCCAGTCCGTCTGGGACGAGCTGAAAGCCAACGACTCCGCTACCTGCCGCAGCTGCCACAGCTACGAGGCGATGGACATTCTGGCCCAGCGCCCCAATGCCCGTGCCGAGCACCCGGTCGCCATCAAGGAAGGCCAGACCTGTATCGACTGCCACCGCGGTGTCGCCCACATCATGCCTGACATGAGCGGCCTGGCTGCCGCCGGTGCCAGCGAGCTGGCGCAGGCTGCGGCCCAGACCCCGGCCAACGTCACCACCCGTTACGCCATCGCCACCACCCCGCTGTTCCTCGATGCCGCCGCCAAGACCGACGAAGGAACCCTGATGCCTTCGACCAAGGTGGAAGTGCTAGCCAACGAAAACGGCCGCGCCAAGGTGCAGATCGAAGGCTGGCAACAGGATGGTGTGAGCGAAGTGTTCTACGCCGCACCGGGCAAACGGATCCTCAGCGTACTGGTCGGCGATGCCGCCAAGAAAGCGCTGGTCACCGGCCAGAGCGAAACCGACAGCGCCACCAACCTCACCTGGCATCAGGTCAAGCTGACCGCCTGGGTCGACCAGAGCCAGCTTATCGGCGATCAGGGCAAGCTGTGGCAATACGCCTCCACCCTGATGTCCAACAACTGCACCGGCTGCCACGGCCTCACCGCGCTGGATCACTTTAATGCCAACCAGTGGATCGGCGTCATCAAGGGGATGGAATCTCGTACCTCCCTGACCCCGGAACAGGCTCGCATGTTGACCCAGTATGTCCAGAAACACGCCAGTGACATGAGCGCGGCCCACTAAGGCTGGCACAGAGGAAAACCGTTATGACTTTTTTCAATGACAAGAAGACCAATCTGTCCCGCCGCAACCTGCTCAAGGGGCTCGGCGCCTGCGCAGCCCTGCCCCTGCTCGGCGGCATTTTTCCCAAGAGTGCGCTGGCGCAAGCCATCAGCACCGCATTGAGTCAGTTCCCGACCCTGGTGCCCGCCCAGAAGGGCATTCTGACCGGCGCCCACTGGGGTGCTTTCGAGGCGATCGTCGAAGATGGCCGCATGGTGCGCGTTCAGCCGGTGGCCGATGATCCGGCGCCAAACGATCTCATCGACATGGCGCCGTTCCAGGTGCACGCCAAGAACCGCATCAAATACCCCATGGTACGCAAGAGTTGGCTGGAGCACGGCCCGGGCGCCAAACCCGAGCTACGCGGTGCCGACGAGTGGGTGCGAGTGAGCTGGGACAAGGCGATCGAACTGGTGGCCGGCGAGATCCAGCGCGTGCAGAGTGACTTCGGTCCGCAGGCGATCCACGCCGGTTCCTATGGCTGGAAGAGCGTCGGCATGTTCCACAACAGCCGTACCCTGCTGCACCGCCTGATGAACCTCTCCGGCGGTTTCACCGGTTATGCCGGTGACTACTCCACCGGTGCGGCTCAGGTGATCATGTCCCATGTGATGGGCTCCATCGAGGTGTACGAGCAGCAGACCGCCTGGCCCAACGTGGTGGAGAACGCCGAACTGGTGGTGCTGTGGGGGGTCAACGCTCAGGTCACCCTGAAGAACAGCTGGAACATACCGGACCACGAAGGTCAGGCCGGTTTCATGGCGCTGAAAGAGAAGGGCACCCGCGTCATCAGCATCGATCCCATCTACAACGAGACCGCCAAGCTGGTCGGCGCCGAGTGGATTGCCCCGAACGCCTACACCGACGTGGCCATGATGCTGGGTGTGGCCCACACCCTCTACAGCGAGAAGAAGCACGATCAGGCTTTCCTCGATCGCTATACCGTCGGCTTCGACAAGTTCCTGAACTACCTGCTCGGCAAGGATGACGGCCAACCGAAGAGCGCCGAATGGGCGAGCACAGTCTGCGGCGTCGATGCCAAGGTGATCCGCCAGCTGGCTCTCGACATGGCCGCCAAGCGCACCATGATCATGGCCGGTTGGGGGATGCAGCGTCAGCAGCACGGCGAACAGCCGAACTGGATGCTGGTCACTCTGGCCTCCATGCTGGGCCAGATCGGCCTGCCGGGCGGCGGCTACGGCTTCAGCTACCACTACTCCTCCGGTGGCAGCCCCACCGCCAAGGGCGGCATTCTGGCGGGTATCTCCGCCGGCAACGCGCCGAAGAACAGCCCGGCACCGATCCCGGTGGCCCGCATCGCCGACTGTCTCGCCAACCCGGGCAAGACCATCGACTTCAACGGCCGCAAGGTGACCTATCCGGACATCAAGCTGGTCTACGTGGCGGGCGGCAACCCCTTCCACCACCATCAGGACACCAACAACCTGCTGCAAGCGTGGCGCAAGCCGCAGACCGTGATCGTTCACGAGCCCTACTGGACCGCCACCGCCAAACACGCCGATATCGTGCTGCCGGTCACCACCAGCTACGAGCGCAATGATCTGGAGATGGGCGGCGACTACTCCCAGCGCTATGTGTTCCCGATGCACCAGTGCGTCCCGCCCCAGTTTGAAGCCCGCAACGACTTCGACATCTTCAGCGCCATCGCCGCCAAGCTGGGCGTGCAGGAGCAGTACACCGAAGGGAAGGACGAGATGCTGTGGCTCAAGCAGATGTATGACGGCATGGCGGCGCAGGCCCGCGGCGCCCGCGTCGCGCTGCCGCCGTTCAACATGTTCTGGGAATCCAACAATTACATCCGCTTCCCGATCCCCGAGGCCAACCGGCAGTGGATCCGTCACGCCGATTTTCGCGAGAATCCGCTGCTCAATCCGCTCGGCACCCCGTCCGGCAAGATCGAGATCTTCTCCAACACGGTAGCCGGGATGGGTTATGCCGACTGCGCCGGTCATCCCAAGTGGTATGAGCCCAAGGAGTGGGTGCAGAGCGAGGTGGCGGCGCGCTATCCGCTGTCGCTCAACACTTCGCATCCGACCCAGCGGCTGCACTCCCAGCTCGACAACACCCCGCTGCGGGACAAGTTCGCCATCGCCGACCGCGAAGCAATCATGATCCATCCCGCCGACGCCAAGGCTCGTGGCATCGCCCAGGGGGATCTGGTGCGCGCCTTCAACGAACGCGGCCAGATCCTGGTGGGCGCCCTGCTCTCCGAAGATGTGCGCCAAGGGGTGGTGCGGATCTGCGAAGGGGCCTGGTATGACCCGGCCAAGCCGGGCGAAGCGGGCAGCATCTGCAAGAACGGCAACGTCAACTGCCTCACCTTCGACGAGGGCTCGTCCAATCTGGCGCAGGGCAACTGCGGCCACATGGCCCAGCTGCAGATCGAGAAGTACACAGGCCCGGTGCTGGCCAACACCGCCCACGCGGTACCGGCCAACGGCTAAGGCGATTACCACCCAATAAAAACGGCGCCATCAAGGCGCCGTTTCTTTATCCGTCTGCCAAAGCTCAGGCATGGTCGGAACGGGTTTAGAACTCCCCTTCCTCCATATACTCCTGCGCGCATTCAACCAGCTGCGGCCACAGCTCTTCCGGCACCCAGGCGTCCGGGTCATCTTCATCCCCGTCGTACTGGCTCCAGAAATAGCGACGCAGGCCGGAGGCAAACTCGTCGCTGATCTCGGCCAGCTCCGAGAGCGGCCCCAACCAGGCGATGCGGCGCAGGCCGGAGGCGAGATCGTTGATGGCATCCATCAGGGTGCGATCGTCGAAGCTCTGCTCCACCAGCAGGGTGAAGCGCTCGCGCGCCTGCTCGGTCTGCTCTTCATCCAGCTCGCCCACATCGGCCAGCAGGTCGACAAAATCTTCCAGAAGGAACGCGATCAGGCCATCCCTGTCTTCAAACCACTGGATCTGGGCGCCCTTGACCCCCAGCACAGAGGCATCAAACGAATCGTCAAGGTGACACAGTGCCCACGGATCGTCGGTCATGCTTCTCTTCCTCAGGCTAAAACAAATGCCATATGTTATGCCTAGCTCTCGACTCTTGCCACCTTGGGCAACGAGAGTGAGGCGGCCAGACCTCCCAGTTCGGCGCGGCCCATGATGAAACTGCCCCGATAGGCTTCCGCCAGATCGGAGACGATGTTGAGACCCAGGCCCGAGCCCGGCACCTTCTCGTCGAGCCGCACCCCGCGCAGCACCGCCTTGGCGATCTGATCTTCGCTCATGCCGGGGCCGTCATCCTCGATACGCAAGGTGATCCAGCCCCCCAGCTCGGCGCTGGAGATGCGCAGCTCGCTGGCAGACCACTTGAAGGCATTCTCCAGCAGGTTGCCTACCATCTCGTCGAAATCCTGCTCTTCCACCCCGACCGCCAGATTGGCGGGCACCTGCAGATCCACCGTTTTGCCCGGATAGAGGCGGGAGAAGGCGCGGCAGATATACTCCACCCGCGCCCGCACCGGGGTCGAGACCCCGAGGATCTTGGCGGCACCGGTCACCCGTGCCTTGCCGAGGTGGTAGTCGATATGGCGCTGGATCTGGTCGAGCTGCTCGCCGATGGAGGCCTGATCCTCCGGCGACAATTGAGCCACCTGATTGCGCATGATGCTGAGCGGCGTCTTGAGGGCGTGGGCCAGATTGCCGGTGTGGGAGCGCGCCCGCTGCAGCAGCTCGCCGTAGTGGTGCAGCAGCCGGTTGATATCCTCCACCAGCGGCTGGATCTCCAGCGGATAGCGCAGCCGGAACCCCTCCTGATGGCCCTCGTGAACCCGCCCCAGTTCACGGCGCAGCAGGTGCAGCGGCCGCAAACCGTAGACGATCTGGAACATGAAGCCGAGCACCAGACCGGCGGCAGCAAAGCCGAGACCGAGGAACAGGCTGATGCGGGTCTTGTTGAGGGTCTGGGTCAGGGCGCTACTGTCCTTGGCCATCACCAGAGTGAACACCCGATCCGAACCGGGCAGCAGCACGGTGCGGGTCATGATCAGCAGCGGCTCCTTGTTGGGCCCCTTGCCGACGAAGAGGTCGGGATCGCCAAACGCCGACTTGAGGCCATCGCTCTTCAGGTTGGTATCCCATAGGGAACGGGAGCGCCCCACCACATCGCGGCCCAATTCCAGCTGCCAATAGTAGCCGGAGTAGGGTTGATTGAAGCGCGGATCGGAGAGGGAGCCGGTGACCACCGGCAGGCCGGTTTTGGCCACTTCCAGCCGGGAGAGCAGATCATAAAGCTGCAGGCGCAGGCCGTCGGCCTCCGCCTCCTGCCAGTAGTTGCGCATCATGGTCTGCAGACTGAAACCGGTGGCGAACAGAAACAGCCCGCACCACACCAGCGCGATGGCGACCAGTCGCCCCCGCAGGGTTCTGACCAGCCTCATTCGTTGATCCGGTACCCGAGGCCGCGCACTGTTTCAATCAGATCGGGGTTGGTTTTCTTGCGGATCCGGCCGATGAACACCTCCACGGTATTGGAGTCGCGGTCGAAATCCTGAGCATAGATGTGGTCGATCAGCTCGCTACGCGACACCACCTTGCCCCTGTGCTGCATCAGGTAACCCAGCACCCTGAACTCGTGGGCGGTCAGTTTGATGGGAGTCCCTTCGTACCACACCTGGGACGCCGCCATGTCGAGCCGCACTCCACCAATCTCCAGAATGGAGCTGGCGTTGCCTGCCGCCCGGCGCACCAGCGCATGGACTCGCGCCACCAGCTCGGCCACCTGGAACGGCTTGGTAAGGTAGTCATCGGCACCGGCGTTGAGCCCCTCGATTTTCTCGTGCAGCTGGCCACGGGCGGTCAGCACCAGTACAGGGGTATCGATCCCCTTGCTACGCCACTCTTTCAGCACGCTCAGGCCATCGCGCCCCGGCAGGCCGAGGTCGAGAATGATGGCGTCATAGGGTTCGGTCTCACCGAGGAAACCGGCCTCGTTGCCATCGTGGCAGAGGTCGGTGACAAAGCCGGAGAGGCGCAGCTGTTCGGCCAGCTGGCCAGCCAGAATTTTTTCGTCTTCAACAATCAGAATTCGCATGAACAGGCTTCCACACAGGGGTTATTCATCATCCTCGACCGGGGGCTTTGGCGGTTCGAACAACCGCTCCAGATGGTGGCCCTTGGCCCACACCAGCTCAAGGTTGTCGGCCCGATAGGCTACCTTGATCACGCTATTCTCCCGATCGATGACTCGCAGTTCATAGAGCCAGATACCATCCTCTTCCCCCAGATCCACCCGCAACACCCGCACCGGCAATCTGGCCGCCACCTCCATCATTTCATGGAAGGGCCGAACCCGTCCCTCATGGACAGCTTGCTGCAGCATGGCTTCATCAGGCGTGACCGCCTGTGCCAGCACCGGCAGCAATAACCCAAGCAGAGGGAGCGCTCTATTCATGGATGATTCATCTCCAAAAACCTAACATAATGGCGTTTATAGTCTGCCAGCCATGAATCCGGAATGAATATGATCCCGCGCAGTTTCCTGCTGATCCTTTGCCTGTTGAGTGCCACAAGCTGGGCGGCCCAGAGCCGTCTCGACATGGCCGGGCTGGTCAAACTGTTGCTGGCGCAAGGGTATCACGACATTCGGGAAGTGGAGCTGGAAGGGGACAAATTCGAGGTCAAAACCCTCAATCGCCAGGATCAGAAGGTGCATCTCATCGTCGATGCCTACACTGGCGAGATCAAACAACGAGAGGCCGATTAGGCCTCTTTTGCATTCCAGCGCCCCCGCATGGGGCGCAGCAGCTTCTCCCGCCTAGGCCAGAGCAGGGCGCATGCCAGCAGCAGGTAGATGAGGGGCTCCCCCCAACCACTCTTGAGCGACCACCAGTAATGCACCGGCACCAGCAAGGCGATGGCATAGACCCAGTTGTGCAGCTTCTGCCATGCGGCGCCCATGCGGCGCTGCAATGCGGGCAGCGAAGTGATGCTGAGGGCGGCCAGCAGCAGCAATGCCACCATCCCCACCACGATATAGCTGCGCTTGACCAGCTCGCCGCCAATCAGGCCCCAGTCAAACTGCAGATCCAGCCCCAGCCACGCCATGAAGTGGAGCAGCGCCCAGGTAAAACACCAGAGCCCGAGGGGGCGGCGCAGCTTGATGAGCTGCCCCTGCCGCCAGCGCTTGGCCAGCGGCGAGACCAGCAGGGTGAGCAGCAGCAGATTGAGCGCCCCCTTGCCAAGGTAGTGGATAAGCTCGGGCACCGGATCCCCCCCCAGCAGACCAGCCGGAATGGCAAAAACCAGCCAGAGCAGGAAACCCAAGGAGCCCAGATGCACCAGCGCCCGCAAGCCGCTGATATGGGCCGGTTTCAATCTCAGTACCATTGGCGCAGATCCATCCCCTGATAGAGCGAGGCGACTTCGTCACCATAGCCGTTGAACATCAGGGTCGGCTGACGCTTGGCACCAAATACTCCACCCTCGCCAATAAAGCGCTCGCTGGCCTGACTCCAGCGCGGGTGATCCACCTGCGGATTGACGTTGGCGTAGAAGCCATATTCGTTAGGAGCCAGCAGGTTCCAGGTGGTCGGCGGCATCTCCTCCACCAGCCGGATCGAGACGATGCTCTTGATGCTCTTGAAGCCGTACTTCCACGGCACCACCAGCCGGATCGGCGCGCCATTCTGGGCGGGCAGGGTCTTGCCATAGAGCCCCATCGCAAGGAAAGAGAGAGGGTGCATCGCCTCGTCGATACGCAGCCCTTCGACGTAGGGATACTCTATACCGCCCCCCAGACTGGAGGCCTGACCCGGCAGCTGTTTCGGATCAAACAGGGTTTCGAAGGCAACAAACTTGGCGCGACTGGTGGGCTCGGCACGGCGGATGATCTCTGCCAGCGAGATGCCGTTCCAGGGCAGTACCATGGACCAGGCTTCAACGCAGCGCAGTCGGTAGATCCGCTCCTCCAGCTCGCTCTTGTTGATGAGGTCCCACACATCGAGGGTAAAAGGCTTGGCCACCTCCCCCTCCACCTTGAGGGTCCAGGGTTCTGGCTTGAGGTAATGGCCGTTGCGAGCCGGGTCGGACTTGTCGGTGCCGAGCTCATAGAAGTTGTTGTAACTGGTGGCCTTCTCTTCCGGTGTCAGCACCAGATTGGCCGGGCGGTCGGCAGGCTTGCTGTTAAGCGGCCTGGTGGCTAATTGGGGAGCATCCTCTTTACCGCGCAGCAGGTCGAGCACTCCGGCCTGAGTGGGAAACGCCAGAGTAGCCACGCCCAGACCCAGCCCTTTGAGAATAAGGCGGCGGTCCTGATAGACGGCTTCCGGGGTGACATCCTGTTCGGTGAGGGGGTGGGCGGTACGACGCTTGATCAACATGAAAAACTCCCGGGGCTGAGTGAGGCACTATGGATAAGACCCGCCCCGGCAGATTTTTATTTCACACAAATTTACATCATGTGGTGCAGGGGCAGTGCCTTGGCCATGGTGCCGACCAGAAACAGGACTACGAACACCAGCAGGGGAACGATCACATTTGGCGCCATCAGACTCACTCCATGAGCAGGACAGGGCCTCTAACTATGGCCGACTGTCAGGTCGGTCACCAATGAATTTTTTTCGCGAGCGCAAGCGTATTCCTGAGTTGAAAAGGGTGATGAAGATCACACACAATTCTGCCCCCGCTTGCCGCCCCGATTGCCGGGGGTAGGCTGCCCATTTTGCGAAGCCAACTGAAGAGTCGCCCCATGAGCCCACTGATCGCCATCGCCATCACCACTGGAATTCTCTCCGCCGTCTGGGGCTGGATTGCCGTCGCGTTCGGCCTTATCTCCTGGGTCGGCTTTCTCGGCTGTACCAGCTATTTCGCGTCAAGCGGTGGCTACAAGGCGCTGCTGCAGACCATCTTCTGCAACACCAGCGGCATGCTGTGGGCACTGCTGCTGATCCATGGCGACAGTCTGTGGGGAGCGGGTGTGGCGGGTTATGTGATGACGGGGGTGGTCGCCACCCTGATGTGCGTACAGGCCAAGCAGCAGTGGCTCGGCTACATTCCCGGCACCTTTGCCGGTTGCTGTGCCACCTTCGGGGCGGCTGGCGAGTGGCGGCTGATCCTGCCCTCCCTCATCATTGGCGCCTTGTTCGGTTACCTGATGAAGGCGAGCGGCCTCTGGCTCTCCCATAAAACCCAGAAAGCCGATGCCGCTCCGGCGGTAGTTGATCCCGCCTGATTTATCCCTTCGATTTGAAGTTTGCAGCTTCGATACCGTGCCGATTCAATAACTTGTAAAAATCGGTACGGTTTCTGCCCGCCATGTTGGCCGCCAGGGTCACGTTGCCCTCGGTGGTGCGCAGCAAACGGATCAGATACTCCTTCTCGAATTCGGCCCGCGCCTCGTTGAACGAGGGGATGCCGCCGCCGCCGCCACTCAGGGCGGACTCCACCATGGAGACCCCGATCACCGGGCTGCAACAGAGGCTGGCGAGCTGCTCCACCACGTTGCAGAGCTGGCGCACGTTGCCAGGCCAGGCAGCGGCCGCCAGCATCGCCAGCGATTCGGGCGAAAAACCCATGGCGGCGCAATCGCTGTGGCGGCTGCGGTAATCGTCGAGCGCCTGTCGGGCCAGCAGGGGGATATCCTCACTGCGGGCACTGAGAGACGGCAAGGTGATATTGGCGACGTTGAGACGGTAGAAGAGATCTTCCCGAAAGCGCCCCTCCTCCATCGCCTTGACCAGATCCTGATGGCTGGAGCTAAGCACCCTCACCTCCGGCGTGCCCTGACCATACTCCTCCATCACCTGCAGCAGCTTGGCCTGCAGGGATTCGGAGAGGCTGCCAATCTCGTCGAGAAACAGGGTCGCCCCCTTGGCTTGCTCGAACAGCCCTGACTGGCCATCTTCACCAAACAGCTGCAAGTCGAGTGACGCCCACGGAATGGCAGCACAGTTGATGGTATGAAGCGGCTTGTCGCGCCGCTGGCTGGCCTGATGCAGCGCCTGCGCCATCGCCCCCTTGCCGGAGCCTGACGGCCCCATGATCAGCACCGGCACCTCCATGGTGGCGATGCTGTGAGCCTGGATCAGCAGCTGTTCCAGCTGGGGATTACGGGTCAGGATCAGCGATTGCCACTCCTGCTGCTGTTTCGGCCGCGTCAGACTCAACGCATGTTCGATGGTGGCGAACAGCTCATCCTTGTTGATGGGTTTGGTCAGAAAGCTGAAGACCCCGGAGCGGGTCGCCTGAATGGCGTCCGGGATGGTGCCGTGGGCGGTCATGATGATCACCGGCAATCCCAGCCACTGGGCCTGGATCCGCTCGAACAGCGCCAGACCGTCCATGCCAGCCATCCGCAGATCGCTCAGCACCAGATCGGCCCGTTGCTGACGCAACCGGTCGAGGGCCCCTTCCGCACTGTCGGCGGTATCCACTTCATAACCCTGACTGCGCAGCCGCATGCTCATCAGTTTGAGCAAGCTGACGTCGTCATCCACCAACAGGATCCGGCTCATGGTATTACCTCACGATTCTCGTTCAGCTTGCGCTGGTTGAGCTGGTCGTCGATGGCGGTCAGCTGCTCGATCTGGCGGCGCAGCCGCTGGATCTCCTGACTCTGGTCATCGCGACGGCTGTCGCGGGCCAGCAGCTGCTCGCCGAGGGCGATCCAGCTACGTAAAAAGGCCTGCGCATCGAGACCCAGTTCGGGCAACATCTGCTTCAGGCGCGCCAGACCGGCAGTGCGATTGGCCACAGATTCGGCGGGGTGGGAGTCCACCATGGCCAGACTGACCCGGCTCTCCAGATCGTCGGCCCCTTTCAAACGCTGACGCTCCTGCACCCGTTGCTGGGGGTGACTGGCCAGCAGCCAGTCGGAGTATTGCAGACGCACCTGCATCTCCTTGTTGGCAAACTCCATCCGCTTGGCAAAAGCGATGTCGGAGGACTCCCGCTGTGCCTGTTGCGGCAGCAAGGAGCAACCCGCGAGCAGCCCTGCCATCAGAGCTGGAAATACGCGTTGTATCTTCATAGTCCTCATTTCAACGTCAACCTGAAACAGACATCCGCCTGTTCATCCTCTACCAGAACCAGTTCCCCCCCCAGGCTGTTGGCAGACTCGCGGGCGATGGAGAGGCCCATGCCCGAGCCTTTCAAGAGACCTTGCCGCACTGTGCTGCCTTGCTCGAAGGGTTCAAAAATGCGTTGCTGATCGGCCACGGGGATCTTGGGCCCCTCGTTGGCCACTTCCAGCCAGCTTATCTGTTCATCCTGCCCTGCCCTGATCCAGATATTGCCTCCGCTGGCGCCGTAACTGACGGCGTTGGAGAAGAGGTTATCGAGGATCAGTCGTAGCCGGTAGGGCTCCGCCCACAGGGTAACCGGCACGGTCGGCAAGTGTACACGGATCTGCTTGGACTCCAATGCCAGCCGGTACTCGGCAGAAAGTTCCGACAACATCGGCAGCAGGGGGACGGGCTCCAGTTCGAAGGCCTCCTGCTGACTGAGCCGGTTGAAGTCGAGCAGCCGCTCGATCAGGGTCTGCAAACGCCGACTGTTCTCATCGAGCATCTGGCAGATCTCCAGCTGATCCGCCGTCAAAGGCCCGACCAGCTGCTCGCAGAGCAGATCCGTCCCCTCCCGCAGCACCGCCAGCGGGGTCTTGAGCTCGTGGGAAACATGGCGCAGAAACTGGTATTTCTGCAGCTCCAGCTCCTTGAGTTTGTCGTGCAGCCAGACGATCCGCTCCCCCAGCAATACCAGCTCGGCAGGGCCGTCAACCGGCTTGGGATCGGGTTCGACCCCGGCACCCAGACTCAAGATGCGCGACTCAATCTGTCGTACCGGGTGGATGATGAGGTAGGTGAAGATAAAGACCATCAGCAGGCTGAGTGCCGCCACCGCTCCGCTCACCCACCAGAGCTCGCTGGTCAGTCCGGCGATGGTGAGCTGCACCCGATCCATGTGTTCGTCAACCCGGCTGCGGGTGACTATTTCGAGCTGCTTGTTGGCATCGTTGAACTGCTCAAGCTTGTCCCCCGCTGCCGCCGCCCGGGCCAGCGCGGCATCCTGCAGGCTATCGAGCCAGGCCAGCCCCTGATCGAGCCCGCTGTAGAGCTGGCCGTCGGTGATGGAGTTACGGTGTTCCGCCAGCAACACCCGATACCCGTCGAGTTGCTGCTGGTAGCTGGTGAGACTACGACGATCCCCCAGCACCGCGAAGCGGCGCAAAGTGCGTTCGATATCGATGGCTTGCGCCGTCAGCAGGGTGGCGCGGCGGGTATCCTTGACCGCCCGTTCCATCTCGTCGCTGGTGAGCTGACTGAGGTGGGCAAGGGAGGTGCTGTTGTGCCAGATCATGCCGCCCAGCGGCATCAACACCAGCACAAACCCCATCAATACCACCTGCAGCAGGGAGCGTGGGCGAACCTTGGTCATCATCTCTTCTCTTGCATTCTCACCGGTGCGCCAGCATAGCCGCACCGCCCCAAAAAACAAAACCGGCCAACAGGCCGGTTTGTATTATCTGGATTGTGGTGATTCACGCCAACGCGACAGAGGCCAGACAGATAATCATGATCATCGCCAGCGCGCCCGAGGCGGTCAACAGCGCCCATTTCAGCTCCACACTCATGCAAACCTCCTTTCTGCCAATCAGTGCCGGATCACAATAGATAAGACAATGTTAAGCCATAGTTAATCCGATAACCGTGAGCTGCGTATACATTTCAGATGAGCCCAACCCCGGGAAGGTGAGCATGTTCTATCTGTGTAGCATTGGTTCCAATCTTGACCCGCACATCCATGTCAGCCGGGTGCTGGCCGAGCTGCTTGCGAACGTCGGCCCCCTGCGGCTGAGTTCGGTGATCCGCACCAAGCCGGTGGGAATGCACTCCAGCCACGACTTTCTCAACTGCCTGCTGGTGGTGGAGAGCCCGCTCGATGCCGCCCGCCTCAAGCAGCACTTTATCGCCCTTGAAGTAGCTCACGGCCGGGATCGCAGCGATCCGCTCTGCAAGGTGCACGATCGGCCGCTCGACATCGATATTCTGGCCAGCAACAGGAGCGGTGACTTTGCCTCGGCAGAGGTCGATTCCTATCTGGCGGAGCTGCTGGCCGAGCTCTACGGCCATGGCGAGGTACATGACCCCAAGGTGGCGCTGCAATTGACGCTCCCCGCCCCGTCGGGCAAGCTCAAACCCGGCAAAGGCCTGCTGACCCGGCAGGTCGGGCTGGGGCCGCTGGTGCTCGGCAACCCCTCAGAGGGTGGCCAGCGCACGCCCGCCATCCACCTTGATGCTGGCCCCCGTCATATAACTGTTCCCCATCAGTAACTGCACCGCCTGCCAGATGGGCTCAAGCCCCCCCTCCCGCGCCAGCGGTGTTTTCGCCAACACCTGCTGGCGCCAGCTCTCGTCATGTTCATCGAGAAACAGGATCGGCCCCGGCTCTATGGTGTTGACCCGCACCGCAGGCGCCAGCTCCCGGGCAAAGCTCATGGCCAGCGAATGGGCCCCTGCCTTGGTGGCCACATAGCTGGCAAAACGGGGGGCCGGGGCATGGATATAGATATCGGTGATGTGAATGATGCTGGCGTTGGGATTGCTGGCCAGCCGGGGGGCCAGCGCCCGGTTTAGCTGGAAGGGGGCCGCCATGTGTACCCGGTAGAACTGCTCGAACTGGGCCAGTTGCGCAGCCGGATCAGTTGCCTGCGGCTCGAAGGCCGAGGCGTTGTGGATCACCAGCGTCAGATCCTGATGGGCCACCAGCGCATCGATCAGCTTGCCAACGTCCTCTTCCCGACCAAAATCCGCCTGCACCAGCTCGACCCCCAGTGCCGCCAGCGTGGCCAGCTCCGGCCGCTCGCTGCGATAACTGCCCGTCACCTGCCAACCCGCTGCCACCAGCTGTTCACAGAGATAAAATCCGAGTCGACGGCCGCAGCCCGTAACCAATGCACGCATACGATCTCCTTTCCCTTTCATGGTCTTGCATGAACGAAGCCCGCCTGCCAGCGGATCACCGCCGATGGCTTGTGCCTATCAATCCCTGCGGCACAAGCCATTGGTCGCGGGCCACCCACCCGCGTCATAGTGGCGGCCCCCCCCCCTCTTGCGGAGTCACCACCATGCTGAAAGTACACCACCACATGGGTCGCCTGACCCACTCTCTCACTGCCGGACTCGGCCTGGCCGAGGCGCTGGATCGCCTGCATCAATCGGGTCTTGGCGGCCTGCCGGTGCTGGATGAGCAGAAACGGCTGATCGGCTTTCTTTCCGAACAAGATTGCATCCCCAGCCTGCTCACCGGCAGCTACCACTGCGATACCCGCACCCGGGTGGAGGATCTGATGAACCGTTCGCCCCTCTCGGTCGGGCCGGATGAGAGCATTCTGGAGCTGGCTCGCCAGATGGCCGATGCCAAGCCCAAGATCTACCCGGTGCTGCAACAGGGCAAGGTGATCGGCATAATCAGCCGCCGTCAGGTGATGCAGGCCCTCAACCAGCAGATGAAGGTGTGCCAGCAGACCTAGATCTGGTAACGCCCCTTGTCACCGATATCGAAGTGCAGGGGCATCCGCCACTTGGCCAGCGCCAGCAAGGTCAACAGGGCGCCGCATACCAGCGCCACCAGTGCGGCGGCCCACTCCACCCGCAACCACTCCAGCAGCCATAACGCCGGCAGCAATACGGGCACCAGCTTGATGCCGGGAATAGCGAAGCAAAACTGCTCCTTGAACGCCAGCCCGGAGAGGGTCGCCAAGGCCGCGCCCAGCACCAGCGCATCCGGTGCCCCCACCGCAGCCAGGGCCAGTGCACCCCAACCAAAACCCTGAAGAATCAGGCGAATCCGCTTGTCGTAGATATGCAGCGAGAAGCCGCAGATTGCGCTTGCCACTGCCAGCGACATCAACCATTGTGCCGACGGGAGCAGTGCCATCCCGCTCAGCAGCGCCGCACCGCGGCAAAGCAGCAACAGGGCAGCCGCACTCAAGCCAAGGCGGTAGAGCGAGACGGTCAACTTGTCGATCCCGTCCAGCGGGCTTTCGATTTCAGGATTTGCCATAAACAGTCGCTTCTAACGGATCAGGTGCCATCCAATATACTGGAATCAGGTCTTGGAATATCTTCAAACGGGCTCAGGAGACGTAGTTTGCGTGTGATCCCCCTGTTTTGGTTGCTGTTTCCACTCGGATTGCCCGCCAAAGAGCTGGTGATCTGCGGCACCATGGAGCCCCCGCTCAAGTATCTCGATGCCGATCAGAAACCCCGCGGACTCGATATCGATATCGTCACCGCCATCTTCGACAAGCTGGAGACGCCCTTTCGGATCGAGCTGGCCGACTCCGGCGCCCGCCTCACCCGCAATGCCGAAACCGGCGCCTGCGATCTGGTGATGACCCACTCCTACAAGGCGGAGCGGGAGAGTTATCTCATCTATCCCCAACAGGCCCATCTTCGCCACAGCTGGCACTTCTTCGTGCGCAAGGCGGACCTGATGAAGATCCGCTACGAAACGCTGGCCGATCTCAAACCCTGGCGCATCGGCGTGACCAAGGATTTCTCCTACACCCCTGAACTGGCAGCGGCCATGACCGACCCTGCCTATCAGTTTCAGGAGATCACCATGAACCAGCTGCAACTGCGCAAACTGCTGGCCGGACGCATCGATACCGTGCCCATGCCGCTGGTCACCGCCTTCACCCAAATCAAGGAGGAGGGGCTGACAGGCAAGGTCGATTACCTGCCCAAACCGCTCAAGAGCAGCCCCTACTTCAACACCTGGGCCCGCGCACGGGCGGATGCACAAACCCCCGCCCTGATGGCGGCCTACGATGCCGAACTGCTGCGCATGAAACGCAACGGCAGCCTCAAGGCCCTCTACGACAAGTACGCCATCCCCTATATCGAACCCTGATCAAGGGGTCAGGGTTTCGCACGGGAGATGGATCTCTACGCCCTCCCCCTTATGCACTCCGACTCAAGGTTTCACGTCCCGCAGGATCGGATTCTGCAGCGAGATCAGGGTTTCAGTGGACTGGATCTCGTCGATAGTCTGGATCTTGTTGATCAGCACTATCTGCAGCTCGTCGATGGAGCGGGTCATCACCTTCATGAAGATGCTGTAGTGGCCCGTGGTGTAGTAGGCCTCCACCACTTCGTCCAGCGCCTGCAGCTTGGCCAGCGCCGAGGGGTAATCCTTGGCGCTCTTCAGATTGATCCCGATAAAGCAACAGACGTCATAGCCCAGCTTCTTGGGGTTAACCTGCACCCGCGTCCCCTCGATGATCCCCGCCTGCTTCATCTTCTCCACCCGCACATGGATGGTGCCCGGGCTGACCGCCAGCTGCTTGGCCAATTCGGCATAAGGAATACGCGCATTCTCCATCAGGGCGGTGAGGATGGCCTGATCGAGATTATCGATCCGGTAATTTTCCGGCATTTTTTTGCACTCCCGCTAACGATACCTCATTAAATGACGGCTTATTTTGAAGAAAAAAACACACAAAGCCTATTTCTATTATCGATTATTGAATTTAGTTGGCAATCCGTTGAAGAATCACCACATCCAACGGGGTTTGAAACAGGAATTCAGCATGAAACAGCACTACATTCGCAGCCAACAGCAGATCAGCTTCGTCAAAGAGATGTTCTCCCGCCAACTCGCCCAGCAACTGGGTCTGATGGAGGTGCAAGCCCCCATTCTGAGCCGGGTCGGTGATGGTACTCAGGACAACCTCTCTGGCCACGAGAATGCAGTGCAGGTCAAAGTGAAGACCCTGCCGGAGCACAGCTACGAAGTGGTCCATTCACTCGCCAAATGGAAGCGCCAGACCCTGGGTCGCTTCGGCTTCGGCCCGGGCGAAGGGATCTACACCCACATGAAGGCGCTGCGTCCGGACGAGGATCGCCTCACCCCCATCCACTCCGTCTACGTGGATCAGTGGGACTGGGAGAAGGTGATGCCGAGCGAGCGCCGCGATCTCGCCTATCTGCAAGAAACCGTGCGCGGCATCTGGGCCGCCATCAAGGCCACCGAGCGCGCAGTCTGCGCCGAACATGAGCTGACCCCCTTCCTGCCAGCCGAGATCCAGTTCCTGCACAGCGAAGAGCTGCTGGCCCGTTACCCGGACCTCGATGCCAAGGGGCGCGAGCGTGCCATCGCCAAAGAGCTGGGGGCCGTGTTCCTGATCGGCATCGGCGGTGCCCTCTCCCACGGTGAGCGTCACGATGTGCGCGCCCCGGACTATGACGACTGGAGCAGCCACAACGAGCTGGGTCTGGCAGGTCTGAACGGCGACATTCTGGTGTGGAACCCGGTGCTGCAAGACAGCTTCGAGATCTCCTCCATGGGGATCCGGGTCGACGCCGAGGCGTTGCGCCGCCAGCTGGCCATCACCGGCGATGAAGATCGCCTGCAGTACGACTGGCATCAGGATCTGCTGGCCGCACGGATGCCGCAGACCATCGGCGGCGGCATCGGCCAATCTCGTCTGGCCATGCTGTTGCTGCAAAAAGAGCATATCGGTCAGGTACAGGTTGGCGTCTGGCCAGCCGAGATGAAAGCTGCCGTGCAAGGCATGCTGTAACGAATGAAGGCCATGCCGGCGACATCTCAGCCGGCATGGCAACAGGCAGGTGGCCGTCGGGGTTGAGCGAGCGCATCCCCGGCAGGCTGTAAGACGCAAGGCCGTTAGCGGTTTTGTTTCGAAATCGGGGCTTGCCCCTGCGACCCGCTCAACCCACGTCAGGTCGCTTCACTACATTCCTCCCGGCAATCTTCGGATTGCCGTTTTTTTTGCGCCCGAATCCCTGCCACCAGATATGGCAACGCCAGCCCGAGGGCTGGCGTTGCAAACATCGATGCGAGACTGGTTACTGGGTCATGGTGAGGCCGTTGCTGTCGGCCCCCAGCACCAGTTTTTTGCCCGGCACGATGCGGCCGGAGAGCAGCGCCTGCGCCAGCGGGTTCTCCACCTTCTGCTGGATCGCCCGTTTGAGAGGCCGCGCCCCGTAGACGGGGTCGAACCCGGCATGCACCAGCTTCTCGAGCAGCGCTTCGCTCACCTCCACCTCGTAACCCTGAGCCTCCAGTCGGCCCATCAGGCTCTTGAGCTGGATGCGGGCGATGGACTTGATGTGATCCTCGCCAAGCGGATGGAACACCACCGTCTCGTCGATCCGGTTGATAAATTCCGGCCGGAAACTGCGGGTCAGCACATCCATCAGCATGGCCTTCATCTCGTCGTAATCCTTCTCGGAGTGGTGCTCCTGAATCAGATCCGACCCGAGGTTGGAGGTCATGATCACCACCGAGTTGCGGAAATCGACGGTCCGACCCTGACCATCGGTCAGGCGGCCATCATCGAGCACCTGCAACAGGATGTTGAACACATCCGGATGCGCCTTCTCCACCTCGTCCAGCAGGATCACCGAGTAGGGACGACGGCGCACCGCCTCGGTCAGATAACCGCCCTCTTCATAACCCACGTATCCGGGAGGCGCCCCCACCAGACGGGCCACGCTGTGTTTCTCCATGAACTCGGACATATCGATCCGCACCATGGCATCCTGGGTATCGAACAGGAACTCGGCCAGCGCCTTGCACAGCTCGGTCTTGCCCACCCCGGTGGGCCCCAGGAACAGGAAGGAGCCGATGGGGCGGTTAGGGTCGGATAGACCGGCACGGGAGCGGCGAATGGCGTTGGAGACCGCATCGACCGCCTCTTCCTGACCAATCACCCGGCTGTGCAGCTGATCTTCCATCCGCAGCAGCTTGTCGCGCTCCCCTTCCAGCATGCGGGCGACCGGAATACCGGTCCAGCGGGCCAGGACGTCTGCAATCTCCACGTCGGTGACCCGGTTGCGCAGCAGACTGGTCTCCTGCATCTCCGCCTGAGTGGCGAGATCCAGCTGTTTCTCCAGCTCGGGAATACGGCCGTATTGCAGCTCGGACATCCGGCCCAGGTCGCCTGCGCGGCGCGCCACATCGAGATCCTGACGGGCCTGCTCCAGCGCAGCCTTGATATGCTGGGTGCCGGCGAGAGCGGCCTTCTCGGCCTTCCATACCTCGTCCAGCTCGTTGTATTCCCGATCTTTTTCGCCAATCTCCTGATTGATCAGCTCCAGCCGTTTGCGGCTGGCGTCGTCGTCCTCCTTCATCAGCGCCTGCTGCTCCAGCTTGAGCTGGATGATGCGCCGCTCGAGGCGATCGAGCGCCTCCGGCTTGGAGTCGATCTGCAACCGGATGCTGGCCGCCGCCTCGTCGATAAGGTCGATGGCCTTGTCCGGCAACTGGCGATCCGCAATGTAGCGGTGCGACAGCTGGGCCGCCGCCACGATGGCAGGGTCGGTGATCTGCACATGGTGGTGCAGCTCGTAACGCTCTTTCAGGCCGCGCAGGATGGCGATGGTATCCTCCACGCTCGGCTCCTCCACCAGCACCTTCTGGAAACGACGCTCGAGGGCCGCATCCTTCTCGATGTACTGACGGTACTCATCCAGGGTGGTGGCACCGACGCAGTGCAGGTCGCCACGGGCCAGCGCAGGCTTGAGCATGTTGCCCGCATCCATGGCCCCTTCGCCCTTGCCGGCGCCGACCATGGTGTGCAACTCGTCGATAAAGAGGATGACGTTGCCCTCCTCCTTGGCGAGATCGGTCAGTACGGCCTTGAGCCGCTCTTCAAACTCGCCGCGATACTTGGCACCGGCCACCAGCGCCCCCATGTCCAGCGACAGCACCCGCTTGTTCTTGAGCCCTTCCGGCACTTCGCCGTTGATGATGCGCTGGGCCAGCCCCTCGACGATGGCGGTTTTACCGACACCGGGAGCACCGATCAGCACGGGGTTGTTCTTGGTGCGGCGTTGCAGCACCTGAATGGTGCGGCGGATCTCGTCATCACGGCCGATCACCGGGTCGAGCTTGCCGATTTCGGCCCGCTCGGTCAGATCGATGGTGTACTTCTCCAGCGCCTGACGGTTCTCCTCGGCGTTGGCATCCTCCACCTTCTTGCCGCCACGCACCTTGTCGATGGCCGCTTCGAGTTTCTCCTTGGTCAGCCCCTGGGCGCGCAGCAGCTCACCCAGCGTTCCCTTGTCGTCGAGGGCAGCCAGCACGAACAGTTCGGAGGAGATGAACTGATCCTTGCGCTGCTGGGCCAGCTTGTCGCAGACGTTGAGCAGGCGGCCGAGGCCGTTGGAGAGCTGCACGTCCCCTTCCACACCGCTGACGCGCGGCAGGCGATCCAGCTCCTCGCCAAGGCGGGAGCGCAGGGCGTTGATATCCATCCCGGTCAGGGTGAGCAGCGGACGGATAGAGCCGCCATCCTGATTGACCAGTGCGGTCATCAGATGAACGGGTTCGATGAATTGGTGGTCACGACCCAGCGCAAGAGACTGGGCATCGGAAATAGCAATCTGGAATTTGCTGGTAAGGCGATCGAGGCGCATTGCACTCCCCCTTCAAACAGGCAGACGCCGCTTGCGCGGCAAACAACATAACTTTCTGAGATGAAAGATGAGGCCCGTACGGGCTATTTCAAGGGGCGATACTGGTTATTTTTTCTGCAAGACGAGGCAAGAGCGGGATCCCCACCCTTGCCAGATGCAGGGCGGGGAGCTTCATCAGGACGCCAGCCAGATGAGGGAGGCCATCCGGCCGGTCTGGCCGTTGCGACGATAAGAGTAGAACTGCTCGCTGTCGCTGAAGGTGCAGTATTCGCCACCATAGACGGCGGTGACGCCGGCGCGGGCAAGACGCAGCCGGGCCAGCTGATAGATATCCGCCAACCATTTGCCGTCGTTGGACGAAGGGACGAATGCCGCGACCGCTTCAGCCTGCTCAGCCATAAAGGCCTCGCGCACCTCGCTACCCACTTCAAATGCTGTGGGGCCGATGGCCGGGCCCAGCCAGGCCAGGACCTCGCCCGGCTCGCAGCCCATGGCGGCGATGCTCGCCTCCAGCACACCCTCTTTCAGTCCACGCCAACCTGCGTGGGCCGCTGCGACCACGGTACCCGCCCGATCGCAAAACAACACCGGCAGACAGTCGGCGGTCATCACGATGCAGGCCTGATCCGCCTCATGGGCGCAAGCGGCATCGGCATCCGGTGCTTGCTGATAATGGCTGCTGACCTGATGAACCACGGTGCCGTGCACCTGATTAAGCCAGTTAAGGGGCCCCGGGATAGCGGCCGCCTGCTGCAAGCGGGCGCGATTGGCCTCGACTCGCGCCGGTTCGTCACCCACGTGGGCGCCCAGATTGAGGCCGGCAAAGACCCCTTCACTGACGCCGCCATCCCGGGTGGTCGACAACGCCCTGACACACGCCGGGGCTGGCCAGTCGGGTTCGATCCATTTCATCTGTGACTCCTTCAATTCACCGATATAAAAACGGGGCTCCTGCAAGGGAACCCCGTTTGGCATCTGTTCGGGCCGGATGACGCCAGAAACCGACGCAGCAGGCCCGATCACATCAGTTCCAGACCAGATCGTCCGGATTGGCGAGAGTATCCGCGCGCAGCACTTCCATCAGCTCCACCATGTCTTGCGGTGTAGCTGAGTGCCACTGCATCACTTCCCCCGTGATGGGGTGAGCCAGTTGCAGCATGGTGGCATGCAGCGCCTGACGGTTGAAGTTGCGCAGTGCCTGAGTCAGCTCGGGGGTCGCGTTGCGCAGCGGGCGCAGACGGCCACCGTAAGCGGGATCTCCCACCAGCGGGTGTTTGATGTGCGCCATGTGGACACGGATCTGGTGGGTACGGCCGGTCTCCAGACGCAGACGCAGACGGGTATGGCCACGGAACTTCTCGTGAACCCGGTAGTGAGTTACGGAAGGACGACCATTGGGCACCACGGCCATGTGGGTACGCTGGGTCGGGTGACGGCCGATGGGCGCATCAACGGTGCCGCCGGCGGTCATGTGACCGATGGCGATCGCTTCGTACTCACGGGTGATCTGGCGCGCCTGCAGCGCTTCCACCAGATGGGTCTGGGCGGGTACGGTTTTGGCAACCACCATCAAGCCTGTGGTGTCTTTATCCAGACGGTGCACGATACCGGCGCGGGGCACCTCGGCAATGCCGGGGTAGCGGTGCAGCAGGGCGTTGAGGATGGTGCCATCCGGCGTACCTGCGCCCGGGTGAACCACCAGACCGGCCGGTTTGTCGATCACCAGAATGTGTTCATCTTCATAAACGATGTTGAGCTCGATATCCTGGGCATCCCAGCGGGTATCATCTTCCAGCTCGACATTCACATGCACCTGTTGCCCGGCCAGAATCTTCTCGCGCGGGGTGTTGGCAACCTGACCGTCCAGGGTCACTCTGTCCTGTAAAATCCACTCCTTGATGCGGGTGCGGGAGTAGTCTGGAAACAATTCGGCCAGGGCCTGGTCGAGTCGCTGCCCGAATTGGTGATCCTGGAATTCGCCTGTCAGTTCAATATGCTGGCTCATGTATGGTCTCTTGAGCGGGGGGTATCAATTCGAAATAATCCGGGTATTCTAGCTTTTCTTTTAGCCAAGCATAACGGATACTTTGCCAATTTCGTGGAAATGGACCGGATGTTGTTGATGGGAAAGAAGTCTCACCTGCTGATGTCGCTCGCCTTGGTCGCTACCTTGATCACAGGCTGTTCCAGCACCAAACCCAAGGTACCCGACGAACCGCCGGAGACCCTGTACCAGAAAGCACGCCTCAAACTGGACGTTGGCAATTACGTGCAAGCCACTGAATTGCTGGAGGCTTTGGACTCTCGCTACCCGTTCGGCGCCTACTCTAATCAGGTGCAGCTTGACCTCATCTATGCCTACTACAAGCAAGATGATACCGCTCAGGCGATCGCCAATATCGACCGTTTTATCCGCCTCAATCCGGCGCATAAAAATATCGATTACGTCTTCTATATGCGCGGCCTGACCAACATGGCGGCGGATTACAATTTCTTCCAGAGCCTGTTCGGTATCGGTCGTGACGACAAAGACCCGGCTTATGCCCGTCAGGCATTCCAGGACTTCAAGACCCTGCTGCAGAACTACCCCAACAGCGTCTATGCCGCCGATGCCCGCGCCCGCATGATTGGCCTGAAGAATCGTCTGGCCCGATATGACCTGAGCGTGGCCGAGTATTATGTGAAGCGTGATGCACTGGTTGCGGCCGCCAACCGGGCCAAGCTGATTGTCGAAACCTACCCCGACACAGCCGAAACCGAGAAGGCGCTGGAGATCATGGTCGAGTCTTACGACGCCCTGAAGATGCCGCAGTTGGCCAAGCATGCCCGCGAAGTGCTGGCCAAGAACTACCCGGAGAACCGCCTCGGCCGTGGCTGAGTGATACGGATAAACCGGTAATAAAAAACCGATGCCTTGGCATCGGTTTTTTTATCGCTGCAATTTAGCCACTGATATTACCCGCAGAGGCTCTGCAGACCAGGGCAGCGTAACGGCGCCTTCCCAACGCCGTCATCGCAACGCTTACTTCGCGACGTTACCCGCCACGTTCAGGGCATCCCAGGTGCGGGAGAAGGGCGGCGCGTAGGCAAAGTCCAGCATGCCGAGCTGCTCGGTGGTCACCCCCATGGTGATGGCCACTGCCAGCGCGTCGATGCGGTGGACCGCCCCCTTGCGACCGAGGATCTGGCCGCCCAGCAGCCGCTTGCTGCCCGCCTCATAGACCAGTTTGACGTGAATGTCGGACTGACCCGGGCAGTAGTTGGTGTGGCACTTGTCCTTGATCACCACGGTGCGATAGTCGATGCCCATCGCCCTGGCTTCCTGCTCGGAGAGGCCGGTTCGGCCCGCCTCCAGCCCCAACACCTTGAGCGCGGCAGAGCCGAGAGTGCCCGGGAACGTCTGCTCGGCACCGGCCAGGTTCTCACCCACCATGCGCCCCAGCTTGTTGGCGATGGTGGCGAGCGGCACATAGACCTGCTGCTGCTTCACGCTATGCCAGACGCTGGCACAATCACCGGCCGACCAGACGTTGGCCAGCGAGCTGCGCCCCTGACGATCCACCTTGATGGCGCCGTTGCCGAGTCGCTCGATGCCGGTATCGGCCAGAAACTCGGTGTTGGGCTTGACCCCGGTGCAGACCACCACGATATCGGCCTCGTACTCGCCCTGGCTGGTACGCACGCCGGTCACCCGGCCATCCCCCAGCAGTGCTTCAACTCGCTCACCCAGATGGAGGGAGACCCCCTGCTCGCGCAGTTCGATTTCGATGTGCTGGGTGATCTCGCCATCAAACGCGTCGGGGATGACTCGATCCGCCAGCTCGATGAGACGCACCTCTTTGCCCTGATGGACCAGCGCCTCGACCACCTCCAACCCGATAAAGCCGGAGCCGATCACCACAGCGCGGCGATTACTCTTGTCTTGCACCGCAGCTTTGAGCGCCAGCCCGTCGGCCATCCGGCGCAGACCGAATACCCCTTGCTGCTGCAGACCGGGGATGGGGGGCATCACTTCGCGGGCACCGGTGGCGATCATCAGCCGATCGTAGCGGTCGGTGAAGGTGTCGCCGTTGTGCTCCACCACCAGAGTCTGGGCAGCCGCGTCAACGCTCAGCACCCGATGACCTATCTTGACCTCGATCCCCTTGGCGGCGAACTGCTCGGGGGTGAACTCGGCCATGTAGCCGGGCTCCTGAAACTCATCGCCGACAAAGTAAGGCAGGCCGCAGGCACCGAAAGAGATCACCTCGGAGGCCTCATACACCACGATTTCGGCATCTTTGGCCAGACGGCGCGCCTTGGCGGCCGCACTCATACCGGCAGCTTCGCCACCGATGATCAGAATTCTCATTGTTTTTCCTCTCAATGGCGCAGGGAGGGCATGCCCTCCCTGCGGTCTATGACGGGAAAGAGTCACCCCTTTCCACGAGCAGATCAACCGACAGCAAATCAGACGGTGGACTCTTCGCCGTCCAGACTCACTTCGTGATCGCTGTTGAACACATGCATGTCGGTCTCGCCCATCAGGCGGCTGGTGACCGTCCCTGCGGTGATGGAGCCGGAGACGTTGAGCGCGGTACGGCCCATGTCGATCAGCGGCTCGATGGAGATGAGCAGACCGGCCAGCGCCACCGGGAAGTCAAGCGCGGAGAGCACGATCAGCGCAGCAAAGGTGGCGCCACCGCCAATGCCGGCCACCCCGAAGGAGCTGACGGTGATGATGGCGATCAGAGTCATGATAAAACCGGGATCCATCGGGTTAACCCCGACGGTCGGGGCAATCATCACGGCCAGCATGGCCGGATAGATACCGGCACAGCCGTTCTGGCCGATGGTGGAACCAAAGGAGGCGGCGAAGTTGGCGATCCCCTCAGGAATACCCAGCGACTTGGTCTGGGTCTGCACGTTCATCGGGATGGAGCCCGCACTGGTGCGCGAGGTGAAAGCAAACGCCAGCACCGGCGTGATCTTCTTGAGGAAGCGCAGCGGGTTGATGCCGACCATGCTCACCAGCAGCAGGTGCACGACAAACATGATGGCGATGGCGCCGTAAGAGGCCATCACAAAGCTGAGCAGGTTGAGGATGTCAGCATAGTTGGAACCGGAGACCACCTTGGTCATCAGCGCCAGCACGCCGAACGGGGTCAGGCGCAGCACCAGAGTCACCATTCGCATCACGATGGCATGAGCCACAGCCACGAAGTGGCTGAAGCTGGCGAAGATCTCCGGCTTCTTGCGGGCGATGCCGGTAGCGGAGAGGCCGATGAAGATGGAGAAGATCACCACAGCGATGGTGGAGGTCTTGCGCGCCCCGGTCATGTCGAGGAAGGGGTTGGCGGGAATGAACTCAAGCATCATCTTGGCGAACGACATGCTCTCGACGCTGCCGAGGGTGGTCTGCAGCGCGGCGCCACGAGCGCTCTCGGCGGCACCGGAGGTGAGCCCTTCAGCAGTCAGGCCAAACAGGTTGGACATCAGGATGCCCGCCCCGGCGGCGATGGCGGTGGTGAAGATCAGCACGCCTATGGTCATGGCGCTGATCTTGCCCAGCGCAGTGCCGCCATTGAGCTTGAGAATGGCGCTGATGATGGAGACCATGATCAGCGGGATGATGATCATCTGCAGCAGCTTCACATAGCCGCTACCCACAATATCCAGATAGTCGATGGTCTGAACAATGACGGACGAACCAGCACCGTAAAGCAGTTGCAACGCGGCGCCGAACAGAATACCGAGCCCCAGACCGGCAAATACCCGGCGGGTGAAGCTCACATGTTTTTCCTGTAACCGGTAGAGAAAGAACAGCAAGATGGCGGCGATGGCCAGATTGCCGATAACGCTAAATGTCATGGTATGACTCCCCAAAAAGCGGGCTTGGGCCCGAGAAACAAGAGCAAGCGCCATGCTTGCCCTGGCAACCGTGTCAGACGGTCTGCGCCGTCGTGACAAGAACAAGGGGGTCTATCGCCCCCTTGTCACAGATTCACTGCTTCTGCTGTTTCGCTCGCATGATGTTGATGATTTCGATGTCGGTATCCAGCATCCCCTCTTTGGAGAGGCGGCCCAGATTGGCGATGGTCTGATCCACGTCATCGGAGACGATCCCCTCGCTCTGGGGCACATGCAGGTTGTTGATGGCCATCAGCGAAGACTTAACCGCCGCCGAGGTGGAAGTGGAGACCTTCATGGAGCAGGCGCTGCCCGCGCCGTCGCAGATGATGCCGGAGACATCGCCAATCATGTTGTTGATGCAGTGGCTGATCTGCTGATACTGGCCGCCCAGCAGCCAAGTAATGGCGGCACCGGCACCCATGGCGGCGGTACTGGCGGCGCAGAGGGCCGACAGCTTGTTCTGATAGGTCTTGATGTAGATGGCCACCAGATGGCTCATCACCAGTGCCCGGGTCAGCTGCTCGTCGCTCGCCTTGAGGAAGCGGGCGGCCGCGACCACCGGCATGGTGGCGGCAATGCCCTGATTTCCGGAACCGGAGTTGGACATGGCGGGCAGCATGGCACCATCCATCCGCGCATCGGAGGCGGCGGAGGAGAGGCGCATAGCCAGGGTCATCAGGTCATCGGAGAGCAGCTTGCGCTCCACCTGCTCGGTGAGGATCTTACCGATCTTCAGGCCGTAACCCTGCAACCCTTCGTCCGCCAGCGCCTGATTCATGGTGGCGGCCTCGCGGATAAAGTCGATCTCCGCCAGCGGCACTTCCAATGCAAAATCGACGATCTCCCTCAGGGTCATGGCCGGTTTGGTGGATTTGGCCGGCTGGATCTGCACGCCGGGGGCACTGGCCTGCTCCATCAGCACCTCGCCATCCTTCTCCATCAGGATGATGCGGGTGTGGTCGGTGCAGATCACCACCCGGGCGCTATGGCCCTCCACTTCGGCCAGCACCTCGGCGTAGAGCACGTCCGGCACATCCTTCACATCCACCTTGATGACCGGCAGCAGCGCCTTGGCCGCTTCCACCTGTTCTGGTGTGAGGGTCTTGAGCACCTCCAGCCCGGCATCTGGGTTGCCCCCTGTGATGCCGACCGCAGCAGCGACCGGCAGACCGATCATGCCGGTGCCCGGCACCCCGACTCCCATGCCGTTCTTGAACAGATTGCCACTGACCCAGACGCTGATGCGGGTCGGGGTCACCCCCAGCAGCTTGCGGCAGTTGGCCGCCGCCAGCGCCACCGACATCGGCTCGGTACAGCCCAGGGCCGGCACCACTTCACGCTTGAGCAGGGTAACAAAGTCGGTCCATTGTGGTTTCATCTGTGCATTCTCATCTTGGTAGTGCAATACCTGTCATCGCCACAGGCAACAGCATGGTAAAAAAGGGTGACACTGGGTCAGCATCAAGCAGGAACGCGTCGCCGTGGCGTCGCGAGAGAGGTGGCCGTCTGATGACAGCCCATACCAATCAACTTAATTTGATTTTAATATCAATAAAATCAAATTAAGTTGCGCAACATCGCTTTTTCAGCGCCATTATGCCCATCTTTTAACAAAGCGCGACAAATTGTGATGTAACGCACAGACGGAGGGGCTGCCTAGAGATGGTAGCGGGCCAGTAGTTGCTTGTAGGCAGCAGTTTTTTTGAATGCCTTGAGGGTGGAAGAAAAGCGGATGGCCAGCTGGTCGTGGCCTGGCTTGTGGGTAAACGCGAGGAAATTGCGGTTGTCGTCGGTCAGCAGGCGCATGCCATGATCCACCTGATCCTGCAGCCCCTGAGTGTGCAGCAGATAGTGACCAACCCGTTCGTTGAGCACTACCCCGTCCAGCCGACCGGCCATCATCAGATGCAACTGCTTGACGGCATTCCCCTCACCGGTCATCGGTACCCGTATCACCTCGGGATCGGTCAGAAAATCGGAGCTGTAGGCATAGTCTTCCTGAATACCGATCCGCAGCCCTTTGAGATCGGAGAGCTGCCTGAAATCCACCGGGCGAGCTGCCGGATAGAAGAGCACTTCGCCGCTGTAAGAGAGCGGCTCTTCAGGGTAGTGAAGCCAGTGCTGACGGGAAGGCTCAAAGAAAACGTCTAGCACAGCATCCCCCTGCCTGAGACGGGCCTGCTGCAATACCCGCTTCCAGGGCAACACCCTTATTTCGGTGCGATAACCCATCTGGCGCAACACGGTACAGGCCAGATCGAGATCGGCGCCAGCCAGCTCGCCATTGTCACCACGCATCACATAAGGGGGCCACAGCTCGGTCAGCAGCGTCAGAGTCGGCGGCTCGTTCGTCGCCACGGCCGAACCAGCACCAAACAGGGAGGCCAGCAGCCAGCCGTACAACCCGATCCTTCGCCAACCCTGACACCACATCATGGAGATCCCTCATGGTCCGTATGGATTGAGGATATACAAGGGATGGGCAATAAAAAAGGAGGCCGAAGCCTCCTTGATATTCACTCTCTAAATGGCACTTACAGTGCTTTCAGGATTGCCTCGACGCTGGCCTTGGCATCGCCAAACAGCATCTGGGTATTTTCCTTGAAGAACAGCGGGTTCTGGACACCGGCGTAGCCAGTATTCATGGAACGCTTGAAGCCGATGACGTTCTGCGCTTTCCATACTTCCAGCACCGGCATACCGGCGATCGGGCTGCCCGGATCTTCCATCGCGGCTGGGTTAACGGTGTCGTTGGCACCGATCACCAGCACGGTGTCGGTGTCGGCGAAATCGTCGTTGATCTCGTCCATTTCCAGAACGATGTCATACGGGACTTTCGCTTCCGCCAGCAGCACGTTCATGTGGCCAGGCAGACGACCGGCAACCGGGTGGATACCGAAACGCACCTTGACGCCACGATCACGCAGCTTCTGGGTGATTTCAGCCACCGGATACTGGGCCTGCGCCACCGCCATGCCGTAGCCCGGGGTGATGATGACGGAGCTGGAGTTTTTCAGCAGGTCAGCCACTTCCTCGGCGCTGGTTTCGCGGTATTCGCCCATCTCCTGATCAGCCGTGGAGGCCACGCCATCGGAGCCGAAGCCACCGGCGATCACGGAGATGAAGGAGCGGTTCATCGCCTTGCACATGATGTAAGAGAGGATCGCACCGGAGGAGCCCACCAGGGCACCGGTGACGATCAGCAGGTCGTTGGAGAGCATGAAGCCCGCCGCTGCCGCCGCCCAACCGGAGTAGGAGTTCAGCATGGAAACTACCACCGGCATGTCGGCGCCACCGATGGAGGCAACCAGATGCCAGCCGAAGGCGAAGGCGATCAGGGTCATCACCAGCAGGGCGAAGGTAGAGCCGCCCGCGTTGACGAAGTAGACCATCAGCGCCAGAGAAGCGACCACGGCCAGCAGGTTCAGCTTGTGGCGGTGCGGCAGCATCAGCGGCTTGGAGGAGATGAGACCACGCAGTTTGCCGAAGGCAACCACGGAACCGGTAAAGGTTACGGCACCGATGAAGACGCCCAGGAAGATCTCGACCAAGTGGATGTTCAGCATGGCGCCGGTCAGGTGCTCGACCTGAGCAACGCTGTTGGCCTGCTCGAACGCCGCACGGGCGGCTGCCAGCGTGGCATCCAGATTGGAACCGACGGAGACGACAACCTCAGCAGGGGCAGAGGGGTGCAGATCGATGAAGCTGTTGAAGCCCACCAGCACTGCCGCCATACCCACGAAGCTGTGCAGCACGGCCACCAGCTCGGGCATCTCGGTCATTTCGACCTTGAGCGCCAGACGCACGCCGATGGCACCGCCGATCACCATGGCCAGGATGATCCAGTGAACGCCACTGGTCTCCGGGTTGAATACGGTGGCGAGCAGGGCGATAGCCATACCCGCGATACCGAACAAGTTGCCATGCTTGGCCGTTTCTTGCTTCGACAGTCCCGCGAGACTGAGGATGAAGAGCACGGCGGCAACGATATAGGATGCTGTTACCAGTCCTTGAGACACGTTAAACCCCCTTAATCCTTACGGAACATCTTCAGCATGCGCTGAGTGACGGTGAAGCCGCCGAAGATGTTGATACTGGCAATCAGCACGGCGATGAAGGCCAATGCGGTAACCAGAGTCGACCCTTGCCCGATCTGCAGCAGGGCACCGACCACGATAATGCCGGAGATGGCATTGGTGACCGACATCAGCGGCGTGTGCAGGGCGTGCGATACGTTCCACACCACGTAGTAACCGACCACACAGGCCAGGATGAATACGGTGAAGTGGGAGAGGAAGGCTGCCGGGGCAACGGAGGCGATCCAGCCGAAGGCGGCGATGCCGAGGGCACCGAACACGAACTTCTTGTTGGAAGGCTTGGCCTCTTCCTTCTTGGCGGCTGGTTTGGCGGCGGCCGGTTTCTGCGGGGCAGCAGAGACGGAGATGGCGGGCGGCGGGAAGGTCACTTCACCGGCCTGGATCACCGTCATGTTGCGCTGAACCACGTCCTCGAAGTCGATGGCGACGTTGCCGTCCTTCTCCTTGCACATCAGCTTCATCAGGTTGACCAGGTTGGTACCGTAGAGCTGGGAGGATTGGGCAGGCAGACGACCCGGCAGATCGGTGTAACCAATCACCTTGACGCCGTTGTCGGTGACATGCAGCTCACCCGGCACTGTGTATTCACAGTTACCGCCAGCCTGAGCGGCCATGTCCACGATGACGGAGCCCGGCTTCATGCTGTCGACCATCTCTTTGGTGATCAGCTTGGGAGCCGGCTTGCCCGGGATCAGGGCGGTGGTGATGATGATATCCACCTCTTTGGCCTGCTGGGCGAACAGCTCCATCTCGGCCTTGATGAACTCATCGGACATGACTTTGGCGTAACCATCGCTGGATGCGCCGTCTTCGCCACCGAAGTCCAGCTTGAGGAATTCCCCACCCATGGATTCGATCTGCTCGGCCACTTCCAGACGGGTATCGAACGCACGCACGATGGCGCCAAGGGAACCGGCCGTACCGATGGCAGCCAGACCGGCAACACCGGCACCGATCACCAGTACCTTGGCAGGCGGCACTTTACCGGCTGCGGTGATTTGACCGGTGAAGAAGCGACCGAACTGGTGCGCAGCTTCAACCACGGCGCGATAGCCACCGATGTTGGCCATGGAGGAGAGGGCATCGAGGGACTGGGCACGGGAGATCCGCGGCACCATATCCATCGCCATCACATTGATGTTGCGCTCGGACAGCTTCTTGACCAGCTCAGGGGTCTGGGCAGGCCAGATGAAGCTCACCAGAGTGGCGCCATCTTTAATTTGTGCGATCTCGGCATCGGTCGGCGCATTGACCTTGAAGATAAGGTCGGCTTGCCAGACATTCGGCACCACGCTGGCACCGGCAGCCTCGAAGGCGGCATCATCGAAGCTGGCCGACAGGCCTGCGCCGGTCTCGATGGCGACCTCGAAGCCGAGCTTTTTCAGCTGCTCGACGGTAGCCGGGGTCGCTGCGACCCGGGTCTCACCGGCGAGACTCTCTCTCGGTATTCCAATCTGCATGACTATTCCCTGATGGTTAATAAACAATCGCTGCCCAGTGTCTCACTTCTGACGAAACAAGACATGACCAAAGTGCAGGTCCAGGGCTCTTTGTTATGAAAATCAGTAGGCTTTACCTCAACCTCCTGTCATGGTCAGGCCCCCGCTTTTCAGGCGCGAAGGTGATTAGTATCAAATTTTGGAGTTTTATTACAACCGCAGTCCCGACGGCACTCGTACAGAATTCAGCCCATCCCTGGCTACGATTAAAAAAAACAAACCAAATTAGAGGCTTATACCAGTAAAAACGGCTGAAAAAAGTGATCCAACCAGTCAAAAAAAATGTTTTACCGGCCCTCTATCTTAGCGTTTTTTGTTCTTACGAAATCCGCTTTCGTCGCACTTCTCGCAGCGAAACGCCGAAAAGTAACATTTTCCCAACAAAAGCGGGGCCACTCAGCCGCCAGCTGGCGGGAGAGGACCCCGGCAATTCAATCGTTTCGCCCGTTTGGCACCGATTGGCGGCCCTTACCAGGCCGCTTCATAAATATGCTGACTCTGCACCAGATCGATGTCGCTGTGCTCGCCCAGACGGGTCATGCCGTGCTCACCCAGCTTGCCGATCAGGGTGTCGATACCCAGATCTTTCAGACCGTAGTCGCGCAGTCGGGTCTTGACCCCCATCCGCTCGAAGAAGTCGCGGGTCGCGGCGATGGCATCGTCGATGCGCTCCGCTTCGCTGCCGCTGTGCAGACCCCACACCCGCTCTGCGTATTGCAGCAGCTTGGCATGTTTCTGTTTGCGCTTGGCCTGCAGCAGGGCAGGCAGCACCACCGCCAGAGTCTGGGCGTGGTCGAGGCCGTGCAGGGCAGTCAGCTCGTGACCCAGCATGTGGGTGGCCCAATCCTGCGGCACACCGGCACCGATCAGGCCGTTCAACGCCATGGTGGCGCTCCACATGATGTTGGCGCGTACCTCGTAGTTCTGCGGCTCGGCCAGCGCCTTGGGGCCCTCTTCGATCAGGGTCAGCAGCAAGCCTTCAGCGAAGCGATCCTGCACCTTGGCATTAACCGGATAGGTGAGGTACTGCTCCACGATGTGGACGAACGCATCCACTACCCCGTTCGCCACCTGACGCTCGGGCAGGGTGTAGGTGAGCACCGGATCCAGCACGGCGAAACGCGGCATCACGAACGGCGAGAAGAAGTGCACCTTGTCGCCACTGCTGCGACGGGTGATGACGGCGCCCATGTTCATTTCGGAACCGGTCGCCGGCAGGGTCAGCACGGAACCGAGCGGGATGGCTGAACGCACTTCGCTGCCGACGGTCTCGAGAATGTGCCAGGGATCCTTGGCCAGATCGTAGTGCGCGGCAGCAGCGATAAACTTGGTGCCATCGAGCACGGAACCACCACCAACGGCGAGCAGGAAGTCGACCCGCTCGGCACGGGCCAGCTCCACGGCCCCCATCAGGGTCTCGTAGGCCGGGTTCGGTTCGATGCCGCCAAATTCAAACAGGGTCATGCCAGCCAGCTCGTTACGGATCTGTTCCAGCAAGCCGCTGCGTACCACGCTGCCGCCGCCATAGGTGATCATGACGCGGGCATCGCTCGGGAGCTGCTCCCGCAACTGGGCGATCTGCCCTTGGCCGAACAGGATTTTGGTCGGGGTATGGAGAGTAAAATTGTTCATCGACATTGCCTTCTTCTGATAGTCAGGGCGGCCTGGCCGCGAAATCGTGATTGCATTTTTCTCCAGAACCACCCTATCATCAAGACAACATCCTGCTTGATTCTTGCCTATTTCTACAAAGCAGCGAAAACCGGAACTGTCGAATCAAAGAGCCCCCATGCAAAACCGTTACAGCGACCTCGCAACCAGATTGACCCGCCACGTCACCGCCCCCGGCATCACCCCATCACCTGTGAAACAGGTCAACCTCATCTATACCACCGAACACCATGGCCGCACCCCGGTGCTCTACCAACCGCGAATGATCGTAATCCTGCAGGGGCACAAGGTGGGTTATCTGGCGGATCAGGTGTTTCGCTACGACCCCAACCACTATCTGCTGATGACCCTGCCGCTCCCCTGCGAGTGCGAGTGCTTCGCCTCCCCCGAGCAGCCGCTTATCGGTTTTACCATCGAGATCGATCTGGTCACCCTGCAAGAGCTGCTGCTGGAGCTTGGCGATGCCCTGCCCGCCCCCGCGCCGCAAAAGAGCGGCGTCCACTCGGTCCCCCTGTCGGAAACCATGTTCTGCGCTGCCGAGCGACTGATCGAGCTGATGGACAACCCGCTGCACGCCAGGGTGCTGGGACCGCAGACGGTGCGGGAGATGCTGTTCCACGCCCTCACCGAGGGGGGCGGCCCGGCGCTGCAAGCGCTCGCCAATCGCCACAACCATGTGGGCCAGATCGCCCGGGTGCTGCGTATGATAGAGTCCCGTTATGCCGACAACCTCACCATGGAGGAGCTGGCGCGGGAGGTGAACATGAGCGTCTCCGCCTTTCACCACCACTTCAAGGCGGTTACCGCTACCTCGCCGTTGCAGTACATCAAGTCGTTTCGCCTGCACAAGGCGCGGATGATGATGCTGCACGATGGCATCAAGGCGGGCACCGCGGCAGCCAGAGTCGGTTACGAGAGCAACTCCCAATTCAGCCGGGAGTACAAGCGCTTCTTCGGCAGCACACCGACGGATCAGGCCTCCCGCTTCCGGGATGGTCAGTTGCGCATCATCGAGGGATAACAAGAGAGGGATTACTTATGCGTTCACTGCTTTGCCTGTTCACCGCTTTGCTGCTGACGGCCTGTACCGGGATTGCCGACGGCATTCGCCCCGTTACCGGCTTCCAGCTCGACCGTTATCTTGGCACCTGGTACGAAATCGCCCGCCTCGACCACAGCTTCGAACGGGGGCTGGAGCAGGTGAGCGCCACCTACAGCCTGCGGGATGATGGTGGCGTCAAGGTGCTCAACCGCGGCAAGCAGAGCGATGGCAGCTGGCGCGAAGCCGAGGGCAAGGCCTACTTCGTCGGCAACCCGGACGAGGCGCGGCTCAAGGTGAGTTTCTTCGGCCCCTTCTACGGCGGCTACAACGTCATCGACCTCGATCCCGATTACCAGCTCTCGCTGGTGACCAGCTACAACCACGACTACCTCTGGATCCTCTCCCGCTCACCCAACCCGCCCAAGGCGAAAGTGGATGCGCTGGTCGCCAAGGCGAAGTCGCTGGGCTTTGCCACCGACCAGCTGATTTGGGTCAAGCAGAACCCTTAAGCCAGTCGTGAAATAACAAAGGGCAGCCCGCGGGCTGCCCTTTCTGTTGCTGGAGTGGCGGGATGTTAAAGCCGGAAGCGGCCAATCTCCTGCTCAAGCCGCTCGGTCAGCGACTTGAGTTCCGCCGCCTGCGCCGCCTCGTTGCCCGCCTGCTCGGCCAGCTCTTGCGAGACGTGGCGGATATTCTCGGTATTGCGGCTGATCTCGCCGGTCACCGAGGTCTGCTCCTCGGCCGCTGCGGCGATCTGGGTCGCCATGTCGCTGATGGAGCCGATCGCCTCGTTGATCCGGGCAAGGCTCTGGTTGGCCGCTTCCGCATCCTCGACGCTGGTACCCGCCAGCTGACGGCTGGTCTCCATGCCACCCACGGCACGACGTGTGGTCTGCTGCAGGGTCTCGATCATCTGCTGGATCTCGTCGGTGGAGTCATGGGTACGACGTGACAGCACCCGCACCTCGTCCGCGACTACCGCGAAGCCTCGTCCCTGCTCACCGGCCCGCGCCGCCTCGATGGCCGCGTTGAGCGCCAGCAGATTGGTCTGCTCGGCGATGCCGCTGATGGTCGCCAGAATGCCGCTGATCTTCTGGGCATGGCTGTCGAGCTCATTGATGATCTGGCTGGCATCGGCCACTTCGTCCGCCAGACCGGTAATGCTGCGCTGACTCTGGCCAACCTGGGATTGGCCGGCGACCGCCAGTGCGACCGCATCGGTGGCGGTAGTGGCGGCAAACTCGGCGTTACCGGCGATCTCCTGGGTAGCGGAAGCCATCTCGGTCACCGCGGTCGCCACCATTACGATCTCGTCCTGCTGCTGGCGCACCCGCTGACTGCGGGCCTGCGCCCCGGCCGCCTGAGCGCGAGACTGTGCCGCCAGCTCGACGGTCACATCCCGCAACCGGCTGACGATACCGTGCAACCGCGCCACAAACTGGTTGAAGTTCTGGGCCAGCTGACCCACCTCATCCTTGCTGTGGGTGTTGATGTGAACGGTGAGATCCCCCTCGCCGTGGGCAATGTCGTGCAGGGCGTGCGCGACCCGACCGAGATCGGCGAACAGGTATTTGAAGGTAGCGGTGAGCAGGCCACTGAACACCAGCATCAGCACCAGGGTCAGCCCCACCAGCTCCCACAGCAGACTGCTGAGCGGCGCTTCCAGCACATCGCGATACATCACCATAGCCAGCAGCCAGTCGGTGCCCGGCACCGGTTGTACCGCCAGCAGCACATCCCGCCCGTCGAGGGTGGCGGCGTGCAGCTCGCTGTTTTCGCGGCCCCATTGCTGGAAGGTGGCGGCCGAGAGTCCCGGCGCCAGCTCGGCGATGGGCTTGAGCGCCAGATCCTTCTGCGGATGGCCGACGATGAGGCCGCTGCTGTCGAGCAGCATGGCGTAGCCCTCACCCTGCACCTTCATCGCCAGCACTTCGTCGATCAGCTTGTCGAGCGCCAGGTTGGCCCCCACGGCACCAACCAGCTCGCCCTGATGGCGCACCGGCTCGGAAAGAGTGACCACCAGCTTCTGCATGGTGACGCTGACATAGGGGGCGGTGACGATCAGCTGACCCGCCTTCACCGCATCCTGATACCAGGGGCGCTCGCGCGGGTCATAGTTGCCGGTGTTGAGGGAGGGATCCTGCCGGGTCATCACCCCCTGCGCGGAGCCAAAATAGGTGAGCCCGAAGCCGCCGGAGGTATAGGCCTGCTTCAGGTGGGGCACCAGCTCGGCTTGGGGGTTATCGCTGATCAGGTTGACCAGCGCATGGACGGTGTTCTTGCGATCCGTCATCCATTCGCCGATGGCGACCGAGTAGGCGTGGCCATAGTTGACCGCCTCGCTCTGGATGGCGCTCATGGTGCGGGATTTTAGGGTGTGAAAGGCAACGATGCCGAGCAGTGATGCCATCAGCAGCACTACGCCAAGACTGGTGGCCAGCAGCTTGCCGCGCAGAGAGAGGGTCATGACGACGAATCCTTGTTGTTGTGTCAGGCAGGGAAAACCCTGATGTATCAAAGGCTATCGGCCGCAATATGAACAGACTTTAGTGAATCTGTATATTTTCCCATCTATCAACAACAGAACACGCTATTCGTGTGAACCAGATCGCTATTCCATGCTACTGACTCTTGTAACAACAAAGCAGCAGGCCGCCCGAAGGCGGCCTGTCACTCACCCCTGATATGCACCGGCGGAGTAGGTCAGCTCATAGCTGTGGCTGTAGATCTCGACGATATTGCCGAAGGGATCTTCCATGTAGACCATGCGGTAGGGCTTCTCGCCCGGGTAGTACTCGCGCACCGGCATCCGCTGCTTGCCGCCCGCTGCGACGATGCGCGCCGCCAGCCCCTCGACATCCGGATCCTGCACGCTGAAGTGAAACACCCCGCTCTTCCAGAATTCGAAGTTGTTCTCACGGCGCTCGCTGTTGGGAAACTCGAACAGCTCGATGCCGATCTTGTCGCCGGTGGAGAGATGAGCGATACGGAAAGAACCCCAACCCGGGCCGAACACGTCGTTGCACATCACGCCGATGGCGGAGTCATCCTCGCTGATGGTGGTCGCCGGCATGATGAGATACCAGCCCATCACCTTGGTATAGAACTCGACTGCCTTGTCGAGGTCAGTCACCGTGATGCCGATGTGGGAGAAGTTGCGCGGGTAAGTCATAAGTCACCTTGAAATTGTGTGTGGGAAACAGGTGACATGATAGGAAGGGGCGACATAATGAAAAATAAGGTCAAACTAATGGAAGGCATAAATTAAATTTATGGTTAATCCACTCTGGCTCCATACCCTGGTGGTGGTGCATGAAACCGGCAGTTTTACCCGTGCCGCCGAGCGGCTGGATCTCACCCAGGCCGCCGTCAGTCAGCATATCTCGCGCCTCGAGGCCGAATTTGGCACCCTGCTGCTGCGCAAGCCCCGTCAGCTGGAGCTCACCCCGCGCGGGCTGGTGCTGCTCGACTTCGCCCGCCAACAGGCGCAGGCCGCCGAACAGCTGCGGGCACGCCTCTCGGACGATGACCCTCACCACGGCGCCATCACCCTGTCCACCCCGGGCAGCATTGGTCTGCTGCTCTATCCCCTGCTGCTCGACCAGCAACAGGAGCACCCCGGACTCACCATCCAGCACCGCTTTGCCCCCACCCCCGACATAGTGCAGGCGATACTGGCAGGGCGCAGCGATCTGGGACTGGTGGATCAACCGCCGGAGCACCCCAGCATCGCCGCCGAGCCTTTCGCCCGCGAACCCCTCTGCCTGGTGGTGCCCAACAATGGCGAGGAGCCGAGCTGGCTGCACCTCTGTCAGCTCGGCTTTATCGACCACCCGGATGGCCGCAGCATGGCACAACGCCTGTTGGGACGACGCTACCCCGGCCAGCGCGTTGACGAGATCCCGCTGCGCGGCTTTACCAACCAGATCGGCCTGATCCTGGAGCCGGTCGCCCGCAGCCTCGGCTTTACCGTGCTGCCTCGCTTCGCCGTCACCGCCTTTGCCCAGCAGGAGAAGATCCGGGTGATCCAGAGCAGCATTGAAGTGATCGACACCCTCTGGCTGATCTACCGCGCCGAGTGGCCGCTCCCCGCCCGCCACCAGCGGCTGGTCACCGTGCTGAAACAGCGGGTTGCTGCACATTGAACGCTCTTGCGGCAGACATCGAGATCAATGTGGCCACAGTCACCGAGGGCTAGCGGCAAGAAGGAGAAGAGAAAGGAGAGAAGGATAAATTGACGAACGCCGGAAATGCGAAAGGCCAGCTCAATGAGCTGGCCTTTCTGAAAATGGCAGGGGCGGCAGGACTCGAACCCGCAACCATCGGTTTTGGAGACCGCTGTTCTACCAATTGGAACTACGCCCCTGCAACAAACGAGGCGTAGTATACAAAGTGGAGATCAAAGGTAAAGGCTTTTTTTACGCTTTCGATGCGATTGCACAAATCCCGAACAAGTCGCGGTTATTTGTGCAGCGAAGCGGGATAACTTGCTGTATTTGCAGCCCTGCCGGGGTAGGAATGGGACATAAATGGGGGTAGGGTGAAATCAGGTACCGGGAGGCCACTTATGCTCAATTACCGACTGCTCCAACAACTGGCGCCCCTCAACTTCAGGGATGAACGCAAAACAGAGTCTCTGCCCGCCTATCTTGAACGGGTCGCGCCGCTGGTGCCCTTTATTCCTGAAAATGTGCTTTCCCAGTGGATTTACCGTCATTGGCGCGGTTTTGAGTCCAACTGGAGCTTTATCGATCTCGCCAGCCATCAGTTCACCTGTGAAAGCTGGCCCACCGCGCAACTGGTGGATCAGGTGGACTCCCGCCATATGGAGGTAATCGAGCGCTGGGGGGAGATGCTGCGCAGCAATCGCTATGTGCGCCGCTCCTGGCTCGGCGAGAAGATGCTGAGCGACGGCACCTGGCCCGAACCTGTCATCGTGCTGGCGCCGGAGGAGGGTGCCAGCTACCCGAACGGGCAACCGCTGCCCCGCCCCTACTGCCTGCTGGAAGGGCACCACAGACTCGGTTATTTGCGCGCTATGGCCCGCGATGGGGAATCGCTGCAAGAGACGCACAAGGTGTGGATTTGTCGTCATGTTTCAGCAACTTAAACGTTTTTCATGCTGAAATTGGCATCGGAAATAAAATTTTGACAATTAAAAAAGCGGCCCTATAATCTGTCCGGTTTTGAAAAAGGTCGGGACGAAACGATGCAGTTTTTGATTCAGAAAACAGCCTTGCAGACGGGTGGTGCGCACCAGAGCGGCCCCGTTGTTTCCGGTTCCCACCCCAAAGATCCCCAGTTATTTTTAAAAAAAGCCCCTGTTTCAGGGGCTTTTTTTTGTGCCCGAAAAACCTCCAATGATGTCAAAGGGAATGCAGACGATGACCAATCCACTCTATAAGAAACATGTCATCTCCATTTCGGACCTGACCCGGTCAGAAATGGAACTGGTAGTCTCAACCGCACAACGGTTGAAGGCTGAACCTGACACCAGCCTGTTGAAAGACAAGCTGGTTGCCAGCTGCTTCTTCGAAGCCTCCACCCGCACCCGCCTCTCGTTCGAGACCGCGGTACAGCGCCTTGGCGGCAACATCATCGGCTTCGCCGACGGTGGCAACACCAGCGCCAAGAAGGGTGAGACGCTGGCTGACTCCATCAAGATCATCGGTTCCTACTCGGATGCGGTGGTGATGCGCCACCCGAAAGAGGGCGCGGCCCGTCTGGCCTCCGAGTTCTCCCGCGTGCCGGTCATCAACGGCGGCGACGGCTCCAACCAGCATCCGAGCCAGACCCTGCTCGACCTGTTCACCATCCATGAGACCCAGGGTCGTCTGGACAACCTCAACGTCGCCTTCGTCGGTGACCTGAAATATGGCCGCACCGTGCACTCGCTGGCTCAGGCCCTCAGCCTGTTCAACTGCCGCTTCTTCTTCATCTCCCCGGAAGCGCTGGCGATGCCGGACTACATCTGCGAAGAGCTGGAAGAGAAGGGTATCCAGTTCAGCGTCCACCAGACCATGGAAGAGGTGATGCCGGAGCTGGACATCCTCTACATGACCCGCGTCCAGAAAGAGCGCTTCGACGAGACCGAATACAAGCACATGGCCGCCAAGTTCATTCTGGAGCTGGCGACCCTGGAAGGGGCCAAGCCCACCATGAAGATCCTGCATCCCCTGCCCCGTGTCGACGAGATCGATGTGGCGGTCGACAAGACTCCCCACGCTTGCTACTTCCAGCAGGCGGAGAACGGGGTCTATGCACGCCAGGCGCTGCTGGCACTGGTACTGAACGAAACTGTCTGAGCTTAGGGGAATATCATGTCTGACAAGAACCAACTGCAAGTCGAAGCCATCCGTCACGGCTCCGTCATCGATCACATCCCCGCTGGCCAGGGCATCAAGATCCTCAAGCTGTTCCAGCTGGTCGAAACCCAGGAGCGGATCACCGTCGGCTTCAACCTGAAATCCGGCGCGCTGGGCAAGAAGGATCTCATCAAGATTGAGAACACCCGCCTGACCGAGCAACAAGCCAACCAGCTGGCGCTGTTCGCCCCGAAAGCGACCGTCAACATCATCGAAGACTTCAATGTGGTGAAGAAGCACCAGCTGGAGCTGCCGGAGTTCATCGCCGGGGTGTTCCACTGCCCCAACTCCAACTGCATCTCCCACAACGAGCCGGTGGACAGCTACTTCCGGGTGCGCGAAGTGAAAGGCGTGGTACGGATGAAGTGCAAATATTGCGAGAAGTCCTTCACTCAGGACATCGTCAGCGAGCGTTACTGATATCTGATTGGGCCCCGCGGGGCCCATTTTTGAACCCTGTCACATCACCGAATTTCCAGTCAGCTATAATTTGCCATCGCAAGATGGTAATGCCCGCTCATTCCCTGCATATAGATGGATTATCAGTGTTTTTGGCTGATAACTGACTGCTATGGCAGATATCGCGCGCTTACCTCCGGTCATCATCAAAGGAATTCGCCGTGGTCAAAACCCTCAGTCGTCCCGTTGCCCAAGAGCCCGATCTGGCCCAGCTGGATGCCTGTCGCCAGATCATCGGTCAGCACTGCTACAGCACCCAGGAAGAGATCCGCCGCGAGCTGTCGGAGCGCGGCTTTGCCGACATCAGCCAGTCCACCATCTCCCGCCTGCTGCGCCGCCTCGGCGTGGCCAAGGCCCAAAATGCCAACGGCAAGAAGGTCTACACCCTGGTCGACGAGCAGCTGGAACCCGCCGGCAGCACCCGCTCGATCCACGACATGGTGCGCGAAGTGGTACACAACCAGCAGATGGTGCTGATCCACACCACTCCGGGAGCCGCCACCGTGGTGGCCCGCCTGCTGGATCGCAACGCCAATCCCGAGATCATGGGCGCCGTCGCGGGCAATGACGTTGTGCTGGTCGCACCGCGCCATATCAGCCGTACCCGTCAGGCCCATGCCGCCGTGGTGCGCACCTTGGCGCAGGCCCGCTAACTCCTTCCATCCAATACATCGAGGCGACCTGCGGGTCGCCTTTTTGTTGCCTGCGACTTTGTGTCCATCACTTCTTGCGCCCATAAAAAACGGGAGCCCGCAGGCTCCCGTTTCATCTTGCTTGTTATCCCTCAGGAGAGCATGGCGCCCAGGCTCAGGCAGACCACGATCAGCACGGTCAGGATACCGAGCAACGGAGCCACCCACTTCAGCCAGCGCACATAAGGCACCTTGGCGATGGCCAGACCGCCCATGACCACGGCGGAGGTCGGGGTCACCAGGTTCACCAGACCGGAGGCAGACTGGTAAGCAGTCACCACCAGGTCGCGGCCCACGTTGGCGAAGTCGGCCAGCGGCGCCATGATCGGCATGGTCAGTACAGCCAGACCGGAGGAGGACGGCACCAGGAAGGAGAGCACCACTTCCAGCACGAACATCACGTTGATAAAGACGATGGTGGAGAGGCCGGTCACGATCCCTTCTGCACTGTGCAAAATGGTGTGAGTGATCATGCCGTTATCCATCACTACCACGATACCGCGGGCGATACCGATGATCAGCGCCACACCCAGCAGGTCGCGGGCACCGTCGATAAAGTTGGAGGTCAACTCCTCCTCGCTCATGCGGGAGATAAGACCAACGATGATGGCGGCAGCCAGGAACACGCCGGAGATCTGCGCCATCCACCAGCCCAGCACGGCCACACCATAGATCATCACGGCGAAGGCGGCGACGAAGATACCCAGCACGATTTTACGGGTCAGGGTAAACTCCAGCATCTGGTCGCTCTTGTTGCCAAGGAAGTGGGCACGGTTCTCTTCCCACTTGTCAGCCACCAGAGATTTGCTCGGATCGCTGCGCACCATCTTGGCGTAACGCATGACGTAGGCAACGCAGAGCAACCAACCAGCCACCAGCATGGCAACGCGCAGCCAGATACCGTCGGTGAAGGAGATACCGGCGGCATTGGCGGCAATAACGGTCGCAAACGGGTTGATGGTGGAACCGAGAGTACCGATACCGGCGCCCAGCAATACGGTTGCCGCGGCGACCACAGGGTCGAAGCGGGCGGCCATCATCACCGGCACCAGCAGGGTGTAGAACGGCAGCGACTCTTCGGCCATCCCGTAGATGGTGCCCCCTGCGGCGAACAGCGCCATCAGGATCGGGATCATCCACTCTTCGCGGCCGCGCAGGCGGTCGGTCACACGTTCAATACCGGCATCGATGGCACCTGTCTTGGTCACAATGCCAAGAAAACCACCGATGATCAGGATAAAGAGGGAGACGTCGATGGCGCCTGCCTCATAGGTGTCGTGGTTGTAGAGGCCATCGATAGGTGCCAGCAGCACGTCGACGATCCCCTGGGGATTCCCCTCCACCAGTTTGTAGGTACCCGCCACCGGCACTTCTTTGCCGAGGGCTTCGTTCATGGTCATCTCATATTTGCCGGCCGGCACTATCCAGCTCAGGGCGGCCACCAGGGCGATCAGCACAAACAGTATCGTGTAGGCTGACGGGAACTTGAATTTGGTCATGGTCCAGCTTCCTTCTGTGGGTGTGGTATCCATGCAGGCTGCGGGTTGTAGGGTTAGAGGTATTATGCCGCTGTCACATGGTCGAAAAGCCGGGGGTCGCCCCCCGGCACCACTACTGCGACCTTAGTCGCCCAGCGTAGCAACCATCACTGCCTTGATGGTGTGCATCCGGTTTTCGGCCTCGTCGAACACGATGCTGTGCTCGGATTCGAACACGTCCTCGGTCACTTCCAGGCCTTTCATGCCATATTTGTCAGCCACTTCCTTGCCCATGGTGGTCTCGTCGTTGTGGAACGCCGGCAGGCAGTGCATGAACTTCACATCAGGATTCTTGGTGGCATTGATGACATCCATGTTGACCTGATATGGAGTCATCAGTTTGACGCGCTGATCCCAGGCTTCTTTCGCTTCACCCATGGATACCCAGACGTCGGTGTAGAGGAAGTCAGCACCCAGCACACCCTCTTTCACATCTTCGGTCAGGGTGATGCGTGCGCCGGTCTCTTCGGCGATCAGGCGGCACTTGGCAACCAGCTCCTCTTCCGGCCAGAAGGCTTTCGGCGCGACCAGACGGATGTCCATGCCCATTTTGGCGGCGCCGACCATCAGGGAGTTACCCATGTTGTTGCGGGCATCACCCAGGTAGGCAAACTTGATTTGATCCAGACGCTTGCCCTTGCCGTGCTCCAGCATGGTCATGAAGTCGGCCAGGATCTGGGTCGGGTGAAACTCGTTTGTCAGGCCGTTCCAGACCGGGACTCCGGCGTAGGCGCCCAGCTCTTCCACGATCTCCTGACCGTAGCCGCGGTATTCGATACCGTCATACATGCGGCCCAGTACACGGGCGGTGTCCTTCATGGACTCCTTGTGACCGATTTGGGAACCGCTTGGGCCAAGGTAGGAGACCTGAGCGCCCTGGTCGAAGGCCGCTACTTCAAACGCACAGCGGGTACGGGTGGAGGTTTTCTCGAAAATCAGGGCGATGTTCTTGCCGACCAGATGCTTGCGCTCGTAGCCACCGTATTTGGCTTTCTTCAGGTCGATGGCCAGGTCGATCATGTATTGGATTTCGCGCGGGGTGAAGTCCAGCAGTTTCAGGAAGTTACGGTTACGCAGATTAAAAGCCATGATGAGTTCTCTCTATATATGTTTCAGACCAGTTCGGGCAGTAGTGTTGACTACGCATTCTCAGTACAGATATCGGTAATTACGCATGTACGGTGCGGGTGGCGACGATATTGGTGCCGGCTTCACCCTTGAGGATGGCGAGGCCATCTTCCAGCGAGCCGATGCCAACCATGCCGCCGGTCGCTTTGACAAATTCACAGGAGGCTTCGACTTTCGGCCCCATGGAACCTGCATCGAACTTGACCCCGGCCAGCTCGTCAGGGCTGGTGACCCGCAGCGGACGCTGGGTCGGTTTGCCCCAATCCAGATAGACGGCATCGGCATCGGTCAGGATCAGCAGGGCGTCGGCCTTGATCTGCTTGGCCAAATAGGCGGCAGACATGTCCTTGTCGATGACGGCTTCGATACCGGTCAGGCTCTGGCCATCCCAAGTCACAGGGATGCCGCCACCACCGGTACAGATGATGAGGTGGCCCTGGGCAATCAGGGTTTCGATGGCATCGCCTTCCACGATGCGCTGGGGCAGCGGGGATGGCACTACACGGCGGAAGAACTTGCCGTCAGCCTTGACCACCCAGTGCTTCTCTTCTGCCAGGGTGCGGGCTTCAGCCTCTTCGTAGACGGGGCCGATAAATTTGGTCGGGTTGGCGAATGCCGGATCCTTGGGATCGACCTGCACCTGAGTCAGCAGCGCGGTGACGTTGCGGCTCGGCATCAGGTTTTTCAGCTCCTGGATCAGCATGTAGCCGATCATGCCCTGGGACTCGGCACCAGCACATCCAGCGGATAGGGGGATACCTTGGTGTAGGCGCTGTTTTGCAGGGCCAGCAGGCCGACTTGCGGGCCGTTGCCATGCACCAGCACCACGTTGTACTCCTGAGCGATCAGGGCGATGGTCTTGGCGGCAGTTGCAATGTTCTTGCGCTGGATATCCGCTTCCAGTGGCTCACCACGACGGAGCAGTGCATTGCCACCCAGAGCGACGACGACAGTTGGTTTTTTCATAGTGGTTAATCTCGAGTTTGGTTCTGTGTGGCGCCAGCTTCTGCCGGCGCCACGCCGTCTCATCAGATGCTGTCGCGTTCCATCGGGCAGCTCATGCAGCGGGCGCCGCCACGGCCACGGCCCAGTTCATCACCCGGGATGGAGAGAACTGTGATACCGGCCTTGTCGTACTTCTCGTTGGTGTAGGTATTGCGCTCGTAACCCACCACCACGCCGGGACGTACGGTCAGCACGTTGTTGGCGTCGTTCCACTGCTCGCGTTCGGCTTCGAAGCTGTCACCACCAGTGGTGATGATCTTCAGCTGATCCACGCCCAGCGCTTTCTCGATAGCGGTGACGAAGTAACCCTCTTCCTTGATGTTCATGCCGGTAGCGCCGCCCGGAGTCAGGCTCCAGCACTGCACGTCCTTGCGGATCACTTCCGGATAGACGGAGAAGGTATCGATATCCATGTGGGTCATGACGGTATCCAGGTGCATGCAACTGCGGTGTTTCGGCAGCTCCATGGCGATGACCTGTTTGGCCTGACCATGTTTGAACAGGCTACGAGCCAGATGCTCGACACCTTGCGGGGTGGTGCGCTCGGACATACCAATCAGCACGGCGCCGCGACCGATAACCAGTACGTCGCCACCCTCGATGGTGGAGTTGTCGTAGTCACGCTCCTCGTCACCGAAGTACTTGATGAAGTCCTGACCGGCAAACATCGGGTGCCAGCGGTAGATAGCCTTCACATGGTTGGTCTCGCGGCGACGAGCCGGCTTGGCCATCGGGTTGATGGAGACGCCACCGTAAACCCAGCAGGAGGTGTCACGGGTGAAGAGGTGGTTGGGCAGCGGTTCGATGATGAAATCGGTCGGAGCGTGCATGCCCACTACCATGTTGACGCCGCTGTAGGGCATCTCGGAGTAAGTCAGGCCGCCGGAGAGAATGCGGGCCAATTCGCGATGCGGCATGTCAGCCAGGAAGCAGCGCACGTCGTTGGCAAAAGAAGAGCCGAGGCGGTAGTCGGAGACCTGATGTTGCAGCAGCCAGGTTTTGGCTTCCGGCACATCCAGGGTTTCCGCCAGCAGATTGGTCAGCAGGAAAACTTCGACATTCTGATCGCGCAGTACCTGAGCGAATTTGTCGTGCTCCTGACCGGCGCGTTCAACTGACAGGACGTCATCGAACAGCAGATCCTGGCAGTTGGAAGGAGTCAGACGCTTCAGACTGAGGTTGGGGCGGTGCAACATGACACGGCGCAATTGGCCAACTTCAGAACCTACATAAAATTTGCTCATGATTATATTCCGTCTAGCAGTGGTCCCTGCGAGTGATTGAATAGATTCCTTCTATTCATGCTCGTGGCTAAGGCGGGATATTCTTTATGTAGGGTAATCGGCTTATGTTCTATCCTGCCCTTGCCTTTCGAGACCGAGGTTAGCCCTGCAAATCGCGACAAACTTAGACATTGATCACATTCACTCAGAACTGAATATATTCACCATCCAATCTATGACCCCGGTAGCAAATTGCGCATTTTCCAAACAAATAGCACCGAATAACCATGCAAAACCACCCTGCTATATTTCAGATTGATTCATTTTTTATTCATGCCAGTTCACTGGAGTGATTAAATGCAAATAACAAAAACCGTTAAAAATCATTACTGTAAATAACTTTACAAATAGAATTTGAATATTACTCCCTAGGTATTGAATACATCGCCGTGACGGGAGGAATGCGGGAGAAATAAATACTCACATCGACCACATTCACTGCATAAATCTTTTCTTGTTCCAGATCATGGCATTGATGCCAACCCCATCAGGCTCGGCCTTATAAGTCATCACCTCTTTGTGCAGTTCAACTTAATATGCACAAAGTCCGCATCAAGGTGGGCAGCCATCCTCGTCGGTCATCACAACGCCTTTTGATACTTTTTTCATTAATTGAATTTATTCGTCTCACCTTGCGCTGGCGCCAACCTCGACTTAACTCAGAAAGTGATCCAGATCACACAGGAATGGCACTACCAAGGAGTTGTTATGAAGATGAAACCCATGCTGTTGCTCGCGACTTTGCTGCTCTCTGCGCTCCCCACCCTCAGTCAGGCTGAAGGAGCCCCTGCCATGCCCATGGTGGTATGCCATGTCGACAAGGCCCCTCAAATGCTGGTGCCTGACTATGTCTGCCGCTGGCAGGGAGGCAGCGTTCATTACTAGTCGAAACAACGAGAGGAGCATCACTCCTCTCGCCTTGTGATGAGACAGGCCCCTCCTATACTGAAATCAGCGGTTTTCTCATGGATAGGGGAACGTCATGATCTTGTTGGTCGGTGGAGAGAAGGGGGGGAGTGGCAAGAGCTGCCTGGCACAAAATCTGGCGGTCTACCTCAGATCCCAATTTCAGGGGGAGGTATTACTGGTCGACTGCGACCCTCAGCGCACCACCTCTGACTGGATTCAGGAGCGCAATGACAACCCGGAGCTGCCACAAATCAACTGCGTACAGCTCTATGGTAATATTCGCAACGACCTGCTCAGCCTGAAAAACCGCTACGACTACGTCATCGTCGATTGCGGCGGGCAAGATAACCGGGCTCTGCGCTCCACCATGGCTGTCGCCACCCACGCCCTGATCCCCTTGCGCCCGAAACGTCGCGACCTCAAGACCCTGCCCCACATGGAAGATCTCATCACCACCTGCAAGATGGTCAATCCGACCCTCAATGCAGCCGTAGTGCTGACCCAGTGCCCCGCTCTGCCCAATCAGGTAAAACGCATTCTGGAAGCAAAAGAGGTTTGCTCCTCGTTCGGTGTCGACGTCCTGAACGCCATCACCTATGGCCGCAACGTCTATGACGACAGCGAAGAGAAGGGACTGTCGGTGATGGAGATCGAGCCGGATGGCAAATCCGCCGAAGAGATCCGGGCCATCGCCAAAGAGTTCCTGCAAGTGGGGGTGTGAGATGGGTCTGGCCGATCTGAAGAAAAAGCACCAGTTGCATCACCAGAAGAAGTTCACCGTCGACGAATTTATCGAAGATGCGGAGTTCTACGCCAAGGGCAAACCCAAGGTGGTCAGCCTTGAACTGGGCCTGCATCGTGACGAGGCGTTGTCGGCGCTGGCCTTTATCGAGAGTGGCGAGCACCTGAAGCCCAGCTACAAAAAGGCCACCTTCTCCATGAGCACGGTGGCCATCGACGAGCTGGGGAATCTGACCCAGCAAGATGGAATGAACAAGTCCCTGTTGCTGCGCCTCTTTACCCACTACTTCTCTTCGCTGACTCCTGAGGAGCGCCAGACCATCTATGAGCGACTCAACCAGCGCTCATAATTTCTCCATTCAGCCGCTCTTTGTGTGCCTCGCCCACTCACCCCGAATGACCATCATCAGACGGCAAAATCTGTTTCTGAAGCAACCAAAACGCCGTGTAAGAGATCTGCCATTCCAGATGTAAGCCAACAGCCGAAAAGATCCCCGAGATAATCGGAAGATAAGATCTTAAAACATGAAGATGATTGACTTAACTAGCTGTTTATAAATGAAAAAATCGAAAAATATGACTTTCGAAATAGCTAATGACAAAAACGTTTTCCAATCTGGCGTTGTAGCCGGTTAGAAAATCCTTATAGTTACTCATGCACGGACGCAATGAAGTCGGTCAGGAAGACTGGCTGCTAGGGTTGGGCAAATGGACTCACCACAGGATGTGGTAAAGGACACCTCCCAGGACGGAGAAAGTGCGACGGGACAGGATGACTCGTCAGGCCAAGATGGCTAAAGGACACCCCAAAGGATTGGGAAGGGGAAACCTAAAGGAAGAGGTAAACAGTCAGGGATTGCAGGGAGCAACTTCGTTCAAGGATCTGAGCGATACGACTACCGGGGGCGACGCAAGTCGCCCCCATCTTTTTATCTGCGTTTCACCGCGACCATTGCTTGATTCCCAATTGCTTGCCTCAGCGCAGAGACATCTTACCAGAACCTTCCCGACCCGCTGCTTAAGCAAAAATACAGATGAGAAGGGCGCCACGATGGCGCCCTTCTCTGTTTTCTAATCGGCAAACAAGCTTATATCACGCGAGAGAACTGCTGCTGGCGCGCCTTGTTGCGCAGATAGACATCGAAGCACATGCAGATATTGCGGATCAGCAGCTGCCCCGTGGAGGAGACCTCCAGACCATCCTCCGTCATACGCACCAATCCATCGTTGATGAAGGTCTGCAGCAGCTTGAGATCGTCGGCAAAATACTCTCTGAAATTGAGCCCGTGCGCCTGTTCGACAGCGGCAAAGTTCAGGCGGAAATCACAGATGAGCCGCTTGATCACCTCACGGCGGATCAGATCATCCTGATTGAGCGAGCAGCCTTTCCACTGGGCATGACCCAGCTCTGCAACCTGTGCGTAATAAGCCTTGAGCTCTTTCTGGTTCTGGGAATAGGCATCACCGATCATGCTGATGGAGGAGACCCCCAGCCCCAGCAGATCACAATCTCCCTGGGTGGTATAGCCCTGGAAGTTGCGGTGCAGCTTGCCCTCGCGCTGCGCGACCGCCAGCTCGTCATCGGGTTTGGCAAAATGGTCCATACCGATGAACTGATAACCCTGGCCAGTGAGGAAGGCAATGGTGTCCTGCAGCATGGCCAGTTTCTCCTGCGGCGCAGGCATATCCACCTCTTTCAACTTGCGCTGGGCGGCAAAGCGGCTCGGCAGATGGGCATAGTTGAAGATGGAGAGGCGCGCCGGATCCGTCTTGAGCACCTCTTCCAGCGTATGGTGGAAGCTGGCACGATCCTGATGCGGCAGGCCATAGATAAGGTCGAGGTTGGTCGAGCGGAAGCCAAGTTCACGGGCCCGCTCCAACATGGCTTTAATAAAGTCGTTGTCCTGCTCGCGGTTGACCGCAACCTGCACATCCTTGTTGAAGTCCTGCACCCCAAGGCTGATGCGGTTGAAGCCGACGTCTCGCAGCACATCCAGCATGGTAATGGCAATCTCGCGCGGATCGACCTCGATGCTGAACTCCCCCTCTTCGGCGAAATGGAAGTGCTCACGCAGCATGGCCATCAGGCGGCGCGTTTGCGCTTCATCCAGATAGGTGGGTGTACCGCCACCCCAGTGCAGCTGGGTGACCATACGGTGCTTGAAGAGCGGGGCTTGCGCCTTGATCTCCTGCTCCAGGTAGTCGAGGTACTCGTCAGCCTTGTGCTGATGGCGGGTAATGACCTTGTTGCAGCCGCAGTAGTAGCAGAGCTTGTGACAGAAAGGGATGTGCACGTAGAGCGACAGATTGCGCTCGGGATACTGGCTGGCAGCGCGGACAAAATCCGGATAGCCGAAGCTCTCGTTAAACTCCAGCGCAGTGGGATAAGAGGTGTATCGCGGGCCACTGTAGTTATATTTTTCGATCAGGGCCTGATCCCACACAATCTGTTCTGCTTGCACGCTCGCTTCCTCTCTTGTTGTTATTGTTGGCTCACCGACCTAACTGAAAATCCTTCAGCTGGGCAACATCCTTGAGGATCTGAGCCTCCAGCTCGGCCTCGTAGCCGCTTCGTTCGAGATCCATCTTCATCACTTCATTGCGCTTGAGGGCGCGTCTGGCCTCATGAGTCGGCATATCTTTCACCTTCTCATACAGCCCGTACAGACCCGGGAACTCGGCAACGAACGCCCGCCCCCCCTTGATCTGCAACGCATCCAGCAGATTGGTCAGCCGAATGGCGCCTTCGGAGTAATCGCACTGCCCCTCCTGCACCGCATGGGCAATGACCCGCACGCTCTCCAGAATTCGTTCATTGCGAGCAGTAATAGCCTGCCACTGCATCGCTTGCTGTCGTCTCAGTCTGGCCAGCAGCATGCCTGCATAGATGGCCAACCCTGACAAAATCAGGCCGCCCAACAGGGCGGCCAGCATCCATCCACTCATCACTTTTTCTTCGGCTCAGGCTTGGGTTCCGGCTTGAAATCGACCTGGTTGAAACGGTCCCACAGCTCCTCTTCGGAAGCTGGTTTCTGCTCGTCGAACTCGGCGTCATCGCCATCATCAAACGGCAGCTCGTCATCTTCATCATCGTCGTTGTCGATGATGCCCAGCTCATCCATCAGCTCCTGATAACGGTCGACGCGCTGATCAACCCAGGCTTGCTCGGCCGCTTCCAGAGTTTCACCGGCATCCAGACGATCCAGCAGATCATTCAAGCGGTCATCGTTTTCGATGGAAGCCAGCTCCTGCTCGGGCGTCATCACCAGCTTCTTCTCTTTCACCGCCTTGAGTGCTGCCGGCTTCTTCTGTTTGTCATCCACCACCAGAACTACCGGCTTGCGGGAACCGATACGCGGATCTTTGGACTGGCTGTTGCCAGACTTGCTCTTCGGCTGTTCAACTTGCTGACGAGAACCAGCCTTCAGGCCCTTGCGCTTGGCAGCCCGTTTACGCTCACGGCCTTCCTGAGCACTGACATCAGATTCTTTGCGCTTGCCAGTAGGCTTGCGAGTGGGTTGTTTGGCAGACATGAATGGCTAACTCCGAAAATAACTGGTTTGACCCGTACCCGGGATGATCTCACCCGGTGGGATACGATGCGAGGAACAGTAAGGCTGGAACAAGAGCAGGATCCCGCACCAATCCGGCCCAATCAGGCCACTGAACACCGCAGGATCGGTATCCTCTGGGCATGTTGCTGGTATTTTGACACAGAATGGCTAATCGGGTTAATGACCCAAAAGAAAAAAGGCAGCCGAAGCTGCCTTGATATGTTCATGCGTGCGCCATCCTGAATGGCAAAACAATCTGTTTCGTCCTCTCCGTGACAACTTGTCGCCGCATCATATCGTTGTGTGGTCATCCTGACCTTATATTGGTCGTTCCTGAATGTGCGTGTGCCTGTTTGACCCGTCTCGACCGCATCCTGCCATCGTGCCGGGGAGTCTGCATCCCGCAACCCCATCCCGCTCCGGAGATGGTCACCATCCTGATCCTTCAATCCTTTGCCAGCTCATCCGAGCCCATGGCATCCCGCCACGCCAGCCATCCTCTGCTCACAACACCCTGTCGTGAAACCGCCACCCAATCCGTGGGTGAATCCATTAAGCCTACTGTACCAACTCTATAAAGCGGCTCAATCTACTCAAAACATTCTCAACATGTCGAAAAACATCAAAATTAATATAACCCGTTGATAAATAATGGTTATTTAATATTTTATGCAATTTTATGAGCCTTGGCCTGCCTTGAGAATGGGAGATCTCTTACAGAACGGGGGGATTAAACCGAGAATTATCTGAAAGCCATAAAAACAACGGGGAGCCCAGGCTCCCCGTTTCAACTCAAATCGACCGTATCGACTATATCAGTGCAGACCCGCCACATATTTGGAGAGGGCTTCGATATCCTGATCAGTCAGTTTCTTGGCAACGTCCCGCATCATGCCGTTCGGATCGTTGTCACGCGTCCCGGCACGGAATGCGGTGAGCTGAGCCTTGATATAGGCAGGATGCTGGCCGGACAGGTTTGGATACTTCGCCTGTTCGACACCAGAGCCACGGGGACCATGGCAAGCCGTACAAGCTGCCAGACCGCGACTCATGTCACCACCCATATAGAGTGCCTTGCCCGCTTCGACCACGTCGTCAGGGACAGCGATAGGGGTAACCTTCAGGCTGGAGAAATAAGCCGCCAGGTCATCCATGTCCTGTTCCGACAAAGGTAACGCCATCGGCCCCATCACTGGCGCAACCCGGCCAATTTGACCAGAAGCGGCAGCCTTCAGTTCAACTAACTGCTTTTTGATATATGATGCGTGCTGACCAGCAATTTTGGGGTACATATCAACCAGGCTGTTTCCGTCCGGTCCATGACAAGCCGCACAAACGGCAGCCTTGGTCTGTCCCGCAGCGGCATCGCCCTTGGCTTGTGCCATCCCCGTTACGCCAACCATCAGAGCAAGAGTAATGACTAGGTTCTTCATGGCGTTCCAACTTTTCGTTATTAGGCTTCCAGATCCCATGCCGCTGAAGGCATGTTAAAATAAACGCGTTTAAGCGACGCTATTTTACACCATTTTACAAAAAAGTAACTCTATAACCCTCTATCTCCATGGGGAATTTACGTTGGATACACAAACTCTGAATTTCAATAAGGTGCATTTTGTGACCAGCGCACCCGACATCCGTCACCTGCCAAATGATGGGGGTGTCGAGATCGCGTTTGCCGGCCGTTCCAACGCCGGTAAGTCATCTGCATTGAACACCTTAACCAAACACAAGAACTTGGCGCGCACCAGTAAGACACCCGGTCGTACCCAGCTGATCAACCTGTTTGAGCTGGAACCGGGCAAGCGTCTGGTCGACTTGCCGGGTTATGGTTATGCGCAAGTTCCGCTGGAAATGAAGCTCAAGTGGCAAAAGTCACTGGCAGAGTATCTGCAGCGCCGTGAGTCATTGAAAGGTTTGGTGATCCTGATGGACATCCGCCACCCGCTCAAAGATACCGACATGAACATGCTGGAGTGGAGCTCGCACCGTCAGTTGCCCGTCATGCTGCTGCTGACCAAGGCTGACAAATTGAGCCCCGGCCCGCGCAACAACCAGGTGATCAAGGTGCGCCAGGCCGTTGCCAACCTCGGTTCCCAGATCCAGGTCGAAGCGTTCTCCTCCCTCACCAATATCGGTGTGGAGAAGCTGGCGCAAACCCTGACCGAATGGTACGTCAGTGGTGACGATACCGACCTGCTGGATGCTGATGAACAGCAACCTGCCGAGGAGTAATCTACTCCTCGCTCTCCTTGCAATTGGCGGAGCACTCCTCCGCTGATTGAAAGGGTTTCAGATTGCCGCTTTCACCTGCCTCACGACAAACACCCTGCATTCGCCTCCCCAGTTATATCCATTACCGCTTACAGTTCATATAGATAGATCGTTAATTCATGGTGGAAATTAACTTAAGGAGGCGTTGATAACGTTTTCAAATCTGTTCTTTCACAACGAACCAGAATTACAAAAAGAGACCAAAATGAAATTTAATTACAAAATCTAACCGAGAGGGATAAAAATGAGGCCGGACGACAGTGATGCCATCCAGCCTGAAATAATAAGTTCAAAAAATTGGGAAGAAGCTGAATCTTGAGTACCAGACGACAGGTATTCCTCAAGAAGCAGCCTCATTCTATCAAATGCATCGCTAATTTAAAGCATTTACTCTAAATGCCGCGCATAAAAAAACACCCCGACGAGAACCTCATCGGGGCAGCTATTCAGCCACATTCAATTACGTGAAATAAAAGGTCTGAAAGATAGAACATCTTACCTCTGTACCCTACGCAGACAACTGTACAGCAAAGCAGCAGAAAGTGAAAGTAATTTATGTAATTTAGTTTCACAACTTACAGATTAAGAAAAAATCTTTTACTTTCATGCAGATAAAAAAATCCCCAGTACGAATACCGGGGAGTTATAAAGGTGACTAGCTAGCACTTCCTCAACTATCTAGTTAGTCAGCGCCATTTCAAAGTAGTTCCGCTACAAAACAAAAAAACTTTGAAAAATCAGAGGTAGATAGCGCCATCTTCAGCAAACTCTTGTTCTTCAATGAGTTTTTCCGCCATATCTTCAATATCAAAACGTACACTTTCGAAGGCTCTGACGATGTCATCCTCTCTCGTCAGCGCCAGACCTGTCATTCTCTCCAGTCGCCGCTGGCTGATGTAACAATCTATCAGCGCCCCCATCTGCTGGGCAGGAAAACGCACCCGCTGTTCGTCAGCCTGCCACTCCATCAGGTCGGGAAACAGAATACCCTGGTTCATATCACCCCCAAGTTACGCTTCAACTCTCTCAATACCTGTTTAGTCCCGGGACGAATTCCGCGCCACACGGTAAACGCTTCGGCGGCCTGTTCCACCAGCATGCCGAGTCCATCCATGGTTTGACGGGCCCCGTGCTGTTTGGCCCAACTGATAAACGCCGTATCCGAGGCGCCATACATCATGTCGTAGATGGCAATATCAGTGTGGATCAGGGCAGGGGCCAACGGCGGTAGCTCTCCTTGCAGGCTGGCAGAAGTCGAATTGATGACGAGATCGAACGGCCCTGCCAGCTGCTCATAGGTCTGAGCAGTCACAGGCCCCAGATCGCAGAATTCGGCAGCCAACTGTTGCGCTTTTGTGTGGGTGCGGTTGGCGATCACCAGCTCGCTCGGCAACTCAGCCAGCAGCGGCGCCAATGCACCACGAGCCGCGCCACCGGCACCCAGCAGCAGGATCCGACTATCCACCAGCGTCACACCATGGGACTTGAGATCGGCGACCAGACCGGCGCCATCGGTATTATCCCCCAGCAACACGCCATCATCGGTCAGCTTGATGGTATTGACCGCGCCCGCCCGCTTGGCCCTCGGGCTCAAGCGATCGACCAGAGTGAATGCCTGCTCCTTGAAGGGAACGGTGACATTGCATCCCTTGCCCCCTTGGTCAAAGAAGGTGCGCAGGGCTTGGGCAAACTCGTCGACGGCGGGTTCAGCCAACCCATACTCCAGCTCTTGCTGGGTTTGTCTGGCAAACAGGGTGTGAATGAAGGGGGACTTGCTGTGGCGCACCGGGTGGCCAAAAACCAGATAACGATCCATCAAAGAGTTCCATCAGAGGGCAATATTCCGATTTAACGGGTTTTCGCACTCGGGAACAAGCCGAATATCGGCCAGTAAAAAGGGGCCATCATGGCCCCTCGGGTCACAGCCACTCTCGCGGCGTGAGGTAATCGGTGTAGAGCAAGGCTTCAGGAGTGCCCGCCTCCGGCTGCCAGTCATACTCCCAACGTGCCAGCGGTGGCATCGACATCAGGATCGACTCGGTACGTCCGCCGGTCTGCAGCCCGAACAGGGTGCCACGGTCATACACCAGATTGAACTCCACATAACGACCGCGACGATAGAGCTGGAACTCCCGCTCCCGCTCGCCATAGGGCAGTGCCTTGCGTCGTTCAATGATCGGCAGGTAGGAATCGAGATAACCTCGACCTACCGCCTGCATAAAGGCAAAGCAGTCGGCAAAAGGCCAGCGACTCAGATCGTCGAAGAAGAGACCGCCCACCCCTCGCGTCTCGTTGCGGTGCTTGAGGAAGAAGTAGCGATCGCACCAGGATTTGAACTCGGGGTAGATCTCATCACCAAAGGGCTGGCAGAGATCATGGGAGACCTGATGCCAGTGCTGCACATCCTCGGCAAACGGGTAGAAGGGCGTCAAATCGAAGCCACCGCCAAACCACCAAATGGGCTCTTCACCCTCTTTCTCGGCGATGAAGAAACGGACGTTGGCGTGGCTGGTAGGCACATAGGGGTTGTGCGGATGGATCACCAGCGACACGCCCATAGCCTCAAACTTGCGACCGGCCAACTCTGGCCGATGTGCTGTAGCAGAGGCAGGCATGGCATCGCCATAGACATGGGAGAAGTTGACGCCCCCCTGCTCGATCACCGCGCCGTGGCGCAGCACACGGGTGCGACCACCGCCACCGCCTTCACGGCTCCAGGCATCTTCCACAAAGTGTCCACTGCCATCGGCCTGCTCCAGACCACGGCAGATCTCGTCCTGCAACTGCAACAGGAAGGCCTTGACCTGGGCCACATCCGGTTTGCTCATCTTGTCTCCAGTCAGGCAGGATCGTGAACGCCCTGTCCATTTTTATAGTTAAATCAATCAGATGAGCTCACCGCTCAGCGGATTGATAGCAAATCATGACGTATCCGCCTGCTCAGGAGGGGCGAATAATGGTGCCGGTTCGGGCGTCCTTGATCTCGGAGGGGTTAGCTTGACCACCCACTTCACCGGGCAGGATATAGGCTAACTTGCTTGCCAGCCGCTCACCAATATCGGCCACCCGACGGGCAGGCTCCTCACCGGTCAGGTTGGCGCTGGTAGAGACCAGCGGCTTGCCAAAGGCGCGACACAACGCCTGCACCTGAGGATGAGCCGTCACGCGTACCGCCAGGGTCTCGAACTGCCCGGTCAGCCAGGCCGGCGTCGTTGCACGGGCAGGCATGATCCAGGTAAAGGGGCCGGGCCAGCTGGCTTCAACCCGAGCCAATTGCTCACCGCTAAGTTGGCTCAGATCGATGTAATCCTGCAATTGCGCCAAATCGGCAGCAATCAGGATCAACCCTTTCTCTACCGGACGCTGTTTGATGGCCAGCAGTCGCAGCACCGCCACTTCGGAGTCGGGATCACAACCCAGACCAAACACCGCCTCAGTCGCATAGGCAATCACCCCTTCCTGCTGGAGGGCCGCAACTGCCTGTTCAAATTCATTTGGCATAGGAAAAATGCGGCAGCCAGGCTGCCGCCTCGTCACTTAGTAGCAAGTTGAATCCATACGGCGGCGACCACAACAAAGTGACGTTTTGCTGTAGCACAGGAAAAATACGACACATCCGGATCGCCAACCGTTCACTTACTTGAGTTGAGCCTGCAGGGCGGCATCCTTGGCCATCACCTCTTCGGCATTCTTCTGGCGTTCGGCCCGAACCTTGGCCGCCAGTTCATCATCGGCTACTGCCAGCATCTGGGCTGCCAGATAACCTGCGTTCTTGGCACCAGCTTTGCCGATCGCCACGGTCGCCACCGGTACACCACCCGGCATCTGCACGGTGGAGAGTAGCGCATCCAGCCCCTTGAGCGGGCCACCATCGATGGGCACCCCGATCACAGGACGAGTCGTGATGCCGGCTACGGCACCCGCCAGATGCGCCGCTAGACCGGCAGCACAGATAAAGACCTTGCAGCCACGGGCCTCGGCATCGGTCACATACTGATGGGTCGCAGCCGGCGTGCGGTGCGCGGAGGTGACTTTGACTTCCACTGCGATATCAAATGACTTGAGCACCTCGAGGGTAGTCTGCATCACGGGGAAATCAGAATCAGAGCCCATCAATACGGCAACAAAGGGTTTATTCATGGTGGGAATTTCCTTACTCCAAGTGGGGGGTTGAAGTTCACCGAAAACGTTTCAATCCGGTTGCGGCGGCGGGATTATACCTGCTCACTTTGGTGGCCGCATTTCTTTTGCGGACAGACCCAACGCAGCGTTCCCCTCACTTTTTTCTCTACCATGATGCCCCAACCACACGCGGGACAAGGCATGGGGATCGGCTTGTCGTTCACCACATATTTGCAGTGTGGATAGCCATCACAGGAGTAAAACTGCTTGCCATAGCGGGAGGTCCGGCTCACCAGATGACCCTTGCCGCACTCGGGGCAGAGGATCTGGGTATCGTCACTCTCCTGCAGGGATTCGATGTGCTGACAGGCCGGATACTGGGTACAACCGACAAACAGACCATAACGCCCCTTCTTGATCGCCAGCGGCTCTCCGCAATCGGGACAGGCAGAGCCTTCGAGCACCTTTTCGATGTCGCGGCCGGATGGCGTCAGGGAGCGTATGTAATCACAGGCAGGATAGGCAGAACAGCCGAGAAAGGGGCCATGTTTGCCCTGGCGGATCACCAGCTCGGCCCCGCACTGCGGGCACGGCTCGCGCTCGAAGGCATGTTCGTGGGCTGAAAAGAGGTGATGATCGATTTTTGACATGGGCCGCGCCTTGAAATCCAGATGGCCTGAATTCTACCAGCGCGGCACCGGACTGTCAGTGAATGACGCCGTCTGACTCATCAAACACCAGCTCTTCCATCTGCTGGTAGGCATTTTCACTGCCCGGTACGTTAAACAGCACCATCATGACGACCCACTTCAGGTCATCCAGCTCGATATCCGGCTTGTCCAGTTCGAGCAGACGCTCGATACAGATCTCGCGGGTTTCGGCATTCAGCACCTGGGCCTGTTCCAGAAAGAGCAGAAAGCCGCGGCACTCGGTGCTGAGGCGCACCAGCTCTTGCGGAGCATAGATACGCATCGAGCCTTGCGCGCTGGCGGTGACATAGACCTCCCGCTCGCTATCGTGCAGATTGGCCAGTCGCTCCAGCCAGTCGAGTGCCTTGTCGATCTCTTCTTTATCGAAACCGGCCCTGCTCAACTCGTCGGTGAGCTCATCCTGCTCGACCATCACATCTGCATCGCTGTGGATGTAGGTCTCGAAAAGGTACATCAATACATCAAACATGATTCGCCCTCCTCGCTCTGACGTATCCACCGGCTACCGCCATCACTGCACCGGCCAGCTCCAGCTCTACCAACCTGCCCAATACCACTTCGACAGGAAGCTGGGCCCGCTCGGCAACGGTATCCACGCTCGTGGTCTCATAATCTACGTTATCCAACAAATCGGCATAAGGCAATTCGCTATTATGCGGTTGCTCAGATGATGTAACCGACGGATCTGGCCGTGCGACCCACTCTGGCAACTCTTCCACTATATCGGCCGCACTCAGCACAAGTTTGGCCCCCTGCTGAATTAATCTGTTGCACCCTATCGCCTGGGCATTTTGCGGGGCGCCGGGTACCGCAAACACTTCGCGCCCCTGTTCAAGCGCATAGCGAGCGGTGATCAGCGAACCGCTCTGCTCGGTCGCCTCCACCACCAGAGTTCCCAGCGACAGACCACTGATAATACGGTTGCGACGAGGAAAATGTTCAGCCAGCGGTCCTTTATCCAGCGCCAGCTCGGAGATAAGCAAACCACCGCTCTCCAGAATCTGGCCTGCCAGCCCCTGGTGGCGTTTGGGGTAGAGGCAATCCAGCCCGGAACCCAACACGGCAAGGGTGATACCGCCACCAGCCAGCGCTTGCTGATGGCAGACACCATCGATACCGAGCGCAAGGCCCGAGGTGATGGCCAGCCCGCATCCAACCAGCTCGCTACAGAGGCGGGAGGCATTATCTTTGCCTGCATAGGTAGGATGGCGTGTCCCCACCATTGCCAGCTGGGGTAGCGACAGCGCAGCAAGATCGCCACGACAGTAGAGCAACAGGGGTGCCGCGGGAATTTCCCGCAACAAGGGTGGATAAATCGGGTGATCTTGCGGAATAAGGAGATTGTCAGGCAAAGCGGCCCAAGCCAGGCTCTGCTCAACCACCGGCGAGGGCCAGCGCAGTTGTTTGATCTGCTCTGACGACAACCCCATACCATGCAGCTGCGCTTCATCGCTCTGGAACAGGGTCTCAATACTTCCCCCGGCCCGTTCCAGCAGACGTGCAGCGGTCACCGGACCGATGCCGGTGACCGCATCGAGAGTTAGCCAGAGCGCCAGACGTGCGTCGGGGTAGTTCACGTCAGAAGTGAGTGACCTGATAACCCGCACTCACCATGTCGTTACTCTGCATGATGAGACCGTAACTCAGCTTGTCATACACCTTGAACAACATGACGCGGGCAATCGCTTCAGAGGGCAGTGGTGCCTTCTTGTTGCTGCTGTAAAACACCCGGTTAAAAACCGACGAGAGCTCCTTGTACTGTACATCGCCATTCTTGGTAACCAGAGCAGCACCGGGCCGTCTGACATCCAGTACATCCCCGGCGACTAGCTGATCGCGGCCGCCTCGGTTGATCAGTACCACATCAAACTTGCCACCGCCCCGGGTCTTGTTCGGCAAATCGATGATATAGCCCGGTGTGATGGCAGGTGCCGCTTTCGGTGTGAAGACGGCGGGCATGTTCTCCTGAGCCGGCAGCGGCATCACCTTGTCGCCCTGCAGCACTTCGCGCTGGTTATGAGTCAGAGTCACCTCGGTCCGATCGCCATCAAGACGCGCCACGGCCCGCACCACACCGGCAAAGATCGCCTCCTGGCCCAGCAGTTCACCGGTTTCGCGATCCTTGTAGACCACTCCGGGGTGATAAATGCCATAAACCTGCCCCGGCGTCAGGGAGCCCTGCACATAGAGGGTGTCCCCCTCCAGCATGCCGATATGTTTCTGATCCGACCCCAGCAGATAGGGCAGGGTTTTCTGCTGCTGGCTGTCAGCCAGAATATGGTCGGTTTGCAGGAAGGGGCCGATCTCGCTGATAGGCAGGGTCGGAATGGGGTTGGCTTTGTTCTCGTAACGGGTTTTCGGGCCGAGACGGATGACTTGCTTGCCACCCTGCATCGCCTTGCCGAGTCGGGGTTCACCATTGACCCAGCTCAGATGCAGTACATCACCGGGGTAGATCCAGTGAGGATTGGCTATCTGCGGATTGATGTTCCAGAGACGGGGCCAGAGCCAAGGTTCGGAAAGATACTTGCCGGAGATATCCCACAGGGTGTCGCCTTTTTGCACTACATAACTTTCGGGGTAACCCGCTTTCAGCCTGAGCTGATCGGCCAATGCTGCCTGACTCACGGTCACCAGCAGGCAGGCGAGGATGGTTTGCTTCAGATACATAACACTCCCTGTTACTTCTGTACGCAAAGTGTTGCTGTTTTTTGTCGGCGTAAATGACTAGAATTACGCCAATATTGACTGCATTTATACGAAACTAAAGAAAAAACTATGGCCATTCTAGATGTATTGCGTTTTCCCGATGAGCGCCTGCGCACCGTTGCAGCCCCTGTCGAGACCTTTACACCCGAGTTACAACAGATTGTAGATGATATGTTCGAAACCATGTACGCGGAGGAAGGCATTGGCTTGGCCGCGACTCAGGTCGACATTCACCAGCGCATCATAGTGATCGATGTCTCTGAAAACCGTGAAGATCCTCTGGTATTGATCAATCCGGAGGTCATCGAGCAGTGCGGCAGCACCGGCATTGAAGAGGGTTGCCTCTCCGTGCCCGGCAGCCGTGCTCTGGTGCCTCGCGCTGAACAGATCAAAATCCGCGCCCTGGATCGCAACGGCAAGCCGTTCGAGCTGGAAGCGGACGATCTGCTCGCCATCTGCATCCAGCATGAGATGGATCATCTGGTCGGCAAGCTGTTTGTGGATTACTTGTCCCCGCTCAAGCGCCAGCGCATTCGCCAGAAGCTGGAAAAGATGGCCCGTGAAGATCGCAAAGTCCTCTGAGGATCTGCCCCATTGAATAAGCTGAAACTGATTTTTGCCGGTACTCCCGACTTCGCCGCCCGTCACCTGGCGGCGTTGTTGTCTTCCGACCACGAGGTCGTTGCCGTTTATACCCAGCCTGACAAGCCCGCTGGCCGTGGCCAGAAGCTCACCGCCAGCCCGGTCAAAGAGCTGGCACTGGCCCACAACCTGCCGGTTTACCAACCTGCCTCTCTGCGCAAGGAAGAGGTGCAAGCCGAACTGGCCGCCCTTGGCGCCGACCTGATGGTGGTGGTGGCCTATGGCCTGATCCTGCCCAAGGTGGTGCTCGATACCCCGCGGCTGGGCTGCATCAACGTCCATGGCTCCCTGCTGCCCCGCTGGCGCGGTGCCGCACCGATCCAGCGCTCTATCTGGGCGGGCGATGCCGAAACCGGCGTCACCATCATGCAGATGGATGTGGGACTGGATACCGGCGCCATGATCCGCAAGGTAAGCTGCCCCATCGCCGCCGACGAGACTTCCGCCAGCCTCTATGACAAGCTGGCCAAGCTGGGCCCGCAAGCACTGGTCGACACCATCAATGCCATGGCCGCCGGTGAAACCGCTGCCGAGGTGCAAGATGATGCGCTGGCCAACTACGCCGAAAAGCTCTCCAAGGAAGAGGCCCGCATCGACTGGTCGATGGAGGCTGTTGCCATCGAACGCTGCATCCGCTCGTTCAACCCCTGGCCCATCAGCTGGTTTGAAGTGGCTGACCAGACCGTCAAGGTATGGCAAGCCGCCGTCATGGACAGCGACCACGGCCAACCCGCCGGCACCCTGCTCAAGGCCGACAAGCAGGGGATCGATATCGCTACCGGCAAAGGGGTACTGCGCCTGCTGACCCTGCAACCGCCCGGCAAGAAGGCGATGTCCGTTTCGGATCTGCTCAACTCTCGCCGCGACTGGTTTGAACCCGGCACGCAATTGAATTGAACTGGATTGAATTGACACAAGCGGGGCCCAGGCCCCGACTTGCGCATCTAAGGTAACTCTATGAAAACACGTGCACAGGCCGCTCTCGTTATTCAACAGGTGCTGGATCAGGGTCAATCCCTCTCCGCTGTTCTGCCTGCTGCCCAGGAGAAGGTTGCGCCCCGTGATCGCGCTCTCCTGCAAGAACTCTGCTATGGGACCCTGCGCTGGCTGCCCCGCCTCGATGCGGCAGTCAACGAGATGATGGACAAGCCGCTCAAAAACAAGAGCCGCATTTTCCACTACCTCATCCTGGTCGGTCTCTATCAGCTCATCTACACCCGCATTCCGGCTCACGCCGCGGTGGCCGAGACCGTCAACGCCGTCAAACTGCTCAAGGGCACCTCCCTGCGTGGCCTCATCAACGGCGTGCTGCGCAACTTCCAGCGCAGCGCCGAAGTCATTCTGCTGCGTATCGACCGCGTTCCCAGCATTCGCCTCGGTCATCCGGAGTGGCTCACCAAGCGCCTGCGTCAGGCCTATCACGATGAGTGGGAATTCATCATGGAGGCGAACAACCAGCGCCCCCCCATGTGGATCCGCAACAACAGCCAGCGCCAGAGCCGCGATGCCATGCTGGCTCGCATGGCCGAAGCCGGCATCAATGCCGTGGCCGGTGAAGAGGGCGAGGATTGCATCCTGCTGGAGCGTCCCTGCGATGTGACCAAGCTGCCCGGCTTCGAGGTCGGTGACTGCTCGGTACAGGATGGTGCAGCACAACAGGCCGCGGCACTGCTCGACCCGCAACCGGGTGAGTGGGTGCTGGATGCCTGCGCGGCCCCCGGCGGCAAGACCGCCCACCTGCTGGAGCGTCAGCCCAAGCTGGCCGGAGTGGTCGCCGTCGATGCCGACGAGAACCGCCTCAAGCGGGTGCAGGAGAACCTGGATCGCATCGGCCTGACCGCCAAAGTGATCCACGGCGATGCCGCGGCACCGGAACAGTGGTGGCCGGAGGGGCAGTTTGACCGCATCCTGCTGGATGCCCCCTGCTCCGCCACTGGTGTTATCCGTCGCCACCCCGACATCAAGTGGTTGCGCCGTGATCAGGACATCCGCGAGCTGGCCGAGCTGCAGCGCCGCATTCTCAATGCCCTCTGGGGCAAGCTGAAGAGCGGCGGCACCCTGCTCTACGCCACCTGCTCCGTCCTGCCGGAAGAGAATCGCGACCAGATCCGCGCCTTCCTTGCCGCGACCAAAGATGCCAAATTGGTACCGTTGCACGAACAGGACACCCCGGACTGCCCGGGTCGCCAGTTCCTGCCGGGTGAAGCCGAGATGGATGGCTTCTACTACGCCAAGCTGGTCAAGCTGTGACGCTGACATGCTTCTTCCGGGGCAATCGCCATGCAGGCGAAATACCCCTTTACTGCCTCAACGCGAGTAGACGTTCCCTATGAAAATCATCATTTTGGGAGCCGGCCAGGTCGGCGGCACTCTGGCCGAGAACCTGGCCGGAGAGAACAACGACATCACCATCGTCGATACCGACAGTGAGCGCCTGCGCGAACTGCAGGACAAGTTTGACCTGCGGGTGGTCAACGGTCACGGCGCCCACCCCAAGGTGCTGCGCGAAGCGGGTGCTCAGGATGCCGACATGCTGGTCGCCGTCACCAACAGTGACGAGACCAACATGATCGCCTGTCAGGTGGCCTACTCCCTGTTCAACACCCCGAACAAGGTGGCACGGATCCGCTCGCCAGCTTATCTGACCGAACGGGATCGCCTGTTCCTGCCGGAATCGGTACCGGTTGATCACCTGATCGCGCCGGAGCAGCTGGTGACCGACTATGTGCGTCGCCTAATCGAATACCCGGGTGCCCTGCAAGTGGTTGATTTTGCAGGTGGCCGCGTCGGTTTGGTAGCGGTCAAGGCCTACTACGGTGGCCCGCTGGTAGGCAACGCCCTCTCCACCCTGCGCGAGCACATGCCCAACATCGAGACCCGGGTAGCGGCCATCTTCCGTCAGGGCCGCCCGATCCGTCCGCAAGGCACCACCATCATCGAAGCGGATGACGAGGTCTTCTTCGTCGCCGCCGCGGGCCATATCCGGGCCGTGATGTCGGAGCTGCAGCGCCTCGAGAGCCCCTACCGCCGCATCATGATCGTCGGTGGTGGCAACATCGGCGCGGGTCTCGCCCGCCAGCTGGAGAAGCGTTACAGCGTCAAGCTCATCGAGCGCAACCAGAAGCGGGCGGAACAGCTCTCCGAACTGCTGGAGAACACCATCGTCTTCTGTGGCGATGCGGCGGATCAGGAGCTGCTGGCCGAGGAGCATATCGATCAAATCGACGTCTTCATCGCCGTGACCAACGAGGATGAGGCCAACATCATGTCGGCGCTGCTCGCCAAGAAGATGGGCGCCAAGAAGACCATGGTGCTGATCCAGCGCGGCGCCTACGTCGATCTGGTGCAGGGTGGCTCTATCGATATCGCCATCTCGCCCCAGCAGGCCACCATCTCGGCCCTGCTGACCCACGTGCGTCGGGCCGATATCGCCAACGTCTACAGCCTGCGCCGCGGCGCTGCCGAGGCGATCGAGGCGATTGCCCACGGTGACGAGAACACCTCCAAGGTGGTCGGCAAGACGGTGGGCGAGCTCAAGCTGCCGCCGGGCACCACCATCGGTGCCGTGGTGCGCGGGGATGAGGTGCTGATCGCTCACGATCGCACCAAGATCCAGCAGGATGACCACGTGGTCATGTTCCTGGTGGACAAGAAGTACATCCCGGAAGTGGAGCGGCTGTTCCAGCCAAGCCCCTTCTTCCTGTAACGTCTTCATGCCCACAGGCTGTCAAACCAGACCCGGCTCAGCTCCCCCAAGGGGATGGTCCGGGTCTTTTGTTAATCAACGACCAGGTTATCGAACATGATCAAGCTGCGTCCCATTATCTTCACCCTCGGGCTGGTGCTCTCCAAGCTGGCGCTCTTCATGTGGCTGCCCACCTTGCTGGCACTGCTCACCGGGTCAGAGGGATTTGTCGAGTTTCTCAAGTCCGTGCTGATCACCCACGGCGCCGCCCTGCTCTGCCTCCACTACGGTCGCAAGGCGGAGTTTCATCTGGGGGTGCGGGAGATGTTCCTGCTCACCACCTCGGTCTGGGTGGTAGCCTGCGCCTTCGGCGCCCTGCCTTTTGTTTTCATCACCCACATCAACTTCACCGACGCCTACTTCGAGACCATGTCGGGGGTAACCACCACGGGCTCCACCGTGCTCTCCGGCCTCGACAACATGGCCCACAGCATCCTGTTGTGGCGATCCATCCTGCAGTGGCTGGGCGGGGTCGGCTTTATCGTGATGGCGGTAGCCGTGCTGCCCTACCTCAACGTCGGCGGTATGAAGCTGTTCCAGACCGAGAGCTCTGACTGGTCGGACAAAAGCGCCCCGCGTGCCAAAACGGTCGCCAACAACATCGTCGTGGTCTATCTAGTGCTCTCCATGCTCTGCTTCATGGCCTACTGGGCCAGCGGCATGAACATGTTCGAGGCGATCAACCATGCCATGACCACTCTCAGTACCGGCGGCTACTCCACCTCCGATCAATCCATGTCCCACTTCTCCAATTCGGCACACTGGATTGGCACCCTGTTCATGTTCCTCGGCGGCCTGCCCTTCCTGCTCTATGTGCAGAGCCTCAACCACAGGGATTACAGTCTGTTCAAGGATGCCCAAGTGCGCGGCTTCTTCTGGCTGGTGGTCTGGGTCACCGTCATCATGACCTTCTATCTGTGGGAGAGAGACCTGTTCGGCTTCTGGGATGCCCTGCGCATCAGCTGCTTCAACATCGTCTCGGTGCTCACCACCACCGGCTACGGCCTTGGTGACTTTGGCACTTGGGGGCCGCTCGCCAGCATCGTCTTCATCGTGCTGCTGGCGCTGGGGGCCTGCTCAGGCTCCACTGCGGGTGGTCTCAAGATCTTCCGGGTACAGGTGGCATTCGCCCTGTTCAGAAAGCAGATGCGCCAACTGATGCACCCTTCTGCTGTCTTCCCGCAGAAGTACAACGGCCGGACGGTCAATGACGCCATCATCCGCTCGATGATCTCCTTCGTGCTGGCCTACTTCGCCATCATTCTGGTGATAGCCGCACTGTTGGGCGCCATCGGGCTTGACCCCCTGACGGCCATATCCAGCTCCATCACCGCTGTCGCCAACGTCGGCCCGGGTATGGGCCCGGTGGTCGGCCCCAGCACCAACTTTGCCAGCCTGCCGGAATCGGCCAAATGGCTTTTGTCATTCGGCATGCTGCTGGGACGACTGGAGATCCTGACTGTCGCCGTGCTCTTCTTCCCCTCCTTCTGGCGCCAGTAACCCCTTACTGCAAGCCAGCAAAAAGCCGCAGCGTTCATCCGCTGCGGCTTTTTTATCTCACCCATCCCCACGACCTTCGCTCAACGCTCATCAGCCCCATTACCGGATAGCCTGAACGAGCTCATCAGGATGGCCAGAGCGGATCACAGGCATAAAAAAACGGACCCAAACCAGAGGTTTGGGTCCGTTTATCAGTGAACCGTCAGCGGCCGCGAGGGCTGCCGAGACTCAGCACATGGCATTAACCACGGCCAGAGCGCTTACGATCCAGCTCGGTCAGCAATTTCTTGCGGATACGGATGTTCTTCGGAGTCACTTCTACCAGTTCGTCGTTGTCGATGAACTCGAGAGCCTGTTCCAGAGTCATGCGGATCGGCGGAGTCAGCACTTGAGCTTCGTCGGTACCGGAGGCACGCATGTTGGTCAGCTGTTTGCCTTTCAGGCAGTTAACAGTCAGGTCGTTGGAACGGGAGTGGATACCGATCACCTGGCCTTCGTACACTTCGGTCGCGTGACCGATGAACAGACGACCGCGGTCTTGCAGACCGAACAGGGCGTAGGTCAGAGCCTTACCGGTTGCGTTGGAGATCAGCACGCCGTTCTGACGCTCGCCGATGCTGCCACCCTTGTGCGGACCGTAGTGGTCGAAGGTGTGGTACAGCAGACCGGTACCTGAGGTCATGGTCATGAACTCGGTCTGGAAGCCGATCAGGCCACGGCTCGGGATCATGAAGTCCAGACGGACACGCCCCTTGCCATCCGGGGTCATGTTGGTCATTTCGCCCTTACGCAGACCCAGTTGCTCCATCACGGAACCCTGGTGCGCTTCTTCAACGTCCACAGTTACGGTTTCGAACGGTTCTTGCAGAACGCCATCAACGGTACGCAGGATTACTTCCGGACGGGATACCGCCAGCTCGTAACCTTCGCGACGCATGTTTTCGATCAGGATGGAGAGGTGCAGCTCACCACGACCGGATACACGGAACTTGTCCGGATCATCAGTCTCTTCCACGCGCAGGGCCACGTTGTGGACCAGCTCCTGGTTCAGACGCTCCAGAATATTGCGGGAGGTCACGAACTTGCCCTCTTTACCGGCAAACGGAGAGGTGTTGACCTGGAAGGTCATGTTCACGGTCGGCTCGTCAACGGAGAGCGGCGGCAGGGCTTCAACGGCACCGTTGTCACAGATGGTGTCGGAGATTTTCAGCTCGCCCAGACCGGTGATAGCGATGATGTCACCCGCTTGCGCGTCGGTAACTTCAGTACGGGACAGACCCAGGTAACCCAGCACCTGACCGACTTTACCGTTACGGGTCTTGCCGTCAGCACCAACGATGGTGACTTGCTGGTTGGTCTTGACGCGACCACGGGTGATACGGCCGATACCGATAACGCCCACGTAGGAGTTGTAGTCCAGCTGGGAGATCTGCATCTGGAAACCACCTTCGGCATCAGCCTTCGGCGCTTCAACGTTGTCAACGATAGCCTGGAACAGCGGCTCCATGTTCTCGGACTCGACGTCCTGATCCATGGTGGCCCAACCGTTCAGTGCAGAGGCGTAAACAACTTTGAAATCCAGCTGTTCGTCAGTTGCGCCCAGGTTGTCGAACAGGTCGAATACCTGATCCATTACCCAGTCAGGACGAGCACCCGGACGGTCAACCTTGTTGATGACCACGATCGGCTTCAGACCCTGAGCGAACGCTTTCTGGGTCACGAAACGGGTTTGCGGCATCGGGCCGTCAACGGCGTCAACCAGCAGCAGCACGGAGTCAACCATGGACAGTACGCGCTCTACTTCACCACCGAAGTCGGCGTGACCCGGGGTATCAACGATGTTGATGCGGTAGTCATTCCAGCGGATCGCAGTGTTCTTGGCGAGAATGGTGATGCCACGTTCCCGTTCCAGATCATTGGAGTCCATGATCCGTTCCTGGCCTTCCGTGGAGCGGTCCAGGGTGCCGGACTGCTGCAGCAGCTTATCAACCAGAGTCGTTTTGCCGTGGTCAACGTGCGCAATAATCGCAATATTGCGTAAATTCTCTAACATTCTCGCCTCAATCACCGGGTAAAATTGGGCGCTAATTGTACTCTTGCCTTTGTGATCTGCCTAGCAGAATTGCAGTACATTCGCGCATAACAACAGATCTGGATCATAGACCTCTCTGACAAACCCTGCTTAGATGGGCGGTGACCGTATTTCGCGCACCATTACAGTGCACCAAAACGATCCGCCATCGCACTAAATTGATGCAACGCGAGTCGAGATCGCCTGTTTTTGGGGAGCCTCTTCTGCGAGATTGCCCTGAAATCAAGCTGTCACAAACTTGGCACGATACTGGCTTATGTGAATACGACGACGCATTCACCCAGAGAGTTTTAACACCGGAGGTTACTTAGCATGTCAGCCCAGAACGTTTTGGCCCTGATCCAGGAACACGAAGTCAAGTTTGTTGATCTGCGCTTTACCGACACCAAGGGTAAAGAGCAGCATGTATCCATCCCTGCTCACCAGGTTGATGAAGATTTCTTCGAAGACGGCAAGATGTTCGATGGTTCCTCCATCGGCGGCTGGAAGGGCATCAACGAATCCGACATGGTACTGATGCCGGACGCAGCCTCCGCCAAGCTGGACCCGTTTACCGAAGAGACCACCCTGAACATCGTTTGTGACGTGCTGGAGCCTGCCACCATGCAGGGCTACGACCGCGATCCGCGCTCCATCGCCAAGCGTGCAGAAGATTTCCTGAAGTCCAGCGGCATCGCTGACACCGTGCTGTTCGGGCCGGAGCCGGAATTCTTCATGTTCGACAACATCACCTTCTCCAACACCATGGGCCACAGCTTCGTGAAAATCGAATCTGAAGAAGCCGCATGGAACTCCGGCACTGCCTATGAGCATGGCAACAAGGGTCACCGTCCGTTCGTGAAAGGCGGTTACTTCCCGGTTGCACCGGTCGACTCCTCCCAGGATATCCGTGCCGCCATGTGTCTAGTGCTGGAAGAGATGGGCCAGGTTGTTGAAGCTCACCACCACGAAGTGGCCACTGCCGGTCAGAACGAGATCGCTACCCGCTTCAACACTCTTACGCTGAAAGCTGACGAAGTACAGGTACTGAAGTACGTGATCCACAACGTGGCCCACGCCTACAACAAGACTGTTACCTTCATGCCGAAACCCATGTTCGGTGACAACGGCTCCGGCATGCACTGCCACCAGTCTCTGGCCAAGAACGGCGTCAACCTGTTCGCTGGTGACCTGTACGGCGGTCTGTCCGAGATGGCGCTGCACTACATCGGCGGTATCATCAAGCACGCCAAGGCCATCAACGCCTTCGCAAACCCGACCACCAACTCCTACAAACGTCTGGTTCCGGGTTATGAAGCACCGGTAATGCTGGCCTACTCTGCCCGCAACCGCTCTGCCTCCATCCGTATCCCGGTGGTACCGAGCCCGAAAGCCCGTCGTATCGAAGTGCGCTTCCCGGATCCGGCTGCCAACCCGTACCTGGCCTTCGCAGCCCAGCTGATGGCCGGTCTGGACGGTATCATCAACAAGATCCATCCGGGCGATGCCATGGACAAGAACTTGTACGACCTGCCGCCGGAAGAGGCTGCAGAAGTGCCGACCGTTGCCGGTTCTCTGGACGAAGCCCTGGCTGCTCTGGATGCTGACCGCGAGTTCCTGACCCGCGGCGGCGTGTTCAGCGATGACTTCATCAACTCCTATCTGGAACTGAAACAGCAGGATGTTGACCGTGTGCGCATGACCCCGCACCCGCTGGAGTTCGAACTGTACTACTCCGTCTAAGTCTCAGCAGACTGTCCGTTTAAATCTGGTCAGCTTGCTTAATCGTGACAAAACCCGCCATCTGGCGGGTTTTTTCTCTGATAGGATTAAGCAAAATACCGTCAAGGAGAGATGGATGAACAACAAGCATGGCATAGGGGTGCTCAGCCTCCTGTTGCTGACCTCGTTCGCTGCGGACGCGGCCAAGGTCTACTCCTGGGTCGATGGCAATGGCATCACCCACTCGGATGCGCCACCACCCGGCAAAAACGCCAAAGAGGTCGATCTGCGGGTCGCCCCGCTGCTGGGCAGCAGCGCGCCCAGATCGGTGCAAGTGGATAACTTCAACAGCCTGACCGGCGCCGATGCCAAGAAAGAGAAAGAGGCGGCCAAGCTGACTATCGAACTGCTCTCCCCGGAACAGGGCAGCACCCTGCGCGACAACACAGGCAACATCGTCTTTCAGGGCACCATCAGCCCCAAACCTCCGACCCAGTATGATGTGCGCCTGACCCTGGATGGCAAAGCCGCCCCCATCGTCAGCAACAGCCTCTCTGTCCGCGTCGAAAACGTCGATCGCGGCGCCCACGAAGCTCAGCTCGAGCTGCTCGCCAAAGACGGTACGATCCTTGCTAAATCCAGTGCAGTCACCTTTTACCTGCATAGAGCGAGTGTGACGCCGGCTCCCAAACCCACCCCCAAAGCCGACTAGGGGTGATATAGCGCACCGATGCGGGTAAACTCTATGCACCATATCGGTGCATAACAGGTGTGTAGCACCGTTTTAGGGAGAAACCTGTGCCAACCCGCTCGGACAACGCCAAAACACTCTTGGATAATTTGCTGACCGCCGTGATCCTGATGGATGAGCGGCTCTGCATCCAATTCGTCAACCCGGCGGCTGAACAGCTGCTCTCTCTCAGTGAACGCCGGCTGATCGGCATCGAACTGCCCCATCTGCTGGAACATATCTCCCTCGATTTGCAGCGGCTCAAGCAGTGCCTCGTTTCAGGGCAAGGCTTTACCGATAGCGAAGTGACTCTGGTGGTAGAGGGAGAACCGCGACTGGTGGAGCTGAGCGCAACCCCGATGGCCGACCACGAACAGCGTCTGCTGGTGGTGGAGCTGCGCAAGATCGACCAGCAGAAGAAGATCAGTCAGGAGCAACAGCAACATGCCCAACAGCTGGCGGCCAAGGAGCTGGTGCGCGGGCTGGCCCACGAAATCAAGAATCCCCTCGGCGGCCTGCGCGGCGCGGCCCAGTTGCTGCAAAAAGAGCTGCCGGATCCGGCGCTGCGCGAATATACCGGCATCATCATCGAACAGGCCGATCGGCTGCGGGTACTGGTCGATCGGCTGCTCGGCCCCCAGCGCCCCGGCCGCCACCAGATGCACAATGTCCATTCGGTGCTGGAACAGGTACGCCGACTAGTGGAGCTCGAACTCCCTCCCTCTGTTCGCATCGAGCGGGATTACGACCCCAGCATCCCCGAATTCGAGATGGAGCCGGATCAGCTGCAGCAGGCGTTTCTCAACATAGTGCGCAACGCGGCCGAAGCACTGGGGGATCAGACCGGGCTTATCCGCATCAAGACCCGCACCGCGTTCCAGATCACCATCCACGGCCAGCGTTACCGGCTGGCAGCGGAGATCAAGATCATCGACAACGGCCCCGGCATTCCCGATGCCATTCGCGACACCCTGTTCTACCCGATGATCACCGGCAAGGAGGGGGGCACCGGGCTCGGCCTCTCCATCGCCCAGAACCTGATCGACCAGCACAAGGGGCGGATTGACTGCATCAGCTGGCCGGGCCACACCGAATTCACCATTTTTCTACCGCTTCGCAAGTAAGGGAACCCCATGACCGCCAAAGTGTGGATCGTCGATGACGACAGTTCTATCCGCTGGGTGCTGGAGCGCACTCTCGGCAGCGAAGGCTTCAACTGCGAGAGCTTTGCCGATGGCGAAGCCCTGCTGCACGCCCTTGAGCTGCGCTCGCCCGATGTCATCCTCTCCGATATCCGGATGCCCGGCATCGATGGTTTGAGCCTGCTGGAGCAGATCCATCGCCGTCAGGCCGATCTGCCCATCATCATCATGACCGCCCACTCGGACCTCGACAGCGCGGTCAACGCCTACCAGCGCGGCGCCTTCGAGTACCTGCCCAAGCCGTTCGACATCGACGAAGCGGTTACCCTGGTGCGCCGCGCCGAGAATCACCTCAAGGAGCAGCGCACCAAGCGCAAGTCTCGTCAGCAAGAGACCACCGCCACTCCCGAGATCATCGGTGAAGCACCGGCGATGCAGGAGGTGTTCCGTGCCATCGGCCGCCTGTCACGCTCCAGCATCTCGGTGCTGATCAACGGCCAGAGCGGTACCGGCAAGGAGCTGGTCGCCCATGCGCTGCACAAGCACAGCCCGCGCGCCCACAAGAACTTCATCGCCCTCAACATGGCTGCCATTCCGAAAGATCTCATCGAATCCGAGCTGTTCGGTCACGAGAAAGGGGCCTTCACCGGCGCCAACAACATCCGCCATGGCCGCTTCGAGCAGGCCGACGGCGGCACCCTGTTTCTCGACGAGATCGGCGACATGCCGCTGGATGTGCAGACCCGGCTGCTGCGGGTCTTGGCCGATGGCCAGTTCTATCGAGTCGGCGGCCACCAGCCGGTGCAGGTGGATGTACGGATCATCGCCGCCACCCACCAGAATCTGGAGAAACGGGTCGCCGATGGCGAGTTTCGCGAGGATCTGTTCCACCGCCTCAACGTCATCCGCATCCACATCCCCGCTCTCAAGGAGCGCCGTGAGGATATTCCCCAGCTGGCCCGTCACTTCCTGTTGCGCGCCGCCAAAGAGCTGAATGTGGAGGCCAAGAGCCTGCACCCCGATACCCAGGCCTATATCAGCCGCCTGCCCTGGCCGGGCAACGTGCGCCAGCTGGAGAACGTCTGCCGCTGGCTTACCGTGATGGCTTCGGGGCAAGAAGTGCTGGTCGGCGACCTGCCTGCCGAGCTGCTCACCCCCATCACCCACAACGCCGAACCGGGCCAACCGGCGTTGCCCGGTTGCTGGCAGCAACAGTTGCAAGAGTGGGTGGCCAGCAAGCTGGCGCTGGGAGAGACAGACATCCTGGCCGATGCCATGCCCCAGTTCGAGCGGATCATGCTGGAGACGGCGCTGGAACACACCCACGGCCACAAGCAGGAGGCGGCGCGCCTGCTCGGTTGGGGCCGCAACACCCTGACCCGCAAGCTGAAGGAACTCGATCTCTCCTGAGTCCCCGGGAAAAACGATTCCCATCACGCCCTGACAAATCACCGTCCGCCAGAACCCCGTTTAACCATAAACGGGGTATCTTTTTTGAAAGCCCCGCCTAGAATGGCAGGCTTTCAAACCTGACTCGACGAGGGCGCCCCCATGATTGACAGATCTCTCCCCCTGACCGACCTGCACCGCCATCTGGACGGCAACATCCGCCCGCAAACCATCCTCGAGCTGGGTCGCCAACACAATATCCAGCTGCCCGCCTTTGAGCTGGAGGCGCTGCGCCCCCACGTACAGATCGTCGAAAACGAGCCGAGTCTGGTTGCCTTCCTGAAGAAACTGGACTGGGGTGTGGCCGTGCTGGCTGACTACGACGCCTGCCGCCGGGTCGCCTACGAGAACGTGGAAGATCTGCTGCGCGCCGGTATCGACTATGCCGAACTGCGTTTCAGTCCGGCCTATATGGCGATGGCCCACAAGCTGCACCCGCAGGGCGTGGTAGAAGCCATCATCGACGGCGTAGCCGCTGGCAGCCGCGATTTCGGCATCAAGACCAACCTGATCGGCATCATGAGCCGCACCTTCGGCACCGAGCAGTGCAATCAGGAGCTGGCCGCCTGTCTGGCCCACCGCGACAAGCTGGTTGCCATCGATCTGGCCGGTGACGAGCTGGGCTTCCCGGGCGAACTCTTTGTCGACCACTTCCGCAAGGTGCGCGATGCAGGCATGCGCGTCACCGTACACGCCGGTGAAGCCGCTGGCCCCGAGAGCATGTGGCAAGCCATTCGCGAGCTGGGCGCCGAGCGTATCGGCCACGGCGTCAAAGCGATTCAGGATCCGGCCCTGATGGCCTATCTGGCCGAACATCGCATCGGCATCGAATCCTGTCTCACCTCCAACGTCCAGACCACCACGGTGGCGAGCCTGACCGAACACCCGATCCGCCAGTTCCTGGCTGCCGGTGTGCTGGCCTGCCTCAACACCGATGACCCGGCGGTGGAAGGGATCGACCTGCCCCACGAATATGAGGTGGCCGCTCCGGCCGCTGGCATGACGGCGAGCGAGATCCGCACTGCCCAGCAGAACGGCCTGACCCTGGCCTTCCTGAGCGATAGCGAGAAGGCCGAACTGAGCGCTCGCGCCGCCAGCCGCTGATCCACACCGGCACTGCAAATAAAAACGGCCCACTTCGGTGGGCCGTTTGCTTTGCGGATTTCTGATAATGGGTAAGCACTTGGCCAGCTGGCAGATAGCAAAAGGCCCAAACCGGGTTTGGGCCTTTTGCTGATGTCGGTGCAGGGGAAAACTACTCCCGCTCCTTGTCGCGCTCCAGCGCCCGCTCCACCAGCGGCTCGGGCAGACTCTTGGTCACCTCCACCCCCAGCTCGCGGAAACGCTCGACCTGGGCAATCAGGTTGCCACGGCCGTTGACCAGCCGTCCCATTGCCTTGTCGTAACTCTCCTGCGCCTTGTGCAGGCTGCCGCCCATCTGCTGCATCTCCTCCACAAACAGCCGCAACTTTTCGTAGAGGCGACCGGCCCGCTCGGCAATCTGGCGGGCATTCTGGTTCTGCCGCTCGTAGCGCCACAGGTTCTCGATGGTGCGCAGCGCTACCATCAGGTTGGTGGGGCTCACCAACAGGATGTTGTTGTCGAGACCGTAACGCACCAGCGAGGCATCGGCCTCCATGGCAGTGAGGAAGGCGGGCTCCACCGCCACGAACATCAGCACATAGTCGAGGGTGCGCACCCCGGGCAACTGCTGGTAATCCTTGCGGCCCAGCTCGCGGATATGGTTGCGCACCGAGGCGACGTGCTCCTTGAGCGCCACTGCCTTCTCCAGCTCGTCCTCAGCGTTGTACCAGCGCTCGTAGGCGGTCAGCGACACCTTGGCGTCGATGATGATGTCCTTCTCCTGCGGCAGGTGGACGATCACGTCGGGCTGGTAGCGCTTGCCCTTCTCCACCTCGATATTGACCTGGGTGTGGTACTCATGACCTTCGCGCAAGCCGCACTCACTGAGGATCCGTGCCAGCACCACTTCCCCCCAGTTGCCCTGCTGCTTGCTATCGCCCTTGAGGGCGCGGGTCAACGCCGCCGCCTCCTCGGTCATACGGGCATTGAGCTCGGCAAGGCGCTCCAGCTCGAACTTGAGGCTGTGGCGCTGGGCCGTCTCTTGAGCGTGGGTCTCCCCCACCTGACGGCGAAAGCCCTCCAGTTGCTCTTTGAGCGGTGTGAGCAGCAGATCGAGGCTGTTCTGGTTCAGTTCGCGGAAGTTGCCGGAGTTTTGCTCGAAGATCCGGTTGGCAAGGTTCTCGAACTGCTGGCTGAGGCGCTGCTCCGCCTCCTGTTGCAGTTGCAGCTTCTCGGCGGCAGCCAGCCGCTCGCTGCGCAGGGTCGCTTCCGCATCCTTGAGGCGGGCGGTGAGCTTGATCAGCAGGGTCTGCTGCTGATCCAGCTTCTGCTGGCCCTGCATCCGCTCATCCTGCAACTCGTCGAAGCGATCCTGGAGCGCCTGATAACGCTCCTGCGCCAGCAGCAGCTCCTGAGCTTGCGCCGTGGCAGCCCGCCGCCCGATCAGCCAGCCAAGCCCGAGGGCCAGTGCGGCGGCAGGCAGCAAGATCCCCCAGAGTCCGGGGTCAATCATTTGCGGCTCCGCTGACGCAGGAAGAGTTCGAGATAACGGTTAACCAGGATCCAGATCACCACGTAGATGAGGTAGGCGGCCAGCACCACCCACTTGTGGGTGTTGACGCCGGTATCGAGCTCGGCGAACTCGATATCCTTGATGCGGCAGTAGGCCCACATCAGCAGGGGAAAGACATAGAGCAGGGACGCACGCCAGAGAAATAGCCACATATGTTTTCATTCAACCACGTAAAAAGACCCGCCTAGCTTACACAAGGGCAACTGCGCTTGCGATCCTGACGGCCGCTATTCTCTGGCCTGCTTCCCGAAACTTCGATAAAATTAACCCCTAATAGGTATCAGGGGCGAGCATGACTCACTATTTCCTCCGTTGGCTGACACAAGGTTGGCAAGCTTCCCGCAAGCCCGCCGTGGTTTGCCATGAAGCGCGCCCGCCGTGGGCGATCGAGGAGTCCCAGTACCTCAGCCTCTGCACCCGCTGTGGCGAGTGTTTCAAGGCCTGCCCGCGCGGTCTGCTCAAACCGGCCACTCAGGAGGAGTACGAGGGGAGCCCTATTGCCGGCACCCCGGTGCTCGATCTCGCCTGCGGCCAGTGCAGCTATTGCGGCAGCTGCGCCAGAGCCTGTCCGACCGGCGCACTCGACCTGCAACTGGGCCGTCAGGTGCAGACCCGGGTACAGATTGAAGAGAGCTGTCAGGCCCGTCAGGGCTTCTACTGCCTGCTCTGTGAAGATGCCTGCCCCCAGCAGGCAATCAAGGCCACAGCCGATGGCATCAACGTCAACATGGATGCCTGCAATGGCTGCGGTGCTTGCGGCCTCGCCTGTCTGCACGGCGCCATCACCCTGATCCGCCAGCCGGGCAATCGCTGACAAGCAAAAGGGGCCTTCAGGCCCCCTTTCTTAACTATTCTTGTTTCCTGCCCATCAGGCCATCGCCAGAATGGACTCCTGCTCGATGCCCAGCAGATGACAGAGACGGTTCGGATCGCGTACCGCATCGGCCAGGGTGTACTCGCCCAGCACTTCGAGGAAGGCGTTCATGGCGCGGCGCAGGATGCCCTGAATGCGGCAGCCACCGGAGAGACGGCAGTTCTCGCGCTTGCAGTCGACCGGACAGAGCACGTGCTCCATGTCCATCACCACATCGCGCAGGTTGATGGAGACCGCGGAGCGACCGAGCCGGATACCGCCATGCTTGCCACGCACCGTCTCGATGTACCCCTTGATGCCGAGCTGGTGCACTATCTTGACCACGTGGTTGCGAGAGATGCCGAAGGTATCGGCCACTTCGGTAATGGTCGACAGGCGATCCCCCGGCTGAACCGCCAGGAAGGTCAGGGTACGCAGGGCGTAGTCGGTAAATCGTGTCAGTTGCATGGTCGCACTTGCCTCTTACTACAAGCCAGGAATCAGGACGACAACGTTGAGCTAAGAGGCAGGAGACAACCGGTTTGCCTCTGTTTGCCAATTGGTTCGTCAGAGGGGGCCTGTCTCTTAATCTGAGTTGCGGAGTGACAGGTTAAGAGCAGCACAACCGGGTGTCGATGAAGATGCACATAAATCGACACTTTCTTTGATTGATCGCAAACTTGCCGGGTTAGCCCGGCGTTTGCCCGCTTTATGGCGGGTAAATCTCCCGAATAGTCCCCTTCGCCAAACCCCTTCGACCAGCAGCCAGATGGCCCGCGAACCGCCCCTCAATCGACCGCCAGCAAGGTGGTTCAGTGAGGCTGTTTCAGCCAGTTTTTCAGGGCAACCGAGGGGATGGAGCTCTCGGAGGCGACGGCAAACGCCCCCCAGTCCACCGCGCACTGTAGCGCATCCTTGATCGCCATGCCCCGCGCCAGACCATGGATCAATCCGCCGGCGAAAGCATCCCCAGCCCCCGTAGTATCGACCACCGAGACGGGCCGAGCGGCGACCCTGATCTGCTCCTCGCCATGGATGGCCACTGCGCCCGCCTTGCCCTCAGTCAACACCAGCCATTCGAGCTGCTCCCCCGCCAGCTGGCGGGCATGCTGCCAGGGGTCGCTCACCTCGCCGAGATCGGAGCGGGAGGCTACCAGCACATGGCAGGGACGGCGCGCTTGGCCGCCCTTGGGATACTGGGCTACCACGAAGCTCTTGCCGAGCATCTGGCGCATGTAACTGATGATGGCGGTACCGGGATAGTTCACATAGAGGCAATCCACCCCCTCCAGCGGCAGATCGCCGGGCAAGTCGGGACGCCGCGGGCGGCGCAGTATGGTGCGCTCGCCAGTGGAGTCCACCAGGATCAGCAGCTCGCCGGTCTCGCCGCCAAAGCGTTCCACATGGCTGCAATCCAGCCCGTAACCGGCCGCCTGCTCCAGCAGCCAGTCGCCGGTCTCGTCCAGCCCGATACGGGAAGCAATGGTCACCTCGTGGCCCGCCCACACCAGCCCGATGCCGGTGTTGGCCGCGCCGCCCCCCAGCCTGCGCCCCTGATCCACATATTGCAGCCGGGCCCCCGCCACCAGCGGTTCGGAGAGGGAGAGCACATGATCACAGTTGAGATTGGCAAGCAGCAGAATGCGGGACATAGAGACCTCGGACGATGGAGATAGCCCAAAAGAGACAGGCTGAACCCCGAGTAGAGCCCAGCCTGACAGAAGAGACAACCGGCAGCGATCGGGAATCCGATCGGGATCAATAGATGGGCAGTTCCACCCCGGCCAGCAGCTCATCGATGCGCGCCTGACTCGGCTGCTGCATCACACTCTGGATCACCTCTTTGGTGAGGTGGGGCGAGAAGGAGCTGATGAAGTCATACATGTAGTTCTGCAGCAATATGCTCTTGCTGAAACAGATCTGCGCCGGACAGGGTTTGAACAGGTGCTCCAGATTGATGGAGACCAGCCCGGGGCTGTCGGTGTCGTTGGCCACCAGCGAGGAGATGATGCCGATGCCAAAGCCCAGCTCCACGTAGCGCTTGATCACCCCGGCGTCCATCACCGTCATGTAGTAACTAGGGGTGAGACCGGCAGCATGGAATACCTCGTCCTGCACCTGACGACCAGTGGCGCCACTCTCGTAGCTGAGAATGGGGTAGTGACAGAGCTGCTCCAGGGTCGGCTTCTTCACCTTGGCCAGCGGGTGATCCTGCGGCACCACCAGCGAGAGGGTCCAGAGGTAGGCGGGCAGCGCGATCAGCTCCTTATCGAAGCCAATCTCGTGGGCAACGATGGAGAAATCGGAGTAACCCTTGCTGATCTGCTCCTTGCTCGCCGACATCACCGGATGGAGGTGGAACGAGATCTTGGGGTACTTCTTGGTGAAGTAGGTAACCGATTTGGGCAGCAGGTAGCGGGCGATGGTGTGGGTGGTGTGAATATTGAGGGTGCCCACGGTCGGGTCCAGATACTCGCGGGAGATCGCCTTGATCTTGCTCTCGATATTGAGCATCGCCTCGGCACACTTGATGATCTCTTCCCCCACCGGCGTAATGCGGTGCAGGTGCTTGCCACGGCGCTCGAAGATCCGCACCCCCAGCTCGCTCTCCAGCAGGCCAATCTGCTTGCTGACCCCCGGCTGACTGGTGAAGAGCGCATCGGAAGCCACGGACACATTGAGGTTGTGGTCCCGGATCGCGATCAAATACTTCAATTGCTGTAGTTTCAAGGCGTCACACTCTCACACTGGTTTGGCTCAGACAGGTTTGGCTCAGGCAGGGACGGCAATCAAGCCAGACAAACAGGCCGCCACATGGGCGGCCAGTGTACCATCCGATCCCGACATCTCAGCGCTTGATCCTTCATTTTGCTACAAAATCTAGCATCCGAAGGGGTGGCTGACAAACCGGGTTCAGGCCGCGCCAGCCCGCAGCGGCAGGATCCCCAGAAACTGCAGCAGCCACTGCATCATGGTCGCCGAATCCACCTCCCCCTCCAGCGAGGAGAGGCTGCTCTGATAACGCTCATCGGGTAGCAGGCCGCGGCGTCGCTCGATCAGCGCCCGGTTATACTCCACCGAGAACTCCGGATGTCCCTGAATGGCCACTATGTTGTTCCCCTGCAGGAACATGAAGTTGGGACAAAAATCGTTGCCCGCCAGCCGGGTTGCTCCGGGGGGCAGCAGCGCCACCTGATCCTGATGGCTCGCCAGAATGCGGATATGATCCCGCGCTGGCGCCATCCAGGGCTCATCTACCAGCATGGGGTGCACCGACACACCCAGCCCCCACCCCTTGGTAGACTTCACCACCTCGCCACCGAGCGCCTGGGCGATCACCTGATGACCGAAGCAGACACCTGCCAGCTTGACGTCGGCATCGTGCGCCTGGCGGATCCACGCCCGCAGTGCCTGAATCCAGGGAATATCGCTGTAAGCATCGTGGCGCGAGCCGGTGATGAGCCAGGCATCGCACTCGTGCAGATCCTCCGGCAGCTCCCCATCGAGAGCCGACCAGACCCGAAATTCCAGTTCGGGGGCCAGGGCCGCAAAGCCCCTGATAAACATCTCGGAGTAAACGGGGCCAAAACGATCCGCCAGATCGGGATCGAGCCGGTCACAATCGAGAATTCCCAATCGCATCTGTTGTTCCTTTACAGAGTTAGCCCCCGCCAATCATTGACCGGCGGGGGCAAGAGGTTAGGCCATGAGCACGCGCCAGCGCGTCACTTCATGGTCGGCATGGAGAACTCGGCACCACTGCGCAGGCTCTGGGGCCAGCGCGCCGTCACCGTCTTCATCCGGGTATAGAAGCGAACACCGTCCGGCCCGTGCATGTTGAGCGGCCCGAAGATGGAGCGCTTCCAGCCGCCAAAGCTGTGAAACGCCATCGGCACCGGAATGGGAACGTTCACCCCTACCATACCGACCTGCACCCGCGCCGTGAAGTCCCGCGCGGTGTCGCCGTCGCAGGTAAAGATGGCGGTGCCGTTGCCGTACTCATGCTCGTTGATGAGTCGCAGCGCCGTCTCGTAATCCGGCACTCGCACGATGGAGAGCACAGGGCCAAAGATCTCCTCGCGGTAGATGCGCATCTCGGGGGTCACCTCGTCAAACAGGCAGCCCCCGATAAAGTAACCCTCGTCGTGGCTCAGCGTGCGACCATCGACCCGCAGCGCGGCCCCTTCGGCCACCCCCTGATCCACGTAGCCACGCACCTTGGCCAGATGCTCCTTGCTGATCAGCGGCCCCATCTCGTTCTCCGGGCTCTGGCCCAGACCGGGGCCCACCCGCAGCTGTTCCACCAGCGGCGTCAGTTTGGCTACCAGCGCATCGGCGGTCTCGTCACCCACCACCACGGCTACCGAGATCGCCATGCAGCGCTCGCCCGCTGCCCCATAAGCAGCCCCCATCAGGGCGGAGACCGCCTGATCGAGATCCGCATCCGGCATCACCACCATGTGGTTCTTGGCACCGCCCAGCGCCTGCACTCGCTTGCCGTGGGCCGAGGCGGTGGCATAGATGTACTGGGCAATGGGGGTGGAGCCGACAAACGACACGGCACCGACCCGCGGATCGGTCAGCAACACATCCACCACCTCCTTGTCACCGTTCACCACGTTGAGCACTCCATCCGGCAGACCGGCCTCCTTGAGCAGCTCGGCCATCCGCAACGAGAGGGAGGGATCCTTCTCGGAGGGCTTGAGAATGAAGGTGTTGCCGCAGGCGATGGCGACCGGGAACATCCAGAGCGGCACCATGGCCGGGAAGTTGAACGGGGTGATACCGGCGCAAACCCCAACCGGCTGCATCATGGAGTAGCTGTCCACACCGCGGCCGACGTTGAGAGAGTGTTCCCCCTTGAGCAGATGGGGAATGCCGCAGGCAAACTCCACCACCTCCAGCCCGCGGGTCAACTCACCCTGCGCATCGGAGAAGACCTTGCCGTGTTCGCGACTGATGAGCTGGGCAAGCTCGTCCCTATGCTGCTCCATCAACTCCTTGAAGCGGAAAAAGACCCGGGCCCGCACCAGCGGCGGAGTTTGCGACCAGTCGGCAAAGGCGCGCTCGGCGATGGCGATCGCCTCCTGACACTCGGCGGAGCTGGAAAGCCCCACACTCCCCTGCTGCTTGCCACAAGCGGGATTGAAGATGGCCCCCTGGCGCTCGCTGCGACTCTCCTGCGGCTGGCCGTTGATGAAGTTGCTGACCCTGTATGTCATGTATCCTCCGTGATAACTGATGTGGTAAATGCGCTGAGCAAAACAACGCAAGGCCCCGCAGTGCGGGGCCATCAAATGGGTTAAGGTTGTGCCTGCAGGGCATCCTGCAGCAGGGTGAAGAGATCGTCGATCTGGCTGCGCTCGATAATGAGAGGTGGCGACAGAGCGATGATGTCGCCGGTCACCCGGATCAGAGCCCCCTTCTCGAAGCAGCGAACGAACACCTCATAGGCGCGCTTGCCCGGTGCATCCGGCATGGATTCCAGCTCGATACCCGCCACCAGCCCGTAGTTGCGTACATCCTTCACATGCTTACAGCCCTTCAGCGAATGGGCCGCCTCCTCCCAGTAGCCAGCCAGATCGGCGGCGCGGCTGAGCAGGTTCTCGTTGCGATAGATCTCGAGGGTCGCCAGACCCGCAGCAGCAGCCACCGGATGGCCGGAGTAGGTGTAGCCGTGGAACAGCTCTATGGCCCCCTTGCCTGTCGCCAGCATGTCGTCATAAATGTGCTTCTGCACCAGCACCGCGCCCATGGGGATGGCGCCGTTGGTCAGCCCCTTGGCGCAGGTGATCATGTCAGGGATGACATCGAACTCCTGTGCGGCGAAGGGGGAGCCGAGGCGACCGAAACCGGTGATCACCTCGTCAAAAATCAGCAGGATGCCGTGCTTGGTGCAGATCTCCCGCAACCGCTTGAGGTAGCCTTTGGGGGGCATCAGCACACCGGTGCTGCCGGCGATGGGCTCGACGATCACCGCCGCAATATTGCTGGCATCGTGCAGGAAGACGATCTTCTCCAGCTCGTCGGCCAGCGCCAAATCCTCCTCGGGCAGCCCTTTGGTGAAGGCGTTCTTGGCGATGTTGAGGGTATGGGGCAGATGATCCACCCCGGTCAGCAGGGAGCCGAACCACTTGCGGTTGCCGGGAATGCCCCCCACCGAGATGCCGCCAAAGCCGACCCCGTGATAGCCACGCTCGCGGCCAATCAGCCGGGTGCGGGTGCCCTGACCGCGAGCCCGCTGCCAGGCCAGCGCGATTTTGAGCGCGGTATCGACCGACTCGGAACCCGAGTTGGTATAGAAGACGTGGCCAAACCCCTTGGGAGCGATCTCCACAAGCCGGTTGGCCAGCTCGAACGGCAGCGGGTGGCCCATCTGGAAAGTGGGGGCAAAATCGAGGTGAGAAATCTGCTGGGAGACCGCCTCGGCAATCTCGCGCCGACCATGGCCCGCGTTGCAACACCAGAGTCCGGCTGTGCCATCCAGTATCTTGCGGCCATCCTCTGAGTGATAATACATCCCCTCTGCCGACTTCAGGATGCGCGGCGCCGCCTTGAACTGCTGGTTGGCGGTGAACGGCATCCAGAAGGCGGACATGTCGGAGGGCGTATTGATGTCGCTGATCGGTTTCATGGTCACCTCATCCTTAAGGTGTTTAGCAACTGTCGGCCAATGCCTATTAAATTAAACACCTGAATCCATAAAAAAGGGCCCGTTATCGCCCTGTCTGGTGCCACCCCTAGCTAGACGCATCAGCAGGGTGGTATAAGATATTTAACACAATTTTAATAATAGTAAACAGTCAAGGAGTGTCTATAGATGGATATCGGTCACCGCCTCAAGGCGGTTCGCACCAAGGCAGCCCTCTCCCAGCGCGAGCTGGCCAAGCGCTCCGGTGTGACCAACGGATTTATCTCCCAGATCGAGAAAAATCAGGTGAGCCCCTCTGTCGCCTCCCTGCGCAAGGTGCTGGAAGGCATCCCCATGTCGCTGGCCAGCTTCTTCACCGAAGAGACTGAAATGGGCACCGAAGTGATCTTCCGCGCCGCCGATATGCCGGATCTCGGCACGCATCCCATCAGCTACCGGCTGGTCGGGCACAGCCGAGCCAACCGCGCCATCGGCATGTTGCAGGAGGTGCTGCCACCGGGCGCCGACACCGGCGACGACATGCTGAGCCACGAGGGTGAAGAGTGCGGCATCGTCATCAAGGGCGAAGTTGAAGTGACCGTGGGCGAGCAGATCTACCTGCTGGGCGCCGGGGATGGCTACTACTTCGACAGCCGCACTCCCCACCGTTTTCGCAATAGCGGCGAGCAGGAGTGCGTGCTGATTTCGGCCAACACCCCCGCCAGTTTCTGACATTCAGGCGCGCGTCGGCAGGGGGCAATGTTTAATGAATTGTTACAAGATGGATTTACAAGCGGCAGGATGTTTAGCATATTGATACGCGGAATCTGACTTTTGCCGGTTCAAGGAGTGAACATGAGTGACCTGACCCTGGCCCAGTGGCAACACAAGGCCGCCCATCTGACCCTGCCCTCGCAAGCCTTTATCAACGGCAGCTATCGGGATGCCGTCAATGGCGCCACCTTCGATTGCATCAACCCGGCCAACGGCAAGCTGCTGACCAAGGTGGCAGCCTGCGATGCCGCCGATGCCGAACTGGCGGTACAGGCTGCGCGTGACGCCTTCAACGACAAGCGTTGGAGCGGCCTGCCGCCGAAACAGCGCAAACAGATCATGCAGCGCTTCGCCGAGCTGATGCGCCTCAACAAGGTGGAGCTGGCGCTGCTGGAGTCGCTGGATATGGGCAAGCCCATCGGCGATGCCATGGGCTATGACGCCCCCGCCGCCGCCAACTGTATCGCCTGGAACGCCGAAGCGATCGACAAGATCTACGATCAGGTCGCCCCGGTGGAGGAGTCCGCCCTGGCGCTGGTGACCCGCGAAGCGCTCGGGGTGGTTGCCGCCATCGTGCCGTGGAACTTCCCGCTGGTGATGGCCTGCTGGAAGCTGGGCCCGGCGCTCGCTACCGGCAACTCGGTCATTCTCAAGCCTTCCGAAAAATCCCCCCTGACCGCCCTGCGTATCGCGGGTCTGGCCAAGGAGGCGGGTATTCCTGACGGCGTGTTCAACGTGCTGCCGGGCTTTGGCCATACAGTAGGCGAGGCGCTGGCCATGCACATGGACGTGGATTGCATCACCTTCACCGGCTCCACCAAGATCGGCAAACATCTGGTGGAATGCTCCGGCAAGTCCAACCTCAAGCGCGCCTTTATGGAGTGCGGCGGCAAGAGCCCCAACATCATACTGGCGGATGCGCCGGATCTGGACGCTGCGGCCAAGAGCGCCGCTGGCGCCATCTTCTACAACCAGGGCGAGGTGTGCACCGCCGCCTCTCGGCTGCTGGTGCAAAACAGTATCAAGCCGCAATTTATGGAGCGACTGCTGGCCCATGCCCGCGAGTGGATCTCGAGCAACCCGCTCGACCCTGCGACCCGTATCGGCGCCATGGTGGATCACATCCAGATGGAGCAGGTGCTGCGCTATATCGAGATTGGCAAGCAGGAGGGGGCCAAGCTGCTGCTGGGCGGCAACCGCACCAATATGGAGAGTGGCGGCTTCTATATCGAGCCCACCATCTTTGACGACGTGACTCCGCAGATGCGCATCTTCCGCGAGGAGATCTTCGGCCCAGTGCTGGCGGTGACCGGTTTCGATACGCTGGAAGAGGCCATTGCGCTCGGCAACGACACCGACTATGGGCTGGCGGCGGCGATCTGGACGGCGGATCTCAACAAGGCGGTGAAAGGTTCCCGCGCCCTGCGCGCCGGTACCGTGTTCGTCAACAACTGGGACGGCGGTGACATGACCATGCCATTTGGCGGCTTCAAACAGTCCGGTAACGGTCGCGACAAGTCACTTCATGCGCTGGAGAAGTACACCGAGCTGAAAAGCACCTGGATTCAGCTGGAATAACACGACAAAGCAGCAGTATCGGATCAAAAAGGGGGAGAAATCCCCCTTTTGCATTTTTGGCCTTCCATCACCGGGCTCAATCCTTATAATGATAAAAAAGCCAACATGTTAAATATAAAGACAAAAATGCTATTTTTTCTGGGAAGCGTACTTTTTCTGGTGATCGGTTTGCCCCTGCTGTTCTTCGTGCTGGGGCACGGCGAGGCCTACGTGACCTGGGGCCCCTGGATCTCCGCCATCGCCCTGATGTTGTGGTTGTTGATGGACGTCGACAAGATCCGCCGCGGTAAAGGTTGATCGGCCAGCCACACTCCTCCTATCCCTCAAACTTTGTTTATTCGCTTCTTTACCCGCAAAAGGATCGCTACACTGATTTTTTGCGATGTTTTCCCGCATCCAACGCTTCAGTAAAGGTCATCCGCATGCCGCAACAGATCCAGCGTCAGGGCATCATCTACGCCCTGTGCGCCTATACCCTTTGGGGCATAGCCCCCATCTATTTCAAGACCATCTCTGCCGTCCCGGCCGCCGAGATCCTGACCCACCGGATGATCTGGTCCTGCGTGCTGCTGATGGTACTCACCCTGGCAGGGCGCCAGTGGCACAAGGTGCAGGCGGTGCTGCGCCAGCCAAAAGTGCTGCTCACCCTGGCGTTTACCTCGGTCACCGTCGGCGGCAACTGGTTGCTGTTCATCTGGGCCATCAACAACGGCCATATGCTGGATGCCAGCCTCGGCTACTACATCAACCCGCTGTTCAACGTACTGTTGGGAATGGTGTTTCTGAGCGAGAAGCTGCGCCGCCTGCAGTGGTGGGCGGTGGCGCTGGCCTTTGCCGGGGTGGCGATCCAGCTTATCGCCTTCGGCTCCTTGCCCTGGATTGCGCTGGTGCTGGCGTCGAGCTTTGCCATCTATGGGCTGGTGCGCAAAAAACTGGCCCTCGATGCCCTCACCGGTCTGCTGATCGAAACCATGATCATGCTGCCGCCAGCGGCCATCTATCTGTGGGGCTTTGCCGACAGCCCCACCAGCCATCTCACCCAGAACGATTGGCACCTCAACCTGCTGCTGATCGCCGCAGGCGCCGTCACCACGGCCCCCCTGCTCTGCTTCACTGCCGCCGCGACCAGGCTCAAACTCTCCACCCTGGGCTTCTTCCAGTACATAGGCCCCAGCCTGATGTTCATCCTCGCGGTCACCCTCTATGGGGAAGCGCTGGCGATGGACAAACTGCTCACCTTTGCCTGCATCTGGAGCGCGTTGGTGCTGTTCAGTCTGGATGGGCTGCGCAGCGGCAAAGCCGCGCCAAACCGGACCTGACACCGCCTCACCACCAGCGACCCCGGCTCATCAGCCGGGGTTCTTTTTCGTGCCACCAGCGGTTTTCAGACTGTGACTTCCCCTTCTCCAGAGCCGACTCGCTATCAACAGGCCATACCCGAGTCGCACCATCCCGCCAGAGAGCTATGCTATCCATGAACGGAGCCGAATGGAGGCAACATGCTCAAACACATTCACGACAGATCCCTGCTTTTTGGTCAGGTTCTGGGGATCATGGTCATTATCACGCTGATCTCCATCAGCTTTTTCGGGCTTTATTCGGTCCGGAGCGCAGCCGATCAGATGGGACAGGGGAAGGATGTGGTAGCCGATATTCTGCCGCCCCCCCTCTACCTCATCGAATCCCAGTTGCAGGTCTACACCCTGCTCCATGCCAAACCGGAGGAGCGGGAGGCCCTGCTGCAAACCCTCGTCCGACTGCAGCAAGAGTTCGAGAGCCGTAACCGCTTCTGGCAAGAGAGCAGCCTGAACGAGCCCCTCAGGGAGCTGCTGCTGGGGGAGCAAAAAGTGCAGGGGGAGCTGTTCTGGCAGTTGCTCAACGACAAGTTTGTCCCCGCCATCAAGGCGGGGGATCTGGCGCAGGCGGGCGCGCTTGCAGCACGCCTGCACACCCTCTATAACGCCCACCGGCTAGGGGTGGACGCCACCGTCATCCGCGGTAACGAGTATGCCGCCGAGCAGATGGCTCATCTCGCCAACACCACTCGACTCTGCTACGGCCTGCTGTTGTGCGCTGCACTGCTGGGGGCCGGGCTCATCTTCTGGCTGGGACGCCCCACCCAACAGCGGCTGCTGGCCGCAGGCAAGGCCACCGCCGCCATCGCCGAAGGGGAGTTGAACCGCCCCATGCCGGAGCCGGGCCTTGATGCCATCGGCGAGCTGATCCGCCAGATCGGGGCCATGCGTGACCAACTGGCAACCCTGGTGGAGTCGCTGCAACGCAGCGCCAGTACGCTGGATGATCGCGCCACCAGCCTGACCGCCATGGCACAACGGCACACCGATGACAGTCAGGCTCAGGTCGGGGCGGCCCACCATATCGAACAGGCCATCGAGCAGCTCACCCACTCCATTGAACAGGCGGGTAGCCAGCTGCATCAGGTGGGGGAGCAAACCCTGCAGTCAGCAGAGCGGGCACAAGAGGCGACGATCGCCATCCACACCGTGGAACAGGTGATCGGGGAGCAAGTCACGGGAGTGAAGCAGGTCTCCCAGACCATTTCGGATCTGGCTGGCCTCTCGCAGCAGATTGCCGGGCTGGCGGGTGCCATTCACGATATTGCGGAGCAGACCAATCTGCTGGCGCTGAACGCGGCCATTGAAGCGGCGCGGGCAGGTGAACAAGGGCGCGGTTTTGCCGTGGTGGCCGATGAAGTACGCTCGCTGGCGACCCGCACCGGCAGCGCCACCACCGAGATAAACACCATCATCGGCAAGATCCAGGATGTCAGTCTGCGCGCCGCCAGCGAGATGGATACCGAGCTGGCCCGGGTCGAACAGGCGGTCACTCACACGATGACAGCGCGCCAGAGCGTCGCCCGGATCGCGCAGAGTTGCGAGGAGATCAACCAGCGCATCGCTCGGGTCGATCAGTTGATGAGTGATGAGACCCGGTTGGTGCAGGGGATCCACCATCAGGTCGGCGAGATGTCGCGGTTGGCGGCCGAAGCCAACCAGAGCGCCAGTCAGGCCGCCGAAGAGGCGACCATGGTCGCCCAGCACGCCCGCATCCTGACCAGACAGACTCACCACTTCCATCTCGACACCACCCGCCATTGATCCCCGGCGCTGACGGGAGTCAGCGCCCCCCTTTTTCTCTGCATTGACTAAATGGGTAGCATTGGACTCCACGAGGGAATAGGATCCGCCCCTCTGAAAACCAACTGCAAGGATCAACAGACATGAATCGAAAATGGTCGCTCCCCATCGTGGCAATCGCGGGGGGAGCGTTACTCTGGCTTGGCAACACCTTTGGTATGAAATGGGCTCTGATGGCCCTGATCGGATTCGGCTTCGGCTTCACCCTCTCCTTCAGCCGCTTCGGCATCGTCTTCGGTTGGCGCGAAATGCTGACCAAGCGCAACAGTTACTATGTGCGGGTTCACCTGCTCACCATCGCCATCGAAATTCTGCTGTTCACCACCTTCCTCTCTTTTAGCCACGCCCTGTTTGGCGATGCCATGGTGGGTAACGTGATGGCTATCGGCATTCCCTTCATCGTCGGTGCCTTCCTGTTCGGCATCGGCATGCAGCTGGCAGGCGTCTGTGCCACCGGCACTCTTTATTGCTGCGGCGAGGGACAACCCCGCTTCTGGCTGGTACTGATCTGCTACGGCATCGGCACCCTTATCAGCAACCAGTTCCGCCCCGAACTGGAGGCCACCTTCTCCAGCCATGTGGTGCTGGCCAAGGATTTGACCGGCAATATCTGGAGCGGCATGCTGCTCAACCTGGCGCTGGTCGCCGCGCTGTTCCTGCTGTTTCGCAACAGCGAACTCAAGCGTACCGGCGAGCTCAAGCCCCTCTTCAGCGGCGGCAATCTGTTCTGGTGCGATGGCCGATTCACCGTGCTGACCGGCGGCATCATCATCGCCCTGCTCAACTCCACTGTCGTCGCTCTGCACGGCTCGGCCTGGACCATCACCGGCGCCGTCTATGACATGGCGCTGCGCGGCGCCTCTCTGTTCGGCCTGTTCGAGGGCAACCCCAAGCTGGCCCAGCCACTCTTCATCAATCCCATGGTCGGCATGTTCTGGCTCGGCATTCTGGGGGCCATGCTGGCGCGCTGTTTGAGCGGTGGCGGCAACTTCGCCCCGATGCGGATCGGCAACAGTCTGGCCTCCATCATCGGCGGCCTGTTGATGGGGATGGGCGCCATGTACGCCGCCTGCAACCTCGGCGGCTTCTTCGATGGCACCGCCTCTGGCAGCCTGCACGGCTGGGTCTGGATGCTGATGGCCCTCGCTGGCAGCCTCATCGGCATCCGCCTGCGCCCGCTGTTCGGGCTCTGAGGCACGACATCGTAAACACCCCATAAGAAACGGGAGGCCAGGCCTCCCGTTTTAACATTTATCGCTCCCGTCGCTCTGCTTATTGGACAGGCTGGGAAACCCCTTCCAGATGAATTTCCACCCGGCGATCAGGTGCCAGACAGGCGATCAGCTCTTGCTTGGAGCGGCTGGCACAGCTGCTGCCAGTGACCGGATTGGCCTTGCCACGCCCCTCGACTCGTACCTTGTCGGCATACAAGCCTTTGGATACCAGATAGCTGGCCACGCTCTGGGCACGTTTCTCAGAGAGGGCCAGGTTGTAGTTGTCGGAACCGATGCGGTCGGTATAACCGATGACAGTTGCGACACCATCTTTCGGATTGGCCGCCACAATCTGGCTGAACAGGGCATCGAGCGCCTGATTGGCAGCCGGTTTCAGGGTCGCCTTGTTGAACTCGAACAGCACATCGGAACTCAGACTGAAGGTTTTGGGCTCAACCACGGCTACAGGTGCCGGTTCGGCGGCCGGAGCGGGCGCCGGTGCAGCGACCTCGCCACCTTGCTGACCGAAGCGATAGAGCATTCCGAACGAAATCAGTCCGTTATCCATCTCGATACCGGAGCGATCGAGAGAGGCATCTCCCAGCGGCGTGGTGTACTGGTACTCCAGACGGGCAGCCCAGTCACGATCGATGGCATATTCGGCACCCAGCGCACCAACGAAGGCGGCGCCATGCTTCTTGCCGGTCTCGCTGGTATTGGCGAAGCTGATCTCGCTATCCGTCCAGGCATAGGCACCGCCCAGTCGGCCATAAAGATCGAGCACATTCGTTGCCGGGAAGCTGATCTTCATGGTGGCCTGAATCATCTGGCTCTTGGCTTCGGTCTTGAGGGTATTGGCGCCAGTGCCCGAAGTGGTGTCATATTTGCCAAGCCAGTCATAACCCAGCTCGAAGCCCAGATTGGGGTTGAGCTGGTAACCGGCGAACAGACCCAGACCCAGATCATCCGTGTTCTCGCTGGTATTACCCAACGTCTGGGCAATCGACTCGGCATACTGGTTGTGGTCAACGCCATAGTAATTGGACCAACCGGCCTTGCCACCGACATACCAGGTATTGTCCTGAGCGGCGGCCTGCACGGCTCCGGCCGCCAGCAAACCACTGACCAATACGGCAAGCATGGATTTATTCATATTTTCGCCTCTGCAATAAGTCGTTATGGGCGCCTGAGTGCGCACTTTCCCTGTGTGAAGCCGTCAGGCGGCCTCTCCGCTATTCAGGGTATCCCATCCGAACGCAGCCTCAAATGACCAAGCCATCAGGAGTGTGAGCTTGCCAGCAATATCCGGCGTAAAAATCACCAGCATACTGGTTCACATGGTTTTACCAGTTAAACCATGACCTTGCGTCGTACGGAGTGGACCTATCCACACGCAGCAATAGAAAAGGGAGGCATAACGCCTCCCTTGAAGCCCCCCTTGCTCAACTGGCCAGAAACAACCGGTAGGCGGGGTCATCGCTCACCTCTTTCCAGCCGTAGCCAATCTCGTGCAGATAGTCGTGGAAGGCGGTCACGTCCTCGTCCGGCAGCTCGAAGGCGCAGAGCACCCGGCCGTAGTCGGCACCGTGGTTGCGGTAGTGGAACAGGCTGATATTCCAGCGACAGCCGAGGGTCTCCAGAAAGCGCATCAGGGCGCCCGGCTGCTCCGGAAACTTGAAACTGTAGAGACGTTCACCGAGGGGCCGGGCCGGGCGGCCGCCAATCATGTAACGCACGTGGTTCTTGGCCAGCTCGCTCTCGGTCATGTTGACCACCGGATAGCCGTTGCCACCGAGCTGATCGATGATCTGGCCCAGCTCTTCATCACCACCGGTGAGGCGCACCGAGACGAACAGCGACGCCTGCTCGGCATCGGCGTAGCGGTAGTTGAACTCGGTCACCATGCGGGGGCCGAGCTGACGGCAGAAGTCGAGGAAGGCCCCCTTGCGCTCGGGGATGGTCACCGCCAGCATACCCTCACGCTTCTCGCCGATCTCGCAACGCTCCGACACGTAACGCAGGCTGTGGAAGTTGACGTTGGCACCGGACAAAATGGCCGCCATCCGCCCCCCTTTGACCTGCTCCCGCTCGCTGTAGGCCTTGAGGCCCGCCAACGACAGGGCGCCCGACGGCTCGGCGATGGCGCGGCAGTCATCGAAGATGTCTTTCAGCGCGGCGCAGATCTGGTCGTTGGAGACGGTCACCACCTCGTCCAGATACTGGTTGCACAGGCGGAAGGTCTCCTCGCCGATGCGCTTGACCGCCACCCCGTCGGCAAACAGCGAGACCCGCTCCAGATTGACCGGCTCGCCGGCCGCCAGCGCGGCCTTGAGACAGGCGGAACCCTCCGCCTCCACCCCGATAACCTTCACATCCGGCAGCAGCTGTTTGATGTAGACCGCCACCCCGGCGGCCAACCCGCCGCCGCCCACCGGCACGAACACGTGGGTGAGGTGGGTATCCTGCTCCAGCAGCTCCTTGCCGATAGTGCCCTGCCCAGCGATCACCTCGACGTCGTCAAACGGCGGGATCAGGGTGTAGCCCTCCAATTCAGCGAGGCGGCGACTCTCGCCGTAGGCCTCGTCGAAACTGTTGCCGAACAGCATGACGTTGCCGCCCTGACGGCGCACCGCGTCGATCTTGATGTCCGGCGTGGTCTTGGGCATCACTATGATCGCTTTAATACCGAGCTTGGCGGCCGACAGGGCGACCCCCTGCGCGTGGTTGCCGGCGGAGGCGGCGATGACGCCACGCGCCTTCTGCTCCTCATTCAGAGTGGCGATCTTGTGGTAGGCACCGCGCAGCTTGAAGGAGTGGACCGGTTGCAGATCCTCCCGCTTCAGGCTGACATGGTTGCCGAGCCGCTCGGAGAGTTTCTTCAGGGTTTGCAAAGGGGTCACCCGCGCCGCCTCATAGACGGGGGAGAGCAACACCTTGCGTAGATAATCCGCCGCAGAGACCATGATTTATTCCCCCAGCATCGAGCGATCGCGAACCGCGCCTTTATCGGCGCTGGTAGCGAACATAGCGTAGGCACGCAGGGCAAAGGAGACCTGACGCTGACGATCGAGCGGCTTCCAGCCCCGAGCCTCGACGGCGACGCGGCGGGCAGCCAGCACACTGTCGGCCACCTCCAGCACCATGCTGCGGGCCGGGATATTGATACTGATGATGTCGCCATCCTCCACCAGACCTATGGTGCCGCCGGAGGCCGCCTCCGGCGAGACGTGGCCGATGGAGAGGCCCGAGGTGCCGCCGGAGAAGCGACCATCGGTGATCAGGGCGCACGCCTTGCCCAATCCCATGGATTTCAGATAGGTGGTGGGGTAGAGCATCTCCTGCATGCCCGGCCCCCCTTTCGGCCCTTCGTAGCGGATCACCACTACCTCGCCTGCTTTCACGGTACCGTCAAGGATGCCGCTCACAGCGCTCTCCTGACTCTCGAATACCCGGGCCGGGCCACGGAAGGTGAGGTTCTCCTCATCCACCCCGGCAGTCTTGACGATGGCACCGTTGACCGCGAGGTTGCCGGAGAGTACGGCAAGGCCGCCCTCCTGGCTGTAGGCGTTGTCCAGCGAGCGGATACAGCCTTCTGCTCTGTCCAGATCCAGCTCTGGCCAGCGGCAATCCTGACTGAACGCCTTGGTGGTGCGGATCCCGGCCGGGCCAGCGCGGTAGAAGTCCACCACCTCCTGACTCGGCTGGCGGCTGACGTCATATTCATCGAGCTGTTCAACGAGGGAGCAACCCAGCACGGTACGGGTATCCCCATGCACCAGACCCGCTTTTTCCAGCTGGCCCAGAATGGCGACCACGCCACCGGCGCGGTGCACATCTTCCATATGGTATTTCTGGGTGGAGGGCGCCACCTTGCACAGCTGGGGCACCTTGCGGGACATGCGGTCGATATCGGCCATGGTGAAGTCGACGCCAGCCTCCTGCGCCGCCGCCAACAGGTGCAGCACGGTATTGGTGGAGCCGCCCATGGCGATATCCAACGCCATGGCATTTTCGAACGCCGCCTTGGTGGCGATGTTGCGCGGCAGGGCGGTCTCGTCATCCTGCTCATACCAGCGCTTGGCCAACGTCACGATGCGCTGGCCCGCCAGCTTGAACAGCTGCTCGCGATCGGCGTGGGTTGCCAGCATGGAGCCGTTGCCCGGCTGGGAGAGACCCAGCGCCTCGGTCAGGCAGTTCATGGAGTTGGCGGTAAACATGCCGGAACAGGAACCGCAGGTGGGGCAGGCGCTGCGCTCCACCTGTTCGCTCTGGGCGTCCGACACCTTGGGATCGGCGCCCTGGATCATGGCATCCACCAGATCCAGCTTGATGATCTGGTCGGAGAGCTTGGTCTTGCCCGCTTCCATCGGGCCGCCGGAGACGAAGATCACCGGGATATTGATGCGCAGGGCAGCCATCAGCATCCCCGGGGTGATCTTGTCGCAGTTGGAGATACAGACCATGGCGTCGGCGCAGTGGGCGTTGACCATGTACTCCACCGAGTCGGCAATCAGCTCGCGCGATGGCAGGGAATAGAGCATGCCGCCGTGGCCCATGGCGATGCCGTCATCCACGGCGATGGTGTTGAACTCCTTGGCAACCCCCCCCGCTGCTTCGATTTCGCGCGCCACCAGCTGGCCCAGATCCTTGAGGTGAACGTGGCCCGGCACGAACTGGGTGAAGGAGTTGACCACGGCGATGATGGGCTTGCCGAAATCCTGATCGGTCATTCCGGTGGCACGCCACAGGGCGCGTGCCCCGGCCATGTTACGTCCGTGGGTGGTGGTGGCGGATCTCAACTTCGGCATGTCTCTACTCCCTGAATGCCCATATGGGCTCGATGCGTTATGCAGTGATGATACGAGTGGATCGGAATCGATCCTGGTGAAGACTCCTCTGGGAAGTTCTCACCGGAAGCGACTCGGGGAGGCATGACGCCTCCCCTCTCTCATCAGTCGTTGACGGGCGTCAGCCAGCCCCACTTGTCTTCGGTCTTGCCATTGAACAGGCCGAAGAAGGCGTTTTGTAGCTGCTCGGTCACCGTGCCACGGCTGCCAGCGCCCACCTTCATCCGATCGACGGAGCGCACCGGGGTCACCTCGGCGGCGGTGCCGGTCATGAAGATTTCGTCTGCGACATAGAGCGCCTCGCGGGGCAGCGCCTGCTCACGCACCTCGTAACCCAAGTCACGCGCGAGCGTCATGATGGTGTCGCGGGTGATGCCGGGCAGGATGGCTGCGGTGGCAGGCGGGGTAAACAGCACGCCATTCTTCACCAGGAACAGGTTCTCCCCCGCCCCTTCGCTCAGGTAGCCGTTCACATCCAGCGCCAACCCCTCGGCGAAGCCGTTGCGCTTGGCCTCGCGGCTGATCAGCTGGGAGGAGAGATAGTTGCCGCCAGCCTTGGCGCCGGTGGGAATGGTGTTGGGAGCGAGCCGGTTCCATGAGGTGACACAGACATCCACCCCGTTTTTCAGCCCCTCTTCCCCCAGATAAGCGCCCCACGGCAGAGCGGCGACCATCAGGTCAGCCTTGGCATCCAGTGGCGGATGCAGCCCCAGCCCCACGTTGCCGACAAAGGCCAGCGGGCGCAGGTAACCGCTCTTCAGGCCGTTCTCGCGCACCACGGTGCGGCAGGCTTCATTCACGTCGGCCTCGCTGTAAGGGACGTCCATCCAGTAGATTTTGGCGGAGTCGAACAGGCGGCGGGTGTGCTCCTGCAGACGGAAGATGCAGGTGCCTTTGGGGGTGTCGTAAGCGCGCACACCCTCAAACACCGAGGAGCCGTAGTGCAGGGCGTGGCTCATCACGTGCACCTGGGCATCCTGCCAGGGCACCATCTTGCCGTTGAACCAGATGTATTGGGGGTGAGTGGCGGATTGGGAAGGCTGTGACATTGGCTTGGCTCCTTAAGCTCTGATCCGGGGTTGCTGTTCCAGTGCATCGACCCGGGAGACGTCCACCAGCTTCACCAGCTGGCTCCACAACTGCTGGATGGGACGCACCGACTCGACAGTAACCGTGATCCGCAGCTGTTGGCAATCCTGCTCCATATTCAAGGCACAGAGATTGAAGCCGCGGTGACGCACCACCCGCAGCACCCGCTCCATCACTTCGGGTCTGGGCTGGGCATGGATATGCAGGGTGTGCTGTGCAAATGCTGGCTGGGCAAGGGTGTGCGGGTTCATGGGCGTTGCTCCATCATCTTGTGGTTGGCGACTCCCGGCGGAACCAGGGGCCAGACGTTTTCTTCCTCTGAAATAGCCACATGCAGCAGGTAGGCACTCTCGCTTGCCAGCAGGCGATCGAGGGCTCCGGCTATCTGCTCCTTGCATGTGATGGTTTCGCCGGGGATGCCGAAAGCAGCAGCCAGGGCGACGAAATCGGGGTTGTCGGAGAGGATGGTCTCGCTGTAGCGGCCGTCGAAGAACAGCTCCTGCCACTGGCGCACCATGCCGAGGCGCTGGTTGTCCAGCAGCACCATCTTCACCTTGAGTTGGGCGCGGCGGATGGTGCCGAGCTCTTGCACGTTCATCATGAAAGAGCCATCACCGCTCACCAGCACCACTTCATCCTCCGGGCGCGACATCTTGGCCCCGATGGCGGCCGGCAGACCGAAGCCCATGGTGCCGAGACCGGCGCTGGAGAGATGGTTGCGCGGACTGGTGAAGCGCATGTGCTGGGCGACCCACATCTGGTGCTGACCCACGTCGCAGGCCACCACGCTGCTCTCCGGCAACTTGGCAGAAAGCTGCTTGAGCAGCGCCGGGGCGTAGATGGCCTGACCCGGGTGGTCGTAGCGAAACGCATATTCGCGAGCCATGGCGGCGCAGTGTTCACGCCAGGGGGCGATCTCGAGAGTCATGGCGAGGCGCGGCAGCACCTGTTTGAGATCCGTGGTGATACCCACCTCGGCGGCGCGGCGCTTGCCGAATTCGGCGGCGTCCACATCGAGATGGATCACCTTGGCCTCGGGGGCGAACTCTTCCAGCTTGCCGGTCACCCTGTCGTCGAAACGGGCCCCCACCACCAGCAGCAGGTCGCACTGCTGCACCGCATAGTTGGCCGCCTTGGTGCCGTGCATGCCGAGCATGCCCAGATAAACGGGGCTATCGGGATCGAGCGCGCCAATCCCCTTGAGAGTGGTGACCGCAGGCATGCCGGTGGCGGCGGCAAAATCACGCAACTGCTGCTCGGCATTGGCCATACCCACCCCGCCACCGACGTAGAGCACCGGGCGCTCGGCGGCAGCCAGCAGGGTGCGGGCTGCGGTCAGTTCCGAGGGATTGAGCGCCTCCGGCTCTTCCACCGCAAACAGCGGGCTCTGGGGCGGCACGGCAGCCAGTTGTACATCCTTGGGGAGATCGATCAGCACAGGTCCGGGGCGCCCTTCGGTGGCGATGGCGAAGGCTTCTGCCAGCACCCGCCCCAGATCGGCGGCATCAGTCACCATAAAGGAGTGCTTGGTACAGGAGAGAGACATGCCGAGCACATCGACCTCCTGAAACGCATCGGTACCGATGGCGGCACAGGGCACCTGACCGCTGATGGCCACCAGCGGCACCGAATCGAGCAGCGCCTCCGCCAGACCGGTTACCAGATTGGTAGCGCCGGGGCCGGAGGTAGCGATGCAGACCGCCACCTGACCGGATGCGCGGGCATAGCCCACCGCCGCCATGGCGGCGCCCTGCTCGTGGCGGCAGAGCTGATGGGCCAGACCACCGTCATACAGGGCATCGTAGACCGGCATGATGGCCCCGCCCGGGTAACCAAACACCTGGGTCACACCCTGTTTCTTGAGAGCCTGTACCAAAAACTGCGCGCCGTTCATGTGGAAAATCCTGTCCTTTGGTCGAAAAAAAACCCCCGAGCTGTGAGGCTCGGGGGTCGCTTGTTTCGTTCTGTCCGGTGGTGGGTCTATCCCTTGTTCCGTGCAGCTAAACGAGCCCCGAGCGGTGAGATAATAATCACCACTAGGATCACAATAATGCTGACGAAACGTGAGGCCATGTTCATAGTTACAACCGGAAATCCTGTGAAATTGGGGCGGTTTCTACCGCGAATGGCTATTAGAACTAGCACGGTGATTTTTATTGGGCAAGCCTTTTTTCTGTGACAACCCACTGATTTTGGCTATTCCTCAGCCGGAACTCTGGAATAAAAAACCAACAACAAGCAGTTAGTCAGAACATATATCAACTCAAGGACGGGATTTATGTCATTAGCTGTGGTTTATAGCCGTGCCAGCCTCGGGATCGCGGCCCCGCAAGTTACAGTGGAAGTTCACCTCTCCAACGGCCTGCCCGCCTTCAACATGGTCGGCCTGCCGGAAACCTCGGTGAAGGAGTCGCGAGATCGGGTGCGCAGCGCCCTGCTCAACGGCAATTTCGAGTTCCCGAGCAAACACATCACGGTCAATCTGGCCCCCGCCGATCTGCCCAAGGAGGGAGGCCGCTTTGATCTGGCCATCGCCATCGGTATTCTTGCCGCTTCCAAGCAGATACCTGCAAAATATCTGCTCGATCACGAATTTTTAGGGGAATTGGCCCTGACCGGAGAGATCCGCCCTGTGCTCGGGGTGCTGCCCGCCGTGCTCGCCTGCCGGGATGCGGGGCGCACCCTGCTGGTGCCGCGAGAGAACGGCCCCGAAGCCTCCCTCATTCAGGATGCCGAGGTGCGCACCGCCCACCAGCTGCTGGCAGTCACCGCCTGGCTGGCAGGACAATACGAACTGCCGCTGCCGAATCCCCAAAGCGCGGAGAGCCTGCCCGATGTACCGGATCTGCAGGATGTGATCGGCCAGTCACAGGCCAAGCGGGCACTGGAGATCGCCGCCGCCGGCAGCCACAACCTGCTGTTCATCGGCCCGCCCGGCACCGGCAAGAGCATGCTGGCCAGCCGACTGCCCGGCATCTTGCCGCCGCTGAGCGAGCAGGAAGCGCAGCAGACCGCCGCCATCCACTCCATCGGTGGCCTCACCCCGCGCGCCGGTCACTGGCACCACAGGCCATACCGCACGCCGCACCACAGTGCCTCGGCAGTGGCGCTGGTGGGCGGTGGCAGCCACCCGCGGCCCGGCGAAATATCGTTGGCCCACAACGGGGTGCTGTTTTTGGATGAATTGCCCGAGTTCGAGCGCAAGGTGCTCGACTCCCTGCGCGAGCCGCTGGAGACGGGCCACATCACCATCAGCCGGGCCGCCCGTCAGGTGGATTTTCCCGCCCGCTTTCAGCTGGTGGGGGCCATGAATCCCAGCCCCTGTGGCCACTATGGCGACGGCCAGACCCGCTCCAGCCCGGATCAGATCCTGCGCTACCTCGGCAAACTCTCCGGCCCCTTTCTCGACCGCTTCGATCTGACTGTGGAAGTGCCACTGCTACCCAAGGGGAGCCTGACCGGCAAGGCGGAGCGGGGGGAATCGAGCCAGCAGATCCGCGATCGGGTACTGGTGGCACGGGAGCGCATGCTGAGTCGCAACGGCAAGCTCAACAACCTGCTGGATAGCCGTGAGATAGAGGATATTTGTCGACTATCACCGCAAGATGCCGAATTTTTGGAGAATGCCATCCAGAAGCTGGGGCTCAGCATCCGGGCCTGGCATCGCATCCTGCGGGTGTCACGCACCATCGCCGATCTGGCCGGGCAACCCGCCATCGGCAAGGAGCATCTTATCGAGGCGCTCGGTTATCGCGCCATGGACAGGCTGCTGTCGCGATTGCGCAGCAGCTGACAGAAGGGAAAGGGTGAGTCCAACCCCCGTAACGGCTCTGAATGGTCTCACGGGCAATCGGCTGATATTATGGCCACAGATCTGACCACTTGATGGCCCTTTATCGACAGCAAGACGGACCCGACTCATGCCCAACAAGCTGACAGAGCGACTGCGCGGCAGCCTCTCCACCCTGCTCTATTTTTTCAACACCCTCTTCTGGTTTGTCCCCATCTTCTCGCTGGGTCTGCTCAAGCTCCTGCTCCCCCTCAAGGGGTGGCGCACCCTCTGCAACTGGCTGCTCGATGGCTGTGCCAGCTGCTGGATCGGTTTCAACAATCTGATCCAGAAAACCATCATCAAAACCCCTTTCGAGGTGGTCGGAGTGGACAAAGGGCACCGGAATGAGTGGTATATGGTGATTGCCAACCATCAATCCTGGGTCGACATACTGGTACTGCAGCGGGTTTTTAACCAAAAAATCCCCTTCCTGAAGTTTTTCCTCAAGAAAGAGCTGATTTGGGTACCTTTTCTCGGTCTGGCATGGTGGGCGCTCGACTTCCCCTTCATGCGGCGATATTCCAGGAAATTTCTGGAAAAACATCCCCATCTGAAGGGAAAAGACATTGAAACGACCCGTAAGGCCTGCGCCAGGTTCCGCCACATTCCGGTGAGTGTGATGAACTTCGTCGAAGGCACCCGCTTCACCGGCAGCAAGCATCAGAAGCAGGGCTCGCCCTATCGTCATCTGCTGCTCCCGAAAGCGGGGGGCATCGCCTTTACTCTGGCCGCCATGGGTGATCAGTTGCATCAACTGGTGGATGTCACCATCGCCTATCCGGACGGCATTCCCAGCTACTGGGACTTCATGTGTGGCCGGGTCGGGCAAATCAAGGTTCAGGTCCGCTATTTGCCGATCGACCGCAAGCTGGTGGGGGATTACTTCAATGACCCCGAGTTCCAACAAGAGTTTCAACAGTGGTTGAACGGGATCTGGCACGAAAAGGACCAGACCCTGAGCCAACTGCTGGCAACCAAGGCGCAGTAAACATTCATGCTATCCCTGCTTCCCGGCCCGCTGGTGCTGATCATCAGCGCGGGCCTGACCATCCTTTTCACCGCCTTGTGCGCCAGTCTGATCCTGCTGGTGTCGCTGGCCAAACTGTTGCTGCCGATCCCGGCCTTTAGCCGCGCCTGCAGCCGGCTCAACAACCGCTTCATGAGACTGTGGCTGGCCTGCAATGCGCTGGTGATCCGCCTCACCACCCGCATTGACTGGCAGGTGGAGGACAATACCAAGCTGCGCAAGGATGGCTGGTATCTCATCATCAGCAACCATATGAGCTGGACCGATATCGTGGTGCTCGGCCACCTGTTCCGCGATAGGCTGCCGGTGCCCAAGTTCTTCATGAAGCACGAGCTCATCTACATCCCGCTGCTGGGGCTCGCCTGCTGGGGGCTCGATATGCCCTTTATGCGTCGCTACTCACGGGAGTTTTTGCTGAAGAACCCGCACCTGCGCGGCAAGGATATCGAGACCACCCGCAACGCCTGCGAGAAGTTTCGCCATATCCCCACTACCGTCATCAATTTCGTGGAAGGAACCCGCTTCACCGAGCAGAAACGGGATGCGACCCGCTCCCGCTACCGCCATCTGATGCCCCCCAAAGCGGCGGGGCTGGCCTTTACGCTGGCAGCCATGGGGGAGCAGTTCGACAGCCTGATCAACGTCACCATCCGCTATCCGGACAACGCCGAGACCCCGTTCAAGGACTTCCTGATGGGGCGGGTAAAACATATTCAGGTGCGGATCGAGGAGCTGCCGGTGGATGAGGCGCTGATTGGGGATTACTTCAACGACAAGCAGTTCAAGCGCGGTTTTCAGGAGTGGCTAAACCAGCGCTGGCAGGAGAAGGACGAGGTGCTGGAGGGGTGGCAGAGCGGTCAGGCGCCGCTGCCGGTTGCCGCCAAATCCGGGGAGGAATCCAAAGAGAGCGCAGAAGCCAACTCGGCCAACTGATCTTCGGAAAAGACTGCAATCCCGTGGCGGCGCAGCAGGGCAGTGGTCTTGCCCTCGCCCGCCACAGAAACACCTTCGAAGCGGCCGTTATAGATACGGCCGCTGCCACATGAGGGGCTCCCCTCTTTCAGCAGGGCGAAGCGAATGCCCTGCGTCTGACAGATTTCCAGCGCCAGCTCGGCGCCACGGTCGAACTCGGCAGTCACATCCAGCCCGCTCGCCGTCACTACCAGCTCGCCCTGCCGCTCGGCAGGGGGGCGTGGGGTCGGCAAACCGCCAGCCACTTCGGGGCAGAAGGCCAGCACCCGCCCCTCGGCACCCAGCGCACTCAGCCAGTCGCTGACGATTCCCTTGCTCTGACCGTCGTAACGCACCGGCTGACCCAGCAAGCAGGCACTCACCAGCACCTTGTGTACGCCGGTCTCACTCATGCTTCCGCTCCATGCATCACCTGATCGAACATCACGCAGCAGGGGCTCTCCAGCCGGTAGAGGATAGCGGGACGCTGTTTGCCGGTGCGCTTGCGGCCGGTATCCACCAGAATGTCGGCGCGATGGATCCGCTTGCGAAAGGCGGCCGTATTCATGGGTGTTTGCAGGATGATTTCGAAGGCGCGCTGCACCTCGGAGAGGGTGAACTCGGGCCCCAGCAGTTGCAGCGGCAGGGTGCTGTAACGGCTCTTGATCCGCAGCCGCTCCAGTCCCTTGGCGATAAGCTGGACATGGTCGAAGGCGAGGCTCAGCCCCGGCAGGTTGGCGAGCGGATGCCAGCAACCGTGGATCGCCTCCACTTCCGGATCGACCAGACAGAGATAGACCAGGGTCGTGGACCAGCCGCGGGGATCCCGCTCCAGATTGCCGAGGGTGCAGACCTGCTCACTGTAGCAGTCACCCAGACCCCACTCCGCCAGCAGACGGCGCTGGGCGGCATCCAGATCCCGATCCCGGGTCTCATCGATGCGCAGCGCAGGCAGTTGCCAACAGTGGGCAAAGGGGGGGCGATCGCGGGTCTCAAGCAGCAGCTCGAGCCGCTCCTCATGCAACCGCAGCACCACCATATCCAGACTCATTCTCAGCATGCCGATCGCCCTGCTCGCCTTCCATTAATGTTTGGTAGATAATATCACACGAATAGTATGTGCAGGAGCCAATCATGGGAACCGTCGCCAGCCTGGATATTGATGCGCAGAAGGGCTTTACCCCCCTCTGCCCGAACGAACTGCCCGTTGCGGGCGGTGATGATATTGTGGCTGCGCTCAACGCTCAGGCCACCCTCGCCACGCTGCGGATCGGCAGCAAGGACTCTCACCCCGCCAATGCCGACTGGGCCGTTTCTGACCCCGCCGGCATGCTGCTGCCGCTGGATCTGCCCAACGCCGACCTCACCTGGCCGGTGCACTGCGTACCGGGCAGCAAGGGCTTCGAGCTGCTCGACGGCCTGCCCGCTCCCATCGACTATGACTTCTTCGTCTGGAAGGGGGTCGAACCGGATCTCCATCCCTACGGCACCTGCTTCCACGACCTGGCCGAACGGCGCAGCACCGGACTCATCGAATTCCTGCAAGCCCGCAAGGTCGATACCGTACTGGTCGGCGGCCTCGCCACCGACTACTGTGTCAAAACCAGCGTGCTGCAACTGCGCCGCGCCGGTTTCCGGGTGATCGTCCATCTCGATGCCTGCCGTGGCATCGCCCCCGCGACGGTTGCCAGCGCCCACACCCAGATGATTGAGGCTGGCGCCGAACTGGCCCAGACCCTGATCGATGTACAACGCCTGCTGGACGCCTGATATGCCACCGATTCTTACCAGCCTGCTCGACACCGACGCCTGCACGTTACATATGCGGCAGGGGAGCTCCATCGTGCTCACCAGTCTGCGAGGAGCCTGATATGCCCCCAATCCTCACCAGCCTGCTCGACACCGACGCCTACAAGCTGCATATGCAGCAGGCGGTGTTCCATCGCTATCCGGATGCCGAGGTGGTGGCCGAGTTTCACAGCCGCAATGAAGAGGATCTGCTGCCCATGATGGGGCAGATCGAGGAGCAACTGCGCCTCGCCGGTTCCCTGCGACTGACCAGGCCAGAGCTCGATTTTCTGGCCGAGCGTCCCTTCTTCACCCCTGACTACCTCGACCACCTGCGCCGCAAGCCGCTCGACGCCTCCCTGCTCAAGGTGTTCGAGCAGGGAGGCCGCATCAATGTGCGGGTCGAGGGCCCCTGGCAGGATGTGATCCTGTGGGAGATCCCGGTGCTCGCCATCATCAGCGAGATGCGCAACCGCTTCCGCTACCCCCAGTTCGGCGTCAGCCACGCGCTGGAGCGGCTCGATCAGAAGATCGACAAGCTGGAGAAGGAGCTGAGCAGCGACGAGATGAGCGAGTTTAACCTCATCGACTTCGGCACCCGCCGCCGCTTCTCTCACGCGGTACAGGATGCGGTAGTGGGTCGCCTCAAGGAGCGGCTGCCAGCGTTTCGCGGCACCAGCAACTACATGCTGGCCCAGAAGTACAAGCTGCCTGCGGTCGGCACCCAGGCCCATGAGTGGTTCCAGGCGCACCAGCAGCTCGGCTTCCCGCTGGAGCACAGCCAGCGCGCAGCCCTCACCAGCTGGCTGGACGAGTTCACCGACCATCTCGGTATCGCCCTGACCGACTGCATCACCATGGATGCCTTCCTGCGGGACTTCGACTTCGAGCTGGCCAGCAGCTATCAGGGCTTGCGTCACGACTCCGGCGATCCCGTGGTGTGGGGCGAGAAGGCGATCAGCCACTATCAGCGTCTCGGCATCGACCCGACCGACAAGACCCTGGTCTTCTCCGACGGGCTCAACCTCGACAAGGCGGTGCAGCTGTTCCGCCACTTCCGTGGCCGCATCAACACCAGTTTCGGCATCGGTACCAAGCTCACCTGCGATCTGCCCGGTGTCAGCCCGATGAACATCGTCTTCAAGCTGATCGAGTGCAATGGCGGCCCGGTCGCCAAGATCTCCGACAGCCCGGGCAAGACCCTCTGCCGGGATGCAGAGTTTATCCGCAACCTCAAGCAGGCGTTCCACGTCGGGGTCTGATCTTCCCGACAACCAGAAAACAAAAAGCCCGCCGGTTCGCACCGGCGGGCTTTTTATCAACTCAAAAAGTATCAGTCTTTCTTGGCCAGCAGGAACTGCACCAGCTTGTTGAACTGCTCTTGAGATGTGATGGATTCAATCTTCACCATGTACTTGCCGTTCACCAGGAAGGCCGGTACACCACGAATGTTGTAGCTCTCGGTGTTGCGATCGAACTGGGAGACCATGCCGGAGACGGCGAAGCTGTCGACGGCACCGTCGAACTCTTCAGCCGGTACGCCGTTGTCCACGAAGATCTTCTTCACATCGTCACGGCTCATCGGCGGCTGACGTTGGGTGTGGATCTTGGTGAAGATGGCCGGAGTCAGCTTGGCTTCGGCATTGAGCAGGCTGGCAACGGCATAGGCACGCTGCATCTCGGGGCCCATCTCGCGACCGAGGAAAGCAACCGGGTTCTTCTTGAGGGGCACACCCTCTGGCAACCCGGCCTTCAACTGTTCAACGATCGGTTCGAAGGTAGCGCAGTGCGGGCAGTAGTAGGAGAAAAACTCCATCACTTCCGGCTGGGCACTGCCAGTCTGTTTGACCACATCGTAGTTGACGCCTTCCTTGAACTCGGGGGCGGCGTGAACCATGGGGATCATCAGCATGGCAGCAAGGAAAAATAGAACTTTTTTCATGATGTTTCCTGTTAAGGGATCACTGTGAGGCACGCCCGGCGAACCGAAGCAGTGCCAAGCCTATTGTTTCGCCATGCTGACGTCAATGGTCAGGGCCGGAGATCGAGTCCCCCTTGCCGCGCAAGATCCCTTCTATTTCACCAGTTTGGCATCAGGCTCAACGGTGGTGCCTTGAGTGCCTCCGGCTAATCGTGCCAAAGGTGGGGCTATCTGCTGGCCGCCGGATAAGTTACCACCCCGGCATCAGGGTCAACGGCGGTGCCTTCAGCGTTTCCAACTGATCGTGCAGGGTCGCAATCTGTTGACGCCAGTAGTGATCGGTATTGAACCAGGGGAAGTGACGGGGGAAGGCGGGATCTTCCCAGCGCCGCGCCAGCCACGCCATGTAGTGAACGATGCGCATCGCCCGCAGCGGCTCGATCAGCGCCAGCTCCCGCGAGTCGAACTCCATAAACTCCTCGTAGCCCGCCAGCAGGGTGTCGAGCTGGATCTGCTGCTCGTGGCGCTCGCCGCTCAGCATCATCCAGAGATCCTGAATCGCGGGGCCGGTACGGCAATCATCGAGGTCGACAAACATGGGGCCATCGCGCCACAGGATGTTGCCCGGGTGGCAGTCGCCATGCAGGGAGATCTGCGCCACATCCAGGGCCATGGCGTCGCTCACATGCTTGATCAGCTCGTCGAGTACCCCGAAGAATTGCTTCGCCAGCCCGCTTGGCAGCCACTCGCCAGACGCCAGCAGCTGACGCGGTTCGTGCAACATGCTCTCCACATCGAGCCGCACCCGATGATGAAACGGCTTGCTGGCGCCGATCTGATGAATGCGACCGAGGAAACGCCCCACCCACTCCAGCTGGTCGAGGTTATCCACCTCGAACTGGCGGCCACCGACGCTCTGCCAGATGGCAAAGGGGTAGCCCTCGTGCTCCAGCAGGGTCTCGCCCGCGAAGGCGAGCGGTGCAGCGACCGGGATCTCCGCCTCTGCAAGGCGGGTGGCAAACTCGTGCTCCTCGAGGATCTGGGCCCAGCTCCAACGGCCGGGACGGTAGAACTTCACCACATAGCGGCGACGATCCTCATCCTGAAACTGGTAGACCCGGTTTTCGTAGCTGTTGAGCTCGATAAGGCCGGAGTCGAGCCGCAGGCCACTGAGATCGAGCGCATCCATGATGAGGTCGGGATTGAGGTCGGAATAGTTGAAACGCATGTCATCCACCATAAGAAAGGGGCGCCGTTGCGCCCCATTCTATCACTACTGCCCGCCATTGCCGTGCTCGCTGGTGACAGGACTGTTGCCACGCCCGGCCCGCAGTCACGCGCAGTTACAACCGGCTGATAAACTTGCTGCCCTGGCGCAGGTTGCCCTTGCTGTCATCGGGCGCCGCCCCCTCCCGTTTCAGCACGAACTGGATATCCAGCGCCGGCCGTTTCAGGTTGTAAGGATCGACCGCCAGACTGACCGGCAGGGTGTAGATCTCACCCGCCTTCAGAGTCACTTCACGGGGGCCGAACCACTGATACTCGGGCAAGCCCTCCACATCCAGCTGGTAGGTCTGGGACTGCAGGGTCTTGTTGAGGATCTTGAGGGTGTAGGTGTTCTCAATCAGCCCCTCGCTATTTTCGCGGAACAGCTGGTTGCGATCCCGCAAGATATCGAGCCCCATCGGCATGATGGACATGGCGTTGTAGACAAATACCCCCAGCATCACCGCCATCACCAACCCGTAACCAATCAGCTTGGGCCGCGCCACATGGGTCGAGTCGTTGGCCAGCTTGTGCTCTGTGGTGTAGCTGATGAGCCCTTTCGGGTAGCCCATCCGCTCCATGGTCTGGTCGCAGGCATCGACGCAGGCGCCGCAGTTGATGCACTCGTACTGCAGGCCATCGCGGATGTCGATACCGGTCGGGCAAACCTGCACGCAGAGATCGCAGTCGATACAGTCACCCAACCCCATCGCCTTGGGATCCGCCTTGCGGGAACGGGCGCCACGGGTCTCGCCACGCTTGGTGTCATAGCCGACGATGAAGGTGTCCTTGTCGAACATGGCGGACTGGAAGCGGGCGTAGGGGCACATGTGGATACACATAATGGCGCGCATCCAGCCTGCGTTGCCGTAGGTGATGATGGTGAAGAAGATCACCCAGAACAGCACCCATCCGCTTGCCTGCAGGGTGAAGAGGTCTGGCACCAGTTCAGTCACATCCTGGAAGTAGGCGACGAAGGTCAGGCCGGTCACCAGCGAGATCGCCAGCCAGGCCAGATGCTTGGCTCCCTTGCGGGCCAGCTTCTCGCCGCTCCAGGGCGCCTCGTCCAGCTTGCGCCGTTTGTTGGCGGGCCCTTCCAGCTTCTCTTCAAACCAGATGAACATGAAGGTCCAGACCGTCTGCGGGCAGAGATAGCCACACCAGACCCGACCGAGGAAGGTGGTAATAAAGAAGAGTCCGAAGGCGGCGATCATGAAGAGCCAGGCGAGCAGGGTCAGATCCTGCGGCCAGATGGTGGCGCCAAAGATATGGAACTGCTGGTGACCGAGGTCGAACAGCACCGCCTGTCGCCCGTCGTAACGCAGCCAGGGCAGCAGCACGAACAGCGCCACAAAGAACCAGCCCATGGCCTTGCGCATCCGCTGCCAATACCCTTTCTGGGCCCGCACATAGATGCGGTTGCCCGGGTTGAATCTGTCGTCGCTGGCTTTGAACGTATTGGGGTTGAAGGTCCCGGTTACGCCCTTGTCGGTGACGTCCTTGATATCGATTTTATCGTGGTCGGCCATTGCAAGACATCGCTCCCTTATTTGTTATGGAGCGGATTATATCTTAAACAGCATGCTAATTGTGTGGATTAGATGTATCTAATATTGGGGTTGGATCGCAATTTTCGGCAACAAAAAAGCGCATCACCCCGAGGTGATGCGCTTCCGCTAAAGATTCACTTGATTCCGCGTGCTTTGAGCAGTGCCTCTTTGAAATCGGGCACATGATCCTTGGCCAGACCGGGGATCATCGCCTGCTTGTCGGATTCCCGCATCTTGAGGTGATAGATCAGCATGTCGTCGGTCAGCTCGGACAGAGGCCCTTCAAATCCCGCTTCTTGGGCCAGTTTGGCAACAAACTGCACCAGGCTGAGATCCTGTTCCTTGATCCAGGCAGGCTGCAACAACTCCAGCAGCTCTTCGATACGATGACATTGCATAGACAACCTCTTTAATCTGTCACGTTAAATTCAGGCAACCTTACCCATCAAGGCTACTTCGATTCGATCCCGCCCATTATGCTTGGCCTGATAGAGTGCCGCATCCGCTTTTTGGATCAAATCGGCGATTTTCATGCTGTTGTCCGGTATCAGTGTCGCAACACCAAAACTACATGTGACCCGACCGGAGACCAGTGACTTCTGGTGCGGGATGGCCAGCTCCTTGAGCGCCTGCCGCACATTGTCCGCCACCTGCAATGCCCCCTGCATGCCGGTGCAGGGCAGCAGCAAGGCGAACTCTTCGCCCCCGTAACGGGCCGCCAGATCGTCCTCGCGCCGCTCCACCTCGGCCAGCAAGCCCGCCACCTGTTGCAGGCAGTCATCCCCCAGCTGATGGCCGTAAAGATCGTTGAACTGCTTGAAGTAATCCACATCCACCAGCACCAGCGACAACGGCGCCCGGGCGCGGTGACAGCGCCGCCAGGCCCGCTCCAGAGAGTCGTCGAGATGGGCGCGGTTGGCGATGCCGGTCAGGCCATCGAGGCGGGAGGTGAGACGCAAATGCTCGGAGACCGCCTTCAGTTCGGCCACCAGCTCGGCGTTGGAGAAACGGTGGTGGAGCGAGGCGATCTGATCCCGCCGCATCCGGCGCAACAGGGTCGGCAGAAAGACAAACAGATAGCCCGCCAGCATGCAGGAGACAATCCGCTCCTGCTCGTTGCCATTGCCCAGCTCGAACAGCATCGCCATGCCCAGCGGCAGGGCGGAACCATAGAGGGTACGGCGGCTGCCAAACAGCATGATGGCGCTGCCGGTAAGAATGAGGCTGGAGAGCATCATCATGGCGGCCCGGTAGGTATCGGGCAGCTTGTCCATGTAGAGCAGCACCCCGAGGGCCCAGATGATGGAGGTGATGGTGGCTCCGATAAAGAGCTCCCGCTCCAGCACCGGCAACGGCGTCTGGTGCAGGCGGGCTCGGCGCCAGCGCAAGTGCCAGCCCCGACCCAGTAGCCACAGGAAAGTGCCTGCCAGCCAACCGAGCGCTTCGATGGCGGGTAGATAGTCGTGAAACAGCAGACTCCAGCCAAATGCCAACACGCCCAAACAGGGGAGACTGAACGATGCATGGGTATAGAGCTGGGCCATGATGGCCTGCTTAACCTGGCGTGTCACACTCTGGGTCAACTGAGTACTCCTGTACAAGAGCCGAGCAGTCTACCATTACCCCCTGACCCGCAACAATAAAGCGCCGCTTATTAAGAAGTTAATCAATCAACAACGATTTCTTCTGCGCTGGCAGGTGAGTCCTTGCTCACCCCTTCTCCAGCTCGTCGAGGATCGGGCACTCGGGATTTTCATCCCCGTGGCAGCAGCAGACCAACCCTTCCAGGGAGGTAAGCATGGCCTGCAACCCGGCGATGCGGGCGCGCAGATCGACGATCTTCTCCTGCGCCAGCTTCTTCACCTGGGCACTGGTTCTGTGTTCGTCCCGATAGAGCGCCAGCAGCTCCTGACACTCCTCCAGATTGAAGCCGGTCTCCCGCGCCCGCTTGACGAAACGCAGCTCCCGCAGCGCCCCCTCGGTGTAGCTGCGATAGCCGTTGTCACTGCGTACCGGGGCTGTGATGAGGCCAATGCTCTCGTAATAACGGATGGTCTTGGCGGTCAGCCCAGTGGCCTTGGCAACCTTGCTGATGTTCATTTATGCCTCCTTACTGATCGGGTTGGATGCTGGCCCGTGCGCCGCCCTGGGCTGCCAGCGTTTCAATAACAGGGAATTGCTCAAAACGGTGATGCTGCTCAGGGCCATGGCCGCCCCCGCCAGCTCGGGGCTGAGGTAGCCCAGTGCCGCCAGCGGAATGCCGATGATATTGAACACGAAGGCCCAGAACAGATTCTGCTGTATGGTGCGCCAGGTCGCCGCCGAGATGTCGATGGCATCGGCCACCAGCCGCGGGTCGGATCGCATCAGGGTGATGGAAGCTGTCTCCATCGCCACATCGGAGCCGGAGCCCATGGCGATGCCGACGTCCGCCGCGGCCAGTGCCGGGGCATCGTTCACCCCGTCCCCCACCATAGCCACCAGCCCGCGGGTTTGCGCCCGCAGCGCCCCCACTTTCTCCACCTTGCCCGCTGGCAGCACGGAGTCAAAGGCCCCGTCCAGCCCCAGCTTGGCGGCAATATGGGCCACGGGGGCCGGCGCGTCGCCGCTCACCAACCAGCTGGCAATGCCGCGCTGACGCAGAGTGGCGATGGCCTCCGGGCTCTCGGGACGCAGGGTATCGGCCAGTGCCGCGATCCCCGCTACCACACCGTCAATGGCGACCCAGATCCGGGTCGCCCCGTCGGCGGCTTGTTCATCCTGTTGCGGCGGTTCAATGCCGAGCTGGGCCAGCAGGGAACCATTACCGATGGCGACTGTGTGACCCGCTACCTGACCCACTATACCGGCACCGACCCGCACCTCGACCGCGTCGGGCTGAGGCAGTGCCACCCCGCTGCCGACCGCCTCCCGCATCGCCAGAGCCAGCGGGTGTTCGCTCGCCTGCTGCAGGGCGGCGGCGAGGCGCAGTTGTTCGTCATTGCCGCTCCAGCTGGCCAGCACGGGCTTGCCTTGGGTCAAAGTGCCTGTCTTGTCGAAGATAAGCGCCTTGATGGCGTGGGCCTTCTGCAGGGTATCGACATCCTTGATCAGAATGCCGTGACGCGCCGCCACCCCGGTACCGGTGACGATGGCCGCTGGTGTGGCCAGCCCCAGCGCACAGGGGCAGGCGATCACCAGCACCGCCACCGCTGCCAGCAGCGCCTGAGCAAAGTCGTTGCTGATGGCGTACCACACCAGCAGGGTGAACAGGGCGATGGCCATCACCACCGGTACGAACACGGCAGAGACCTTGTCCACCAGCTGTTGCAGCGGGGCCTTGCCCATCTGGGCGCTCTCCACCAGCGCGATGATCTTGCTGAGGCTGGAGTCCTCTCCCACGGTAGTGGCTTCAATTTCCAGCACGCCGGAGCGGTTGATGGCGCCACCCAGCACCTTGTCGCCCACACTGCGCGGTACCGGCAGGCTCTCGCCGGTGAGGATCGATTCGTCCAGTTCGCTGGCGCCGCTCACGATTTTGCCGTCCACCGGCACCCGCTCACCCACCAGCACCCGCAGCCGATCACCGCGCAGCACCTCGTCGATGGCGACGCTCTGCCAACTCTCGCCACGCCAGACGGTGGCGGTTTCCGGCCGCAGCGCCATCAGTTCGCGAATGGCGGACTGGGTGCTGCGTCTGGCCCGAGCTTCCAGCAGTTTCCCCAACGAAATCAGGGTAATGATGATGGCGCTCGCTTCGAAGTAGAGCTTGCCGCTGGCGGCCATCCCCAGCGTCAACAGCAGATAGAGGCTGTAGAAGTAGGCCGCACTGGTACCGGTAGCCACCAGCACATCCATATTGGCGGCGCGGTTCTTGATGGCGAGCCAGGCACCGCGATAGAAACGGGCCCCGATCCAGAACTGCACCGGGGTGGCGAGCAGCAGCTCCAGCCAGGCGGGCAGATGCCAGGGGAACAACCCGGCCATGGCCAGCATCCCCACCAGCAGCGGCAAGGTGAGCAAAGCCGAGACGATGACACGGGTTTGCGCCTGACGGGCTGTGGCGGCTTCCTGCGCTTCCCGCTCCAGCAACTGCTGGCGGCGGCCGCTGGCGGAACCTTGTGCCAGCTGGGCGCCGAAGCCGAGCGCTTCGATCTGTTCGCGCAAAGCGGCCGGGGTCTGCATCCCGGGGACCAGTACGATCCGGGCCTGTTCGATAGAGAAATTGACCTCGGCCGAGATAACGCCGGGCAGCGCGGCCAGCATTTTGTTCAGGCGGGCCGAACAACCGGCACAAGTCATGCCGGTAATTTGGAACAAAAAGGTCTCGCTGCCGTAGTCGTAACCCTGCGCCTTGATGCTCTCCAGCACCGCAGACAGGCGTTCAGGGCTGGCCAGCTCGATGGCAGCCTGCTCCAGCGCGAAGTTGACGGTGGCCGATACCCCGTCGAGTTTGTTGAGACTGGCCGCGATACGGCCTGCACAGTTGGCGCAGCTCATGCCGCTCAGCGGCAACTGCAGATGAATCGGTGATTGAAGATGAGTGGTCATGTTGTTCCTCCCCGGAACCCGTCGGCACCACAAAACGCCGACTGGCAAACCCTAACCTTTACTGTAAGGGTAAGCTCAAGCCACTTGATCCACTTTTTGCAGATGAAAAAAACGGCGCCCGTTTGCTGCCAGAGAGCAAACGGGCGCCGCATTCAGCTATTGCGCGGTGTGAGCGGAGTTCAGATACCGTACTGGGCGCGGTAAGCCTTCATGGCAGCCAGTTGCGCCGCCAGCTCCGGCTGTTCGGCCTGCTTCTCTTCCAGATAGGCGATGAGATCGCTCATCTGGATGATGGCGATGATGTGGGCGCCGTAGTCACGCTCCACTTCCTGAATGGCGGAGAGTTCGCCCTTGCCCTTCTCCTGACGGTCCAGCGCGATCAGCACGCCCGCCAGCGAGGCGCCGTTGGCCTGGATCAGATCCATGGATTCGCGGATGGCGGTACCGGCGGTGATGACATCGTCCACCAGCATGATGCGACCTTTGAGCGGGCTGCCCACCAGATTGCCGCCCTCGCCGTGATCCTTGGCCTCCTTGCGGTTGAAGCACCAGGGCACGTCCACATCGTGCTGCTCCACCAGCTGCACCGCGGTAGCGGAGGCGATGGGGATCCCCTTGTAGGCCGGGCCAAACAGCACATCGAACTCGATGCCGGCATCCATCAGAGCGGCGGCATAGAAGCGGCCGAGACGGGCCAGATCGCGGCCGCTGTTGAACAGACCGGCGTTGAAGAAGTAGGGGCTTTTACGACCGGATTTCAGGGTAAATTCACCGAATTTGAGGACCTGTTTCTCCAGGGCGAACTCGATAAATTGACGCTGGTAGGCTTTCATTCTGGCTCCTTGCTTGGCTTGTCGTTGTCTTGTGTGGGGGTATAAAAAAACGCGGTCAATGCCGCGTTTGCAGGATCTGTTGACGCTTCGTCACAGCCGCGACGGAGTCGGTTTTTGCGCAGAACTAGGCATGAGATGCGAAGTTTGGTAATCCAAACGAGGCATCGAATAACGACGTTATGCACAAAAACCGCCCCGTCCCTACGGGTTGCGTGGCAAAGGATGCCATGCGTTGTTGCAGGACTTGCCAAGGGAATAACCATTGGCGGCATCCTGCGCCTAGCCTGGCATCCTTTGACACTGCAACGCGACTTGTGCCGAAACATCAACAGGTCCTGGTATCAGGAGAGCGACTGCTTCTGCAGCGCGATGATGTCGGCGATGCCGCCCTTGGCGAGCGCCAGCATCTCCAGCAACTCTTCATGGGTGAAGGGCTCGGCCTCCGCGGTGCCCTGCACCTCGATGATGCGACCATCTTCGGTCATCACCACGTTCATGTCGGTCTCGGCGGCGGAGTCTTCGATGTACTCCAGATCGCAGATGGCTTCGCCCTGATACATGCCGACGGAGACGGCGGCGATCATCTGCTTGAGCGGGCTCTGCTTGATCATGCCCTTCTCGACCATCCAGTTCAGCGCATCCACCAGCGCCACGCAGGCACCGGTAATGGAAGCGGTGCGAGTGCCGCCATCGGCTTGCAGCACGTCACAGTCAACTGTGATGGAGTGCTCGCCCAGCGCAGTCAGGTCTACCGCAGCGCGCAGGGAGCGGGCGATCAGACGGGAGATCTCCAGAGTACGGCCACTCTGCTTGCCGGAGGCCGCTTCGCGGTTCATCCGGGTGTGGGTGGAGCGCGGCAGCATGCCGTATTCGGCAGTCACCCAGCCCTGGTTCTTCCCTTTCAGGAAGCGCGGCACGCTGGTGTCGACGCTGGCGGTGCAGAGCACGCGAGTGTTACCGAACTCCACCAGCACTGAGCCTTCTGCATGTTTGGTGAAATTGCGGGTAATGGTAACCGGGCGAAGTTGCGCGGCACTGCGATCGCTTGGACGTGACATGGAACGGACCTCTGGGCTGGCTCAAATTGGCGGGGGATTATAAGTGATCCCGCCCCAAATATCAGCCGCTAAAACCACGGCATCGGCTGACGAGCAGGGCCGGGCTGAGTATACTGGCCGCACACTTCATCAAGCCCGGAACAATCAATGATTCACAGCATGACCGCCTACGCCCGCAAGGAATTCAAGGGCGACTGGGGCACAGCCGTTTGGGAAATTCGTTCGGTCAACCAGCGCTATCTGGAAACCTACATTCGCCTGCCGGAGCAACTGCGCAGCCTGGAACCGGTTCTGCGTGAGCGTTTCCGCGCCAAGCTGCAGCGCGGCAAGGTGGAGTGCAACCTGCGTTTCGAAGCCGCTCAGGCCGCTGCCAGCCAGCTGCACATCAATGAAGAGCTGGCCAAGCTGATCATCGACAGCGCCAACTGGGTAATGAAAGAAGCGGGCCAGGGCCAGCTCAACCCGGTCGACGTGCTGCGCTGGCCGGGTGTCATGGCTGCCGCCGAACAGGACATGGACGCGGTCGCCACCGATCTGCTCGGCGGTTTTGACCAGACCATGGAAGATTTCCTCGCCTCCCGCGCCAGCGAAGGGGCCAACCTCAAGGCGCTGATCGAGCAGCGTCTGGCCGGTATTCAGGTGGAAGTGAAGAAGGTGCGCGTCCACCTGCCGCAGATCATCGAGTGGCAGCGCCAGAAGCTCACCGACCGGCTGGCCGAAGCCAAGGTTGAGCTGGATCCGGCCCGCATCGAGCAGGAGATCGTGCTGCTGGCCCAGAAGATCGACGTAGCCGAAGAGCTGGATCGTCTGGAGATGCACATCAGCGAGACCAACAAGATCATGAAGAAGGGTGGCGCCTGCGGTCGTCGTCTCGACTTTATGATGCAGGAGTTCAACCGCGAGTCGAACACCCTCGGCTCCAAGTCAATCAATGCCGAAGTGACCCAGTCCGCCGTCGAGCTGAAAGTCCTTATCGAGCAGATGCGCGAGCAGATCCAGAACATCGAATGATGGGTCGCTGACTATCCGGTTGTTGCCTGCATAAAGAGCCCTTGATTCCTCCAGGGCTCTTTTATTTTCAGGCCATGAGATTTCCACCAGTGAGCCAACGAGCGAGAGACGCCCTAGCCTATCGGCATCACCAGCGCCGGTTGGTGCGGGTCACTCAGCCGCTCGGCCAGATAGTCCACCAGCAGCCGCACCTTGGGGGAGAGGTGGCGGTTGTGGGGATAGAGGGCCCAGATCCCCTCCGCCGGGGCCCGCAGTTCCGGCAGCAGCTCGATCAGCTCCCCCCGGGCCAGATGGTCACTCACGTAGTAGTCCGGCAGCTGGATGATGCCGATCCCCTTGAGCGCCGCATCCAGCAGGGCATGGCCGCTGTTGCACTGCAACAGGCCGCGCACCCGCACGCTGTGGGGGCGGCCATCCAGGGTGAAGTGCCACTCGTCGCTATTGCCCACCAGACAGGTGTGGCGGGTCAGCTCGGAGAGGCTGTTGGGCATGCCGTGGCGGGCGGTGTAAGCCGGTGAGGCGCAGACATAGGGCACCCGCTGTGCCAGCTTGCGCGCCACCAGCGTCGAATCCTTGAGATGGCCGAGCCGCAGCGCCAGGTCGTAGCCCTCGTGCACCAGATCCAGCAGCTGGTTGGTGAGGTTGAGGGTCACCTCCAGCTGGGGGAAGCGCACCATAAAGTCGTTCACCAGCGGGGCGATGCGGCTCTCGCCGTAGGAGACGGGGGCCGTGATGCGCAGCGACCCTTGCGGCACCGCCTGATGACGCCCCACCGCCAGCTCCGCCTCGTAGAGGTTGTCGAGCAGCTGACGGCAGTGGCGATAGTAGATCTCGCCAAGCTCGGTGAGCCGCACCTGACGGGTGGTGCGTAGCAGCAGCTTGGCCTGCAGCCTGTCCTCCAGCTGTGCCACCTGACGGCTCACTTGCGCCACCGACACTCCCAGCTTGCGCGCCGCCGGGGTAAAGCCCCCCTGCTCCGCCACGCTGACAAATTCACAGATCCCTTCCCAGCCGAACATTATTACCTGTGTGTAAAAGTGATTTGAGATTTGCCCTCATTATCACCAAATCGGCGGGAAACTACACTGAATGTCCGAACTCATCTCTGTTCACCCTGCTCAACAAGAAGGATGTCATTCATGGCACAGGTTCAAAGCATCAAGTGTAAAGCCGCCATCGCCTGGGGTCCGGGTCAGCCCCTCTCCATCGAAGAGATCGAGGTCATGCCGCCACAAGCGGGCGAGGTGCGGGTGCGCATCGTCGCCACCGGCGTCTGCCACACCGATGCCTTCACTCTCTCCGGTGAGGATCCGGAAGGGGTCTTCCCCTGCATTCTCGGTCACGAGGGGGGCGGCATCGTCGAATCGGTCGGCGAAGGGGTCACCAGCGTCAAGGTGGGGGATCACGTGATTCCGCTCTACACCCCCGAGTGCGGCGAGTGCAAGTTCTGCAAATCCGGCAAGACCAATCTCTGCCAGAAGATCCGCGCCACCCAGGGCAAGGGGCTGATGCCGGACGGTACCACCCGCTTCTCGAAAGATGGCCAGCCCATCTATCACTACATGGGCACCTCCACCTTCAGCGAATACACGGTACTGCCGGAGATCTCCATCGCCAAGGTGGACCCGGCCGCCCCGCTGGAAGAGGTCTGTCTGCTCGGTTGTGGCGTCACCACCGGCATCGGCGCCGTGATGAACACCGCCAAGGTGAAAGAGGGTGAGAGCGTCGCCATCTTCGGGCTGGGGGGCATCGGCCTCTCGGCGGTGATCGGGGCTCGTCTGGCCAAGGCCGGTCGCATCATCGCCATCGACATCAACGAGAGCAAGTTCGAACTGGCCCGCAAGCTGGGTGCCACCGACTGTATCAACCCGAACTATTACGACAAACCGATTCAGGAGGTGATCGTCGAGCTGACCGACGGCGGCGTCGACTTCTCCTTCGAGTGCATCGGCAACGTCAAGGTGATGCGTGCGGCGCTGGAGTGCTGCCACAAGGGCTGGGGCGAGTCGGTCATTATCGGCGTCGCCGGAGCGGGTCAGGAGATCAGCACCCGTCCGTTCCAACTGGTGACCGGTCGGGTCTGGCGCGGCAGCGCCTTCGGCGGGGTTCGCGGTCGCAGCGAACTGCCGAGCTATGTGCAGCGCTATATGCAGGGTGAGTTCCGCCTCGATGACTTCATCACCCACACCATGGGGCTTGAGCAGATCAACGAGGCGTTCGAGTTGATGCACCAAGGCAAGAGCATCCGCACCGTCATCCACTACTGAGCATGATCACCCCGCCCGCCATCGTGGGCGGGGTGCAGGAGTCCTTCGATGAATCTGGAGATTATCAGCAGCAACAAGAGCTTCGGCGGCTGGCACAAGCGCTATCGCCACCACGCCAGCGTGCTCGGCTGCGAGATGAGTTTTGCCATCTATCTGCCGCCCCAGGCCCTCACCGGCCAGAAGGTGCCCGTGTTCTACTGGCTCAGCGGCCTCACCTGCACCGATGAGAACTTCATGCAGAAGGCGGGCGCCCAGCGCATCGCCGCCGAGCTCGGCATCGCCCTGGTGGCGCCGGACACCAGCCCCCGCGGCGATGGCGTAGCGGACGATCCCGGTTATGACCTCGGCATGGGGGCAGGCTTTTACGTCAATGCCAGCCAGAGCCCCTGGCAGGCGCACTACCAGATGTATGACTACGTCACCCGCGAACTGCCTGACTTGATAGAGACCCACTTCCCGGTCTCGACCCGCCGCGCCATCAGTGGCCACTCCATGGGCGGTCACGGTGCGCTCATCGCCGCGCTGCGGGAGCCCGGTCGCTACCGCTCGGTGTCGGCATTCAGCCCGATCTGTCACCCGAGCCGCAGCCCCTGGGGCCAGAAGGCGCTCGGCGCCTATCTCGGCAGCAATCCGCTGCTGTGGCAGGAGTGGGATGCCTGCCAGCTGCTGCGCCACCAGCCGGTCACGCCACTGCCCACCCTGGTGGATGTGGGGCTGGATGATCCCTTCCTCGCCGAGCAGTTGCATATCGATGCGCTGGCCGAGGTGGCGGCCAGCAAGGAGTGGCCACTGGAGCTCAACCGCCACGAGGGCTATGACCACAGCTACTACTTCGTGGCGAGCTTTATCGAGGCGCACCTGCGCTTTCACGCCCGCCACCTCTGATCAACACAGGCCCGTGACGGGCCTGTTTCAGTTGGAGTTGTGGTGATCGGACAAGATTAGCCTTGCTGCTCGTGGTAACGGCATGCCAGAGCAGAGCATCAGTGGCAGCAGCCTCCGCATGATACCCGCTTGCCCTGGCCAAGGTCGGCCGATTACCCTTGAGGATTGCGATGGAGGAGGAATCCCGTGAACTACGACGTTTCGTTGTTGGAGATAAAGCTGTTTCTGATGACCACCCGGTTTGGCAGCTTTTCAGATGTGGCGCGTCGGCAGGATATGACCCCTTCGTCCGTCTCGCGCAAGATGGCGCAGTTGGAGGAGAAGGTGGGCTCCAAACTGCTGCACCGCCATACCCGCTCCATCTCCCTCACCGAGGAGGGGGTCGCTTTTGCCAAACAGTGCGCCGAGATCCTCCAGCAGTATGAGCGGGTGGTCGGCCAGATCGAGCAGCGGGCGGATACCCCGAGAGGCACCATCCGGATCAGCGCGCCGGTCGCCTTTGGCCGGCTGCACATTGCCCCCTATCTGACCGAGCTGCTGGAGCGCTACCCCCTGCTCAAGGTCGAGTTGCAGCAGACGGATCACTATGTCGACCCGGCGGCCGAGTCGATCGACCTGCTGATCCGCATCGGGATCTCGCAAGACTCCTCCCTGCGAATGAAGCAGTTTGGCCAGCAGCACTACGTGATGGCGGCAAGCCCCGACTACCTCAATCGCCATGGCGAACCGGCCAGTCCGGATGAGCTGGTGCAGCACAACTGTCTGGTCTTCAAGGGGAGCAACGGCCTGCAACGCTGGTTCATCGGCCAGGAGCAGCTGCAACCCTATGAGGTGAGCGGCACCCTCTACAGCAACAATGCCGATACTCTGGTTGCCGGCGCGGTGGCGGGTGCCGGGATTGTGGTGTTCCCCACCTGGCTCATCGGCGAGGAGCTGAAAACCGGGCGGCTCAAGCCGATCATGACCCGGTTCACCGTCTCCACCAGCGTGGAGCAGCAGGTGATCAGCGCGCTCTATCTGGAGACCGACCAGCTCGCTGCCAAAGTGAGGGTGGTGATCGATTTTCTGGTGGGAAAATATGGCACTCCCTGCTACTGGGATACCAGACAGGTTTAGCCAGACAGCCTGCCGGTCAACTTGTGCAGCGCCGGCAGCAAGACAAAGACGGCACAGGCCACGATCACGCTGTCGATGAGCAACACTGCGACTGGTGCGGCGGGGTCGAGCTGCCATCTCGCCAGCAGCGGCGCCATCCAGCGCGGAATCAGCAACGTCAGCGGAAAGATGATGGCCAGCACGTGCAGGTATTCGCCAAGCTGTTTCTTCATAAAGCCTCTGATGTTGTGGCAGCCAAGCCAGTGGCAAGAGTGGTATCCCCTTCACCACTGGCGAGCCAGCTACAGCGTGGTGATGTCCCGGGTGCAGATAAAGCGGGCATCCGTGGCAAAGGCCTCAAACTGCCGGATAACCTGCTGCATCTGCGCACTCAGGATCTCCTGCAGAAATTGCGTCTCCGACTCGATGCGGATCACTTCGAAGTAGTCCCACGGCGACGCACTCTGCTGCCCCAGCATCTTCAGCCCCTTGAACACCTCGAACGAGGTGACGCTGTTGAGCCGGTTCACGGTGGGCAGATCGACCTCCCGTGCCCACGCCAGATAATCCGCCTCGTTCGTCCCCGGTTTCAGATTGAAAAAGACCATCAGGGTTGTTGCCTGTTCACTCATTTACTTGTTCCTGTTGTCGGTTCGCCAGATAGATGCAGAGTAGCGCCGCAGCGACGGCCATCATGGCGGCAAGGCGCCAGTAGTTGAGGGGGATGGGGGCATTGCCCAGCCAGCCCATGGTATCGATCACCAGACTCATCACCATCTGGCCCAGAATGGTGGCCACAGTGGCGATGGCGACCCCTACCCGTGGAATGGCCGCGACCATCACCACCATGTAGACAATGCCGAACAGGGCACCGGCCAGCTGCCACTTCGGCACGCTGAGCAGGGTCGCCTGATAGGGCGGCTCAAAGAAGAAGATCAGCAGGGCGGTCACCACAGTGCCCATGGTGAAGGTGAGCAGCGAACTCTGCACCACTCCAACCCGCGATCCCAACTGACCATTGATCGCCGCCTGGGCGCTGAGCGCCATGCCGGAGACGATGGCCAACACGATAATCAGCACCATCAGTTTGCTCCCAGATAGGTAAACAGCAGCGCCAGCGCGATGCAGCCAAGTGCCACCAGCCGCAGGGGACGGGTTGCCCGTTTCGGCATGCCAAACCAGCCGAAGTAGTCGATGGCAAAGCTCTTGGTCACCTGCCCCAGCAGGACGCAGATCATCGTCATCGCTACCCCCAGCATGGGGGTCGAGAGAGTGAGTGCCACCACATAGACGGGGCCGAGCAAGCCACCGATGAGCTGCCATTTCGGCACCCCATGCCACCCTGTGGATGTCCCCCGTACAGTGAAGAAACGGATCAGCCAGAGCAGTGCAGCCCCCACGCCGAAGATGCTCAGGGTGGCCCACAGATGGCCCACCTGTTCACCAAGCGGGCCCAGCAGGCCCGCTTCGAAGGAGAGGCCCATGCCGGCCATCACGATGAGCAAAACCGGGAGCGCGTTCATCGTGGATCAAACAGGGCGACGGGTGATTGACGGCTATAGGCCTTGCCCTGCGGATAGGAGACCAGCTCCAGTTGCATGCCCCATGGCGCAAGAAAATAGACCCAGGACTCCCCTGCAGTCGGCCCCTCCGTCATGCAGGTCGGTTCGCCCAGCACGGCGATCCCCTGCTCCTTCAGGTAAGCCACTGCCGCCGCCATGTCGTCCACATAGAAGGCGAGATGATGGCCACCAATATCGGCGTTGTTGGGAGCCTTGAGGTTGCGCTCGATATTGCTGGCGTACTCGAAGATCTCCAGATTGATCCCTTTGGCATTCATCACCGCAATGCGGGTGATCTCGGCGCGGGCATTCACGTTGAGGTGCTCCGCCATCCAGTTGTCACTCGCCACAAAAGGCCCGAACTCATAGGCCAGCTCGAAATCGAAGTGGTCGCGAAAAAAGGCGATAGCCTCTGCCAGATTGGGCACGGTAAAACCGATATGATCCGGCTTTTTCAGTCCTGGAATGGCCATCAGATATCCCCCCGCTCGTGGCGCAATTTGTTGAGCGCCCCCATGGTGGTCGCCCCCTTGTTGAAGCCGGTATAGACGGATGCAAAGACGATCAGCTCTTCAAGCTCCTGCCAGGTCGCCCCCTGCTTGAGAGCCATATCGACATGAGCTGCGAAGGGGTTGCCTTCACCGCTGACGTTGAGGGCCATCTGGTCGATGGCGATGGTGATGAACGCCTTGGTCTTCTGGTCGAGCTGCGGCATGCCCCAGGCTTCACCAGCCACGCGAACCGTCATGTCGCCCCAGGTCGGGTTAATGGATTTGAGCCCGCTGACCAGAGCCTGATCATCGAGCACGGCATTTGCAAAAGGTAATGATGTAGTCATCAGTGACGCCTCAGTAGTAGATAAGTTCGCCGTAGCGGATGAGGCGCATTATTAGGGAGCGGGATGTATTGAAAAACCGGCGGGCCGGAACATCACTTATGCAGGATCTGCACAAATGGCACGGTGAGTTGCGCCATGTTGGAAAAAGCAAAACAGGCCCGTTGCGGGCCTGTTCCAGTTGTGGTGATCGGTTGATATCAGCTGCCCACGCGGGTCACCCCGCCGGAGCCCATGATCTGCTGCTCCACCTTGGGATCGCCCCAGTAGGCGATGTTGCCTGAACCGGCGATGCCGACTTTCAGCGTCTCCTGCGCCCGCACCGCCACATCACCGCTGCCGGCGATATTGACCTCTACCTCGTTGCCGCGCATCTCGCTCCCGAGCACATCGCCAGCACCGGCAATGTTCAGCTCGATAGCCTGTGCCGAACCGCTGCCCAGCTCCAGACTGCCGGTGCCAGCGATATTCCCTTCCAGCCGTTTCAGCTCCAGCTGACTGGCGACGATGTCACCGGTACCGGCCACCGACAGCACCAGCTCATCGCCCTTGAAGCCGCTCAGATCGCCGTTGCCGGTCCCGGCCAATGCCAGTTCGTTCAACACCGGCAAGGTGATGGTCAGCTCCAGCGGCTCGGTAGGCTCGAGCCGGTAACCCTCCTTCACCTCGATCTCCAGCTTGTCGCCGCTCTCGGTCAGCACCAGATAGGGCAGCAGGTTCTCCTGCCCCTTGATCAGGATACCGCGCGGCTCCCCCGCTACCAGATGGAGGGTGGCAGGCACACCCGCCAGCACCCGGGTCACCCCGTCACCGAGCGTCTGCTGGCGCTCGACCACAGCCCCCGTTCCGGTCACTCTGGTCTGATCCAGCCAGTGACAACCACTGAGCCCTGCCATCAACATGACAACCATCATCCATTTCATCGCTACTCTCCTCCTTATGTGTTGGCCATCCAGGGCCAATTGGTTTTCATGCTATGCAAAGCGCGAGCCAAAAATTAACCTAATGATTCAAAAGGAAATAACTTTTTCACCCAGAACAGAACGAAGAATTAAGAGAGCCATTTAGACCATATTTTGGTGAAAATAACCATTCTCGAACGGATATGATTGTGGCTGATTGGCGGGTCGTCCTGCCGGTCACTATGCTGACAGCCCGTGGAAGTTTTTAATTGTCCTGCCGGTCTGTTGAGCCAATAGTGGTACTTCGTGCGTACCAAGCTCTCCATTGCGGTAATGTCATTACCACTGTCTTGTCAGTCTTCACTGCCAACAAGGAGTCAGAGCGTGACCCAAGCAAGCCCTCTCTATGCCACCGCCACCGGTCTGCCGGAACCGACTCGCACCCCGCTGCTGACCGGCAGCGATCCCGAGCAGAAACGGCGCGAGCTGCTCACCTACTTTTGCCAGACCTTCGATCTCTACGATTCGCTGTTCGACTGTCTGGCCGATGAGCGGGCCTGGTTCAACAAGGCGATCCCGCTGCGCCATCCGCTCATCTTCTACTACGGCCACACCGCCGCCTTCTTTATCAACAAGCTGCTGGCGGCACGCCTGATCGATCAGCGGCTGGATGCCCGCATTGAGGCCATGGTCGCCATCGGGGTGGACGAGATGAGCTGGGACGATCTGGACGAGACCCACTACGACTGGCCCAAGGTCAGCGAGCTGCGCAGCTATCGAGCCAAAGTTCGTACGCTGGTGTGCGACTTCATCCGCCAGATGCCGCTCACCCTGCCCATCGACTGGCAGAGCCCGGCCTGGGTGATCCTGATGGGGATAGAGCACGAGCGTATCCACCTAGAGACCTCCAGCGTGCTGATCCGCCAGCTGCCGCTCGCCTGGGTGCGACCGCAGCCTTATTGGCCCGCCTGTACCGAAACCCGCCACCGCATTGATCAGGTGCCCGCCAACAACCTGCTGCCGGTGGCTGGCGGCAAGGTGCGCCTTGGCAAGCGGGACGCCACCTACGGCTGGGACAACGAATATGGCGAGCGCCATATCGAGCTGGCCCCGTTTCAGGCCAGCCGCATGCTGGTGAGCAATGCCGAGTACCTCGCCTTCGTCCAGGCGGGCGGCTACGGCCAGCAACAGTGGTGGGATGAGGAAGGGTGGGGCTGGTGCCAGTACGCCAAGGCGCAGATGCCCACCTTCTGGGTCGGCGACCCCGCCGAACCCGGGCAATTGCAACTGCGGCTGATGACCGGGCAGGTCGCCATGCCCTGGGACTGGCCGGTCGAGGTAAACCAGCTGGAGGCGGCCGCCTTCTGCCGCTGGAAGGCGGCCCAGACCGGACTCCCCATCCAGCTGCCGAGCGAGGCGGAGTGGATGCTGCTGCGCGATCAGCTACCCGGCGATCAGCCGGACTGGACACAGGCCCCCGGCAATATCAATCTGGCCCGCTTCGCCTCCTCCTGCCCGGTGGATGCCTGCCCGCAAGGGGAGTTTTTCGATCTGGTGGGCAATGTCTGGCAGTGGACCAGCACCGCCATCGATGGCTTCGACGGCTTTAAAATCCACCCGCTCTACGACGACTTCTCCACCCCCACCTTTGATGGCAAGCACACCCTGATCAAGGGGGGCAGCTGGATCAGCACGGGTAACGAAGCGCTCAAATCATCCCGTTACGCCTTTCGGCGTCACTTCTTCCAGCATGCGGGTTTCCGCTATCTGGTCTCCCGTTATCAGGAACCCGTTATCGTGAATCCCTATGAAACCGACACGCTCGTCGCTCAGTACCTCGACTTCCAGTACGGCCCGAGCCACTTCGGGGTAGCCAACTACGCCAAGACGCTTGCTGATCTTGCTGGCGAGCTGTGCAGCAACCACCAGCGGGCACTGGATATCGGCTGTGCCACCGGCCGCGCCAGCTTCGAACTGGCTCGCCACTTCCAGCATGTGGACGGGGTGGACTACTCGGCCCGCTTCATCGATGTGGCGCTGGCCCTCGCCAGCCAGGACAGCTTCCGCTACGCCATTCCGCTGGAGGGTGAACTGGTGGAGTATTGCGAGGCGCGCCTGTCGAGCCACGGGCTGGGGGCAAGTCAGGCTGAGCGCATCCACTTCAGTCAGGGGGATGCCTGCAACCTCAAGCCCAAATATGACCACTACGATCTGGTGCTCGCCTCCAACCTGATCGACCGGCTGCGGGAGCCCGCTCGCTTCCTGCGGGACATAGCACCCCGGCTTCGCAGCGGTGGCCTGCTGGTGCTCACCAGCCCCTATACCTGGCTGGCGGAATATACCCCGCCCGCCAACTGGCTCGGCGGCATTCGCGAAAACGGCGAGGCGCTCACCACCTATCAGGCGCTGCAACGGCTGCTGGCGGCGGAGTTCGAGGAGCACTGCCCGCCGCGGGATGTGCCCTTCGTCATCCGCGAGACTGCCCGCAAATACCAGCACACGGTGGCGCAGCTGACCGTCTGGCGCAAACGCTAATCCGCCGGTCGGCATGCAGATGAGAAGAGGGAGGCCAACGGGCCTCCCTCTTGTTATGGCAGTAAAAACGGCGCGAGTATCAATGCCCCTGCTCGTGATAGCGGCGCGCCAGTACGGCGCAGACCATCAGCTGGATCTGGTGGAAGATCATCAGCGGCAGCACCATCACCCCGACGCTGGCGGCGGGGAACATGACGTTGGCCATCGGCACCCCGTTGGCGAGGCTCTTTTTCGAGCCGCAGAAAACGATGGTGATCTCGTCCGCCTTGTCGAAACCGAGGCGACGGCTGATCCAGACGTTCCAGCAGAGCACCAGCGCCAGCAAGACGCAGCTCAGCAACACGATACTGGCCAGATCGTACCAGCCAACCTGGTGCCAAATCCCCTGTACCACCGCCTCGCTGAAGGCGACATAGACCACCAGCAGGATGGAGCTCTGATCCAGCTTGCCGATGAGCGGCCGATGGCTGTCGACCCAGCGGCCAATGAGCGGGCGCGACAGGTGGCCCACCACGAACGGCAGCATCAGCTGCATCATGATGGACTGGATGGAGTGCCAGGTGTCGATCCCCTCCCCTTGCACGTGGATCATCATCCCCACCAGCACCGGCGAGAGGAAGATGCCGAGGATGCTGGAGGCCGAGGCGCTGCACACCGCCGCCGACACATTGCCCCCTGCCATCGAGGTAAAGGCGATAGCCGACTGCACGGTGGCTGGCAAAGCGCAGAGATAGAGGAAGCCGAGGTAGATGGCCGGGCTCAGCCAGCTGGGCACCAGCGGGGTGAGCAGCAGCCCGAGCAGCGGAAAGAGCACGAAGGTGCTGAGCATCACCACCAGATGAAGCCGCCAGTGACCGAGGCCCGCCAGCAGGTTCTGGCGCGACAACTTGGCGCCATGCATGAAGAACAAGAGCGCCACCGCCAGCTTGGTCAGCAGACCGAACCAGACGGCCACCTGCCCCTCGCAGGGAAAGAGGGAGGCCAGGGTGACCACCGCAATCAGCACAACAGTAAAGGGATCCAGACGCACGAAAGGTCTCCATCAGAAGGGCATCCTGCAGCCGTGGCGACAGTCAGGATTGGGGAGGACAAGAAACAGAGCGGGAGATGTCTGGCACCTCCCGCTAAAACGAACCTCCAGCTTACCCCGATAACGGAGAGGCGCAACGTTGTGCAGCGGTTAATTGTTCATCAATGCTTAACGCCTTTGCTTTGTCGAATAGCGGAAGTTGATGAGCCGCGGCCAGATAGCGCCAAACCGGCGCGAAATGGATAAAAAAACGGGCGACCCAGGCCGCCCGTCTCGCTTTTTCGTTCTGCCGATCAGCGCTGGCTGGCCAGCTTGCCGTTGCCGGTTTTCTTCTCATTGCCGGCGAGCTTGCGAGCCTGCCGCTTCTCGAAGCGGGAGATCCACCAGTAGGCCAGCGCCGAGAAGACCGCGGTCATAAAGACGTTGATGAAGAAGGCGCGCACCAGATCCACCCCGGCCGGGAAGGCGGAGGCACTCATGCTCACCACGAAGATGGCGATCAGCACCGACACCACGCCCATCCCGAACTTGCGCGACCCCATACGGAAGTCACGGGGGGTATCGTCATGTTTCCAGCGGAACACGAAGTAGGCCACCATGATGAAGATCGGCGGCAACATGGCGGTGCCGGCGGTAAGGTTGATGGCGGTGTTCATCATCTGCTGCACCGACTCGGAACCGAAGCCGTTGACCACCAGCATCACGAATACAAAGGCAAACTGCCACCAAGCGGCGCGCACCGGCACGCCGTGCTCGTTGAGCTGGGTGGTCTTCTCGCCGTAAACCCCCTGCGGGATCTCGGAGAAGTGGATCTTCACCGGCGCCGAGGTCCACATCATCATGGAGCCGAACATGGCGATGAACAGCACCACGCCGACGAAGCGGCCCACCAGCGCCTCGGAAAGCCCGAAGTACTGGGCCATGCCGGTGAAGATCTCCACCATGCCGCCGGCATAGGTGAGGCTCTCGCGCGGTACGAACACGTTCACCAAAAGGGAACCGACCGCATACATGGCACCGATGACGATACCGGCACTGATGATCACCTTGATAAAGGACTTCTGGCCGCCCTTCACGTCATTGAGGTAGGCCGCTGCCGTCTCGGCACCGCCCGCCGCCTGGAAAATCCAGCACATGATTCCGAGGGTCGCCCAGTTGACGGTGGGAGTCATCGCCTCCAGGGTGATGGGCTGGGCCGGCACATGATCGCCACTCAGAGCCATCAGGGCACCCAGCACATAGATGGCGAACAGGGCAAACACCCCGTAGGCCACGATCTCGGCAATTTTGCCGAGCCAGCTCGCCCCCTTGGTGGAGATATGGGTCGCCGCCGCAAACAGCACGATGGAGATGATCGAAGTGACCATGGGCGAGAAGCTGTACTCATAGCCCAGCATGGCGTAGGAGGCGTAGGCGATGACGTTGGGCAGCAATGAGACGAACCAGAACAGGTTTACGAACCAGTAGAGAAACGAGCCCAGATAGGCCATCCGGGTGCCGAGCGGTTTTTTAAGCCAGTCGTACATCCCCGACTCGGAGTTTTTGTTGGCCGAGACGAACTCGGCGATGATGAAGACGAACGGGATGAAGTAGACGATGGTCGCCAGCAGGAAGATGGGGGCGGAGCTGAGCCCCAGCTCGATGTTGTTGTTGACGATGTTTCGCACGTTGAACACGGCGGCAAAGGTCATCGACAACAAGGCAAACTTGCCTATGGTGCCGCGTACGGATTCAGACATGGTGTCCTCCAGTGGACTTGCGCTCCCTGCGGGTAACGCTGTGACTCTGTGATGTGTTCGGCAAGGGTCTGTCGGCCCCGCGCTTTACTCTCTTTTTATGATCGGGCCGCGTGGACGGCCTCGTTGGTGAACCGGTGCCGTCTCCCGCACCGGCTCGCAATACCATTCAGACGATCGGGGTGCCCGGCGCCATCGGCACCCGCGGTTGCAACAGTACGCTCTGGCTCTCGTCCGGGGTCTCGGCGCAGAGCAACATGCACTCGGATCGCTCGCCGCGCATCTTGGTGGGCTTGAGGTTGGTCAGTACCACCACCTCGCTGCCCATCAGTTCCTCTTCGCTGTAGTAAGGCACCAGACTGGTGACGGTCTGCAGCGGCCGCTCGCCACCCACGTCGATCTGGACGATGTAGAGTTTGTCGGCCCCGGGGTGGCGCACCACCTCCAGCACCTTGCCCACCTTCATCTCGACCCGTTTGAATTCGGCAAACTCGATCGTCTCGCTCATTCTCTTTTCCTTTTCTGGTTCAACGGTTTGCGGGTGGCCAACGGCCACCCGGTTTGATTGGAATTCAATGCAGTGGCTATGGCGTCTGCATGGCAACCTGCGCTGTCGGCTGGGCCTCTTTGGCACGCGCTTCGGCGCTGAGGGAGGCCTCGTATCTGTTGTATTTCCACCAGGCGAAGCCGAGGAAAATCACGATCCCACCGACGTTGTAGAAGATGATGGTCATGATGTCGGCGCCGGTCGGGAAGGTGGAGGCGAGGAAGCCCACCGAGAAGATGGCGATCAGCACCGACACCACGGCGATGCCGGTGGTACGCGAACCCATCCTGAAATCCCGCGGCAGGTGGTCGAGCCTCAGGCGCAGATTGAGGTAGGCCAGCATGATGAACAGCGGCGGCAGCATGGAAGCGGCGGCGGTCATGTTGATGACGGTGTTCATCAGATCCTGCGCTGTGTTGGAGCCCAGGGTCGGGATCACCATCAGCGGCAGCACGATGAGGTACTGGATCCAGGCTGCACGGGCGGGCACGCCGTTCTCGTTCAGCTCGACCGTCTTCTTGCCGAAGATGCCGGCCGGGATCTCGGAGAAGAAGATTTTCACCGGGGTCGCGGTCCACATCAGCAGGGAGCCGAACATGGCGGTGAAGGAGACCAGCCCGACGAAGCGGTTCATCAGGATCTCCGGCAGGCCGAAGTAGGCTGCCAGCCCCTCGAACACCTGCACCGAGCCGCCGGTGTATTTCAGGGTGTCGCTGTGGACGAACACGTTGATCAACAGCGATGCAATGGAGTAGAGCACCCCGATAAAGATCCCGGCGACGATGATCACCTTGACGAAGGACTTGGAGCCACCTTTCACGTCATTGACGTAGACCGCCACCGACTCGGCGCCACCGGCTGCCATAAAGATCCAGGTGGTGATGCCGAGGAAGGCCCAGCTGAAATCGGGGACCATGGCCTCTACCGTGATGGGGTCAGCCGGTTGCACGCCGCCCACCAGTGCCGCACCCGCCAGCAGAATGTAGGAGAGGGTCAGCAGCAGCATCAGGGACGAGGTCACCGAGGTAATGGGGCCGAGCATCTTGGCGCCGTTGGTGGAGACATAGGTGGCAAAGGCAAACAGCACCATGCTCAATGCCGTGGTCGCCACCGGGGTGAGAATGTACTCGTAGCCGAGGAAGGCATAGGAGGCGTAGGCGATGACCCGCGGCAGCAGCGAGGTGAAGAAGAAGAGGTTCACGAACCAGTAGGTGTAGGCGGAGATGAAGGCCCAGCGACCGCCGAGGGAGCTCTTCACCCAGGCATAGACGCCCGCTTCGGAGTTCTTATTCAGTGACACGAACTCCGCAATGATCAGGCAAAACGGAATGAAGTAAAAAATGGTGGCCAGAAAGAACATCGGGGCCGAGGCCAGACCGATCTCGATGTTGTTGTTGATGACGTTGTTGAAGCTGAATACCGCCGCGAAGGTGAGCGACAGCAGACCAAACTTGCCTATCGTATTGCGTTTGGAATCAGACATGGTGCATCTCCAGACCTGTAGTTATTGCAGCGAAAGGGCGGGGTATGATTTGTAGGGTGAGCCCCGCCCTTCCGGCTTTTATCAGTGCAGAACCGGCAGCTTGTTATTTGTTTTTGAAGTAGCCGCCTTCGACGGTGACCTTGATGATCACCTTGCGCACCGGCGCATCGCCGACGAAGCGGTAGGCCTCGTCGTTCTCGAAGATCACCACCTGCCCGTTGCCGACCTGCTGGCGCTCACGCACCTCACCGGCCAGCCACTCGCGGTCGGTGGTATCGTCATAGGCCTGCTCGACCGCCAGCTCCGATTTGGGGGCCCACTCCACCATCTCTGCTCCTTCCAGGTAGTAGTGGACGTCGAAGTAGCGGCGCTGCCCCTCGAACAAAGAGGTGGCCGGGCTGGCCCCCTCCTGCAAGCGGTAGGTGAGGGAGTCACCGATGGAGTGGCAGATACCGGGCTTGAGGTTCGGCAGGTTGTTGATGGCCTCCACGCAGCGGCCCCACTTCTTGCCCTCCCGGTAGATGTTTTTGAACAGGGTCAGGTTGTCCAGGGTGATCATGCGAGGTTCCTCCCGCCGTTGATGGTGAGATCGAGCCCGGCCAGCGCAGCCGGATTGAGGTTGCCACGGGCGATGGGCAGCAGGGTCAGACCGAAGCTGAACGGCTCGAAGCGCACCCGCCAGGAGTCCAGCACCTCGGAGCCCCAGGAGTTGGAGCCCAGCCCCAGCACCTTGTGATCCAGATTGAGGGTGAGATAACCGCTCGGTTCCAGCTCGTTGATGTGCTGCGCCGCGTGGATATGCTCCCAGCTGTAGGGCCAGACGCTCAGGTTGATGGGGGCATCGGGTCGCACGTAGAGACCGGCGCCGTGGCGGTTAGTCAGGGTCGCCCAGCGCACCTGCTGGCGGTTGCCGTTGTCCTGCGGGAAGGGGTAGTGCTCCCACATCTCGCCGACTGTGCTCTGGAAGCTGTCGATCCAGTTGCTCTGGCGGCTGTCCTGATAGTTTTCACCCGGCCCCATGCCGTAGTAGTGCACCCGGTCGAGATCCTGACGAATGCCCAGCTCGAAGCCGATCTTGGGGATGATGTCGTCATAACCGCCGTAGGGCTGGCCGGAGAGTGCCACGTGCAGCTGGCCATTCGGGCTCAGGGTGTAGACGTAGCGGCAGCGCATGCCGAAGTCGAACACCGGCGGCGCGATCAGGCTCTCGACCGTCACCTCGACCGCGTCACCCAGCTGACGCCAACTCAGAGTGCGGAAGTGCTCCTGCATGATCTGCAGGTGGTTCGGGTGCCACAGGCTCTCGTACTCCTGCTTGTGGTTGTCGATCATCGGCTTGAAGAAGGTGAGGCGTGGGGCTCGCTCGATGAGCTCGATACCATCCTGCTGCCAGCTCACCAGCTTGCCGTCGAGGCGCGAGAAGCGCAGGGCAAAGCCGCTGCCGCTCAAGGTCAGGTCGAGGCGCTCGTCGGCAATCTGCAGCGCAGTAGCGTTGGGGTTGGCAAAGGGCTGCAGCTGGCGAGTCGATGCCTTCAGTTGGAACTGGTACTGGCCCAGCTCGTGCTCCGCCGCGCTGTAGCGGGTGGCATTGGCCTTGATGACCCGCAGCTGGACGAAGGTTTCCCGCCCATCGAGGGATGGCAGTTCGAGCTGCAACTCTGTGGTGGCACCGGGGGCAATCCCTTCCAACCGGATTTGCTGGCTGCCCAGCAGTTCGCCCTCGGCTTTCATCTCGACCAACAGGCGGATATCGTCGAGAGTGGAGAACCAGTAGCGGTTTTCCACCGCCAGCTTGCCGCTCGCCAGATCCAGCGCCCGCACCTTGACCGGGCAGATCACCTGCTTGTATTCACGCAGGCCAGGCCCCGGGGTCTGATCCGGATAGATGAGGCCATCCATGCAGAAGTTGTAGTTGTTGGGGTAGTCGCCATAGTCGCCGCCGTACTTGTAGACGGGGCGTCCCTGCTCGTCCTGATCCCATGCCGTGATCGCACCACTCCCAAATGTAGTGACCCTGAATGTGGGGATGGCGGTCGAACACCTGCTGGTACTCGCTAAGCCCCCCCGGGCCGTTGCCCATGGCATGGGCGTATTCGCAGAGGATGCGCGGCTTGGCCATCGGGAACTCGCCGAAGCAGTTCATCTGGGAGACGCGGGAGTACATGGTACTGACCACATCCACCACCTCGGCATCGCGATCCTCTTCGTAGTGCACCAGCCGGGTCGGGTCGATCGCCTTGCAACGCTGGTACATGGCTCTGATGTTGCAGCCGTAACCAGACTCGTTGCCGAGCGACCAGATGATGATGGAGGGGTGGTTCTTCTGAGCATGCACGTGGCGCTCGATGCGATCCACGAACACCGGCTCCCAGAAGGGGTCGTCGGTGATGCGGCTGAGATCGCCGACGTTGGCAAAGCCGTGAGTCTCCACGTCGGTCTCCGCCATCACGAACAGACCGTACTGGTCGCACAACTCGTAGAAGCGCGGGTCGTTCGGGTAGTGGGCGGTACGTACCGAGTTGAGGTTGTGCTGCTTCATCAGCACGATATCGCGTTCAACACGGTCCATGCCGACCGCGCGACTCTTGAGGTGGTCGTTGTCGTGACGGTTCACCCCGTGCAGCTTGAGGTAGTGGCCGTTGACGTAGAAGAGGCCATCCTTGACCTTGATTTCACGCACCCCGACCCGCTGCGGGATCACTTCCAGCAGCTCGCCCTGACCGTTGTAGAGGGAGAGTTGCAGCTGATAGAGGTAAGGATCTTCGGCGCTCCACAGATGGGGATTGGCCAGATCCAGCGTGAAGCGGCAGTCACACTTGCCGTCGATGGCGAGATGGTCGAGCGAGCCGCTGGCGATCTCGCTGCCCTGATCCAGCAGTGACCAGACCAGACGGTGCTCACGGGCTGCCGCCCCCAGATTTTCCAGCTGGATATCGCAGCTCAGGGTGGCGCTTTGATTGTCATCAGCCAGCGCGGTGCGGATGAAGAAGTCCTGCACATGGGTGGCCGGTTTGCCCACCAGATAGACGTCGCGGAAGATCCCCGCCATCCACCACATGTCCTGATCTTCGATATAGGTGGAGTCAGCCCACTGCATCACCCGTACCGACAGCAGGTTCTCGCCAACCTTGGCGTAGGCACTGATATCGAACTCGGCGGTGAGACGGCTCCCCTTGCTGAAGCCGACATACTGGCCGTTCACATAGACCTCGAAGTAGGTCTCCACCCCGTCAAACTTGATGATCACCTGCTCGCCGTCCCAGGCTGGGCTCAGCATGAAGCTGCGCTGATAGGCGCCGGTGGGGTTGTTGGTCGGCACGAAGGGTACGTCGATGGGGAAGGGAAAACCTTCGTCGGTGTACTGCAGCTGACCATGTCCTTCCATCTGCCACATGTTGGGCACGGTGATCTGGCCCCACTCGCTCATGGGGCTGTGATAGAAGGCCTCCGGCACCTGCAGGGGGTGGTCGAAGTAGTGGAACTGCCACTGGCCGCCAAGGCTCAGAAAACGGCGGCTCAGCTCGCGCTGCATGGTGGCCGCCAGCGCGTGGTCGGCATAAGAGAAGAAGTAGGCGCGCGGGGCCAGCCTGTTTTCACCAACGAATTGGACGTTTTCCCAGTTATTCACATGTCCTCCCGGAACAAGGCAACGTTAACTGGGTAAACTCTAGATAAACATTTACTAAATATCAGCTTTGGATTGGTAAAGTTTAAACCTGATCACAATGGACAGATGGTTTTGTGAGCGAGATCAGAAGCGGGAGATAAAGGAGGACAAGATATGGATGAGTGGCATGGATGTTGATAGTAGCTGGCTGAGCTACAATAAAATCAACTATGAAACAATATGATATGAAGTTGTTGGATGATATGGGAAAGAGGTTTGCTAGGGAGAGGTGTCGCACCACCGCAAGATGGTGCGACTAAAAAGCAGAATATTTTACTAAAATCAGCGAGTGGTGCCACGCAGGGTCAGCTTGCTCGGTACCAGCACCCGGAGTGGAATATCCCGCTCGTCTCGCAGCCGCTCAACCAGCAAATTGACCCCCTGGGAGCCCATCAACTCGGAGTGGATCCGCACCGTGGAGAGCGGCGGAAAGGTGAACTTGGCAGTCGGAATATCGTTGACGCTGATAAGCTCGATCTGCTGGGGAATCGCCAATCCCTTCTCGTGAATGGCACGCAACACACCGATAGCGATGGAATCGGAGGCGACGAACAGCGCCTTGGGCCAATCGCCGGCCAGCATCTCCTTCGCCAACTGGTAGCCGGAGGCACTAGAGAAGTCCCCACGATAGAGATCGCTCTCCTGCACCACCCCCAGCCGCTGGCCATAATCCCGGAAAGCCAGTTCACGCAGGTCCGGATTCTCATCCTGGCCACCGATATAACCGATACGCTGGTGCCCCTGCGCGATGAAGTAATCGACTACCTGCTGGCTGATCAGAGCGAGATCCACATCGACCGAGTCGAACTCTCCCTGTGAACGGCAGTCGACAAACACCAGCTGGCTGGAACAAGCCCTTAGCTGGACGAGACGCTCGGCTGTGAGGGTACCGACCACCAGAATGCCATCCACGGCGCTCAGTTCGCGCCCTTCACCGCAGTTGTAGAGATGGGTCAGTTCGATATTGAGGCGGGCACTCTGGGTCTCGATGCCATAACGGATAGCGAGATAGTAAGGGTCGTTGACCTCGGTACTCTGGGGATAGGCATAGACCACCAGAAAGTGCAGCTTGCTCTTGTGTACCCCCTTGCGGGCGCTGCTGGTCTTGTACTCCAGCCGCTCGGCAATCTCGAAGATCCGCTGCTTGGTCTCTTCCTTGACGCTCAGGCTGGGATCCTCGTTCAGTACCCGGGATACCGTGGCGAGAGAAACCCCCGCTTCCTGTGCAATTTCCTTCAACGTAGCCATCAATACCTCGCTGGCAGCATCACGTGTTAATCGGCAACGGCTAAAGAGTAACGGGCAATCCCTTGATAGCCCAGCACTTTTACTAAAATCCCGGTGGCATGGCAGATTTTTGGAACACAGAAATGCAAAAAGGCCTCCCGAATGGGAGGCCTCTTCTAAATAGGTGCCTGACAGTGTCCTACTCTCGCATGGCGAATGCCACACTACCATCGGCGCTACCGCGTTTCACTTCTGAGTTCGGCATGGGATCAGGTGGTTCCACGGCGCTATTGCCGTCAGGCAAAAGCTTTTAAAACTAACTTGAAAATGGTGCTGATACCCAGAATCGAACTGGGGACCTCATCCTTACCAAGGATGCGCTCTACCGACTGAGCCATATCAGCACACTAACCGGTAAAGACCACGCTGGGCGTAATCTTGAAATTGGGTGCCTGGCAGTGTCCTACTCTCGCATGGCGAATGCCACACTACCATCGGCGCTACCGCGTTTCACTTCTGAGTTCGGCATGGGATCAGGTGGTTCCACGGCGCTATGGCCGCCAGGCAAATTCTTCAATCTGAGAAAGCTGACGTGAGTAGTGATGTTGCGCTTGGCTTGTCACTATCACTGAATTTGAGTAGTTCGTTCTATTTGCTACAAGCCTTAGAACACTTCTTGGGTGTTGTATGGTTAAGCCTCACGGGTAATTAGTATGGGTTAGCTCAACACATCACTGCGCTTACACACCCCACCTATCAACGTTGTGGTCTCCAACGGCCCTTTAGGACCCTCAAGGGGTCAGGGATGACTCATCTCAGGGCTCGCTTCCCGCTTAGATGCTTTCAGCGGTTATCGATTCCGAACTTAGCTACCGGGCAGTGCCACTGGCGTGACAACCCGAACACCAGAGGTTCGTTCACTCCGGTCCTCTCGTACTAGGAGCAACTCCCTTCAATCATCCAACGCCCACGGCAGATAGGGACCGAACTGTCTCACGACGTTCTGAACCCAGCTCGCGTACCACTTTAAATGGCGAACAGCCATACCCTTGGGACCGACTTCAGCCCCAGGATGTGATGAGCCGACATCGAGGTGCCAAACACCGCCGTCGATATGAACTCTTGGGCGGTATCAGCCTGTTATCCCCGGAGTACCTTTTATCCGTTGAGCGATGGCCCTTCCATTCAGAACCACCGGATCACTATGACCTACTTTCGTACCTGCTCGACCTGTCCGTCTCGCAGTTAAGCTGGCTTATGCCATTGCACTAACCTCCTGATGTCCGACCAGGATTAGCCAACCTTCGTGCTCCTCCGTTACTCTTTGGGAGGAGACCGCCCCAGTCAAACTACCCACCAGGCACTGTCCGCGAGCCCGATTCAGGGCCCTGCGTTAGAACATCAAACATACAAGGGTGGTATTTCAAGGACGGCTCCAGCGCAACTGGCGTCACGCCTTCAAAGCCTCCCACCTATCCTACACATGTAGGTTCAATGTTCAGTGCCAAGCTGTAGTAAAGGTTCACGGGGTCTTTCCGTCTAGCCGCGGGTACACCGCATCTTCACGGCGAATTCGATTTCACTGAGTCTCGGGTGGAGACAGCATGGCCATGGTTACACCATTCGTGCAGGTCGGAACTTACCCGACAAGGAATTTCGCTACCTTAGGACCGTTATAGTTACGGCCGCCGTTTACCGGGGCTTCGATCAAGAGCTTCGCTTGCGCTAACCCCATCAATTAACCTTCCGGCACCGGGCAGGTGTCACACCCTATACGTCCACTTTCGTGTTTGCAGAGTGCTGTGTTTTTGATAAACAGTCCCAGCCATCTGGTCACTGCGACTCCCGACAGCTCCATCCGCAAGGGACTTCACCATCAAGAGCGAACCTTCTCCCGAAGTTACGGTTCTATTTTGCCTAGTTCCTTCACCCGAGTTCTCTCAAGCGCCTTGGTATTCTCTACCCGACCACCTGTGTCGGTTTGGGGTACGATGACTTGTAATCTGAAGCTTAGAGGCTTTTCCTGGAAGCAGGGCATCAATGACTTCCGCACCGTGGTGCGTTCGTCTCGTGTCTCAGCGTTGTGTCTGCGGATTTGCCTACAAACACCACCTACGCACTTTCACCAGGACAACCGTCGCCTGGCCCACCTAGCCTTCTCCGT
>NZ_JBQBEW010000001.1:180000-227500 GCF_051919345.1 Aeromonas sp. 84A
GCGTTCGAAGTAGAGATCCATGTACTTCTGCGCTTCGGCACGACCGATCCCCAGCTGCTTGGCCAGACCGAAGGCACTCATGCCGTAGATAAGGCCGAAGTTGATCGCCTTGGCGCTGCGGCGCATGTCGGTGGTGACCGCATCGAGCGCCACGCCGAACACCTCGGCGGCAGTCGCCTTGTGGATGTCCTTGCCCTCGGCAAAGGCGGTCAGCAGCCCCTTGTCACCGGAGAGGTGCGCCATGATGCGCAGCTCGATCTGGGAGTAGTCCGCCGCCACCAGCTTGTAACCGGCGCTCGGGATAAAGGCCTGACGGATCCGACGCCCCTGCTCGTTGCGCACAGGAATGTTCTGCAGGTTGGGATCAGACGATGACAAACGGCCCGTAGCCGCTACCGCCTGATGATAGGAGGTGTGTACCCGACCGGTCCGGGGCTTGATCATCAACGGCAACTTGTCGGTGTAGGTGGACTTGAGCTTGGCCAGACCGCGATGTTCCATCAGCAGTTGCGGCAGCTCATAGGTCTCCGCCAGCTCGGCCAGCACCTCTTCTGCGGTGGATGGTGCACCCTTCGGAGTCTTTTTGATGATCGGCAGGCCCAGCTTGGTGAAGAGGATCTCCCCCAGTTGCTTGGGCGAGGAGAGGTTGAACTCCTGCCCGGCCAGCTCATGGGCCTGCTTCTCCAGCTCCGCCAACCGCAGCTCGATCTCCTGACTCTGCTGGTGCAGCAACTTGGGATCGATGGTGGTGCCGAGCAACTCCATCCGCGCCAGCACTGGCAGCAGCGGCAGTTCGATCTCGCTGAACACCTTGGCGAGACCCGGTACGGCCTCCAGCTTACCCCAAAGAGTCTGGTGCAGACGCAGGGTGATGTCGGCATCTTCCGCCGCATAGGGGGCAGCCTGCTCCAGCTCGATCTGGTTGAAGGTGAGCTGTTTCACCCCTTTGCCCGCGATATCTTCAAAGGAGGTAGTCTCGACCCCGAGGTAACGCTTGGCCAGCGAATCCATGTCGTGGCGGCTGGCGGTGGAGTTTAGCACGTAGGATTCCAGCATGGTGTCGTAAGCGATACCTTGCAGATCGATGTCGTGGTTGAGCAGCACGTTGCGATCGTACTTGAGATTCTGCCCCACCTTGAGACGGGTCGGATCTTCCAGCAGCGGTTTGAGCTTGCCCAACACCACGGCCTCGCTCAGCTGTACCGGCGCCCCCAGATAGTCGTGGCCAAACGGTACATAGGCGGCCTTGCCCGGCTCAACCGCGAAGGAGACGCCGACGATCCGCGCCTCCATATAGTCAAGATTGGTGGTTTCGGTATCGAAGGCAAACAACGGTGCCGCTTTCAGCTGTTCCAGCCAGCCGTCAAACTCGGCTTCGTCCAGAATGCAGCGGTAGTCGGTTTCGATGGCGGCAACCGGAGCGGCGCTCTCATCGCCAGCTTCGTCCTGTCCGGCGCTCTCGCTGCCCTCTTCACCACCGGATTCCAGCTCCTTGATCAGGTTGCGCAGCTCGTATTCGCGATAGACCGCCAGCAAGGACTCCTTGTCGACCGGCTTGAGCAACAGCTCTTCCAGACTCTGTTCCAGTTCGACGTCGGTCTTGATGGTCGCCAGTCGATAGGAGAGACGAACCTGCTCCTCCTGCTCGCGGAACTTGTCGGCGAACGCCTTGGAGCCACGGAAGCCGAGCGCAGCTACCTTGTCGAGGTTGGCGGCAATCTCGTCGATGCTGCCAATCCCCTGCAGCAGAGCCAGTGCGGTCTTCTCGCCAACACCGGTCATACCGGGAATGTTGTCGACCTTGTCACCCATCAGGGCCAGATAGTCGATGATGAGCTCGGGCGGTACGCCGAACTTCTCGATCACCCCTTCCCGATCGGTCTTCACATCTTTCATGGTGTCGATCAGGGTGACATGGTCGGAGACCAGCTGCGCCATATCCTTGTCACCGGTGCTGATCAGTACCGGCAGCTGCTTCTCGGTCGCCTGGCGGGCCAGGGTGCCGATCACGTCGTCGGCTTCAACCCCTTCAACCATCAGGAAGGGGAAGCCCATCGCCTTGATCATCTGGTGGATAGGGGCAACCTGGCTGCGCAGATCGTCCGGCATGCTGGCACGGGTCGCCTTGTACTCGGGATAGATGTCGTCGCGGAAGGTCTTGCCCTTGGCATCAAACACCACGGCCACATGACAGTCAGGATATTGCTTACGCAGGCTGCGCATCATGTTGGCCATGACACGGACGGCGCCGCTCGGCAAACCGGTCGATGTGCGCAGATCGGCCTGCTGGGAGGCGAAGAAGGCGCGGTAAAGATAAGAGGAGCCGTCGACCAGAATAAGGGGGTTGCTAGGGGCCATGAAATCGTCCTGCCAGAGATAAACAGCCGCTAGGATGCCACAGGGCCCCCCTCACACCAAGGGGCGCAGCAACAGCACACAGCGCCTGATAAAGGGACTCAATCTGTGGATAACTCTGTGTTCAAAAATGGGACGCATCAGAGCGCACAGTGATAAAACTGTGCATAAGAATACAAAAACCCATTAAAAACAATACATTGAGATCGTAAAAACCGATCGCGAGACAGTTAGAATGATCTCGATCAATGTGGAAAAAGATTTAAGGGAGTAGGTACGGCAGGATCCAAAACGAAACAATCCTAGCACAGCAAGATGACTTGACCAGCGGAGGGCGAGCGATAACCATACAAAAGTACAACAATCCATCCTGGCTCACATTTTCAACAACGAGGAGTTTGCCATGAAAAAAGTGGCCGTGATTTTGAGTGGCTGCGGTGTCTTTGACGGGGCCGAAATCCACGAGGCGGTCATCAGCCTGCTGGCGTTGGCCCGTCAGGGAGCCGCCGTCCAGTGCTTCGCCCCGAACGTGGCGCAGCTCCATGTCATCAACCACCTGACCGGTGAAGTGAGCGAGGGAGAGAGCCGCAATGTGCTGGTCGAAGCGGCCCGCATCTGTCGTGGCCAGATAAAGAATGTGGCCGAGCTGGATGCGGCCGATTACGACGCGCTGCTGGTGCCCGGCGGCTTTGGCGCGGCCAAAAACCTGTGCGACTTCGCTATCAAAGGAGCCGAGTGCCAGATCCAGCCCGATGTGCTGAAAGCGTGCCAGAGCTTTGCCAAAGCCAACAAACCGGCCGCCTATATCTGCATCGCACCCGCCATGATCCCGCTGATCTATGGTGCCGGGACGCTGGCGACCATCGGCCATGACGAGGGTACCGCCAACGCCATCGAGGCGATGGGGGGCAGCCATCTCAACTGCCCGGTCAACGAGTTCGTAGTGGATCAGGAGCGCAAGGTGATCTCCACCCCCGCCTACATGCTGGCCAACAATATTGTCGAGGCGGCAGACGGCATCGAGAAGACGGTCAAGCAACTGCTGGCGCTGTAATCTTCACCCTGCCAAAAACAGACGGGCCGCTCATGGAGCGGCCCGTTTTCAATTCTGCCTGAAGGCAATGAATTAGATGGTTTCGCCCATCTGATCCATTTTACCCAGCAGGGCACGCAGACGCTCCTGCCATGCAGTGTGCTCGTTGCGCAGCTGATGGTTCTCGTCTTGCAGCTTGCTGTTCTGCTCTTTCAGCTCGTCCAGCTCCATCTTCAGCAGGGAGATGTTGTCGACGGCGGATTGTACTTTGGATTCGAGTTGCTCAAGGACTTCTAGTGACATATGCATACCTGTTTGTTCAATTGCGATGCCCCACAGAGGGCGATTCAAGCGCGTGAAGCCAGCATACCCCGAGCGCATCGGCACAAACAAGCCAGTGCGCTGTAAAATGCGCCTTCCATAGATGTATTGTCTAAATATGCGTCTATTTTTCTCGCATCCTGCGCCCGAGCCGCGACAACACACTGAACCGTGCGTAAAAGACCCCGCCGCCCGCGCATCATTTGCACCCTCTCGACGGCACCGCCGTTATCCATGCAAGGCGATATAAGCCCCCAGCAACAGACAGGCGACGACATACATCAGCAGGCCGTAGAGCAGGTTCCAGCGCAGGATCAGCCCGGCACTGAGGTTGTAGCGGGAGGCCAGCGCCAGATTGGAGCCGGAGAGCGGGCTGGTGCCGGTGGCAAGCCCCCACCCCAACAGGAAACACATGCCGAGCAGGCTGGGATCCGGCGCCAGCGGCCAGAGCAGCGGCGCCAGCCCGGAGATACTGATGAGCGGATGCACCCCGACGATGGCTACCAGCAGGATCAGCAGCAGAGTGAGGGATGCTTCGAGCCAGCCAAAGTGATTGAACAGCGGCAGGCCATGACCGGCACCGAGATCGATGACCGACAACGCACTGTTGATGCCTGCCGCCAGCAAACCGGCCCCCAGAAACAGCACCAGCTGGCCACCGATGGCGGGGAAGCGCTCCACCACCTGCCGCTTGAGGGCCGCCTTGCGCCCGACCCTCGGCATAAAGAGCAGCGCCAGCAGCGGGGCCACCAGCGCGATCACCGCCAGAATGCCGAGCTGGGGCCAGATCTGCTTGATGAGCAGTACCAGCAACGCCAGCGTGACCGGCAACCCCAGTGTCTGCAGCCGCAGCGGATAACCGGCAAAGTCGGCCACTCCGATCCGCTCCACCTGCCAGGCGGTCAGTCCCATCGCCAGCAAGGCGGCGAGGATCCCGAACGGCAAAATATGGGAGAGCTGCAAGCCCGGCGCATAGGTGAGCGCCACCGCCATGGCGACAAAGAAGGGTGACCAGAAGGCGGCGGCACAGAAGATCCGGCTCAGCACCATCACCTGACGCCGCTCCAGGGTGCCATTGCGCTCCAGCCGATCGCCGATGATAAAGAGCACCGAGAGGTTGATGACGGCCCCCAGCAGATTGAGGCTGGCCATTGTGCTCCACAGACCTTTACGCCCAGTCCAGGAGGTGGTGCCGGTCAAGAGACCCGAGGTGGCGAGGTTGAGGGTGCTCACCGCGGCAAACATGGTGAGCATATTGATGTTGGGCAACAGCCAGTCACCGGCGGTGAGGGGCGCGCCCTGCCACCAGGAGAAGAAGAGCAGCAACAGCGCCGCGCCATACAGGGCCAGCACCTGCCGCTTGGCGGCACCCACCAACCAGGGCCAGGTGAGCAGTGACGCCCCCCAGGCCGCAATGGCCGCAGGCCAGGGGGAGAGCCCCAGATAGAGATGCAGCAGGTTGAGCAGCCACATCCCCAAAATCAGATAACCCGACCAGCGTTTGGCCATCGACTACTCCGGCCGGGAGATCAGAGACACTGATCCATATCCAGTGAAGGCTTGTCGCACTCCGGACGGCCGACGATCTTGGCGGGTACGCCAGCGACCGTGGTATGAGGCGGCACCGGGTTGATCACCACGCTGCCCGCGCCAATTTTGGCACCCACACCAACTTCAATATTGCCGAGCACCTTGGCGCCCGCCCCTATCATCACCCCTTCGCGGATCTTGGGATGGCGATCGCCGCTCTCCTTGCCGGTACCGCCAAGGGTAACGCTCTGCAGGATGGAGACATCATCTTCAATCACCGCCGTCTCGCCCACCACTATGCCGGTGGCATGGTCGAACATGATCCCCTTGCCGATGCGGGCGGCCGGGTGCACATCCACCCCGAACACCACCGAGATCTGGTTTTGCAGATAGAGCGCCAGCGAGCGGCGCCCCTGACGCCACAGCCAGTTGGCGACCCGATAGCCCTGCAGGGCATGGAACCCCTTGAGATAGAGCAGCGGAGTGGAGAAGAGATCGACCGCAGGATCGCGCTCCTGCACGGCGCAGATGTCGGCCGCCACTACCGTCAGCAACTCGGGCTCGCTGCGCAGGGCCAGCTCGATCACCTCGCGCAGGGCGATGGCAGGCATGGTGGCGCTGTCAAGTTTGTTGGCCAGCTGGAAGCTGAGGGCCGAACGCAGATTCTTGTGATTGAGAATGGTGGAGTGGAAGAAGCTGGCCAGCATCGGCTCCTGGGCCGCCATGCACTCCGCTTCTTGCTGAATTTTGTGCCAGGTTTTGGCAACCAGTTCATCCATGTTGCAGCCTACTGTTGTTCTGGGTGAGGGCTCTGTTGTTCTTTTGTCAGCACCGAGATGGGGTCCATGTGGATGATGACATCCATCCGCTCGAATGCCTGGCGTACCGCCAGTTCGGCTTCATCGGCGATCTGATGGGCCTTGACCAGGGGGATCTGATCATCCAGTTCAAGATGCAACTGTACGAATCGGGTCGGCCCGGATTGACGGGTGCGCAGGTCATGTACGCCGTGTACACCTTCTACGGCACAGCAGAGCGCCATTATTCTCGCTTGTTCTTCCGCTGGCAACTGACGATCGAGCAGGGCCTGCACCGACTCGTAGCCGATGTGCCCGGCCCCCCACAACAGGAACAGCCCGATCAGGATGGCAAACAGGCCGTCGGCCCAGTACCACCCCTGCCCCGCCAGCACCAGCGCCAGCAAGACACCGGTATTGAGCAGCAGATCGGAACGGTAGTGCAGCATGTCGGCCTTGATGGCCACACTGTTGGTCTTGCGAATAACGAAACTCTGGAAGCTGACCAGCAGCAGGGTCAGCACGATGGATCCGCCGCTGACCCAGAGACCCGCCTCCAGCCGCAGGATAGGCGCCTGATTGAGCAGGGATGAAATTCCGTGCATCACCAGCAGCAGGGCGGAGCCGGAGATAAAGGCCGACTGGATGAGGCCCGCCAGCGACTCCGCCTTGCCGTGACCGAAACGGTGTTCTTCATCGGCGGGGGCCAGCGCATAGCGAATGGCCAGCAGGTTGATGATGGAGGCACTCACATCCATAAAGGAGTCAGTCAGGGATGCCAGCAGGGTCGACGAGTCGGTCATCAGCCAGGCGATCAGTTTGCCGATGATCAGCAGGGTAGCGGTGGTGACCGCCGCTATGCTGGCAAAGGTCACCCAACGGGAATATTGTTGATGGCTCAAAACCGGCTTTCCTCTGGCGATGAAAAACTTATTATACCCTGACCCCGGCGTCAGTTTGGCGCGAAAATCTGCGGAATAACACCAGATGAACAGAATACTCCTGGTCGACGACGATCTTGAATTGACCCAACTGCTCACCGAAATTCTGACCCTGGAGGGATTTCAGGTCACGGTCGCCGAGGATGGTGAAGAGGGGCTACAACGGCTGGCGGAGCAGAGCTTCGATCTGGTGTTGCTGGATGTAATGATGCCCAAGCTCAACGGCTTTGCCATGCTGACCAAGCTGCGCAAGACCCACGATACCCCGGTGCTGATGCTGACCGCCCGCGGTGACAGCCAGGATCGGGTCAACGGTCTGGAAGCGGGTGCCGACGACTATCTGGCCAAGCCATTCGACGACAGGGAGCTGCTCGCCCGGGTACGCGCCATCCTGCGCCGCACCCAGAGCGCCCCGCCCCAGCGCGGCAACTCCTCGGACGAAGTGCACTTCATGGATATCGTGCTACAACCCGGCTTGCAGCAGGCCCGCTGCGGCGAACAGCTGCTGGAGCTGACCGCCACCGAGTTTGGCCTGCTGGAGTGCCTGCTGCGCAATCCCGGCCAGATTGTCAGCAAGAGCCACCTCTCCGAGCAGGTGCTGGGCAAGAAACTGGAGCCCTTCGATCGGGCCATCGACATGCACCTGAGCAACCTGCGCAAGAAGCTGCCGGACCGCACCGATGGCCAGCCCCGCTTCAAAACCGTACGGGGGCGCGGTTACCTGTGGCTAGAGCAAGAATAGAGCGTATCAACTCCCTCAACGGGATCTCGACCCACATCTTCCTCTGGTTCTGGTTCATGCTGCTGGTGATGCTGGCCGCCGTGATCAGCCTGCCGACCCTGGATCCCCGCAACCAGATCCCGCTGCCGACCCACGAAGTGGCGCGGATGCAGAACAACGTGCAGGCCCTGCTCAACGCCGCCGAGCCGGATCAGGATTTCGATCTGGCCAAGGCGATGGACAAGATCGCCATGCTGCCGGTGGACAACGTCTACCTGCGCGACGAGAAGGGGCAGATCCAGTCCACCACCCATCCGCGCAAGTTCGTGGTGCGCTTTATGGTGGATGCCGATGACCCGGCCAATCCCATGCTGGGCAACGAGGATCGCAAGGCGATCGCCGGCCCCTTCCTGATGGAGCACCACGGCCATCGCTATCACGTCTATTTCGGCCTCAATGCCGAGAACCCCTACCTGTTCCTGTTTATTCAGGTGCTGGATCACCCGATCCGCATTCTGGGCATCTCGATGCTGGTCAGCACCCCGCTCTGTCTGCTGCTCGCCTGGCGGCTGACCCGCCCCATCCTGCAGTTGCAGAAATCGGTCTCCCAACTGGCGGCTGGCAATCTGGAGGTACAGATCCCCAACCTGGGACGGGGTGACGAGATCGGCCAGCTGGCGGACAACGTCAGCCGCATGGTAGAGACGCTCAAGAGCATGATCCAGAAGCAGAAACAGCTGCTCTCCGATATCTCCCACGAGCTGCGCAGTCCCCTCACCCGGATGCAACTGGCGCAGGCGCTGATCCGCCGCAAGCAGGGTGACAGCGCCGAGCTGGCGCGGATCGAATCGGAGATCGGACGGCTGGACAAGCTGATCGGCGATCTGCTGGATCTGTCGCGGGTACAGCAGCATGTAGAGGCACCGGTGGTGCACCCGCTGGCCGACCTGCTGGAGCCCATCCTCGAAGATGCCATGTTCGAGGCAAACCAGAGCGGCAAACAGCTCAGACTGCCGCCACTGCCCGCAGAGTCGATCCAGATGTGGCCCGAGCTGCTGGCCCGGGCGGTGGAGAACCCCCTGCGCAACGCCCTCAAATATGCCCGCGAGTTCATCAAGGTGGACTGGTATCGGGAGGGGCAGGAGTGGGTGATGACCATTCGAGATGACGGCCCCGGGGTGCCAGACGAGCAGCAGGCGCTGCTGTTCCAGCCCTTTTTCCGGGTCGATGATGCCCGCAACGCCAAGACTGGCGGCACCGGGCTGGGGCTGGCCATCGCCTCGGAGGCGATCCAGCGCCACGGCGGCACCATTGCGGCCAGCAACAATCACCCGACCGGGCTGACCATCACCATCCGCTTGCCCATCGCCTGATCCTTTTCATCCGGACGGGCGCTGGGTATGCTGGCGCCCCTTCTTGGCTTTACACCTCTTTGCAGGAGCTCGTCATGCTCGATATCGTCCTCTACCAGCCGGAAATTCCGCCCAACACCGGCAATATCATCCGGCTCTGCGCCAATACCGGTTACCGGCTCCATCTGATCGAGCCACTGGGGTTTGAGTGGGATGACAAGCGGGTAAAGCGGGCGGGACTCGACTATCACGAGTTTGCCGAGGTGAAGCGCTGGCCGAACTATGAGGCTTTTCTGGCCGCCGTGGCGCCCAAACGGGTGTTTGCCTGCACCACCAAGGGGCGCACCGCGCACTCGGCAGCACAATATGCCCTTGGCGACGCCCTGCTGTTTGGCCCGGAGAGTCGCGGCCTGCCCATCGAGATCATCGAGAGTCTGCCATTCGAGCAGCGGCTGCGCATCCCTATGGTGCCCCAGAGCCGCAGCATGAACCTCTCCAACGCGGTGTCTGTATTTGTCTACGAGAGCTGGCGCCAGCTCGGCTACGACGGTGCCATGTAAGCGCCACCGATGATCAGTGGCGGGCGTCGAGCAGATGCCCGCTGCGCTCCAGCCGCCAGCAAGTGACCCCCAGCGACAGACCGCGCCCCACCATCAGCGCCGCCATCGCCGCCCATAGCGCGGCCACGCCCCACGACTGACAGAGCCACCAGATCGGGAAGAAGCCGCCAAACGCGGCCAGCAACATGCTGTTGCGCATCTCCCGCGCCCGGGTCGCCCCGATGAATACGCCATCCAGCAGGAAGCACCAGACCGCCAGCAAGGGCATGGCGATCAGCCAGGGAAGCTGACGATTTGCCTCCGCCACCACGGCCGGAATGTCGGTGATATAGCCGATAAGGTGGGCACCGAAGAGGGCAAACACCAGGGTAAAACCACTGGCAATGAGGGCGGCCCAGCCCAGATTGAGCACAATGGCCTCCCGCAGTTTCTGCCGATCCCGCTGACCGATGGCTCGTCCTACCATGGCCTCCACCGCATAGGCAAAACCATCGAGTCCGTAGGAGATGAGCATCAGGAAGTTGAGCAGCACCGCATTGGCGGCCACCGCCACATCCCCCAGTCGTGCCCCTTGCAGAGTCATGAAGGCGAAACAGAGCTGCAAACAGAGGGAGCGCAGGAAGATATCGCGGTTGAGGCCGAGCAACCGCACCATGGGCGCAAGCTGCCGCCAGCGCTGCCAACCATCCTGCCACACCGTCGGCGCCAGTTGCCGCAGCTGACGGCGTACCAGCCAGATCCCGACCGCCAGCGCGCAGTAGTCCGCCATGACCGAGGCCGCCGCCACACCCCGCACCTGCCAGCCGAGCCCCAGCACAAACAGGGCATCGAGCGCCATATTGACCAGATTGGTGAGGATCAACATCACCATGGGGCTGCGGGCATCCTGCATCCCCAACAGCCAGCCCATGACCACCAGATTGCAGAGCGCCGCCGGGGCGCTCCAGATCCGCACCGCCACATATTGGCCCGCATAGAGCTGCACCTCGGGCGAGCCGCCACTCAGGGCGATCAATCGCGGCAACAGGGGGAAGAGCAACAGAAGCAGCATCAACCCCAAGGCGATAGCCAGCCCCAGTGCCCGCAGCAGGGTATCGAGCTGGGCACGACCATCGGCGGCGCCGTGCGCCTGCGCCGTCAGCCCGGTGGTCGACATCCGCAAAAAGCCGAGCAGCCAGAAGATGAGGTTGATCAGGGTCGCGCCGACCGAAACGCCCCCCAGAAACCAGGCCTGACCGAGATGACCGATCACCCAGGTGTCCACCAGCCCCAGCAAGGGGGTGGTGATATTGGAGAAAACCATGGGCAGGGCGAGCGCAAACACAGCGCGGTGGCGAGAGGGATCTCGCCACCAGGGGGCAACAGCTGGGGTCACGCTCAGTGGCCTGTCAGCTTCAGGATGCGGGAGAAGTCAGAGAGCATGGTGGCCATCTGCACTCTGGGCACCTGACCCGGCGCCACCTGCGGACGGAATACCGCCTGCAGCTTGCCCTTGGGATTGATGAGCACGATGGAGGCGGAGTGATCGATCAGGTAATCCTTCTCCCCCTGATTGGCGATGGAGTAGATGAGCCCCAGATTGCGCACAAACGGGAACAGCTTGTCGTGGGGGGCGGTAGCCGCCTTGAACTCGGGATTGAAGAAGGCGGTATAGGTCTTGAGACGTGGAATATCATCACGCTGGGGATCCGCCGAGATAAACACCACCTGACTGTCGGGCGCCATCTTCTTCAGCTGGTCATAGACGGAGCGCATATCTGCCAGGGTGGTGGGGCAGATATCGGGGCAGAAGGTGTAACCGACAAACAGGAAGGTCCAGTGCCCCTTCAAGTTGGCAGGAGTGAACGGCTGGTTGTCCGCATCGGTAAAGGCGAAATCATTGATGTCCCGCCCCGCCGGATAGTAGTCAGCCTGTTCCGGCTGCTCTGGCTGCGTGGCGTAGAACACCAGGATCAGGCAGGCTGTCAGCAGCAGAAAGAGCAGGGGATAGCGGAGCTTCATCATAACAAGAGACCCTTTCAGTTCGAGGCAGATGGCCAGCAGTGACCGGACAAGAGGGGGGCATTGTACCCCAGCGAGCCGCCAAGGTGGTTCAACCTTGTGCAACGCCCTGTCAGGAGTCGACCATTTGGCATAATTAATCGCCAGTTGCGGCCATAAAAAAACCGGCCCCCTCGGGTGCCGGTTATGGATGGATTTGTTTGTCTCTTCTGCTCAGGGGCGAGCGTTACGCCCCTGCTGCAACATCTTGCCGATGGCCCGCACGCCGATGGGAATCACGGGGGCCAGCCAGCCCTCTTCCCCCTGGCGATCACCGTGACCACGCTTGAACAGCAGCACCAGACGCACCACCTTCTCTTTCGGGCATCCCAGCCAGAGCGTCCAGTGCGAACCACGATGGTGCAGCCAGAGACCGTAAAACCAGGTCATCCGGCTACCTTTGACGAAACGGGTGATTGACGATTCCGCTGGCGCAGCCCCAGCCTCTGAATCCCATGGCGATCTTGATGCCATACCAGTCCTCCTTGACCGACAGGTCATGTTGCTTCGTCGGCCTGAACTGGGAACAGGCCCGTCACGACTATCTGCAACCATTACGAGTGGTCCCCTTTGCCCGACAAGGCTCGGGATCTCCCCACTCCCCCTTCATATCCCGTGAAGGTGTACTGCCCGATTCTCGTTGTTACCGGCCCTCCCGTCCTGCGCATTGCGATGGTCAGAGGGAGGTGCCAAGCCCAGTCTCGGCGACAGGGCACTGATCTGAGCATATATCTGAAATGGATGATTGGTAGCCGGTCACGCAGGACAAAAATGCCGCCGCCGATGATCTGTTTGATATGACAGGGAAAGTGCGCCAGAAACAGCACGGCCTCTCGAAGGAGGCCGTGTGGCAAACGCAGTTGGCGGGGATGATTACATCCAGTCAGCGTTGCGGATCACCCCGACAGCCAGCCCCTCGATGGTGAGCTGCTGGCAGGAAAGATCCACCTCGATGGGGGAGAGCTCTTCATTCTCCGGCAGCAGCCATACCTGACTGCCCTTGCGCTGGAAGCGCTTGACGGTGACATCCTCATCGAGACGGGCGACCACTACCTGACCGTTGCGCACCTCCTGGGTCTTGTGCACCGCCAGCAGATCGCCATCCAGAATGCCGATGTTCTTCATGCTCATCCCCTGCACCCGCAGCAGAAAATCTGCGCGCGGATGGAACAGGGCGGGATCAACCTGATAGTGGCTCTCGATATGCTCCTGAGCCAGAATGGGTTCACCGGCGGCCACCTTGCCGATGAGCGGCAAGCCGCTCTCTTCCAGCACCTCTTCCTCTTCGAGCAACAGGCGAATGCCGCGGGACGTGCCCGGCATGATCTCGATGACCCCTTTTTTGGCCAGGGCCTTCAGATGTTCTTCGGCCGCATTGGCCGACTTGAAACCAAGCTTCTGGGCAATCTCGGCACGAGTCGGCGGCATACCGGTCTCGCTCATGTTCACCTTGATCAGCTCCAGCACTTCGGCCTGGCGGGGGGTAAGGGGTTTCATAGAATTGGCACCTGTCTTTTTATACAGCACACTGGCAGTATATACAGTGCAGTGGCCAAGGCAAGGCGCAGCTGACATTTGTCGCGACCAACCCCTCATTTACTGCTGTTTTGATCCTGCGCAGCCGACTCATCGTACCTCTCGGCGACAAGGGGCTGTCGATTTGCTATGCTCACGCCGCATTTTTTTGGAGAGCAGACGCACATGTCCCTAGGACAGAAGATTTCCAGAGCCATCTTGCAATGGCCGGTCAGCGGCTTGGTCAATCACAAGAGCCTGCCGGAAAATCCCATCACAGAACTCAATCTGGATCCGGCCAGACCCATCGTCTATGCCCTGAAAACCAGTTCGATCACCGACCTGATGACCTTGCAGCAGTGCTGCGAGGATCTCGGTCTGCCCGGACCCTTCACGCCGCTGGAACTGAACGGCCAGCTGCTGCCGCGCTATGTCTGTCTGGACCGTCCGCCTCCCCTGTTTGGCAAACGCAGCAAGCCGCTGCCCTTCCTGCAGGAGTTCCACCAGTTGCTGGATCTGCACAAGCAGGATCCCGAACTGGATATCCAGGTGGTGCCCGTCACCCTGTTCTGGGGCCGCGCTCCGGGTCGGGAAGGGGAAGAAGCCTCCGGCCTCAACATCATCAGCAGCCTGGCGCCGAACCGGCTGAAGAAGGCGCTCATCGTGATCCTCAAGGGTCGCGAGAATCTGGTGCGCTTCTCGCCACCCCTCTCCCTGCGCTACATGGCGGACAAACACGGCACCGACGAGGCGATCGCCCACAAGCTGGCACGAGTGGCCCGCACCCACTTCAGCCGCCAGCAGCTGGCCGCCACCGGCCCGAAACTGCCGAACCGCAACCTGCTGTTCAAGCAGCTGCTCGACTCCGCGGTGATCCAGCAGGCGATTGAAGAGGAGGCCCAGCGCGAAGGGATCAGCCTCGAGAAGGCGCAAAAGCGTGCCCATGGCTACATGGACGAGATCGCCTCCAACTTCTCTTACCGGCTGATCCGCCTGGGCGAGAGCTTCCTCGGCTGGCTGTGGAACAAGCTCTACCGCGGTTTGTCGGTCAATGGCGCCGAGAAGGTACGCCAGCTGGCCCAGGAAGGGCACGAGATCGTCTACGTCCCCTGCCACCGCAGCCACATGGACTACCTGCTGCTCTCCTACGTCATCTACCACCAGGGGATGGTGCCGCCCCATATCGCGGCAGGCATCAACCTCAACTTCTGGCCGGCGGGCCCCATCTTCCGCCACGGCGGCGCCTTCTTCATTCGCCGCACCTTCAAGGGCAACCCGCTCTACAGCACGGTATTTCGTGAATACCTCAACCTGCTGTTTGCCAAGGGTTACTCAGTGGAGTTCTTCACCGAGGGTGGCCGCTCCCGTACCGGCCGTCTGCTGCCGCCCAAGACCGGCATGCTGGCGATGACCCTGCAGGCAATGATGCGCGGGCTGGACAGGCCGGTCACTCTGGTGCCGGTCTATCTGGGCTACGAGCACGTGATGGAGGTGAACACCTACCACAACGAGCTCAAGGGGAGTCGCAAGGAGAAAGAGAGCTTCCTGCAGGTGCTCGGCATCCTGCGCAAGCTGCGCAACTACGGCCGTGGTTTCGTCAACTTCGGCGAGCCGCTGACTCTCAACAGCTACCTGAGCGAACACATCCCCGACTGGAAAAAGCACATCGGGGAAGAGGAGCGTCCGGAGTGGATGGCGGGCACCGTCAACAATCTGGCCGAACTGCTGATGACCCGCATCAACGGCGCGGCCGCGGTCAACGGCCTGACCCTGAGCGCGCTGGCGCTGCTGGCTGCCGAGCGCCACGCCCTGACCCGCGACGAATTGCAGGCCCAGCTCAACACCTATCTGGATCTGCTCAAGGCGGTGCCTTACAGCCCGCAGAGCACCATTCCGGATGAGGATGCCAAGACCCTGCTGGATCAGGCGATGGAGCTCAACAAGTTCGAGGTCAGCGAGGACAAGCTGGGGCAGATCATCAGTCTCGACCGCTATCAGGCGATCCTGCTGACCTACTACCGCAACAACATCCTCCACCTGTTTGCCATGCCCTCTCTGGTGGCGGCATTGATCGAACGGTGCGAGGGGATCTCCCGCAGCGAGATCATGGCCCGCTGCATCGACATCTATCCGCTGCTCAAGACCGAGCTGTTCCTGCGTTATGAAGAGGAGGATCTGCCGGCGCTGGTTGACAGCCTGCTAGACGCCCTGCAGACCCAGCAACTGATCGAGACCCGCGATGACGGCTACTGGGTCAATCCGGCCAACCAGATGCGCCTGCTGCTGCTGGCGGAGAGTATTCAGGAGACCCTGCAACGCTACGCCATCGTGCTGACCCGGGTGCTGGCCCAGCCTCATATCGAGGCGGAGCAACTGGAAGCGGACGGCCTGATGATGGCAGAGCGCCTCGGCACCCTGCACGGCATCAACGCCCCCGAGTTCTTCGACCAGAAGCTGTTCAGCACCCTGATCCACACGCTGCGCAAAGAGGGTTACCTCTCCCCAGAGTGCAAGCCGGATCTCGGCCGCTTCCAGGCGCTGGCCGACAACATAGTGCCGCTGCTGAGCAACAAGATCCGCCGCACCATTCAGGCGGGCAATCAGCTCTGATCTGCAACGCAAACAAAGAAGGCCGCATCATGCGGCCTTCTTTTTTATCGGAGTCTGCGCGGGAACAGGTCACGCCAGCAGGTAATCGAGCACCAGACCGGCAAACACCAGCGCCCCCACATAGTTGTTGTTGAGAAACGCCTGGAAGCAGGCTTCCCGCTGCCGCTCGCGAATGAGCCGCTGCTGATAGACAAACAGCACCGCCGCCCCCAGCAATCCCCAGTAATACCAGCCCCCCAGCGTCATCAGCTGCCCGACCGCCAGCAACAGCAGCAGTGTCGAGAGTTGCAGTGCGCCGATGATCCGCTTGTCGTAACGGCCAAACAGGATGGCGCTGGATTTGAGGCCGATCTTGAGGTCGTCATCCCGATCCACCATGGCGTACTGGGTGTCGTAAGCCACGGTCCAGAGCAGGTTGGCGAAGAAGAGCAGCCAGGCCACCAGCGGCAGGGCATCCGCCTGCGCCGCATAGGCCATCGGGATCGACCAGGAGAAGGCCATCCCGAGCACCAGCTGAGGGTTCGAGATAAAGCGCTTCATGAAGGGGTAACTCACCGCCAGCAGCAGGGCGACAAACGACAGACCGATGGTGAGCGGATTCATGGTCAGCACCAGACCAAACGAGATAAGCGCCAGCACGAAGAAGAGCGCCAGCACCTCCCACGGTTTGACTCTGCCCGTGGGCAAGGGGCGACCAGCGGTGCGTTTGACATGACCGTCGAAGTTGCGATCCGCATAGTCGTTGATCACGCACCCTGCCGAGCGCATCAGAAAGACGCCGACCACAAACACGGTCAGCACCCAGAGATTGGGCAGGCCACCAGCGGCCAGCCAGAGCGCCCACAGGGTTGGCCACAGCAGCAGCAGAGTGCCTATGGGTTTGTCGACGCGGGCCAACTGCATATAGGCAAGTCCCCGCTCCTTGGTTAACAGATTCACTCCAGCTCCTTGTCACAGACGAGAGAGGGCAGAAACAGCTCGTGCACCAGCAGTGGCCACTGCCCCAGAAACAGACGGGAACGACGCCCCCAGACAGTGGCGGCCGGGCAACGGGGATTGGCGGCAATATCGAAACGGGCCAGCTGCAGGTGATCGCGGCGGGCAGGCTCATGGCCAAATACCCGTTCACCCAGCGGCTGCTCACCAAGCTCGGCAATGCCGCTCCCTTGCAATGCGTCATCGGCAAACAGGGTCCAGCCCAGCACGGCGGGCCCACGATCCCCGTGCAGGATCACCTCGCGGCAGGTACCGGCCGGCGAGGCCGAATCCACCAGCCACTGCTCATCGGCAGTAAGGGCGACCGGGTGATTGCCCAGCCACTCCACCGAAAAGTGGCGATTGTGCTGACGCAGACGCCGGGTCATGGAGCCGGGCTCCAGCAGCCAGGGACGCAAGCTGGCGGGCAATTCGCAACATTCGGGGGCCAGCCACCCGCTTAACGGCGTGAGGGGAACAGTCAACTCGGACTTCACAGCTTCACCATCCAGAGATTTCCGTGTTCAGGTTAAAATCCGGTTTATTATCCGTAAATCAATAGCGAAATGTAAGAACATCCGTGCTTGACGGCCCCGATGGCAACATCAAAAATGGGTTATCTCTTGCTGATGAGCCATCTATATGAAGATCTTCAAAATTCTGCTGGTGTTGTTACTGAGCTGTGGCGCCCTGCAGCAGCAAGCTCTGGCTGAAGATGAGCCGCCCGCCGAGGGCGCAGAGGGGGCTGCCAAGCCTGGTTTCTCCTACCATGCACTCGATCCCGACATCATCACCAACTACCTGAGTGATAGCAAAACCCTCGGTTATATCCGGGTCACGGTAGAGCTGATGGCGGAAAACGAAGCCGACCTCAAGCTGCTGGAGCAGCATGACCCGCTGATCCGCGATGCCATCATCCGTCTGATTGGCAGCAAAAATGCCGATCAAGTGAAGTCCCTGACCAACCGAGAAGAGCTGCGCAAGGAGTGCGAGACAACCGTCAACGAACTGCTGGTGAAAGAGACCGGCAAGAAAGCGGTGCGCGAGCTCATCTTCACCAAGTTCCTCTACCAGTAATCCTTCCCGAAACAATCGCTTATTGGCATATCGGCCAATAAGCGAGCTTTGCCGGTTTATTCGAAATGAAAATCGATTACAATACGGCCGTCAAGTCGTAGAGGTAGTCGTTATGGGCAGCAAAACCCTGTGTGAATGGCGCCGTCACGAGATCCCCACCGATCTCAAGGCGCTGAGAAAAATCGTGCGCAAACCCAAGTTTGTCTGCAGCAAGTGCGCCCGCAGTGCCAATGACAAGGGTTACCTCTGCCAGCCGCTGCGTTTGAAAGAGGAGTAACGCCCCTCCCTGTCAGGGCGTTATTGATCGGTCCACCCCTGACGCCCCTGTTCGAACAATCTGCGTGCCTGGGTATCATTCGGGCAAACGCCGCGATACTCCTCGCCTGAGCGGCCAGCCAGATAGAGATGCTCGGGGCGGCAATACCATGCCAATCCCTTCTGATGTCCCTGCTTCCACAGTTCGGCATCCACCTTCTTGCCACATTGCCCCTGATGGAACTCGATCCGCTCGGTGGTGAAGCCCAGCTTGCCATCCGCCTCCCCAACCTCACTCCACACCTTCTCGCAAGGGTCATCGTTGGAGACACAGCCACCCAGCAGGGCAGCCAACAATATGATGGAGAGTCGCATAGTCATCCTTGAGCGTCATTTGGGCAGTTCATTCTACCCAGCGCCCCGCCCCTGACCAAGGACGAACGCTCAGCCATGTGAGCGCGGCAAAAAAATCAGGCGGGCCCAAAGCCCGCCTGTTCGTTCAATGCCGTGGTTCACTGGTCATCGAAAGTGTCATCATCCTGCCAGCTTTCATCTTCCCACTGATCCAGCTCTTCTTCCCAGGAATCCGGCTCCCAATCATCATCAGAGGAGTCGTAATCCGGCTTGTGTCCACCCATCTTCACTCTCCTTGGATAGTTCACCCGCAATCCAATTCTATCCGGAAATGTCGGGCTCGCCAGTCGTCAGAGTTCAAAGTTTGACCAGAGTGCGCCCCGCGATTTGACCCAGCGTGATGGCCTCGGCAGCCTCGACCACCTGCTCCAGCCCGATCTCGGTGACCGCCTGAGCAAAGAAGCTGGCTGGCAGATCCCGTGCCAGTCGCTGCCAAGCCAGTTGACGACGTGCCAGCGGGCAAATCACCGAATCGACCCCCTGCAGCCGCACATTGCGCAGGATGAAGGGCATCACACTGGTAGGCAGATCAAAGCCGCCCGCCAACCCACAGGCCGCCACGGCGCCGCCATAGTTCATCTGGGCCAGCAGCTTGGCCAGCACCTGACTGCCGACGGTATCGATGGCCCCGGCCCACAGCTGCTTCTCCAGCGGTTTGGCGGGCACCAGCAGTTCGCTGCGCGGCACGATGCGGCTGGCACCCAGCGCAGTGAGCATGGCGCCCTGCTCTTCGGGCCGACCGGTCAGCGCCGCCACCTGATAGCCAAGGGCTGCCAGCAGGGCAACCGAGGTGGCCCCCACGCCACCCGCAGCGCCGGTGACCAGCACCTCGCCACTTGCGGGAGTAATGCCCGCCTCTTCCAGCGCCAGTACGCAGAGCATGGCGGTGAGACCGGCGGTACCGATGCACATGGCCTGCCGTTCATCCAGCCCGGCGGGCAGCGGCACCAGCCAGTCGCCCTTGACCCGCGCCTGTTCGGCCATGCCGCCCCAGTGCCCTTCGCCCACACCCCAACCGGTCAGCACCACCTTGTCGCCGGGCTGATAGCGGCTGTCGGCAGACTCGAGCACGGTACCGGCGAAATCGATGCCGGGCACCAGCGGCCACTGACGTACTATCTTGCCCTTGCCCGTGATCGCCAACCCGTCCTTGTAGTTGATCGAGCTGTAAGCGACCGCCACCCGCACCTCACCTTCCGGCAACTGGCTCTCGGCCAGCCGGGTCAGAGTCGGAACAGTCTTGCCGTCTTGGTTTTCCAGTAACAGAGCCTTGAACATGGTTGCCTCTTTGATGACATGTGAAACGGGGATCAGCTGCTTTGACGCTTTTGCAGTTGAAAATCGAGAGCCAGCGCAGTGCCCATCACGGGCTCCCCGGCCAGTTGGCGCAGGATCAGCTCGGCAGCCTCCTGTCCCATTTTGCGATAGGGGATCTTGACCGAAGTAAGGGTCGGATAACAGGCGCGCGCCACATCCAGATCGTCAAATCCGGCGATGGCGAGTTTGCCCGGCACATTCAAATGGCGGCGCTGGCACTCGAACAGCACCCCGGCCGCCAGTTCATCGTTGACGCAGATCAGCGCGTCCAGCTCGGGCCAGCGCAGCAGAAATTCACCCAGCATGGTGGCGCCGGTGCTGAAACTGGGCCGCTCAGAGGTGTTGATGATGGCATCGGGGGAGAGGTAGTTGTCGAGCAACGCCTTCTGCCAGCCCTGCATCCGCTGTTGCAGCATCCACTGCTCCTGACGGGCACAGAGAAAACCGATATTGCGGTAGCCCCGCTCGATCAGGTGGCGGGTGAGCTGATAACCGGCATCGAAGTTGGAGACCCCCACATTCATGTCGATGGGGCTGCGGGCCATGGCACCCACTTCCACCACCGGCAGGCGGGAGGCTTTCAGGCGGGTACGGATCGTCTCGCCGGGATCGCCACCAAACAGCACCACCGCCGCCGGATTGTGCTGCAAAAAGCTGGTCAGCAGGCTCTCTTCCTGCTGTTTCAGATGCTGGGCATCCCCCAGCATGATCTGGTAACCCTCCTCGAGCAGGGTCTGTTGCAGGCCAGCGATCATCTCGCCACAGCCCGCTTCCGCCAGACTCGGGACGATCACTGCGATGGTCTGGGAAGTCGCAGAGGCCAACGCCCCGGCGGCCCGATTGGGGATATAGCCGAGCTCTTCCACCGCAGCTTCGATGCGCTCGCGCATCCTGTCGGAGACCATCTCCGGCGTGCGCAGGGCACGGGAAACCGTCATGGCCCCCACACCAGCCAGCTGGGCCACATCGTTGAGGGTCACCCGACCCGTGCTACGGCGCTTCTTTGCTTCTGACATCCATCCCATCCTCGACTTGCGGCTGCTCACTTTAAGGCAAAAGAGCGCCACTGACCATTTGCTCAAGGCCGATTCTACTCTCTTTCCCCCACAATGAGGGCAGGATGACTCCCGTTAATGGGTGAAGTGATAGCGCTATCACAGTTTGATGTTAGCGCTATCTGATAGCGCTAACTTTCGCGATCACCCTCACAGTTTCACCACCGCAAGATCGATAGATTGGCGCCATCATAACTAGCCGGATCACCACCATGCTGACTCAACTGCTGACCGAGGATGTCATCCGCATCGAACCCGCAGCCCGCGACTGGCGTCACGCCATCGAGCTGGCGACGGCGCCCCTGCAGGCCAATGGCACCATCGAACCCTCCTACGTGGCGGCGCTGTTTCGCTCTCATGAAGAGCTCGGCCCCTACTACGTACTGGGCCCCGGTCTGGCGATGCCCCATGCCCGCCCCGAAGACGGCGTCAACCGGCTGGGTCTGGGGCTGACCGTCATCAGGCAGGGGGTCAACTTCGATTCCGAGGGCAACGACCCGATCCGGCTGCTGATCACCCTGGCCGCCAGCGACAGCAACTCCCACGTGGAGACCATCGCCCAGCTGGCCGAGCTGTTTATGAATGAAGAGGACGTGGCGGCCATCATCGCGGCCGACACCAAAGACGACATCCTGCGCATTCTGGCGCGCTACTGATCTGCGCCACGGCGCACCTGACAGAGGAAGAGACAATGAAAATTCTGGTTGTATGCGGTCACGGTCTGGGCACCAGCCTGATGATGGAGATGAGCATCAAGAGCATCCTGAAAGAGCTGGCAGTCACCGCCGAAGTGGATCATCGCGATCTGGCCTCCGCCGGCAGCGAAACCGCCGAGATCTTTGTCGCCACCCGCGACATCGCCGAACAGCTGCAATCCATGGGGGTCAACGGCCGTCTGGTGGCCCTCGACAACATGGTCGACAAGGCCGCGATGAAAGAGAAGCTCGCCACCGCCTTGCGCGAACTGGGCGCCCTCTAAGGATCCTCCATGCGGCCTGCGGGCCGCATCTTCCATTGCCAGGAGCTGACCATGGAATTTTTCAACTTTCTGATGTTTGACGTGCTGTCCGAGCCCGCCGTGCTGGTCGGCCTGATCGCGCTTATCGGCCTGATTGCCCAGAAGAAACCGGTGACCGAGTGCATCAAGGGCACGGTCAAGACCATCATGGGTTTCGTCATTCTGGGGGCCGGTGCCACTCTGGTGATCAACTCGCTGGGTGACTTTGCCGTTATCTTCCAGCACGCCTTCGGCATCAAGGGGGTCGTCCCCAACAACGAGGCCATCGTCTCCATCGCCCAGACCTCGTTTGGCAAGGAGATGGCGATGATCATGTTCTTCGCCATGCTGGTGAACATCCTGATCGCCCGCCTGACCCCGTGGAAATTCATCTTCCTGACCGGTCACCACACCCTGTTCATGTCGATGATGGTAGCGGTGATCCTCTCTGCCGGCGGCATGAGTGGCGTGCCGCTGATCGCGGTGGGCAGTCTGGTGGTCGGCGTCGCCATGGTCTTCTTCCCGGCCATCGCTCACCCCTTCATGAAGCAGATCACCGGCTCCGATGACGTGGCGCTGGGCCACTTCTCTACCTGCTCCTACGTGCTCTCCGCCCTGATCGGCGCCAAGTTCGGCAACAAGGCCCACAGCTGCGAAGATGTACAGGTGCCCAAGAGCCTGCTGTTCCTGCGCGATACCCCGGTGGCCATCTCCTTCACCATGGGCATCATCTTCCTGGTGACCTCCGCCTTCGCCGGCCCCGAGTTTGTCTCCAGCGTCGCCAAGGGCAAGCACTGGTTCATGTTCTCCCTGATGCAGTCCATCACCTTCGCCGCCGGTGTCTACGTGATCCTGCAAGGTGTGCGGATGGTCATCGCCGAGATCGTACCGGCCTTCAAGGGGATCTCCGACAAGCTGGTGCCGAACGCCAAGCCGGCTCTCGACTGCCCCATCGTCTTCCCCTACGCCCCCAACGCCGTGCTGATCGGCTTCCTGTCGAGCTTTGCCGCCGGTCTGGTGGGGATGGCGCTGCTCTACGCCATGGGCCTGACAGTCATCATCCCGGGCGTGGTACCGCACTTCTTCGTCGGCGCCGCTGCCGGGGTGTTCGGCAACGCCACCGGTGGTCGTCGTGGCGCGATTTTGGGTGCCTTCGCCAACGGCCTGCTGCTGCTCACCATTCTGCCGGTGTTCCTGCTGCCGGTGCTGGGCGACCTCGGTTTCGCCAACACCACCTTCAGCGACTCCGACTTCGGTGTGGTCGGCATCCTGCTGGGGCTGATCGTTCGCTAATTCCGGCCACCGCCAAAAACAAAACGGAGCGCATCGCGCTCCGTTTTTTATGGCTGAGATGTATGAAAGGCTGACACTCAGTCGTTCTCCAGCGCAGTGAGGCAGTGCGAGAGGGTGCGGGCCAGCGCCCCCTGATTGCGCAGCACCACGGCGCGGGCCTGCTCCCCCATCTCTCGGCGGGCGTTGCCGTCGGCAAACAGCTGGCTCACCTGCTCGCCCAGCTCGGCGGCATCGGCCACGATGGCGGCGCCACCCTGAGCCACCAGCTGGCGGGTAATGTCGCTGAAGTTGAAATAGGCGGGGCCGGTCAGGCAGGGCTTGCCGAGGGCCGCCGGCTCCAGCAGGTTGTGACCGCCGATCTTAACCAGACTGCCGCCAACGAAGGCCACATCGGCCGCCGCCAGCATCAGCGGCAGCTCGCCCATGGTATCGCCAAGATAGACCTTATTCTGCGCACTCACCGCAGCACCATCAGTGCGCCGCACACAGCCATAAGGGGCGCACAGCTCGGCCACCCGGTCGAACCGCTCGGGGTGGCGCGGCACCAGCATGAGCAGCGCTGCGGGATGGCGTTTGAGCAGCAGATCGAAGGCGGCCAGCACCTGCTCGTCCTCACCCAGATGGGTACTGGCGGCGATCCAGACCGGCCGCTCGGCGCCCAGCTGCTGGCGCAGGGCGCGCCCTTTGGCCTGCACCTCGTCACCAAACTGGATGTCGAACTTGATGGAGCCGGTCACCGCCAGCCGCGAACGATCGATGCCGAGGCGGGCGAAGCGGTCGGCATCATCCTGATGCTGACAGAGCAGATGGGTCAGTGGCCGGCTCAGGGCGTCGAAGGCGCCGTGGAAGCGGGCATAACGCTGGCAGGAACGCTCGGAAAGACGGGCGTTGATGATGGTCACCGGCAGGTGGTGCGCCTCACAGGCGGCCAGCCAGTTCGGCCACAGCTCGGTCTCCATCACCCAGAGCGCGCGCGGCTTGAAGGTGTCGAGAAAGGCGGCAATGGCCCAGGGGTAGTCGAGCGGCGCGTAGCGATGGATCACCAGATCCCCCAGCCTGGCAGCCTGATCGGCGCCGGTGCGGGTGGTGGTGGTGAGCAGGATCGGCAGATCGGGCCGCTCCGCCTTGAGGGCGCGAATGAGCGGCGTGATGGCCAGCGTCTCCCCCACGCTCACCGCATGGATCCAGAGCGGCGCCTCCTGTCCGGTGGCGGGCAGCCGCCCGAGATGCTCGGCCCAGCGCTTGCCAAAGCCGGGCTTGCCTTTCTTCGGCTTGTAGAGGGCCAGCAGCGCCAGCGGCAATCCCAGATGGATCAGCAGGTTGTAGAGCAGACGGTAGGGCATCTTACTGACTCTGCTCCAGCTTCTTGCAGGCATCGACCACCTGCTCCGGCGCCAGGTCGATCAGGCACTTGAGATGGCCGAACTTGCAGGTGCGCTTGAAGCAGGGGCGACACTCGATGTCGGTGTGAACGATCTCGACCCGATCCGCCAGCGGCGGGGTGTAGAGCGGCGAAGTGGAGCCATAGACGCCCACCAGCGGCCGGTTGAGGGCGGCGGCGATGTGCATCAGGCCGGAGTCGTTGGAGATGACCCGGCTGGCCAGCGCCATCAGGTCGATCGCCTCGTGCAGGCTGGTTTTGCCCGCCAGCACGTGGCAGTTGGGGCGAGTCAGCAGATTGACCCGATCCCGGATGGTATTGGCCACCGGCACATCCTTGTTGGAACCGAAGATCCACACCTGCCACCCCTCGTCCAGATGCTGTTGGGCCACCACGGCGTAGTGCCCTTCCGGCCAGCGCTTGGCCGGGCCGAACTCGGCACCGGGGCAGAGCACCAGCACCGGACGGGCGCGATCCAGCCCCAGCCGCTCCAGCGCCTTGCTCTGGTTTATCAGATCGACATGGAGCGCCGGATGCGGAATGGTCGGGATATCGGCCCGACTCTTCATCTGCGCTTTGGGATAAGCGAGCGCCAGATAGCCCTCCACCATCAGCGGGAAGGCGGACTTGTTGCTGCGCAGGTCGTTGAGCAGACCGTAGCGGCTCTCGCCCTTCCAGCCGGTACGGACCGGAATGCGGGCAAACCAGGGGATCAGCGCCGATTTCATGGAGTTGGGCTGGACGATGGCCTGATCGTATTTTTCGGCGGCCAGCTGCTTGCCGAGGCGGCGGCGTGCCACCAGCTTGAAGTCACCGTGGCCAAGGGGCATGGTGATCGCCTTGTCCACCTCCGGCATCCGCTCCAGCAGGGCGCAGCACCAGGCGGGGGCCATCACGTGCAGTTCGCTCTCCGGATGGTTGGCTTTGATCGCCTTGTAGAGGCTCTGGGACATCACCATATCGCCGACCCAGGAGGGGCCGATCACCAATATTTTCATCACGCGTCTTCTCTCGGGACTAGCCCGACTGTTAATCATCACTGGGCGAGATTATGCCCCAAGAATGACTGGATAAATAACAGAAGATCCTTGCCAAACGCTGCTGCCACCCCATTTTTCCAGCAGTGGCCCTCTTCCAACCGGACGAGACGAGACAGGCAGACAGCTGGCAGAAACGGGCAATGGCGGCTCTCTCTTTGATCCGTTTTTCCGTTAGAATGGCCCATCAATACGCATTCGACCCGCCAGCCGGGCAATAACCGTGAGCCCCATTTCGTGAAAAAACCGACTCTGGCTGCCGTTCTGATCGTCAAGAATGAAGCCGACAACCTGCGCAAGTGCCTCGCCTCCCTCGACGGACTGGTGGACGAGATCGTCATTCTGGACTCCGGCAGTCAGGACGAGACCCCGGCCATTGCCGCCGAGTTTGGCGCACGCTTCTTCGTCAACGCCAAGTGGCCGGGCTTTGGCAAACAGCGCCGACTGGCCCAGTCCCACGTGCAGTCCGACTGGGTGCTGTGGCTGGATGCCGACGAGCGGCTCACCCCCGAGCTGAAAACCGCCATCGCCAACGTGATGGCCAATCCGGCCAGCGATACCATCTACTCGATCCCGCGCCTCTCCTGGGTCTTTGGCCGCTTTATCCGCCACAGTGGCTGGTATCCGGATCGGGTGCTGCGCCTCTATCCCAAGGCGCTCACCAGCTACAACGAGGCGCTGGTGCACGAAAAGGTGGAAGTGCGGGCCAACATGAAGATCGTCAATATTCATGGCGACCTGCTCCACTTCACCTATCGGGATCTGGAGCACTATCTGGTCAAATCGGCCGGTTATGCCCGTGCCTGGGCCGATCAGCGCACCGCCCGCGGCAAGAAGGGCTCTCTCAGTCAGGGGCTGATTCACGCGGTCGGCTGCTTCCTCAAGATGTACCTGCTCAAAGCGGGCTTCCTCGATGGCAAGCAGGGGCTGCTATTGGCGATCCTCTCCGCCCACTCCACCTTCGTCAAATACGCCGACCTCTGGGTGCGCCAGCAACCGCAGCAGCCGGAATAACCGTCATACGAAACAGGGCCCCGCGGGGCCCTGTTTGCATTGCTGCATACGTTACTTGCGCCAGAAAGGCGCCGCCCAGCGGGCCATCACCGGCACCATGGTCTTGGGATCGAGCTGACTCATATCCTCCGGGTGATCGCTATCCTCCGGCGGGCTGAAGGCAAGGTGACGCCCTTCGCTGTTGAGGGGCTTCCAGCGCAGCGGAGTAGCGGAGCGGCGCATCGGGAAGAAACCGATAGTCGGCACATCGAGCGCACCGGCGATATGGAGCGGGCCGGTACTGCCAGCGATAAACAGGGCTGCGTTGGCCAGCACCTGACAGAACATCGGCAGACCATCGCTGGAGCGGTAGATCCAGCCGTTGCCGCCGTGGGCCAGCAGCTCGGCCGCCAGCTGTTCGGCCATCTTCTCCTCGCCCGGGCCTGCGGTCAGCACGCACTGCAGCTCGGGGCAGGCCTGATTGAGCTTGATGATGATGCGGGCATACTGCTCGATGGAGAGGTTGTTGGCCGAACCGCCGCTACCGGCATGCACCATCAGCCAGGGGCGGCTGGCATCGAGCTTGAGCTTGAGTGCCAACTGCTCACGCACCTGCCGCAGAGTCTCGTCATCGAACCGCAGGAAGGGGGTCTTGGGCTCCACCACGGCCACCTGTTGATCGGCCAGGAAGCGGCGGATCAGCTCCAGGTTGTACTCGGACTCCGGTTTCTGGGAGCGGGAGCGACGCTGCACCAGTCGCTGGTTGTAGAGCACCTGCGCCAGCTTGGTCGCCGGGGCCAGCCGGTAAGGGATGTGTGCCTTCCACACCAGCATGGCGTTGCGGGAGTTGGAGAAGAGGCAGATGGACGCGTCGAACGCCGCCGCCTTGATCCGGGCCAGCAGTGCCCGCTGTTGCTCCTTGTCGGCTCGCACGCCCGGATCGATGATCACCTCGTCAATCCAGGGGCAGAGCCGGGCCAGCGGGGCCGTGTAGGCCGGAACCAGGGCAGTCACATGACACTCCATGGAGCCTTTGAGCATGGCGAAGCTCGGCCACGCCAGCATGAAGTCACCAATCTTGTCATTGCGAACGACCAGAATACGTTTCATAAAAAATCCCTTTGCTCCCTGTCACCAATGCAGGGAGGCTTGATGCGCGATGGCGTATTCTTGCCTGATGCACTGCTATTCTCAAGCGACGACCTTATAATGCGACCAAATTTCCAGGTTGCAGGACCGCAAAGATGACTACCAGGGTGATCTATCCCGGGACATTTGATCCCGTTACCAATGGCCATGCCGACCTGATCGGCCGCGCCGCCAAGCTGTTTGACGAGGTGATCGTCGGCGTCGCCAACAGCCCGAGCAAGCGCCCGCTGTTCGATCTGGCGGAACGTGTCCAGCTTGTCCAGCAAGTGACCAGCCAGCTTCCCAACGTCAAGGTGGTCGGCTTCTCCGGGCTGCTGGTCGATTTTGCCAAAGAGCATCAGGCCAACGTGCTGATCCGCGGCCTGCGCGCCGTCTCCGACTTCGAGTACGAGTTCCAGCTGGCCAACATGAACCGCCGCCTGATGCCCACGCTTGAGAGCGTCTTCCTCACCCCGGCGGAGGAGAACTCCTTTATCTCCTCCACACTGGTGAAAGAGGTGGCGCTACACGGTGGCGACATTCGTCAGTTTGTCGACCCCGTGGTGGCCCAGGCCATCGCAGCCAAACAGAAAGGGTGATCTCCTTCCATACTCGCCATTCCCAACGGCAACTACGAACAAGGGCTACCCGCGGGTAGCCCTTGTTGTATCTCTCTCGCATGGAGAGGTCAGCCTGCTTGCCGGTTACTGACGGGCAAACCGCTCATTCATCTCCTGCACCAGCAGATCGAGCCACTCGTAGCGGCGCCGATACATGGCCCGCTTCTTGGAGGCGATCTCCTCCAGCGGCTTGCGCGGCTGGGCTTGCAGAGCGACGAAGTTGGCATCCACATCCCGGGCGCCGAATTCCTGCCACAGCTCGTCATAATCGGCCTGCAAATTGGCTTTCTGCTTGCTGCTGTAGCGCTTGGCCTGAAACACGTGGGCCCGCTTGCGCACCGCCAGCACCTCTGCCGCCCCCATGCTCTGCGCCAGTTGCAGCACCAGTTGCACCAGCAGGGATTTGGGCCGCAGGCCATGTCCCTCTTTGGTTAGCTCGCGCACCCGATCCTGGGCATTGTCGACCGCAGGCTCCGGCCCCTGCATGGAGCCGATCATCAGAATCAAACGATCCACGCTACCCGCCAGCGAAAAGGCGCAGCTGTAGAGGCGCTGCCCCTCTCCGTTGACGATGGAGAGTGCCAGCTCGGCCTCGCGGCGGAAGGTGCCATCGTGGCGCAGCAGAATGCGGCAGCCGCTCTGTGGATAGTGCCCCAGCGCGATCCCCTCGCCCAGATAGAGCGGGTCGATCAGCTGCGGGTAGCACTCCAGCAGCAACCGATAGTGATTTTCCAGCATCTCGGCCCGCTCACGGGCGCTGGCACAGGCGAAGCGATAGGGTCGCATCGGCTTGTCGAGCAGCTCGGGATAGACCGCCGGCAGCGCCTTGAGCGAGTCGCACTGAAACAGACTGAAGACCCGGCTCAGCGACTTGCGATAGAGCAGGCTGCGCAGCACAAACTTGCCGCGATTGAAGGTTTTCCGGTCACATCCCTCGGGGTAGAGGAAGCGGGCCATGGATTTTGCGCAATAGCGCTCCTGCCGGGATAAATATTCCCAGTCTATTGATTTAACTGTCATTTTTATATTCTCAAACCGCCTGAACGGTCGGGATACTAGTGACAGCTGTGCAAATCTTCAACAGAGTGGAAATACGCTGTTACAACTTCCCCCGGATCTGGGCAAAAAGTGCGCTCAGCGCTGGCAATGACTGCAAAAAACCGTGGTGCGCTGGCCCATTCTTGTCTCGGTCAGCAGGGTGTGACAGTGGAAACAGGGCTGACCGCCACGGCCGTAGACCTGCAACTGCTGCACGAAATAGCCCGGCTTGCCATCGGCACTGGTGAAATCCTTGAGAGTGGTGCCGCCCTGGCGAATTGCCTCGGCCAACACCCGCTTGATCTCGGCCACCAGGGTTCCCAGCCGCTCGGCACTGATATTGCCCGCCGCCCGTTTGGGGTGAATGCCGGCAGCATAGAGCGCCTCGTTTGCGTAGATGTTGCCCACCCCGACCACCACCTGATTGTCCATCAGGAACTGTTTGATGGCGGTGCTGCGCCCCTTGGCGCGCTCACGCAGGTAATCAGCACTGAAGGCATCGGTGAGCGGTTCGGGCCCCAGCTTGGCGAGCAGCGCATGGGCTTCGGCCGGTTCCCGGGTCCAAAGCAGGGCGCCGAAGCGGCGCGGATCGTTGAGCCGCAGCAGCTTGCCATTCTCCAGCTCGATATCCACGTGGTCGTGCTTCTCGGCCGGGGTGCCGATATCCAGCACCCGCAGGCTGCCGGACATCCCCAGATGAAGGATTGCTGTACCGAAATCGGTCTCCAGCAGCAGGTATTTGGCACGGCGACGCACCCGATGGATGGTGAGGTCCACCAGCTCCTGAATCTCACCGGGGATCGGCCAGCGCAGGCGGCCATCCCGCACCACCACGCGCGTCACCTTGATACCGGTGAGCCAGGGGAGATCCCCTGACGACTGACTTCAACTTCTGGCAATTCGGGCATGGGCACCTCGCAAGGAAAAGAAACTCAGGGAGCAGGACGCAGCAGATCGCGATACTGCTCGGCAGTGAGGGCGAGCCAGAGACCGGAGGGCAGCTGAGCGCCATATTGGCCGCTGTTCTGATAGAGGCCGATCTCGACCGGATCGTTCTGGCCGGCAATCCACACCTTGATGGTCACCGGGGTACCGCGCACCACCTCGCCGGGGGGCAGCAACCAGCTCTGCCAGCGCGCCAGACGGGCATCCAGCTGCGCTGTGTCGAGTCCCAGATCCGGCATGCTGCGCCAGCCCTGACCAATCCGCTCAATCTGCCAGCTCGGCCCCTGCCAGGTGAGCACCACGGCTGCATCCGGCAGCAAGGGGCGAGCCCGCTTGGCGCTGTTCTCCTGCTGGGCAGTCTCCATACGATGCAACAGGGTGATCACGATCAGCACCACCACGATGATCACGTTATTCCAGCCTTTGCGGCTCAATTTGAACATGGCAAGCCTCCCTTTGAACCGGCAGTGTACTGAATTAGGCGCATAAAAAAACCCGGCACGAAGCCGGGTTTTTGGGAATGCAGCATCAAGTAATTACTTGATTTTGCCTTCCTTGTAGATCACATGCTGACGAACAACGGGATCAAACTTTTTGATCTCCATTTTTTCGGGCATGGTGCGCTTGTTTTTGGTAGTGGTATAGAAGTGACCAGTACCGGCGCTGGAGTTCAGGCGAATTTTCTCGCGAATACCTTTAGCCATGATCTAATTCCTTATACCTTAACACCGCTGGCGCGCAGTTCAGCCAGAACCACTTCAACGCCACGCTTGTCGATGATACGCATGCCTTTTGCGGATACGCGCAGGCTTACGAAGCGTTTTTCACTCTCAACCCAGAAACGGTGAGTGTGCAGGTTCGGCAGGAAACGACGCTTGGTGGCGTTGTTAGCGTGCGAACGGTTGTTACCAACTGCCGGGCGCTTGCCGGTTACTTGGCATACTCTAGACATGTCAGTCTCTCCAAATCTTACTTCATTGCTCGAGCAAATATCTGCCCCGCTGGCCTTCGATTGCGGGGCAAACAGAAGGCGGCATTTTATACAGCATCCGTGATCAAAGATCAACTAATACGGTGCCAGAGCACAGTTATAGCCAACCGCGCTCGGCAAAAGAAACCGTGATGCCATCACCGATCACCAAGTGATCCAGCACTCTGATATCGATCAGGGCCAAAGCGGCCGTGATCCGATCCGTGATCTGGCGGTCGGCCCTACTGGGCTCGGCGACGCCGGACGGGTGATTATGCGCCATAATCACCGCGGCTGCATTATGTTTGAGCGCGATCTGCACGATTTCTCTTGGCCAGACGCTCGCCGAATCGATGGTGCCGAAAAAAAGCTCAACAAATTGAATGACTCTGTGCTGATTGTCGAGCAACAACAGGGCAAACACCTCGCGCGGCCGATCCCGTAGCTGGGCCTGCAGATAGTCGCGGGTCAGCTGGGGCGAGGTGAGCGCATCGCCCCGTTGCAGCTGCTCGGCCAGATGGCGTCTGGCCATCTCCAGCACCGCCTGTAGCTGGGCATATTTGGCCGGGCCAAGGCCGTGCGCCTCGCAGAATGCCCGTTGATCCGCCCCCAGCAAGCTGCGCAAAGAGCCGAATTGATTCAATAGATTACGTGAAAGATCCACTGCACTCAGGCCATTGACGCCAGTGCGCAGAAAGATGGCGAGCAGCTCGGCATCGGAGAGCGCTGCGGGCCCCTGACGCAGCAACTTCTCTCTGGGGCGTTCATCTTCCGGCCACTCTTTGATGCTCATTTGTCTCTCCCTCATCCCTGCTGAGAAAAAACATAGCAAAAAATTGCGCGCGCCCGACCACACCCCTTGATGCCAACCCCTGTCGTCATCCATTGCCTGTGGTATCTTAGCCGACCAGTCAGAATGAGCCGGATAGAGAAACAGCAGATGAGATTGGCCGATAAACGCATCCTGTTGGGTGTCAGCGGCGGGATCGCCGCCTACAAGAGTGCCGAGCTGGTACGCCGCCTGAAAGATCAGGGCGCCGAAGTGCGGGTGGTGATGACCCGCTCCGCCAAGGAGTTCATCACCCCGCTGACCCTGCAGGCGGTCTCCGGTCATCCGGTGGCCTACAGCCTGCTGGACCCCTCTGCCGAGGCGGGCATGGGCCATATCGAGCTGGCCAAGTGGGCCGATCTGGTGCTGATCGCCCCCGCCAGCGCCAACCTGATGGCGCGGATGGCTGCAGGCATGGCCGACGAACTGCTCACCACCCTCTGTCTGGCCACTCCGGCGCCCATCGCGCTGGCACCTGCCATGAACCAGCAGATGTATCTCAACGCGGCCACACAGGCCAATCTCAAGACCCTGGCCAGCCGCGGCATTCTGCTGTGGGGGCCGGATGCCGGCAGCCAGGCCTGTGGCGATGTGGGCCCGGGCCGGATGCTGGATCCTCTCGAACTGGTGGAGCGCTGCTGCCAGCAGCTGGCCGCCGAACCCTTGCTGGCAGGCGTCAAGCTGCTGCTCACCGCCGGCCCGACCCGCGAGGCGCTCGATCCGGTGCGCTACATCAGCAACCACAGCTCCGGCAAGATGGGCTACGCCATCGCTCGCGCCGCCCGTGAGGCGGGTGCCGAAGTGACGCTGGTGAGCGGCCCGGTGACGCTGGCTACGCCTGCTGGCGTGACCCGTGTCGATGTGGAGAGCGCCGAGCAGATGCATCAGGCGGTGATGAGCCGGGTCGGCGAGTGCGACCTCTTCATCGGCTGCGCCGCGGTAGCCGACTACCGTCCCGAACAGGTCGCCAGTCAGAAGATCAAGAAGACTGGTGACAACGACCAGATGGTGGTGAAGCTGGTGAAAAATCCCGACATTATCGCGGCCGTCGGTGCCCTTTCAGACAAACCCTTCACCGTCGGATTTGCCGCCGAAACCGTGGATGTGGAACAATACGCCCTCGACAAGTTGCAGCGTAAGCGGCTGGACATGATCGCCGCCAACGATGTGTCCCGCGAGGGGCAAGGCTTCAACGCCGATGACAACGCCCTGACCGTGTTCTGGCAAGGGGGCCAGGCCCCGCTGCCGCTGGCCGACAAGCTGACGCTGGCCCGTCACCTGATCGCCCTGATTGCACGCCACTACCGGCACTGAGCGTCCCGAAAGAACAAGACTCACGGCACCCCGCCTGCCAAGAGGGGCGCCAATACAAGATCCAACTGAAAAAGCGATTCATGACTACACAAATTGAACTGAAGATTCTGGATGCCCGTATCGGTACCGAGTACCCGCTGCCCGCCTACGCAACACCGGGCTCTGCCGGCATGGATCTGCGCGCACTGCTGGATGCGCCGCTGACTCTGGCTCCGGGAGATACCACTCTGGTGCCGACCGGTCTGGCCATCCACATCCAGGATCCGGGTCTGTGTGCCACCATCCTGCCCCGCTCCGGCCTCGGCCATAAGCACGGCATCGTGCTGGGCAACCTGGTCGGTCTGATCGATTCCGATTACCAGGGTCAGCTGATGGTATCGGTCTGGAACCGCGGCAAGGATGAGTTCACCATGCAACCCGGCGAGCGCATCGCCCAGCTGGTGATCATGCCGGTGGTTCAGGCCAGCTTCCAACTGGTCGATGAGTTCAATCAGAGCGAACGGGGTGAAGGCGGTTTTGGTTCTTCTGGTCGCCAATAACAGACCACACCAGCCTGATGGGCGGTGCCTAATAATAGAATCAAGCCATTGTTTTTTTAGGGGAATCCATGGCAAGCAGTAATCAGAAACAGAGTCGGCGCGATCAGATCCTGCAGGCGCTCGCCCATATGCTGGAAACCAGTCCGGGTCAGCGCATCACCACGGCCCGTCTGGCGGCCGAGGTCGGCGTCTCTGAAGCAGCCCTCTATCGACATTTTCCCAGCAAGGCGCGGATGTTCGAGGGGCTGATCGACTTTATCGAGGATTCCCTGCTGTCACGGGTCAATCTGATCATGGCGGAAGAGAAGGACACCATGGCGCGCTGCCACCACATCCTTCAGCTGCTGCTGGTGTTTGCCGAGCGCAATCCCGGCATCACCCGTATCCTCAACGGCGACGCCCTGCTGGGTGAGCACGATCGGCTGCGGGATCGCATCAGCATCCTGTTCGACAAGCTGGAGACCCAGATCAAGCAGGTGCTGCGCGAAAAGCGGCTACGCGAGGGTCAGGGCTTCCAGCTCGACGAAACCATGCTGGCCAATCTGCTGCTGGCCTACACCGAAGGCCGCATCAGCCAGTTCGTGCGCTCCGAGTTCAAGCTCAAGCCGACCGCCGGTTTCGAAGATCAGTGGCAATTTATCCGCAGCCAGCTGCTGCAGAGCTGATGGTTTTTTCGCATCATTCAGCAAAAAGAAGGGAGGCTTTGGCCTCCCTTCTTTTTTGTGTCAGGTTTTTATGGCAGAAAAGAAGTACCAGATGCGACCCGTACTGTCGCGCTGCGGTGTTAGATTTATCCACCATAAACCTTTTAGAACCTGACAGGACATCCTATGGAACCCGAAATCATTACCGAAGCGCAGACCTGGCTGGTCAATAATCAGGGACTGCTGATCGAATACGGCGTCAATATCGCCGCCGCCCTGCTGACCCTGCTGGTCGGCTATATCGCCGCCAACCTCATCAGCGGTGGCGTGGTCAAGGTGATGCAGGCCCGCAAGCTGGACACCACAGTCACCCACTTCGTCGGCAGCATCCTCAAGTACGCCATTCTGGTGTTCGTGGTGATCGCCGCGCTGGGCCGTGTCGGCGTGCAGACTGCCTCCTTCGTCGCCATTATCGGTGCCGCCGGTCTGGCCATCGGTCTGGCGCTGCAAGGCTCGCTCTCCAACTTCGCTGCCGGCTTCCTGCTGATCATCTTCCGCCCCATCAAGGCGGGCGAGTTTATCGAAGTGGCGGGCACGGCAGGTGTGGTGCAGTCCGTTCAGCTCTTTACCACTACCCTCACCTCAGGTGACAACAAGATGGTGGTAGTACCGAACTCCGCCATCCTCAACGGCACCATCGTCAACTACTCGCGCATGGATACCCGCCGCGTCGATATGACCTTCGGTATCGGTTACGGCTCTGACCTGCGCAAGGCCAAACAGATCCTCGAGCGTCTGGTAAGCGAAGAGCCGCGCATCCTCAAGGATCCGGCAGCCACCATCGCCGTTGCCGCGCTGGCCGACTCCTCGGTCAATATCGTGGTGCGCCCCTGGGTGAAAACCGCTGACTACTGGGGTGTCTGGTTCGACTTCCACGAGAAGGTGAAACTGACCTTTGATGCCGAAGGCATCGAGATTCCCTTCCCGCAGATGGTGATGCACATGCAAAAAACGCAGGCGTGATCGCGGTTCTGCTGCAACAGACAATGCCAGCCTTCGGGCTGGCATTGTCGTTTCTGGCCCCAGCCCATGGCCATGTCGGTGCATAACCACGCCAACCGGATGAAAACAATTTCAGGCTATCGGGGTGGCCCCAATCATGAGCAAGCGCAAGATCCGCCTTGCTTTCGTGACACATAATCCCAATGTTCTGGTTGTATGCTCCCGACAGTGACCCATTGCGGTAAAAGACAATCGGTAAAAATCTGTTACACGGGCCGCCCGTTCGGCTCGCTATAATGCTCGGATAATAAGGTTTGGCGGGACCTTGCCTGCAAGGTTCAAACACAACTTGGCATTTCAGGAATCCTATGAAAAATATCAATCCAACCCAAACCCAGGCCTGGCAGGCACTGGAAGCCCACTTTGCAGCAAACAAAGAGACCCGACTCAAGGATCTGTTCGCGCAGGACCCGAAGCGCTTTGACAAGTTTTCCCTTACCTTCGGCGGCGACATCCTGGTTGATTACTCGAAGAACCTGATCACCGAAGAAACCCTCAAGTTGCTGGTTGATCTGGCCAAAGAGACCGATCTTCGCAGCGCGATCGATGCCATGTTCAATGGCGACAAGATCAACATGACCGAAGGTCGCTCCGTACTGCACGTGGCCCTGCGCAACCGCTCCGACCGCCCCATCGAGTGCGACGGTAAGGACGTGATGCCGGAAGTGAACGCCGTACTGGCCAAGATGAAGGGCTTCTGCGAGAAGATCATCTCCGGCGAGTGGAAAGGCTACACCGGCAAAGCGATACAGCACGTGGTCAACATTGGTATCGGTGGCTCCGATCTCGGCCCGGTAATGATCACCGAGGCACTGCGTCCCTACAAAAACCACCTGCAGATGCACTTCGTCTCCAACGTCGATGGCACTCACATCGCCGAGACCCTGAAGAAGATCGATCCGGAAACCACCCTGTTCTTGGTGGCCTCCAAGACCTTCACTACCCAGGAGACCATGACCAACGCCCTTACCGCTCGCGACTGGTTCATCAAGATCGCCGGTGACAAGGCCCACGTTGCCAAGCACTTCGCAGCCCTCTCCACCAACGGCAAGGCCGTGGCCGAGTTCGGCATCGACACCAACAACATGTTCGAGTTCTGGGACTGGGTTGGCGGCCGCTACTCCTCCTGGTCTGCCATCGGCATGCCCATCGCCCTGTCCGTCGGTTTCGAGAACTTCGAAGTACTGCTGCAAGGCGCCTTCGAGATGGACATGCACTTCGCCACAGCCTCCTATGAGCAGAACGTGCCGGTACTGCTGGCGCTGATCGGCCTGTGGTACAACAACTTCTACGGTGCCGAGTCCGAAGCCATTCTGCCGTACGACCAGTACATGCACCGCTTCCCTGCCTACTTCCAGCAAGGCAACATGGAATCCAACGGCAAGTACGTGGATCGCAACGGCAAGCCGGTTGACTACCAGACTGGCCCCATCATCTGGGGTGAGCCGGGCACCAACGGCCAGCACGCCTTCTACCAGCTGATACACCAGGGCACCAAGCTGATCCCCTGTGACTTCCTGGCACCGGCCATCAGCCACAATCCGATCGGTGACCACCACCCGAAACTGCTGGCCAACTTCTTCGCCCAGACCGAGGCGCTGGCCTTCGGCAAGAGCAAGGAAGAGGTTGAAGCCGAGTTCCTGGCTGCTGGCAAAACCCTGGAGCAGGTCAAGGATCTGGTGCCGTTCAAGGTGTTCGAAGGCAACCGCCCGACCAACTCCATCCTGTTCAAGAGCCTGACCCCGAAAACCCTGGGTGCCCTGATCGCCATGTATGAACACAAGATCTTCGTACAGGGCGCAATCTGGAACATCTTCTCCTTCGACCAGTGGGGCGTGGAGCTGGGCAAACAGCTGGCCAACAAGATCCTGCCGGAGCTGGGTAACAACGAGGCTGTCACCAGCCACGACTGCTCCACCAACGGTCTGATCAACACCTGGAAAGCGTGGAAAGCCTGATTTATCCGGCCTTTCTGAATGCAAAAGCCCCGCTCGATGAGCGGGGCTTTTTTATGACTGTCAGGCTGATTTTTCTGGCTGGCCGATCGGGTGTCCAGTCCGACCGGCGACGGGGATCGTCATCCCCGCCCCTTCATCATCCAGCCCGATACAGGCTTAACCACCAACGGCGATGCGCTTCATGTCTTTCATATAACCGCGCAGTACCTGGCCGATTTTCTCGATCGGGTGGTTGCGGGTCGCTTCGTTGGCCGCCAGCAGCGCCAGGTTATCCACGCTCTGCCCTTCCGCCTTGCTGGCACCCAGATCGCCTGCTTTCAGGGTCGGCATGAAGTGCTCGCGCAGCAACGGCACGGCGGCGTTGGCGAACAGGTAGTTACCGTACTCGGCGGTATCGGAGATGACCACGTTCATCTCGTACAGACGCTTGCGAGCAACTGTGTTGGCGATCAGCGGCAGCTCGTGCAGGGATTCGTAGTAGGCGGACTCCTCGTAGATACCGGAAGCCACCATGGTCTCGAACGCAAGCTCCACACCCGCCTTGACCATGGCCACCATCACCACGCCATTGTCGAAGTACTCCTGCTCGGCAATCTTGCCTGCAAACGCCGGCGCATTTTCGAAGGCTGATTTGCCGGTCTCTTCGCGCCAGCCGAACAGCTTGGCATCGTCTTCGGCCCAGTCGGCCATCATGCCGCGGGAGAACTCACCGGCGATAATGTCATCCATGTGCTTCTCGAACAGCGGGCGCATCAGGGTCTTGAGCTGCTCGGAGAGCTCAAAGGCGCGCAGCTTGGCCGGGTTGGAGAGGCGGTCCATCATCAGGCTGATGCCACCCTGTTTCAGGGCTTCGGTGATGGTCTCCCAGCCAAACTGGATCAGCTTGCCGGCGTAGGCCGGGTCTGTGCCTTCGGCAACCAGCTTGTCGTAGCAGAGCAGGGAACCGGCCTGCAGCATGCCGCAGAGGATGGTCTGCTCGCCCATCAGGTCGGATTTCACTTCCGCCACGAAGGAGGATTCCAGCACCCCGGCACGGTCGCCGCCGGTGGCAGAGGCCCACGCCTTGGCGATGGCCATGCCTTCACTTTTCGGGTCATTTTCCGGGTGAACGGCGATCAGGGTCGGTACACCAAAGCCACGCTTGTACTCTTCACGCACTTCGGTACCCGGGCACTTGGGCGCCACCATCACGACCGTGATGTCAGAACGGATCTGCTGACCCTCTTCCACCACGTTGAAGCCGTGGGAGTAGCCCAGCGCGGCGCCTTGCTTCATCAGCGGCATCACGGTCTTCACCACGTCGGAGTGCTGCTTGTCCGGAGTCAGGTTCAGCACCAGATCGGCGGTCGGGATCAGCTCTTCATAGGTGCCGACCGCGAAGCCGTTGTCGGTGGCTTTCTGCCAGGAGGCGCGCTTCTCGGTGATGGCGGCCTTGCGCAGGGCGTAGGAGATATCCAGCCCGGAGTCGCGCATGTTCAGACCCTGGTTCAGACCCTGGGCACCACAGCCCACAATCACCACCTTCTTGCCCTTCAGCACGTTGCAGCCGTCCGCAAACTCTTCGCGCTGCATGAAACGACACTTGCCCAGTTGGGCCAACTGCTGACGCAGGTTCAAGGTGTTGAAATAGTTAGCCATGGTGATTGCTCCGTTCGATTGATTCCATGCCGGATAGCGGCGTTGTCTGAACCACTATAGCGCGGGACACTTATTGCCTGAACTGATATATTCGAAACAGTACGTTGCAATAACTGAAACGCTCACCCTTCAAAATTGCCTGCTGAATGTACCGCGAGATGGCAGAAACAAGCCGCCAACCGCTGGATATCGGGCACACAAGCCGCGTCAGGAGCTGAAAGATGGATCTTCGCAATCTCGAGCTGTTTCTCCACCTCGCCGACTCCCTCCACTTCGGCAAGAGTGCCGATGCCATGGCGGTCAGCCCCTCCACCCTGAGCCGCGCCATCCAGCGACTGGAGCAGGAGACAGGCTGCATCCTGTTCGAACGGGACAACCGCTCGGTGCGGCTCACCCCTGCAGGCGAGAAGCTGCGGGAGTTTGGCGGCGGCCTGTTGCAGGAGTGGCGTCAGCTCAAGCAGGAGCTCAAACGCAGCGATGAACCGCTACAGGGGCGGCTGCGGGTCTTCTGTTCGGTCACCGCCAGCTACTTTCTGCTGCCCGAGGTACTGGAACGCTTTCGCCGCCGCTACCCCCAGCTGGAGATCAAGCTGGAGACCGGCGACCCGGCGCTGGCGGTGGACAAAATCCTGGCCGACGAGGCCGATCTCGCCATCGCCGCCCGTCCCGATGCCCTGCCCGCCAAGCTGGAGTTCGCCAGCCTTCAACTGGTACCGCTGGTCTTTATCGCGCCGCGCAACGCCCCGCAACTGAACCAGTGGTTCCGTCAGGGGGAGCCGGATTGGGAGCAACTGCCAGTCATCCTCTCCGAGCAGGGCTTGGCCCGCAAACGCAGCGATCAGTGGTTTCGCAACAAGGGGATCGCCCCCAACATCTATGCCGAAGTAGCGGGCAACGAGGGAATCGTCGCCATGGTGGCGCTCGGTTGTGGCGTAGGATTGGTGCCGGCGGCGGTGATCGACCACAGCCCGCTCGGCGACAAGGTGCGGATCATCGACCTCAAACCCGCCTTCAAGCCATTTGATGTGGGGATCGGGGTACTCAAGAAGCGGCTGGAGGAACCGCTGATCCGCGCCTTCTGGGATACGGCGCAGAATCAGGGCTCACTGCGCTGACACCGGTTTATAGATAAGGGCCGGATCGGCCATCATGACGCGACTGGGCTGCGGCAAGTCGGGGTTATGCAGCTCGAGGCGCACCCGCTCATCCAGTTTCAGCCGCCGAATGGTGCTGCCAAATCCCTCTTCAAAGACCCGGTCAAAAGCACCAGACTGCCGCGCCCGCAGCAGGCCAAGCTCGATGCGCTGCGCCAGCTCCGGATATTTTGGCGAGACGAAAAACAGCAGCGCCAGCGGATAGCGAAACACCAGACGGGGCTCGATGGCGAGATCCGGATGCTGCCTGAGCTCATCCTCGATCTCGATGACCGAACGCAGGAAGCAGTCAAAGCGCTTCTTGCGCAGCATGTTGAAGAGCGCCTCATAAAGATTGCCCACCGTCACCTTGAGGCCGTTAGCCCGCAGCAACTGGGTGTCTGGCCAGGATCTGTGCTGACCGATGGAGAGCCCGGCGCGATGCCAGTCTGCCAACGACCCGATCGCGGTAAAACGCCCCTCATCACCCTGCCGAACCAGACACACCCGCCATCCCAGCAGCCCCTTGGCCAGCGGAATGTGGATTGCCAGCAACTCCCGTTCTCGCTGACCATCCGGGGCAAAGACACCGACCTGAACCAGCTCGCCGCTGCGCAGCTCCTTCACCGCCCGCCCCTGCTCCATTTGCGGACTGGAGACCAGCTGATAGGGGCCATATTCGGGCACGGTGAGATCGAGGGAGAGGCGCAACAACTGGACGACGGCGGGGTTGGGGTGATCCAGCAGCAGATTCCAGACGCGGATAGGCTGCTCGGTTGCCGATACGCCAACCGTCCACAGTGCCATGCACCACCACCAGACTCTGATCATCCTGCGCACCATCCGTGCCTCGTGCTCCTCGCCATACTATAACGCCAGCCAGCGCCTCAACGGCGCCCTCTCTGAAAGATGTGTGAGCGCTCTCGTGTCAAATCTCGTGTCAGAAGTGACAATAGGCAAACCCGGCAGGTCATCGCAGACTGGGCGTTCATCAACAAACGCCAAGGCGCAGGGAGGAGAGCCATGAAACAGCATCTGGTAGAGATCAAGGGTTCAACCCTGTTTGACGAGTATCTGCAAAGCATGGGCGTACCCAGCACGGCGCTCGATCGGGAGCAGGATATCTATCTGCAGGAACGCCACCTGGGAGCCATTCGCCGGGTGCAGGGCGAACTGCGCTTTTATCTGCGCGCCAACGCCCTCAACAAACGGTGATCGGGAGCCGGTCACAGAACCTGCAACAAAGAGGTATTAGACTGGTATCTTCCCCCTTTCGACGGGAGTGCCCATGAACGCAAGCGGTCTGGATCGGCTGTTCAAACCCCAATCAATCGCCATCATCGGCGCCTCGACCGATCCGCACAAAGCGGGCCATGTTATCGTCCGCCACCTGCTGGCGGGTCACTTCAAAGGGCCCATCCTGCCAGTCACCCCGCGCAGCAAGGCGGTGGCCGGCGTGCTGGCCTATCCCGACATTGCCAGCCTGCCACTGGCTCCGGATCTCGCCATCATCTGCACTCGCCGGGAGCGGGTCATCCCCCTGCTGGGGGAGCTTGGCCAGAAGGGAACAGGCGCAGCTATCATCCTCGCCGCCGATTTTTCACAAAATGAGCGGCAGGAGCTGAAACGGCTCTGCAAGCAATATGGCATTCGCCTGCTCGGCCCCAACAGCATGGGGATGCTGCTGCCCGGTCAGGGGCTCAATGCCAGCTTTTCACCGATTGCCGCCAAGCCCGGGCAGGTCGCCTTTCTCTCCCAGTCTGCCGCGGTCAGCACCACAATTCTCGACTGGGCCAAGCAGCATGAGCTGGGATTCTCTGCCTTTATCTCCCTTGGCGATCACTGCGATATCGACTTCGGCCAGCTGCTGGATCAACTCTCCCGCGACAGCGTGACCCGCGCCATCCTGCTCTACATGGACAAGCTGCACGATGCCCGCCATTTTCTCTCGGCAGCACGAGCGGCCTCGCGCAACAAGCCGATCCTGGTGCTCAAAAGCGGACGCCACGATCCGGCCCACGGCCTCGACAACGTCTATGACGCCGCCATCCGCCGCGCCGGCATGCTGCGGGTACGGGATACCCACGAGCTGTTTGCCGCAGTGGAAACCCTCAGCCACTCCATGACCCTCAAGGGGGAGCGGCTCGCCATCATCTCCAATGGCCGCGGGCTGGCCAATATGGCAGTGGATGTGCTGCTGGAACGGGGCGGTAAACTGGCTCGCCCACCGCTCGATATCGGCAGCGATGCCACCATCACCACCTATCAGGAGGCGCTGGACAACCTGCTCGGGGAAGAGGGGATCGATGCCATCCTGATCATCCACGCCCCCTCGCTCACGGCCCCCAGTGCGCCGCTGGCCAGCCACCTTATCGCCCACCTGAAACAGCACCCCAGAGCTCGCCGTTTCAATATCCTCACCAACTGGGCAGGCGAGTACTCGGCGCAGGAGGGGCGCAAACTCTTTACCGAAGCGGGCATCCCGACCTACCGTACCCCGGAAAGCGCCATGGCCGCCTTCATGCATATGGTGGAGTACCGCCGCAACCAGAAGCAGCTGATGGAGACCCCCGCCTCCCTGCACGGCAACCAGCTCAATATCGAGCTCTGCCAGCAGCTGATCCGCCAGGCGCAGGAGCGCAAACAGCTGAGGCTGGATACCCATCTCGCCCACCCCATCTTGCAGGCAGCCGGGCTCGCGACCCTGCCCACCTGGATCGTCACCGACGCCATCGAGGCAACCCTGACTGCCGAGCAGATCGGCTACCCGGTGGCAGTCAAACTCCGTTCGCCCGATATCCTGCACAAATCTGCCGTGCACGGTGTGGTGCTCAATCTGCGCACCTCGGCCGAAGTAGCACAGGCTGCCGATGCCATTCTGGACAGGGTGAAACAGCACGATCCCGGCGCCCGTATTGAAGGGTTGCTGGTACAGCGCATGGCGCGGCGTAGTGGTGGTCTGGAGCTGCGGGTTCGTATCCAGCAAGACGCCATCTTTGGCCCCGTCATCCTGCTCGGTGAATCGGGCGCGGAGCCACAGGAGATGGTCGCGGCACTACCGCCGCTCAATCAGGCGCTGGCCCGTTACCAAATCATCGGTGCACTCAAGAGTCGCAAGATCCGTGAACATGCCACCCCGGATCGACTGGATATCGATGCCCTCGGTCAGGTGCTCTGCCAGCTCTCCGAACTGCTGCTCGCCTTCCCACAAATTCAGGAGCTGGATCTTCATCCGCTGCAAGCGTGCGGTGCCGAGATGGTAGTGCTGGATGCCAGCGTCACGCTGGCCGACCCAGCACTTCCACCCGCCAGTCGGCTGGCGATCCGCCCCTACCCGACCGAACTGGAGGAAGGTGCCTGGCTCAAGGATCAGAGCCATGTTCTGCTGCGCCCCATTCGCCCGGAAGATGAACCGGCCCACAAACAGTTCGTGCTGCAGGTTTCCGATGAGGACAGGTACAAACGCTTCTTCGCCGATGTGGGTGAGCTGGGCCATGAAGAGCTAGCCCGCATGACCCAGATCGATTACGACCGCGAAATGGCTTTTGTCGCCGTAGGGCAGGATGGGGAGCGCAAAGACCAGATTCTCGGGGTAGTGCGCGCCATCTCGACGCCGGATCTCAGCGATGCCGAATTTGCCATTCTGGTTCGTTCCGACCTGAAAGGACTGGGGCTCGGCAAACTGATGATGGAGAAGATCATCCGCTACGCCAGCGAGCAGGGGATTGGTCAGCTCTCCGGCATGACCATGCCAAGCAATCGCGGCATGGTGACCCTCGCCAAACGGCTTGGCTTCAAGATCGATGTCCAAATGGAAGAGGGGGTGGTCAATATGGAACTGCCCTGTACTCAGCAAGCAACACAAGCCTGATTTGACCACCTGTAGAGTCATTCAAATGGCCGTGAATGAAACTGATAAGGCTCTGATATAGTCAGAAAATGGTGGAAATAACCGGCTATCTGGCACTCTTACTTGGCAGAGAAAAGCCAGATATTGGTGGTTTAAGGCGCTAAAAATACAAAAGCCCGGTTATGAACCCGGGCTTTGTGTTGGTTCTTGCGTACAAATCTGTGGGTCTTATGGACAAAAACGCCCATAGCAAAAAGGCCTTCCCATCAGGGAAGGCCTTCAAATTAGTGGCGGAGCGGACGGGACTCGAACCCGCGACCCCCGGCGTGACAGGCCGGTATTCTAACCGACTGAACTACCGCTCCGCATTCGGTTAGCTTTCGCTAAATCTTTTGCTGCTTCTTCTGAGGTGTCATCCTCGCAGCCGGCTATGTGTTTTCACATCACCGTTTAATTGGGTGCCTGGCAGTGTCCTACTCTCGCATGGCGAATGCCACACTACCATCGGCGCTACCGCGTTTCACTTCTGAGTTCGGCATGGGATCAGGTGGTTCCACGGCGCTATGGCCGCCAGGCAAATTCTTCAATCTGAGAAAGCTGACGTGAATAACGAGGTTGCCTGTTGGCTTCGCTATCACTGAATTAGTAGTTCGCTTAGGTTTGCTACAAGCCTTAGAACACTTCTTGGGTGTTGTATGGTTAAGCCTCACGGGTAATTAGTATGGGTTAGCTCAACACATCACTGCGCTTACACACCCCACCTATCAACGTTGTGGTCTCCAACGGCCCTTTAGGACCCTCAAGGGGTCAGGGATGACTCATCTCAGGGCTCGCTTCCCGCTTAGATGCTTTCAGCGGTTATCGATTCCGAACTTAGCTACCGGGCAGTGCCACTGGCGTGACAACCCGAACACCAGAGGTTCGTTCACTCCGGTCCTCTCGTACTAGGAGCAACTCCCTTCAATCATCCAACGCCCACGGCAGATAGGGACCGAACTGTCTCACGACGTTCTGAACCCAGCTCGCGTACCACTTTAAATGGCGAACAGCCATACCCTTGGGACCGACTTCAGCCCCAGGATGTGATGAGCCGACATCGAGGTGCCAAACACCGCCGTCGATATGAACTCTTGGGCGGTATCAGCCTGTTATCCCCGGAGTACCTTTTATCCGTTGAGCGATGGCCCTTCCATTCAGAACCACCGGATCACTATGACCTACTTTCGTACCTGCTCGACCTGTCCGTCTCGCAGTTAAGCTGGCTTATGCCATTGCACTAACCTCCTGATGTCCGACCAGGATTAGCCAACCTTCGTGCTCCTCCGTTACTCTTTGGGAGGAGACCGCCCCAGTCAAACTACCCACCAGGCACTGTCCGCGAGCCCGATTCAGGGCCCTGCGTTAGAACATCAAACATACAAGGGTGGTATTTCAAGGACGGCTCCAGCGCAACTGGCGTCACGCCTTCAAAGCCTCCCACCTATCCTACACATGTAGGTTCAATGTTCAGTGCCAAGCTGTAGTAAAGGTTCACGGGGTCTTTCCGTCTAGCCGCGGGTACACCGCATCTTCACGGCGAATTCGATTTCACTGAGTCTCGGGTGGAGACAGCATGGCCATGGTTACACCATTCGTGCAGGTCGGAACTTACCCGACAAGGAATTTCGCTACCTTAGGACCGTTATAGTTACGGCCGCCGTTTACCGGGGCTTCTATCAAGAGCTTCGCTTGCGCTAACCCCATCAATTAACCTTCCGGCACCGGGCAGGTGTCACACCCTATACGTCCACTTTCGTGTTTGCAGAGTGCTGTGTTTTTGATAAACAGTCCCAGCCATCTGGTCACTGCGACTCCCAACTGCTCCATCCGCAAGGGACTTCACTGTCAGGAGCGAACCTTCTCCCGAAGTTACGGTTCTATTTTGCCTAGTTCCTTCACCCGAGTTCTCTCAAGCGCCTTGGTATTCTCTACCCGACCACCTGTGTCGGTTTGGGGTACGATGACTTGTAATCTGAAGCTTAGAGGCTTTTCCTGGAAGCAGGGCATCAATGGCTTCCGCACCGTGGTGCGTTCGTCTCGTGTCTCAGTGTTGTGTCTCCGGATTTGCCTAGAAACACCACCTACGCACTTTCACCAGGACAACCGTCGCCTGGCCCACCTAGCCTTCTCCGTCCCCCCATCGCAATTACAAGTCGTGCAGGAATATTAACCTGCTTCCCATCGACTACGCCTTTCGGCCTCACCTTAGGGGTCGACTCACCCTGCCCCGATTAACGTTGGACAGGAACCCTTGGTCTTCCGGCGAGGAGGCTTTTCACCCCCTTTATCGTTACTTACGTCAGCATTCGCACTTCTGATATCTCCAGCATACCTCTCGATACACCTTCGCAGACTTACAGAACGCTCCCCTACCACTCATACATAAGTATGAATCCGCGGCTTCGGTGCCTGGTTTGAGCCCCGTTACATCTTCCGCGCAGGCCGACTCGACTAGTGAGCTATTACGCTTTCTTTAAATGATGGCTGCTTCTAAGCCAACATCCTAGCTGTCTGAGCCTTCCCACATCGTTTCCCACTTAACCAGAACTTTGGGACCTTAGCCGGCGGTCTGGGTTGTTTCCCTCTTCACGACGGACGTTAGCACCCGCCGTGTGTCTCCCGGATATTACTTACTGGTATTCGGAGTTTGCATGGGGTTGGTAAGTCGGGATGACCCCCTAGCCCAAACAGTGCTCTACCCCCAGTAGTATTCGTCCGAGGCGCTACCTAAATAGCTTTCGGGGAGAACCAGCTATCTCCGAGTTTGATTGGCCTTTCACCCCCAGCCACAGGTCATCCCCTAACTTTGCAACGTTAGTGGGTTCGGTCCTCCAGTTGATGTTACTCAACCTTCAACCTGCCCATGGCTAGATCACCCGGTTTCGGGTCTACACCTTGCAACTAGACGCCCAGTTAAGACTCGGTTTCCCTACGGCTCCCCTATACGGTTAACCTCGCTACAAAATGTAAGTCGCTGACCCATTATACAAAAGGTACGCAGTCACCCCGAAGGGCTCCCACTGCTTGTACGTACACGGTTTCAGGTTCTATTTCACTCCCCTCACAGGGGTTCTTTTCGCCTTTCCCTCACGGTACTGGTTCACTATCGGTCAGTCAGGAGTATTTAGCCTTGGAGGATGGTCCCCCCATATTCAGACAGGATGTCACGTGTCCCGCCCTACTCGATTTCACATCAAGGTTGTTTTCGTGTACGGGGCTATCAC
>NZ_JBQBEW010000001.1:230000-307500 GCF_051919345.1 Aeromonas sp. 84A
CATTGAAAATCAAAAATTGTTTTTGATGTTCGATGCTGTGAGTGCCCACACAGATTGCTTGATTCAAATTGTTAAAGAGCGTCACGCTTGTCGCGTTGAGGAGGCGCATATTACGCTTCTCACTTCGAAAGTCAAGCGATTGTTTTCGCTTTTCTTTCGGCGCCCACTTCACCAAGAAGGTGGCTCATCAGTTCGGCGTGTTCCGCCGTGCTGGTAGGGGCGCATTATAGGGAGCCGCGCCGGGATGACAAGAGGAAAACTGCAAAAAATGGCACTTTTTACAGTTTTTCGGTTCAACCGTTGCTTTATTAAACAAAAGCCCCGCATCGGCGGGGCTGTTTCGGGCAAGAAACCCTGAATTCACATCATGCTGCTACCTTTTTGACCAGAATTCGCGGGCAAAGCTGCGCACCTTTTCCCAATCGGTAAATTCAATGTCCTTACTGGTGTCGGTACTGCCACCGGTAATCTTCATGATCAGCTGGATGATGCGCGTCTGCCACCAGTTATAGCGGGAGTACTGCAGCGCACCGGCAAAGACGCCCAGGGTTTTCGGCTTCCAGGGAGAGAGGCGCAGGAACTTCTTCATATAAGCATTGGTTTGCGGCGTCTGCTTCTCTGGCTTGCGGGCCGTCAGGTTGACACAGAAGAAGGCCGCATTGGCCACCTCCAGCTGCTCCTGATGAGCGTGAATAAAGCTGAACAGGCTGGGGTGGAAGTTGCCATAACGGATAGAGGCGCCGATCAAGACCTTGGCATACTTGCTGAGGTTGCACATCGGCAAGGTGTGCAGGTCGTGCATCACCACTTCGCATCCCGGCATCTGCTCCAGCATGACATCGACTATTTTGCGGGTTTGGCCATCCCGAGAGGAATAAAGCACCAGAATCTTGTCCATAACAACCTCAACTACGCCAGAATGCAGGAGTAAACAGTACCAGAAGCGTGAAAATTTCCAATCGGCCAAACAACATGGCCAACACCAGTACCCACTGGGCCGCTGGCGAGATATTGCCGAAGTTGGCTGATACCTCTCCCAGCCCCGGGCCTACGTTGGTGAAAGCCGCAGCCACAGCGGTGAATGCGGTCACTTCGTTCAGCCCCGTCATCAGCAACAGCAGCATGAACATAAAGAAGAGAATAATATAGGTGGCGAAGTAGCCCCACACCGCCTCGACGATACGCTCGGGCACCGCCCGATTCCCCAGCTTCAAGGTATAGATGGCTCTGGGGTGAACCAACCGCTTCAACTCGCGCATCCCCTGCATGAACAGGATCATAAAACGCATCACCTTGATGCCGCCCCCAGTACTGCCCGCGCAACAGCCGATAAAGGCGGAGAACATCAGCAACATCGGCAGGAACGAGGGCCAGTCGGCATAGGTCGTGGTGCTATAGCCGGTGGTGGTACCCAGAGAGACCGCCTGGAAAAGGCCGTGGTTGAGCGCCTCTTGCCAGGTGGCGTAGTGTCCGTGGGTCAGCAAGGCGACAAAGCAGATCATCACCAGAGTCGCCTGAATGGCCAGGAACACCTTGAGCTCCGAATCATAGAGGTAGCGACCGAGCCGCACCGGGCGGTGAGAGAAAACGGTAAAGTGGAGCGCAAAGTTCACGCTGGCCAGCAGCAGGAACACCACGGTAATCAGGTTGATGACCGGACTGTTGAAGAAACCGATGCTAGCATCGTGAGTGGAGAAGCCACCGACCGACAGAGTCGAGAACGAATGGCAGACCGCATCGAACAGCGTCATCCCGGCGAGCCAGTAGGCCAGCGCACAGAGCGCGGTCAGCAGCAGATAGATGAACCAGAGCGCCTTGGCAGTTTCGGCGATGCGCGGCGTCACCTTGGTATCCTTTACCGGCCCCGGGATCTCGGCACGATAGAGCTGCATGCCCCCGATACCCAGCAGTGGCAGAATGGCCACCGCCAGTACGATGATCCCCATCCCCCCCAGCCACTGCAGCAGCTGGCGGTAGAACAGAAACGCCTTGGGCAGATTATCGAGCCCAGTCAGTACCGTTGCGCCAGTGGTGGTCAGGCCGGAAAAAGATTCGAAGAAGGCCTCCGAGACCGACATATCCGGCACATCGCTCATGATGAAGGGCACCGCCCCCACACTGCCCAACACGGTCCAGAACAGCACCACAATCAGAAAGCCCTCTTTCGAGCGCATCTCCTTCTTGTGATAGCGATTGGGAAACCAGAGCACCACGCCGAGCAGCAGGGCGATCAGAAAAGAGCTGACGAACTCGGCACCACCACCATCCCGATAGCCAAAGGCCACCAGTGCAGGCAACAGCATGGTCGAGCTGAACAGCGCAACCAGCAGGCCAACAATGCGAATAATGCTCAGAATGTGCATTACAGCTCCCTTTCCCCAATTAAAGAGCGATGGATTCTAGCCATCTAAGGGGCTGAGGGATACCCGCCCATGAGTCCGGTCGGTCAATTCACGGTCCACCTGAGCCCAAACCGAGGACTCCCACGCCACCTGCAAGGTGACCTGCTGACCGTAATCCGCCGCCAGCAATTCGCCATTATGGCTGCTGATCAGCGACTCGACCGTCCCCATGTCACCGTAATCGCAGTGAATGAGAGAGGGAGTGCGTGGCACCTTGAGCAGGGTGGGCAGTTGCTTGAGGGCGGCACCGACGCCGCCTCCATAGGCTTTGACCAGCCCACCGGTGCCAAGCTGGATGCCGCCGTAGTAACGCACCACCACGGCACAGATTTCACCGATCCCCGAACCCATCAGCTGGGCCAGGATCGGTTTGCCCGCGGTACCGGACGGTTCGCCATCATCGCTGAAGCCGTAAACCTGGCTATCTTGCGGCGCGCCCGCCACAAAGGCCCAGCAGTGGTGGCGAGCGGCCGGATGTTGGCGCTTGATCTCGTTGACCCACCCCTTGGCCGCCTCGACGGTCGGGGTGTGGGCGATCAGGGTAATGAAGCGACTCTTCTTTATCTCTTCGGTCAACTCCAGCGGGGCAGCCGGAATGGAGTACGCTGCCGCCATCAGAGTCCTGCTTGTCTGGTCATGTTTTCCACCCCGTTAGCGTGCAGCACCACGTTGTCTTCGATGCGGATGCCGCCGAACGGACGCAGCGCCTCCACCTTGTTCCAGTTGACCCGCTTGCCCTGTTCGCCCTGACGCAGCGGCTCCAGCAAACTGTCGATGAAGTAGAGGCCCGGCTCGATGGTGAACACCTGACCCACCTCCATCACCCGGGTGCAGCGCAGATAGGGGAACAGCTCGGGCGCCGCCAGGTGGGTGCCGCGCTCATCCTGCATGAAACCGCCCGCATCGTGCACCTGCAAACCGAGGAAGTGGCCGAGGCCGTGGGGGAAGAAGACGTTGGTCACCCCGGTGTTGATCATCTCGTCCACCGACATATCCACCAACTCGGTCGCTTGCAGCAGGCGCGCCAGCTTGTGGTGCATCTGCAGGTGCAGCTCGCTGTAGCGGCGACCCAGTTTGATCTCCTTGATGATTTCCTGCTGCTGCTCGTCGAGGGCTGCAATCAGATCGGCAAACTCACCGCGCCGCCACGCCCAGGTACGGGTGATGTCGGAGGCATAACCGTGGAAATCGACACCGGCATCGATCAGGAAGGAGTGGCGCTCCGCATCGGGCACCCGCACGGCAGACAAGTGGGTGTAGTGAAGGATGGCCGCATTGCGGTTGATGGCAACGATATTGCCGTAGGGCGCCTCATTGGCCCCCTGCCCGACCGCCTTCATGTAGGCCAGATTGATCTCGAACTCGCTCGCCCCCGCCATAAAGGAGTCCTTGGCGGCGATATGGCCGCGCACCCCAATCCGGTTCGCCTCGCGCAGACACTCCAGCTCGTAGGGGGTTTTGTAGGCGCGGTGATAGTGCAGGTAGTTGAGCACAGCCTCTGGATTGGGCTGGGTCAGCCCCAGCAGATCGGCCACTTCCAGATGCCCCCCCAGATAGGCCCACTCCTGCTTGTTGGCAGGTAGATGATCAGCCACCTGTTCCGGCCGGGTCAGGAAGCGGATATCGAAGAACTCGACCCAGAAAGCATTGGGCAACTCCGCCACCTTGTGCCAGAAATCCACTGGACGATAGAACAGCAGGATTGGTTTGTTCACCCCGTCCACCAGCAGCCAGCAGTGGGGATTGTCCAGTACCGGCAACCAGGCCTTGAAGTGCGGGTTTACCTTGAACGGATAATCCTGATCATCGAGGAAGATGCGGTGAGTCTGGCCGGAGTGGATGGCCAGTCCGCTGAGCCCCTGTTGTTGCAGAATGTCGCGGGTGCGCTGCTGCAAGGTATCGAGGTGCTGGGCAAAAAGTTGGCTGTAGCTGCTCATGGCGTCCTGCTCCGAGGTGAATGTGATTGCAGCATAACATCAAGCGCTTGGCGGCTCGACCCGTCAAGCTGCCGCTTCGTGAGGTAACGCATACGTTACAAACGTGTTTGTTATCAACACAAAACCAATCATTAACAAATCAAAAACAATTCAATACACTGCCGGTAGATACATGAAGTCAGGGATTACTCATGGACAACCTCTGCCTGTGGCAACCGGATCCGCTCGGGATGCAGCAATCCAACCTCTACCGTTTTATGGCGGAGGTGAACCGTTTCCACGGCTTGCAGTTGCAGAACTACCCGCAGCTTTATCAATGGTCGGTGGAGAAGACCACCCGTTTCTGGCCGCTGGTATGGCAGCACTGCGGCGTCAAGGGCGAGCTCGGCAACATAGTGGCGGAGAACCGTCAAGATATGCAGCGCACCCGCTGGTTCCCCGATAGCTGCCTCAACTTCGCCGAAAACCTGCTGCGCCGTCAGGACGAGAGCCCGGCCATCATCTCCCGCATCGAAGGGGGTCTAAGCCGTACTCTTAGCTGGGGTGAACTGAGTGATCAGGTGGCCCGGCTGGCTCAGTGGCTGCGTCATCAGGGGATTGGGCGTGGCGATGTGGTCGCCGCCTATCTGCCCAATATACCGGAAACCGTGGTTGCCATGCTGGCAACCACCAGCCTCGGAGCAATCTGGACCTCCACCAGCCCCGACTTTGGCGAGGCCAGTGTGGTGGAGCGCTTCGGCCAGACCCAACCACGAGTGCTGTTTGCGGTGGATGGCTATCGCTACAACGGCAAAGCTATCGACATTCAACAGAAGGTCGCCAGCGTGGTGAGCCAGATCGGCAGCATAGAGCAGACGGTGATGATCCCGCTGCTCGGCAACCCGCTGCAGCTTGGCCACGACTGGCAACAACTGCTGGCGAGCCAGCCGGACGCCGGCCTCCAGTTCGAGCCGATGGCTTTCAACGATCCGCTCTATATCCTCTACTCCTCCGGCACCACCGGCAAACCCAAGTGCATCGTGCACGGCATCGGCGGCACCCTGCTGCAACATCTGAAAGAGCACCAACTGCACTGCGACATCAAGCCGGGGGAGCGGATCTTCTACTTCACCACCTGTGGCTGGATGATGTGGAACTGGCTGGTGAGTGCCCTCGCCTCCGGTGCCACCCTGGTGCTCTATGACGGCTCGCCGTTTTATCCGGACGGCAACGTGCTGTGGGATCTCGCCCATGACGAGCAGGTCAGCTTGTTCGGTACCTCGGCCAAGTATCTCGACGCACTGCACAAGCAGGGTTACGCCCCCATCAAGAGCCACGACTTGCCGCACTTGCGGCTGATCTGCAGCACCGGATCTGTGCTGTCGCCGGAGGGATTTGACTACGTCTACCAGCAGATAAAGCAGGATGTGCAGCTCAGCTCCATCTCCGGCGGCACCGACATCTGCTCCTGCTTCGTCATCGGCAACCCGCTCAGCCCTGTCTATCGCGGCGAGAGCCAGGGGCGCGGCCTCGGCCTCGCGGTGCAGGTATTCAACGAAGCGGGCCAGCCGGTGCAGGGGGAGAAGGGCGAGCTGGTCTGCACCAAGCCGTTCCCGGCTCAGCCCATCTACTTCTGGGGTGACGAGAATGGCGACAAGTACCACGCCGCCTACTTCGAGCGGTTCGACAACATCTGGTGCCACGGCGACTGGATCGAGCTGACCCCGACCGGCGGCATTCTGTTCTACGGCCGCTCCGACGCCACCCTCAACCCGGGCGGCGTGCGCATCGGCACCAGCGAGATCTACCGCTATGTCGAACAGCTCGACGAAGTGGAAGAGAGCATCGTCATCGGCCAGCAGTGGCAGCAGGACGAACGGGTGGTGCTGTTCGTCAAGCTCAAGGCGGGTTGCAAGCTTGATGAGCCGCTGCGCGAGCGGATCCGCCAGCAAATAAAGCAGCACTGCACCGCCCGCCACGTGCCCGCCCGCATCCTGCAGGTGGATGCCATCCCCCGCACCAAGTCCGGCAAGATCGTCGAACTGGCGGTGCGGGAAGTCGTGCACAATCGGCCCGTCAACAATACTCATGCCCTCGCCGATCCCGATGTGCTGAACCAGTATCGAAACCGGCCTGAACTGGCCAGTTGATTACAAACTCACATCTATCCGAGGCGCCGCAAGGCGCCTCTCTTTCGCCCGTTTTGTGATGAAGAGCTTTTACTCGAGATCTGTTAAACAAATGTTTTAAATAGGTGTTGAAAATGTCTCCTTTTGGATCAATAGTGAGCCTCGCCCCCTGCTGGGGATTAAGGAGCACCACTCCCCACTGAGTGGGAACAAGGAGACACTCTCATGATCTACCAAGGCGAAACCCTGTCGGTCAGCTACCTCGAAAACGGCATCGCCGAGCTGAGGTTTGATGCCCCGGGTTCAGTCAACAAGCTGGATCGCGCTACCCTGCTCTCCCTGAGCGAAGCGATCGCCGCATTACAACAAGAACGTGAACTAAAAGGTCTGATCCTCACCTCCGGCAAAGACGCCTTTATCGTCGGTGCCGACATTACCGAATTCCTAGAACTGTTCGATCTGCCGCAAGAAGATCTGCTCGGCTGGCTGAAAAAGGCCAACGACATCTTCAATGCCATCGAAGATCTGCCGGTTCCGACCCTCTCTGCCATCAAGGGCCACGCCCTGGGCGGGGGCTGCGAGACCATCCTCTCCACCGACTTCCGTCTGGCTGACACCAGCGCCAAGATTGGCTTGCCCGAGACCAAACTCGGCATCATGCCGGGCTTTGGCGGCACAGTCCGTCTGCCGCGAGTGATCGGCGCCGACAACGCGCTCGAGTGGATCACCACCGGCAAGGATTACCGTGCCGATGACGCCCTCAAGGTGGGCGCCATCGACGCCGTGGTCGCCCCGGACGCACTGCAGAGCGCTGCGCTGCAGATGATCAAGGACGCCATCGCGGGCAAGCTGGACTGGCAGAGCCGTCGCGCCGCCAAAAAAGCGCCGCTGCGCCTCTCCAAACTGGAAGCCATGATGAGCTTCACCACCGCCGCCGGCATGGTTGCCGCCGTAGCGGGCAAACACTATCCGGCGCCGATGACCGCGGTGAAAACCGTCGAGGCCGCCGCAGGTATGGGCCGTGACGAGGCGCTGGCCGTTGAGGCACAGGGCTTTATCAAGCTGGCCAAGACCGATGTCGCCAAGGCACTGGTCGGCATCTTCCTCAACGATCAGCACATCAAGGCACTGGCCAAGAAGGCAGCCAAGCAAGCAAGCAAGGCCACTGGCCACGCCGCCGTACTGGGTGCCGGCATCATGGGTGGCGGCATCGCCTACCAGTCTGCCAGCAAGGGCATTCCGGCGGTGATGAAGGATATCAACGAGAAGGCGCTGGCACTTGGCATGGGCGAAGCCACCAAGCTGCTCAACGGCCAGCTCGAAAAGGGCCGCATCGATGGCATCAAGATGGGCCAGGTGCTCTCTGCCATCACTCCGACCCTCAGCTATGACAACGTCAAGCATGTGGATGTGGTGGTCGAAGCCGTGGTCGAGAATCCCAAGGTGAAAGCCGCCGTACTGGGTGAAGTGGAAGGGATCATTGGCGAAGACGCCGTGCTCGCCAGCAACACCTCCACCATTCCCATCTCCCTGCTGGCCAAGGGGCTGAAGCGCCCGCAGAACTTCTGCGGCATGCACTTCTTCAACCCGGTGCACCGCATGCCACTGGTGGAGATCATCCGCGGCGAGCAGACCTCCGATGAAACCATCAACCGCGTGGTGGCCTATGCCGCCGCCATGGGCAAGTCCCCTGTGGTGGTCAACGATTGCCCGGGCTTCTTCGTCAACCGGGTGCTGTTCCCCTACTTCTTCGGCTTCAACAAGCTGGTCGCCGATGGCGCCGACTTCGCCGCCGTCGACAAGGTGATGGAGAAAGAGTTCGGCTGGCCCATGGGCCCCGCTTACCTGCTGGATGTAGTCGGTATCGACACCGGTCACCATGCCGGTGACGTGATGGCGCAGGGCTTCCCGGCGCGCATGAGCAAGGAAGGTCGCACTGCCATCGACGTGATGTACGAAGTGAACCGCTTCGGTCAGAAGAACGGCAAGGGCTTCTACGCCTACGAGCAGGACAAGAAGGGCAAGCCGAAGAAGGTGGCTGACGCAGCTAGCTACGAGCTGCTGGCCCCCATCGCCAAGCCGAAACAGGATTTCGACAAGGACGCCATCATCGCCCGCATGATGATCCCGATGATCAACGAGGTGGTGCTCTGTCTGGAAGAGGGCATTGTCGCCACGCCAGCCGAAGCCGACATCGCGCTGGTCTACGGTCTGGGCTTCCCTCCCTTCCGCGGCGGCGTGTTCCGCTATCTGGACACCATTGGTCTGGATCGCTACGTGGCCATGGCCGACCAGTATGCCGACTTGGGCCCGCTCTACCGCGTCAGCGACCGCTTACGCGAGATGGCTGCCCAAGGCAAAACCTTCTACTGATTGCGGAAAGGAGATCCATTCATGAAAGACGTAGTCATTGTCGACTGTATCCGGACCCCGATGGGCCGGTCCAAGGGCGGCGCCTTCCGCAACGTGCGTGCAGAAGATCTGTCCGCGCACCTGATGAAATCCATCCTGCTGCGCAACCCCAACCTCGACCCGAACGAGATCGAGGATATCTACTGGGGCTGCGTGCAGCAGACCCTGGAGCAGGGCTTCAACATCGCCCGCAACGCCGCACTGCTGGCCGGTATTCCGAAGCAAGTGGGGGCGGTTACCGTCAACCGCCTGTGTGGCTCCTCCATGCAGGCGCTGCACGACGCCTCCCGCGCCATTCAGGTGGGTGATGGGGATATCTTCATCATCGGCGGCGTTGAGCACATGGGCCACGTGCCGATGAGCCACGGCGTTGACTTCCATCCCGGCATGGCCAAGTCGGTGGCGAAAGCCTCCGGCATGATGGGGCTGACCGCCGAAATGCTCGGCAAGCTGCACGGCATCAGCCGTCAGCAGCAGGACGAGTTTGCCGCCCGCTCCCACCGCCGCGCTCACGCCGCCACTGTGGAAGGACGCTTTGCCAAGGAGATCGTCGGGCTGGAAGGCCATGACGCCAGCGGCGCCCGCTTCTTCTACGACTATGACGAGGTGATCCGTCCGGAGACCACGGTCGAAACCCTGAGCCAACTGCGCCCAGTGTTTGACCCGGTCAACGGCACCGTCACCGCCGGCAGCTCCTCGGCCCTATCCGATGGCGCCGCCGCCATGCTGGTGATGAGCGCGGATCGCGCCAAGGCCCTCGGCCTCATACCGCGAGCCAAGGTACGTGCCATGGCCATCGCCGGCTGTGACGCCGCCATCATGGGTTACGGCCCGGTGCCGGCGACCCAGAAGGCGCTCAAACGTGCTGGCCTGACTGTTGGTGATATCGACCTGTTCGAGCTGAACGAGGCGTTTGCCGCCCAGTCTCTGCCCTGCGTGAAGGATCTGGGTCTGCAGGATCAGGTGGACGAGAAGGTAAACCTGAACGGCGGCGCCATTGCGCTGGGTCACCCCCTCGGCTGCTCCGGCGCCCGCATCTCCACCACCCTCATCAATCTGATGGAGGAGAAGGATGCCACCCTGGGGGTTGCCACCATGTGTATCGGTCTGGGTCAGGGCATCGCCACCGTGTTTGAACGGGTGTGATAACCAGCCGGATCGACGGGATGCACTACTGAGAGTTGTCCCTTTTCGGGGCCAGTCTGACTGGCCCCTTTTCAAGTCTGTGACGATCGCCACACGGGGTGCTCGTCAGTGGTCAGAAGCTGTCTGTTGGCCGTCCCGTTTGGGTCGGCCTTTTTTCGTTTTAATCTTATCAATAGGCTGTTATTGCCTTAAACCTCACATTAGATGGGGGGCTTGCTTGCTTTTTACTCCCCCGACAGGTTCAATCTGCACAAAAAAATGGGTGGATGCACATACATATGTCAATGAGCAAACAACTGCTGATCGTCGATGACGACCAAGAGATCCGCGAGCTGCTCAATGAGTACCTGACCCGGGCGGGCTTTCAGGTATTGACGGCAGCGGAGGGCAACGAGATGCGTCAGCAACTCGCCCAGCACAGCCCGGATCTGATTATTCTGGACATCATGATGCCCGGTGAGGACGGTTTTACCCTCTGCCAGCAGATCCGTCGTGACTCCCAGGTGCCCATCATCATGCTGACCGCCGCCTCCGACGAAGCGGATCGGGTGATCGGCCTGGAACTCGGCGCCGATGATTATATCGCCAAGCCGTTCAGCCCCCGTGAACTGCAGGCCCGCATCAAGGCGCTGCTGCGCCGCGCCGAATTCCGCCAGCCGGAAAAAGAGAAAGAGCCGAGCCGCCGCCTGCGTTTTGCCGAGTGGACCCTCGACACCCTGAGCCACCAGCTGACCCATGATGATGGCAGCCTGCTGGATCTCTCCGGCAGCGATGCCATGCTGCTCGGGATGTTCCTGCAACAGCCCGGCGTGGTGCTGGATCGCGACACCATCTCGGATGCCACCCGCGGCCGCGAAAGCCTGCCGATGGAGCGCGGCATCGACGTACAAATCAGCCGTCTGCGCCAGAAGCTGGGCGACAACGGCAAGAGCCCGCGCATCATCAAGACCATTCGCGGCAGTGGCTACATGCTGATTGCCGAGGTGCACGAGCTGCCATGAGCAACAAGTGGTCCTGGGGGGCGCTGGTGCCCCGCTCCCTGTTGTCACGGATGATCCTGCTGCTGTTGCTGGCCATCCTGCTCTCCCAGACCATTCTGACCGGCATCTGGATGCAGCAGATCCAGAAGCGGGAGCTGGAGGGGATGCTCAGCACCACCCGCAACCTCGCCATGTCTGCCGCCTCCACCGTCAACTTCTTCAAATCCCTGCCGCTGCAGTATCGCCATATCGCGCTGGACCAGCTGCGCAACATGGGGGGCAGCCGCTTCTTCGTCTCGCTCAACGAGGAAGAGATCCACATCAACGCCATCCCCGACAGCGAACGCAAGACGCAGGTGCTGGAGGAGGTGCAGGGAGTGCTGACCCGCAAGCTCTCCGACGCCATGGCGATCAAGGTGGATTTCTCCCGGCCCGACGACCTCCACGTCTTCAACAACGACACCCTGCTGGCGGATCTCCCCTCCTCCTGGGCCCGCTACACCCTGTCGCTGGAGCCGCTCAATCCACCGGTACTGGTGACCCAGATCGAGATTGAAAAGGGGGAGTGGCTCTATCTGGCGGCCCTGCTGCCCGCCCCCTACATGACCCTCGACGATACCGTGATGCCGAGCAACCAGGTGCGCTTCATCGCCCTGATGACGGTGTTCCTCTGCTTCTTCACCTTTATGCTGGTGCGCTGGCAGACCCGCCCGCTGCGCCGTCTCGCCAAGGCGGCGGTGAATCTCGGCAAGGATATCGATCAGCCTTCGCTCAAGGAGGAAGGAGCATCGGAAATCGTGGCGGCCACCCGCGCCTTCAACATCATGCAGCACCGCATTCGTCGCTATATCGACGATAGAGAGCGGCTGTTCAGCTCCATCTCCCACGACCTCAAGACCCCCATCACCCGACTGCGACTGCGGGTCGAGCTGCTCGATGACGAGGTACAGATCGCCAAGTTCAACAAGGATCTCGACGAACTGGAGCTGATGGTGAAAGGAGCGTTGCAGACGGTCAAAGAGACCGACATTCACGAGAATATCGAGGAGATCGACATCAACGCCCTGCTGGAGCAGATGGCGGAGTCGATGAACCTGCACGACGAGCGGCTGATCATCGAAGGGCACTGCAAGTGGCCCTATCGCGGCAAGCTGCTGGCGCTCAAACGCTGCATCGGCAATCTGGTAGACAACGGCATCAAGTACGGCCAGCGGGTACGCATCATCATCATGGATGACGAGGAGATGCTGATCCTCTTTATCATGGATGAAGGCCCCGGCCTGCCGGACGATCAGTTCGAGCGCATTTTCGAACCCTATTACCGGCTCAGTACCGATCAGGCTGGCACCGGCCTCGGCCTTGGCATCGCCCGCAACATAGCCCACGCCCACGGCGGCGATCTGGTGCTGGAAAACCGTCCGCAAGGTGGCCTGCAAGCCACGCTCTCCCTACCAAGGCAGTAACCTTATGAAGTGGTTGTCTTTTTCTGTCATCGCCCTGCTCTCAGCTCCCGTTGCCGCCTCCCAGGTGGAAGTGCTGCACTGGTGGACGTCCGGCGGCGAAGCGAAAGCGGTCGAAGTGCTCAAATCCGAGTGGACCAAACAGGGCAACCAGTGGAACGACTTTGCAGTGCAGGGCGGCGGCGGCAAGAGCGCCATGACGGTATTGAAGAGCCGGGCATTGGCGGCCAACCCGCCCGAAGCGGCCCACCTCAAGGGCTATGAGCTCAAGGAGTGGGCCGGACTCGGCTTCCTGCGCGATCTCAGCCCGATGGCCGAACACCTCGGCTGGTACAGTCAGATGCCGCCCATGGTGCGGGCCACCCTCAGCCAGAATGGCGCCCTGATGGCGGTGCCCACCGGCATCCACCGGGTCAACTGGCTGTGGCTCAACCGCAAGATCTTCGAGCGCAACAAGCTGACTCCACCCACCGACTGGGCCCAGTTTGTTACCGTCTCCGACCAGCTTAAAAAACGGGGCATCACTCCGCTCGCCATTGGCAACGAGCCCTGGCAGCTGGCAGTGTTGTTTGAAACGGTGGCACTCGGTGAGGGGGGCAAGGAGTTCTACCGCAAGGCGTTCCTCGAGCAGGACCGCGCCACCCTGACCGGCCCCGACATGGTGCGGGTGTTGACCCGTTTCCAGCAGCTGCGCGCCTATGTGCCGCAAAAATACGCCGGACTGAAATGGCATCAAGCCACCAATCTGCTGGAGAGCGGTGGCGCCGCCATGCAGGTGATGGGGGACTGGGTGAAGGGTGAACTTAGTGCCGGTAACTACCGGCCGGGTGAGGATATCGCCTGTCTGCCTAGCCCGGGCAGCGCCGGACTGTTCAGCTACAACCTCGACTCCATCGCCATGTTCAAACAGCGGGATCCGGCCCAGCTGCAGGCGCAGGGGGATCTGGCCCAACTGCTGATGACGCCGAAATTCCAGGAGGAGTTCAATCGGGTGAAAGGGTCTATCCCGGCGCTGACCAATCCCGACATGAGCAAGTTCGACCGCTGCGCCGTCCGCTCCTATCAGGATTTCCTGCTGGCGGAAAAGCAGGACAACCTGCTGCCCAGCATGGCGGAAGGGATGGCGACGCCGACCAATATGCGGCAGGCGATCCTCGATGTGCTGAGCAACTTCTTCAACGACCCCAAGGCCAACCCGGAGCAGACGGCGCTGCATCTGGAGCGGGCCATGCGCTCGACCCGCTGATCCGGGCACATTGCCAAACGGCAGAAATGACAAAGGCGGAATTGCTCCGCCTTTGTTGTTGAATCGTCATCCGATTCAGGATTGATCGTTCTCGTCCTCATCCTCGTCATAGTAATCGCTGAGCTCGATCCAGAGCCCCAACCCGACCATCACCATGGAGCCGAACCAAGTACCGGTATTCCCGATCGGGCTGCCCATCACTATCATGGCGAAGGACAAGAACCCCATGCCTGCATAGGCTTGTAATCTGCCGTAGGAGACCTGCATATTCACCTCCTTGTTGAATATGGTTCAATTTTTATATTACTCGTCCGGCGCAAGCTGGATAGGGCCGAATAACATTTCGGTTACATATGCTGGTGAATGGGTCGTTTGTTTGATTATTTTTTAGCCCTGAGTATCATTGGCAGCCGAATAGGTTGAAGGTTGATAATAGATGAGTGATTTATTCTGCGGCGCAACCCACGAGTTGGACGCAATCGGGCTTCGTTGCCCGGAACCCGTTATGATGGTTCGCAAGAAAGTGCGGCTGATGGCGGATGGCGAGACCCTGCTGGTCAGCGCCGACGATCCTTCAACCACCCGCGACATCCCCAGTTTCTGCCGCTTTATGGATCACACCCTGGTCGCCAGCGAGACAGAGCAGGCCCCCTACCGCTATCTGATCCGCAAGGGTCAATAAGCCCCCGTACCGGAGCACTCCATGACAACCATTACCCGAATCGGCACCACCCAGCGTTGGTCAGACGTGGTCATCCACAATGGCACCCTCTACGTGGTGGAAGTGCCCGTCAGCGAAGAGGCCGACATCCACCAGCAGACCCGCGAAGTGCTGGCAAGCCTGCAGCGCCTGCTGGAAGCCAACGGCTCCGGCGTAGACAAAATTCTGATGGCCAATATCTATCTCAAGGACATTCAGGACATCGCTGCCTTCAACGAGCAGTGGGATGCCTGGATCCCGGCTGGCACAGCACCGGTTAGAGCCTGCGTGCAAGCTCGCCTGGCCCACGAAGGCTACAAGGTGGAAGTGCAGCTGACTGCAGCTGTCTAAGAGGCGCTTATCCCCGCCCCTTCGCCCACGAGGGGAGAAGGGAGCAAACAACAAGGCGTCATTGCTCGCCACGGCGCCAATAGAAAGGCCCCGCCATCACTGGCGGGGCCTTTTCGTTACCGAAACCTGAACGACTTAGGCGGTCGGGGTCAGGGTAATGGTCACGCGGCGGTTTTGGGCTTTGCCAGCGGCGGTGCTGTTAGTAGCAACCGGCTGATCCGGGCCCACGCCGGTGGTGGAGATGCGGCTACCTGCTACGCCCTGACCAATCAGCTGGGCGGCAACGGCATCGGCACGATCGCGGGAGAGCTTCATGTTCAGATCGCGGGAACCGGTACTGTCGGTGTGACCGACCACGTTCAGGCGGGTCTTGTCGAACTCGGCAACGACCATGGCCACGCCGGAGAGGGTGTTGGCACCGGCCGCTTTCAGCTGGGAGCTGGAGCTGTCGAAGGTCACGTTGTTCGGCATGTTGAGGATCAGCTCATTGCCATTGCGGGTCACGCTGACGCCAGTGCCTTGCAGCTTCTCGCGCAGCTTGGCTTCCTGCACGTCCATGTAGTAGCCGATACCACCACCCAGCGCCGCGCCAGCAGCAACGCCGGTCAGGATGCCCTTCTTGCGGTCACCCTTGCTGGAGGAGAGCGCACCTACGGCCGCACCGGCAGCGGCGCCAGCCAGCGCGCCCCAGGCACCTTTGGAGGTCTGGGATTCACCTGTGTAGGGGTTGGTGGTACAGCCGCTCAGGGCAACGGTCAGTGCCAGAGCAGGCACCAGGATCTTGGCTCGCATGAAAAAACCTCTGTGAAAACAATCCGGCACCATGCCGGGGGCCGGATTGTAACGCGCTGGCACGCCATTGTCTGACGCAAGCCTGAACAGATGGCGAGAGTGGTGTTTTTTTGGGCAATCGGCGGGCTGTCAGCGCGGTAATTGACACTCGGCGTGGCAAGGACAGCTGACCAGATGATCGTTCACCATCCCCACCGCCTGCATAAAGGCGTAACAGATGGTGCTGCCAACGAAGTTGAAGCCGAGCTTCTTGAGCGCTTTCGACATGGCATCCGACTCCGGCGAGGTCGCCGGAATATCGCCGTTGCCCTGCCGCTGGTTGACGATGGGGGCGCCGCCCACAAAGCCCCACAGGTAGGCGGCGAAGTCGATCCCCTGCTCCTGCAACGCCAGATAAGCGCGGGCATTTCTGATGATCGACTGCACCTTGAGCCGGTTGCGGATGATGCCGGTGTCCTGCATCAACCGCTCTACATCCTGCTCGTCGAAGCGGGCAATCTGCACCGGATCAAAGTCGGCATAGGCGCGGTAGTAGCTCTCGGTACGCTTGAGGATGGTGATCCACGACAGCCCCGCCTGCTGGCCGTCGAGGCAGAGCTTGGCAAACAGCTCGCGGGCGTCATAGACCGGCCTGCCCCACTGTTTGTCATGGTATTCAATGTATTCCGGGTCCTTGGTCACCCAGGCGCAGCGCAGTTCCATTTCCTCTCCCTCGTTATTTCAGCGGTTTGCCCGACCCAGCCCACTCTGCAGGCGGCACTGCTCACATCATATACCGGACATCCCGCCCGACCAGCCAGAGCGCAGCACCATCCCGCGAATCCGCTGCAATTTCGCCTATTATCCGACCATGCCAGACGGTATACTCCCTCGGTTCACATTCAGCAAATCTTGCTCTGATTTTCACTTCGCGCGAAAAAAATTATGCAAAAATTCGATGTCAAAACCTTTCAGGGCCTGATCCTGCAGCTGCAGGACTATTGGTCCCGCCAGGGCTGTACCATCATTCAGCCGCTGGATATGGAAGTGGGTGCCGGTACTTCCCACCCCATGACCTGTCTGCGTGCCCTGGGCCCGGAGCCCATCGCCTGCGCTTACGTGCAACCGTCCCGCCGTCCGACTGACGGCCGCTACGGTGAAAACCCGAACCGCCTGCAGCACTACTACCAGTTCCAGGTGATCATCAAGCCTTCCCCCGACAACATTCAGGAACTCTATCTGGGCTCCCTGAAAGAGCTGGGCATGGATCCTGAAATCCATGACATCCGCTTCGTGGAAGACAACTGGGAAAACCCGACTCTGGGTGCCTGGGGTCTGGGTTGGGAAGTGTGGCTGAACGGCATGGAAGTGACCCAGTTCACCTACTTCCAGCAGGTTGGCGGCCTCGAGTGCAAGCCGGTCACCGGCGAGATCACCTACGGTCTCGAGCGTCTGGCCATGTACATTCAGGGCGTGGACAGCGTCTACGATCTGGTCTGGTCTGACGGCCCGCTGGGCAAGACCACCTACGGCGACGTGTTCCACCAGAACGAAGTGGAGCAATCCACCTACAACTTCGAACACGCCGATGTGGAGTTCCTGTTCCACTGCTTCGAGCAGTACGAGAAGGAAGCCCAGAATCTGCTGGCACTGGAAAAACCGCTGCCGCTGCCTGCCTACGAGCGCATCCTCAAAGCCGCTCACTCCTTCAACCTGCTGGATGCCCGCAAGGCCATCTCGGTCACCGAGCGTCAGCGCTACATCCTGCGCATTCGCACCCTGACCAAGGCCGTGGCAGAGGCATACTACGCCTCCCGCGAAGCGCTGGGCTTCCCGATGTGTCAGCGCAGTGAGAACAAGCAAGGTTAAGGAACGGACATGGCACAACATACATTTCTGGTAGAGATCGGTACTGCTGAGCTGCCGCCCAAAGCCCTGCGCTCCCTGGCCGAAGCCTTTGCCGACAACTTCAAAGCCGAACTGACCAAGGCCGATCTGGCCTTCGGCGACGTCGAGTGGTTTGCTTCACCGCGCCGTCTGGCGCTGAAGGTAAGCGAGCTGGCTGGCGAACAGCCGAGCAAGAGCGTCGAGAAGCGCGGCCCGGCCGTGGCTCAGGCATTCGATGCCGAAGGCAAGCCGACCAAGGCTGCCGAAGGCTGGGCCCGTGGCAACGGCATCACCGTTGAGCAGGCCGAGCGTCTGGTCACCGACAAGGGCGAATGGCTGGTTCACACCGCCAAGGTCGAAGGCCGTCCGGCCGTCGATCTGCTGGGTGAACTGGTCGCCTCTGCGCTGGCCAAGCTGCCGATCCCGAAGATGATGCGCTGGGGCGACAAGACCATCCAGTTCGTGCGTCCGGTCTTCACCGTGACCCTGCTGCTGGATGGCGAGCTGGTTCCTGCCCACATTCTGGGTATCGACTCTGCCCGCACCATCCGCGGCCACCGCTTTATGGGCGAGAGCGAGTTCACCATCGACAACGCCAGCCAGTACCCGCAGATCCTGCAGGAGCGCGGCATGGTGATTGCCGACTTTATGGCGCGCAAGGCCAAGATCAAGGCTGACGTCGAAGCGGCCGCTGCCGCCTTCGGTGGCGTGGCCGATCTGGACGACGCCCTGCTGGAAGAGGTCACCGCACTGGTCGAGTGGCCTGTGGTGCTGACCGCCAACTTCGAAGAGAAGTTCCTGGCCGTGCCGGCTGAAGCACTGGTTCACACCATGAAGGGTGACCAGAAGTACTTCCCGGTCTACGACAAGAACGGCAAGCTGCTGCCGAAGTTCATCTTCGTCACCAACATCGAGTCCAAAGACCCGAGCCAGATCATCAGCGGCAACGAGAAGGTGGTTCGCCCCCGTCTCTCTGACGCCGAGTTCTTCTTCAAGACCGACCTCAAGCAGCCCCTGGCCTCCCGCCTGCCGCGCCTTGAAACCGTGCTGTTCCAGCAACAGCTGGGCACCGTCAAGGCCAAGGTCGAGCGCATCGAGACTGTCGCCGGCTTTATCGCCGAGCGTATCGGCGCCGACGTGGCTCAGGCCAAGCGTGCCGGTCTGCTCTCCAAGTGTGACCTGATGACCAACATGGTCGGCGAGTTCACCGACACCCAGGGTGTCATGGGGATGCACTACGCCCGTCACGATGGCGAAGACGAAGCAGTGGCCGTGGCCCTCAACGAGCAGTACATGCCGCGCTTTGCCGGTGATGCCCTGCCGTCCGGTCTGGTTGCCTGCGCCGTCGCGCTGGCCGACAAGTTCGACACTCTGGCCGGTATCTTCGGCATCGGCATGCTGCCGAAGGGTGATAAAGACCCGTTCGCCCTGCGTCGCGCCGCCATCGGTGCCCTGCGCATCATGACCGAGAAGCAGCTGGATCTGGATCTGGTTGAACTGGTTGAAGAAGCGGTACGCGTCTACGGCGACAAGCTGACCAACAAAACCGTCGTTACCGACGTGGTCGACTTTATGCTGGGCCGCTTCCGCGCCGCCTATCAGGACGAAGGCATCGGTGCCGACGTGGTGCTGGCCGTGCTGGCCCGCCGCCCGACCCGTCCGCTCGACTTCGATCGTCGCGTCAAGGCCGTCAGCCACTTCCGCACGCTGGATGCCGCACTGGCACTGGCTGCCGCCAACAAGCGCGTGAGCAACATTCTGGCCAAGGTCGAAGGCGAACTGCCGACTGCCGTCAAACCGGAACTGCTGGTCGATGCCGCCGAGAAGGCGCTGGCCACCCAGGTTGCCGAACTGCAAGCCGAACTGGCCCCGCTGTTCGCTGCCGGTGACTATCAGGCAGCCCTCACCCGTCTGGCCGCCCTGCGCGAGCCGGTCGATACCTTCTTCAACGAAGTGATGGTGATGGCCGACGATGAAGCTCTCAAGGCCAACCGTCTGGCGCTGCTGAACAACCTGCGCAACCTGTTCCTGCAAGTAGCGGATATCTCCCTGTTGCAGTGATGTTGGTTGGGTAGGTGATATTAAAAAAGGCGCCGTTAAGGCGCCTTTTTTTGAACACTTTATGATATTGAATATACGTTTAACTAAAGATATAGTGTTCGAAATATAATTAGGATGAGCCGTAAAGATGGAACTAGCAAATATAATCGTGAGCTTTTTTCTAACCGGTGTCGTTGGTCTATATGTATCAAGTCGCTTCCAAGAGAAGAACTTTCTACATCAAATAAAGACTAATCGTTCAGAGCGAGAAATTGATAAGCTGCGTGAAATAGCTAAGTCATTAGAAAAAATGTCTGGCGAGCGTATTTATTATAGCCGCCTGCTTCTCGACTCTCTGGCTGATAAAGAATTTAAAAAAGATAGTAATACATTACAACAAGCTAGGGAAGAATATAAAAAGGCTAAAGACAATTGGAATGAAAACTTAAACCCTTTATTCATAGAGCTTTACAGCATTGATATGTATGACTACGCTAGAGATATTGAAAGTAATATTCATGATAACTTTAGATATGCTCACAATTCGATTTACAAATTAATAAAAGACGGTCACTCTATAGACTCTATAATTTCGGGTAAAAGACATCTTGATTCTGCTTTTACAGAAACCAGAAGAATATCTTCAGAAATAATTAAACACTCCAATAGTCGTTGGAAACAGATTATGGATGGCGATACTGAAGCTTTGGCCGAGCATAATCTAACAAAAGCTTCAACTTGGACTCTATTTCGAGCCCTCTTCAACAAGAACCCGAACGCTCTGCGCATAAGACGCTCTTGATTTAACAATTTCAAACCATTCATTTTTTGGATTTAAAGGCTTTGGTCTCAATAACATAGCCGCAATAAATGCACTTTCATCCTTTTCTAGCATAGACAGATTTTTATTAAATAGTGCATTTGCTACATTTTCTGCACCTATGAGACGAGAGCCAAAAAAAGCATTTTTTAAGTAGCAGCGTATTATTTGTTTTTTTGTGAAATGAAAATTGACCAGCCAAGAAAGTAGCGTTTCATATAACTTTCTATATATAGTCATATCTTTAAATCCGGTAATGGTTCTAACCATTTGCATATCTATAGTACTAGCACCTCCATGTTTTTTTCTTCGTATTTTCTTGATCAGCTCTCTTGCAGATGCCTTGATATCAAAACCACAATGATTCACAAATCGACGGTCTTCCAAGGCCATCACATAACGCTCTAGTTCGGTAAACTCCCCATACTTATCTGACTCGCACATTTTATGTGAAATAGATAACAGGTCTCTGTTTAAATCAATTAATAGATTTCTGAATTTTCTATAATGTCGAGTATTAAATGGTTGGGCAGTCATATTTATAACCTGTTATAACACGCATGATATAAATGAGTCTTATATTACTTCACAGATTTATTAAAAACAATCCGTTACACCTCATAGAGATAGAGTTAACCATCACATAAACTATGTTTGTATAACTCATAGAATCACGAAACCTATAGGTTCGATTAGCCGTCAGGCGTAATCGGACGTTCTCGTAAATAGACTCTCCCGCTATAACCGCCAGCCGAATTTCCACCTCCGGCTGGCCGACGCTGTTGCACGGCAACAACCGCAATCAAAGCTTCTCGTTCGTCCGATTACGCTGAGCTAATCGCACCTACAGAAAGTGGTAGCTTGTGGTATGTCTGCCTGACGCCGATCAACTATGGCTGGCACCATTCACACTGCTATTATTTTCTTTATAAATACCTGTTTAATAATGGGGCAGTTGAAACTCCTGAATAGTGGGCTGCATCACAATAACAGCAAAAACAACTTGGTTAATTCTCATCGAAAACTTAGTGTATAAAAATCAGAGGTTGAATATAAAAACCTCCATAAAACCATTCCTTTTCCGATAAAAAATAACGCAAAAGATAGCATTTTCTATAGAGATATTTATGAACAAACTATACAATCTTTTTTTCATTGGGGCGCTAACACTTCCACTCTGTGCCAATGCTCAGGATGGGCGAGCCAACAACAACCAGAACAGCCGTGAAGTGGCCAGCGCCATGAACGGGTTACCCAACAAGGTGTTTGCACAAAATAAAGGCCCATCCATCACTGTTGCCACGTTCAATATTGGTGCGGCAAAAGTGTCAAATATCAGCTCTATTGCAGCAGCAATAAAGGCTAGTTCAGCTGATATTGTTGCATTGCAGGAAGTTGATCAACTAACAAAGCGCAGTGGTAATATCGATCACTTGGCTGAATTAAAAAAACTCACCGGCATGAACGGTGTGTTTGGTGCAGCAATTGACTTTGATGGTGGTAAATATGGTTTGGCATTCTTGTCAAAATATCCGATCAAAACCAAAGAAATTGTACAACTGCCATCCGGTAACAGAGAACAACGAATAGCGCTGATCACCGAAGTTTCCGTGCCGGGCTTCCCGGCCACTATTACCGCAATCAACACCCATCTGGATACCAAGGAGAATCCAGAAATACGGATTGGCCAAATCCAGGAGCTTAATGACCGGACAATTGAAATTCGTGGCATAAAAGTGCTCATGGGTGATTTTAATGACACGCCAGAAACCACCAGCATCAAGGAAGTCACAAAATACTGGAACTCGATCACCCCACTAAATCGGGAGCATCGTACATGGCCTGCAAATAATCCTGAAATCGGGGTTGATTACATTTTTACCAGCAATGCGCAGCGCTGGAATATCAAAAATGTCACCATTCCAGCCAAGACTGGTGTTTATGCTGGTATCAATTGGCCAACCGTCAGCGATCATTTGCCAATTATGGCGACACTGCAATTAACCGAACAGTAATTTGGTGGTCAATTCCTGAGGCTTTTTGCTTTTATAGCATACTCTTCTGGATATCACGCCCCGAGAGGAAAATACTCTCGGGGCTATGACATATCCCTCTTGCCAACCCATAGCCATTGATTAGCTGAAGATCTAACTTGTTGTATATCGCTCTTTCCTCTACAGCTATCCCCGATTTCCCCCCTCCGGCTGGCCGCAACTTACTCACTGAAACAGCCGAGACAACCCCCCTAGCGAGTCCGATTTCGCTGCACTAAGCGAACCTACAGGCCTGCGGAGTATGCAACTTGGTACTGATTGGTCATTGTCGAATCCATCATGGCCCCGGCTTCGAAACCCTGCCCGAGGTGGATTTCGCCAGCCTGTAAGCCATATCAACCGCAGCTGCGCAAACATCCGGCTCCATTGCGCTGGATGACAAGCGGTTTAGCCTGCGCCACTGCTATGATGCTGGCACCTGTTCATCAACGACCGAGATATCATGAAACGCAAAACCATGGCCCTGCTGCTGGGCACCCATCTGCTGGTCGCGGCGGCAGGCTTTGCCGCCGGTGTCTACACCCTGCCGATCCTGATCGCGCCACCCGCCCCTGAAACCGAGCAGGTCGCGGCCAGCCAGCAGCAAGCGAGATTCCACGGCACCTTTCGCCGGGATCTGAAAGACAGCGATCGGCTGCACTGGGGGGAAGGCAAGGTGAGCATAGGGCCGGATGCCGTCAGCCTGATGGGCAAGCTGGCCCCCGGGCCGGACTACCAGCTCTACCTCTCCCCCGAGTTTGTCGAGACCGAAGCCGATTTTGCCCGCCTCAAGGATCAGATGGTGCGAGTCGGGCCGGTGAAGACCTTCGACAACTTTATCGTGCCGCTGCCCGCCACGATCGATCCGGCCCGCTACAGCAGCGTGATCGTCTGGTGTGAAACCTTCAGCCAGTTCATCACCGCCGCCCGTTATCAGGATGAGAGTCAGGAGCAGTAACCTCGCCCCAGACCCGCACCATGAAAAAGGGCTGACATCGCTGCCAGCCCTTTGGCTATCCGATCCGCTCGTCATTAACGCTCCGGCGTGGTCATCTCCCGCAGCAGCTGATCGATGCAGCCCACTACCTGCTCTGAGTTCTGCTCGATCTCGCGGTAGAGCGCCTCCGCCTCTTCATGCTTGTGCTGATTTTTCAGCTCGATAACCTGCTGGATCACCTGATGCAGTCTGGCGTGGGGGGCGGCCATCGCCCTGAAGGCGGATTGATCGCCACAGCATGCCTGCCCTTCGCTGAAGTACCAGTGACCAAGGCGGCATTCCTTGTCACTGACCGCCTCGCTGCGCGACAGCCCCTCCTGCCCATCCAGATAGGCACGCACCCGAGTCTTCCAGCCCATGTGAGCGGCGCGGGCGCGACTCAGCACCATCCGCACGTTGGAACCATCCTGGAACTGCCCGGCCAGATCCCCCAGCTTGTCCACCAGGGTCGCCACATGGCTGGCGATATGAGCGGTATCCCGCGCCACCAGCGTGGTGGCTTGGGAGATCTCGTGGACGCTGACGATATTGCGGGTAATCTCGTCGCTCACCGAGGATTGCTCCTCCGAGGCAGCGGCGATCTGGGTATTCATGTCGCGAATGCTGTTGACCGCCCCCTTGATCCGGCCGAGGGCTTCCCCCGCCTGATTGGCCCGCTCCACCGACTCCCCCGCCCGCGAGACGCTGTGTTCGATCATGGTCACCGTGGTGCCCACCGCCCGCTGCAACTGCTCGATGGTGCCGCGGATCTCGGCGGTGGAGTGCTGGGTGCGCCCGGCCAACGAGCGCACCTCGTCGGCCACCACCGCAAAACCACGCCCCTGTTCACCGGCCCGGGCCGCCTCGATAGCGGCGTTGAGGGCCAGCAGGTTGGTCTGCTCGGCGATGGACTGGATCACCGCCAGCACAGAGCCAATCTGCTCGCTGGCCTTGGCGACCTCTTTCACTGTGTTGCCCGCGCTGGCGATCTCCTCCGCCAGCTGTTCGATCATGTTGACGCTCTGCTGCACCACCTCATCACCGGTGACCGCCTGATTGTCCGCTTCGTTGGCCGCTTCGGCCGCCTGTGCCGTGTTGTTGGCCACCTCGTGTACCGTGCTGGTCATCTCGGTCATGGCGGTGGCGAGCTGGGTGGTCTGTTCCTGCTGGCGCGTCATGCTGCCAAGGTTGCCTGCCGCACTGCGCGACAACCGCTCACTCTCGCCAGCCAGTTCGCCCAACGTGGTGGTGAGCTGGCTGATGGTGTCGCGGATCTTGGCAACAAAGCCATTGAACGCCGACCCGAGGCGGCGGATCTCCTCCGGCCCCGCCACCGGCAGCTTGCTGCCGAGATCGCCGGAGCCATTGGCCAGCGCCTCCAGCGCCTTGACGCTGTCGAGCAGCGGTCGATTGATGCGATTGAGTGCGAACGCCATCACCATGGCAATCACCAGAGCTCCTACCAGAGAGATGATCGCCATCTGCCAGCCCTGACGCGCCAGATCGGCCGCGACCAGACTGTGATCCCGGGTCAACTCGATGATACCGACCGCCTTGCCGGAGTAATCGCGCAGGGGTGCCGCCATCACCAGCAAATCACTCCCCTGTTGCGTCATATTGACGAAACGTTCCTCACCGGCCAGTACCGGCTGATACCACTCCATCGCCTCACCAAGCCGGGATGTGCCAACCAGCGTCACCAGCTTGCCCTGCTCAAACAAATAGATGGCGAGCTGCACCTGCTTGTCCAGCAGTTGGCCAAACAGCTTTTCATCCAGAGCACGACCGAACTCCACCGAACCGACCGGCTGCCCGTTGAAGGTGACCGGCACGACCCCGCGCAAACCGGTACCAGCCACGCCAATCTCCAGCCCGCCAACGGCATGATGCTCTCGATTCACCTCAACCACAGTGGGGCGAATGGCAGAGAGGTCATCACCGTGTTTTTCTGGCTTATGTACCCGATAGAGGGAAGTGGCTGGCGGCAGGTGGAACTGGAACTGCTCGATCCCCTGCGCCTTGATGGCGGGCCAGAGCGGATCAAACAGATTGGCGAGGGTCTGCCAATCCTTGTCGGCCACCGCCTCGGCTGCATCCGGCCGCTGGGCGATCAGAGTCGCCGCCAGCACGGTTTCATGGCTGGTGTTTTTGATCACCGCTTCCACATTCTGGAGCTGGCTACGCAGTGCAGCCTGCTCGGCCGCGAGCGCCCGCTGGCGATTTTCAAACAGATTAAAGGTAAGCAGCACCACGGCGAGCAATACGATGCCGCCGATTGCCAGCAGCGTGATCTGGTGACCCAGCTTGCGAGGGGGGAACATAAGACACCATCCTTGACAGTCATACCCAACCTACAGGATGGAACGGTTAAGTCGGGAGTCCATCAGAACTTAACCCTTTGTTGATATTGATCAAACGATTAACAAGCAAAATGCGAGGTGGGTCAAACGGGGGGAATATCCACCAGATAGAGGGCCATTCCCTGCTTCGTGAAAGGCCCGGCATCCAGCCAATAACCAACCCGCAGGCTGGCGAGCGGATTAACGAAAACGGTGCAGGTGGTAGTCGACATGGTAGTCGTTACCATTGCGGAACATGATGGAGTAGTTGAGGAACTCTCCGCTCTCGCTGTATGAGAGCGAGGTGAGCCGCAGGATAGGGGCCCCCTGCTCGATATGGAGCAGCTCGGCAGTAACCCGATCCGCCAGCACGGCACTGAAGCACTCATAGTTACCCGCAATCGCGATGCCGCACTCCCGTTCGATGTAGTCGAATTTGGACCCTTCCAGATGGGCGACCGACAGATTGCGAAACAGTCTGACCGGCATATAGCTCTCTTCCAGCAGCAGAGCCCGACCATCCACCGAGCGGATCCGGCTGGAGTAATAGACGGGTTCATTCACCTTCACCCTCAGCTGACTGGCGATGGCCGGTGGCGCAGGCATGGTGCGAAATTCCAACACCTGGCTGGTCAAAGTGCGCCCCTGCTCGCGCATCAGTTCGGTAAACCCGCTCAGCCCTTTGGTCTCATGCTGGACATCCTTTTTCGTCACATAGGTGCCGCTGCCGTGGCGCCGCTCGACCAATCCCCACTCGATCAACATGTCTACCGCTTTGCGAATGGTCATGCGGGAGACACCATACTGTTCTGCCAGCGCTTTTTCGCCCGGCAACACATCTCCCACCCGGCACTCGGCACCGTTTACCCTGATCCTGAGTCGATCAGCCACCGATTTATAGATCACTGCTAGACATCTCCTGTGGTCACAACGCCAACCACCTTATTCTGAATCAAGTGGCTAAATTGCTTAAAAACAATAACTTAACTTTCAACTAAAGCTGCAAGAACATCACGAAACCAAGAGGTACAACAATATCGCAAAAGTTAGACATCTTTGTCTAAATAACTGCATGCGTCAGATCACATTATTCCAAGATATTTCATGAGGTCTCTTTTTATCGTTGCTAATTTTCATCTGGCAACACCGGCAAGGATTCGATTAGCTATTTCAACCAAGGGACAATATATGCTCAGTCAAATTCAACGTTTTGGCGGAGCAATGTTCACTCCTGTACTGCTTTTTCCTTTTGCAGGTATGGTAGTAGGCATTGCAATTATGCTGAAAAACCCGATGTTTGTCGGTGAATCACTGGCAAACCCACAAGGATTATTCTTCCAGATCATCCATATTATTGAAGAGGGTGGCTGGACAGTATTCAGGAATATGCCGCTGATATTTGCCATTGGCCTGCCAATCGGTCTGGCAAATAAGGCTCAAGCCAGAGCTTGTCTGGCTGTATTGGTCAGTTTCATGACCTGGAACTATTTTATCAACGCCATGGGAATGACCTGGGGCAGTTATTTCGGGGTCGACTTCAGTCAGGATGTGGGGGGTGAAAGTGGCCTCGCCATGGTGGCGGGGATCAAAACCCTGGATACCAGCATCATAGGGGCCATCGTCATCTCCGGCATCGTGACGGCACTGCACAACCGCCTGTTTGATCGCCAACTGCCGGTCTTTCTCGGCATCTTTCAGGGCAGCTCCTTTGTCACCATTGTCGCCTTCTTCGTGATGATCCCCTGCGCCTGGCTGACCCTGCTTGGCTGGCCAAAAGTACAGATGGGCATCGCCTCCCTGCAGAATTTCATGCTGGTCTCGGGTCCGGTCGGGGTGTGGGTATACACCTTCCTCGAGCGGATTTTGATCCCGACCGGCCTGCATCACTTTATCTACGGCCCCTTCATCTTCGGTCCAGCGGCAGTAGAGGGGGGCATTCAGCTCTATTGGGCACAGCACATGCTGGAGTTCAGCCAGAGCACTCGCCCGCTGATTGAACAGTTCCCTCAGGGTGGCTTTGCCCTGCACGGCAACTCGAAGATTTTCGGTGCCATGGGGATTGCTCTGGCCATCTATGCCACGGCAGCCAAAGAGAACAAGGCCAAGGTGGCAGGCCTGCTGATCCCGGCCACCCTGACCGCCATTCTGGTCGGTATCACCGAGCCGCTGGAGTTCACCTTCCTCTTCATCTCGCCGCTGCTGTTTGCCATCCACGCCCTGCTGGCAGCCACCATGTCGACTGTGATGTACCTGTTTGGTGTGGTCGGCAACATGGGTGGAGGTCTGCTCGACCAGTTCCTGCCGCAGAACTGGATACCCATGTTCCACAACCATGCGGGAATGATGTTCACCCAAATCGCTATCGGGTTGGTCTTTACCGGAATCTGGTTCCTGATATTCCGCGCGATGATTATCAGACTCAATCTTAAAACACCGGGGCGGGAAGACAGTGAAATAAAGCTTTATTCCAAGTCAGATTATCAGGCAGCCAAAAACCAGCGTGGCAGTGATAGTGCAACACAAATTATCGAAGCGCTTGGCGGAGTCAAAAATATACGCAGTCTGAATAATTGTGCCACCCGCTTAAGAATATCGCTGGTTAACAGCAAGCTAGCCGCTGCAGATGAGGAGTTTATTAAATTAGGGGCCCATGGTGTCGTCCGCCATGGCGATAGTATCCAGGTAATTATCGGTCTGCATGTACCTCAGGTACGTGAAAATATGGAATCGATTATGAACAACAGTCATCAACAATCGTCTTTAGTAATGGAGTCATGATCATGAAAAAATTCTCTGTAGTCATTGCCGGTGGTGGCAGCACTTTTACTCCTGGTATCGTTCTGATGTTGCTGGAAAATCAACATCGCTTCCCGCTCAAGGAGATCAAATTCTACGACAACGATGGTGCCCGTCAGGAGATCATCGCCGAAGCCTGCAAAATCCTGCTGAAAGAGAAGGCTCCCGAGATCGCCTTCAGCTATGGCACCGACCCCAAAGCAGCGTTTAGCGATGTAGATTTCGTCATGGCCCATATCCGGGTTGGCAAATATCCGATGCGCGAGCTGGACGAGAAGATCCCGCTGCGTCATGGCGTGGTCGGTCAGGAGACCTGCGGCCCGGGCGGTATCGCCTACGGCATGCGCTCCATCGGCGGAGTGCTGGAGCTGGTCGACTATATGGAGCAGTACTCACCCAATGCCTGGATGCTCAACTACTCCAACCCGGCCGCCATTGTGGCCGAAGCGACCCGTCGCCTGCGTCCCAACGCCAAAATCCTCAACATCTGCGACATGCCGATCGGGATCGAGGGGCGCATGGCCCAGATTGCCGGTCTCAAATCCCGCAAAGAGATGCGGGTACGCTACTACGGCCTCAACCACTTTGGCTGGTGGACCCGCATCGAGGATCTGGAAGGTAACGACCTGATGCCGAAGATCAAGGAGCACGTCGCCCGCCACGGCTATGTGCCCAATAGCGCCAGCCATGCCGAAGCAAGCTGGAACGATACCTTCGCCAAGGCAAAGGATGTATGGGCGCTCGACCCGGATACCCTGCCCAACACCTATCTGAAGTACTACCTCTACCCGGACTATGTGGTGGCCCACTCCAACCCGGAACACACCCGCGCCAACGAGGTGATGGAGCACCGCGAGAAGCAGGTCTTCACCGCCTGTACCGACATCGTCAAGGCAGGCAATTCAGCAGCGGGCGAGCTGGAGATCGATGAACACGCCTCCTATATCGTTGACCTGGCAACCGCCATTGCCTTCAACACCCAAGAGCGGATGTTGCTGATCGTTCCCAATCGCGGCGCCATCCCCAACTTTGACCCGGAAGCCATGGTAGAGATCCCCTGCCTGGTCGGCAGCAGCGGACCTGAGCCGCTGCAGGTGGGCAGCATCCCGCTGTTCCAGCAGGGCATGATGGGCCAGCAGGTCGCGGTCGAGAAACTGGTGGTCGAAGCCTGGGTTGAGCACTCTTACCAGAAACTGTGGCAAGCCATCACCCTCTCCAAGACAGTGCCCAGTGCATCGGTGGCCAAGTCCATTCTCGATGACTTGATAGAGGCCAACAAAGCCTACTGGCCGGAACTGAAATAAACCGCCCATAAACAAAAACCCCCTCGTGACAGAGGGGGTTTTTCGTGTTGGCAACGGGTGCGGATTAACGCAGCGGTTTGACCGAGCGACGAACGATCAGCTCGGGCTGTACCGTCATCGATTCCACTTCCAGCTCCTTGTTGCGGATCCGGCTGACCAGATGCTTCACCGCCAGCTGGCCCAGTTCGGCCTTCGGGTGGCGGATGGTGGTCAGCGGCGGGCTGGAGAAGCGCGCCATCTCCACATCGTCGTAGCCGATGATGGAGATATCGTCCGGCACCTTGACTCCCGCTTCCCAGGCAGCGCAAATAGCGCCGATCGCCATGGGATCGTCGAAGGCAAAGACCGCGGTCGGACGAGGCTGCAGGGCCAGGATGCGCTGCATGGCATCGAAGCCGCTCTGGCTCTCGTAGTCCCCTTCAAAGACCTGTTCATCTTTAAGGGTCAGACCGTGCTCGCCCAGCGCATCACGCACCCCGTCCAGTCGCTGCTGGGTGGTCGGCTTGGAGAGCTGGCCAGTGATGCAGACGATGTCACGGTGCCCCAGCTCCAGCAGATGGCGTACGGCCATGCGGGCGCCGATGCGGGCGTTGTCGTTGATGACGTTGGCGAAATCGCACTCCGTGCCCCAATCCAGTACCACCTGCGGCACGTTCTTGTGGATGCGCAGCATGTCGCGCAACGGGGTGTCGATATCGGTACCCAATACCAGCAGGCCATCCACCCGTTTTTCCATCAGCATTCTCAGGTAATGCTGTTGGCGAGGCGGCTGGTTTTCGGTGTTGCAGAGGATCAGGCTGTAGCCCTGTTCGAAGCAGTACGCTTCAACCCCTTGCACCACTTCTGCGAAGAAGGGGTTTACGCTGGTGGTCACCAGCATACCAATGGTCTTGGTCGAATTTATTTTAAGACTGCGCGCTACCGAGTTGGGCGCGTAGTTGAGTTCTGCCACCGCCTCAATCACTTTCTGGGTCGCGTCTTCGCTGACCCGCCGAGTGTGGTTGAGCACATGTGAGACGGTGGAGATGGATACGCCTGCGCGCGAGGCGACATCCTTGATAGTGGCCATCTCTGTCTCCTGACTGTCAAAGGCGGAACATTAGCAGATTTCCCGAATAAAGGCTTGGTTTTAACGAGCTCTGCCACGGAATTGTCAATGCCGGCTAATTTAGGCGCTCATTTCTGTTTGCGCAAATGGATTCTGGTCAAAATGGGAGCGTTGTCAGAGTAAAATATCGCCAGATTAATCCTCTGGCGTTTGTCAGAATCGCCTCTCGTTACCAAGATGTTAAGTCAACAAATCAAAATTAAACTCTGATTAGCGGAAAATAACAGGTCATTTATTTCAGAATCCGCCCATCCAACCCCCTCTGGTTAGTATCTTTAACAGCTTGTTATTGCCCCGTGAGGAATGATAGAACCATACCTATAGCCGGATGCACGGGATGTAGATCCGGAATGGCACACGGAAATGAAACAATCCACTGATTAAGGGACGAATCAATGCATAAGTTGAGCAAAATCACAGTTGGCGCAGCGGTTTCTTTGGCTCTGTTTGGATCGATCTCCATCGCCCACGCGGCAGACACCATCAAGATAGGTATCGCAGGCCCGGTTACCGGCCCGGTTGCCCAGTACGGGGACATGCAGTTCACCGGCGGCAAGATGGCGGTCGAGCAGATCAACAAGGCTGGCGGCATCAATGGCAAGCAGATCGAAGCGGTCGTCTATGACGATGCCTGCGATCCCAAACAGGCGGTGGCCGTCGCGAACAAGGTGGTGAATGACGGCGTCAAGTTCGTGGTCGGCCACCTCTGCTCCGACAACACCCTGCCCGCCTCCGACATCTATGAAGACGAGGGGATCCTGATGGTCACCCCTGCCTCCACCAACCCCAAGATCACCGAGCGCGGTTACCAGCTGACCCTGCGCACCATCGGCCTGGATAGCGATCAGGGCCCGACTGCCGCCAAGTACATCATCGAGCAGGTCAAACCCCAGCGCGTGGCCGTTATCCACGACAAGAAGCAGTACGGTGAAGGGATCGCCTCCAGCGTCAAAGCGGCGCTCGACAAGGCTGGCGTGAAAGTGGTGGCCTTTGAAGGGATCACCGCCGGTGACAAGGACTTCTCCGCCCTGATCGCCAAGCTGCAGAAAGAGAACGTCGATTTCGTCTACTACGGCGGCTATCACCCTGAGCTGGGCCTGATCCTGCGTCAGGCTGGCGAGAAGGGACTGAAAGCCAAGTTCATGGGCCCGGAAGGGGTGGGTAACAAGGATATCTCCGCCATCGGCGGCCCGGCTTCCGAAGGCCTGCTGGTGACCCTGCCGAACAAATACGATCTGGTGCCTGCCAACGCCCCGCTGGTGGCGGCGTTCAAGGCCAAGGGTCAGGACTCCTCCGGCCCGTTCGTCTGGACCACCTATGCCGCGGTGCAAACCCTGGCCGCCGGTATCGCCAAGGCGGGTGAAGATGACCCGGCCGCCGTTGCCGCCGCCATCAAGGCCGCACCGATCGATACCGTGATGGGCCCCCTGACCTGGGCACCGAACGGTGACCTGAAAGGCTTCGAATTCGGTGTGTTCCAGTGGCACGCTGACGGTACTTCCAGCCAAGTCAAATAATCTGCCGATCGGGGGTGAGTACACTCACCCCCTCCTCTCTTTGCGGGCAAGTACAGGGAACGCAGTATGTCCGAACACCTCCTCTATCTGGTTCAGCAACTGCTGAACGGATTAACCATAGGCAGCACCTATGCGTTGATCGCCATTGGCTACACCATGGTCTATGGCATCATCGGCATGATCAACTTCGCCCACGGCGAGGTGTACATGATCGGCTCCTATGTCGCTTTTATGGTGATGGCGGGGCTCATGATGATGGGCATCGACAGCACCTTTCTACTGCTGGGGGGCGCCTTCCTGGTCAGTATTATCATCACCGGCACCTATGGCTGGAGCATCGAGCGGGTCGCCTACCGGCCGCTGCGCGGCGGCAACCGGCTGATCCCCCTCATCTCCGCCATCGGTATGTCGATCTTCCTTCAGAACATGATGCGGATGGCACAGGGCTCGCGGGATATCGCCATGCCCAGCCTGATCTCCGGTGGCTGGACCCTGGGGGGGGAGGATGGTTTTCAGGCCAGCCTCTCCTATATGCAGCTGATTATCTTCGTGGTGACTTTCATCACCATGCTGGCGCTGACCCAGTTCATCGGCCGCTCCCGCATGGGTCGCGCCTGCCGCGCCTGTTCGGAAGATATCAAGATGGCCAACCTGTTAGGGATAGACACCCACGTGGTCATCTCCATCACCTTCGTGCTGGGAGCCGCGCTGGCCGCCATCGCCGGGGTGCTGCTCGGCATGTATTACGGCGTCATCAACCCCTACCTCGGCTTTATGGCCGGTCTGAAGGCCTTCACTGCCGCTGTATTGGGCGGTATCGGCAGCATTCCGGGCGCCGTACTGGGCGGCCTGCTGCTCGGTGTGGTTGAAGCCCTCACCGCCGGTTATCTCAGCACCGAGTACAAGGATGTGATGGCGTTTGCCCTGCTCATTTTTGTGCTGCTCTTTATGCCTACTGGCATCCTGGGTCGTCCGGAAGTGGAGAAAGTGTGATGAAACATCAATTTATCCACGCCTGTATCGCCAGCCTGCTGCTGCTGGTGCTCTCTTTCTGGCTGCTCGGCTTCAAGCTGGAGACCGATGGCTCCAGCCTGCAGGTAGTGAGCCGCCTCGATGTGTCGCTGGCCTGGCTGCTGGGGGGAGCCACCCTTGTTTTCTGGTTCCAGATGCTGCGCGGCCAGATCGCCAAGCTGTTTCAGGCCTCCATCAGCGGCTTCTCGGTCGGCTTCACCAAGCTGGTGCTGCCGAGCCCGGAAGAGGCGCCCAAGCTCTATAACCTCACCGCCGTGCTGGTGCTGCTGTTCGCGGTGAGCTGGCCCTTTATGGCTTCTCGCGGCGCCATCGATCTCGCCACCCTCACCCTGATTTACATCATGCTGGGGCTGGGGCTGAACGTGGTGGTCGGCCTCGCCGGCCTGCTCGATCTCGGCTATGTCGGCTTCTACGCGGTCGGCGCCTATAGCTATGCCCTGCTCAACACCTACTTCGGACTGAGCTTCTGGGAGTGCCTGCCCATCGCCGGGCTGATGGCCGCTACCTTCGGCTTTCTGCTCGGTTTCCCGGTGCTGCGGCTGCGGGGGGACTATCTGGCCATCGTCACCCTGGGTTTTGGCGAGATCATCCGCATCCTGCTCAACAACATGACCACCCTGACCGGTGGCCCGAACGGCATATCCGGCATTCCCAAGCCGACGCTGGGGGGTCTGGAGTTCAACCGCACCGTCAAGGATGGCGGCTTTGATACCTTCCACAACTTCTTCGGCATTACCTACAACGCCAACCACAAGGTGATCTTCCTCTACCTGATGGCGCTGGTGCTGGTGGTGGTGACCCTGTTCGTCATCAACCGCCTGCTGCGCATGCCCCTTGGCCGCGCCTGGGAAGCGCTGCGGGAGGACGAAATCGCCTGCAAATCGCTGGGGCTCAACCCCACCATCATCAAGCTGACCGCCTTCACCATAGGCGCCACCTTTGCCGGTTTCGCAGGCAGCTTCTTTGCCTCCCGGCAGGGCTTTATCAGCCCGGAATCCTTCGTCTTTATCGAGTCGGCCATTGTGCTGGCGATTGTGGTGCTGGGTGGTATGGGCTCCCAGATCGGGGTGGTGCTGGCCGCTATCGTGATGACGGTTCTGCCGGAGCTGGCCCGCGAATTCAACGAGTACCGCATGCTGATGTTCGGCCTCTTGATGGTGTTCATGATGATCTGGCGGCCACAGGGATTGCTGCCGATGACCCGTCCGCATCTGGAGTTGAAGAAATGAGTACACATCAGAAGTTAATGGAAGTCTCTGATTTGTCGATGCGCTTCGGGGGCCTGCTGGCCGTCAACGGGGTCAAGCTGGATATCGACAAGGGTGAGGTGATCTCCATCATCGGCCCCAACGGCGCAGGCAAGACCACCATCTTCAACTGCCTGACCGGCTTCTACAGCCCGAGCGGCGGCACCATCCGCTACAAGGGTGAGGAGATCCAGGGGCTGCCCGGCCACCTCATCGCCCGCAAGGGGATTGTGCGTACCTTCCAGCACGTGCGGCTGTTCAAGGAGATGACAGCGGTGGAGAACCTGCTGGTTGCCCAGCACCAGCACCTCAACACCAGCTTTATCGCCGGTCTGTTCAAGACCCCGGCCTTCCGCCGTGCCGAGCAGGAGGGGCTGGAGCGGGCCGCCTTCTGGCTGGATAAAGTGGGGCTCAAGGATCTTGCCAACCGCGCCGCCGGCAACCTGGCCTACGGTCAGCAGCGCCGCCTCGAGATCGCCCGCTGCATGGCGACCCGTCCCGAGCTGCTGATGCTGGATGAACCGGCCGCCGGCCTCAACCCGAAGGAGACCGACGAGCTGGATGAGCTGATCATGAGCCTGCGGGACGAGTTCGGGGTCTCGGTGCTGCTGATCGAGCACGATATGAAGCTGGTGATGGGCATCTCCAACCGTATCTTCGTGGTCAGCCAGGGCACCCCGCTGGCCCATGGCAAGCCGGATGAGATCCGTAACAACCCGGCAGTGATCAAGGCCTATCTGGGCGAATCGTAGGACCCAAGGAGTCACGATGTTAGAACTTCGCAACGTATCGACCCACTACGGCAAAATTCAGGCGCTGCACGATGTCAGCGTCGAGGTGAAAGAGGGTGAAATCGTCACCCTGATCGGTGCCAACGGCGCTGGCAAAACCACCCTGCTGATGACCCTCTGCGGCGAACCCAAGCCCAGCAGCGGCTCCATCTTGTTTGAGGGGGAACAGATCAGCTCCCTCACCACCGCCCGCATCATGCGCAAGGATATCGCCGTGGTGCCGGAGGGGCGCCGCATCTTCGCCCGCCTGACGGTGGAGGAGAACCTGCTGATGGGTGCCTTCTTCGTCGACAAGGCCGAGCAGCATGGCCTGCTGGATCAGGTATTCACCCTGTTCCCGCGGCTGCACGAACGGCTGGAGCAGCGGGCAGGCACCATGTCCGGCGGCGAGCAGCAGATGCTGGCCATCGGCCGCGCCCTGATGAGCAAACCGCGCCTGCTGCTGCTGGATGAACCCTCGCTGGGGCTGGCCCCCATCGTCATCCAGCAGATCTTCGACACCATTGAGCAGCTGCGCCAGAAGGGGATGACCATCTTTCTGGTGGAGCAAAACGCCAACCAGGCGCTCAAGCTGGCCGACCGCGGCTATGTGCTGGAGAACGGCCACGTGGTGCTGCAAGACACGGGCGCCGCCCTGCTGGCCAACCCGGCGGTACGGCAAGCCTATCTCGGCGGCTGACCCATGAGCAGGACAAACACAACGCCGGATCACCACAGTTTCTGGCACGATCCGGCGCTGCCTTTCATTGAAGCGCGGGCAGTGCAGGATGGCCGCTACGTCTGTTATGACAAGCACAGCCACCCCCACTTCTCCATCGGAGCCATCACTGGCGGCTACAGCCATTACCTCAACCAGCGCAGCCAGCAAGAAGTCGGCCGCGGCAGTCTGGTGCTGATGAACCCAGAAGAGGTGCACGCTTGCAATCCCATTGCCAACCAGCCCTGGTCCTATCTGATGTTCTACATCGACAACCTCTGGTTGCAGCGCCAACAGGAAGAAGCGGGGTTGGGCGATGCGTTTCGTCCCTTCGACATGACCGCAAGCCGGGATCCCCTGCTCTACCAGGGACTGTGCCGGCTCCATCGACAGCTGTCGCAGGAGTCAGAGCCGCTCGCGCGCGAGGTGGCCTGCCACCAGTTCAGTCGCCAGCTGCTGACCAGGCTCACTCCGGCCGGCTGGGACGATCGGCCGCCGCAGCACCTGCAGCGGGCCGCCGAACTGATGCAGGACGACTGCGCCAGCGCCCTCACCCTGGCCCAGCTAAGCGCAGTGGCCGGGCTCACCCCCTCCCACTTCGTGCGCAGCTTCAACCGACATTACGGCATGACACCCCATGCCTACCTGCTTGATCAGCGCATCCGCCATGCTCGCACCCTGCTCAGGTCGGGAGTGCCGCTGGCGGAGGTGGCACTGGCCAGCGGTTTTGCCGATCAGGCCCACTTCCAGCGCCAGTTCAAACGACGGGTGGCCGCCACCCCAGGCCAGTACAGAGCACAACTTGCCATTCAGGACGAGCGCATCAGATAAGTGGCGCTGAGCAACAGCAACAGCGCCATCGCCCGGTTGAACCAGCGCAACCGGTGGGGAGAGATCAGCCATACCTGCAATCGACTGCCCGCATAGGCCCAGCAGGCGATGGAGCCGAGGCAGATCACCAGATAGATGCTGGCAAAGAGGGCAATCTGACCCATCCCCCCCGCGACCCCATAGGCCCCCATCCCCATACTGGCGGCCAGCCAAGCCTTGGGATTAAGCCACTGCATCAAGGCCCCATACCAGAAGGATGGAGCCACCCCGTCGACCCCTTCCACCCGGCAGCTGTCCACCAGCAGCTGCCAGGCCATCCAGCCGAGAAAGATCACCCCGGCCCAGCGCAGTGCATCCGCCGCCAGCGGCCATTGCAGCAGGGTGGCGCCCAACCCCAGCCCCATCAACAGCAGCAACAGAATGAACCCCAGGGTGGCCCCGACAACATGGCGCAAGCTGGCCGCAAAACCGTGACTGGCGCCACTGCCGAGGGCGACCAGGTTGACCGGCCCTGGGGTAATAGACATGGCCAGGGCAAACCCAGCCATAGATAACAGCAGACTCGTCTCCATAAATAGCGCTCGTATCAGCAAAAGGAGCCCCCAGCCTAGCTGGCCCCCCGCCCCGGGTATTGAAGGAAATTGCGATCGGCCGCAGCAATAACCGTACACATTGCGGGCTTAGCTCCAGCATCGGCTTGCGGTACACTGGCCCGTAATCAACCTATTCGCAGGACATCCCGATGGACCAGTTTGCCCATATCAATGCCCATGATGCCCACCAGAAACTGAGCGCGGGTGAAGCCCGTCTGGTGGATATTCGCGACCCGCAGTCCTTTGAAGCGGCCCACGCGGTCGGCGCCTTCCACCTCACCAACGGCACGCTGGTGCGCTTTATGAATGAAGTGGATTTCGATACCCCGGTCATCGTGATGTGCTACCACGGCAACAGCAGTCAGGGGGCGGCCCAATACCTGCTGCAACAGGGTTATGACGAGGTCTACAGTCTGGATGGCGGCTTCGAAGCGTGGCGCCGGGAGTTTCCCATCGAGGCAGGCGAGGCATGATCCAGCTGCTGGTGCTCGACAACGCCCGCATGGCGCAGGCGCTGGTGGACTATCTGGCGACCCTGGGCATCTCCTGCGAGCTGACCCAGTCCGAGCTGGGGGTCACCATCTGGCTGGCGGACGAGCTACGCCTTGCCCAGGCCCAGCTGGAGGTGAAGCGCTTTCTGGCCGAGCCGGGCCACCCGCGCTACATGGAGGCCTCCTGGCAATCCGGCCGCGCCGATGCCCGCATCGACTACAGCAAGGGGATGACGGATCCCATCACCGACTTCCTCCATCAGGCAGGGCCACTGACGCTGGTGGTCATCATCGCCTGTCTCGCCATCTACGGGATCGAGGCCATCGGCCTGCCCATTTTTGATCAACTGGCATTCCACCCGACGCTGGCCCAGTTCACCGACTGGCAGGCATGGCGCTATTTCACCCCCGCCCTGATCCACTTCTCGGTGCTCCATCTGGTGTTCAACTTGCTCTGGTGGTGGTATCTGGGAGGCCAGATCGAGCAGCGCCTCGGCAGCGGCAAGCTGCTGATCCTGCTGCTGGTGGGCGCCGCCCTGCCCAATATCGCCGAGTTTTTTGCCAGCGGCCCGCTGTTTGGCGGCCTCTCCGGCGTGGTCTATGCCCTGCTCGGCTACTGCTGGCTGCGCAGCAAGCTGCAACCCGCCTGTGGCCTCACTCTGCCACCGGCATTGATGGGTTTTATGCTGTTCTGGATGGTGCTCGGCTTCTTCGACATGCTCGGCACCAGCACCGCCAATATCGCCCACCTGACCGGCCTGCTGGTCGGCCTGCTGCAAGGCTGGCTGGATCGCAACCACCAGCCGGGCTGATTTTTCAGCAGCCGCAGAAACGAGAACGCCGCCCCGAAGGGCGGCGTTTTTTTACGCGATGGGCAGTTACTGCTTGATCAGGGTGTCGTCAGTCACCTTGACCGCCGCACCGCCACTCATAAAGAAGCTGGCGAACTGGGTCTGGATCTCGGTGGTGACCGCGCCAGCCTGATCGAAGTTCTCGTCAGGAGCCAGCAGCGAGCTATGGCCCCCTTTCAGGAAGCGCGCAGCATGGTGACCCGCCGGGAGCACGCCGGACCCCTTCAGCTCTTGCAAACCCAGCACCCGGAACAGCGGCTCGGTGCCACCCAACGGTGCAGAGGCGATGCTGTTGGGGATCACCTGATCCGGCAGATTGAGGGCGCCATCACCCACAATTTCGGTGGCGAACAGCGGGAAGCTCTTGGCGACGCCACTGCCCAGATTGATCGGATCCGCAGAGTCCAGCACTGACTGGGCGGCAAAGGTATAGCTCTGCAAGGTGCTCGCCGCACCCGCCTGCGTGGCCGCATCCAGACTGGGCAGGAACTCGTTGACGAAGCAAGTGGCGGCAGCCGTTTTGCAATTCGGTGCATAGGCGGTAAAGCCCGCTTTCAGCGCCGGACTGCCCGAGGTAAGCACGCTCATCTTGATGGTCGGCCCGAAGCTCGGCGAGTTGAGCAACAGCGGCGCGATGCCGCCACCCGGCATCGCCAGACCACCGGTATCGAACTTGAACAGGGCATCAGCCTGAGCACTGCCGGTGGTCTGATTGGCGACAGCCAGCAGATTGGCCCCGGTAATGGCACCGAGTGAGTGACCGAGGAAGTGAACTTTCAGACCGGCACCACCCAATTGGCCACCCAATCCCTGGGTATTGGCCAGACCGACAGCCAGGCGAAGGCCAAGCAGATCGGCCACGCTCTGCTTCAGGTTGTCCCGCGCCACCGTCAGATAGCCCAGATTCAGGTAGGGAGTCGGGTTCTCGGAGGTGGTGACGGTATCCATGCTGCCGCTCAGGCCGTAGCCACGTTCGCCGTGCAGCGGGTGATCGATCACCACCACAGCAACCACCTTGTTCACTGATGGGTCTAACCCGGCACCTATCTGGCCCAGCGCCAGCGCATAGGCGTTCTCCTTGATGGAGGTGACGCCGTGCTGATAGATGATCACATCAGTGACAGTGCTCAAGTTGGTCGTCGGTGCGAAGATCCGCAGCGGTACCGATTGTACTTCGCTCAGGGTCGGCAACGGGTTGAAACGGCCGATATTGCGCTCGGCATCCAGCGGCTTGCCACCGGAGGTGAGAGTCACCCCGATCAGCTTGCTTGCCTCGGTCAGCAGTTCACTCTGACGGCTCGGGTCGGCGATCAGCTCACCCAGCAATGCCGGGTCCACGCCCGCCCCGACCAGTCCACCGATCACCTCGCTATCGCCCGCTTTCAGCGCGTTGGCGATGGCATAGAGGCTTGGAATGGCGCCGTGCCAGGATTGGGTCTTGGCCTTGTCCCAGGAGCCGGCTATCGCCGGGGTAGAGAGGAAGTAAGGGAGTTTGACGGTACCGGTATACACCTTGGTTAGCTGGGCAACCCCGTTAAGCGGCGTACCAACACCAAAGGCGGCTGTCAGTGCATCTTTCTGATCCTGCGGCAAGAATGGCTCATTTGCCAGCTGGGTCAGAAAATCCACCCCGCCATTAAGACCGTTAATGGTATAGGTTGCTGGCAGGCTGGTGTTGCCCTTGGCATCCTGTTTCCACAGCACCGCGGCGTCCAGGCTCGGGCTCTTCAGCACCGAAGCAGCGGCACTTTTCACTGCCAGCAGCACATCGGCACCAGATTGGGTGGCAAACCAGTCGGAGAAGATCACCCGATCGCTGGTGATCCCGGTGGCCGCTTTGAACAGACCTTCCTGCAGCGAGATCAGGCCGTTGATGGTCTGCTCCTGAGTAGTTGCGCCAGCTGTCGATTTGAAGCTGCTGTAATCGCCGCCCGCCTTGAGCGGTGTACCACGACTGTCCTTGAGGGCATCGGTCGCCACGATCATGTAGTAAGAAGAGGGATTGAGCGGCTTGAGCGGAACCAGATTGAGCTTGCCGTCCCCGCCAGTGACCACAAAGTCGGTCCCATAAACCAGTGGCTTGCCGCCCTTGACTCCGTTGGGTTGCAGAGTGACCGGATCCAGCGTGAGCTCGAGCAGGTAGAGGGGCGCAACGGCAGAAGTATACTCGCTGGCCGCCGGTGCCGGCACTGAGACACCGGTCACGGTCGCCGGTACCAGCTGGACGGGTTGGGTGGTTGACCAGCCATCCAGGGTGGAGAGGGCAGATACTGGGTTCGACAGATCAGCCGTTTCTGTCGAAAACTTCAGGGTACCGTCGCTGGCACGGGGGGCCAGCACGCTCGGGCGCACCCCGTTGGCACCACTCAGGACGTAGTCGAGGGAGCTGGTGGTGTCTCCCTTGTTATCATCTCCACCACATCCGGCCAGCAGGGCGCTGACAACAGCTGCATAAATTAGCTTCTTCTTCATTTTTTATTCTCTTTTTATAAGGTTGTTATCCATCACAAGCCAACGGGGTCATCACGACCTCGACTGCAAAACGTTAACATAAAACCAACACCAAATAAGACTCATGCCGGACAGTTCTGGCTCAGCTTTGTGGTGCATGTCATGGTTTCAGGTTAACAAAGGGGCGCAAGGGTAGCAGTTGTAGCCCCATCACCAGACCCGACCAGCCAGCAGGCACCATCACGACTAAAAAGCCGCCGCGATCTCGGTAAAGTGAGGGAATTGTCGGTAGAATGTCCGCCAACGCTTAAGGAGGACATCATGATCGACCCGAAGAAACTGGAAGAGATCGCCAAGCAGGTGCACAACTCCCTGCCGCCCGGCATTCGCAGCATGGGTGAAGAGGCCGAGAAGAAGATGCGTCAGGTACTGCAAGCCCAGCTGGGCAAGCTGGATCTGGTCAGCCGCGAAGAGTTCGACGTGCAGACCAAGGTGCTGCTGCGTACCCGTGAAAAACTGGCCGCCCTCGAAAGCAAGCTGGCTCAGCTCGAGCAGCAGCTCGGCGCCAAAGGCGAATAACGAAAACCCCAGCTCGGCTGGGGTTTTTGCTTTGAATTGAACCTGTAAAAAGCATCACACCTGAAGCAGATACCAGGCCCGCTTGCCGCGTGCCTTGGCCTCATACATGGCACGGTCGGCCACCTCCAATGCCTGCCGGAAGCTCAATGGCTCCTCCTCCCACAGGGCGATGCCGATACTCAGCCCCACCCGTTGCGGGCAACCGGGTTTGGGCACATAGCCGTGCATCCGGCTGATCAGGGCGTCAGCCAGTTGCGCCAGGCCATGGCTCGACACATCCCGGTGCAGATGCACCACAAACTCGTCGCCGCCGTAACGGCCACATAGCGCCGAGCCAGGCATAATAAGGCGCAGCCAGTCCGCCATCTGCTGCAACACCAGATCGCCGCAGGCGTGGCCCAGCTGGTCGTTGATCCCCTTGAAATCATCCAGATCGATAAAGAGCAGCGCCCCCGCTCCTTGCGGCTGCAGCTGGGCAAACGCCTTGCCAAACCCCTGCCGGTTGAGCAAGCCGGTCAGCGCGTCGCTGTTGGCACGCTCCGCCAATCGCTGCTCATAAGCCTTGCGCTGGGTGATATCGATATGGGAGCCCATGATCCGCAGCGGCTTGCCATCGCCATCCCGATCAACGACCCGGCCCCGATCCCACAGCCAGGTGATCTCCCCGGCCGGGCTGATGGTGCGGTATTCGGCTTCGTAGAAGGGGGTTTTGCCCTCAAGGTGAGCAAAGTAGTTGCCCATGGCATGGGCGCGATCGTCGGGATGGAGCTTGGCGCTCCACTGATCGAAATGAGGGGCCATGTCACCGGCCTGAAAGTTCTGCAGATTGAAGACCCGCAGCTCGCCGGTGGGAATGGTGCCCTGCCAGAGACAGATGCCGGTGCCATCGAGGGCGGCATTGAGCTTCTCCTGCAACAGGCCGTTTTCATGCTGCAAAGAAGCGATCTCTGCCTGCAAACGGGCCATTTCACCGCCATGAGGGGACGGGATCAGCGTTGCGACCCGCTCGATAGAGCCGGTCTCTCCCCTGTCATCCTCCGCAGAAGCCCTGCCCTCTTCACTCAACACTGCGCCTCCTTGTGCTTGCTCTATGGATGCTCTTGTCAATCCTCCACAAAGATGCCATCAGCTAGGCTCGATTAGTAGCCATTCATAGCCAAAATATTGAAAAATAATGGGATAACGCCGCGATAATCCAACCATTCGGTACGATCAGGTACTGCGGCAGCCACAAAAACAAAAGCCCCCGGCAAAACCGGGGGCTGCGTCATCCAAGCGGGGATCCCGTCAGATAAATTCGTAGGCGTCACCGAAGATGCGCTCCGGCTCGGCGCCGAGGATCTTGAACTCCTCACGCGCGGCCCCCGCCATCTCGAAACGGCCGGCGACATAGATGTCGTAGTCGTGGAGGCTGACGAAGTCATCCATGATCGCCTTGTGCACCAGCCCGCTCTTGCCGGTCCAGTCAGCCTCAGGCTCCTGCACCACCGGGATAAAGGTGAGCGGCGCATAGTCACGCTCCCACTGCTGCATCTGCTCCAGCTCATAGAGCCAGTGAGCCTGACGCACACCCCAGTAGAAGAACACCGGGCGCTTGCTGCCCGTGTCGATCAGGTACTCCAAAATGGAGCGGGCGTAAGAGAAACCGGTGCCGCCCGCCATCAGGATCAGCGGACGGGGGGATTCATCGCGCAGGAACGCCTTGCCAGCCGGCAATTCGACCTCGATCTCCCCCTGCTCGCGCATGCGGGCCAGCACCTGACCGGCGTAGGCGTTCTCGGGAGTGGCACCAATTTGCAGCTCCAGCACGCCCGGGCGGGTCGGCGAGTTGGCGATGGAGAAGGGGCGCTTGTCCGAATCGCTCATCACCACCAGCAGATACTGGCCCGGCTTGAAGCTGATCGCTTGCTGCGGCGTCAGGGCCACATGCCAGATGGTGTCGACATATTCGCGCAGTTCCTCTACGCGGCATTTGATACGTTGCATTCTTGTCCTTGTGGCGGGCTCGCTCGGCCCGCTTCGCTCATTGTTTCACTATGGAGTGACGACCAGCAGCCCTGGCCCCGTCAGTCGAGAATACTCAAATCAGTGCGGATCGCATCACTTTTTGCAGCAAAGCTGTCATGTTTGCCTCATCCGAGGATATTGAGCTCATCCCAGATGGCATCGACCTTCTGCTTCACCGCCTCATCCTGAACTATGGGCTGACCCCACTCCCGATTGGTCTCGCCCGGCCACTTGTTGGTGGCATCCAGCCCCATTTTGGAGCCGAGGCCGGAGACCGGCGAGGCGAAGTCCAGATAGTCGATCGGGGTGTGCTCGATCAAGGTGGTGTCCCGTGCCGGGTCCATCCGGGTGGTGATGGCCCAGATCACATCCTTCCAGTCGCGGGCGTTGACGTCGTCGTCACACACCACCACGAACTTGGTGTACATGAACTGGCGCAGGAAGGACCAGACCCCCAGCATCACCCGCTTGGCGTGGCCCGGGTAACGCTTCTTGATGGTCACCACCGCCATCCGGTAGGAGCACCCCTCCGGCGGCAGATAGAAGTCCACAATCTCGGGAAACTGCTTCTGCAGCAGCGGCACGAACACCTCGTTCAGCGCCAGACCCAGCACCGCCGGTTCATCGGGCGGACGGCCGGTGTAGGTGCTGTGATAGATGGCATCGCGCCGCTTGGTGATGTGGGTGATGGTGAAGACTGGGAACTCGTCCACCTCGTTGTAGTAACCGGTGTGGTCGCCATAGGGGCCTTCCGGCGCCATCTCACCCGGCTCCAGATACCCTTCCAGCACAATCTCGGCGCTGGCGGGTACCTCCAAATCGCAGCTGATGGCCTTGATCACTTCGGTACGGCTGCCGCGCAGCAGACCGGCAAAGGCATATTCGGAGAGAGTATCCGGCACCGGCGTCACCGCGCCGAGAATGGTCGCCGGATCGGCACCGAGCGCCACCACCACCGGGAATCGCTCACCGGGATGGGCCTCCTGCCACTCGCGAAAATCGATGGCACCGCCACGGTGATCCAGCCAGCGCATGATCAGCTTGTTTTTGGCGATCTTCTGCTGGCGATAGATGCCGAGGTTCTGGCGCTTCTTGTAGGGGCCGCGGGTGATGGTGAGGCCCCAGGTGACCAGCGGCGCCACATCGCCGGGCCAGCAGTGCTGGATCGGGATCTGGTCGAGATCGACCGCCTCTCCCTCCTGCACCACCTGCTGGCAGGGGGCGGAAGAGAGGCGCTTGGTCGGCATGTTGAGCACCTGCTTGAAGATCGGCAGCTTCTCCATCAGCTCCTTGAATCCCTTGGGCGGCTCGGGCTCCTTGAGATAGGAGAGCCAGACCCCGACCTGACGCAGAGCGCCCACATCGGGCTGGCCCATGCCCATGGCAACCCGATCCGGGGTACCGAACAGGTTGGTCAGCACCGGCATGGTGTAGCCTTTGGGATTTTCGAACAGCAGAGCCGGGCCACCCGCACGCAGGGTGCGATCGCTGATCTCGGTCATCTCCAGATAGGGATCTATCTCGCGGGTGATGCGCTTGAGTTGTCCGTTTTGTTCCAGCTGCGCGATGAAATCACGCAAATCCTTGTATTTCATGCAAGTTCCCAACCGGGTTCAGGAGGTCACGCATTATAACCCTGGCTGCCCATCGGGTGTACCCGAATCGGGTAGCAGACTCGGTGCAATGGGTGGCATGTCACGCTGGCCGAGGCGTCTGGCTAGCGCAGAGAGCAGCTGGGGCTCGTCCACCTCCATCAACAGACCGGCCACCAGCGCCCCGTATTGACGGTTGGAGAGTTCCGCCAGCAGGTATTTTTGGGCCTGCGGCGGCAAGGGGGAGAGCGCGCTCAGCTGACGCAGGGCGGCCCCCTTCAATCCCTCGTTGCCACTGGCGGCAATCAGCAGATCGCTGGCAGCACTGCCGTGATGGAAGCGGTTGATGGTAGAGAGTGCACGCAGCGCATCCTGATCTGCCGGCCGCCGCCACAGCATGCTATAGAGCGCCGGTTCCCCGGTGCGCTGCAACAGATGGAACAACAGATGATTGTCGGGCAGATAGATATTCTGGCTGGCCAGCGCTTGCGCCTCCCGCATCCAGATCGGTTGCGGCAAGGTATCGAGGGCCAGCAACAGGGCTTGCTGCTGCATGGCGAGATCGGGGTTACTGCTGTAGTAGATGGACTTTAGCTGGAAGCTGCCCTGGGCAAGCTGCTGCCGATAGCGCTGCATCAGTGATTGCAGCTGCCACTCCCCCAGCAACTGACGGGCCTGCGCGGCAAAATCATAGACAGGTTGCTGCACCAGAAAACCGTCGACCTGCTGCTCCATGAGCCACTCGGGGGCCTTGTCGGCCTGAGCCTCGACCCATTGTTGCAACGCAGGGGATGCAGGGGTGGTAGCTGGAATATCCCGCAGCAGCTGCAACAGCAGGAACTCCCGCCGCTCGCGACTCAGGGTCGCCAACAGGGAGTCGATGGCTGCAAATTGCCCCTCCTGCAGACGGCCCGCCAGATAGCGCTGGTGAGTCTGCAACGTCTCGGCTGCCACCGCGACCTGTGCACTTTGCGCGCAGGCTGGCATTGCACTCAGCAACCCCAGCAATAACCAGAAAACAGGCTTCATGACGTCTCCATCCATGTGACATCGGGATCTCATACTACTAGGGCGACCGGAAAACAGATAAACAAAAACCGCGACCAGGGCCGCGGTTTCGTCATTTTCTGACCGGACTTACTTCTGCTGGCGCCGCATGGCGTCAAAGAACTCGTCGTTGGTCTTGGTCATCGCCAGCTTGTCGATGAGGAATTCGATACCGTCGATCTCGCCCATCGGGTGGACAATCTTGCGCAGGATCCACATCTTCTGCAGCTCGTCACCTGAGGTGAGCAGCTCTTCTTTACGGGTGCCTGAGCGGGTGATGTCGATAGCCGGGTAGACACGCTTCTCGGCAATCTTGCGCGAGAGGTGCAGTTCCATGTTGCCGGTACCCTTGAACTCTTCGTAGATAACCTCATCCATCTTGGAACCGGTATCGATCAGCGCGGTGGCGATGATGGTCAGGCTGCCGCCCTCTTCAACATTACGCGCGGCGCCGAAGAAGCGCTTGGGACGGTGCAGGGCGTTGGCGTCCACACCACCGGTCAGTACCTTGCCGGATGACGGGATAACGGTGTTGTAGGCACGGGCCAGACGGGTGATGGAGTCCAGCAGGATCACTACGTCTTTCTTGTGCTCGACCAGACGCTTGGCCTTCTCGATCACCATTTCGGCAACCTGAACGTGACGGGAAGCAGGTTCGTCAAAGGTGGAAGCGATCACTTCACCTTTCACCATCCGCTGCATCTCGGTCACTTCTTCCGGACGCTCGTCGATCAGCAGAACGATCAGTTCACAGTCCGGGTGGTTGTAGGCGATGCTCTGGGCGATGTTCTGCAGCAGCATGGTCTTACCGGCCTTGGGCGGCGCCACGATCAGGCCACGCTGGCCTTTACCGATGGGGGAAGCCAGGTCCAGTACACGGGCGGTGATATCTTCGGTAGAGCCGTTACCCCGTTCCATACGCAGACGTTCGTTGGCATGCAGGGGGGTAAGGTTTTCAAACAGGATCTTGTTGCGGGAGTTTTCCGGGCGGTCGTAGTTGACCTCGTTGACCTTGAGCAGTGCGAAGTAGCGTTCGCCCTCTTTCGGTGGCCGGATCTTGCCGGAGATGGTATCGCCGGTACGCAGGTTGAAACGGCGGATCTGGCTCGGGGAGACGTAGATATCGTCAGGGCCTGCCAGATAGGAGCCGTCTGCACTGCGCAGGAAGCCGAAACCATCGGTCAGGATTTCCAGCACACCGTCGCCAAAGATATCTTCACCACCCTTGGCGTGCGCCTTGAGGATTGCAAAAATAATATCTTTCTTGTGCGCCCGAGCCAGATTTTCCAACCCCATGGATTCGCCAAGCTTGACCAGCTCGGACACAGGAGTGTTCTTTAATTCAGTCAGATTCATAGTGGTGAAAGTCTGTAAGCAAGGATTGAAATGAGGAGACAGTCTGCTGGATTGATGCTGATCGGATTTGATTGCCAGGCTGTGGTTAGCAAAGAGTCAGGCAAAAAGGTTAGCAAACGAGCGATAAACTAGCACCAATCGGGATGAGCGTCTAGGTGATAAAACACAAGGAGCGCATTATTGCAATGCGCTCCTCTTTAATTATTACAGGTTGCCGTCCAGGAACTCTTTCAGCTGAGTCTTGGACAGTGCACCGACCTTGGTCGCTGCCACTTCGCCATTCTTGAACAGCAAGAGGGTCGGGATACCACGAATGCCGTACTTGGGCGGAGTATCAGAGTTATGGTCGATGTTCAGTTTGGCTACGGTCACGCGACCTTCGTACTCTTGGGCAACTTCTTCCAGGATCGGGGCAATCATCTTGCACGGACCACACCACTCGGCCCAGAAGTCGACCAGAACGGCGCCATCGGCTTTGATTACATCTGCCTCGAAGCTGGCATCGCTCAGCTGAACAATCTTGTCACTCATCTCCAACTCCAGTCAGTAATTAAGGCTTTATTGACATATCAACAAAGGCAATAGTTGCCCTATTTGAAATGATCCTGTTTATTATTGCAAGCCTAACCTGATAACCTACCGCCATGAGCAAAACACACTTAACGACCGACAAATTCGCCCAAATGGGCCTCGAACCCGAAGTTCTGGCTGGTCTGGAATCAAAGGGATTTCACTATTGCACGCCCATCCAGGCACTGTCTCTGCCACTGCTGGTAGAAGGTCATGACCTCGCCGGTCAGGCCCAGACAGGAACCGGCAAGACCATTGCCTTCCTGGCCGCGACATTCAACTATTTGCTGACTCACCCGCTGACTAAGCCCCGTCTGGTTAATCAACCCAGAGCCATCATCATGGCACCCACCCGGGAACTGGCAGTACAGATCTATAACGATGCCGACAGCATCGCCGCTTCTACCGGCCTGAAACTCGGCCTCGCCTACGGTGGCGAAGGTTACGACAAGCAGCTGGCCGTGCTGGAGCAGGGCGTCGACATCCTGATCGGCACCACCGGCCGCATCATCGACTACTTCAAGTCCAAGGTGATCGATCTCGGCAACATTCAGGTCGTGGTTCTGGACGAAGCGGATCGCATGTTCGATCTGGGCTTCATCAAGGACATCCGCTTCCTGTTTCGCCGCATGCCGCCCGCGACCGAGCGTCTGAGCATGCTTTTCTCCGCCACCCTCTCCCTGCGTGTGCAGGAGTTGGCCTACGAACACATGAACCACCCGGAACATGTGCAGGTAGAGCCGGAGCAGATGACCGGCGTGCGGATCAAGGAGGAGCTGTTCTACCCCTCCAATGAAGACAAGATGTTGCTGCTGCTCTCCCTGATGGAAGAGGAGTGGCCGGAAAAAGCGATCGTCTTCGCCAACACCAAGCACGTCTGTGAAGACGTCCATGCCTGGCTGGAGAATGACGGCCACCGCGTCGGTCTGCTGACCGGTGATGTGCCGCAGAAAAAGCGGATGAAGATCCTCGAGGATTTCACCAAGGGTGCGCTCGATATTCTGGTCGCCACCGACGTGGCCGCCCGTGGTCTGCACATCCCTGACGTGACCCACGTCTTCAACTATGACCTGCCCGACGACGCCGAAGACTATGTACACCGTATCGGTCGTACCGGTCGTGCCGGCAAGAGCGGTCACTCCATCAGCCTGGCCTGTGAAGACTATGCCTTCAATCTGCCGGCCATCGAGGAGTACATCCACCACGCCATTCCGGTCAGCAAGTACGACCGTGAAGCGCTGCTGGATGACGTGACCCCGCCGAAACGGGTGTTCCGCAACCGTCAGCCGGTGAACCGCAACATGCGGGATCGTCAGGGCGGTGGCAACAGCAACAACCGTCGTCGTCCGCCGCGCAAGAGCTAAGGACAGGCCCGTTGCACAACTCGCCTCTCTATGCCGCTATCGACCTCGGCTCCAACAGCTTTCATATGCTGGTGGTGCGCGAGGTCGCCGGTGCCCTGCGCACCGTCGCCAAGGTCAAGCGCAAGGTTCGCCTTGCCGCCGGGCTCGATCCGGAATTTCGTCTCAGCCGTGCCGCCATGGAGCGGGGCTGGGACTGTTTGCGTCTCTTCTCCGAACAGTTGCAGGACATTCCGGCCGACAATATCCGGGTGGTGGGCACCGCAACCTTGCGGCTTGCCACCAACGTCGACGAGTTCCTCAGCGAAGCGGAACGGGTACTCAACCACAGCATCGAGATCATCTCGGGCGAGGAAGAGGCCAAGACCATCTATGAAGGGGTCTCCTGGACCTCTGCCGGGGAAGGCAACCGGCTGGTGATCGACATCGGCGGTGCCAGTACCGAACTGGTGATCGGCGAACATAGCGAAGCAAAACTGCTCAACAGCCTGCACATGGGCTGTGTCACCTGGCTCAACAATCACTTCGGTGATGGCGAGCTCTCCGAAGCCCGTTTCGAGCAGGCGATTGCCGCCGCCAAGGCGGTGCTGGAGAAGGTGGCGGAAGATTACCGCGCCCTCGGCTGGCGCACCTGCGTTGGCGCCTCCGGCACGGTACAGGCGCTGCAAGAGATCATGCTGGCGCAAGGGAAGAGCGAGCGGGTCACCCTGCCGAAGTTGCAGGAGCTGATGGGTCAGGCCATCGCCTGTGGCAAGCTGGACAGACTACAGCTGGAAGGGCTGGCGGCCGAGCGGCTGACCGTGTTCCCCTCCGGCCTCGCCATCCTGATTGCCATCTTCGAAACCCTCGATATCGAGAGCATGACCCTCGCGGGTGGCGCCCTGCGTGAAGGACTGATCTACGGTCTGCTGGGCAACAATCACGACTGTGATGCCCGGGATCGTACCGCCGACAGCCTGATCAGCCGCTATCAGCTGGATAAAGAGCACGCCGAACGGGTGCGCGATACCGCCGTCGAGGCGTTCAACCAGCTGCAACCGGCCTGGCGACTCTCCAAACGCTACGGTCGCCCGATCTTGCGTTATGCCGCCCTGCTGCACGAGATTGGCCTCTGTATCGAGTACAAGAAGGCGCCGCAACACGCCGCCTACATCATCGACAACATCGACATGCCGGGCTTTACCCCTGCGCAAAAGAAGCTGTTGTCGGCCCTGCTGTTCAACCAGCGGGACGAATTCAAGCTGGAACCACTGGAGAAACAGGGTGCAGTCACCGGTCGTCAGGCGATCCGGCTGGCCCGTATCCTGCGCATCGCGCTGATCCTCTGCATGCGCCGTACTCAGGGCACAGTGCCCAGCTTCACCCTGCAGGCAGAAGAGGAGTCACTGACCCTGACACTGCCCAAGGGCTGGATGGATGAACACTACCTGCGTGCCAGCGAGCTGCGCTTTGAAGTGGAACGCCAGCAAAAGATGGGCTGGCCGACCCGCGTACAGGAAGCCTGACTCAGTAACTAGCCTGTTTTGGAGCCGATCATGCCGGATTATCAACCCATCAGCTGCGATCTCTACGACTGGCTCGAAATTGCTGCCAGCTGGCAACTGCCGGTAACCCTCACCAGCCGCGATGATCGCCAATGGGATGACAAGATCAGCACTATCGAAGCCAGCGAAGGGGTCGAGTATCTGCTGCTGCACAGTGGCGAGCGGCTCAGTCTGGCAGAACTGGCAACCTTGCGCCTGAACTGGCAAGGGGAAGAGAAGCTGATCCGCTTCGCGCCAACCAACTGAATCCAATACGAAAAAGGAGGGCCAACATGACGTAGGCCCTCCTTTTTTGCATCCGCAACTCGCACCGACCGTTAACTCGCCGCCAGCGCCGCCATCACATAGACATCGAAGCGGTTGCTCTTGGTCTCGATAGCCATGCTGGGCTTCTGTTCGTTGAGCCAGCCGGCGTAGTCGGGGCGTTTCACCACCACCCGCTTGTTCGCCATCTTGAGCGCGGCAGGCAACAAGGCATCCGCATCGAGATCCGGACCCACCAGCGACTGGAACACCCGCATCTCCTTTTTCACCAGCGCCGACTTCTGCTTGTGGGGGAACATGGGGTCGAGGTAGATCACCTCGGGCCGCTCCGGCAGCGCCAGCAGATTGTCCACCGCCGGGCCTTGCAGCAGGTGCATCCGCTCACTGACCCAGGGGCCAATCTCGGGATCCTGTGCCGCCCGCGCCAGCCCATCCTGCAACAGAGCGGCCACCACGGGGCTGCGTTCGATCAGGGTCACCTTGCAACCGAGAGAGGCGAGCACGAAGGCGTCGCGCCCCAGACCGGCAGTGGCATCCACCACGGTCGGTGTGGCACCGGCCTTGAGCCCCACCGCCTTGGCGATGGACTGGCCGCGACCACCACCAAACTTGCGACGATGCGCCACCGCCCCTTCCACGAAGTCCACATAGACGGCTCCCAGCTTGGGCTCGTCCAGCTTGCGCAGTTCCAACCGTTCCGGGGTAAACACCAGGGCAAACTGGGGAAGGTCGAGCTGGGCAAGCTGGCTGGCCAGCGCGTCTGCCTGCGCGGCCTTGGCGGGGTCTTCGAGGAGGATTTGCATGGTCTTTGGATGCGTTCTAAGTTCAGTGAACCGAGTGTACCACAGCCCCTTCAAGTCGCTGTAGGGAGGAAATCCCATGAACCTGTTCATTGCCCTGCTCCTCGCCGCCCAGAGCGGCACAAACCTGAAGGTCTGCGGCGTAGACTGGCCTCCCTTTTCCTATGCCGAACAGGGCAACCTGAAAGAGGGCATTTCGGTGGAGATCCATCAAGAGGTGGCGCGCCGCCTTGGCATGAACCTCACCCTGCTTGAACTGCCTTGGGGGCGCTGCGAGCAGTATGTCAGCACCCAGCTGGCGGATGGCATTCTCGACAATGCCCCTCTCCCCGGTTGCTATCACTCTGACCTTGCCACCGCCTTCTATCCTCTGGCCGCCTATGTGCGTACCGACAGTCCGTTACAGAACTTCTCGTGGGAGATGGCCAAGGGGCTGAAAGTAGGAATTGTCAGGGGGTATGACTACACGGCCAAGATCAGGAACTTCACCGGCTGGGAGCCCATCAAGGTTCACTCCGACAAACAGCTGCTACTGATGCTGGAAAAGAGCCGGGTCGATATGATCATCCTGGACTACTTCTCTGCCCCCATTCTGTCGAGGGAGCAGGACGTCAGGATCCGCGCCCTCACCCCCTTTATCGATTCGACGCCGCTCTACCTCTGTTTTGGCAAACAGAAGGCTGACCTGCTGCCTGCCTACAACAAGGCGCTGCAACAGATGCAGGATGAGGGAGTACTGGATCGCATCTATTTGCGCTATCTCGGCGAGGATTACCGGACATTGAAAACCAAACAGGAACAGATGACATCGAAGGAGTAAGCGCCACTAGCTGATCTGCAGAAACATCCCTTTGTCATTGAGCTGCAGATATTCGGTGAGATCGTCATAGGCCAGCGGGCGGCTGAGCAGATAACCCTGAGTGAAGGCGCACCCTTTCTGGCAGAGGAAGTTGAGCTGCTCGCGGGTCTCTACCCCCTCGATCACCACCTGCATGCCGAGGTTGTGCACTATGTTGATGATGCCGTCGAGCAGCATCCGATCCTGCTCATTGAAGGGGATATGGCGCACGAAGGAGCGGTCGATCTTGACCAGATCGACCGGGAAGGTGCGCAGATAGTTGAGGGCCGAGTAGCCGGTACCGAAATCGTCGATGGCCAGCTTGCAGCCCGCCTCGCGCAGGGCATCGATCCGCACTCTGTGCTGATCGCTGCTCTCCATCAGCAGAGATTCGGTGATTTCGATGACGATGTCGGCAGGATCGAGTCCGAAATGCTGGATCACCTTGAGCCACTCACTCGCCTCGGGGTCGATGGTCTGGAACTCCATGGTGGAACGATTGATCGACATCTGCAGATCAGGGAAGCCGGATTGCTGCAACCGCGCCAGATCCCGGCACGATTGCCACAATACCAGCGCACCCAGCCCCTGAATCAATCCCGCCTCTTCCGCCAGCGGAATAAACTCGGCAGGGGATACCTGTCCCCAGTGGGGGTGATACCAGCGCACCAGCGCCTCCAGCTTGGCGACCCGTCCGCTGCGATTGTCCCAGATCGGCTGGTAGGCCATGGTCAGCTGCTCCAGCTTGATCGCTTCGGCCAGATCCTGTTGCATCTGGTGGCGCTGGCGCACCTCTTCCCGCATGGATGAGCAGTAGGCACCGAGCAACCGTCCCTGCCGCTTGGCCGCAAACAGCGCCTGTTCGGCGTTGCGCAGCAACTCGTCGCTCTCGCTGCCATCGACCGGGCAGAGGGTCATGCCGATGGTCGCGGTCACATAGAGATGCTGGTTGGCCAGCATAAAGGGCCGGGCGAAACTGCCGATCACCTGCTTGGCAAACACCTCGGCCTGACGGCGGGTGACGATGCCGGGCACCAGGAACGCGAACTCGTCGCCACCGATACGGGCCACCAGATCTTCGGTGCGCACCCGGCTCACCAGTCGATCCGAGACCTCCCGCAGCAGGGCATCGCCAGCATGGTGATCCATGCTGTTATTGACCGCCTTGAAGTTGTTGAGGTCGAGCACCATGAGCGCGAAGCGCTCTCCCCGCTCGCAGAAGCGGGTGAGGCAGCGGCCAAACAGCCAGCGGTTGGGCAGGCTGGTGAGGTTGTCGTAGTTGGCCTGGGTCGCAATCTTCTGCTCGGCCACTTTTGTCTGAGAAAGATCGCTGAAAATGGCGATATATTGCTGAATTTTGCCAGCTTCGCGCAGGGTGCTGATCATCAGCTGCTGCGGATAGAGCTTGCCGTTCTTGCGCTTGTTCCACACCTCGCCACGCCACACCCCCACCCGCTCCAGCGCATGGTACATGTCAGCATAGAAGGTCTGGTCGTGCAGCCCGGACTTGAGCATGCTGGGACGTTGGCCCCGCACCTCGTCGCTGCTGTAGCCGGTGATCTGCTCGAAGGCCGGGTTGACCGAGATGATGCGGCTGTCGGCATCGCACACCAGAATCGCTTCGGAGAGGTTGTCGTAGACCCGGTGAGAGAGCTTGAGCTGCTCCGCATGACGCTTGAGGGGATCGATATTCTCCAGCAGCACCATCAGGTAGTCCGGCTGCTGCTGCTCGTCGCGGATCAGGGTGACAGTTACCCGCCCCCACAGGATCTCGCCCCCCTTGCAGAAGTAGCGCTTCTCCTGGGTGAAACTGCTGCGCTCGCCGCGCCGGATCTCTTCGTAGCACTCAAGGCTGCGCTGCCAATCCTCCGGGTGATTGATGTCGGAGATGGAGCGATGAAGCAGCTCGTCGAGGGGATATCCCAACATCTTCTCGATAGCCGGATTGGCCCAGAGAATGCGGCTGGTGAGATCGAGCTTGCCGATCCCCACCGGGGCCTGAAACAGCATGCTCTGCAGCACATGAGGGGTATCAGGCAAGAGTTGCGGCAGCTGGCGTTGCAGCATCAGCGCCAGTTCGCGACCGGCCAGCGGCCCCAGCAACCGGAGCAGCCCCATCACCTTGGTCATATTGGCCTGCGGCTGACGATAGAGCAGGCAGCAGATGCCTATGGTCTCGCCATCCGCATCCTTGAGGGCGATCCCGGCGTAGGCCTGGGCTTGCCACGCATCGGCAAGCGGCATCGCGGGGAACAGCTGCAACAGACGATCGCTGAACCAGGCTTCCCCCTCCTGCCAGGTAATGGCATCGGGAGAATCAGTGATTGGCAGCGTCAGGGTATCGGGGTCAAGAGAGGAGGGATGGGCAGCCTGAACCGTAAGATGGGAAGCATTTGATTCCCTGCTGGCGATCAGGACGACATCAGCCATCACAGCAGCGGCGATTTCACTCACAAAGGTATCGAAATATCCCTGGCCGCTCGAATGAGCCAGACTGGAGATGATTTGATAGACGGAATCGAGTGCTCGCCTCATGGCAAGTGGCTTTCTCTCCTTGAAGGTTAGAACACGACTCTACTGAAGAGCTGTGAGCAGTGCAAATATGCAATCAGCAAGATATTAAAAAGCCTTGAAAAAAGGGACCAAAAGGTCCCTTTTTGTCGCAGAAATCACGACTTGATCCCACTATGCCGCAAAACAGTGTACCTGCTTGAAGCTCACACAGGCGGCGGGTCAGGAATCTCAGGCAGCGATCCCGCTGTGTCGCAACAGCGCATCCACCTTGGGCTCACGACCACGGAAGGCTCGGAACAGCTCCATCGGCTCCTTCGAGCCACCCTTCTCCAGAATATTCTTCAGGAAGGATTGGCCGGTCGCCGGGTTGAAGATCCCCTCCTCCTCGAAGCGGGAGAAGGCATCGGCAGAGAGCACCTCGGCCCACTTGTAGCTGTAGTAGCCCGCCGCATAGCCGCCCGCAAAGATGTGGGAGAAGCTGTGCTGGAAGCGGTTGAACGCTGGCGGCGTCATCACTGCTACCTGACTGCGCACCTCATCCAGCAGCGCCGGGAGCTGTGCCGGATTGGCCGGATCAAACTCCTGATGGAGACGGAAGTCGAACAGGGCGAACTCCAGCTGGCGCAGCATCTGCATCGCAGCCTGGAAGTTGCGGGCGGTCAGCATCTTCTCCAGCAGCTCGGCAGGCAGCGGCTCGCCGGTCTCGTAGTGGCCGGAGATAAAGGCCAGCGCCTCGGACTCCCAGCACCAGTTCTCGAGGAACTGGCTCGGCAGCTCTACCGCATCCCAGGCCACGCCGTTGATACCGGCGACACCGGCCACATCGATGCGGGTCAGCATGTGGTGGATGCCGTGGCCAAACTCATGGAACAGGGTGACCACTTCGTTGTGGGTGAACAGCGCTGGCTTGCCATCCACCGGGCCGTTGAAGTTGCAAGTCAGGTAGGCCACCGGCTTTTGCAGCGAGCCATCCTGACGGTAGCGACGACCCAGACAGACATCCATCCAGGCCCCGCCTTGCTTGTGCTCGCGGGCGTAGAGGTCGAGGTAGAAGCTGCCGCGCAGCTCGTCGTCGGCATCGAAGATGTCGTAGAAACGCACATCAGGGTGCCAGGTGTCGATGCCGAGACGCTCGCGCACCTTCATGCCGAACACCCGCTTCACCACCTCGAACAGCCCCTTCACCACCTTGCTGGCGGGGAAGTAGGGGCGCAGCTGCTCATCGGAGATGGAGAACTTGTGCTGCTTGAGCTTCTCGGCGTAGTAGGCGAGATCCCAGGCTGCCAGCTCGCTCTGACCATGCTGCTCGGCGGCGAAGGCGCGGATCTCCTCCAGCTCGGCCTTGCCTTGCGGCAGGGATTTGGCCGCCAGATCGGTGAGGAAGCTCACCACCTGTTCGGTCTTGTCCGCCATCTTGGTGGCCAGGGAGAGCTCGGCATAGTTGGCGAACCCCAGCAACTGAGCCAGTTCGCGGCGCAGGGTGAGCAGCTCGCTCATGATGGCGGAGTTGTCCCACTTGCCCGCATTGGGGCCCTGATCGGAGGCGCGGGTGGTGAAGGCCTCATACATCTCGGCGCGCAGCTCGCGGTTGTCGGCATACATCATCACCGGCAGATAAGAGGGGATATCCAGCGTGAACAGCCACCCCTCTTTGCCTTTAAGTTCAGCCATCTGACGGGCAGCGGCACGCACGCTGTCGGGCAGACCGGCCAGCTCGGCTTCATCGGCCACCAGCTTGTGCCAGCCCTGGGTGGCATCCAGCACGTTGTTGCTGAAACGGGAGGCCAGCTCGGAGAGGCGGGCCTGAATTTCGCCGTAGCGCTGCTGCGCCTCGGCAGGCAGACCGATGCCGGAGAGGCGGAAGTCACGCAGGGTATTCTGGATCTCCTTGCGCTGGGCGCCGCTCAGCAGCGGGAAATCATCGCTCTGGGAGAGGGCCAGATAGGCCTGATAGAGCCCTTCATGCTGACCGACATAGGTCTGGAATTCGGAGAGCAGCGGCAGGCAGGCATCATGGGCCTCGCGCAGCGCTTCGCTGTTGAGTACGGAGTTGAGGTGGCTGACCGGTGACCAGATCCGTGACAGACGGTCATTTACCTCTTCCAGCGGGGCAATCAGGCTATCCCAGGTATGGGGATCACGCTGGGCCAGCACATCGCTGATCTTCTGCTTGCAGTCAGCAATCGCCTGAATCACGGCAGGCTGAACCTGCTCCGGCTTGATCTGGCTGAAAGGGGGCAGTGAATCCATTGTCAGCAAAGGGTTATTCATCCCGGTTACCTCTTGTTTGGTCTTGAACAGACCGCTTTAGCAGCTCTGTATGGCTTTCTAACATGTGGCCAAGCCACGCAATAATCAAGCGGGAATCCGCCGCAACCCTGTACTTTTCCAGCCATTGCGACCCGGATCTCTGCCGTTGCTGCAGTTTTGCTATCAACAGCCAGTAACAGAATGAATCTGTGGGCCTTTTTTGGCTCTTACCGCTACTTTCAAGGGGCAAAAAGTCGCCATTTACCGGCGCCACAGCTGCCAGCCAAGTACCGTCATGCTCAATCATGGAAACGGACAAAATGTGGTAACTGTAACAAATTATCAATATTTTTCAGTAAATTAGAATCAAAACCAACTATTGATTAATTTATTTTCAAGCATCTATCATAGGCAACCTGCCATGCAGGTCACTTGATTCTCTGTGCTGCACAGAAATCGGGTGAAAAAGGCAAAGTGACCCGAAAGGGCGCGACGCAAAGCCACCGGTCTAAGGGAAAACACCTATGACAGCGGGGCTGCCCCCGGGGACGTCCGGTCACAACCGACGCCCCATTTGCACCGTACGGAGAGACGATGAACAAACTCAAATTATCCCTGCTTGGCTGCCTGCTCGGCATGGGCGCCCCCATGGCATATGCCGCCAGTGCCGGTCAGGCGATGGTCAACCCCCAGTCCGGCGTAGTGGTCGGCTACTGGCACAACTGGTGTGACGGCTCGGGCTACAAGGGCGGTATCGCCCCCTGCGTCAAGCTCGATCAGGTCAACCCGCAATATAACGTGGTCGATGTCTCCTTCATGAAGGTGTATGGCAGCGATCCCATCCCCACCTTCAAACTCGACCCGGCCATCGGCATGAGCGAAAGCCAGTTTATCGAGCAGATCGCCGAGCTGAACCGTCAGGGCCGTGCCGTGCTGCTGGCGCTGGGCGGTGCCGATGCGCACATCGAGCTGCGCAAGGGTCAGGAGCAGGCCTTTGCCGACGAGATCATCCGTCTGGTGGAGACCTATGGCTTCGACGGGCTGGATATCGACCTGGAACAGGCCGCCATCACTGCCGCCAACAACCAGACCGTGATCCCGGCGGCCCTGCGTCTGGTCAAGGATCACTACCGCGCTCAGGGGAAAAACTTCCTCATCACCATGGCGCCGGAGTTCCCCTATCTGACCCAGACTGGCGCCTACATCCCCTATATCCGCAATCTGGAAGGCTACTACGACTGGATCAACCCCCAGTTCTACAACCAGGGTGGTGACGGTATCTACATCGATGGGATCGGCTGGATTGCCCAGAACAACGATGCCCTGAAAGAAGAGTTCATCTACTACATGGCGGATTCGCTGAGCAACGGAACCCGCGGCTTCTACAAGATCCCCCATGACAAGCTGGTGTTCGGCATTCCGACCAACATCGATGCCGCCGCCACCGGCTATGTGCAGGATCCGCAGAAACTCTACAACGCCTTCAACCGCCTGAAGAGCGAGGGGCAACCGCTGCGTGGCGTGATGACCTGGTCCATCAACTGGGACATTGGCCGCAACGCCGCCGGTCAGTCCTACAACGAATCCTTCATCAAGAACTACGGCCCCTTCATCCACGATCAGGAGATCACGCCTCCGGTCGACAACGGCAAGCCGGTGTTCAGCGGCCTGAGCGATACCCGCATCAAGCAGGGTACCGCCTTTGATCCGCTGGCCGGTGTCAGCGCCAACGACAAGGAAGATGGCGACCTGACTGGCCAGATCCAGGTGGAAGGTTCGGTAGATAGCCAGCGCATCGGCCTCTACCCCCTCACCTACAAGGTGAGCGATCGCGACAACAACGTCACCGAGCAGATACGTACCATCGAGGTCTACAGCATGAAGCCGGTGTTCAGCGGCGTCACCGACACCACGCTGGAGCTGGGTACCGCTTTCGATCCGATGACCGGCGTCAGCGCCCACGATGAGGAAGATGGCGACCTGACCGCCCAAATCAAGGTCAGCGGCAACGTCGACAGCAGCAAGGTCGGCCGCTACACCCTCAACTATCAGGTGAGCGACAGCGCCGGTCAGCAGGTAACCCAACAGCGCAACGTGACCGTCAGGGAGCAGGGCGCCGTCTGTGAAAACAGCTGGGATGCCAAGAAGGTCTATGTGGGCGGCGACATCGTCAGCCACAACGGCAAGAACTGGCTGGCAGGCTGGTGGACCCAGAACGAAGAGCCGGGTACCACGGGTGACTGGGGCGTCTGGCGCGTACAGGGCGACAGCGACTGCGGCGGCACAACGCCACCCGCCGAAGGCAGCAGCGACTTCACCGTCAGCGCCATGGCGAGCGAGTACACCATAGTCAACGGTCAGGTCAGCATCCGCTTCAACCTGACCACCGCCAACCCGGTACAGATCACCGCAACTCTGGAGCAGAGCGGCCACAGCCACGGCACCACCAGCAGCCAGGTGAACGGCACCAGCACCCTGGTACTGCAGGGCAGCAACGTCACCGATGGCAGCTACGACGTGGTCATCACCGGTCTGGCTGACGGCCAGCAGCCGGTGGTGCAACGCTTCCCGGTCACCCTGACCGAAGAGAGCGACAACGGCGGCAGCGATGGCGACTACCCGGCCTATGCCCCAAACACCAGCTATCAGGCCGGTGATCGGGTCAGCAATGCCGGTGGCAACTACGAGTGCAAACCCTGGCCGTACAGCGGCTGGTGTGGCGGCTCGACCAGCCACTATGCGCCGGGTACCGGCAGCGCCTGGAGCGATGCCTGGATCAAGCTCTGACCTTGCCCCAACCACTAACGGGGGCTGACAGGCCCCCGCCCATATCCTGCCCGTCGGCCACGCTGCCGATGGGCAGGATGCACTGACCCGGACGGGTTAGCCCCTCTCTTTTACATGCTTGCCAAGCACCAAAAAACGTCCAACAACAACCAAGATAAGGAAATCACCATGCCAAGAACCACCAAGCTTGCCACCCTGCTCGGTTTGCTGCTGTCGGCCCATGTCGTGGCCGATGAGCGCGAACAAGCCTATTTCAAACAAACCTATCAGGAGCACTACGAACAGATGACGGCGCGCCTCGCCGCGCTGCATCAGAGTGCGGCTGACGAGCAGAACGTGATCATCAAGGATGGCAAGCGCCACCTTGCCATCAACGGCCTGCTCTACCCGCTGACGGCGGATAACCACATCCTGTTCGATCTGCCCAAACCCCACTTTTTCGACGAAACAGCCATTCGTAACGTCTTTGATTTCTTCGATGAGGAGTGGGAGCTGACCTGGTACGACGGTGGGGTCGTAGCGGTCAACAAGCGCTTTGGCAACTATGACTACGGCAACGGCTGTCTGCTGGAGTACTTCCCCCACGGCCAGATCCAGAATGGCGAACGCACCCGGGTGGTGATGGAGACCAGCTCCTGCAGCGTCAACTCGTTTGCCACCTCGCTGCAATATCTGGACAAAGGCGAGGAGCTGGCGGCCGACCAGCTGGGGCTGGACCCCAGCCTGATCACGGCGGTCGAGCGCTATCAGGATCGGCTCTATGTCAGCCAGAACGGCAATCCGGGCCATGTGGCCATTATCGATATCCCGAGCCGCCAGCAGATTGGCGAGATCCGCGGCACCGAAACCGGCAGTGCCACGGCCTACAACCAGGTCAGCGAACTGTTTGTCCGCAACAACCTGCTCTACGTGGTCTCGCGCTACTCGCACCGGGTCGATATCTTCGATCTGGCCGACGAGCATCGCTATGTCACCACCCTGGGAACCGGTCGGGATTCCGGCAGCAACAGCCTGCACCGCGCCCAGGCCATCTTTGCCAATCAGGATTACGTGCTGGTGGCCGATGCGCTGAGCGAGATCAAGGTCTACCGCCAGCAGGATGTGACGCCGGAGAACAGCCTCAAGACCCCCATCGCCGGTCGGCTCGCCTTTGAAGGAAAATACAGCCACCGTCTGGTGCAACTCCATCAGGTGGGTGACTATCTGCTGGCCCACACCGCCGGCAAAAACTACTACATCTATGACCTGCGCAAACTGGCTGATGCCATCGCCAGCAACACCCCGCTGGCGCCTGAGCAGGTGATCGCCGACAGCAATCTGCAAAAAATCGACATGGATGGCGATCGACTGGTGGTGAACTTCAAGGACCGCATCGAATGGCATGATGTCGATACCCTGATCGCCAACGACTTTCAGTTCAAGAACCCGACCTTTACTGTCCGGGAGATCAACCAGCAGCCTGTGGCGGCGCTGAAAGATCTCCAGCTGGCGGGCTCGGCGCTTGTCACCGCCAACGAACGCGGCCTGGGTTTCAACCAGTTGCTGAGCAAGGAGATCAGCTTCACGGCCGACGAGCAGTTGCCGGCTCGCCCGCTGATCTTCGATCAGCTGATGCCGGCCACAGTCAGCTACATACTGCGCAATGACGAACCCTACGAGGTGCTGATCGATCGCGCCCAGCGTTCGGTCAACATCAATTCGCTGGTCAAGACCGAGCTGCTTGATAACGACACGGTGCGCATCACCAACTATGCCGCCAAAGAGCTGCATGACATCAATATCGAGTCACGCCTGAACGGTATCAACAAGTGGCTGATCCTGGGCCAGCTCGATCGCCTGCCCGCCTATGCCCAAATCACCCTGCCACTGAGCGCCTTTGGCGAGCAGGGACGCTTCAACAGCGCCAGCCGCGATGGCGTGTTTGATCTCAACAACCTGCTCGACAACAGCATCAATCTGCCTGCCCAGTTCGAGCACAGGTTCAGCTCCAACTCGGATCCGTTTGCCCAGAAGCTGGCACGCCTCAAGCCAAGCTGGAACGTGCGCTTCGCCACCAACACCAGCGGCTCCTGGCGCCCCATCAATGCCCTCTACGCCCGCGAGTGGCTGATCATCGCCACCAACCTGGCCTACATGGTCTCGACCGAGGAGTTCAAACACGTCTGGTACAACTTCAAGGCGGTGAACGGCTACGAGATGTTCGGCAATGGCGGCAACAGCTATGTGCCGAACGGGATCTTTACGGCCGCCGATTATGACTACTACTACCACAGCCTGATGAAGCGCCCCTACCTCAACCTGGGGATCACCGCCATGGGGGGCGGGCTGGGGAGTGGTGGCATCACCGGGGTCGATACCTTTAACTTTGTCAGCCACTACTACGGCGGCTGGGGCATCATTGCCCACGAATTTGGCCACGGCTTCGATGGGAAGTCCTACAGCCATGAGAGCGCGTTTGCCCGTGGCAGCCACGGCTGGCATCCCCTGATGACGGGTATGGCCAACTACCATATCCGCAAGGGCGACCTGCCCTATCTGGACGATGATCTCAACGGTTTCCACAAGCCGGAAAACGACATCTATCGCTACAACTCGGTCAGCCAGGGGGCTCGCAAGCACCGCGCTGACAGCCACATGTACTATACCGACCACTACTTCATGCAATTCTCCACCATGCCGCAAGGCTGGGTAGCCAACGGCAGCGACTTCAGTGCCGGGCAGCTGGCGGCCCTGACCAATCAGGAGCGACTGCTGATGGGCTGGATCCCCAAGGAGTCGGAGAAAGGCAATCTCTGCCGATTCACCTTCCAGGATGGCGAGCAGTACTACGGCTACGTCGAACAGCAGGCTGAGGGTCTGCTCTGTGATGCCGGATCCCTGATCCGTTATCGTCAGCCCGATGGCCAGTTTGTGCCGCTGGTCTCGGCCATCAACCAGTTTGACTGGCTGTCACTCCACCACAAGGGCAAGCTGGATCAGCCAGTGCTGCACCAGAATGGTCGCCAGCTCTGCTACAAGAATGTGGCGGGCTTTTACGGTATCGGCTTCGTTAATGACAACAAACAGTGCACCCAGTTGCCCAACGTCTATCAGACCAATGGCAAGCACTGGCTGACCAGCTCCGGCTGGACCGGTCTCACCTACCTGAGCGGAGACTTCATTCTGCCCACTACCGGTAGCAGCAGTGACTTCACCGTCACCGATCTGGCGGCTGAATACTTCATCGTCAACGGCGCGCTCGACTTCAGCCTGACACTGACCACCGCCAACCCGGTGACCGTCACCGCGACCCTGTTGCAGGATGGCAATCCGGTCGCCACCGGCAGCGCCCTGATCGATGGTCAGGGTTCCCTGCAGCTGGCACAGTCGGGCCTTGCGGCCGGCAGTTACGAGCTGTTGCTGGCGGGCATGGCTGAGGGGAGCAAGCAGGGCTTCGAGCGCCGCTTCACCCTGGCATTGGTGGAACAGGCTCCGGGTGGTGACAATGACGGTAGTAACGGCAGCTACCCGGCCTATGTTGCGGGCACCGCTTATCAGAGTGGCGAACGGGTCAGCAATGCCGGTGGCGACTACGAGTGCAAACCCTGGCCCTACAGTGGCTGGTGCGGTGGTGTGGCCAGCCACTATGCACCGGGTACCGGCAGCCACTGGAGCGATGCCTGGATCAAGCTGTAATCAGCCGCTCGTGACCAAAAGAGAGCCATAACGACAGAGGGGGAGCCATCGGCTCCCCCTCTCGTTTTTCTCTTCAACCCGGCTTAACGGGCATCTTCCTTCAACCACTGCGCCACGCGCTTGGCGAAGTAGGTGAGGATGCCATCGGCCCCGGCCCGCTTGAAGCAGAGCAGGGACTCCATGATGGTCTCCTTCTCTTTCAGCCAGCCATTCTGGATCGCCGCCATGTGCATGGCGTACTCGCCGCTCACCTGATAGGCGAAGGTCGGCACGCCGAACTGATCCTTCACCTGACGAACCACGTCCAGATAGGGCATACCCGGCTTGACCATCACGCTGTCGGCCCCTTCCTGAATATCCAGCGCCACTTCGTGCAGGGCTTCGTTGCTGTTGGCCGGGTCCATCTGATAGGTAGCCTTGTTGCTCTTGCCGAGGTTGCCGGCAGAGCCAACCGCATCACGGAACGGGCCGTAGTAGCAGGAGGCGTACTTGGCGGAGTAGGCCATGATCTGGGTGTTGATGAAGCCATTCTCTTCCAGCGCAGCGCGGATGGCGCCGATGCGGCCATCCATCATGTCGGACGGCGCGACTATATCGACCCCGGCTTCGGCGTGGGAGAGTGCCTGCTTGATCAGGATCTCGGTGGTGATGTCGTTCAGCACATAGCCTTCATCATCGATGATGCCGTCCTGACCGTGGGTGGTGAACGGATCGAGCGCCACGTCGGTGATGACCCCCAGCTCCGGGAAGCGGGCCTTGAGGGCACGCACGGTTCGCTGGGCCAGCCCGTTCGGGTTGTAGGCCTCTTCCGCCATCAGGCTCTTGCTCTCCAGCGGGGTCACCGGGAACAGGGCGATAGCGGGCACGCCCAGCTCCACCAGCTCGGCAGCCTCTTCCAGCAGCAGATCGATGGAGAGACGCTCCACCCCCGGCATGGAGGGAACGGCTTCACGGCGGTTCTCCCCTTCCAGCACAAACACCGGATAGATGAGATCGTTGACGGTCAGTACGTTCTCGCGCACCAGACGACGGCTGAAATCATGTTTGCGCAGACGGCGCAGGCGGCGGCCCGGAAAGGCGCCCGGAAGAGTTGTAGCCATGAATCACTCCTGGAGAGGAAGTTGGAAGAACGCGGCGGAGGTGGCCCGGGTATGGGCCAGCAAGGCCTCGGGCGCTTCACCACGACAGGCCGCCACCACCTGGGCGATGTGCGGCAAAAAAGCGGGTTCATTGCGTTTCGGGCGCGGTTTCAGATCCCGCGGCACCAGATAGGGGGCATCGGTCTCGATCATCAGCCGACCGGCCGGAATGCGGGCCACCTGTTCGCGCAGCAGCTGACCACGGCGCTCGTCGCAGAGCCAGCCAGTCACCCCGATATGCAGCCCCAGCGCCAGACACTCGTCCAGCTCCTCGTCGGAGCCGGTGAAGCAGTGCAGCACGGCTCCCGGTAGTTTCGGCAACCAGGGACGGAGGATCTCGATAAAACGGGCGTGTGCATCGCGGCAGTGGAGAAACACCGGCATCCCAAGCTCGGCGGCCTGTGCCAGCTGGGCGTCGAATACCGCATCCTGCACCGGACGGGGTGAGAAGTCGCGGTTGTAGTCGAGGCCGCACTCGCCAATAGCCACCACCTGCGGCAAGGCTGCCAGCTCGCGCAAGGCGGGTAGGGTCGCCTCATCGACACTCTTGGCATCGTGAGGGTGTACCCCGGCGGTGGAGAAGCAGTAGCCCGGCCAGCGGGCGGCCAACTCAGCGCTCTCGCGGCTACCCGCCAGATCGGTACCGGTGAGGATCAGCGCTTCCACTCCGGCGGCGCGGGCACGGGCCACCAGCTCAGGCTGTTCACCGACGAACTGGCTGCTGGTCAGGTTTAAACCGATATCGATCATGGAATGAGACGTTCCGAACAAAAGGAATACATATCAGGTATTTGAAAACCATCTACCGAATGGGGTCTTACCATACGCCTCGAACGGGAGCATGAAAAGAGGAAGGGAGCCTAAGCTCCCCTCGTTCTGCTATTCCTGCGGACTTCGTCATCCTCTCGCCATCCGGCAAACAGGTGACGAACAGAGCCTCAGCTCTCCACATCCGGTTGTTCCTGTTGCTCTTCCTCCTCTTTCTTCACGTAGAAGCGGGCGAAGAACAGACCAATCTCCCACAGCGCCCACATCGGGATGGCGAGCAGGGTCTGGGAGAAGACATCAGGCGGCGTCAGCAGCATGCCGACCACAAACACCCCGACGACGACGTAAGGACGTTTCTCCTTCAGGTTTTGCGGTGTGGTCACGCCAGTCCAGCAGAGCAGTATGGTCGCCACCGGAATTTCGAACGCCACCCCGAATGCGAAGAACAGGGTCAGTACGAAGTCCAGATAGCTGGCGATGTCGGTCGCCACCGTCACCCCGGCGGGTGCGGTGCTGGTGAAGAAACCGAACACCAGCGGGAACACCACGTAGTAGGCGAACGCCATTCCCGCATAGAACAGCAGGGCGCTGGAGACCACCAACGGCATGATCAGCCGCCGCTCATGCTGGTACAGACCGGGGGCGATAAAGGCCCAGGCCTGATAGAGCAGATAGGGGATCGCCACGAAGAAGGAGACCACCAGGGTAAGCTTGATCGGCGTCAGGAAGGGGGTCGCCACATCCGTCGCGATCATGCTGGTCCCTTCCGGCAACTGGCTGAGCAGCGGCTGGGCCACGAAGTCGTAGATGTTGTTGGAGAAGTAGATCAGCGCCAGAAACACCACGAGGATGGCGGTAATGGAGCGCAGCAAACGGGTTCTCAGCTCAACCAGATGGCTGATCAGGGGTTGTTCGGCCTGACTCATGGCTTCACCTCCCCTTTTACTGCGGAGTCGCTGACCGGCACCGGCTCGCTCTCCCGCTGGCTATTGACCGGTGGCACGTCGTGGCTCAGCTGCACTGCAGGCTCCACCGGCGTGGCAGGCTCCGCCTGGGCGACCGGCTCGGGGCGCGGCGGACGGATCTCGTTCTCCACCTGATAGGGGCGATTGACCGACTGGGCCGCCGCTTTGAGCTGTTCGATGGACTCCTGCAGCTCGGGGCTCAGGTTGCTCATCTGCAACTGTTCGGCCTTCTTGAGGTCGTTATGCAGCTCTTGCAACTTGAGCTCCTGCTCCAGCTCGGACTTGACCGAGTTCGCGGTCGAACGAATGAGGCGGATCCAGTGGGTAGCCGTGCGGATGGCAACCGGCAGCCGCTCGGGCCCCAGTACCACCAGTGCTACCACACCGATAACGACCAGCTCCCAAAAACCGATATCGAACATGGCTTAGGCCTGGTCTTTGTCTTTCTGTTTGGCGGTCTCACTGCTCTGAGTGGCCGCTTCGTTCAGCTGTTTCGGGGGAAACTCGGCATCTTTCTGCTCGGCCTTGGCATCAGCCGGCTCGTCGGAGAGGGCTTTCTTGAACCCTTTGACCGCCGCGCCCAGATCACCGCCAATGCCGCGCAGTTTCTTGGTACCGAACAGCAGCACGACGATGACTGCGATGATCAACAATTGCCAAATACTGATACCACCCATGATTTTCTCTCCAGAACAGGCGCCTGACGGCGCGGTTGTTGATTAATGGGAACGGGTTCGCAACCAGCCGACCAGCCAGCAGAGGGCTGCACCGGCGAGACTGGCTTGTCCCCACTCAATGTATTGTTTTTGGGTCAGCAAGAATACACCCGCCAATAGCAGGCTGGCTCCAACCCCTAAGAGGTAGCGGGCCTGCCCCTGCCGACGGCTGTGACGGCGGAACTCGGCAAACATCTGGTCGAAATGACGCTGCTGATGACGGGTCTGGCGCAGGGTCTCATAGACCAGCTCCGGCAGCTCCGGCAGCTTCTCCGCCCAGAATGGCGCCTTCTCCTTGATAGCGTTCAATACCGACTTGGGCCCGACCTGTTCGTGCATCCAGTTTTCGAGGAACGGCTTGGCGGTCTGCCACAAATCGAGCTGCGGGTAGAGCTGACGCCCCAACCCTTCCACATAGAGCAGGGTCTTTTGCAGCAGCACCAGCTGCGGCTGCACCGTCATATGGAAGCGACGCGCGGTGTTGAACAGGTTGAGCAGCACGTGACCGAACGAGATCTCGGAGAGCGGCTTCTCGAAGATGGGCTCCAGCACGGTGCGGATGGCAAACTCGAACTCGTCCACCTTGGTGTCTGCCGGTACCCAGCCCGACTCCACGTGCAGCTCCGCCACCCGACGATAGTCTCGGTTGAAGAAGGCGAGGAAGTTCTCCGCCAGATAGCGTTTGTCTTCCCGATTGAGGGTACCTACGATGCCGCAGTCGATGCCGATCCAGAGCGGGTTTTCCGGATGTTCGTAAGAGACGAAGATGTTGCCCGGGTGCATATCGGCATGGAAGAAGCTGTCGCGGAACACCTGGGTGAAGAAGACCTCTACTCCGCGCTCGGCCAGCAGCTTCATGTTGGTGCCGTTGGCTTCCAGCGCAGGAATGTCGGAGACCGGAATACCGTAGATCCGCTCCATCACCAGCACCTGCTCGCGGCAGAGGTCGGTGATGATTTCAGGCACATAGAGCGCCTCGGAGCCGGTGAAATTGCGGCGTAGCTGGATGGCGTTGGCCGCTTCGCGCATCAAATTCAGCTCGTCGAGGATGGTCTTGCGATACTCCTCCACCACCTCGATGGGGCGCAGCCGCGCACTCTGGGGCACAAAACGGGCAACCAGACGGGCCAGCGCCTGCATCAGTCTCAGGTCGGCCTCGATGACAGGCTCGATGTCGGGACGGATCACCTTGATGACAATCTCGCGGCCACTCTCCTTCAGCCGGGCAGTATGCACCTGCGCGATGGAGGCCGACGCCAGCGGCGTCTCGTCGAAGTCGTCAAACAGGGTTTCGATGGGACAACCCAGGCTCAGCTCGATCTGCTGGCGCGCCGCCTGACCACAGAAGGGGGGCACCCTGTCCTGCAGCAGGGCCAGCTCTTCGGCGATATCCGGCGGCAGCAGGTCGCGGCGGGTCGAGAGCATCTGGCCAAACTTGATGAAGATGGGGCCAAGAGCCTCGAAGGCGAGGCGAATGCGGGCACCGCGGCTGAGATCCGGTTGCTTGTTCTTGAGCCAGAACAGGGAGCGACGGGCCAGACGACCCGGCCAGGGTTGATAGCGGGCGGGCACCAGTTCGTCGATGCCCTGCTCCAGCAGGATGGTGATGATGCGATAGAGGCGTTTGAACTCCTTCGGGGTCATCAGGTCACCTGCTGTTCGAAGCGGGCCAGCCGCAGTTCGACGGCCTTGAGCTGCTGGGCCAGCACCTCGACGTCATCGTTGAAACTCGCCACTTCCAGCGGGCCGGGGGCTAGGCGGGCCTCTTCGGTCAGATATTCCGCCAGCTGGCTGCGGGTGCGGCACAGCTCGCGGCCGACCAGACGACGCGCCTGACGGGCACCGCTGAACAGGGTGTGGGCCAGCACGTCGCCGGTATAGCGCGACAGCTCCTCCTCCCAGTCGATATCCAGCTCACCCAGCAGCACGCTGAATGCCTGCACCAGCTGGGGATCACCGCTCAGATCCAGTTTCTCCTCGCGGATATAACGGGTCAGGGCGGACGGGTCTTTCAGCAGACCAAGGGCGGTCAGCGACAGGCTGAGCACCGCATCAGCCTCCCCTTCATGCTGGGCCAGCACATCCAGTCGACGCTCGGAGAAGACAAACCAGAGCGGCTTGAGTTCACGCAGCTCCAGCTTGAGCACCTTGCCCACCAGTTTGCGCAGCCGCTCCGGGCTCTGTTTGTCCAGCGCCAGCAACTGGTTGAGGCTGGTTTCGATCACCGCGGTGACCATGGCATCCATCGGCATAGGCAACCTTAAAACTTGTAACCGCGGTGCAGGGCGACCACACCCTGAGTCAGATTGAAGTACTCCACCTGCTCGAAACCGACATTTTCCATCATGCCAGCCAGGGTCTGTTGATCCGGGTGCATACGAATAGACTCTGCCAGATATTTGTAGCTTTCACTGTCGTTCGCGACGATTTCGCCCATTTTCGGCAGCAGTTTGAAGGAGTAGAGGTCATAGAGCTTGGCGATCACTTCGCTGACCGGCTTGGAGAACTCCAGCACCAGCAGACGGCCACCCGGCTTGAGCACCCGGAACATGGAGGCGAGCGCCTTGTCCTTGTCGGTGACGTTGCGCAGGCCGAAGCCGATGGTGATGACGTCGAAGTGGTTATCCGGGAAGGGGAGCGCCTCGGCATTGGCCTGCACGTAGGAGACGTTGTTGGCGACCCCCAGATTGCGCAGCTTGTCGCGGCCCACTTTCAGCATGGAGTCGTTGATATCTGCCAGCACCACCTGACCGGTCTCGCCGACGATGCGGGAGAACTTGGCGGTCAAGTCACCGGTACCACCGGCCAGATCCAGCACCTTCTGGCCCTTGCGCACACCGGAGCAGTCGATGGTGAAGCGCTTCCACAGGCGGTGGATGCCGAACGACATCAGATCGTTCATCAGATCATACTTGGCTGCCACCGAATGGAAGACACCTGCTACCAGAGTTTCCTTCTCGGTCGCGGCCACGGTTTTAAAGCCAAAATGCGTTGTCGTTGCTTGTTCTGACATCCCTTAAACACCCATAGAGCAAAGAATGGCCGCCAGTTTACCAGAGCCACTGGCGTCCGGACACCTTAAACCCGGCTCGCAACCAACTGCATGCCCAGCACCACCATGGCAAGACAGAGGAAGAGATTGAGAGCGATATTGAGCAGCGCTTTCAGATAGGCTCCATGTTGAGCCAGCACTACCGTATCGAGGGCAAAGGAAGAGAAAGTAGTCAGGGCACCGAGGATCCCCACCATCAGCAACGGCTTCATCGGGTGTTCTACCACATGACCATGACTGATGAGGGCAAATGCCACCCCCATGATGAAAGAGCCCACCACGTTGACCACCAGAGTCCCGTAAGGAAAGTGGCGCCCCAGCAGCAAGGCCATCAGTTCGGCAATCCCAAAACGAAGGCAGGCGCCGATGGCGCCCCCTGCAGCAACATAGAACCAGGTTTGCATGGTGTCACTCCCTCAGGGTCAGGCCGCCATTATGTCGCAATGGCGGCCCTTGTGCCCAGAGGCGGAACTAATCGACATCCAGCCTGATTGAAATCTCAGCGGCGAAAATCGATGGGCTCTGGCTGACCCAGCACGATCTCGGTCTGGGCCGGGCGGGTCTGGGCAATCACCTTGCCGTGGCGGATCGAGTAACGCACCGGCACCTGACGGCGCACCGCATCGAAGCCGTTCTCGGCGGGCAGGACCAACAGGTTGGCCGGTTTGCCCACCTCGATACCATAGCGATCCTGCACATTCAGGGTGCGGGCGCTGTGGCTGCTGATCAGCTTCAGACCGTCGTTGATCTGCTCGTAACCCATGATCTGGCAGACATGCAGCCCCATGTGCAGCACCTGCAACATGTTGGCGGTGCCCATGGGATACCAGGGATCGAACACGTCGTCGTGACCGAAACAGACGTTGATGTTCGCCTCCAGCATCTCCTTCACCCGAGTAATGCCGCGGCGTTTGGGATAGGTATCGAACCGCCCCTGCAGGTGAATGTTCACCAGCGGATTGGCCACGAAGTTGATGTCCGCCATCTTGAGCAGACGGAACAGGCGGGAAGCATAAGCACCGTTGTAGGAGTGCATGGCGGTGGTGTGACTGGCGGTGACTCTATGACCGATACCCCGCTCGTAGGCCAGGGTCGCCAGCGTCTCGATAAAACGGGACTGCTCGTCATCGATCTCGTCGCAGTGCACATCGACCAGAACCTGATACTTCTCGGCAAGATCGAAGATGTAGTGCAGACTTTCGACCCCATATTCCCGAGTGAACTCGAAGTGAGGGATCGCACCGATCACATCGGCCCCCAGCTTGAGCGCCTCCTCCAGCAGTGCCTTGCCATTGGGGTAGGAGAGGATCCCCTCCTGCGGGAAGGCAACGATCTGCAGCTCCACCCACTCCTTCATCTCCTCCCGCACTTCCAGCATCGCCTTGAGCGCGACCAGATTGGGGTCGGAGACATCGACGTGAGTACGGACGAACTGGATGCCGTTGGCGATCTGCCACTTCAGCGTCTGGATAGCGCGCTGTTTCACATCCTCATGGGTCAGCAGCGCCTTGCGTTCGGCCCAGCGCTCGATCCCCTCGAACAGAGTGCCGGAGAGGTTCCAGCTCGGCTCGCCCGCCGTCTGGGTGGTATCGAGGTGAATGTGGGGTTCGATAAAGGGGGCAATCGCCAGACCACCCTCCCCGTCCAGCACCCGACCGGCGACGGCATGTTCGTCATGGGGTTCGATGGCGGTGATGACCCCATCCTGACAGCGGATCTGCCACAACCCTTCCCGATCGGCCAAACGAATATGTTGAATCAGCATTTGTTAGCTTCCTGTACCAGAACCGGCCGCTGGGTGAGGCGAACCAGAATGAAATAGGTGAAGGCGGCGCCCAATACCGCGTTGAGTGGCACTATGCCCGGCAGCCACTTGCCGACAGCCACCCCGACTGCCGTGGCGACCAGCGCCTGCCAGCGCACCGTCTCGAACTGCTGATCGGCAAACTGACGGTAACGCTCACGATTGAGCAGGAAATCCATGATGATAATGCCACCGATCGGCGGAATTGCCGTACTCAAAAAGGCCAGCCAGCCGACAAAGTTGTTGTAAAGCCAGAGGGCGCAAGCCGTACCGATGAGGCCGTTGATCACGCTGAGGGGCTTGCTCTTGAGACCGGTAATGTTGGCAAAACCGAGGCCGGAGGCGTAGAGAGCGTTGTCGTTGGTGGTCCAGATATTGAGGCCCAGCACCAGAATGGCGGGGATCAACAGCCCCTGCATCAGCATCACTTCCGAGATATCGGCCTGCCCCGTTACCGCCGCACCAGCTGCACCGAAGACGAACATTAGCGTGTTGCCCAAAAAAAACGCCACCATGGTAATCATGACGGCGCCCCAAGGTTTGCGACCAAAGCGGACAAAGTCGGCGGTCAGGGTTCCTGCACTGATAAAGGAACCGACCACCATGGTCAGCGCCGTGGTGAACTCGATGGGATTGCTTGGTTGTACCTGCTGCAGTGCAGCCATGCCACCGGTCGAGGTCACCGCCAGCCAGACCGAGTAGCCGCCAAGCAGTGCAATGGCCGGTACGGCCACAAAGCTCAGCACCATCAGGGCGGAGATCCCGAAGTAGACGGTCACCGTCATCAACATGCCCGAAATGGCGATCAGCCAGTTCACATCTATGCCGGTCGCCTTCTGCACCGGCAGGGCAAACATCGCCACGCCCACGCCAAACCAGCCGACCTGAGTACCGCCGAGCAGCAGGGATGGCAGCCAGGAACCTTTCACCCCAAAGGAGTAACGAGCCAGCAGATGGGTAGAGAGGCCGGTTGAGGCACCGATATAACCGAGACAAGCTGTGTAGATACCCAGCAACAAGTTGCCGATAAGTACCGCCTTGATGAAGTCATCGAATACCAGCCCGGTACCCAGCGCACCACCGGTCCACATGCTGGCAGAGAAGAAGGTCAGGCCGAGCATCACCAGCATCAGCGACAGCACACCTTTGCGCCCTTTGGCGGGTACCGCCCCCAAACAGTATTCGTTATCCTGCGCCATGCTCTCTCTCCACGTAATAGGCAAAACGCGCCGGATTTTACATGTAAAACGTTTTACGTCAATCAATCATGGTTAAATCACTGGATAAAACCATCAATAGCAGTCAAATGAGTAACACATTAGGACTCAAACCAGCAGATAAACAGTGTCGGCTGCAAGCAGAGGGGGTTGCGGAATAGGAAATGTAAGGGGATATAAGAAAAATGACAGATGCAAAAAAGCCTCCCTTTTCAGGGAGGCTTTCTATTTAATGGTGCTGATACCCAGAATCGAACTGGGGACCTCATCCTTACCAAGGATGCGCTCTACCGACTGAGCCATATCAGCACACTAACCGGTAAAGACCACGCTGGGCGTAATCTTGAAATTGGGTGCCTGGCAGTGTCCTACTCTCGCATGGCGAATGCCACACTACCATCGGCGCTACCGCGTTTCACTTCTGAGTTCGGCATGGGATCAGGTGGTTCCACGGCGCTATGGCCGCCAGGCAAATTCTTCAATCTGAGAAAGCTGACGTGAATAACGAGGTTGCCTGTTGGCTTCGCTATCACTGAATTAGTAGTTCGCTTAGGTTTGCTACAAGCCTTAGAACACTTCTTGGGTGTTGTATGGTTAAGCCTCACGGGTAATTAGTATGGGTTAGCTCAACACATCACTGCGCTTACACACCCCACCTATCAACGTTGTGGTCTCCAACGGCCCTTTAGGACCCTCAAGGGGTCAGGGATGACTCATCTCAGGGCTCGCTTCCCGCTTAGATGCTTTCAGCGGTTATCGATTCCGAACTTAGCTACCGGGCAGTGCCACTGGCGTGACAACCCGAACACCAGAGGTTCGTTCACTCCGGTCCTCTCGTACTAGGAGCAACTCCCTTCAATCATCCAACGCCCACGGCAGATAGGGACCGAACTGTCTCACGACGTTCTGAACCCAGCTCGCGTACCACTTTAAATGGCGAACAGCCATACCCTTGGGACCGACTTCAGCCCCAGGATGTGATGAGCCGACATCGAGGTGCCAAACACCGCCGTCGATATGAACTCTTGGGCGGTATCAGCCTGTTATCCCCGGAGTACCTTTTATCCGTTGAGCGATGGCCCTTCCATTCAGAACCACCGGATCACTATGACCTACTTTCGTACCTGCTCGACCTGTCCGTCTCGCAGTTAAGCTGGCTTATGCCATTGCACTAACCTCCTGATGTCCGACCAGGATTAGCCAACCTTCGTGCTCCTCCGTTACTCTTTGGGAGGAGACCGCCCCAGTCAAACTACCCACCAGGCACTGTCCGCGAGCCCGATTCAGGGCCCTGCGTTAGAACATCAAACATACAAGGGTGGTATTTCAAGGACGGCTCCAGCGCAACTGGCGTCACGCCTTCAAAGCCTCCCACCTATCCTACACATGTAGGTTCAATGTTCAGTGCCAAGCTGTAGTAAAGGTTCACGGGGTCTTTCCGTCTAGCCGCGGGTACACCGCATCTTCACGGCGAATTCGATTTCACTGAGTCTCGGGTGGAGACAGCATGGCCATGGTTACACCATTCGTGCAGGTCGGAACTTACCCGACAAGGAATTTCGCTACCTTAGGACCGTTATAGTTACGGCCGCCGTTTACCGGGGCTTCGATCAAGAGCTTCGCTTGCGCTAACCCCATCAATTAACCTTCCGGCACCGGGCAGGTGTCACACCCTATACGTCCACTTTCGTGTTTGCAGAGTGCTGTGTTTTTGATAAACAGTCCCAGCCATCTGGTCACTGCGACTCCCGACAGCTCCATCCGCAAGGGACTTCACCATCAAGAGCGAACCTTCTCCCGAAGTTACGGTTCTATTTTGCCTAGTTCCTTCACCCGAGTTCTCTCAAGCGCCTTGGTATTCTCTACCCGACCACCTGTGTCGGTTTGGGGTACGATGACTTGTAATCTGAAGCTTAGAGGCTTTTCCTGGAAGCAGGGCATCAATGACTTCCGCACCGTGGTGCGTTCGTCTCGTGTCTCAGCGTTGTGTCTGCGGATTTGCCTACAAACACCACCTACGCACTTTCACCAGGACAACCGTCGCCTGGCCCACCTAGCCTTCTCCGTCCCCCCATCGCAATTACAAGTCGTGCAGGAATATTAACCTGCTTCCCATCGACTACGCCTTTCGGCCTCGCCTTAGGGGTCGACTCACCCTGCCCCGATTAACGTTGGACAGGAACCCTTGGTCTTCCGGCGAGGAGGCTTTTCACCCCCTTTATCGTTACTTACGTCAGCATTCGCACTTCTGATATCTCCAGCATGCCTCTCGACACACCTTCGCAGACTTACAGAACGCTCCCCTACCACTCACACATAAGTGTGAATCCGCGGCTTCGGTGCCTGGTTTGAGCCCCGTTACATCTTCCGCGCAGGCCGACTCGACTAGTGAGCTATTACGCTTTCTTTAAATGATGGCTGCTTCTAAGCCAACATCCTAGCTGTCTGAGCCTTCCCACATCGTTTCCCACTTAACCAGAACTTTGGGACCTTAGCCGGCGGTCTGGGTTGTTTCCCTCTTCACGACGGACGTTAGCACCCGCCGTGTGTCTCCCGGATATTACTTACTGGTATTCGGAGTTTGCATGGGGTTGGTAAGTCGGGATGACCCCCTAGCCCAAACAGTGCTCTACCCCCAGTAGTATTCGTCCGAGGCGCTACCTAAATAGCTTTCGGGGAGAACCAGCTATCTCCGAGTTTGATTGGCCTTTCACCCCCAGCCACAGGTCATCCCCTAACTTTGCAACGTTAGTGGGTTCGGTCCTCCAGTTGATGTTACTCAACCTTCAACCTGCCCATGGCTAGATCACCCGGTTTCGGGTCTACACCTTGCAACTAGACGCCCAGTTAAGACTCGGTTTCCCTACGGCTCCCCTATACGGTTAACCTCGCTACAAAATGTAAGTCGCTGACCCATTATACAAAAGGTACGCAGTCACCCCGAAGGGCTCCCACTGCTTGTACGTACACGGTTTCAGGTTCTATTTCACTCCCCTCACAGGGGTTCTTTTCGCCTTTCCCTCACGGTACTGGTTCACTATCGGTCAGTCAGGAGTATTTAGCCTTGGAGGATGGTCCCCCCATATTCAGACAGGATGTCACGTGTCCCGCCCTACTCGATTTCACATCAAGGTTGTTTTCGTGTACGGGGCTATCACCCTGTATCGCCGGCCTTTCCAGGACCGTTCCACTAACTTCCAAGATGCTTAAGGGCTAATCCCCGTTCGCTCGCCGCTACTGAGGGAATCTCGGTTGATTTCTTTTCCTCGGGGTACTTAGATGTTTCAGTTCTCCCGGTTCGCCTCGCTACGCTATGTATTCACGCAGCGATACCTAGC
>NZ_JBQBEW010000001.1:310000-462500 GCF_051919345.1 Aeromonas sp. 84A
GATGACAAGAGCTTTTTGCAAAAATGCGTTCGTTTGCTGAAAAAGCGAACTGAACGCCCCAAAACAACCCCTTGGCATCTCTTTTACGCCGCTTTTTTGCTCAATTCTTCGCTTTGTGCCCGGATATAGTTGACCCAGCTGGTTGCCTTCTGCTGCCAGTTATCCTGTTGCTGCAGCTCACGGGCCAGTTCTAGCGCCTGGGCATACTGCTCCTTATTAAGGTGTGCCTGCACCAGCAGCGCTTTGGCACGATTGCCTTGCTCGCCTTTTACCGACTTGATGGCGGCGAGCTGGGTCATGGCAGCATCAGTCTTGCCCTGTTGCAGCAGCAGTTCGGCGGCGCGCATGGCGGCTTTGGGCTGACCGTGCTGGTTGGCGAGCTGCTGCCAGCTATCGACCGCTTGTGACCACTCCCGGGCACCTTCCCACAATTGGGCAAGCAGTTGGCGGTTTTCAGCGCTTTGCTTCATCTGTCCCTTGGCCATGGCCGCTTCCAGCAGACGGGCACCACGATAAGGCAGCCCTTGCCAGGCATAGAGACGGATCAGCTGATTGCGGGCAGACGCATCATCCATCAGTTTTCTGTCGATAGCTGTTTGCAACAGAGCCAGCGCCTGATCGCCGCGTTTGGCGGAGAGGTTGAGCGACACCGCCTGCTGCCACCATTTGCTCTCTTTGGGTTCGTGGCTGATCAACTCAGCCGCCTGCTCGGCAGCCACGCCATAACGTTGCTGAGCGGTGAGGGCGGAGAGACGAATAATGGCGGCCTGCTTCTGCCAACCCTTCTTCAACAACTGTTCGCTCTGGCTGGCGGCGTCACCGTACTGCTTGTTGTGGTAATAGAGACCGGCCAGACGCAGGCGCAGTGCATCGTCTTGCTTCAGTGCCAGTGCCGCCTTGTAGCTGGCAATGGCACCAGACCAGTTGGATTGCTGGGCCTGAATATCGCCGCGCAGTCGCAGCAGCTGGAGCTGTTGTTGCTCTGGCCACTCTTTATAGGCAAGGGCCTGTTCGACATAACGGCTCGCCTGGGCGGTCTGTTGCAGATTGGCCGCCAGCGAGGCTTGCAGCTGCGCCAGCCAGGCACGCTCGGCATCGCTATTTGGCTTGAGGCCGGACGCCTTGCTCTGGGCTTGTTGCCACTGACCGGACTGATAGAGCTTCATCACGGGTTCAAGCTGACGGGAGAAGTGAGGGCTGACCTCCATCGCCAGACAGGCTTGGCCGACCAGGGCAAGCAGACAGATCCAGATCCGCAACATAGTTATGACTCCAGTTTGAATTTGAGCGTGATGACTTGCACCAGCTTGTCGGTAGCGCCCGGTCTCGGCTGATAGCGCCACTTGTTGATCGCCTGAATGGCCGCCCGCTCGAACTGACGCTTGGGTTTGGCCTCGACCACTTCCACATCCTGCACGCCACCTTCCGCATTCACGCTAAAGCGCAGGGTGACGAATCCTTCGATCCCTGACTGTTGGGCACGATAGGGGTAGACCGGCTCGATCCGTTGCAGCGGCATCAGCATGTCACCTGCGCCGATACCTGCCCCCTGCTGCTGGCCGTGGTAGTTGCCACTCAATACCGGTGCGTTACTGGTCGCCACACCGGGGGCATAGACCTGCACCGCGCTGAGGCTGGAAACCAGATCCAGACTCGGCTCAACGGCCGCCAAAGGGGCCGCGGCAGGCATCGGCAGCGGTGTCGAGGCCAATGCAGCGGGAGGCTCTGGCAGAGGTTCAGGCTCCTGCGGTACCGGACGCTCGCGCACCTGCACCTCGGTCACCTCGTTTTGCATATTGATGACAATGGGCTTCTGTTCGCTCGCCACCTTCTCGCCCCGGGGCGGTTCAACCAGCGTGGCCATAAACAGCAGGATGCCCAGACTGAGGGCGATCCCCAGCCCCAGGCTCATCAGCTTGTATTTCATTTCGGCGCCACCGCCACGGCGATATTGGCGATGCCTGCCGCCTTGGCCTCATCCATCACCCGCACCACCTTGCCATGGGGCACTCGCTCATCGGCCTGAATCACCAGACTGGCATCGGGCTGCTCCGCCAGCAGACGGGCGATGGTGGCCTGCACCCGCTCCACATCGATCTGCTTGCGGTCAAGGAAGATCTGACCCTGAGCCCCGATCGCCAGCATGATGCTGGAAGATTTCTGCGCCTTGGCCTGACTGGCCTGAGGTCTGTGTACCTCGAGCCCGGCTTCGCGCACGAAGGAGGTGGTGACAATAAAGAAGATCAGCATGATGAACACGATATCCAGCATGGGGGTCATGTCGATCTGCACTTCGTCACGCTGGCGTTTGGATTGCCGTCTCATTGCATTACCTTCTCTTCTCGCAGGCCGTCCCGGGTCTTGGCCAGCGCACGCTTGGCCTGACTCTCGAGCCGACTGAGTAACAACACGCCGGAGAGCGCCACCACCATGCCCGCCATGGTGGGGATGGTGGCGCGGGAGATCCCGCCCGCCATGCTCTCCGGGTTAAAGCGGTTGGCCGCAGCCAACGCATCGAATACGCCGATCATGCCGGTCACTGTGCCCAGCAACCCCAGCATGGGGCAGAGCACCACCAGGGTGCGGATGAAGATCAGATGACGGTTCAATTCCAGCTCCGCCTGTGCCAGCCAGCGGCTGCGGATCGCCCTGGCGTGCCAGCTGTGGCGCTCGCTGCGGGCCTGCCAGCGGCCAAGCAGCTGTTGCTGCAAGGGACCGAAACCCAGATTGAGGTAGAGCAGCCGCTCGATCATCAAAATCCACATCAGCACCAGCAGGGCCAGAATGACCCAGAGCACAGGGCCGCCACGGCCCATGAAACTCTGCAGCTGTTGCCAGATGTCGAGCATCATGCTGCTCGCTCCATCCCGCCGTTATTGCTCTCGGCGCGCTCGGCCAGAATGCCGGCTACCTGCTGCTCCAGTACATTGGAAAGCTCGGTGAAGCGCGATTGCAGCAGGCTGTGGGCCAGGATCAGCGGAATGGCAGCAACCAGACCCTGTACCGTGGTAACCAGCGCCATGGAGATGCCGCCCGCCATGATCTTGGGATCGCCGGTGCCAAACTGGGTGATGGCCTGGAAGGTGCCGATCATCCCGGTCACGGTACCGAGCAGGCCCAACATGGGGGCGATGGCCGCGATCACCTTGACCATGCCGATGCCGCGCTCCATGCGAGGAGTCTCCTGCAGGATCGCCTCATCAAGACGCAGTTCGAGGGTCTCCATGCTCAGCTCGGGGTGTTTGTCTGCCACCGTCAGCACCCGGCCAAGGGCGTTGTCGGCGTGATACTCGCCGCTCTTGAGTTGGCGGCGCACCCGACCCAGTTCGCGGGAGAGGCTCCACAGCCGTACCGCAGCGATACCCAAACCGATGGCGGCCAGCAGCACGATAATGGCGCCAACCTGACCACCTTGCTGTACCTGCTGCCAGAAGGTGGGTGCCTGTGCCAGCATCGCCAGCAGAGTGCCATGAGAAGGATCCAGCGGCAGCGCTTCCCCTTCCTGACCCTGATAAGCCGCAACGGCAGAGAGCACGCTACCGGGCAGACCCAGTACCGGGCTCAAGCCTTCGGCGGTCGGTTGCAGGAAGCCGTCACTCCCCAGCAGAGCAAAGCTGCCAACCCGGGTCAGCGACTGCTCGCTGGCAGCCCCCTGAGCATCGAGCACCTTGCCGTTGAACTGGGCAATCCGGCCAGATTCGCGGATCTCCTGCAGCAGAGTAGCGGGCAGCAGGGCGAGAGCGGCGCGATCCGGCACCTGTTTATCCTGTGCCATGGCTTTCAGCGGGGCGAGACGCTCCGGGTACTGGCCCTCGACGGCGGATTCGCTCAGCAGCTTGACTGCATCGCTGGCGCCCTGACGGGTGACCGCGAAGATCTCGTTCATGTCGCCGGAGGCTTGCTCCCACTGGGCGTTAAGCTCGACCAGCTGCTTCTCGTTGCTGGCGAACTTGCCAGCCAGCTCCTTGCTCAGGCGCTGGGCCTCGGCCAGTCTGGCGCGGGCAGTGCCGAGCTCCTTGGCAACGGTCGCCAGATCTTGCTGAGCCTGCTGTTCACGAGCCTGTTCCTGCTGCTGCCACTCATCAGCGACAGCGGCATTGGCACCGCAGGAGAGAGCAATAAGGAGGGGGAACCACTTCATGGTGACTCTCATGATTGGGCCTCCTGACTACGGCTGACAGAGAGGGGGACATTGAGCAACTGGGGAACTTTCTTGTCGGCGGCCACATCCATCGCCTCGGCGATAGGGGAGAGCCACTGGCTGTCGAGGGCTTGCCACTGCTTAGACTCGGCAGACCAGCGCCATGCCTGACTGCGATCGGCCGTCATTGCCAGCAGGGAGACCCGACCCAGCGCCAGCACATCGACCCGACGCGGAGCACCATCCAGCTCCAGCTCGGCGGAATAGCTGTCCATCCGGCTGCCGTATTCGGCTTCAATCTGATAGGCCTGCAGCAGCTGACGGAATTTCTCTGCCTCGCTAACGTCTGCACGGGCCAGGGTCGCTTTCAACTGTTCAACCCGCGCCAGCCGATCTTCCTTGCGCAGCGGGATGTCGTTTTGCACCAGCTGTTCCAGATCTGCCTGCATCTGCAACATCAGCGGAATCAAGCCCTGACGGGTCTCTTGCACCGCTTCCAGCTGCTGGCTCAATTTACCCAGCTCATTTTGCTGATCGGCCACCAGAGATTGCATGTAGCGGTTGTAGGCTTCGAGGTCGCGTAGTTGAAGCTGGGCATTTTGCAGCTCCAGTCGTGCGGCAACAGCGGCATCGGCGGCTTTTTCCACCCGCTGCTGGGAGGCTTTCCCGGCAGCTATGCTGTTCTTGAGGGCGGGAGCAACCAGCTCATCCCCGATGGCAGCAAAGTGGACTGACAGTGGCAGCAGGGCCACACCCCATAATTTGTTCATTGAAATACATCTTACTAATGATAACTATTATCATTATCTCAAATGCAGGGCGGACTGGCAACGAGAGGATTTTCTTGGCCTTTATGCACAAAAACAGGATAATTTTTAAGCACGCACGGAATAAGTGGCTCCAATAGCCACCGCACAAATATAAATAACGATAAAAAATCTTTTCGATCAGTGTGATAGAGATCGAAAAAGGAGAAAGTAATGCTCAACGATGCGATCTGGGAACATATCGACAAGTTCACCAAGGCAACAAAAACCAGCGATATCCAGCAACTGCTGGAGCGCTTCAGTCATCAAATGGGCTTTGATTACTTTCGGCTGCTGATTATTTTCCCCATCAGCATGCAAAAATCCCACGTGGCACTGTTCAACAACTGTCCGACCACCTGGTTTGACGCCTACAGCGAAAACCAGTACCTGACCCAGGATCCGGTGGTCTATCTGGGGCTGAAACAGACCCAGCCGATCTTCTGGAACAAGCTCGACTGCGACTCGCCCTGGCTGCCCAGCGCCAGCCGCGACGTGATGAACCTGGCCGCCGATTTCGGTGTACGCAATGGCGTCTCCTTTCCGCTGCACACCCCGCAGGGGGAGCACGGCATCCTCTCATTCATCACCAAGGAGAAATCCAACTCCGACCTGATGTTTGAAAATGTCCCGCTGCTGTCGTTCTGCGCCAGCTACATCTTCAACTCCGCGCTGCAACTGATAAAAAGCAGACCGGATATGATGAAATACCTGACCGAACTGTCGGATCGGGAGAAGGAGTGCCTGTTCTGGGCCAGCGAGGGCAAGACCTCCTGGGAGATCGCCACCATCCTCGGCATCAGTGAGCGGACGGTCAACTTTCACCTGACCCAGGTGACCAACAAGACCGACTCAAAGAACCGCAGTCAGGCCATCGCCAAAGGGATCACCAGCGGCATCATAGTGCCCTCCCTCGACGAGGTCACCATCACCAACCTGCGGCTGTCGTAACCCCTCAGCCGAAACAAAAAGAGCCGCAATTGCGGCTCTTTTTCATTTGAGAGAGTGACTTACTCAACGGTCACCGATTTTGCCAGGTTGCGCGGCTGGTCCACGTCAGTGCCCTTGATCAGGGCAACGTGGTAGGAGAGCAACTGCAGCGGCACGGTATAGACGATGGGGGCGATCACCTCTTCCACATGGTTGAGGTTCATGACCCGCATGGTCTCGTCGCTCTTGAAGCCGGTGTCGGCATCGGCGAACACGTAGAGGATACCACCACGGGCGCGCACCTCTTCCACGTTGGACTTGAGCTTCTCCAGCAGATCGTTGTTCGGCGCCACAACGATGATGGGCATTTCGGCATCGATCAGCGCCAGCGGGCCATGCTTCAGTTCACCAGCGGCGTAAGCTTCGGCGTGGATGTAGGAGATCTCTTTGAGCTTGAGCGCCCCCTCCATGGCGATGGGGTACTGGCTGCCACGGCCGAGGAACAGGCTGTGCTGCTTGTCGGCAAACTCTTCGGCCAGGGTTTCGATATCCTTGGCCAGCGCCAGGCTCTCTTTAATACGCAGCGGCAAGGCTTGCAGCGCCTTGACCAGTTCGGCTTCGGCGGCGGCGCTCAGGTGGCCACGGCAGTGACCGACCGAGGCCACCAGCATCAGCAGGCCAGCCAGCTGGGTGGTGAACGCCTTGGTGGAGGCCACACCAATTTCTGCCCCCGCGCGGGTCATAAAGGCCAGATCCGATTCACGCACCAGCGAGGAGCCCGGCACGTTGCAGATAGCCAGCGAGCTCATGTAGCCGGATTCCTTGGCCAGACGCAGGGCGGCCAGGGTATCGGCGGTCTCACCACTCTGGGAGAGGGTCACCAGCAGGCTGTTGGGGCGCACTACCGATTTGCGATAGCGGAACTCGGAGGCGATCTCTACATCGCAGGAGACGCCAGCGATCTCTTCGAACCAGTAGCGAGCCACCATGCCGGAGTGATAGGAAGTGCCGCAGGCGACGATCTGCACGTGCTCCACCTTGTCAAAGATGGCGCGCGCGCCGTTACCGAACGATTCGACCACCACGTGATCGCTGCCCAGACGCCCTTCCAGGGTGTTGGTGATCGCTTTGGGCTGCTCGTGGATCTCCTTGAGCATGTAGTGACGGTATTCACCCTTGTCACCGGCATCGTGGGAGAGTTCGGACTCCTGCTCTTCGCGCACCACGGCGTTGCCGTTGGTATCGAAGATATGCACGTCACGGCGGGTCACTTCGGCCACATCACCCTCTTCCAGGAAGATGAAACGACGGGTCACCGGCAGCAGCGCCATCTGGTCGGAGGCGATAAAGTTCTCGCCGATACCGCGGCCGATCACCAGCGGTGAACCGGAACGGGCAACCACCACGCGGCTGTCGTCGCGGCTGTCCATCACCACGGTACCGTAGGCACCGCGCAGCTGCTTCACCGCAGTCTGCATGGCGGCCAGCAGGCTGCCGGCGCTCTTCAGCTCATGATGGACCAAATGGGCAATCACCTCGGTATCGGTGTCGGAGCTGAACACATAGCCCAGCGCCTTCAACTCTTCCCGCAGCTCTTCGTGGTTCTCGATAATGCCGTTGTGCACCACCACGATATGCTCGGAGACGTGGGGGTGAGCATTGCGTTCGGAGGGCTCGCCGTGAGTGGCCCAGCGGGTATGGGCGATGCCGGTACCACCGTGAACGGACTGCTCGTCGAGCGCCTTGGCCAGCTCGGCCACCTTGCCCAGACGGCGAACCCGCTGCAACGGCTGGTTGGCGCTGAACACGGCCACACCGGCTGAGTCATAACCGCGGTACTCCAGACGGCGCAGGCCCTCTACCAGAATTTCAGCCACATCACGTTGGGCAACAGCCCCGACGATGCCACACATACACTTCTCCTTGAGATGCAAATCGTAAAGTCAGTTGGATGGTTCAGAGCTCGATGTCAGCAAGTGACCGGGGCGCAGATAAGCGTCACCCCCTGGGCTTGAATCTGTTCTCTGGCCTCGCTGGCCAGCCCCTCGTCGGTCACCAAGGTATGGATGCTCGACCAGGGAAGTTCGAGATTGGGGATCTTGCGGCCGATCTTTTCCGATTCGACCATCACAATGACCTCCCGCGATACCTCGGCCATGACCCGCGACAGGCCCACCAGCTCGTTGAAGGTGGTGGTGCCACGTTCCGGGTCGATACCGTCGGCACCGATAAAGAGCTGGTCGAAGTCGTAGGAGCGCAGCACCTGTTCCGCCACCTGCCCCTGGAAGGATTCGGAGTGAGGGTCCCAAGTGCCACCGGTCATTAACAGGGTAGGCTCATTTTCCAGCTCGCGCAGGGCACCGGCCACATTGAGGGAGTTGGTCATCACGATGAGGCCGCGCTTGTTGCCCAGCATGGGGATCATGGCGCTGGTGGTGCTGCCGCTGTCGATGATGACGCGGTTGTGATCACGCAGCCGCTCGGCCGCCGCACGGGCAATGGCTAACTTTCGGTTCGAAACTTGTTCAGGGTTGACCTCGACCACCATCTCGTTCGGCAAGGGGACGGCACCACCATAACGGCGCAGCAGCAGACCGCCGGTCTCCAGTACGGCCAGATCTTTACGGATGGTCACTTCGGAGGTAGAAAAGTGTTTGGCGAGGGCGTCGACACTCACTTCACCCTGCTCTTGTACCAGGGTCACTATGGTGTGACGGCGTTGTTGAGTATTACGTTTGGTCATTTTTAAGTTTCGATTCGAAAGAACATCGAAATATTAGCCCCTTTTTCGGAAAAATAAAACAGCAAATAGGATCCGATTTAGTTCGATGCCAGAATGGGGTGCCAATTTGCGACGAGGATGCCATGCAAAAGAGAGTCATCTGGCTGGTGGAGGATGAGGCCAGCATCGCCGACACCCTGATTTATGCCCTGCAGACCGACGGGTTCGAGGTGGAGTGGTTCATGCTGGGCCAGCAGTTGCTGACACGACTGGAACAGACGCGACCCGACTTCCTGATCCTCGATGTGGGGCTGCCCGACATCAGCGGCTTCGAACTCTGCAAGCAGGTGAGGGCGCTGACCGATATCCCCCTGATGTTCCTCACCGCCCGCAGCGAGGAGATAGACCGGCTGATCGGGCTGGAGATCGGTGCCGACGACTATGTGGCCAAACCCTTCTCGCCACGGGAAGTGTGTGCCCGGGTGCGGGTCATCCTGCGCCGCAGCCAGCCCGTCGCCCCCCAGCCCAGCGCCCTGCTGGTACTGGATGAGGAGCGGGCCCGCATTCACTTTCGCGGCCAGCCGCTGGCCCTCACCCGCTACGAATATCTGCTGCTCAAGACCCTGATGCTGGCGCCGGGGCGGGTCTACTCCCGCCAGCAGCTGATGGATCTGGTGTGGCAGGATGCGGAGGAGAGTCTGGATCGCACCGTAGATACCCATATCAAGACCATCCGCGCCAAGCTGCGCGAACATGATCCAGAAGCCAACCTGATCCTCACCCATCGCGGGCTGGGCTACAGCCTGGAGCTGGCATGAGACTCGGGTTGCAACTGCTGTGCGGCCTGCTGCTGATCTTCGCGCTGGCCGCCTGGTTCGTGCTGGAGATCTTCGTCGAGGAGATAAAACCCGGGGTGCGCAGCGCCACCGAGGATACTCTGGTAGACATGACCCAGCTGCTGGCACCGCTGGCGCTCGATGATCTGAAAGAGGGCAATATGATGAACGGGCGTTTGGCCAGCGCCTTCGCCCGCCTCAACCAGAATCCCATCAATGCGATGATCGACGGCCACCTCAAGCAGCAGGCGGAGTACCGCATCTATGTCGCTGACCGGCAAGGCATGGTGATTTACGACTCCGACGGTACAGATCTGGGTAAGGACTATTCCCGCTGGAACGATGTCTACCGCACCCTGCGCGGCCAGTATGGCGCCCGCAGCACCCGCACCGATCCCGACGATGCTGCCAGCTCGACCATGTATGTGGCGGCACCGCTGCGGGAAGGGGCCGAAATCATCGGCTCCCTCACCGTCGCCAAACCCAATCGCACCCTGATGCCAGCCATCGAGCGGGGGGAACAGGAGCTGCTGCGGGCCGGCGGCCAGATGCTGCTCATCTCGCTGCTGATCGGCAGCCTGCTGGTGTGGTGGCTCAACCGCGCCATCGGCAAGCTGGTGCACTACGCCGACTCGGTCAGCAAGGGGGAGGTGGCACCGCTGCCAAGGCTGCACACCGTCGAGCTGGATCGGCTCGGCCGCTCACTGGAGACCATGCGCCACCAGCTCGATGGCAAAAGCTACATCGAAGCCTATGTGCACAGCCTGACCCACGAGCTGAAGAGCCCGCTGGCCGCCATTCGCGGGGCAGGGGAGATTTTGGCCGAAACGCCGCCCCCCGATGTCGCCAAACGGTTTATCGGCAACATCAATCTGGAAACCGCGCGCATGCAGCAGCTGATCGAGCGAATGCTGCAACTGGCGCGGCTGGAGTCGGGGCAGGGGCTGGATCGCCAGTCGGTGGAGCCAGCGAAACTGGGCAAGCGCACCCTCGATGCCCGCCAGATCATCGCCCAGCGCCGTCAGGTCGAGTTGGTGGCCGAGCTGGCCAGCGCGCCGAAACAGAAGTGGGATCCGCTGTTGGTGGAGCAGGCCATCGGCAACCTGCTGGATAACGCCATCGACTTCTCTCCCGCCAACGGGCAAGTCACCCTGAGCGGCAGCCAGCAGGAGGAGGGCTACTGTTTTCGGGTCACCGACTGCGGCCCCGGCATTCCCGACTACGCCCTGCCGCGCATCTTCGAGCGCTTCTACTCCCTGCCGCGCCCCGACAAGGGCAAGAGCAGTGGTCTGGGGCTCAGCTTCGCCCATGAGGTGGCCCACCAGCATGGCGGTCGTCTGACCCTGAGCAACCGGCCGGAAGGGGGCGCGCTGGCGGAACTCTGGCTGCCATTCACCTAGTCCCCCCGCAACTTCACATTCCCCACACAAAGCGGCATTAGACTGCCGCTTTCTCTCATCCATTTGCTCAAGGAAATGCTATGTCCCGCCTGCTTCTCTCCAGCCTGCTGGCTGCCGGTCTGCTCACAGCCCTGCCAGCCTCCGCCGCCAGCGGCTGCTTTCTCTATGCTGACGGCAACGGCCAGACCCTCTCCAGCGAAGGGGACTGCTCCAGCCAGCTGCCGCCCGCGTCCACCTTCAAGATCCCGCTGGCGCTGATGGGTTACGACAGTGGCTATCTGGTGGATGAAGAGCATCCGGCACTGCCTTACAAGCCGAGCTATGACGGCTGGCTGCCCGCTTGGCGCGAAACCACTACCCCGCGCCGCTGGGAAACCTACTCGGTGGTCTGGTTTTCCCAGCAGCTCACCGAATGGCTGGGGATGGAGCGCTTCCAGCAATATGTCGACCGCTTCGACTACGGCAATCGGGATCTCTCCGGCAATCCGGGCAAACATGACGGCCTGACCCAGGCCTGGCTTAGCTCCAGCCTCGCCATCAGTCCGGAGGAGCAAGCCCGCTTCCTCGGCAAGATGCTGAGCGGCAAGCTGCCGGTTTCGGCGCAGACCCTGCAGTACACCGCCAATATCCTCAAGGTGAGCGAGATCGACGGCTGGCAGATCCACGGCAAAACCGGCATGGGCTACCCGAAGAAGCTGGATGGCAGCCTCAACCGCGATCAGCAGATCGGCTGGTTCGTCGGATGGGCCAGCAAACCGGGCAAGCAACTGATCTTCGTCCATACCGTGGTGCAAAAGCCCGGCAAGCAGTTCGCCTCTATCAAGGCTAAAGAAGAGGTGCTGGCCGCCCTGCCTGCACAACTTAAAAAGCTGTGATCTCGCTTCCCGCCAGATAAACCCCGATAACCACGGTCAGCCCACCAGCGACGGGCTGACCGCCATTCGTAAACGAGACAAACATGAAATTATTTCTATTGCTGCTCTGGCTTCCGGCCAGCATGGCGCTGGCTGCCTGTGATCTCTCCGACCGCCTGACACGGCAGGGAGAAGTCATCCATGATCGGCTAAACCACCTCGAATGGCAGGCGTGCAGCCTCGGCAGCCAGTGGCAGAAAGGGAAAGGTTGCGTGGGCACACCGGCCCTGCTGACGCTGCTTGAAGCCAAAGATGAAGCTGCCCGCCTTGGCGAGGAGTGGCGACTCCCCACCATCGAGGAGCTCTTCACCCTGCTCGACGAAAATTGCCGGGCGCCGATGACAGACCCGCGCTTCTTCTCCGATATCCATGACAACGGGGAAAATTCAGCCCCCTACTGGACCTCCAGCTCCATTGAGGAGATGCCTGAACTGGTCTACTACATCGACTTTATGCACGGACTCATCGACGGCCACACCGATCGTTTCGCACAAGCCGCCCGGTTGGTGCGCTCCCGCCCCTGAACAATCCCGCGGCGCCTGATGGCGCCGTTTTGCAGCAGTTCACCGCCACTTCACACAAGCCCATCACCACTTCACGCCGGACTGACAGACTCACTCCATCCAACAAGGAGACGTGTCATGGTCAAACAGATATTCACCCACAAAATCTTTCTGCTGCTGTTGCTCAGCCTGCTGCTGATGGTACCGGTGCAATCCATCATGGAGCTGAACCGGGAGCGTCAGGCTTACCGCAGTCAGGCCATTCACAGCATCATGGCCAGCAGCAGCGGCCCGCAACGACTGATGGGGCCCATTATCGTGCAGCCCTATACCCGTTCGGTGACGGTCGAGCAGGAGGGCAAGCGCTTCGTCCGTCAGGAGCAGATCTACCGCTACCTGCTGCCGGAGCAGTTGGATATCAAGGCCAACATGGAGGTCACCCCGCGCAAGCTGGGCATCTATCAGGCGCAGGTCTACCAGACCCACCTCACCCTATCCGGCAGCCTTCCCACCCGGCAGAGTTTGCTGAATGACGCGACCTCACCGCTCGGTGAAACGGCCGAGCTGGTGGCGGGCAAACCCTACCTGAGCCTGGTGCTCTCCGATGCCCGCGGCATCAACAGCGTCCCCGAACTGCAGCTCGGCACACAGCGGATCCCGTTTGCCCCCGGCGCCCGTCTCGGTGACGCGCTGGCCGGTATCCATGCCCCGCTCGACAGCCTGCCCCAACAGGATGGCACCTTTCATCTGGATCTGAATCTGCAGGGGATGAACGCCCTCGACATAGTCCCGCTGGGCAAGGAGAGCACCTTGCTGCTGGCGGGCAACTGGCCCCATCCCAACTTTATCGGCGACTTTCTGCCGGGCAGTCGCACCCTGAGTCCACAAGGGTTTGAGGCCAACTGGCAAACCAGCTGGTTCGCCAGCGACATGGAGACCCGCTTCAACCGGATGATGAACGGGGGCGATAGCAATCTCTCCACCTTCAGCGTCAGTCTGGTGCAGCCGGTGGATCACTATCAGCTCAACGAACGGGCGGCCAAATATGCCCTGCTCTTCATCGGCCTCACCTTTATCAGCTTCTTCATGTTCGAGCTGCTCAAGGGGCTGAGGGTTCACCCGATCCAGTACGCGCTGGTAGGTATGGGGCTGGCTATCTTCTATCTGGTGCTGCTGGCCCTGACCGAGCACCTCGGCTTTGGCTGGGCCTATCTGGTGGCCGCACTGGCCAGCGTGCTGCTCAACGGCTTCTACCTCAGTCATGTGCTGAGTGGCCCAAAACAGGGGATCGGCTTCGCAGCGCTGCTCGGGCTGGTCTATGCCATCCTCTACAGCCTGCTGCAGGCCGAAGAGATCGCCCTGCTGCTCGGCGCCCTGCTCTTGTTCGCCACCCTGGCGCTGATCATGCTGCTGACCCGCAAGCTCGACTGGTATCAGGTGATGGGGCAACGGAGTGTCGAGTCCCGCCCAGCCGGACATGACAATGACGACTGAGGGCACAACCTCCGTCAATCTCTGACCTAGACAACAAAGGCTTCAGTCGGTTCTTCTCGAAAACAGCGGAACCGGCTGGGCCTTTGCCCGCCAATTTCCTAGCATGCAACCATGTTCCACTGGCGGACGATCACATGAAAATGCATCCGGGCAGGATCCTGCTCTATTCCGGCTTGCTATGGGCTCAGGGAGCTCTGGCCGGTACCCTCACCATTCATCCCGAACCGGTCGACGACCTCTTGCACAATCCCGGCGTCGGTATCGAAGAGTTTCACAACAGCTGGGGTCATCCCCTCTCTCTGGCTGAACATCCGATCAGCACGGTCGACTACTTCCGCTTCTACTGGAGCGAGCTGGAGCCACGGGAGGGCGAATACAACTTTGCTCTGATCGACAGGGCCATCGATCAGGCACAGCACGCCACCCCGAAACAGTCGATTGCCCTCAGGGTCATGACCCTTGATGAGCCCTTCTCGGGCAGCAAGATACCGGAGTGGCTTATCAACAAGGGGATTCGGGGAGAGTGGGTGAACAACCACCAGACCTTTGTGCCCGACTACAGCGACCCGCAGTTCCTCGCCCGGGCCACCCGGCTGTTCCAGGCACTGGGAGACCATTACGATGGCAACCCGGCGCTGAGTCATGTCGACATCGGCATGATAGGTTCATGGGGGGAGTGGCACATGAGCAACTTCCCCGGCCCGACGCTGGAACAGCGCTACAGCAGCGAGCAGCTCAAACCCTATGTTGACCTGCAGATGGCCGCTTTTCCGCGAACCCCCAAGCTGATGCTCATCAACAACCTGCCCATGTTTGAGTATGCCGTGGGCAAGGGAGCTGGCTGGCGGGCAGACTGCCTCGGCGACTGGCACCACTTCTCCCAAAGCTGGAGCCACATGCGCAATGCCTACCCGGAACGACTGGCGAGCGCCCGCGCCGATGTGGCGAACTTCGATTCCAGCTGGCAGCGGGCGCCGGTCAGTTTCGAGGTGTGCGGCAAGCTGAGCGAGTGGCCAGGCCAGCAGCAGTACACCATGGAGGAGGTCAAGGCCACCTTTGACTGGGCGCTGGCCCAACACGCCTCCACCATCAATCTCAAGTCGGATCCGGTTCCCCCCCAATATCGACCCATCGTCGACAATGCCCTGCGCAAGCTGGGCTATCGCATCGTGCTGGACCAGCTGATCCTCAAGGGAACCATGAAGCCGGGGGCTACCCTTACCCTCAACGGCAACTGGCACAACGACGGGGTAGCGCCGGCCTATCGCAACTGGCCGCTCACTTACCGGCTGGTCAACGAGGAAGGCCAGGTCGGCGCCATGCTGGTGACCCGCAACGACATGACCCACTGGATCCCGGGCAGCAAGGCTACCACTCGCGACAGCCTGACCCTGCCGGGCCGGATGGCACGCGGTCACTACTATCTCGAGCTGGCCTTCATCGGTCAGGACAAGCAGCCCGCTTTGCAGCTCGGCATTGCAGGTCTGGAAGAGAGTGGCTGGTATCGTCTGGCCGAGATCGACATCCAGTAACGAAAGAGGGCTCCCGCGGGAGCCCTCTTTCGTCACATCAGCACACTCTTTTTGAACAGATCCCACACCCCGAACGAGAAGTGCTTGAAGATGTCGATGCCAAGGGCTGACTTCACCAGATAGAGCAGCAGCACCATACCGCAGATCCCCAGCAGCAACAGCAGGGTGGTCAGCAGCACCTTGAGGTGAAAGCCGCTTTCCCGCCCGCGATGACGGCGATCCCGTCCCATCAACACCACCAGATAGCAGCGCCAGCGACCGATGCCGAAGGCGCTGTTGACGTTGATGGCGTGCGACTTGCCATCACTCATCAGCCGCAGCGCCTGCTCGATACCGTCGCGCTGAGTTTCACTCAGGCTCTCGGCCACCTCGGGGGAGAGAGCACGGTAGAAGCGGTCGATCGCCCCCTGCGGTTTCTGCGGTAATTGGCTCATTGGTTTTCTCCTGCGGGTATGCCCAGAGCCTTGCGGTAGACCGCCATAGTCTGACCAGCGATCCGCTGCCAGTCATACCGCTGCAGATAGTCGCTGTAATCGACCTTGCCGCGGGTCAGCTGGGCGTTGAGTCGCTCTGCCAGCGCACTCACATCGCCAACCGGGAAATAGCACTCCTGTTGCAGCGCCACCGCCAGATTGGCGGGAATGTCGCTCACCACCACCGGCAGGGAGAAGGAGAGCGCCTCCAGCAGGGCTATCGGCAACCCCTCGTGATAAGAGGGCATGGCAAACAGGGCCGCCTGTGAAAAGACGCTGATCAGCGCCTCGCCATTGAGGAAACCGGTACGGATCACCCCCGGAGTTTCATCCGCAATCCGCTGCAAGCGCTCGCTGTAGGGGGTCGGGTGATCCGTATCCCCCACCAGTACCAGCGGCAGCTCGGTATCGAGCTGGCGGTAGGCGGCGATGAGATCGTGCAGCCCCTTCTCTTCGACGAAGCGGCCCACCGCCACCAGATAGCTGCCAGCGGTCAGTCCGAAACGGGCCAGCGTCAGCTCCCTCTTGTCCGCTGCCGGTAGCTCGACCCGTTTCACCCCGTTGTAGATGAGGTGGGCATCCTGGCGATCGTACTGGCGGCGGATCGCCTCGTTGATCACTTCGGAGATGACGATCACCTCGCTGGCATAGCGTACCGCCCAGCGCTCGCCAAGGCGTAATACCCACTTGGCCAGCGCCCCCCACTTCTGGCGGTCATAGTCGGGGCCGTGATGGGTAAAGACCACCCGTTTGCCAAGCAACCTCAGCAGCGGCACCACCAGCCCCGGGCCGATGGCATGGACATGCACCAGATCGCAGGCATGGCTGCGGCAGTAAAAAGCCGCGAGCAGAGAGTGGAGGATTGCCTCCAGCGACTTCTTTTTGGGGGCGGGCAACGCCTTGAGAGCTACCCCTTCAAACTCGCCGCTTCGGTAATTCACATAGGGGGCGCGAGCCAGCACGGTCGCCGCCACTTCGAACTGGCGGCGCAGCTCCGGATAGAGGGACTGACAATGGGTTTCGACACCGCCCAGTACATGGGGGATCCCCCGGGTACCGAGCACGGTCACACTAATCTGCTTCATGATCTTCTCGAATGATTCTGGCGGGATTGCCCGCAACAACGGCGCGAGCCGGGACGGAACGAGTAACGACGGCACCGGCCCCGACACAGGCATGATCACCAATGGCGATGGCCCCGATGACGATGGCGCCGGTGCCGAACTCGACCCCGTCCCCCACGGTGGGCGAGAGGAGCTGGCCGCTTTGGCGATCACTCTTGTTGCCCAGGGTACAGCTGTGGCGCAGGGTGCAGTCACGCCCCATCTGCACGCCATCACCGATGACGATATTCTGCGGGTGATAGAGGCGCAGGCCCCAACCCAGCCGGGCTCTTGGCGAGATATCGAGGCCGCACAGCAGCTTGAATCCCTTGAGCAGCAACAAGCCGGGCAACCTCATAAAGCGGCCTCCCTGTGCCAGCCGATAACTGAACAGGAACAGGCGCGCCGTCTTGCTCGGATTGAGCGCCAGTTCGGCTTTCAACTCATGCCAAAAACTCATCCCTGTTTCTCCTCCAGCAACGACTGGTAGAGCGCCAGCAGGGCTTGCTGGTGGCTGGCGAGGGAGTAGCTGTCGATTAGCCGCTGACGAGCCGAACGCCCCATGGCCGCCGTCTGCTCCGGCTCGGCCACCAGCCTGTCCATGCAGCGGGCCAGCTCGTCGGCATTGCCCGCCTCGAACAGCAGGCCATCGAGACCGTCGCGGATCTGCTCCGGAATCCCGCCAATTCGAGCCCCGATCACCGGTTTGCCGTAGGCCATCGCCTCCAGTACCGACATGGAGCAGTTCTCATACCACTCGGATGGCACCACCACGGCCTTGGCGTGACGCAGCAGATCGAGCAACTCTTCACCCTGCTTGAACCCCAGCAGTTCGGCATTGGGATAATGCTGCCCGAGGTGCGCCAGCAGCGGGCCACCGCCCACAATTTTGAGGCCCGCCGGCCGCGTCATGCGCTGATGGGCACGGGCAAGCGTCTCGACCCCTTTCTCGGCCATCAGGCGGCCGAGGAACAGAAAGTACCCCCGATCCTCTCCGCTTTCGCGGCTCGACTCGACATCGATACCATTGAGGATCACCTCGATGCGGGAAGCAGGCAGCCGGGTGCAGCATCCCGGCCATGAAGGCGCTCGGCGCCACCAATACATCGACCTGCTCATAGTTGCGGCGCCACTGCTGCCAGGCCGCCTCGGCAGAGAGCAGCAGGCTCTTGCCCCACGAACCCTCCTGCCACTGATGGCGAAACAGCTTGAGCCAGGAACCCTCGATCCGGGTCAGATCGAACGGCTCGCCATCGACCAGCATGCTGTAGTTGGGGCAGGCCACCTTGTAGTCATGGGCTGTCAGCACCGTCTTGCAGCCCATGGATTTGGCCACCCGGATGATCGCCGGGGTGAGCTGGTGGTAGATGTTGTGAAAGTGAACGATATCGGGCCGCTCGGCACGAATAAGCTCCGCCAGCCGATCACAGGCCTCCTGATTGTGGATGAAGCGAACGGCGATCTTCAGCCGATCGAAGAGCCCGTGCCGCTGGTGATAATCGACGTTGGCAGGAAAGTAGCCGCTCTGGGGCGAGGGGAGGTTATCCGGATGCTGCATGGCAAAGTCGATCACCTGATGACCCGCCTGACGCACCATCTCCCGCTCCTGAAAGAGGACGGTCTCGGCACCTCCCTTCATGAAAAAGAACTTGTTGGCAAAGAGCACCTTCACGGCAATGACTCCTGGATCAGACGATGGGCGGGCGCCTCGCGCGCAGAGCGCTGGGGCAACAGCAGGCCGCGCACCAGCCCGGCTGCATAGATGGAGAGGTTCATGACACTGCGCAGGGCATCTTGCAGGGAGCGGTTCTTCAACCACTTGAGAGCGATGAAGCCACACAGCGGTGTCAGTGCCAGCAAAGGCAACCAGAACGGCAGTCCGGCTACGAAAAGCAGCACGCAGAACAGGAGTGTCAGCAGGTAGAGTCCGAACAGCAGCTCGGAGCGGATCACCGACAGCACCTCGCGAAAATAGGGCTGCCCCCACGCCGAGCGCACCAGCTCGCCGCTGGCAAACAGATACCCCATGCGCCAGCGGTAACGGATCAGGGCAAGGGAGTCCATGGTGTGGGAGGTGTGAAAGAAGAAGGGGACATCGAGCCGCTCCAGCCGATAGCCCGCCTGACGCAGCCGGATACCCAGCTCCGCCTCTTCGTAACCGTGCAGGTTGCGATTGGTGAGATAGCCGATCTGCTCGATGGCGCTGCGTCGAAACAGGCCGCCACCACACAGCCAGCGCGACTCGCCCAGCGGATAGATCTGGTTGATGCGCTGCTTGCGCGACTTGAACTCATAGCTGTGGGCATCATCCATCTCGGCCCGCCCGGCCACGCCACCGCAATCGGGGTGGGAGTGCATGTGCGCAAGGGCGGCCGGCACAAACTCCGGCTCCAGCTTCATGTCGCCATCGAGCAGCAGCAGGAACTCCCCTTCGCTGAAGAGGTAGCCAAGCTGTGGCCCCACGCCGCAACAGCGATCGGCCGGGTCGGTCAGGCTCACCACAGTCACCCCCAGCTGGCAGGCAATCGCCTGGGTGCGGTCGGTCGAGAGACTATCCGCCACGATAATCTGGTGGGAGTAGTCGGCCAGAGCGCTCCTGATGCTGGCTATGGTGTCGGCAATCCCTGCCTCCTCGTTGTAGGTCTTGATGATGACGGAGATAAGGGGGGATGGAGTCATGACACCTCACAAGAGCTGGTGGCCTGCCGAACCGAAGAACGGATCACCAGGGCGGCACCCAACACGAAATAGAAGAGGAACTGCTGTACCGGGATCAGCATCAGCAGCTGGCTGTAAGGCAAGCTCAGCAGGCAGGCGATCCCGAACGCGATGAAAGCGGGTTGATAGCTGAGCAGACGCACATCTGCCGCACTCAGCAGCTGACGATCCAGCAACGGATGGGGACGGCAGCACCAGAGCAACAGAACGATCAGCACGATGAAGATCAGGGTGCCCATCAGTCCCACCTCCCACAGCAACACGCTGAGGGAAGTGGAGTCGAGCAGCACGTTGAACAGGGGGTTGAGAAAACCGGGCAGGGTGCTGCCATGGTTAGTGGTGTTGAGGCCATAACCAAACAGCAGATTGCTGAGACCGTGGTGATCACCGTTGCTGGCCCAGAAAAAGAGCGTCGTCACCCGCCCCAGCTCGCCGGTTTCCGGGTTGATGTGGTTGGGATCGAAGATATAGCCGAGGGAGTCGATAAACAGCGCAATGGCCCCCTGTTGCCCGGCCCCCTCGAACGCGGATGAGTAGGAGGCAGCCAGCACCAGAACGGCCACTGCCACCAGCGCCGTCATCGCCAGCGCAATCAGCAGCAGACGCTTGAGGTCATAGCTCTTCATCCCCCTGACATAGCTTGGCGAGAGCCAGACCCAGGCCAGCAGCAAGGGGGACAACAGGATGACGAACTTCACCTCGGCCAGCACGCAGATGGCAAAGGCGGCAAGAATGTGAAAAGCAACCGAACGACGCGAAATGAGGCCATGGCGAAACTCGGATAGCTTGATCAGCATCACCAGCAGACAGAAGAAGCCGAGAGCACCGGTATTGCCGCCCCCCATGGGATCCCCCCCGAAGGTGCCGACCACCGAGTCCCACTTTTCAAACTCGCCACGCAGTGCCACTCGTTTCGGCACCACCACCAGCACCTGAAACAGCACCACCGGGATCTGCAGGTAGAAGACCCACTCCACCAGCTTCATGATGCGGTAAATCTGTGACTCACGGCAGAAACCCAGCAACAGGCAGGGGAGCAGCAGAGAGAGCGCCAGCTCGTTCTTGAAACCGATGATAGTCACCATGCCCCCCTGCTGAAGCAGGGCGCCCAGCAGCGCCAGCACCAGCAAGCCGCAGTAGAGCAGCAGCAGCACCTTCTCCTGATAGTCGAGCCGCAGCGGGCTGTAACGCGTCTGCAGCGGCAGCAACATCAAGGTGGCAATCGCCAGCAGGAAGGGAAGCCAGAGGAAGGCTGTAATACCGGTGGCGTACTGGGCCAGGCCGCAGATCACCAGCGACAGCAGCAGATTGGCCTGCATGATGAGGGCACTGTTCACTAGGCCAGCTCCATCCGCCCCTGCAACTCGGCAGCCCGGCGGTTGACCCGCAAAAAGACGAAGCCGTAGCGCACCGCAGTCAGCAGAGAGAAGGCCAGCACGCAGAGCTCGTACTCCTGATGCAACCAGGGCAACAGCACGAAGGCGATCACCACGACCAGCAACTGCTCAAGCTGGATCCGCAAAAAGTAGCCGGGCGAGCCAAACACCAGCTCGATTACGGTCAGCGGGCAGATGGCTACCGCAGTAAACACATAGGGCAACATGTAGCGGGAGGTATCGATGGAGGCGATCCACTCCGCATTGAAGAACCACTTCATCACCAGCGGATAGCAGATGAGGATCCCGAGGGTGGCCGCACTGCCCATCGCCAGCAGCAGCCGCTTCACCTTGCGAAACTCCTCCCCGTTGAAACGGCGCAGGCGAAAATCCTCCGACCATCGCGAGAAGATGGAGTGGCGGATGGCGTTGCCGACAATCACCACGGGCGCCAGACAGAAGCGGTTGACCACGGCAAAGTAGCCCGCCACCAGAGGGGAAAACCAGAAGTTGATCAGCACGGTCGGCAGATTGGCCGTCACCATCGCCAGCACCTCGGCACTGCCGACACCAGCCAGATGCGCTTTATGGCGGGAGAAGAAGTGCAGCAGGTGGCGCGGGGCCGCCTCTCTCAGCATGGCACTGTGCCAGGCAAAGGCTGACCACAACCAGCCCCCGATCACCAGCAGCAACAGACAGGCCCATAACTGATAGAAGTGCGCCATGTCTGGGGCCAGCAGCAGGCAGAGCAGCACCACGGCGGAGGCCGAGATACGCTGCAGACCGAGCCGCTGGTAGTGGCCGGCCCGCAGAGCCAGATTCTCGGCGATAAGGATCAGCCCGTGGGTCACGGTCAGCAGGTAGAGCGGCCAGAGCGGCAGCGAGAAAAAGCAGACCACCACCAGCACATAGGGGATGGGGAGTAGCAAGACCTGCAACAGGGAAAAGATCAGGTTGCCGGGCAGCTCGGCCTCCTCCAGCTTGGGCAACAGCAGTTGCGAGGCAAAGGTGGCAAGCTGGGCACCGATCAGCACCAGACTGTAGCTGAGGGCATAGAGCCCGACCGCAGCCATGTCGAACTTGTGCGAAAGTGACCAGACCGAGAGCGCCCCGATCAGCTGGGATAGCACGGAAGCACCACCTATGGTGGTGATGCTGCGCAGCAGTTTCATAGTGCGCCCCGGGTGGGAGCACCACAGAATCTCAGGTTCTCAGCCCCTTCCAGATCCCGCTCGGCGACCTGGGTCAGCACAGTCCCCAGAACCGCCACTCTGGCATCCCGCAGCTGTGCAAGCACGCTCAGCACCCGGCTGGCCGGCAGTTGCCCGGACTGAACCACATGAATGGCACCATCCAGCGGTTGCCCCAGCAGCAGAGCATCCTTGCCGACCTCCAGCGCAGGAGTGTCCACTATGATGCGGTCAAACTGCCCGGCAAGGGTTGCCAGCAGTTCGCTCCAGCGCGGGGAACCAAGCAGTGCCAGCGGGGAAGATACCGGCTGACCAGCAGGCAGCAGGGTCAATCCCTCTTTTGGCACCAGACAGGCAGCCAAGTCGGCTTCGCCTGAGAGCAGCTCGGCCAACCCCGGTCTGGCTTCCTGCCCCAGCAACTGGCGACCGAGGGCGCCCCGGCGCAGATCCCCATCCACCAGCAGCACCCGCTCATGGCGGGCAAAGCTGGCGGCGCAAAGTGCCGCCAGCGTCGACTTGCCCTCACCAGCACGGGTCGAGGTGATCATGATGCGCTGCAGCTGACCCGACTCCAGCCGCATAATGGCGTAGAGATCATCTGCACTGGCTCCCACTCTGGGATTGACCGCACCCACCCGCAGCAGGGCACTCTGATCCTGCAAGGCTGCCAGCCGCGGGATTTCGCCAAGCACCCGCCCACCGAGCTGGGAGACCAGCTGGCTCAGACGATCCAGGGTATTGCACAGTGCTCCGGCAGTGATGACGGCCAGCACGGCAACCATGCCCGCCATGATCACCACCATCAGCAGAAACAGCATCTTGTTTGGCTTGGCTGGCAACAAGGGCACCGATGCAGCATCGTAGAGGATGGCATTCGACTCGTGCAACTGAGCGTTCAGGCGGGTCTCTTCCTGACGGCGGAACAGCTCGTTATAGAGCTGACGGGTCTTGTCGATATTGTTCTTCAGGTTGTTGTACTCATCCTTCTTGACTGCCAGCGAGGAGAACTCCCGCTTCTTCTCGTCAAGCTGGGCGAGGTACTCCTGCTCCTTGCGCTGGCTGCTCTGGTAGCGATCCTCGATACCGTCGGCAATCTCCCGCATCAGCTGGTTTGACTGGGTATTGAGCGCCTTGATGCGCGCTTCGGCCTGCAGAATACGGTCATGCTTGGGGCCATAACGCTTGGCCAGCTCGGAGAGCTCCTGCTGGGCCTTGATGAGGGCGATGCGCAGATCCTGCATCTGGGGATGGTTGGAGACCTCGGGCAGGGAGGCCAGCGCCGCCGGATTGCGGCCGTACTCCTGAATGGACTGGAATTCGGCCTGCGCCGCCAGCCGCCGCTCGCGGGCATCCGCGTACTTGTTGGTGATGATGCCGAGCTCTTCGGTTTGCAAACCATCTACGCCGCGAAACGTCAGCAGATCATTGCGAGCAAGAAAATCGCCGAGCTGCTTCTCTTGCTTCTCCAGACTGGCCTTTATCTCGACCAACCGACTCTGGTTCCAGTGCGATGCCGTAGTGTTGGCATCGACCCGCTCCTCCACATTGAGATCGATGTAGGTCTGGGCCACCTCATTGGCGACGCTGGCGGCCAGCTCGGGAGAGCGGGATTCGAACCCGATGCTGACCAGCTGGGTATCGCGCACCGGCGAAATAGAAAGATGTTTAGCCAGATACTCCATTGCGTGCTGGTTGCGTGAGGAGGCATCCTCCTGATGTCCGGCACTCCAGAATCCCTTGATGCGGCTAAACCAGCTGTCCGGATTGGGCTGCCCGTTGAATTCCGGCAACTCGGCCAAGCCCAGATGAGTGACCACCTTCTCGGCCACCCGGCGTGACTTGAGCAGCTCGAACTGGGTGTTGTAGTACTCGCGGCGGCTGGTATCGACCCGATAGACGGGCTCGATAGGTGAAGCGCTGTTGGCATCAGCCTTCAGCAGCAGGGTCGCACTGGACTGGTAGTAGGGTGGCATGCTGAGGATAAAGGGGGCTGCCACAAGGGTCACCACCGCGGCAAACAGCACCACCTTCCACCAGTTTGCCTTGAGCACCCGCCAGGGGCCGCTGAAATCGAGGCGGCTCTCTAGCGCACGGCCATTTTCAACCAACAATGAAGTCATGAAGAGCGTCCTGGATCAGAAAAAACTTTGTTCGATGGTGATGATGTCGCCGGGCTTGAGTTGCCGTTGCAGGCTCACCTCTTCCAGCAACTGATCGCTGCCATTGAGGCGCAGGCTGATATCCCGTCTAGCGGCGCGATCGGTGAACCCCCCCGCCAGCGCGACGGCCTTCTCCACCGTCAGGCCGGGCTGGTATTCGTAGCCACCCGGGTGAGCCACCTCGCCAGCTACAAACACCTGACGAAAAGTGGTCACGTTGACCGTCACCATGGGGTCGAGCAGCACGCCGCGCTTGAGCCCTCTGGTCAGCAGCTCGGCCACCTCAGTGGTGGTATGGCCCATCAGCAGCACCTGACCCAGATAGGGGTAATTGACTTGGCCACTGGTATCGACCTTGAACTTCATCGACAGATCCGGCTCGCCATACACCCGGATTTCGACCTCGTCCCCCGGAGCCAGCCGGTAGGCGGAATCGTTGCCTTGCGGGCTCTAGCCAGCCCAGACCGACAGGCTGAACAACCAGCCAAGCAGAAGCACCATCACGCTTTTGTTCATGTTAAATGGCTACCTTGAGTGAAAGAGAAAGCTGTTGTTTGTCGTAACCGAGGGCACGGCCATAGCAATTACCGCCGATGTCGATGGGCTGCCCGGCAAAGCTGGAACCGGAGTCAGACTGCAGGTAGTGGAGCCCCAGATTGACGGAGGGACGAATGTCGTAGCTGATGCCCATGCCCCAGCGATGGATGTCGTCCTTACGGTGGCGGTTGTCGTTACCACAGACCACCGACTGGTGATAATCATCCCGGATATCGTGATAAGAGAGCGTGGTCGCCACTCCGGGTGACCAGTGGTGCTGCCACTCGGCGCCATATAGCTGGCTGCTGACATAGCCGCCGTCACCACCCGGATCACGAATGGTCCGGCTGGAGAGCAGCGCGAGCTTGCTGTAAGCGAGCGGTTGCCACTCCAGACGCAGATCCCAGTTCAGCCCTTTGAAACTCTCTGCCTGCGGATCGTTGACGAAACGCTTGTAGATCCCGCCGATATTGGCATCGATCCGGGTCTTGCCGGTCAGCTGGCTCATCACCCCTGTGATAAGGAAAAATTCGTCGGAATCCTTGCGCGGATTGGCCAGGTAGCGTCGCAGATTGGTCTGCAGGGTGTAACGAAAACGGCTGACATGACTCACCTGATCGAACAGCTCGACAATAGCGGTGTTCTCCTGCCACTCCTGCTCGGCCATATAGCGTTCAAAATCATGCTGGTAGAGGTGCTTGTCGAGATAACCCAGATCCTTGTGGGAGAGCGCCAGCTCCAGCTTGCCTCTGGCATCGGGAGCACCGTAACTGTAGCGGCCACCCACTTCGCTACGTTTGAAGCGCAGCGGCTCATTTATCTGAAATCTGCCAAATGTGCCATCACCACAGAGCGCACGACCTTCCTTCTCATCAGCGTCACTGGGACAGGGAGAAGTATCTCCCCGCAACATAAAGCCTTCGGTCAGCCCCTCGCCACGCGCCTCATGGCCCAGCCGATACTGGTACATCAACTTGAAGGTGTTGCGCAGGGAGAAACGCCAGCTGCCGTCAAACTGGAATTGGTGATCGGCATAGTCATCGGCATGACTGCTGTCATAGCGACGATAGTCACCCAGATAGCTGAACTGATAGCGATCCAGACCGCGTTCGCCCACCATGCGAAATTCCGGGGTGATCCCGATGAAATCTGAGCCTATCGCCTGACTACTGTCGCGCTGCCACAATAGGTTGCTGTCGTGACCATAACGATTCTCCACATCGGTCTGGATCTCCAGACCAAGCGGCCCCTGATGGGATACGGGAGAAACCTCGGCACGGACTGAAAGAGAGGGGGAGAGCAGCACTCCGGCGCAAACGAGGTTAGTAAGCGGATGCACCGACAAACCCCTTGAATACTGTCAGGAAAATGATTTTTAAATCCAGCCAGAGTGACCAGTACTGGATGTACTTGAGATCGAACTTGACCCGCATCTCCATCTTGTCGAGGGTGTCGGTTTCGCCACGAAATCCATTTATCTGGGCCAATCCCGTAATCCCCGGTTTTACCTTGTGGCGAAGCATGTAGCGATCAACCAGAGAACGATACTGCTCATTGTGCGCCACGGCATGGGGCCGCGGTCCCACGATCGACATGGAGCCCTGAATTACATTGAAAAATTGTGGCAACTCATCCAGCGAGGTGCGACGCAAGAATGCACCGAATGGCGTCACTCTGGGATCGCCTCTGGTAGCCTGAGTCACCACGGCATCATTCTCCATGACGCGCATGGAGCGGAATTTCCATACCTGTATCCGTTTTCCCCCCAAACCGTAGCGATCCTGCTTGAAGAGTACAGGTCCGGGTGAAGAGAGACGCACCCCGAGTGCCACCAGCGCCATGACCGGAGAGATGAGCAGCAAAATAAGTGAGCCCAGAACCAGATCTTCAATGCGTTTGAGCAGGGCTGCCCCCCCTTCAAACGGGGAATCGAAAAAGCTGAAGGTATAGATATCGCCGACCCGATCGATGTGGGATACGGTCAGGCCATACTCGTAGAAATCAGGTACCAGATAGGTATCGACCGTAGTGTCGGAAAGTTCGTAGAGGTAGTGATTGATGCGCTCCCGGGCAGTCAGGGGCAGCGCCAGATAGACTTCGTCGACCAGCCCTTTGCGAGCCAGCTCAAGCAGTTCATCGACCTCACCCAGCAAGGGGCTGCGAGTCGGGTAACCGAAACGCTCTTCGCTACGGGCATCGAAAAAACCGAGCATCTGAATATCATGACGCGGGCTCTCCCACAGGGATTTCTCCAATGCCAACCCGGCAGGCGTGACCCCGATAATGGCTACGCGGCGGCAACAGGAAGAGCGACTGAACCAGAGGGTCACCAGCCGGTACAGCACCCGATAACCGGTGGAAATAAGGCAGGCCATGGCAAGCCAGAGCACCGCCAGCTCCAGCGGGAAAGGGTGGTAAGGTTTGAAGAGGGGAACCAGATAGACCAGCAGGTAGAGCAGGGTCGCTGTTACCAACCAGGAGAAGATGAGGCGCAGCAGAGACTGCGCCAAATATTTACGAACCCGGCTGCAATAAAGCCCGGTATTCTGGGAAACCAGAAAGAAGACCACCATGCCCAGCGTGGTCAGAGACATCTCGTCCAATCCATGAAACAAACCGAAGTGCCGCGAGAGCAGCACCATTGAGACTGAAATTCCCACCAAATCGACAAAGCGGGAAAACAGACTGTGGCTCGCATCTGCGAGCTTGATAATTCGCTTGTTCATGGGTCGCCTTCATACTGATATCACTTATCAGTTTTCTTGACCGGACGAGCCCAGTTCTTGATATGGCGCTGGGGTACCCGGGTAATCACGAGTTCATGTTCGCCCACGTCCTTGGTAATAGTAGAGCCGGCACCCAGGGTGGCCCCCTTGCCGATGCGAACAGGCGCTACTAGTTGGGTATCAGAACCGACGAATACATCATCCTCGATGATGGTCTGGAATTTGTTGACCCCGTCGTAGTTGCAGGTGATGGTACCGGCACCGATATTCACCCCGGCTCCGATCTCGGCATCACCCAGATAGGTCAGATGACCGCACTTGGAACCAACCCCAAGACGGGCCTTCTTCATCTCGACGAAGTTGCCAACGTGCGCATCCTGCTCCAGAACCGCCCCCGGACGCAAGCGGGTAAACGGACCCACTGAGCACTGTTCCGCCACCTGTGCACCCTCGATGACCGAGTAGGGTTTCACCTCGGTGTGATCGCCAATGACACAATCTTTCAGTACGCAACCGGCTCCGATACGAACGTGATTGCCGAGAGTCACCTTGCCCTCAATGATGACGTTTGCATCAATAACAACCTCTTCACCAATTTCCAAAACCCCACGCAAATCAAAGCGTGCGGGGTCGATCATGGTTGCACCAGCAATCATCAGTTTCTCGGCCTGCATCTGCTGATAGCTGCGCTCAAGTTGGGCCAATTGCACCCGATTGTTGGCCCCTTCAACTTCAGCGGCACGCTCTGGATGCACAGCGGCAATCGGGCAATTATCGCCGTGAGCCATGGCGATCACATCCGTCAGATAGAACTCACCCTGGGCATTCTTGTTGTCGAGACGAGACAACCATTGACGCAACTGGCCCCCATTGGCCACCAGCACGCCGGTGTTCACCTCACGGATCGCCAGCTGTTCGGCATTGGCATCCTTCTGCTCGACGATGCCGACTACCTGACCATTCTCACGGACGATACGGCCATAGCCGGTAGGGTTGTCGAGCACTACGGTCAGCAGTGCCATCCCGTTTTCAGCCTTGGCAGCCAGCAGTCGCTGCAGGGTCTCTGGCTGGATCAGCGGGGTATCGCCGTAGAGCACCAGCACATCGTCTTCATCCTGCCAGAACGGGATGGCTTGGGCGACGGCGTGACCTGTCCCCAGCTGCTGAGCTTGCAACACCCAGTTGACATCAGCCGCCACGATCCGCTCTTTCAGCAGCTCGGCACCATGGCCATAGACCAGATGCAGCTGCTCGGCGCCGACCTGACGGGCGGTATCGATCACATGGGAAACCATGGGTTTGTTGGCTACCGGGTGCAGTACCTTGGGCAGAACGGAACGCATGCGGGTACCTTTACCCGCAGCCAGGATCACGACGTTGAGAGACATGACTTCGACCTTGAACTTGTGTGGAAATACTCGGCGGAGTCTATCCAACGGGTAAAAAAAAAGCGACCCGAAGGTCGCTTTTTACATCACCGTTATTAGCGGTAATTCTTTTTGACGATATCGATGACTCGCAGTTGAGCCATCGCCTTGGCCAGCTCGGTGGCGGCCTGGGCGTAGTCGATATCACCATGGGAGCTGTGGATCCGCTCTTCGGCTGCGCGCTTGGCTTCCTGGGCTTTCGCCTCATCCAAGTCGTCGGCACGAATCGCGGTGTCCGCCAGCACGGTCACGGATTCAGGTTGTACTTCCAGCATACCGCCGGAGATGTACAGCACCTCTTCAGTTCCGTTCTGCTTCACCAAGCGGACCAGGCCCGGCTTGATGGCAGTCAGCAACGGAGCATGACCGTGGCGGAGACCCAACTCACCTTCGGAGCCTGATACCTGAGCAGTTTGCACGCGACCGGAAAACAGTTTTCCTTCGGCGCTCACCACATCCAGGTGAAAGGAGATCATCTCTGCCATGGGCCCTCCTGTCGAGGCTTACAGTTTCTTGGATTTCTCGACGACTTCGTCGATACCGCCAACCATGTAGAACGCCTGCTCGGGCAGATCGTCATACTCGCCTTTCAGGATGCCCTGGAAACCACGGATGGTCTCTTTCAGCGGCACGTATTTACCCGGAGAACCGGTAAACACTTCTGCTACGAAGAACGGCTGGGACAGGAAACGCTCGATCTTACGGGCACGGGCTACGGTCAGTTTGTCTTCTTCTGACAGTTCATCCATACCCAGGATGGCGATGATGTCCTTCAGCTCTTTGTAGCGCTGCAGTACGGTCTGAACGCCACGAGCGGTCTCGTAGTGCTCTTTGCCAACCACCAGCGGATCCAGCTGACGAGAGGTAGAGTCCAGCGGGTCAACGGCCGGGTAGATACCCAATGCCGCGATTTGACGGGACAGTACGACGGTCGCATCCAGGTGGGCGAAGGTGGTCGCCGGAGACGGGTCAGTCAAGTCATCCGCAGGAACGTAAACGGCCTGTACGGAGGTGATGGAACCGGTCTTGGTGGAGGTGATACGTTCTTGCAGAACACCCATCTCCTCGGCCAGAGTCGGCTGGTAACCTACTGCGGAAGGCATACGGCCCAGCAGTGCGGATACTTCGGTACCGGCCAGGGTGTAACGGTAGATGTTGTCCACGAAGAACAGCACGTCACGACCCTCGTCACGGAACTTCTCGGCCATGGTCAGGCCGGTCAGCGCAACGCGCAGACGGTTTCCGGGCGGCTCGTTCATCTGACCGTAAACCAGAGATACTTTGTCCAGTACGTTGGACTCCATCATCTCGTGGTAGAAGTCGTTACCCTCACGGGTACGCTCACCTACACCGGCGAACACAGAGTAACCACTGTGCTCGATCGCGATGTTACGGATCAGCTCCATCATGTTTACGGTTTTGCCTACACCGGCACCACCGAACAGACCAACCTTACCACCCTTGGCGAACGGGCATACCAGGTCGATAACCTTGATGCCGGTCTCCAGCAGATCGTTGCTGTTGGACTGATCTTCGTAGCTGGGGGCAGCGCGGTGGATAGACCAGCACTCTTCTTCACCGATCGGACCTTTTTCGTCGATTGGCTCGCCCAGTACGTTCATGATCCGACCCAGAGTCGCAGTACCGACCGGAACCTGGATGGATTTACCGCTATTCACTACTTCCAACCCACGACGCAGACCGTCGGAGGAGCCCATGGTGATGCAACGAACGACGCCGCCACCGATCTGTTGCTGAACTTCCAGCACCAGACCCTGGCCTTGACCTTCGCTAACGACCTTCAGTGCATCGTACACCTGGGGCACGGCATTCTGCGGGAACTCGATGTCCACCACAGCGCCGATGATTTGGACGATGAAACCGTTACTCATGTCAAATCCTCTAAACCTTTGATAACCCTTGCCTTACACCGCAGCAGCACCGGATACGATCTCTGTCAGCTCCTGGGTAATACTGGCCTGACGGGCCTTGTTGTATACCAGTTGCAGATCGTTAATCAGGTTACCGGCGTTGTCAGTCGCGGCTTGCATGGCAACCATTCGGGCTGCCTGTTCACTTGCCAAGTTTTCCACTACACCCTGGTAAACCTGAGATTCGACGTAGCGAACCAGCAGGGTATCCAGCAGCTTCTTGGGATCCGGCTCATAGAGGTAATCCCAGTGGTGTTTCTTGGCGAGCTTGCTGTCTTCAGTTACGGGCAAAGGCAGCAGTTGATCGACCCGTGGTTGCTGCACCATGGTGTTGACGAACTTGTTGTACACCAGATACAGCTTGTCAATCTCACCGTTGTCGTAAGCCTTCAGCATGACCTTGACTGAACCAATCAGGTCATTGACGCTCGGACTATCGCCCAGTCCTGCGACATGAGCTTTAACCTTGGCGCCGTGCCGTTCAAAGAAGTTGGAGGCTTTGTTACCGATCAGTGCCAGGTCAACCTTGGCACCTTTCGCGCTCCATTGCTTCATATCATTGAGGGCAGCCTTGAACAGGTTGATGTTCAGACCACCACACAGGCCACGGTCGGTGGAGACGACGATGTAACCCACTCGCTTGACCTCACGTTCGATGAGGTAGGGGTGCTTGTATTCCAGGTTCCCCTGAGCGATATGGCCGATCACCTTGCGCATGGTTTCAGCGTACGGACGGCTGGCAGACATGCGTTCCTGCGCACGGCGCATTTTGCTTGCTGCCACCATTTCCATAGCGCCGGTGATCTTCTGAGTGTTTTTCACACTCCCGATCTTGTTACGTATCTCTTTTGCGCCGGCCATCTCTTACTCTCCATCAAGTGGCAGCTCACGCTGCCACACACGCTTACCAGGTCTGGGTTGCCTTGAAGTCATCCAGCAACGCAGTCAGCTTGCCAACGATCGCGTCGTTGTAGTCGGCTTTGGCATTGATTTCAGCCATCAGCTCGGCATGCTGGGTATTGGCGTAAGAGAGCAGAGCGGCTTCGAAGTCGACGATCTTGTTCAGCTCGACATCGGAGAGATAGCCTTTCTCGGCGGCGAACAGCACCAGAGACTGGTGAGCCACGCTCAGCGGAGAGTACTGCTTCTGCTTCATCAGCTCGGTCACTTTCACACCGTGATCCAGCTGCTTGCGAGTCGCCTCGTCCAGATCGGAAGAGAACTGGGCGAATGCCGCCAGTTCGCGATACTGGGCCAGCGCGGTACGGATACCACCGGACAGCTTCTTGACGATCTTGGTCTGAGCAGCGCCACCTACACGGGATACAGAGATACCCGGGTCAACCGCCGGACGAATACCGGAGTTGAACAGCTGTGAAGTCAGGAAGATCTGACCATCGGTGATGGAGATCACGTTGGTCGGAACGAACGCAGATACGTCACCCGCCTGGGTTTCGATGATTGGCAGTGCGGTCAAAGAACCGGTTTTGCCTTTCACTTCACCCTTGGTGAACTTCTCTACGTACTCGGCGTTAACGCGAGCAGCACGCTCCAGCAGACGGGAGTGCAGATAGAAAACGTCACCCGGGTAAGCTTCACGTCCTGGCGGACGGCGCAGCAGCAGGGAGATCTGGCGATAAGCTACGGCCTGTTTGGACAGGTCATCATAGATGATCAGCGCGTCTTCACCGCGGTCACGGAAGTACTCACCCATGGAGCAACCGGCATACGGAGCCAGGTACTGCAAGGCAGCCGCTTCGGAGGCAGAGGCAACCACCACGATGGTGTTGGCCAGGGCGCCGTGCTCTTCCAGCTTGCGCACCACGTTGGCGATGGTGGAGGCCTTCTGGCCAATCGCAACGTAGACACACTTAATGCCGGAATCTTTCTGGTTGATGATGGTGTCGATCGCGATGGCGGTCTTACCAACCTGACGGTCACCGATGATCAGCTCACGCTGGCCACGACCGATAGGGATCATGGCATCGATGGCTTTCAGACCGGTCTGGACCGGCTGGTCAACAGACTTACGCTCGATAACGCCCGGTGCGATCACTTCGATCGGCGAGAAGCCGTCGTTGTCGATCGGACCTTTACCGTCGATCGGCTGACCCAGGGTGTTCAACACCCGGCCCAACAGACCACGACCTACCGGCACTTCCAGAATACGGCCAGTACCTTTTACTTTCATTCCTTCTGACAGACCGTCATAGGAACCCATAATCACCGCACCGACGGAGTCACGCTCCAGGTTCAATGCCAGAGCGTAGCGGTTGCCCGGCAGCTCGATCATCTCACCCTGCATGGCATCAGCCAGGCCGTGAATACGAATGATACCGTCGCTCACAGAGACGATTGTACCTTCGTTACGCGCTTCGCTCTTTACATCAAACTGCGCAATGCGCTGCTTGATCAGCTCGGCGATTTCAGTGGAATTCAGTTGCATGCTCTAATACCCCAATCAAGATTGCAGCGCGTCAGCCATGCGATCCAGCTTACCGCGGACTGTGCCGTCGATTACCAGATCACCGGCCTTGATGAGCACCCCGGCCATCAAGGACGCATCGATGCTGCAATTCAGCTTCACTTTGCGCGCGAGACGTTGTTCCAGAGAAGCCTGAATATTGGCTTTCTGCTGGTCGGTCAGTTCGATCGCCGAAATCACGTCAGCCTGAACCTCTTTATCCAGTTCAGCTTTGAACGCTACAAATTCAGCAACGACCGCCGGCAGCACACCCAAGCGACCATTCTCGGCCATCACCCGGATCAGGTTCTGGCCATGCACGTCGAGTTGCTCACCGCAGACACCGACAAACAGCGTTGCCAGCTCTTCGGCGGCCACAGAGCCGTTTACCAGGTTGTGCATGGTCTCGTTTTCCACTACTTGCGCAGCGAAACCGAGCATACCCAGCCACTGGTCAACCGCCTTGTGCTCAACGGCAAACTCGAAAGCAGCCTTGGCGTAGGGGCGAGCGATTGTAGTCAGTTCAGACATAGCCCCGTTCCCGTTACAGTTCTGCTACCAGTTTGTCGACGATGTCGCTGTTGGCAGCCTGGTCGATTTGACGCGCCAGGATCTTCTCTGCACCAGCAATGGCAAGAGCAGCAACCTGCTTACGCAGTTCTTCTTTGGCACGATGACGTTCAGCTTCGATCTCGGCACGGCCCTGAGCCAGGATTTTTTCCCGCTCAGACTGGGCACCAGCGGCAGCTTCATCAATGATCTGGGCTTTACGTTTGTTAGCCTGTTCAATGATTTCAGCAGCCTGCAGCTTGGCTTCTTTCAGCTGATCGGTGGCGTTGGCCTTGGCCAAATCCAGATCTTTCTTGGCACGTTCGGCAGAAGAGAGACCGTCAGCAATAGCTTTCTGACGGGCTTCGATGGCAGCAATCAGCGGCGGCCATACGTACTTCATGCAAAACACTACGAAGAAGAAAAAAGCAATTGCTTGGCCGAGGAGGGTGGCATTGATATTCACAGCCGATGTCCTCTTAAGTTAGTTAATGGGTTATGCCTGGAGAGTCGTAACGACTTAGCCAGCAACCGCAAACATCACGTACAGACCCAGACCAACGGCGATCATCGGGATCGCATCCACCAGACCCATTACGATGAAGAACTGGGTACGCAGAACAGGGATCAGATCCGGTTGACGAGCAGCACCTTCCAGGAACTTGCCACCCAGGATACCGATACCGATGGAAGCGCCGATAGCAGCCAGACCCATCATCATTGCAGCAGCGATGTACAGCAGGTCCATGTTCAAGTTTTCCATGAGGATCTCCAGTTATTTAGATGTAATTGATTGTATAAAAAGGATTATTTGAGTTGCATCAACCATGGTCTTCCTGCGCCATCGACAGATAGACGATGGTCAGAACCATGAAAATGAATGCCTGCAAAGTGATGATCAGGATGTGGAAAATTGCCCAAGGCACGGACAGGATCCACTGTGACCACCAGGGTAACAAACCAGCAATCAGGATAAAGATCAGTTCGCCAGCATACATGTTGCCGAACAGTCGAAGACCCAGAGAAACAGGTTTGGAAATCAGCGTAACAGTTTCCAGGATGAGGTTAACCGGGATGGCCGCCGGGTGGTTGAAAGGCTGAAGCGTCAGCTCCTTCACAAACCCGCCGATACCCTTGACCTTGATGCTGTAATACAGGATCAAGAAGAACACGCCCAAAGCCATGGACATGGTGATGTTAACGTCAGCAGAGGGAACCACACGCAGATAGGGAATACCCATCAATTGTGCAGCGTGAGGGATAAAGTCAACGGGGATCAGATCCATGAAGTTCATCAGGAAGATCCACACAAACACCGTCAGCCCCAAAGGTGCGATGACCTTGTTGCGACCGTGAAAGATGTCTTTGACGTTACCATTCACAAACTCGACCAGCATCTCCACAAAGCACTGCAGCTTACCCGGCACCCCGCTGGTAGCGTTAACGGCTACTTTGCGGAACAGCAGGATAAACAGGGCGCCTAGCACGACGGAAAATACCATTGAGTCGATATTGACCGTCCAGAACCCGGACCCGACTTGAAGGTGGGTCAGGTGGTGGGAGATATATCCCTGAGGAGTCAGGACTTCTCCGGTTGCAGACATGAGTTTTCCTAATAGTGGTTGTTAAGCGTGAATGAAACCATCCACTGTACAACGAGGGCGAGGATATAAGTGGCGAAAAACGAGACGGTAACGACCTCGACTCCCGCACCAAACATCAGGGCGAATAGACCTGTTGTAGAAATGAGCTTAATCCCTGCCCCACCATAAAAGTCCCGCAAAACCAGGCCCACACTCTCGGTTGTCACCTTGCGGCGCAGCACCCAGACCGTAAACAAGGCTTGAGGAACCCAGTACATCCCCCCTCCGTAGAGGGCGGAATAACCGGCGCTGGCACCAGTCAGGTAAAACCAGACGGCACTCATCGCCAGGATCAGGATGAGCTGACAAACGAGCATAACCAAGGCCAGTGTCAAACCTTCCAAGGCTATTTTCTGCTTCACCAACCTACCCCTGAACATTACAGAACTGTAAAAAATCGGGATCCGAAGACCCCATGTTAACAGCTCTTAAAGCCGGTCAAATTATACCCTTGAGGGCAGCTATTGCAATATGACAAAAATCCTTAATTTTTGCGGCTTTCCGCGGCAAATCAGGGTTATGGTCATATCAAAAGGAATGGATGTTTTATTACTACAAAAAGCGTAAAAATCACGATTCCGACACGCCAAAATAGCCCAATATACGGTCCAAATCGGACAAATTCTCGTAACTTATTACTAACTTCCCGCTATCCCGCTTGCCAGGCTGAAGTTGCACCTGATTGCCAATTTTTTCTGCCAGTTGGCGCTCCAGGTAGCCGATCTGCGGATCACGAACCGGTTCGACCCTGGCTTTTGCCGGTTCGAGCGCTTTTTGCACCAGCTTCTCGGTATCGCGTACGGTCAGCCCTTTCTGGGCAACCAGCTTGGCCAGTTCAGACTGGGCCTGGCCGCTCAGAGCCAGCAGGGCACGGGCATGGCCCATGTCGAGGTCGCCATGCTCGACGAAACGCTTCACGTCGTCGTTGAGCTGGTTGAGACGCAACAGGTTGGTCACCGTGGTGCGGGACTTGCCCACCGCCTCGGCCACCTGCTGGTGGGTGAGTTCAAATTCGGTCAGCAGTCTTTGTAGAGCGACCGCCTCTTCGATGGCATTAAGGTCTTCCCGCTGAATATTCTCAATCAGCGCGATGGCGACGGCAGCCTCGTCGGGTACATCCTTGACGATGCAGGGCACCACCTCAAGCCGCGCCAGCTGGGACGCGCGCCAGCGCCGCTCACCGGCAATGATTTCGAAGGATTGTTCGCCGAGAGGGCGTACCACGATGGGCTGGATCACCCCCTGAGCGCGGATGGAGTTGGCAAGCTCTTCCAGTGCATCCTGGGACATGTCCTTGCGGGGCTGGTACTTGCCGGACTGCAACCACTCCACCGGCAGCTTGCGCAGCTCGCCCTGATTGGTGGGGGCCATGGCCTCTTCAGTACGTTGATCGCTCATCACCTGTTTCTGGCGGGCAGCCGTGCTGGTACTGAGCAGGGCATCCAGCCCCTTGCCCAGTCCACGTTTTTTCGGAGTCATATGCTCTCTCGGTCTGCGATGGTCGCCTGACGTTCCTGCTCCTGGCGGCGCAGGATCTCGCCAGCCAGTGCCAGGTAGGCCTTGGCGCCCACCGATGATTTGTCATAGTGCATGGCCGGGGCACCGAAACTCGGGGCCTCAGCCAGTCTAACGTTGCGGGGAATGATGGTGCGGTAGACTTTGTCGCCAAAGTGCTGTTTTAGCTGATCGGACACATCATTGGCCAGCCGGTTGCGGTGATCGAACATGGTGCGCAGCACCCCTTCGATCTTGAGCTCCGGATTGACCACGGCGGCCAGCTTGCTGATGGTGTCGACCAGGGCAGTGAGCCCCTCCAGCGCGTAATATTCGCACTGCATGGGCACCAGCACGGAGTCGGCGGCGGCCATGGCGTTCACGGTCAGCATGTTGAGAGAGGGCGGGCAGTCGATGAAGACGTAGTCGTATTTGTCCCGCACCGAAGCCAGCGCATTGCGCAGGCGGATTTCGCGGGCGAAAAATTCCATCAGACGGATTTCGGCCGCGGTCACGTCGGCGTTGGCGGCAATCAGGTGATAGCCCCCGGTGGTTTCGGGGATGATCACTTCGCTGATGGGGGCATCCTCGATCAGCAGCTCATAGGCGGTGCGCTCGACATCATACTTGTCGACACCACTGCCCATGGTGGCATTGCCCTGCGGATCCAGATCGATCACCAGCACCTTGCGCCGGGTGGCAGCCATGGAGGCGGCCAGATTCACACAGGTGGTGGTTTTACCCACTCCACCCTTCTGGTTGGCTATGGCGATGACTTTTCCCACACGATCCCCTAAATGAAACTGCGACCCTATTCGGGCTGGATATGTTTGAATTCCAGCAGATGACGTTCACCTTCCAGCTCCGGCACCCGCAACTCATGACAGGCTACCAGACGGATATTGGCAGGCAACTGGGCCAGCTCCTGCTCGGGATATTGTCCCTTGAGTGCCAGGAAGCAACCCTGTTCTGATGGCAGGTGGTGACACCAGCTCAGCATATCCTCCAGCGAGGCAAATGCCCGACTCAGTACACCATCAAACCCCACCTCGGGTTGATACTCTTCAACCCGGGATTTGACCGGCGTCACATTGGTCAGACCCAGCTCCTGGATCACCTGGCGGATGAAGTTGATCCGCTTGCCCAGACTGTCGAGCAGGACGAACTGCTTGTCCGGATTGATGATGGCCAGCGGCAATCCCGGCAGGCCGGGACCTGTCCCCACATCGATGAAGCGCTCACCGTGCAAGTGGGGGCTTACCACCAGGCTATCGAGGATATGCTTGACCAGCATGGCGTCCGGATCTCGCACCGAGGTGAGATTGTAAGCCTTGTTCCACTTGTGCAGCAACTCGACCAACTGCACCAGTTGGCTCTTTTGGGTATCGGTGATAACAATTTCGGCCTGCTTGAGCAGGCCGTTCAATCTTTCCAGCATATTTTCCAACGGTAAGAATCCTCAGGCGGTTTTACGCAGCAGGCCGTGTTTTTTCAGGTGAACCAGCAGGATGGAGATGGCCGCCGGGGTGATGCCGGAGATGCGGGAAGCCTGACCAATGGTCTGCGGCTTGGCATCGTTCAGCTTGGCTTTCACCTCGTTGGAGAGGCCGTTAACCTCGCGATAGTCCAGATCCAGCGGCAGCAGGGTGTTCTCGTTGCGCAGCTGTTTTTCCACTTCATCGTGCTGACGCTCGATGTAACCGGCGTACTTGATCTGGATCTCAACCTGTTCGGCCGCGGCAGGATCGGTCACGGAAGGGCCGACCCCTTCGATGGCCATCAGCGCATCGTAGGTCACCTCGGGGCGACGCAGCAGCTCTTCCAGACTCTGCTCGCGGGTCAGCGGGGTATTGACCAGGGCGTTGACCGCTTCCAGTGACGGATGTTGCGGGTGGATCCAGGTTGAACGCATGCGCTGACGCTCCAGCTCGACCTGTTCCATCTTGGCGTTGAACTTGCTCCAGCGCTCGTCATCCACCAGACCTAGTTCGCGACCGATGGCAGTCAGGCGGATATCAGCGTTATCTTCCCGCAGCAGCAGGCGATATTCGGCGCGGCTGGTGAACATGCGATAAGGCTCGCGGGTCCCCAGGGTGGAGAGATCGTCCATCATCACGCCCATATAGGCCTGATCCCGACGCGGGTTCCAGGGATCCTTGTCCTGGGCACGCAAGGCCGCGTTCAGACCGGCCATCAGGCCTTGTGCCGCCGCCTCTTCGTAACCGGTCGTGCCGTTGATCTGGCCGGCGAAGAACAGGTTTGGAATGCACTTACTCTCCATGTTGGCCTTGAGATCCCGCGGATCGAAGAAATCATATTCGATGGCATAGCCGGGGCGGGTGATGTGGGCGTTCTCGAAGCCGCGCACGGAACGGACGATCTGCACCTGCACGTCAAACGGCAGGCTGGTGGAGATCCCGTTCGGATAGAGTTCGTGGGTGGTCAGGCCTTCCGGCTCGACGAAGATCTGGTGCGCCGTCTTGTCGGCGAAACGGGTGATCTTGTCTTCGATCGACGGGCAGTAGCGCGGGCCAATTCCTTCGATCACCCCGGCGTACATGGGGCTGCGATCCAGGTTATTGCGGATCACCTCGTGGGTACGCTCGTTGGTGTGGGTGACGTAGCAAGGCACCTGACGGGGATGCTGACTGGCATTGCCGATAAACGAGAAGACCGGACGCGGATCGTCGCCGTGCTGTTCCTGCATGACGGAGAAATCGACGCTGCGAGCATCGATGCGCGGCGGGGTGCCGGTCTTGAGGCGATCGATGCGCAGCGGCAGTTCACGCAGGCGCTGGGCCAGGGCGATCGAGGGAGGATCCCCGGCACGGCCGCCCTTGTAGTTCTCCATCCCGATATGGATCAAACCATTCAGGAAGGTACCGACCGTCAGCACCACAGTCTTGCCGCTGATGCGGATCCCGCTCTGGGTGACCACACCGGCAACACGATCCCCGTCCATGATCAGATCGTCACAGGCCTGCTGGAAGATCTTCAGGTTCGGGTAATTCTCCAGCATCTGGCGAACGACGGCCTTGTAGAGCAGGCGATCCGCCTGGGCACGAGTGGCTCGCACCGCCGGGCCCTTGGAGGAGTTGAGGGTGCGGAACTGGATCCCGCCAAGATCGATGGCACGCGCCATGATCCCGCCGAGTGCGTCAACTTCCCTGACCAGGTGTCCCTTGCCGATCCCGCCGATCGCCGGATTACAGGACATGTGTCCCAGCGTATCGATATTGTGGGTCAGCAACAGGGTGTTCATGCCCATGCGGGCTGCCGCTGTTGCTGCTTCGGTTCCGGCATGACCGCCACCGACGACGATCACATCAAATTGTTCATGGTATTGCATTGGGATCACCTTGATCTGCACGCCTGAAGATCTTTATTTGCCTGGGCTAAAGGGCGGAACATTCTATCTGTTTCGCGTCCTGAGGGGAACGTCTACTTAACGTTCAGTATGAAGGGAGGATCCACTAATTAGATCTTAAGGATCTTTAGATCGATCTTTTACTGGATCTCTTATTAGGATCCGCCCTTTCTGTTGATAAGCACTTTTTGATCATAAAGATCATTAATTTAAGGACGATCCTAGCTTGTGGAAAAGCTTGGATCCTGGCCCGGTGAACGAGGGGATAACCAGGACTTTTATACACAGAGGTCTGTCGGTCTGGATCTAATACATGGATAACTATAGGTTTTGCAGAGCTTTACACCGTAGTTATGCACATTACCCCTGGGCGTTGTGGGTAACCTTGTAGAACAACTCCCCCGGATCAATCTGTTAATAACATGGTGGATAGTCGATCTGGGGATAAGTGGGGAGATCAAGCTTTTTTCAGGATCTCCCGCACGCTGATCAGGCGATCATCGTCATCCAGTCGCGGATCCACACTTCTGCGGCATCTTCGGGGATCTCGTGTTGGGTCACATCAATGTCGAGCCGCTCGCCGATCCGGCTGGCTCCGCACTCGGCCAGCAGCCGATCCAGCGTCTTGCCACCCTGGCAAAAGGTGTCATAACTGCTGTCACCAAGGGCGATCACGCCATATTTCAATGAATTAAGATCCGGATGCTGCTCGGCAAGATCCTTGGCGAAGGGTTGCAGGTTGTCGGGCACATCCCCGGCACCATGGGTGGAAGTGACCACCAGCAGGATGGATCCCGCATCATCCAGCACCTCTGCCAGCTTGGCCGGGTTGTGGATCCGGCTCTGGTGGCCAGCCTGTTCCAGCAGGTTGGCGACGTGGTCTGCGACATATTCGGCGGCGCCCAGCATGGAGCCGACGACGAGATTGAGTTTGGCCATGGAATGGATCCTGATTTCAGACAAAGAAACGGAAAGCCGGATTCTACCGCCAAAGGGTGTGGATAAATATGGATAAAGCTTGGGGATAATGGATCCAGTCAGATAATGTCACCGGATCCATCCTGCCGATCTTTTTTCTGCTTCTTTATATTCCTCTCCATTTTCTTATCCGCTCATAGCTCTCCTGATGGCTCCCATCTCCCGCGAAATCCTGCCAACGATGCAGCTAGATAACAATGTAGATGCAAATGATTAGCAATTATTGAATCGATTCGATCACGGCTCCTGTAGTAGGATTGCGCTGCTTTATTCGCCCATGGAACAGGGTGATGTCGTGACAAACGACCACAAATAACAATTAAAACAACATAACTCATTGATAAACGAGACTTTAATATGATTGCGCAAAAATACACTACAGGACCCGGCAAGAAGGGCGCCTTCGGCGTGCTTTCGCTCTCCGGTTTGCTCGTCTCCCTGCCGCTGATGGCCGAACAAACCACCGCTGAGCTGCCCAAAGCCAGCGAAACCATGGTGGTGACCGGTACGGCCATGAAGGTGGAAGTGCCGATGGCCGAGACCCCTCGCGCCGTCTCAGTGGTTAATCGCGAGGAGCTGGATCAGCACGCCGTGTTGCAGCTGGATGAAGCGATTCGCTACCGTTCCGGCGTATTGACCGGCCTCTATGGCTCAGACAACAACACCGACTGGTTCAAGGTGCGTGGCTTCGATGCCGCCTCTTATCTGGATGGCAACCGCTTGTTTGGCACCGGCTACTACGTCTGGACGCCGGAACCGTTCGGTCTGGAGAGTGTGGAAGTGCTGAAGGGGCCAGCCTCGATCCTTTACGGTGAGGCGCCTCCGGGCGGGGTGATCAATGCCATCAGCAAGCGACCGACCGCCACGCCGCAAGGGCAGGTAGATCTGCAGCTTGGCAGCCGGGATCACCGTCAGGTCGGGGTGGATGTCTCTGACGCGCTCTCCGACAACAGCCGCTACCGCATGGTTGCTCTTTATAAAGAGCGTGATGGAGTGCTTACCGGCACCTACAACGATCGGGTTTATCTGGCGCCGAGCGTCACCTTCGATCTTTCGGATCGTACCAGCCTGACCCTGCTGGCCAGTTTTCTGCACGACGAAGGGGTCCCGACCAACGGCTTCTTCCCGGTCTATGGCACCCTGAATACGTCAGGTGGCCAGATTGATCCCTCCACCAACCTGAGCCAGCCGGATTACGATCGCAACCGCAATACCCAGATCTCCACCGGTTACGAGCTGGCCCACCAGCTCAACCAGACCTGGGAGTTCAAGCAGAACGTCCGTTTCAACTATAACGATCTGCTGCTGCGCCAGACCTATATCTTCCCGACCTATGAAGGCACAACTGCCAGTCGTGGCCTGGTTTACCGTGATGGCAATACCAAGAGTGCCACCATGGATAACCAGATGGTGGGCTACTGGAACACCGACAGCACCGAGCAGACCTTGCTGCTGGGGGTGGATCTGCAGCGTCACGTCAACGAAGGGGTCGAGGCCGACAACTACGGTATGGGCTCCATCAATACCATGAACCCGGATTACAGCGGCTTCCCCGGTTTTGACGAGTCGACCGCCACTCACCAGAAGAGCAGCAAGGGCCAGAGCGGCCTCTATGCCCAGCACCAGATCCGCTGGGACGATCGCTGGTTGCTGACTGCCGGTGGCCGTTTTGACTATGTGGAGACCCACAACACCAATACCAGCAAGGACGAGCGCCAGTACGATCACGAGCTATCCCTCTCGGGCAGCCTGATGTATCTGGCTGACAACGGCCTCTCTCCCTACTTTGCCTATGCCGAGTCGTTCGAGGTGCTGCCGGGGATCGATCCTAACACCCGAAACTCCTACAAGCCGCTCAAGGGCAAGCTCTACGAGACCGGCGTGAAGTATGCGCCTGCCTTCCTCGACGGTTACATCAATCTGGCGCTGTTCGATCTGGCCCAGACCAACTCGCTGGTCTCTACCGGTTCCGGCCAGCAGACCCAGGCGGGTGAAGTGACCTCTCAGGGGATTGAGCTGGAAGGGAGCGTGCAGGTGACAGATGCGCTGCGTCTGACCGCTGCTTATACCTACACAGATGCCAAAACCAACGACACCGGCAGTGGCGATCGCCGTGCCAGCCTGATCCCTCGCCACCAGGCCTCCTTCTGGGGCAACTACAAGGTGCAGCAAGGGGTGGCTTCGGGTCTGGAGCTGGGGACCGGTGTGCGTTATATCGGTTCCAGCGTGGGTATTGGCGCCGTGAATGCGGACTATACCCCCATCTACGGCTCTGCCGAGGTGCCGGCCCATACCGTCTGGGATGCGATGATCGGGTATGACTTTGCCAAGAACTGGCGCGCCCAGCTCAACGTCAACAACCTGCTGGGTGAAACCTACGTGGCCAGTTGTGACTACTACTGCTACTACGGTGAGCCGCGCAGCGTAGTGGGCAGCATCAACTACCGCTGGTAATCGAAGTCGGGCGGGAACCGGATTCCCGCCCTTCTTTTCACCCGCAGTTGTTCTGATCTCTCTGGAATACCGGTCCGTTATGGAACTCTTGTCTCTGGTTTATCGCCAATATCGTTGGCCTTTTATCGCCATCACCCTGCTCAGTCTGCTCAGTGCCGTCAGCGGGATTGGCGTCATTGCTTTTATCAATCAGTCTCTTATCGAATCTATAGGTGATCCGCTGCCGATCCTCGGTCAGCTGGTCGGCCTGATTGTGCTGCTGCTGGTGATCACACTCGGATCTCAGCTGGCCCTGACCACTCTCGGTCACCATTTTGTCTACCGGTTGCGCGGCCGTCTGCTCAAGCAACTGCTGGATACCGATGTCGCCCGCATCCGCCAGATTGGTCAAGGTCCACTGCTGGCCTCCCTCTCCAGCGATATCGGCCAGATCACCATCGCCTTCGTGCGCCTGCCGGAGCTGGTGCAGGGGCTGGTACTCACGCTGGGTTCTGCCCTTTACCTCGGCTGGCTATCTCCGGCCCTGCTCGGGGTGACCGCGCTCTGGGTCACCGTCACCATGGTAGTGGGCTGGCTGTTGGTGAACCGTGTTTATCGCCATCTCTCCCAAATGCGTCAGGCCGAAGATCGGCTCTATCAGAACTATCAGGCCATCATCGCTGGCAGCAAGGAGCTGGCGCTCAACCGTGAGCGGGCTCACTTTGTCTATCACCAGCTCTATGAGCAAAATGCCCGTGACTACCGCCAGCAGATCATCCGCGCCGACACCTATCACCTGAGCGCGGTGAACTGGTCGAATATCATGATGCTGGGGGCCATCGGTCTGGTCTTCTTTCTGGCCAACGGCCTTGGCTGGGCCAACACCAATGTGGCCGCCACCTTCGCCCTGACCCTGCTGTTCCTGCGCACCCCGCTGTTGCAGGGGATTGGCGCCCTGCCGACCCTGCTTGCCGCTCAGGTGGCGTTCGACAAGATCGCCGCCCTCAATCTGGCCGAGCCGGATGCGGACTTCCCGCTGCCGCCCGCCATCCGCCTCTGGCAGCGTATCGAGTTGGAGCAGGTGAGCTTTCACTATCAGGGGGAGGGCGGCTTTGCCGTCGGCCCCATCGATCTGGTCATCGAAAAGGGGGAGCAGATCTTCATCATCGGTGGCAATGGCTCCGGCAAGTCGACGCTGGCCATGCTGCTGACCGGCCTTTACCAGCCGGTATCGGGCCGGATCCTGCTGGATGGTGAGCCGATCACCGATCGCAACGGCTATCTGGCGCTCTTCTCCGCCATCTTCACCGACTATCACCTGTTTCAGCACCTGCTGGGGCCGGAACCCAAGGATGAACTGGTGGCCGAGTGGCTGGAGCGGTTGCAGATGGGCGGCAAGCTCACCATCAAGGATGGCTTTATCGCCGATATCGAACTCTCTCAGGGGCAGCGCAAGCGGGTCGCCTTGCTGCTGGCGCTGGCCGAGCAGCGCGAGGTGATGCTGTTTGACGAGTGGGCCGCGGATCAGGATCCCCAGTTCCGCCGCATCTTCTATCAGGTGCTGTTGCCGCGCCTCAAGGAGATGGGCAAGACGGTGATTGCCATCAGTCACGACGATCACTACTTCCCGCTGGCCGATCGCCTGCTGGAGATGCGTCAGGGCCAGCTCACCGAACTGACCGGCGCGCGCCGTGCCGAAGTGAGCCGCGATGCGATCGCCCATCTGGATTGCGAGGTGCCGGCTTGATGCTGGCACCGATGAGACTGGCGGCAAGCCAGCACAGGAATTGCTTATGTTCGAGATGAAATCAGCCAGCTTCACTGTCAATGACCGCACGCTGCTGCACCCCACCGACCTGCGTTTCGAGCAGGGACAGGTCTATGGCCTCATCGGCCACAATGGGTCGGGCAAATCGACCCTGCTCAAGCTGCTGGCCCGCCAGCAACCCTTGAGTGATGGCGAGATCCTGTTCGATGGCAAGCCGCTGCCCGACTGGGGCAATCGGGAGTTTGCCCGTCAGGTGGCCTATCTGCCCCAGCATCTGCCGAGCGCCGAGAATCTGCTCGGGCGGGAGCTGGTGGAGATGGGCCGCTACCCCTGGCGTGGCCTGCTGGGCCGGATGGGGGCGGAGGATCACCGTCAGGTCGATCGGGCCATCGCCCTTACCCATACCGAACGCTTTGCCGATCGGCTGGTGGATACCCTCTCCGGCGGTGAGCGGGGGCGGGTCTGGCTGGCGATGCTGCTGGCCCAGGAGAGCAGCTTCATCCTGCTGGACGAGCCGCTGGCCGCGCTGGACGTGGCCCATCAGGTGGAGGTGCTGACGCTCGTCAAGCAGTTGAGCCGTCAGCTCAACCTCGGGGTCATCATCGTCATTCACGACATCAATATGGCCTCCCGTTTCTGCGATCGGCTGGTGGCACTCCACTCCGGCCGCCTGCTCACCCACGGCGAACCTGAGGGGATCATGACCAGCGAGACTCTGCACGCCATCTATGGCATTCCGATGGAAGTCATTCGCCACCCGGCTCATGCTCATCCCATCGCCATCGTCTGACAGGGGGGCTCTCTTGAACCGTTTATTGAAGAAGATGGCACCCTGCCTTATTAGCCTGCTGCTGCCACTAGTGGCGCAGGCTGACACATCCCCGATCGCCTCTGCACCGCTACCCCGTATCGCCACCGTCGACTGGACCATCGCCGAGACCCTGCTGGCACTCGGGGTGACGCCGCTGGCCGTTGGGGATGCAGGCCCCTATCAGGCATGGGTCGGCGAGCCACGGCTACCCGCCGGAGTGGTGGATATCGGCCTGCGCACCCAGCCCAACCGTGAGCTGCTGGCGGAGCTCAAACCCGATCGCATCCTCATCTCGCCGCTGGCGGCCCCGCTGGCGCCAACTCTTTCCCGCATCGCGCCGGTGAGCACCATCGCCCTCTATGATGGGCAAACCGATCTGTGGCAGCGGCTGCACGAGGTGACCCTGACCCTCGCCCGTATGGTGAGCAAAACCGCCGAGGGCGAACGGCTGCTGGCCGGGCTGGATCGGGAGCTCGCCAGTATGCAGGCCAGATTGCCTGCGGATCTGCCGCCCCTGCTGGTGGTGCAGTTTATCGATGAGCGCCATGTGCGGGTGTTTGGTCGCCACAGCCTGTTCGATGCGGTGATGACGCGCCTCGGGCTGCGTAATGGCTGGCAGGAGCAAACCAATGACTGGGGGTTCTCGGTGGTCAGCATCGAGCAGTTCATGACCTTGCCAACCGCGCGGCTGGTGGTGGTCGATCCCATCCCGGTCGGAGTGAATGAACGGCTGCAGGAGCCTGGGCTGTGGCAGCATCTGCCGCTGGTACGGCAGGCGCCCGTGCTGCATCTGCCTGCGGTCTGGAGTTTTGGCGGCGTATTGGCCGCCCGCCGTTTCGCCGATCTGCTCAGCGATGCATTGCTGCAAGATGTCGAGCGTATGGAGGCTAGCCGATGAAGCGACTGCTCACATCGCCGCTGCTGCGGCCGGTCTTGATCCTGCTGGGGTTGACCCTCTTGCTCGCGTATTGGGAGCTGGCTCGCCAGCTGCCCGGTGCGCTCTGGTGGCAGAGCCTCTTCGCCCCCAATCTGGATGATGTCAGCCAAGCGGTGGTGCATTTCAGCTGGCTACCCCGCTTGGCTGTCACCCTGCTGGCCGGGGCGGCACTCGGGCTGGCGGGCACCCTGATGCAGCAGGTGCTGCGCAACCCGCTCGCGTCACCGACCACCTTGGGGGTGGCCTCCGGTGCCCAACTGGCGTTGATGATGGTGACCCTGTTTGCCCCCTCCTGGCTGTTGCTGGGGCGGGAGTGGATCGCCATGGCCGGTGGCAGCCTCGCGATGGCACTGGTGTTTGCCCTGGCCTGGCGTCGCCAGCTCAATCCGGTGGTCATCGTCTTTGCCGGGCTGGTGATCAACCTCTATCTGGCGGCCATCAGTATGGGACTCTTGCTGTTCTTTCAGGAAGAGCTGAAAGGTTTGCTGGTGTGGGGCAGTGGCTCGCTAGTGCAGAACAGCTGGAGCGGGGTGAGTTACCTGTTGCCTCGCCTGCTGGCAGCCGCTGCGCTGGCCGCGGTACTGGTGCGCCCGCTGGCGGTGCTGGAGCTGGATGATGCCAGCGCCCGCAGTCTGGGGGTCTCCCTTCAGCATCTGCGTTTTGCCGGACTGGGGCTGGCGGTGTTTGTCACCGCTTGCGTGGTGAGCGTGGTGGGGCTGATCGGCTTTATCGGGCTGGCGGCGCCCGCCATGGTGCGGCTGCTCGGGATCCGCCAGCTCGGCCAGCGGCTGCTGTGGGCTCCGATCCTCGGCGCCCTGCTGCTGGCGGCGACCGATCTGTTGCTGCAGAGTCTGAGCCGCTTCTGGCCGGTGATGATCCCCACCGGCGCTATGACCGCTCTGCTGGGGGCGCCGCTGCTGCTCTGGCTGATCCCGCGCCTGGGCATCAAGTCGGGTGCGCCTAAGGCAAACGCCGGCCTGCTGGTGGCTCGCCATCCGGCTCCGGCTCGCCTTATTGGCCTGTTGCTGGTCGGGCTGATGCTGGCCGTGGTCGTCTCCCTGCTGGTTGGACAGGGGATGACGGGCTGGAGCTGGCCAAGCTGGCTGCGCTGGCAGGCCCAACTGGAGTGGCGGTTGCCGCGCACTCTGGCGGCGGGGGCGGCTGGCGTGCTGCTGGCGCTGGCGGGCACCCTGTTGCAGCGGGTCAGCAACAACCCTATGGCGAGCCCGGAGCTGCTGGGGGTGAGCGGCGGCACCTTTATGGGGGTGATAGCGACGGCGCTGTTGCTGCCTGCATTGCCCCTGCCGCTGATGCTGGTCGGTGGCCTGCTCGGTGCCTTCGCTTGTCTCTTGCTGCTGGTGGTGGTCAATCGCAAGCACGGCTTCCAGCCGGAGCGGATCCTGCTCTCCGGTATCGCCATCACGGCACTGTTTGAGCCGCTGCAGGCCATCGCGCTGGCCAACGGTGACCTGCGGGTGCAGCAACTGCTCTCCTGGATGTCCGGCTCCACCTACTACGTCACCCTGCCGGTGGCCTATGAGTTGGTGGGGCTGGCGCTGTTGATGCTGGCCGTCTGCCTGTTGGTGAGCCGCTGGCTCGATCTGCTGCCGATGGGGAGTGCTGTAGCGACCGCGCTTGGCATTCGCCTCAACCGTGCCCAGCTCGCCATCCTGCTGCTGGTGGCCGTGCTCACCGCCAGTGCCACCCTGGTGGTCGGGCCGCTCTCCTTCGTCGGTCTGTTGGCGCCACATATGGCCAAGCTGATGGGGTTGGTGCGGGCACGTTGGCACCTGCTTGGGGCCGCCGCTTCCGGCGCACTGCTGATGGTATCGGCTGACTGGGTCGGCCAGCAGATCCTCTTCCCGCAGGAGGTGCCGGTCGGGCTGGTCTCCACCTTGTTAGGAGGCGCTTACTTCATGTGGTGCCTGCGCCGCCTCTAGGTTTGTGGACAAAAAACGCACAACAAAAAGCCCGGGATGAACCCGGGCTTTTTGTTGTTTGCCGAACCGGCTTACTTGCCGATGCAGAATGTAAATAATTTATTATCTTCAATATGTTAGTGACTTTTCGGGGGCCACTAGGGGTAAAAGTAACTAAAACAGCATATTGAGAGGCCGCTCACGGGTTTCTGTCATCGTGCAGCGTTCCCACATAGTCCATTCTCGATCGTGCAGCCTTCCCATATGAATCAACGTGATGCCACCACACGCACTTAAAACCGTTTTTTAGGTGAGTTTTGAACATATTTTGAACCGACTGTAGCACCGTCCGGAACCTGGAAAGCCGCTTTACTCTTCGAACCGTGCAAGTTTCCCATAGGTAGTTTGGCTAACCGTGCAGTCATCCCACATACCTCCATTTTAATCCCAGCCCTTTATCAGCCTGGCTGAGCGGGCTTTTAGGCCCTCTAGAATGGTGCTGCTGATGGTATCGGGGAAGCCTGCTGGCAATTGCTGTGTAACGCGCTCAATAACATCATCAACGGAGTTGGCCAGTTCTGTCAGGATCTCTTCCATAGCAGAACGTTCAAATCCCACAGCTTTCGCCGTTTGGAAGAAATGACGCGGGAATATCTGCTCAATGGCGTACTTCTTTCCCTTGCTGCTTGCTAGGCCCATAGCGAGCTTGGCGTCCCTTCGGTTGAGGCCTCGGCCGCCAAATACTGGATAGACAGATAGGATGTCGTAAAAAGGGGTCAGGCGAAAACGCCCTTCCGGCTCAATAAAGACCGAGAAGTTTTTTGCATGGCCATCGGTGGCCGCCAGCAGCCAGAACAGGACCTGAGATTTCATGAATAGGTAGCGATCCTGTTCTGGTGTCGCAGAGCCCAGCAAGGTTTTCATGATGTCAGTGATCCCCGGTCCTCCATGGTTCTCGTATTTCCGTGCTGACGGAACATTCAATACCTGACAGAAATCTTCTTGGGGAAGGCGCATGATCCAACTGCGATCGGCAGCGTAACGTCTGTCGAAGCGTTCCACAGCCAGTGCTTTGACCTGGCCAACCTGCATCATGAAGCAGTGAGGTACGGGTAGACCAAACTCCTTGGCAATCAGAGTGCAGAGATATTCGTTTTCTACGCTCTGGGAGAGGTCTATCGAGTAGGAGTGGCTTTCAATCTTGCCGATAGGGAGTTTGATAATGTGGGTTGTCGGCGTTGCGTTGAGTGGCAAGTACCAACGGTCATCGAGATAGAGCAGCGCAGTCTTTTCTTGCGCCCCGGCGATAGAGATCCGGAACTCCTCTTGCTCTCTGACCATCCCCAAAGGGATTCCTGATTTGTAGCTGGTCAGGATCTGCTCGAGCTCGTCATCGGAAAGTGCTTTGTAGTCGATTCGCCTGACATCTGGAACGTCGTGCCCTTCGGTAACCAGCTGTAATGCCCCTACGCTATCCTGGCCAATGCAACTGAGCAGATCGAAGGGCTGGGTTGATGCCGCTTGATAGCGTGCTACAACCCTGTTTCTCACCTCCGTATTATCTGGCAGCAGGTTGTCGAAGAAGTTATAGGTTTCATCGCCCCGGTAGGCCTGATGGCGCAATGGCATGGAGAGTGAGATCGGACGGCTGCCCGGTTGTGCTAGCCATGACTCATGGTACTGAAACTGATGGGCGCCGCTGGTAGTTTTGGTGAATGTGCCTACCCGATAGCCGTTCATGTAGACAGCCAGATTGGCCATTACCACTCCTCCTTCCAGCCCGATGCCGGACTCTCGGATGACTCATTGCGGGGTTTGATATCCACTGACAATTCGAGCGCTGCGAGGATCTTGAACAGGGTTTCCAGCTTGGTGGACTCAGGATTGAGCTCGAAGCTGGAGACTGTGTCTTGCCTAATCCCCACTTTCTCGGCCACTTTGCCTTGAGAGAGCTTTTGAGAAAGCCTGGCATCCTTGATACAGGCGCTCAGCTGCTTGGCGCTGGTTACTTTCATGATTCGACAACCTGGTAGCGTGCCTTCTTCCAATTTACACGCTATGGCAGGTATATCAATGTTTACCTGTTATAGGAGGTAAATATAACTTACACGCTATAGGCGGTATTTAACACTTATCCCCTATCGGGTAAGAGAACGGTAAACGGAGATATGACGTCGAAGTTTCAATCAATATGGGCAGCCAACCAGTCGAGACCTTGCTCTGCAAACGTGAACAGCTGGTCGCTATAGCCTTGAGCAATGACGCTACGGATGATCTCGGGGTCAATATTCAGATAGTCGTGCACCAGCGCAATGCGAAGGCCAATGAGCTTGCTCCAACAGATCAGAGTGTCGGGGCATAGCTCACCACGTAGGACAAGGAGCTCGAATGCCTGATAGGCATCCTGTGGGGTATGGCCTGCCAGCGTTTTGGCCCAGTGTTTTGCCACGCCAATACTTGCTTCGATAGAAACTTGCAGGATTCGCTCGGCGGCGCGGTACTCCAGATTGGAAAGGGTACGCAGCGCCAGAATTGCCCGGATCTCTGACAGCTCGGCCTGGTAGCGCGACAAGCTGGTGCGCAAAGCGCCGATATAAGCGTTATCGCTCATCTCTACTTCTCTACTTAATGCTTATTGATATCGATAACCGAGAGTTCCCCCCAGAACTCATTGCCACTACAGCGCCAGCAGTTCTTGAGTGCTGTATCCAGTAGTCCACTCTGTTTAGTCGGAGCAAAGGCCACCGCCAGATCCCAGTTGGTGCCAGGGGCAAACTGTCCCCTTGGTACGGTCATTTGGTAGTTTGAGACAGAATACTGGTTAGTATGGTGTCACATGGTTGGGCTTTTGTACGTAACGTTCAATAGCCTGCCGCGCTGCGCTTGGCTGCTGGCTTGTTCGGTGAGTCGAAAAGATGACTCACCTCAAAGCCCAGCTTCTGTAGATTTCCTCCTTTGGCATCCCATTCAGCAGATCAGGAATGGTGAGCAACGTCGCTCAAATACAACTCAAAAGCGACTTTGTGATGACGGGTCACACTTAAAGTTTGTTTTGTCAGATCAGAAGGCTATCGAAAGGCAGTGTTTCGATCGTCATGTGGTGGTTCTAAAAAGGTATACCCCATTAAAACCACTTAATACCCTCTCGAAAATCATATTGAAACCACTTATATTGAACCAGTAATTAGGAACCACTTTAAACAGACTAATGGGGGTTTCAATGTTCATACGGGCGTATTTACGTGCATCGACTGTGGAACAGGATGCTGAGCGGGCACGAGAGCTGCTGATTGGTTTTGCTGCTGAGCATGGCCATCAGATTGCCAGTTTCTATGTAGAGAATGAGTCGGGGGCGACGCTGGACAGGCCTGAGCTTATGCGGCTGATCCGTGATGCTGCAGATCGTGACATTGTGCTGGTAGAGCAGATTGATCGTCTGGCCCGTCTCAATCAGACGGATTGGCAAACATTGAAGCAGTTGCTGGCTCAGAAACAGCTCTCAATCGTTTCTCCGGAGCTTCCGACTTCCTGGGTGGCGTTACAGGGGGACAGCCGCTCCGAGTTCACCAGCGCCATTTTGCAGGCTGTAAATGGCATGCTGTTGGATATGCTCGCAGCAGTTGCTCGCAAAGATTATGAAGATCGCAGACGCAGGCAGCAGCAGGGTATTGCCAAGGCCAGGGATGAGGGGAAATACCGCGGTCGCCAGAAAGATGAAAAGAAGCGTCAGCACATCGCACAGTTGTTGAGCACCGGACACAGCTACTCGGTGATCCAGGAAATGTTGGGCTGCTCCCGCCATCTGATTTCGCGCGTGGCAAAAGAGGTCCGTTCAGCAAAATAGCGGGTCATTTATCCGAGGCACCCATGCGACGCTTCTCGATATACAGCCACGCAGCAAAGGCGCCAAACCCAATCAGGAATGAAAACAGGAGGATCAGGATGACGATGCTGTTCATGGTGATGGCCTCAGGTGTAGCGGATAAAGGATGCAATCAGGTGATCGTGTGACCAAACTCCATATCACCATGGACTTCGCTCAGGAAAAAATCAACAACGCACTGAAAGTATTGAAGTTTGTTCGCTCGTAACAAACATGATTGCGTGGAATCACGCAGGATGTGGAGCCATGGAATGAACACTGTCATTCCCAACCAATTCCCGTCCAGTTTCTTTCCACATAACTATCTATCTGGAAAAGTGGTGCGAATTTTCCACATAGTGGAATGCCAGTTCAGAACGAGTTATGTGGAATCCTGATCGAAGACTTCCTATCTATCTGGAAATTTCGTGCCGTTTTTCTCTCTGGAATATTGGTCATCTTGTTTGAAGGGATTATGGACCTTGGTGTGCTGGAATTGATGGGGGCGGATTCCTATCTATCTGGAATCTTGGCCTGTGCATTCCGCGGGAGCCAAGCCGTCTAACTGGCTATGGGACTAACTCAAGCGATGCCCTTCAACAAGCATTCACTACGACCTAGTTATGCCATTGCCAGACGTTTCCTTGACCCGAAAGCATGCCATCAAGAGCAGCACCCCATGTTGCTTTATGAGTCTGAAATCAATAAAACCCGGCTGAATTTATGAGAGAATCTTGAGCAATATTGTCCCCCGACCGGAAGAGTGCTCATGGCCGAGATCAACAAAGCAACCCTCACCGAAGCCGATATCATCTCAAAGTACCTGCTGCCTGCTATCAAGGCTGCTGGGTGGGATGACCTGACCCAGGTTCGCCAAGAGGTGAAGCTGCGGGATGGCAAGGTGGTGGTGCGCGGCCAGATGGCGGCACGCAAGAAGGTCAAATCGGCCGATATCGTGCTCTATCACAAGATGGGCTTGCCACTGGCGGTGATCGAGGCCAAAGCCAACAAGCATGAGATTGGCAAGGGGATGCAGCAGGGGCTCGATTATGCCCGTCTGTTGGATGTGCCGTTCGTGTTCGCCAGCAACGGCGATGGCTTCGTATTTCATGACAAGACCAATCCGGCCAAGCTGGAATCCGAGATCGCGCTGGAGGACTTCCCCAGCCCGGGCCAGCTTTGGGATAAACTCTGCACCTGGAAGGGTTACACCCAGGCCCAGTTGCCTGTCATCAGTCAGGACTATTACTCGGATGGCAGCGGCAAATCTCCCCGCTATTACCAGCTGCAGGCCATCAACAAGACCGTAGAAGCCATCTCGAAAGGTGAGGATCGGGTATTGCTGGTGATGGCCACCGGCACCGGCAAGACCTACACCGCATTTCAGATCATCTGGCGTTTGTGGAAGGCGGGCGCCAAGAAGCGCATCCTGTTTCTGGCCGATCGCAACATTCTGGTGGATCAGACCAAGATGGGGTTCTAGGGATTTTCCGTCCAAAAACGACAAAGTGCTCTGGAGGCCCCGCCGTCTGTGGCCTCCAGAGGGGTATTACTTTTTTCGAGATCCCTATTTGGGCTCTGTTTGAGTAAGATTTAGTCTTTTTGGGCTAAATCCATGGCATTCGAAGAACGTGTCCAAATCTTGTCCGAGGCAGAACAAGATGAGTTATATGGACCCCCCGCTTTCACCTCCGCCGACCAACGCTTCTTTTTCTCGCTGAACGATAAGGAACTGGCGATCGCTAAAAGCCTCCGTCATCGGGGCCAGCGTTACATGCTGGTGGTACTGCTGGGCTATTTCAAAGCCAAGCCGGTGGTGCTGAATCCCGGCTTTCATCAGATCAAGCAGGACCTCAAATACGTTTATCAAACCGTTCTACCAGGCCCAGGCTGTAGACCCTTTAATCTCACGCCAAAAGAGAACGAACGGATTTACCAACGTGTTTTCCAGCTCTGCAACTACCAGCGCTGGAATGTCAAAGACCATGGAGCGGCGTTGAGAGATTACTTATCCCAGCAAGCCAGAGCCTGGACAGCGCCTAGGCACCTCTTCGATGCGGCCATTGAATATTGTTCGGGGCAGAAGATCGCAATCCCTGCCTACAGCACGCTGCAAAAGATCATCAGTCAGGTGGTGGGAGACGAACAGGAACACATGGCCGCGCACCTTGAGCGTGCAATGTCACGCGGTCTTAAGCAAGCACTGGCGGAGCTCGTGAACGGCACAGGTCCACTGCCGTTCCGACAGTTGCGACAATCGGCTCGTAACTTCACCGGAACCGAGTTGGAGAAAGAACTGATTGTCTATCGCCATATCCAGCATTGGATGCCGGAAGTGGATCTGCTGTTGAGCACGCTATCACTGTCGCAGAAAAATCTGCAACACCTGGCAGAGAAAGTCGACTACTACGGTGCCAAACTGAAACGTCAAACCGTAGGCAGCCAATGGCTGTATTTATTGTGCTATCTTCAAACGCGATGGCAGCAAGCGCTGGAACGTATTGCCGATGGCTTTGTGCATCATGTCAGACAGACCAAACAGAAGGCAAAGGATTATGCGCAGGAAGCGGTGTTTAAGGATTGGCAAAAAGCAGCTAAAAATGTCAGCAAGGCAGCTGAAGTACTGCACCTGTTCATTGATGACAGCATTGATCTGCAACTACCGTTTGCAACAGTAAGACAGCAAGCACTGAGCCTGCTGACCAAAAGGGATCTGGAATCTGTATGTCTCTTCCTGAACGAGCAGCGACGATCGGTCGATGAAGCCATGTGGCAGTACTGCGACGAGAAAGAAAGTCTGCGGAAAGGTTTGCTGCGAGAGTTGTTCCTATGTCTGCGCTTCGAAGGCTGCGACGGCACCCAGCACTTAGCGGCCGCCTTGGCGAAAACACAAAACGAACTCAACGGCCAGGACGCTCAGTTGCAAACTGCCGACACCAGACTCCTTTCCAAAAAATCACGTGAATTCCTGCTGGATGGTGAAGGGAATATCCTGATCGATCGTTATGAGTGGTTCCTCTATCAACAGATTCCTGATCGCCTGAATGGCCAGCTGACGCTGCCTGATATCACTAAATACCGGGCACTCGACGCCGACCTGATCGACGGGGAACATTGGCGAAAAAACAAATATACGCTGCTTCAACAGAGCCATTTTACAAAATTAGCGGAGGAGCCTGAAAAGCTGATCAAACAGATGGCCATGGAATTGGATACCCGTTTGTACGAAGTCGGCGAATATCTTGAACAGGAAGACAACCGGAATATCATCTTGCGTAATCCGCAGGGTAAACGCTTCTGGCGCCTGCCTTCGGCCAGCAAACATCATCTGGTCAACAATCCCTTCTTCCAGCAAATTCCCACAACGGGGATTGCGGATGTACTGCGCATGGTTGATCGTGACACCGGTTTCATTGACTGCTTCGCTCATGTGCTGGGTTCCCAATCCAGAAGCCGTTCCCATGAATATGACCTGTTGGCAATTCTGGTCGGCAATGCAACCAATCAAGGCATTTACGGCATGGCACAGATCTCTGATCGTACCTATGATCAGCTCAGCACTATCCAGGCGAACTATCTTCGCCTGGAAACATTGAATGCTGCTAACGACAACATCAATAACGCGACAGCCAAGCTACCCATCTTCCGGTACTACAACATCCAGGAAGATGTGATCCACGCCAGTGCCGATGGTCAAAAGTTCGAAGCCCGGCGCGAGACCTTCAAAACCCGTTATTCGTCGAAGTACTTTGGCACTCAAAAAGGTGTTTCTGCCATGACCTTGATCGCCAATCACGCTGCGATCAACGCCAGAGTGATCGGCGCCAACGAACATGAATCGCACTACATCTTTGATTTGTTGATGAGCAATACGTCAGACATCATTCCGGATGTGCTCTCAACCGATACCCATGGGGTGAACCATGTGAACTTCGCGTTACTGGATCTGTTCGGATACCAGTTTGCCCCACGCTATGCCCAGGTTGGCAAAGTGATCAATGACATGTTTGATGTCAAGGAAGACAAAGAACACCGAATTCAGCTGTGCTTAAAAAAGCCAATCAATACCCATCGTATTGCGCAGCACTGGGATACCATCCAACGGATTGCAGTATCACTTAAGCAGCGGAAAACAACGCAAGCCACCTTGGTGAGAAAGCTCTCGGAGTACAAGCGCAATCACCCGCTGCTGGAAGCCCTGACGGAATACAATCGCCTGGTGAAAGCGAATTATCTACTGTGCTACATCGATGATGCCAGTTTAAGAAACTATGTTCAGCGCGCGCTGAACCGGGGAGAGGCCTATCACCAACTGCGTCGGGCCGTGAGCAGCGTCAATGGGGATCAGTTCCGGGGCAGTTCAGACGAAGAAATCCAGCTATGGAATGAGTGCGCTCGCCTGGTCACCAATGCCATCGTTTACTTCAACTCCAGGATACTCAGCCAGCTGTTGACCAGCTTCGAATACCAAGGAGATACCAAGAGAATAGATATCGTCAAACAGGCATCCCCTGTGGCCTGGCACAACATTAACCTCAAGGGGACTTACCACTTCGAATTGAGCGAAAAATTGCCAGATCTGGAGGCGCTTATGCGCTCAATCGAGGGATATTTACCCGTCAGCGAAAAGTAATACCCCTCTGGAGGCCACGGACGGCGCGGCCTCCAGAGCACTTTGTCGTTTTTGGACGGAAAATCCCTAGAACCCCATCTTGATGCGCGGCAGTAACTGGCTGGTTTGGTCGATCAGCGCCTGCGCCCGATCCGGCACCGCCGCATCCAGCGGGGTGATTTTCAGCCCTGACTCGGTGAGGATGGCATCGGGCAGCTCGTTGTCCTTGGCCAGGCGGGTGACGGTGGCCAACTGCTCGTCCAGCAGCTGCAAACGCTCTTCCAGGTACTGGTCGCTGTTCGGGTTGATCGCCAGGGGCAGGGCCTGCTCGCGCTTGAGTGCGGCGAACTTCTCGGCCGGCAGCAGGTAGTCGTCGAAGTCGCGGAACTGCCGCGAGCCCTTGACCCAGATGTCGCCGGAGCGCAGGGCGTTCTTCAGCTCGGACAGGGCGCAGATTTCGTAGAATTTCCGGTCGAGGCCTTCCGGGGTGATCACCAGCGGCTTCCAGCGCGGCTTGATGAAGGCCGTGGGTGCATCGGCCGGCACCTTGCGCAGGTTGTCGGCGTTCATCTCACGCAGGGTCTGCACGGCTGCCAGCACGCCTTGCGCGGCCGGCCCGTGCTGTTCCCCAACTTTTCGCTCGGCGAAGAGTATGAACATGCGCCGCCGGCGACGAATCGCCAAATCTCACCGTATCTCCCGAGCGGACGATTTCGCACCGGTCTGCCCGTCGAAGGGCTTGCGATCGAACGGGGCGACCTTTTCTATGCATGTCCGCGAGCCAGCGTCTTTTATGGCACGGCGCTCGACGCCGACCTTCGGACGCGCGGCGTAAGCACGCTTGTCATGGCCGGGATAAGCACCACCGGCGTTGTTCTTTCAAGCGTCGCCTGGGCTAGTGATGCGGACTACGACGTGCGTTTGGTCCAGGACTGCTGCTACGACCCGGATCGGGATGCCCACGAAGCTCTGTTGCGTTCCGGGTTCGGCGGACGTGTACAGGTCGTGTAATTTTCGGGCCTCGCATGATCGCGGCCATAGCCGCAGGTGGATTGGTGCGAGGCAGGGCCAGTCCAAGTCAGGGTGCGGTCATCGCGGCGCCTGCAACTCTCAAAAACCCATCGCCGTAGCGGAGGTCTTGTAATCGCATGTCATTACGCACGCCCGATTTATTGTTCACAGCGATAGCACCTGCCATTTGGGGCAGCACCTACATTGTCACCACCCAATACCTGCCGAACTTCTCACCGATGACGGTCGCGATGCTGCGGGCGTTGCCGGCGGGTTTATTGCTCGTGATGATCGTCCGACAGATTCCAACGGGAATCTGGTGGATGCGCATCTTCATCCTCGGCGCACTTAATATTTCGCTATTCTGGAGCTTGTTGTTTATTTCGGTCTACCGCCTGCCGGGCGGGGTCGCGGCGACGGTAGGCGCTGTGCAGCCGCTGATGGTCGTGTTCATCTCTGCCGCTCTGCTAGGTAGCCCGATACGATTGATGGCGGTCCTGGGGGCTATTTGCGGAACTGCGGGCGTGGCGCTGTTGGTGTTGACACCAAACGCAGCGCTAGATCCTGTCGGCGTCGCAGCGGGCCTGGCGGGGGCGGTTTCCATGGCGTTCGGAACCGTGCTGACCCGCAAGTGGCAACCTCCCGTGCCTCTGCTCACCTTTACCGCCTGGCAACTGGCGGCCGGAGGACTTCTGCTCGTTCCAGTAGCTTTAGTGTTTGATCCGCCAATCCCGATGCCTACAGGAACCAATGTTCTCGGCCTGGCGTGGCTCGGCCTGATCGGAGCGGGTTTAACCTACTTCCTTTGGTTCCGGGGGATCTCGCGACTCGAACCTACAGTTGTTTCCTTACTGGGCTTTCTCAGCCCGGGGACCGCCGTGTTGCTAGGATGGTTGTTCTTGGATCAGACGCTGAGTGCGCTTCAAATCATCGGCGTCCTGCTCGTGATCGGGAGTATCTGGCTGGGCCAACGTTCCAACCGCACTCCTAGGGCGCGTATAGCTTGCCGGAAGTCGCCTTGACCCGCATGGCATAGGCCTATCGTTTCCACGATCAGCGATCGGCTCGTTGCCCTGCGCCGCTCCAAAGCCCGCGACGCAGCGCCGGCAGGCAGAGCAAGTAGAGGGCAGCGCCTGCAATCCATGCCCACCCGTTCCACGTTGTTATAGAAGCCGCATAGATCGCCGTGAAGAGGAGGGGTCCGACGATCGAGGTCAGGCTGGTGAGCGCCGCCAGTGAGCCTTGCAGCTGCCCCTGACGTTCCTCATCCACCTGCCTGGACAACATTGCTTGCAGCGCCGGCATTCCGATGCCACCCGAAGCAAGCAGGACCATGATCGGGAACGCCATCCATCCCCGTGTCGCGAAGGCAAGCAGGATGTAGCCTGTGCCGTCGGCAATCATTCCGAGCATGAGTGCCCGCCTTTCGCCGAGCCGGGCGGCTACAGGGCCGGTGATCATTGCCTGGGCGAGTGAATGCAGAATGCCAAATGCGGCAAGCGAAATGCCGATCGTGGTCGCGTCCCAGTGAAAGCGATCCTCGCCGAAAATGACCCAAAGCGCGGCCGGCACCTGTCCGACAAGTTGCATGATGAAGAAGACCGCCATCAGGGCGGCGACGACGGTCATGCCCCGGGCCCACCGGAACGAAGCGAGCGGGTTGAGAGCCTCCCGGCGTAACGGCCGGCGTTCGCCTTTGTGCGACTCCGGCAAAAGGAAACAGCCCGTCAGGAAATTGAGGCCGTTCAAGGCTGCCGCGGCGAAGAACGGAGCGTGGGGGGAGAAACCGCCCATCAGCCCACCGAGCACAGGTCCCGCGACCATCCCGAACCCGAAACAGGCGCTCATGAAGCCGAAGTGCCGCGCGCGCTCATCGCCATCAGTGATATCGGCAATATAAGCGCCGGCTACCGCCCCAGTCGCCCCGGTGATGCCGGCCACGATCCGCCCGATATAGAGAACCCAAAGGAAAGGCGCCGTCGCCATGATGGCGTAGTCGACAGCAGCGCCGGCCAGCGAGACGAGCAAGACCGGCCGCCGCCCGAAACGATCCGACAGCGCGCCCAGCACAGGTGCGCAGGCAAATTGCATCAACGCATACAGCGCCAGCAGAATGCCATAGTGGGCGGTGACGTCGTTCGAGTGAACCAGATCGCGCAGGAGGCCCGGCAGCACCGGCATAATCAGGCCGATGCCGACAGCGTCGAGCGCGACAGTGCTTAGAATTACGATCAGGGGTCTGTTGGGTTTCACGTCTGGCCTCCGGACCAGCCTCCGCTGGTCCGATTGAACGCGCGGATTCTTTATCACTGATAAGTTGGTGGACATATTATGTTTATCAGTGATAAAGTGTCAAGCATGACAAAGTTGCAGCCGAATACAGTGATCCGTGCCGCCCTGGACCTGTTGAACGAGGTCGGCGTAGACGGTCTGACGACACGCAAACTGGCGGAACGGTTGGGGGTTCAGCAGCCGGCGCTTTACTGGCACTTCAGGAACAAGCGGGCGCTGCTCGACGCACTGGCCGAAGCCATGCTGGCGGAGAATCATACGCATTCGGTGCCGAGAGCCGACGACGACTGGCGCTCATTTCTGATCGGGAATGCCCGCAGCTTCAGGCAGGCGCTGCTCGCCTACCGCGATGGCGCGCGCATCCATGCCGGCACGCGACCGGGCGCACCGCAGATGGAAACGGCCGACGCGCAGCTTCGCTTCCTCTGCGAGGCGGGTTTTTCGGCCGGGGACGCCGTCAATGCGCTGATGACAATCAGCTACTTCACTGTTGGGGCCGTGCTTGAGGAGCAGGCCGGCGACAGCGATGCCGGCGAGCGCGGCGGCACCGTTGAACAGGCTCCGCTCTCGCCGCTGTTGCGGGCCGCGATAGACGCCTTCGACGAAGCCGGTCCGGACGCAGCGTTCGAGCAGGGACTCGCGGTGATTGTCGATGGATTGGCGAAAAGGAGGCTCGTTGTCAGGAACGTTGAAGGACCGAGAAAGGGTGACGATTGATCAGGACCGCTGCCGGAGCGCAACCCACTCACTACAGCAGAGCCATGTAGACAACATCCCCTCCCCCTTTCCACCGCGTCAGACGCCCGTAGCAGCCCGCTACGGGCTTTTTCATGCCCTGCCCTAGCGTCCAAGCCTCACGGCCGCGCTCGGCCTCTCTGGCGGCCTTCTGGCGCTCCTGCTGCGGCGTCCGCTCGTGGGCCGTGGCGCGGGTCCGCGCGCCGGCCTCGTGCGCCTGGCGCTCGCGGGCGAGGTCCAGGGCGGCCGTCTTCACGTTCTGCCTTGCGCAGATGAGATAGGGGCGCAGTGGCGGTTTTCATGGCTTGTTATGACTGTTTTTTTGTACAGTCTATGCCTCGGGCATCCAAGCAGCAAGCGCGTTACGCCGTGGGTCGATGTTTGATGTTATGGAGCAGCAACGATGTTACGCAGCAGGGCAGTCGCCCTAAAACAAAGTTAACCTCTGAGGAAGAATTGTGAAACTATCACTAATGGTAGCTATATCGAAGAATGGAGTTATCGGGAATGGCCCTGATATTCCATGGAGTGCCAAAGGTGAACAGCTCCTGTTTAAAGCTATTACCTATAACCAATGGCTGTTGGTTGGACGCAAGACTTTTGAATCAATGGGAGCATTACCCAACCGAAAGTATGCGGTCGTAACACGTTCAAGTTTTACATCTGACAATGAGAACGTATTGATCTTTCCATCAATTAAAGATGCTTTAACCAACCTAAAGAAAATAACGGATCATGTCATTGTTTCAGGTGGTGGGGAGATATACAAAAGCCTGATCGATCAAGTAGATACACTACATATATCTACAATAGACATCGAGCCGGAAGGTGATGTTTACTTTCCTGAAATCCCCAGCAATTTTAGGCCAGTTTTTACCCAAGACTTCGCCTCTAACATAAATTATAGTTACCAAATCTGGCAAAAGGGTTAACAAGTGGCAGCAACGGATTCGCAAACCTGTCACGCCTTTTGTACCAAAAGCCGCGCCAGGTTTGCGATCCGCTGTGCCAGGCGTTAAGGCTACATGAAAATCGTACATTACGAAGCGAATGCACCATGGATAGGAAGAATGAAATGCCCAAACCCAAAGTGTGGGAAGGAAACTCCTGCCTGGCAATCGAGCGGCATGAGCGACAGTTGCCCGCATTTTTTCTGTGATACTTGCTCGAATGTAATCCATAGAGAGCAGGACCATGCATTACTGTATGAAAATGAAATCAATCAAGAGCTCTTGGATCGAATAGCAGCAACTCTTCCAGATTGCCCTTGCGGGGGTAGGTTTGTTCCTGGTGCAAACCCAAAGTGTCCGAGTTGCAAGACCGAGTACGTGCACCAATGGGATGCAGTGAAAAGGTTGAATGTACCTTTTATGCCAATCTTGGATGGTTCCTGCTTGATTCGAGATAGGCTGTATTCGTATGAAGTATGCATTGGTTCTAAACCAAAATACTGGTGGCGTTTGTTCACAAATGCCTTAACAAGTTTAGGCAAGGGACGCTCCTGACGTCGCGCCCCTGCTAAAAGCGTTAGATGCACTAAGCACATAATTGCTCACAGCCAAACTATCAGGTCAAGTCTGCTTTTATTATTTTTAAGCGTGCATAATAAGCCCTACACAAATTGGGAGATATATCATGAAAGGCTGGCTTTTTCTTGTTATCGCAATAGTTGGCGAAGTAATCGCAACATCCGCATTAAAATCTAGCGAGGGCTTTACTAAGCTTGCCCCTTCCGCCGTTGTCATAATCGGTTATGGCATCGCATTTTATTTTCTTTCTCTGGTTCTGAAATCCATCCCTGTCGGTGTTGCTTATGCAGTCTGGTCGGGACTCGGCGTCGTCATAATTACAGCCATTGCCTGGTTGCTTCATGGGCAAAAGCTTGATGCGTGGGGCTTTGTAGGTATGGGGCTCATAATTGCTGCCTTTTTGCTCGCCCGATCCCCATCGTGGAAGTCGCTGCGGAGGCCGACGCCATGGTGACGGTGTTCGGCATTCTGAATCTCACCGAGGACTCCTTCTTCGATGAGAGCCGGCGGCTAGACCCCGCCGGCGCTGTCACCGCGGCGATCGAAATGCTGCGAGTCGGATCAGACGTCGTGGATGTCGGACCGGCCGCCAGCCATCCGGACGCGAGGCCTGTATCGCCGGCCGATGAGATCAGACGTATTGCGCCGCTCTTAGACGCCCTGTCCGATCAGATGCACCGTGTTTCAATCGACAGCTTCCAACCGGAAACCCAGCGCTATGCGCTCAAGCGCGGCGTGGGCTACCTGAACGATATCCAAGGATTTCCTGACCCTGCGCTCTATCCCGATATTGCTGAGGCGGACTGCAGGCTGGTGGTTATGCACTCAGCGCAGCGGGATGGCATCGCCACCCGCACCGGTCACCTTCGACCCGAAGACGCGCTCGACGAGATTGTGCGGTTCTTCGAGGCGCGGGTTTCCGCCTTGCGACGGAGCGGGGTCGCTGCCGACCGGCTCATCCTCGATCCGGGGATGGGATTTTTCTTGAGCCCCGCACCGGAAACATCGCTGCACGTGCTGTCGAACCTTCAAAAGCTGAAGTCGGCGTTGGGGCTTCCGCTATTGGTCTCGGTGTCGCGGAAATCCTTCTTGGGCGCCACCGTTGGCCTTCCTGTAAAGGATCTGGGTCCAGCGAGCCTTGCGGCGGAACTTCACGCGATCGGCAATGGCGCTGACTACGTCCGCACCCACGCGCCTGGAGATCTGCGAAGCGCAATCACCTTCTCGGAAACCCTCGCGAAATTTCGCAGTCGCGACGCCAGAGACCGAGGGTTAGATCATGCCTAGCATTCACCTTCCGGCCGCCCGCTAGCGGACCCTGGTCAGGTTCCGCGAAGGTGGGCGCAGACATGCTGGGCTCGTCAGGATCAAACTGCACTATGAGGCGGCGGTTCATACCGCGCCAGGGGAGCGAATGGACAGCGAGGAGCCTCCGAACGTTCGGGTCGCCTGCTCGGGTGATATCGACGAGGTTGTGCGGCTGATGCACGACGCTGCGGCGTGGATGTCCGCCAAGGGAACGCCCGCCTGGGACGTCGCGCGGATCGACCGGACATTCGCGGAGACCTTCGTCCTGAGATCCGAGCTCCTAGTCGCGAGTTGCAGCGACGGCATCGTCGGCTGTTGCACCTTGTCGGCCGAGGATCCCGAGTTCTGGCCCGACGCCCTCAAGGGGGAGGCCGCATATCTGCACAAGCTCGCGGTGCGACGGACACATGCGGGCCGGGGTGTCAGCTCCGCGCTGATCGAGGCTTGCCGCCATGCCGCGCGAACGCAGGGGTGCGCCAAGCTGCGGCTCGACTGCCACCCGAACCTGCGTGGCCTATACGAGCGGCTCGGATTCACCCACGTCGACACTTTCAATCCCGGCTGGGATCCAACCTTCATCGCAGAACGCCTAGAACTCGAAATCTAACGTCCGTTCGGGCATCGAGGTCCATGTCGGGGTGGGACGGGCCCGTGGCTTCAAGATCACTTGCAGTCCGACCGCGATGTCTTGGTTGCGCGAGAGGTTGTCGATATCCTCCACTTCCATCATCAACCCTGGATAATGCCGCCGCCGTCATCGCCGCCGACGCCCGTGCCGGGCTTTTCGGGCCTGTCAGGCTTGCTCGGCCTTCAGCCTGCCTGGGCGAGATCTCCGGCGGACGGATTAACGGCGGAGCTTCGCCGCCTTTCGTGCGTGTGAAGGCCGAAGATAGTTCTCTCAAAAACATCCGTTTATGAGAGATACCAAATGTCATTTTCAGAAGACGACTGCACCAGTTGATTGGGCGTAATGGCTGTTGTGCAGCCAGCTCCTGACAGTTCAATATCAGAAGTGATCTGCACCAATCTCGACTATGCTCAATACTCGTGTGGGCTCTGTTGCAAAAATCGTGAAGCTTGAGCATGCTTGGCGGAGATTGGACGGACGGAACGATGACGGATTTCAAGTGGCGCCATTTCCAGGGTGATGTGATCCTGTGGGCGGTGCGCTGGTATTGTCGCTATCCGATCAGCTATCGCGACCTTGAGGAAATGCTGGCGGAACGCGGCATTTCGGTCGACCATACGACGATCTATCGCTGGGTCCAGTGCTACGCCCCGGAGATGGAGAAGCGGCTGCGCTGGTTCTGGCGGCGTGGCTTTGATCCGAGCTGGCGCCTGGATGAAACCTACGTCAAGGTGCGGGGCAAGTGGACCTACCTGTACCGGGCAGTCGACAAGCGGGGCGACACGATCGATTTCTACCTGTCGCCGACCCGCAGCGCCAAGGCAGCGAAGCGGTTCCTGGGCAAGGCCCTGCGAGGCCTGAAGCACTGGGAAAAGCCTGCCACGCTCAATACCGACAAAGCGCCGAGCTATGGTGCAGCGATCACCGAATTGAAGCGCGAAGGAAAGCTGGACCGGGAGACGGCCCACCGGCAGGTGAAGTATCTCAATAACGTGATCGAGGCCGATCACGGAAAGCTCAAGATACTGATCAAGCCGGTGCGCGGTTTCAAATCGATCCCCACGGCCTATGCCACGATCAAGGGATTCGAAGTCATGCGAGCCCTGCGCAAAGGACAGGCTCGCCCCTGGTGCCTGCAGCCCGGCATCAGGGGCGAGGTGCGCCTTGTGGAGAGAGCTTTTGGCATTGGGCCCTCGGCGCTGACGGAGGCCATGGGCATGCTCAACCACCATTTCGCAGCAGCCGCCTGATCGGCGCAGAGCGACAGCCTACCTCTGACTGCCGCCAATCTTTGCAACAGAGCCTCCGTCGCCATGCTCACCTCGCTTTGGTGCACACGAGTATTGAGCATAGTCGGGCACTGTTGCAAATAGTCGGTGGTGATAAACTTATCATCCCCTTTTGCTGATGGAGCTGCACATGAACCCATTCAAAGGCCGGCATTTTCAGCGTGACATCATTCTGTGGGCCGTACGCTGGTACTGCAAATACGGCATCAGTTACCGTGAGCTGCAGGAGATGCTGGCTGAACGCGGAGTGAATGTCGATCACTCCACGATTTACCGCTGGGTTCAGCGTTATGCGCCTGAAATGGAAAAACGGCTGCGCTGGTACTGGCGTAACCCTTCCGATCTTTGCCCGTGGCACATGGATGAAACCTACGTGAAGGTCAATGGCCGCTGGGCGTATCTGTACCGGGCCGTCGACAGCCGGGGCCGCACTGTCGATTTTTATCTCTCCTCCCGTCGTAACAGCAAAGCTGCATACCGGTTTCTGGGTAAAATCCTCAACAACGTGAAGAAGTGGCAGATCCCGCGATTCATCAACACGGATAAAGCGCCCGCCTATGGTCGCGCGCTTGCTCTGCTCAAACGCGAAGGCCGGTGCCCGTCTGACGTTGAACACCGACAGATTAAGTACCGGAACAACGTGATTGAATGCGATCATGGCAAACTGAAACGGATAATCGGCGCCACGCTGGGATTTAAATCCATGAAGACGGCTTACGCCACCATCAAAGGTATTGAGGTGATGCGTGCACTACGCAAAGGCCAGGCCTCAGCATTTTATTATGGTGATCCCCTGGGCGAAATGCGCCTGGTAAGCAGAGTTTTTGAAATGTAAGGCCTTTGAATAAGACAAAAGGCTGCCTCATCGCTAACTTTGCAACAGTGCCGCGCGACGAGCAGCAGCACCAGGAGCAGAAGCACGTCGAGAAAAAGCAACAGCAGATCGAGCAGCGCCCACGGCGGGCCGCTCGCATCGGATAAGTCGAAAAATCCGGCTAAAGTGGCCGAGCTGCACATCAGGCCGCGCGGTTTTCCTCCCTGATCGCCGGCGCGGTTTCTTCCTCCCTGAACCGCATGCAGACTTGCCGCCTCGGACACCCCGAGGCGGTTTTTTTTCGCCTCGCTCGAGCATCGCCGCATCCGACGATGCCGAGACGACCAGGCCGCGCACGTCGAGCTGCAGCATCGCCATTGCCGACGATGGCACCAGGTCGCCGGCGGTGGCCACCGACCTCGAGCTCGCATCGCCACATCCGACGATGCGCGCCGGCGTCGACCATCGCCAGGTCTGACGATGGCGGCCGCCCTGCCCTGGATCTCGCATCGCCATTTCTGGCGATGAGATCCACGGAGCGGCCATTTAGACCCGCCAATAACGACCCGGCCAAGATAAATCGCATGACGGCCTTTTTGGCCGGGGGTAGCATGACCGGACACTTTGCGTATGCCCAAAGGAGCCCGCAAGTATGCGCAGGACGAAGCCAGTAGCCGCGCCGATGGTGGCGCGGGTCTATCTGCGCGTCAGCACCGACGCGCAGGACTTGGAACGCCAAGAGGCGATCAAGGCCGCCGGCTACTACGTCGCCGGCATCTACCGTGAGAAGGCATCCGGCGCACGCGCCGACCGGCCTGAGCTGCTGCGCATGATCGGCGACCTACAGCCCGGCGAGGTGGTCATTGCCGAGAAGATCGACCGCATCAGCCGCCTACCTTTGCCCGAGGCCGAGCGCCTGGTGGCCTCGATACAGGCCAAAGGCGCAAGCCTGGCCGTCCCTGGCGTGGTCGATCTATCCGACCTGGCGGCCGAGGCCCAGGGCGTCGCCAAGATCGTGCTGGAAGCCGTGCAGATCATGCTTTTTCGCCTGGCCTTGCAGATGGCCCGCGACGACTACGAGGACAGGCGCGAACGCCAGCGCCAAGGCATTGAGTTGGCCCGCCAGGCCGGGCGGTACAAGGGCCGCCGTGCTGATCCGAAGCGCCGCGCCCAAGTTGTCGCGCTGCGCAAGTCCGGCTACAGCATCAACAAGACCGCCGAGCTGGCCGGGTACAGTGCGGCCCAGGTGAAACGGATATGGGCCGAGGTCAGCCAGGCCGAAGCGAAGCAGCACGGCGCGTTCGTGGAGGACGCATTGACGGAAGCCGATGCCCTGGCCGCTGTCGGCCAGGATGAGCGCCAGGAGGAAAGGGCATGAAGAAGCCGAACCAAGACGACGAGCCGTTTTTCATCACCGAGGAGATTGCGGCCGAAATGATCGCCGGCGGCTATGAGTTCGAGCTGCCGCCCATTCCTTGCACCATCCGCCTACGCGACGTGCTGGAGCGCATGACCGATGCTGAGCTAGCATTGCAGCCGGGCGAGATCGCCGACCAGGAGCGTGAACGCTGCCGGCGCAAGCCGTGTTCAACCTCATGATCTGGTCATGGTATTTTTCATGGCACTGAGCCTGATAGTTCTTGCAAATTGTTGTCACTAAAGGGTTTTGTGTGCTTGTTTACAATCGAGTGGGAGTGACGGGCACTGGCTGGCAATGTCTAGCAACGGCAGGCATTTCGGCTGAGGGTAAAAGAACTTTCCGCTAAGCGATAGACTGTATGTAAACACAGTATTGCAAGGACGCGGAACATGCCTCATGTGGCGGCCAGGACGGCCAGCCGGGATCGGGATACTGGTCGTTACCAGAGCCACCGACCCGAGCAAACCCTTCTCTATCAGATCGTTGACGAGTATTACCCGGCATTCGCTGCGCTTATGGCAGAGCAGGGAAAGGAATTGCCGGGCTATGTGCAACGGGAATTTGAAGAATTTCTCCAATGCGGGCGGCTGGAGCATGGCTTTCTACGGGTTCGCTGCGAGTCTTGCCACGCCGAGCACCTGGTCGCTTTCAGCTGTAAGCGTCGCGGTTTCTGCCCGAGCTGTGGGGCGCGGCGGATGGCCGAAAGTGCCGCCTTGCTGGTTGATGAAGTACTGCCTGAACAACCCATGCGTCAGTGGGTGTTGAGCTTCCCGTTTCAGCTGCGTTTCCTGTTTGCCAGCCGGCCCGAGATCATGGGGTGGGTGCTGGGCATCGTTTACCGCGTCATTGCCACGCACCTGGTCAAGAAAGCGGGCCATACCCACCAAGTGGCCAAGACGGGCGCGGTCACCCTGATCCAGCGTTTTGGATCGGCGCTCAATCTGAATGTTCACTTCCACATGCTGTTTCTCGACGGTGTGTATGTCGAGCAATCCCACGGCTCAGCGCGTTTCCGCTGGGTCAAGGCGCCGACCAGCCCAGAGCTCACCCAGCTGACGCACACCATCGCCCACCGGGTGGGTCGCTATCTGGAACGGCAAGGCCTGCTGGAACGGGATGTCGAAAACAGCTATCTGGCCTCGGATGCGGTGGATGACGACCCGATGACACCCCTGCTGGGGCACTCGATCACTTACCGTATCGCTGTCGGTTCACAGGCGGGGCGAAAGGTGTTCACTTTGCAAACTCTGCCGACCAGTGGTGATCCGTTCGGTGACGGGATTGGCAAGGTAGCCGGGTCCAGCCTGCACGCCGGCGTGGCGGCCAGGGCCGATGAACGCAAGAAGCTCGAACGGCTGTGCCGGTACATCAGCCGCCCGGCGGTATCCGAGAAGCGGCTGTCGTTAACACGAGGCGGCAACGTGCGCTACCAGCTCAAGACGCCGTACCGGGACGGCACCACGCACGTCATTTTCGAACCATTGGATTTCATTGCAAGGCTGGCCGCCCTGGTACCGAAGCCCAGAGTCAACCTAACCCGCTTCCACGGGGTGTTCGCACCCAACAGTCGGCACCGGGCGTTGGTCACGCCGGCAAAACGGGGCAGGGGCAACAAGGTCAGGGTGGCTGATGAACCGGCAACACCAGCACAACGGCGAGCGTCGATGACATGGGCGCAACGGCTCAAGCGTGTTTTCAATATCGACATCGAGACCTGCAGCGGCTGCGGCGGCGCCATGAAAGTCATCGCCTGCATTGAAGACCCTATAGTGATCAAGCAGATCCTTGATCACCTGAAGCACAAAGCCGAAACCAGCGGGACCAGGGCGTTACCCGAAAGCCGGGCGCCACCGGCTGAGCTGCTCCTGGGTCTGTTTGACTGACGAGCCTGAAGGCCAACGATACCAATCAAAATGCTGCGTTCACAGCGCCGCGGCAGGGATCCGCCGTGCTGGTTGTCGGAAAAGGAGCCGCTAGTGGGAAAGAGGAGGGTAAATTTTCAGCGTTGCTGGCTCCCCGTCAGCCGGATTGGGTTGCATCGCAGGGGTGTCGAAAGAGTCAACTGCGGTCCAAAGCTGTTGGACTTGGGTGAAAAGGGCGTTTATTCTTCCTATACGTGCCGCGTTCCAGGCGGCGACTATGAGGGCTATGTCGATGCCCATGTGCGCCGGCTGGAGGCGCTACGCCGGGCCGGTATCGTCGAGCGGATCGACGCCGACCAATGGCGCATCCCCAATGATCTGGTCAGCCGTGCCGCCGCCCATGACGCCGGCCGAGACAGTCAGGCCAGCGTTCGCGTCCTTTCCCCGGTCGATCTGAACAAACAGATCGGATCGGACGGCGCGACCTGGCTGGACCGGCGGCTGATCCACGGCGAGACGGCCGACCTTGCGCCAACCGGCTTCGGGCAACAAGTCCGCGAAGCCATGGACCAGCGCCGCGAGCACCATATCGAACAGGGCGACGCCACCCGCAGCCGGGACAGCCGCGTCTTCTACCGGCGCAACCTTCTCGCCATCCTGCGGGAGCGCGAGGTAGCCGGCGTCGGATCGGATATGGCTTTGAGTAAGGGCCTGCCGTTCCGCGCCGCCACGGACGGCGAGAGCGTCAGCGGCAAGTTTACCGGAACCGTGCATCTATCGAGCGGCAAGTTCGCCGTGGTCGAGAAATCCCATGAGTTCACCCTTGTCCCGTGGCGGCCGATCATCGACCGCCAACTCGGCCGCGAGGTTATGGGCATCGTGCAGGGCGGGTCGGTGTCGTGGCAGTTAGGGCGGCAGAGGGGGCTGGAACGCTGAGTGCGCCCATGCCGCATTGCGAAGCAAAAGATAATCGGATAAAATGTAGCAATTCATATTCGTAAGCGTGGAGTAATCAGATGGGAAATTCCAAGTCAGCAGACAAGTAAGCCGCAACAACCAGTATTGTTGTTGCGGCGCTCTGTAAGGCTAGTCTCATCTGATTGCTGACGAGCAGACGTCGCCCGGTATTCCTTAATCGAGGGTTGATTCGTCATGACCACCACACGCCCCGCGTGGGCCTATACGCTGCCGGCAGCACTGCTGCTGATGGCTCCTTTCGACATCCTCGCTTCACTGGCGATGGATATTTATCTCCCTGTCGTTCCAGCGATGCCCGGCATCCTGAACACGACGCCCGCTATGATCCAACTCACGTTGAGCCTCTATATGGTGATGCTCGGCGTGGGCCAGGTGATTTTTGGTCCGCTCTCAGACAGAATCGGGCGACGGCCAATTCTACTTGCGGGCGCAACGGCTTTCGTCATTGCGTCTCTGGGAGCAGCTTGGTCTTCAACTGCACCGGCCTTTGTCGCTTTCCGTCTACTTCAAGCAGTGGGCGCGTCGGCCATGCTGGTGGCGACGTTCGCGACGGTTCGCGACGTTTATGCCAACCGTCCTGAGGGTGTCGTCATCTACGGCCTTTTCAGTTCGATGCTGGCGTTCGTGCCTGCGCTCGGCCCTATCGCCGGAACATTGATCGGCGAGTTCTTGGGATGGCAGGCGATATTCATTACTTTGGCTATACTGGCGATGCTCGCACTCCTAAATGCGGGTTTCAGGTGGCACGAAACCCGCCCTCTGGATCAAGTCAAGACGCGCCGATCTGTCTTGCCGATCTTCGCGAGTCCGGCTTTTTGGGTTTACACTGTCGGCTTTAGCGCCGGTATGGGCACCTACTTCGTCTTCTTCTCGACGGCTCCCCGTGTGCTCATAGGCCAAGCGGAATATTCCGAGATCGGATTCAGCTTTGCCTTCGCCACTGTCGCGCTTGTAATGATCGTGACAACCCGTTTCGCGAAGTCCTTTGTCGCCAGATGGGGCATCGCAGGATGCGTGGCGCGTGGGATGGCGTTGCTTGTTTGCGGAGCGGTCCTGTTGGGGATCGGCGAACTTTACGGCTCGCCGTCATTCCTCACCTTCATCCTACCGATGTGGGTTGTCGCGGTCGGTATTGTCTTCACGGTGTCCGTTACCGCGAACGGCGCTTTGGCAGAGTTCGACGACATCGCGGGATCAGCGGTCGCGTTCTACTTCTGCGTTCAAAGCCTGATAGTCAGCATTGTCGGGACATTGGCGGTGGCACTTTTAAACGGTGACACAGCGTGGCCCGTGATCTGTTACGCCACGGCGATGGCGGTACTGGTTTCGTTGGGGCTGGTGCTCCTTCGGCTCCGTGGGGCTGCCACCGAGAAGTCGCCAGTCGTCTAACCGACGACTGGTAGCAGGCCCGCTCCGATGCGGCGCACTAACCATCGAAACCTCGTGAATGTCGGTATCCTGTCTGGCAGGATACCGCTCATTTCCCTTGTTCAGTTCATCGCCGTCGCCGAGCATCTGAATTTTCGGCATGCGGCCAAGGCACTTGGTATCAGCCAGTCGAGCGTCAGCGCGCGTGTGAAAGCGCTGGAGGATAACCTTGGTGTCCTGCTATTTGAGCGCCATGCGCGGGGCGTTCGGCTAACAGACGCAGGCAGGCACTTCATGGAGCGTGTCACGGCGGGTGTCGATCAACTCGATCACGCAGTGAAGACCGCGGAGTGACGGGCACTGGCTGGCAATGTCTAGCAACGGCAGGCATTTCGGCTGAGGGTAAAAGAACTTTCCGCTAAGCGATAGACTGTATGTAAACACAGTATTGCAAGGACGCGGAACATGCCTCATGTGGCGGCCAGGACGGCCAGCCGGGATCGGGATACTGGTCGTTACCAGAGCCACCGACCCGAGCAAACCCTTCTCTATCAGATCGTTGACGAGTATTACCCGGCATTCGCTGCGCTTATGGCAGAGCAGGGAAAGGAATTGCCGGGCTATGTGCAACGGGAATTTGAAGAATTTCTCCAATGCGGGCGGCTGGAGCATGGCTTTCTACGGGTTCGCTGCGAGTCTTGCCACGCCGAGCACCTGGTCGCTTTCAGCTGTAAGCGTCGCGGTTTCTGCCCGAGCTGTGGGGCGCGGCGGATGGCCGAAAGTGCCGCCTTGCTGGTTGATGAAGTACTGCCTGAACAACCCATGCGTCAGTGGGTGTTGAGCTTCCCGTTTCAGCTGCGTTTCCTGTTTGCCAGCCGGCCCGAGATCATGGGGTGGGTGCTGGGCATCGTTTACCGCGTCATTGCCACGCACCTGGTCAAGAAAGCGGGCCATACCCACCAAGTGGCCAAGACGGGCGCGGTCACCCTGATCCAGCGTTTTGGATCGGCGCTCAATCTGAATGTTCACTTCCACATGCTGTTTCTCGACGGTGTGTATGTCGAGCAATCCCACGGCTCAGCGCGTTTCCGCTGGGTCAAGGCGCCGACCAGCCCAGAGCTCACCCAGCTGACGCACACCATCGCCCACCGGGTGGGTCGCTATCTGGAACGGCAAGGCCTGCTGGAACGGGATGTCGAAAACAGCTATCTGGCCTCGGATGCGGTGGATGACGACCCGATGACACCCCTGCTGGGGCACTCGATCACTTACCGTATCGCTGTCGGTTCACAGGCGGGGCGAAAGGTGTTCACTTTGCAAACTCTGCCGACCAGTGGTGATCCGTTCGGTGACGGGATTGGCAAGGTAGCCGGGTCCAGCCTGCACGCCGGCGTGGCGGCCAGGGCCGATGAACGCAAGAAGCTCGAACGGCTGTGCCGGTACATCAGCCGCCCGGCGGTATCCGAGAAGCGGCTGTCGTTAACACGAGGCGGCAACGTGCGCTACCAGCTCAAGACGCCGTACCGGGACGGCACCACGCACGTCATTTTCGAACCATTGGATTTCATTGCAAGGCTGGCCGCCCTGGTACCGAAGCCCAGAGTCAACCTAACCCGCTTCCACGGGGTGTTCGCACCCAACAGTCGGCACCGGGCGTTGGTCACGCCGGCAAAACGGGGCAGGGGCAACAAGGTCAGGGTGGCTGATGAACCGGCAACACCAGCACAACGGCGAGCGTCGATGACATGGGCGCAACGGCTCAAGCGTGTTTTCAATATCGACATCGAGACCTGCAGCGGCTGCGGCGGCGCCATGAAAGTCATCGCCTGCATTGAAGACCCTATAGTGATCAAGCAGATCCTTGATCACCTGAAGCACAAAGCCGAAACCAGCGGGACCAGGGCGTTACCCGAAAGCCGGGCGCCACCGGCTGAGCTGCTCCTGGGTCTGTTTGACTGACGAGCCTGAAGGCCAACGATACCAATCAAAATGCTGCGTTCACAGCGCCGCGGCAGGGATCCGCCGTGCTGGTTGTCGGAAAAGGAGCCGCTAGTGGGAAAGAGGAGGGTAAATTTTCAGCGTTGCTGGCTCCCCGTCAGCCGGATTGGGTTGCATCGCAGGGGTGTCGAAAGAGTCAACTGCGGTCCAAAGCTGTTGGACTTGGGTGAAAAGGGCGTTTATTCTTCCTATACGTTGTCGGCAGCGGGCCAAAAAGGAATACGTCCATGCCCATCGAGGTGAAACCGGCTGTGAGCGCGGGTTCAAGCATATAGCCCGACAGGCGCGTATCCTTGCCGATCACGACACGATGGCGGTGGTCACCGCGACGAAAGACACGGCCAGCCGCCATGCCGACGCGCAAGGCGGTTTCCGCCGTCATCGCGCCTTCGTTGGCTTTGCCACGAATACCGTCTGTGCCGAAATATTTGCGCACCATAAGGTCGATTATCCTGTCGTCGGGTCGCCCTCAAAGGGGACATGCCTGCTGAACCGCGAATATAGAGAAATATCCCGAATGTGCAGTTAACGAATTCTTGCGGTTTCTTTCAGCGCCGCCAATACCGCCAGCCCGTCGCGCAAGGGGCGCGGCTCGTGTGTGCGGATGAAGTCAGCTCCACCTGCGGCGGCGGCAAGCTCTGCAGCGAGTGTCGCGGCCCCGACATCCCCCGGACCACGGCCTGTGAGCGCGCGCAGAAAGGATTTGCGCGAAACAGACAGAAGCACCGGCAAATCGAAGCGCAGCCGCAATTCATCGAACCGCGCCAGCACCGAGAGCGAGGTTTCGGGAGCAGCCCCCAGAAAAAACCCCATGCCGGGATCAAGGACAAGGCGGTTGCGTTTGATACCGGCACCCGTCAGCGCCGCGATGCGCGCGTCAAAGAACGCCGCAATGTGATCCATGATGTCGCCAGCGGGTGCCTCGCGCCGATCTGCCTGCCCGTCTTGCACCGAATGCATAACGACGAGTTTGGCAGATGATTTCGCCAATTGCGGATAGAACGCAGCGTCTGGAAAACCGCGAATATCATTGAGATAGGCCACACCACGCGACAAGGCATAGGCTTGCGTCGCGGGTTGATAACTGTCGAGCGAGACGGGAATGCCATCTGCCTTGAGCGCGTCCAGCACCGGCGCGATACGCGCGATTTCTGTGTCGGACGAAACAGGCGCGGCGTCGGGATTGCTGGATGCCGGACCGAGGTCGATCACATCTGCCCCCTCGGCCATCAGCTTACGCGCCTGCGCAATGGCTGCGTCTGGCGCCAGATACCGGCCTCCATCGGAGAAACTGTCCGAGGTTATGTTGACGATGCCGAAAATGATGAGCGATTTATTCATGGGGGCTTCTATAATAATAATAATCGAGCATGAGTCTCATACGGATGCTCGGGTCGAAAGGGAATCCCCAGGCGAGTAACCTGTTTGCGGTGATCCATTAGCTGCAGGAGCAGAATAGCATACATCTGGAAGCAAAGCCAGGAAAGCGGCCTATGGAGCTGTGCGGCAGCGCTCAGTAGGCAATTTTTCAAAATATTGTTAAGCCTTTTCTGAGCATGGTATTTTTCATGGTATTACCAATTAGCAGGAAAATAAGCCATTGAATATAAAAGATAAAAATGTCTTGTTTACAATAGAGTGGGTATCGGAGACGAAGAAGGACAAGGTACATGCTGACCGATACCAAGCTGCGCAATCTCAAGCCCAGGGACAAACTCTACAAAGTGAATGACCGGGAAGGTCTCTATGTGGGGGTCGCCTCAGAAAACGGAATCTATGGTCACTCCCGTTTTTGCAACACCGATTTTGACGACAAGTTGGCTTGCTTGAATCTATCCGGCGTCTGAATGGGATTTTATTCCCGCGCCTCGATGAGTTCCGCGCCTGATGAACCTCCAGAAAATATACGGCTTCAATGAGCCTTTCCGTTTTACAGGTTCCTCAACAGGCCGGTGGGCCGTTAGTATCATCAATATCAGTATTCGCAAAACCAGATGAATGATTGTTTAAACTGGTGTATTTCTGCCTTTATGCTTCGTAAGTTTGCTGTCGCGCCGTCAGTGCCCAGGCTATTCTGGCCAGCTTGTTTGCCAGAGCACAGGTGACGACAAAGTTGCTTTTCCGACACAACAACTCCCTGACCCAGTCGGCCAACTTGCCAGACTGGTGTTCCAGTTTTTGTATGAATACCCTGGCACACTGAACCAACAAAGTTCGGATCTTTTTGGGGTTCTAGGGATTTTCCGTCCAAAAACGACAAAGTGCTCTGGAGGCCCCGCCGTCTGTGGCCTCCAGAGGGGTATTACTTTTTTCGAGATCCCTATTTGGGCTCTGTTTGAGTAAGATTTAGTCTTTTTGGGCTAAATCCATGGCATTCGAAGAACGTGTCCAAATCTTGTCCGAGGCAGAACAAGATGAGTTATATGGACCCCCCGCTTTCACCTCCGCCGACCAACGCTTCTTTTTCTCGCTGAACGATAAGGAACTGGCGATCGCTAAAAGCCTCCGTCATCGGGGCCAGCGTTACATGCTGGTGGTACTGCTGGGCTATTTCAAAGCCAAGCCGGTGGTGCTGAATCCCGGCTTTCATCAGATCAAGCAGGACCTCAAATACGTTTATCAAACCGTTCTACCAGGCCCAGGCTGTAGACCCTTTAATCTCACGCCAAAAGAGAACGAACGGATTTACCAACGTGTTTTCCAGCTCTGCAACTACCAGCGCTGGAATGTCAAAGACCATGGAGCGGCGTTGAGAGATTACTTATCCCAGCAAGCCAGAGCCTGGACAGCGCCTAGGCACCTCTTCGATGCGGCCATTGAATATTGTTCGGGGCAGAAGATCGCAATCCCTGCCTACAGCACGCTGCAAAAGATCATCAGTCAGGTGGTGGGAGACGAACAGGAACACATGGCCGCGCACCTTGAGCGTGCAATGTCACGCGGTCTTAAGCAAGCACTGGCGGAGCTCGTGAACGGCACAGGTCCACTGCCGTTCCGACAGTTGCGACAATCGGCTCGTAACTTCACCGGAACCGAGTTGGAGAAAGAACTGATTGTCTATCGCCATATCCAGCATTGGATGCCGGAAGTGGATCTGCTGTTGAGCACGCTATCACTGTCGCAGAAAAATCTGCAACACCTGGCAGAGAAAGTCGACTACTACGGTGCCAAACTGAAACGTCAAACCGTAGGCAGCCAATGGCTGTATTTATTGTGCTATCTTCAAACGCGATGGCAGCAAGCGCTGGAACGTATTGCCGATGGCTTTGTGCATCATGTCAGACAGACCAAACAGAAGGCAAAGGATTATGCGCAGGAAGCGGTGTTTAAGGATTGGCAAAAAGCAGCTAAAAATGTCAGCAAGGCAGCTGAAGTACTGCACCTGTTCATTGATGACAGCATTGATCTGCAACTACCGTTTGCAACAGTAAGACAGCAAGCACTGAGCCTGCTGACCAAAAGGGATCTGGAATCTGTATGTCTCTTCCTGAACGAGCAGCGACGATCGGTCGATGAAGCCATGTGGCAGTACTGCGACGAGAAAGAAAGTCTGCGGAAAGGTTTGCTGCGAGAGTTGTTCCTATGTCTGCGCTTCGAAGGCTGCGACGGCACCCAGCACTTAGCGGCCGCCTTGGCGAAAACACAAAACGAACTCAACGGCCAGGACGCTCAGTTGCAAACTGCCGACACCAGACTCCTTTCCAAAAAATCACGTGAATTCCTGCTGGATGGTGAAGGGAATATCCTGATCGATCGTTATGAGTGGTTCCTCTATCAACAGATTCCTGATCGCCTGAATGGCCAGCTGACGCTGCCTGATATCACTAAATACCGGGCACTCGACGCCGACCTGATCGACGGGGAACATTGGCGAAAAAACAAATATACGCTGCTTCAACAGAGCCATTTTACAAAATTAGCGGAGGAGCCTGAAAAGCTGATCAAACAGATGGCCATGGAATTGGATACCCGTTTGTACGAAGTCGGCGAATATCTTGAACAGGAAGACAACCGGAATATCATCTTGCGTAATCCGCAGGGTAAACGCTTCTGGCGCCTGCCTTCGGCCAGCAAACATCATCTGGTCAACAATCCCTTCTTCCAGCAAATTCCCACAACGGGGATTGCGGATGTACTGCGCATGGTTGATCGTGACACCGGTTTCATTGACTGCTTCGCTCATGTGCTGGGTTCCCAATCCAGAAGCCGTTCCCATGAATATGACCTGTTGGCAATTCTGGTCGGCAATGCAACCAATCAAGGCATTTACGGCATGGCACAGATCTCTGATCGTACCTATGATCAGCTCAGCACTATCCAGGCGAACTATCTTCGCCTGGAAACATTGAATGCTGCTAACGACAACATCAATAACGCGACAGCCAAGCTACCCATCTTCCGGTACTACAACATCCAGGAAGATGTGATCCACGCCAGTGCCGATGGTCAAAAGTTCGAAGCCCGGCGCGAGACCTTCAAAACCCGTTATTCGTCGAAGTACTTTGGCACTCAAAAAGGTGTTTCTGCCATGACCTTGATCGCCAATCACGCTGCGATCAACGCCAGAGTGATCGGCGCCAACGAACATGAATCGCACTACATCTTTGATTTGTTGATGAGCAATACGTCAGACATCATTCCGGATGTGCTCTCAACCGATACCCATGGGGTGAACCATGTGAACTTCGCGTTACTGGATCTGTTCGGATACCAGTTTGCCCCACGCTATGCCCAGGTTGGCAAAGTGATCAATGACATGTTTGATGTCAAGGAAGACAAAGAACACCGAATTCAGCTGTGCTTAAAAAAGCCAATCAATACCCATCGTATTGCGCAGCACTGGGATACCATCCAACGGATTGCAGTATCACTTAAGCAGCGGAAAACAACGCAAGCCACCTTGGTGAGAAAGCTCTCGGAGTACAAGCGCAATCACCCGCTGCTGGAAGCCCTGACGGAATACAATCGCCTGGTGAAAGCGAATTATCTACTGTGCTACATCGATGATGCCAGTTTAAGAAACTATGTTCAGCGCGCGCTGAACCGGGGAGAGGCCTATCACCAACTGCGTCGGGCCGTGAGCAGCGTCAATGGGGATCAGTTCCGGGGCAGTTCAGACGAAGAAATCCAGCTATGGAATGAGTGCGCTCGCCTGGTCACCAATGCCATCGTTTACTTCAACTCCAGGATACTCAGCCAGCTGTTGACCAGCTTCGAATACCAAGGAGATACCAAGAGAATAGATATCGTCAAACAGGCATCCCCTGTGGCCTGGCACAACATTAACCTCAAGGGGACTTACCACTTCGAATTGAGCGAAAAATTGCCAGATCTGGAGGCGCTTATGCGCTCAATCGAGGGATATTTACCCGTCAGCGAAAAGTAATACCCCTCTGGAGGCCACGGACGGCGCGGCCTCCAGAGCACTTTGTCGTTTTTGGACGGAAAATCCCTAGAACCCCATATCTGGTTTGAAGCAGAAGGCTACCTCGTCGTGCTGGATGATCGCGGAGAATATATCCTGCCGTGGACGGCATTTTTCATCGAACATGAACACGAACGGCGCAAGTACAACAAGCGCTGGAAACGGTATGGGAGTTATTGACTGCTAGGGGAGGGAATTAAGCTGGCCGCGCCCTCCGGAGAGGACGGGGCCGTAACTCCTTCTACGCTGACGCCAAAGGCTGGTAGATGAGATGCGCAAAGTGTAACGGTTACCCCGATGATTAGCAACCGACTGGCTGTATGGCGAAGTAATAAGACGTGTATGCCGACACAAAGACAGATTCAAAAAAACAACCCCGGCGTAAGTTGCAACGCAACCAAGCGGCCGGGGTCATGTTGCTGGCAACCTTAAAGATACGCCCTCTTTCAGTCAATCATTTTTACCCCATTTTGTGACGGATCTGGTGGAGCCTGATGACTTTACTGGCGGTTTCTCGCCAAAATTTCACATGTGAAAATTTTCCAGAAAACGCTGTAAGTGCCCATTTTGGGCACTTACAGCGCTCTGGATTTCGTTAGGTCCTCGGTACGCTCTTGCATGTTGATGTTTGTTACAGGGAGATCATCTGCATGCGTGAGCAAAATCCGGCTATTTACAGCGATCCTACGGGTTCGATTCTGCGTGAACTCCATGAGTTGAAACATCTAGTTCGCCAACAGGGGTTAGCACAGAGAGAGGTTCTCTCGGCTGAGGAGTGCGCCGAACTGCTGGGGGTATCGGTCAGCTATGTGTACCGGTTGACCAGCGAGAGGCGCTTACCGCACTACAAGCCGCAAGGGAAAAAAATTTATTTCAGGAGGGATGAGCTGCTGGACTGGCTGCTCTCCCATCGCATCTCGCCAGATGTTGAGCTGGCTGAGCATGTGAACACGAGGGTTCGACGAGCCCGCCATGGGGGGCGGTGAGGTATGGGGATGGAAAAAGATCTGACCACAACCTATTGGCCCCTAGATCTCCAGGTCGCATTTTCTGAGTCCCCTAGCCCAATCGATTTTGTCCTACCAGGGCTCCCGGTTGGCTGTGTTGGGGCCTTGGTGTCACCGGGTGGTGCGGGTAAATCCATGCTGGCATTGCAGTTGGCAATCCAGATAGCCGGTGGGCCGGATTGGTTAGAACTCGGCAAGTTGGAGAGAGGCTCTGTGCTCTACCTGCCAGCCGAAGACCCTCGGCCCGTGTTACATCACCGGTTGTTTACCCTTGGCCAATATATTGATACACGGCAGCGTGTTTCACTGGAGCGCGACCTTCGATTGATACCGCTTCAGGGGGCCAGTCCGAATGTGTTGAATAGCCACTGGTGGGAAGCGATTGCCATTTGGGCTGAGGGGGTCAGGTTGGTGGTTATCGATACACTGAGACGCTTTCACGATGCCGACGAGAATGCAGCCTGTGCTATGACGCAGGTGCTGGGTCAGTTGGAGCGGCTGGCCATGGGGCAGGGATGTAGCGTGCTATTTGTACACCACACCAGCAAATCCGCAGCATTCCAAGAAGCTGGCGATCTGCAGCAGGCCAGCCGAGGTTCGTCGGTACTAGTGGACAACGTCCGCTGGCAGGCCTATCTCGCTACTATGACCAAGAAAGAGGCGCAGCAGCTGGGCGTATCGGCAGAGCAGAGCCAGCGCTACGTGCGGTTTGGGGTAAGCAAAAGTAATTATGGGCAGCCACTACCAGAGCGCTGGTTGGTGCGGGGGGAAGGTGGCGTATTGTACCCCGCCAAATTGGACGAAACGCGCCGAGAGAGAGGTAAACGTGCCTTGCTTTGAATTGACCCATGCTCGGCATGACCATATGCACTGCCTGGCACCAGGATTGTTCAGAGCCATCGCTCCAGGTCAGCGCCGCCGAGACAAGCTGGATGCGGTGTATCGATTCGGTGGGGGCAATCAGATTGAGTTTTCCGGGCCAGAGCCGCTGGGTGCCGATGACCTTCGTGTGCTTCAGGGACTGGTTGCCCTGGCTGGTGTTGAGGAATATAGCGCCATCATTGAGCCCATTGCAGCTACCGGGGAGGGCAACAGCTTGCGTACCCTGCTAGAGCCTCGCTGGGCAGCCAATCAGCAACGAGTCTTGGTGGTCAAAAGCAGCCTGCACAAACTGGCCAAGGAGATTGGCTACGCCAACCCTCGTGACACCAATACGGTGCGCCGTTGTGTCGAGCGGTTATGGAAGGTGTCGGTAATAGCGCAGGTAGCAGGCCAGCGCAGCGGTTTTCGTCTGCTTGCGAACTATTCCAGCGATGCCCTGACCGACGGGCTCTTTGTAGCGCTCAATCCTTTGCTGACCTCCGCCATTATGGGCTCTGGCCGCCATGTTCGTATCGACATGACAGAGGTGCGGCGCCTGAGTGGCTGTATCACCAGACTGTTGCATCAGCGGTTATGTGCCTGGGTCGATGTTGGCCAGAGTCGGACGGTACAGCTAGACACCTTGGTTGCTTATGTTTTTCCTGAGGAAGCCAGTATGGCCACTCACCGCAAGCGGCAATCGCGAGTCCGCAAGGCATTGAATGAACTGGCTGAACTGGGCTGGTCAATCAGTGAACATGCCAAGGGGCGGTTTACCATCGGTCGGCCTGCGCTATCACGATAATGGTCACAAACCATCACGATAATGGTCACAAAGTTCACGATATTGGTCACAGGACTAATCAGTCAAACCCAAGTGCTACTTGGGCTGCAGACCGATCCTGAAATTCGATCTAGATTATCTAAGATGATCTACGCCAGCGCTGTGTAGCGCCGGCGTTTTTGTTGGCTCTTCCTGGCTAGGATTTGCTTCCTGCACTTACTGGTTAAGTATCAGTGCTGCCTGCCGGTTGGCTACTGCGGCTACTTCAGGCTTCTCACTGGCTAGGAGCTCATCAAGGGCGCGTCCCATCTTCTATCACTCCAATACGTTGGGAAAATCGAGCATGGCATCTCGGCGCCGTGATTCAAGGATGTCTGCATAGATCTCTGTGGTTCTCAACTCGCTGTGTCCCAGTAAGCGGGAGAGAGCATAGATATCGACGCCGCGGTTAAGCTGGATCACGGCGAAGGTATGACGCGCGCTGTGGAAGGTTACCTTCTTGGTTATACCCGCCTGCAACGCCCAGCGGGTGAGCTCCATGTTGTGCCAAGCCGAATACTTGAGGCCCTTGAAGATCCGCTCTGTTACCTTGCCTGGGCGCCCCATCAGCTGCATCGCCATGTCATTCAAATCCAGGTATTGCAGGCCGCTGGTCTTTTTCTGGGTGAAGACGATACGGTAATGGCCATAGAAGGGCTCCAGCTCGGCCCAGGTCAGCTTGTGAATGTCGGACCAGCGCAAGCCAGTGCAACAAGAGAACAGAAAGGCGCGCTTAAGAACGTCGTAGCGGCACTCGGCGTGGGCCAGGGCTCGAACTTCGTCTTCGGTCAGGTAAACCCGTTTGTTCTTCTCCCCCTGGATAGCTTTGACACGTCGTACCGGATTATCCGGTAGCAGCCGTTCCTGCTCTGCCTGGTTCAGGGCCGCCCTTAACTTGTTGAAATAGGCACTCTGGGTGTTGCGGCTCAGTGGTGTGCCGCTTTTGGTGCGAGCTTTGTGCATCAGGTAATGCCGAAACCCCTCCAGGAACAGCTGATCTACTTCCTCGAAAGTCAGCTCCGGCAGCTTATGGTACTGGCGTAAATGCTTGAGGGCTGATATCCAGATGGAATGGTTGCTCTTGCTGCCTGCCGCTTTTTGGTCTGTAACCTCTTGGAAGTACTCGAAGAAGCTGGCCTTGTAGGCGTTCGAGAAATCCAGATGGTGTTTACCAGTCTCGTACTCGAAGAGTCGCTTGGCGCGGATGGCTTCGGCTACTCGCTGGGTTTCTTTGTTGTGGAGCCGCTGTGCTGGGGTACGCGGCTTGTCGTATAGGAAGAGATCCAAGGGCTCTCTGCTGCGTTTGTGCTTGCGGATGCCCGTGGCTGGTTCAAGGTAGGAGCCGGCGTAATAGGTTAAGCGCAGAGCGCGCTTGCCTTCGGCGTCAGGTTCGCGGAATTCGATGCTGATCTTCATAATTGTCCCCCGAAAGTACCCCGAGAGGTTACTTCGGGGTACTCTCGGGGTAAATTCTCACGAAACAAGATCAGGCAAGAATAGCCAGTAAAAATAAAATTCAATATTTACAATGTCTTATGTTGTCACTGGCTGCTTTTTATTGCTGATTTTTCACCACATTACTTGCCGATGCAGAAGCTGGAGAAGATACGGCCCAGCAGATCGTCGGAGCTGAATTCGCCGGTGATCTCGGAGAGGGACTCCTGCGCCAGGCGCAGCTCTTCGGCCACCAGCTCGCCAGCCACGAACACTTCCAACTGCTCTTTGGCCACCAGCAGCCGCTCGGCGGCGCGCTCCAGCGCATCCAGATGGCGGCGGCGGGCCATAAAGCCCCCTTCGGTGTTGCCCTGGAAGCCCATGCAGGCTTTCAGGTGCTCGCGCAGGGCAGGCAGCCCCAGCTCGGTCTTGGCGGAGATGCGGTAGACTGCGTGGCCCTGCTCCTGGCTCGGTGCCAGATCCTCGCCGGTCAGATCGGCCTTGTTGCGAATGACGGTGAGGCCGATGTTTTTTGGCAACCGATCAACAAATTCCGGCCAGATCTCCCGCGGGTCAACCGCGTCCGTGGTGGTGCCATCCACCATAAACAGCACCCGATCGGCCTGTTCAATCTCGGCCCAGGCGCGTTCGATACCGATCTGCTCCACCTTGTCCTGAGTGTCGCGCAGACCGGCGGTGTCGATGATGTGCAGCGGCATGCCATCGAGATGGATATGTTCGCGCAGCACGTCGCGGGTGGTGCCAGCGATCTCGGTGACGATGGCCGACTCGCGGCCCGCGAGGGCATTGAGCAGGCTCGATTTGCCGGCGTTGGGACGACCGGCGATCACCACCTTCATCCCTTCCCGCAGCAGAGCGCCCTGTTTGGCTTCCCCGCGCACGTCGTCCAGCTCGGACATGATGGCGTAGAGGTCGCCCGCCACCTTGCCGTCGGAGAGGAAGTCGATCTCCTCGTCCGGGAAGTCGATGGCCGCTTCCACATAGATGCGCAGCCGGATCAGGCTCTCCACCAGTTGCTGGATTTTGCTGGAGAACTGCCCCTGCAGGGAGTGCATGGCGCTGCGGGCGGCCTGTTCGCTGGAGGCTTCAATAAGGTCAGCGATAGCTTCGGCCTGGGCCAGATCCAGCTTGTCGTTGATGAAGGCGCGCTCGCTGAACTCGCCGGGGCGGGCAGGGCGGATGCCATCGATTTTCAGAATGCGGCGGATCAGCATGTCCATGATGACGGGGCCGCCGTGGCCCTGCAGCTCCAGCACATCCTCGCCGGTAAAGCTGTTGGGTGCTTTGAACAGCAGGGCGATGCCCTGATCCAGTACCTGGCCTTGCTCATCCTTGAACGGCAGATATTCGGCGTAACGCACCCGCGGGAGCTTGCCGAGCACTATCCCGGCGACCTGTTCGGCGGCGGGGCCGGAGACCCGGACTATGCCGACGCCACCACGGCCTGGCGCGGTGGCCTGGGCCACGATCGTATCTGTTGTCATCTTGCTTGGCTCGTTTGTTCGCTGATAGGAAAACGTAGTGGGAGACATTGTAATAAAAAAGGCGGCCCGAAGGCCGCCTCTTTTGTCATCACGGGAAGATTAGCTGCGTGAATGCAGTCCTTTCTTCTCCAGCTGACGATAGATGATGGTCTGCTGGATGATGGAGATGACGTTGCTCACCAGCCAGTAGAGAGTCAGGCCAGCCGGGAACCAGAGGAACATGAAAGTGAAGATGATCGGCATGAACTGCATCACTTTCTGCTGCATCGGGTCGGTTACGGTGGTCGGGCTCATCTTCTGCAGATACCACATGGAGGCACCCATGAGGATTGGCAGCACGAAGAAGGGGTCCTTCACTGACAGGTCAGTGATCCACAGGGCAAACGGCGCGTGACGCAGTTCAACGGACTCCATCAGTGCCCAGTAAAGGGCGATGAAGATCGGCATCTGAACCAGGATCGGCAGGCAGCCACCCAGCGGGTTGACCTTCTCCTTCTTGTACAGCTCCATCATGCCCTGAGACATCTTCTGGCGGTCGTCGCCGAAGCGCTCGCGCAGGGCCGCAATCTTGGGTTGCAGCATGCGCATCTTGGCCATGGAGGTGTACTGGGCCTTGGTCAGCGGGAACATGATGCCGCGCACCAGCAGGGTCAGCATGATGATGGCCAGACCCCAGTTCTGGACGAAACCGTGGAACACGGTCAGCAGCCAGTGCAGCGGTTGGGCGATGAACCACAGCCAGCCGTAGTCGACGGTCAGGTCGAGGTGGTTAGCCACCTTGGCCATTTGGTCTTGCAGCTTGGGACCGACCCACAGCTTGCTGGTCACTTCAGCCTGTTGGCCGGCAGCCACGTCAACCAGCGGCGCTTTGTAACCGATGATGGCCTGGCCTTTGCCCGGGATCACACGGCTGTAGAAGCTGTTGGTATCGTCGGCATTCGGTGCCCAGGCAGAGACGAAGTAGTGTTGCAGCATGGCGACCCAACCACCCTTGGTGGTCTTGTTCAGGTCGGCATCCTTCATCTCGTCGAAGGTGTACTTCTTGTAGCGGGTATCTTCAGTGGAGAAGGCACCACCACGGTAAGCGCTGGCTACCATGGCATGACCTTCCTGATCCTTCGGCGTTGCTACGGTCTGCTTCAGCTGACCATAAAACTGCACCTGAACCGGCTCGGCAGATTTGTTGTCGATCTTGTAATCAACGCCAACGGCATAGTCGCCACGCTTGAGGATGAACTCCTTGGTGAAGACCACGCCCTTGCTGTCGGTCCAGGTCATCGGAACGACGACTTGATCCTGACCATCGGCCAGCTGATAGCTGGTCTGGGCGGCTTCATAGGTAGGACGACCTTCGGCCTGACTGTCCGGACCGTTGCGACCCACCAGACCGCTCTGGGCGATATAGAGGTGCTCAGGCTTGCTGGTCAGCAGCACGAACGGTTGGTCCTTGCCCTCTTCCAGTTTGTGAGACAGCAGTTCGGCAGACACGACGTCACCACCCTGGGTATCCAGGGTCAGCTTGAGCACGTCAGAGGAGACGGTGATCAGCTTGCGTGCGGCAGTCGCGTTGGCTTGCTCGGAAACCTGAGGAATATCACCGGTCTGACCGGCTTCAGGTACGAAATGTTCGGTTTGGGCCACGGTAGTCGGGGCCGGCTTCGGAGCCTTGTCGGACTCCCACTGTTGCCAGAGCAGAAAGCTCACGAACAGCAAACCGATCAGGAGTAGATTGCGTTGTGATTCCATAGTCTTCAGTTTCTTCGCTTTGGTTGCGGAACCGGGTCATAACCACCCTCGGATAAGGGATGGCATTTTAATAGACGTTTGCTAGCTAACCAAACGCCTTTTATGAAACCGTGAAGTCGGATGGCTTCTATCGCAAATTGGGAACAAGTTGGAGTAAAACGGCAGCGCGGCCCGAGCAGAGGGCTAATGATTAGCTGATACAGGCGTATCAGTTTGATAGCTACCCATTGCAACGGCGTGACAGAGTGCGCCATAGCTTTTCCAGTAACTTGAACAGTTCCTCGTTATCCATCTCTTTCACACCGGCTTTGGCGATCACCACGATGTCGATAGCGGGCAGCTGATGTTGTTTGAGGCGGAAACTTTCCCGGACCACCCGTTTGACACGGTTACGCCAGACGGCACGCTTGAGTGCTTTTTTGGGCACAGCGAGACCAAGACGAGAGTGTTCGAGTGAATTGGGGCAGGCGAGAAGCGTAATTTGCGGGGAAGCAGCCCGGACAGGCTCGGCGAAAACGCGTTTGAAGTGTTCGGGAGTTAACAGACGTAACTCCCGAGAGAAGGTGTGCTGGGTAGGCATTAAACTACCAGACGGGCACGACCCTTGGCACGACGAGCGGCCAGAACTTTACGACCGTTGGCAGTTGCCATGCGGGCGCGGAAACCGTGAGAGCGCTTGCGCTTCAGGTTGGACGGTTGAAAAGTACGTTTCATGATTCGATTCCGTATTTCTGTACAGTTTTGATTGTCACACTTAGCCGACGCGCCAGCTATAGCGTGTGACGACTAGCAAAAGAGGCCGAATTCTAAACAGAGTTCGGCTTTTAGTCAATCCGCCGTTCCCTCTCATCCTGCCGTGGTCTTGAAAAGGCCACTGCCGAGCGTGAGGATCCAGAGGATCAAGGGCTCCGGATTATACTGGCAACCCGGGGTTAAACAAGGGATCCCTCAATAAAAAAGGCGGCCAGGCCGCCAAAGAGAGAGCTATTTAAGGACTTTCCGCAAGAACTCCCGGGTACGGGGATCCTTGGGATCGACCAATATCTGATCCGGCGGGCCCTGCTCGACGATCCGCCCCCCTTCCATGAAGATCACCCGATCGGCAACATCACGAGCAAATTCAATCTCATGAGTCACCACCACCATGGTCTGGTGCTGGCGGGCCAACTCTTTCATCAGTCCCAAAACCTCGTCGACCCACTCGGGATCGAGGGCCGAGGTGGGCTCGTCAAACAGGATCACTTTGGAGTGGGCCGCCATGGCGCGACCAATGCCGACCCGCTGCTGCTGGCCGCCGGAGAGGGAGGCCGGATAGGCATCCTGCTTGTCGGCAAGACCAATGTCCTTGAGGATGCCGAGCGCTGTGGCGCGGGCCTCCGCTTTTGGCTGCTTCCAGACGGTGATCAGCCCTTCGGCGATGTTGTCGAGCGCTGTTTTGTTGGCAAAAAGGGCGTAGTTCTGGAACACGAAGGAGGCCCGCTTGCGCAGCTCGATCGCCTGCTGTTCGCTGGCCTTGGCCAGATTAAGCTCGAGATCGTCGATGGCAAGGGTGCCCGCATCCGGGGTCTCCAGCAGGTTCAGGCAGCGCAACAGGGTCGACTTGCCGGTGCCGGAGGGGCCGATGATGACGACAATTTCCCCCTTTTTGACCTCCAGATCGATGCCGTTGAGCACCTGATTGCCGTGATATGCCTTGGAGAGGCCGGTTAGCTTGATCATGAGAGCCCTCCTTTAATAGGCACGGTTGAGACGAATTTCCAGCAGATGCTGCAAGCGGGTAAAGAAGATCACCACTACCCAGTAGATAAGCGCCACCGCCATAAAGCTCTCGAAGAACTTGAAAGAGGAGGAGGCTTCCATCTGCGCTTTGCCCATGATCTCGGCCACTCCCAGGGTGAAGGCCAGCGAGGTGCTCTTGATCATGTCGATGAAGTAGTTCATCAGCGACGGGGTGGCGATACGTGCCGCCTGCGGCAGGATGATCCGCTGCATCGCCTGATAACGGCTCATGCCGATACTGAGCGCCGCTTCCATCTGGCTTTTGTGAATGCCGAGGATGGCTGCGCGGATCGACTCGGCCATATAGGCGGCGAAGTGCAGGGTCAGACCGACGATGGCGGCGGTAAAGGCATCCATCCCCACGAAGATCGGGAACAGTTGCGGCAGTCCGTAGTAGAGCAGGAACAGCTGAACGAGTAGCGGTGTACCCCGAAAGAACGAGATATAGAGCATCGCCAGCCAGTGAATCGCGGGGACGCGAAACACCCGTACTATCGCCAGGGCCAGCGAGAGTACGAGTGCCAGCACGAATCCCCACAGGGCCATTTCCATCGTGGTGCCCAGATATTTGAGCAGGATGGGAAACAGCCCCAGCGTGTATTCGAGGTCAAATTCCATCATTTATTTGTCGGTGATGTCGGAAGCGAACCATTTCTCGGAGATCTGGCGAAGGGAGCCATCCTTGCGCATGGCGGTCAGGGCCTCGTCGACCTTCTTCAGCAGCGCCTGTTTCTCCGGGGTCTTCAGGAAGGGCAGGGCGTTCTCGATAGTCTCGAACGGTGCGCCAGCCTGTTGCAGCGGCAGCTTGGACTCCTTGATCAGCTGGGCGGTGGAGACGCGGTCCATCACGAAGGCATCGATGCGACCCAGGGCGACATCCTGCTCGAAGGCGGAGTCATAGGTGCGGATGTCGATCTTCTTGTTCGGGTCGTTCTTGCGCAGCAGCTCTTCGAAGTTGGAACCCAGGTTCACGGCCACCTTCTTGCCTTCCAGATCCTTGATACCGTGAATGGTGCTGTTGCCCTTGCGTACCACAATCTGGGCGCCGTCATAGACGTAAGGTTGGGAGAAGTCGTACTTCGCCTTGCGCTCGTCGGTGATGGTGATCTGGTTGGAGATGGTGTCGATGCGGCCGGTTTCCAGCATGCCGAACAGGCCGGAGAAGCTGGCGGTCACGAATTCGACCTTGTAGCCGGTGCGCTCGCCGATCTGGTTCCACATATCCACTTCAAAGCCCTGCAGCTTGTCCTGCTTGACGAAGGTGAACGGGAAATATTTGCCAGACATGCCGACCTTGATGGTCTCCTGGGCGATGGCCTGACCGGACAGGGTGGCGAGCAGGATGGCTGCGCCGGAAATCAGTTTGATGGATGTTTTCATGGTGTTTCTCTCTCAATGTCTTGTATTTGTAGTTGTAATAACTGGTTTGGCCCTGATGTTATTGGAATAAAATTTAAAAAATAAATGACATTTGGTTATATGAAATAACAGGAGAGAAGCACGGGATCGACCAATCCGGACGGTGGATCAAGCTGTGGGTAACTTTGGGGATGAAATCCGATCCAAAGGCGCTGGATCCTTGAAAGTCAAGGATCTTATTTGCTGGATCCACCGGGCGATGGCTGGAGATCCGGCGGCTAAAAACGTAGAATAGCCGGTCTTTAGTTAATCAATCGACAGGAGTTTAGAGTGACTGCTTCGCTATGGCAGCAGTGCCTTAACCGGCTGCAAGATGAGTTGCCCTCGGCAGAATTCAGCATGTGGATCCGGCCGCTTCAAGCGGAGTTGAGTGACAATACTCTGACCCTGTATGCACCGAATCGCTTTGTTCTGGACTGGGTACGAGACAAGTATCTCATCCGGGTTAACGGCATCATCAACGAACTCTGCGGGGTCGACGGCCCCGCCCTGCGTTTTGATATAGGCAATCGTCCCCATCCTGTTGCTGTCGCCAGAGCGCCGGTACAGGGTGCCACGCCTGTGAATAACTTGCAGAAGAGCTGGGAAAGCAAGGCTGAAGCCAAGCCCGAGCCGAACCACAAGAGCAACACCAACGTGAACTATACCTTCGAGAATTTCGTCGAGGGTAAGTCCAACCAGTTGGCGCGTGCGGCTGCCCGTCAGGTAGCGGACAATCCGGGTGGTGCTTACAACCCTCTGTTCCTCTATGGCGGCACCGGCCTGGGTAAAACCCACCTGCTGCACGCCGTTGGCAATGCCATCAAGGAGAGTAAAAAAGATGCCAAAGTCATCTATATGCACTCCGAGCGGTTTGTTCAGGACATGGTGAAAGCGCTGCAAAACAACGCCATTGAAGAGTTCAAGCGTTACTACCGCAGCGTCGATGCCCTGCTCATCGATGACATCCAGTTCTTCGCCAACAAGGAGCGCTCCCAGGAGGAGTTCTTCCATACCTTCAATGCCTTGCTGGAAGGTAATCAGCAGATCATCCTGACCTCGGATCGCTATCCGAAGGAGATCAACGGTGTCGAGGATCGCCTCAAGTCCCGCTTCGGCTGGGGCCTGACCGTGGCGATCGAACCGCCGGAGCTGGAGACCCGCGTCGCGATCCTGATGCGCAAGGCAGACGAGAACCAGATCCATCTGCCGGACGAAGTGGCCTTCTTCATTGCCAAACGTCTGCGATCCAACGTCCGTGAACTGGAAGGTGCCCTCAACCGGGTGATCGCCAACGCCAACTTCACCGGCCGTGCCATCAACATCGATTTCGTGCGCGAAGCGCTGCGCGACCTGTTGGCACTGCAAGAGAAGCTGGTCACCATCGACAACATCCAGAAGACGGTGGCGGAGTACTACAAGATCAAGCTGGCGGATCTGCTCTCCAAGCGTCGTTCCCGCTCTGTTGCCCGTCCGCGCCAGCTGGCGATGGCACTGGCCAAGGAGCTGACCAACCACAGTTTGCCGGAGATAGGTGATGCCTTTGGTGGCCGTGACCACACTACCGTTCTTCATGCCTGCCGCAAGATCGAGCAGCTGAAGGAGGAGAGTCACGACATCAAGGAGGACTATTCCAACCTGATCCGTACCCTTTCTTCCTGATAACGGAATCGAGTGGACAGATGCAGCGCGAATATTCCAACCTGATCCGAATCTTTTCCTCCTAATCACAACGGAGAGCACAGATGCAGCTCGAAATTAGCCGTGAGGCCCTGTTACGTCCTCTGCAACTGGTGTCCGGCGCCCTCGGCGGCCGACCGACCCTGCCGATCCTCGGCAACGTGCTGCTTGATGTCAGCAACGGTCTGCTGTCACTGACCGGTACCGATCTCGAAGTAGAGATGATCGGTCAGGTCTATCTGAACGGGGCCAGCGAAGATGGCCGCACCACAGTACCGGCGCGCAAGCTGCTGGATATCTGCCGTGGTCTGCCGGAAGGCGCCGAGATCCGTCTCAATACCGAAGGCGAGCGCCTGATCATCCGGTCCGGTCGTTCCCGCTTCAACCTCTCGACCCTGCCGGCGACCGAGTATCCGAACATCGAGGATTGGGAATCCGTGCTCGAGTTCGATATCAGCCAGCTGGAGCTGAAGAAGCTGATCGATGCGACCCAGTTCTCCATGGCCAGCCAGGACGTGCGTTACTACCTGAATGGCATGCTGTTCGAGAGCGAAGGTCACGGTCTGCGCACCGTGGCGACCGACGGTCACCGTCTGGCCACCTGCCGCCGCGAGGTAGTAGGGGAATCGCTGCCCGATCATCAGGTTATCCTGCCGCGCAAAGGGGTATTGGAGCTGGTGCGTCTGCTGGAAGCGGAAGACAAGCCGGTGCGGCTGCAGATCGGTCGCAGTAATCTGCGTGCTGCGCTGGACGGTTTCATCTTCACCTCCAAGCTGGTGGATGGCCGCTTCCCGGACTGGCGCCGCGTCATTCCGCGCAACAGCGACAAGGCTCTGATCGCCGGCCGTGAGGATCTGCGTCAGGCGTTTGCCCGCGCGGCGATCCTCTCCAACGAAAAATTCCGTGGGGTGCGTCTCAATCTGCAGGAAAACCTGCTGCGCATCACCGCCAACAACCCGGAACAGGAAGAAGCGGAAGAGCTGCTTGACGTACAATACGCTGCTGGCGAGATGGAGATCGGATTCAACGTCTCTTATGTGCTGGACGTGCTGAATACGTTAAAATGTGAGCAAATCCGGGTTAGCCTGAGCGATTCCGTCAGCAGCGCCATTATTGAGGATTTTGAAAATCAGGATGCTCAGTACGTGGTAATGCCGATGCGGATCTAGTCGTGTCTCTGGTCAAACTCCAGCTCAGCGACTTTCGCAATATCCAGCAAGCCAGTCTCGCGTTGTCACCCGGCCTCAATATTCTGGTCGGGTGCAATGGCAGCGGCAAGACCAGCGTGCTGGAAGCCATTCACTACCTTGGTCTGGGGCGCTCCTTTCGCACTCATCTGACCGGGCGGGTTATCCGCCAGGGGGAGAGGGCGTTTACCCTGTTTGCCCAGTGCGAACTGGATGGGCGTCAGGTGCCTATCGGTCTTGCCAAGGACAAGAGTGGCGAGACCCAGCTCAAGATTGCCGGAGCGCAGGCGCAGCGATTGGCCGATCTGGCCGAACTGCTGCCGGTGCAACTCATCCATCCGGATGGCTTCAATCTGTTGACCGGGGGGCCGCAGGCTCGTCGGGCCTGGCTCGATTGGGGGGTGTTTCATCAGGAACCCACCTTCTTCGCCCTGTGGGGGCGGGTGCGGCGGCTGCTGAAACAGCGTAATGCGCTGCTGCGCCAGAGCACCCAATATCGCCAGCTGGCGTTCTGGGATCAGGAGCTGGTGCGGTTGGGTGGTGAACTGGCAGGCTTTCGCGCCAGTTATTGTCAGGCCATTACGCCCCTGATCAAGGAGATGACGGCGGATTTTCTGCCGGAATTCGATATCAGTCTTGGTTTTTACCGGGGCTGGGAGAAAGATACCCCCCTCAACGAACTGCTGGAGGCGGGGTTTGAGCGGGATCGGGCGCTGGGCTACACCGGTGTCGGTCCGCAGAAAGCCGATGTGCGCCTCAAGGCGAACGGGGTGCCTGCTCAGGATATTTTGTCCCGGGGTCAGCTCAAGCTGCTGGTTTGTGCCATGCGCTTGGCCCAAGGGCTTTATTTGAATCAACATAGCAGCCGTGGCTGTATTTTTTTAATTGACGATTTTGCCTCTGAACTGGATGTCGAGAAGCGTCGCCTCTTGGCCGCAAGGCTGAAGCAGTGCGCGTCCCAGGTGTTTATCACCGCCATCGATACCGGTCAGCTCGCAGACATGATGGATGCGAATGACTGCAAGTTGTTCCACGTGGAACAAGGCAAGATCTCCGAAACGTTAGAGAAGGCAGAGAGTAAGCTATGAGTGAAAATACTTACGACTCCTCGAATATCAAGGTGCTGAAGGGCCTGGATGCGGTCCGCAAGCGCCCGGGGATGTATATCGGCGATACGGATGATGGCTCGGGTCTGCACCACATGGTGTTCGAAGTCGTCGATAACTCCATTGACGAGGCGCTCGCTGGCTACTGCTCCGATATTCAGGTCAAGATCCATTCCGATGGCTCCGTCTCCGTGCGCGATAACGGCCGTGGTATTCCGGTCGATATTCACCCGGAAGAGGGCCGCTCCGCTGCCGAAGTCATCATGACCGTGCTGCACGCTGGCGGTAAGTTCGATGACAACTCCTACAAGGTTTCCGGTGGTCTGCACGGCGTGGGCGTCTCTGTTGTTAACGCACTCTCTGACAAGCTGCTGCTGACCATTCGTCGTAACGGCCACGTCTACGAACAGACCTATCATCTGGGTGAGCCGCAGGCTCCGCTCAAGCAGATCGGCGACAGCACTGGCACCGGGACCGAAGTTCGCTTCTGGCCGAGCCCGACCATTTTCAGCGATACCCTGTTCCATTACGAGATCCTGGCCAAGCGCCTGCGCGAGCTCTCCTTCCTCAACTCCGGTGTCTCCATCCGTCTGCAAGACGAGCGTGATGGCCGCGAGGCGCATTTCTGCTACGAGGGCGGCATCAAGGCATTCGTTGAATACCTGAACCAGAACAAGACCCCGATCCACCCGAAGGTGTTCCATTTCACCACCGAGCAGGATGGTATCGGCGTGGAAGTGGCGATGCAGTGGAACGACGCCTATCAGGAAGGGGTCTACTGCTTCACCAACAACATCCCGCAGCGGGATGGTGGTACTCACCTCGTTGGTTTCCGTACCGCGCTGACCCGTACTCTGAACTCCTATATGGACAAAGAGGACTACAGCAAGAAGGCCAAGTCTGCCGCCAGTGGCGACGACGTGCGTGAAGGTCTGATTGCCGTTATCTCCGTGAAGGTGCCGGATCCCAAGTTCTCCTCCCAGACCAAGGACAAGCTGGTCTCTTCCGAAGTGAAGACCGCCGTTGAACAGGCGATGGGTGAGAAGCTGGCCGACTTCCTGCTGGAAAACCCGGGCGATGCCAAGATCGTGGTCAACAAGATCATCGATGCGGCCCGTGCCCGTGAAGCGGCCCGCAAAGCCCGCGAACTGACCCGCCGCAAAGGCGCGCTGGATATCGCCGGTCTGCCCGGCAAGCTGGCTGACTGTCAGGAAAAAGACCCGGCGCTCTCCGAACTCTACATAGTGGAAGGGGACTCTGCTGGCGGTTCCGCCAAGCAGGGTCGCAACCGTAAGAACCAGGCCATTCTGCCGCTCAAGGGCAAGATCCTGAACGTGGAGAAGGCCCGTTTCGACAAGATGATCTCCTCGCAAGAGGTGGGCACCCTGATCACCGCACTGGGCTGCGGTATCGGTCGCGACGAGTACAATCCGGACAAGCTGCGTTATCACAACATCATCATCATGACCGATGCGGACGTCGATGGTGCGCACATCCGAACCCTGCTGCTGACCTTCTTCTATCGTCAGATGCCGGAAATCATCGAACGTGGCTATGTCTACATTGCCCAGCCGCCGCTCTACAAGGTGAAGAAGGGCAAGCAGGAGCAGTATCTGAAAGACGAAGATGCGCTGCTGCAGTACCAGACCGCCATGGCGCTGGATGGTGCGACCCTGCACGTTAACGAATCTGCCCCGGCTATCGGTGGCGAGGCACTGGAGCGTCTGGTCAACCAGCACCGCTCGGTGACTCACCTGATCACCCGCATGTCTCGTCGTGCGCCAGAAGCAGTGCTGACCCAGCTGATCTATCAGCCGGAGTTGAACGAAGCGCTGCTGAACAGCGAGAGCGATCTGCTGGCCTGGTGTCAGGGTATGGAAGCCGTGCTCAACGAGAGCAACCATGGTATCCAGTACCAGATCCAGGTTCGTCGTGACGAAGAGCGCAGCCTGTACGTGCCGCACGCCGTGGTACGTCAGCACGGTGTTGACCGCGAATACCCGCTCAGCTACGACTTCCTGCAATCCGGTGAGTACCGTCAACTGGTCTCGCTGGGCAAGGAGATCGCCAACCTGATCGAGGAAGGTGGTTTCATCAAGCGTGGCGAGAAGGTCAAGCCGGTTGCCAACTTCGTGGAAGCGGTCGAGTGGCTGATGGGCGAAGGCAAACGTGGCATCTACATCCAGCGCTATAAAGGGCTGGGTGAGATGAACCCGGACCAGCTGTGGGAAACCACCATGGATCCGGAAGCCCGTCGCATGCTGCGCGTCACCATCGACGACGCCGTAGGCGCTGACCAGCTCTTCTCCACCCTGATGGGTGATGCCGTTGAGCCCCGTCGTGACTTTATCGAGACCAACGCTCTGCGCGTAGCCAACCTCGACGTCTAATCGACGCTTTCAGCCCGATATAAAAAAGCCGCTCCCTGTGAGTGGCTTTTTGTTTTTCTGGCGGAGGATGTTGCTCGTTCCACGTGGAACATCGTGCTTTGGTATCAGGGGTTCTGGCCACGAAAAGAGCGTCGCCACTCGCTGGGGGAGATGGCAAAGCGGGCGCGGAAGTGATTGCGCAGGGAGGTGGCACTCTTGAAGCCGACCAGCTCGGCGATGCGGTCGATGGAATGGCCGCTTACCTCCAGCAGCTCCTGACTGCGCCTGAGCCGTTCCGCCAGCAGCCATTCACCCACCGAGAGGCCGGTAGCCTGATGAAAACGGCGGGTAAAGGTGCGGCGGCTCATCAGGGTGTGGGCCGCCAGAGAATCCAGGGTATGGTGGGCGGCCAAATGGGCACGCAAGTGATCGAGCAACTGGTTCATCCGGACATCGCGGGTGGAGGCGGGCACCGGCTGCTCGATAAACTGGGCCTGCCCCCCTTCCCGGTGAGGCGGGATCACTAGCCTCCGTGCCACCTTGTTGGCGATGGCCGATCCGTGGTACTGGCGTACCAGATAGAGGCAGCAGTCCAGCCCGGCGGCAGTACCTGCCGAGGTGACCAGCCCATCGTCATCCACATAGAGGGCGTTGGTATCGAGCTGCACGCAGGGAAAGCGGCGGCAGAAATCCTGTTCGTACTCCCAGTGGGTCGATGCTTTGCGACCATTAAGTAGTCCGGCGTAGGCGAGCACATAGGTGCCAAGACAGAGCCCGACCAGTCGGGCGCCTCTGGCTCTGGCGGCTATCAGGGCATCGAGCAACGCAGCGGGTGGCCGTGCTGCCGGGTCGTGCCAGAAGGGGATGACGATGATCTCCGCCTCGGCCAGCATCTCCAGCCCATGGGGCGCCTGAATGGTGAAGCCTTGCGCCGAGTGTGAGTGGTGGTTGCTATCACCGCAGCAGATCATGAGCTCGAACAGCGGCTGGCCCGGCAGGATGTCGCCGAAGATGAGGCAGGGGACGGCGCAGTGAAAAGGGCTGAAGTGATCGAAGGTCACCACGGCAACGATCGGGGTGGGCATTATGTTGGCTCCTCTCTGTGCGCAGACCACTCATCATAAGCGTCTGACAGTGAAAGCCGAAGGGCCATCTCTGGCATAGCCCCCCTGCGGATCACAGCGATATCGCCTCGCCATCTTGCGGCACCCGTACCCGATCCGTCATGCCCCGGTCCATCAGATAGTCGCGCAGCTCCTGGCGTGACAGCACGGCGTGGTTGACCGCCTCCATATGGCTGGCGATCAGCGTGGCTTGCGGTGCGGCCTGATAAACGGCGGCGACATCCTCCTTGCCCATGATGATGGAACCGAGTCCGGGCACCTGTGCATCGCCGCAGTTGAGGATGATGACCTCAGGCTGATGCTGTTGCAGGGCTTGCTCGACCGTGGGATGCCAGATGGTATCACCGGCCAGATAGAGGCACTGCTCATCGGGGTGGGAGAAGACCACGCCGCACACTTCTCCCATGCGCTCGCCCAGTACCGCCATCAACTGGTCGCTGCCGTGTTGGCCACCGGTCTGCTGCAGGCGAATGCCGGCAAACTCGGGCTGGTCGCTCAGCAGGTGTACATCCTCAAAGCCACTGGCACGAATGGCATCGGCATCTTTCTGATGTTGTACCAAGATCGGCAGATGTTTGGGGATTAGCGCTCTGGCGGCGTCATCCCAGTGGTCGGGATGGTCGTGGGTGACGATAACGGCATCCACATCGACCAGCTCATCGATCGGCAGCGGCAGCTCGACCAGCGGATTACGCAGCTGGCTGTTGGCGGTGCCCTCAAAGCCGGGGAAGGCCCCTTTGGCCGAGAGCATGGGGTCGATCAGAAAGCGGGTGCCGGCATAGTCGAGCAGCAAGGTGGCGTTACGAACCTGGGTAATCTTCATGAGATGGCTCCATGTTGGCTGGTGGATATGCAACCAATTATGGAGTGCGGAGCGCATTGCCATCAGTGGCCCACGGGTCGATTATCATCACTATCGGGCCAACAGGTTGATGTTCTACAGGTCGGTGCGGCCATTTAAAAAATTTGAAAAAATCCCCTTGAAAGGAAAAAGTGAGCCCCTATATAGGTAACAAGGCCGGAACGCTCGACAGAGGTTTCGACCAGGCGCCCGTCCATAAGGAGGGCAAACAATCCGTTATCGCTCATAAGAGGGTAATACTATGCGTTCTATCGACTTTTCTCCGCTCTATCGTTCTGCCATCGGTTTCGATCGTCTGGCCAATCTCATCGAATCTGCGGCCAGCAATGGCAATGCCGGTTATCCCCCCTACAACATCGAGCAGTTGGGTGACAACGACTACCGCATCAGCATGGCGGTGGCGGGCTTTACCCAGGAAGAGCTGGAGCTGAGCTTTCAGGAAAATCTGCTGACGGTGAAGGGCAACAAGCAGGCCGACACCGGGCGCAACTATCTCTATCAGGGGATTGCCGAACGTGGTTTCGAGCGTCGCTTCCAGTTGGCCGACTATGTGCGGGTGAAAGGGGCCGACCTGAAAAACGGCTTGCTGCACATCGAGCTGGTGCGTGAAGTGCCCGAGGCGATGAAGCCGCGCAAGATTGAGATCAACGGCTGATAGCCTGAATTCACTGAAATTTTAAAATTTCCCGGGTGCCGATGACGGGCCTGTGGAGAGTTGAACCTGTTGCTTATTAGAAGGATAGGATTATGCGTAACCTCGATTTTTCTCATCTCTATTCCAACGCTGTCGGCTTCGAGCGGATGGCCCGTGAGCTGGAAGGTTTGTTCGAGCAGAAGACCGCCGCTTACCCCCCGTACAACATTGAAAAGCGCGATCAGGATGGCTATCGCATCACGGTCGCCGTGGCTGGCTTCGAGCGCGAAGAGCTGGAGCTGGAGACCGAAAACGGCACCCTCAAGGTGAAGGGGCGCAAAGGGGCTGCGGCCGGTGAGCGTCAGTTCCTCCATCAGGGGATTGCCGAGCGTGACTTCGAGCTCGCCTTCAAGCTGAGCCAGCACGTGGAGGTGCAGGGCGCCAAGCTGGAGCATGGTCTGCTGACCATCGATCTGGCTCGCGAGCTGCCGGAGGCGCTCAAGCCCCGCGCCATCCCCATCGGCAAACCCGAGCAGCTGGCGCTGCCCGGCTAAGTAAACCGGATCGCGATAGACAACAAAGGCCTGCATCTGCAGGCCTTTCTGTTTTTGGGTGGCCGGACTGACTTAGCCGGCGTAGAGGGTGTTGATTTCGTCGGCCAGAATGGCGATGCCGCGACGCACCAGCTCCTCGCTCTGGGAGTAGTTGAGGCGAATGCACTCCTGACTGTGGCGCCACTCGGGGTCATCAATGCCGGGGAAGAAGTAGTGACCCGGCACGATCAGCAGGTTCTTCGCTTTCAGTCGCTCATAGAGCTCCTGACAGTGGATCGGCAAATCTTCAAACCAGAGCCAGAGGAAGAGGGCGCCTTCCGGCTTGTGGATATGGAAGCGCGGGTCGGGGATCGCCTCGCGCAGCAGTTGCACCGCCAGCTCCGCCTTCTGCTGATAGAAGGGCTTCACCACCTGTTCGCTGAGGGCGATGATCTCGCCGCTCTCGATCATCGGGATGGTGATGGCGGGCCCCAGACTGCCCGGCGCCAGATTGATGATGCCGCTCAGGTTGGTGATGGCCTGGATGATCTTCTCGTCGGCGATGACGATGCCACAGCGGGTGCCCGGCAAGCCCAGCTTGGAGAGGCTCATGCAGAGGATGGTGTTGGCATTCCAGAACGGCTTGGCTTCGCTGAAGATGATGCCCGGGAAGGGGACGCCGTAGGCGTTGTCGATCAGCAGCGGGATCCCCTTGTCGCGGGCGATCTGATCGAGGTGTTCGATCTCTTCGTCGGTCAGCACGTTGCCGGTGGGGTTGGTGGGGCGGGAGACGCAGATCACCCCGATATCGTCACCCACCTGCAGGCTCTCGAAGTCCACATGGTATTTGAACTGGCCATCGGGCAGCTTCTCAATGGTGGGCTTGTAGGCCACGAAGTAGTCGTCGGCCAGCGCCGAGTCGGCATAGCCGATGTACTCGGGGGCGAGCGGGAACAGCACCTTCTTCTTGCGGCCATCAGCAAATTCACCGGCCAGCAGGTTGAACAGGTAGAAGAAGGCATTCTGGCTGCCGTTGGTCAGGGCGATATTGCGGGCTGAGATATCCCAGCCCAGCTCCTTGCTGAGCAGTCCGGCTAGCGCCCTGGTGAACCTGTCTTTGCCTTGCGGGCCATCGTAGTTGGCCATCGCCTTCACCAGTTCGCCGTTGTCGAGCAGGGTTTTGGCCTCGGCCTGAAAGCGCTCCAGCATGGCGGGGATCGGGGCCGGATTGCCGCCACCCAGCATGATGGCGTCCGTATTGGTCAGCCCCTGATTGAGGTCATCCATGAGTTGGGTAATGCCGGCGTGGCGAGTGAACTTCTCGCCGAACAAGGAAAATTCCATTCAGTGACAGATCCAGATTTGAGTTACGGGGATGTAGCACCATAGCTCAGTTTAAAAGCGGGTGTCGATCAAAATGATGGGACGTTCCACGTGGAACATGGTGCAAAAATCAAGCGTGGTTAAAATCACCAACTGTTGGTTTAAAAATGACTGGGCGGGATGCATTTTGCGACTCAATTTGGTATCGCAAGATAGTTAATTTAAACAAAATCATCATGTTATGAATTGCATGAGGATTGGCACAACTATTGGAATAGCTATCTGGTCATCTCAACCATACCGGAGCAAACCTGATGAAAAGCCTGATCGCTACCCTGATTGTGAGTGCCCTGAGCCTGAACGTGATGGCCAACGAAAACCCGCGGCCCGAGCTGGAGAGTGCCCAGCTGGAGCAGGATGTGCAGAGCGAGTTGCAACAGGCATCCCATGCCGTGGTGCAGGATGCGCTGCACAACCTCAAACCGCTGGCGCTGGATACCCTGGTGGTGGAGGCGAGCCAGGCTGTGGCGACTCACCCCGAGAGCTGAGGTAGCGCAGGGGGGTCTGTCCCGTATGTTGTTTGAAGAAGCTGATAAAGGCGCTGTCGCTGGAGAACTCCAGCGCAGCGGCAATCCGGCTGATGGACTCGCTTTCTGCCAGCAGCTCCATGGCGCGCAACAGCCGCCACTGCTGGCGCCACGCCTGATAGCTCATGCCGGTCTCCCGCATAAAGATGCGGCCAATGGTCTTGTCACTGGCACCCACCCGTTCGGCCAGCCGGTTGAGCCGATCGGGCAGGGCATCTCCCCGTTTCAACTGCTGTAGCCAGCCGCCCAGTCTGGGATCGGTTGGCAGCGGCAACTGCCACGACTCCCGCGGCGCCTGCCCCAACTCCTCCATAAACAGAGCCACCGTCCGTTGTTGCTGCTCTTGCGGTTTGTCCCACGGCCAGAGCGCCATCCGTTCGATCAGTTCGTGCAGCAGCGGATTGACCGCCAACACCTCTACCGTGCCGGGCAACTCGGGGTGCGGCTGGAAGTAGAGAGAGCGGTAGGCCACCACACCGCGCATCAAGATCCTGTGGGCGGTGCCCGCTGGCAGCCAGGCGGCGCGGGTGGGTGGCAGCAGGCAGACCCGACCTTCCAGCTCCATGGTCATGCAGCCGGATTGGGCGAACAGCAGCTGATGGCGTTGATGTTGATGCAGGCCCGAGTCGTGCCAGCCGAGGGCGGAGGCGATGCCGATCACGCTGCCCGTCAGCTGGTCGGGGTCAAAAGGGTGATCGGGAAGAATAAAGGCCATATGTCCGATTTTTGATGTTTATAGTCCTGATTATTGTAATCAGACAGTCGGCATCTCTCTAGAATGGCGACCTCTTGTGAAGGAGGTTTGTCATGAACAACAAGTTGCCACCGCTCTGGCTGGTGGTGGGATTGATGATGTTTCCCCAGATTGTGGAGACCATCTACAGCCCGGTACTGACCCACATCGCCAGCCAGTTTCAGGTGAGCGAGGGGCAGGCATCCCAGACCCTGTCGGTCTATTTTCTGGCGTTTGCGGTGGGCGTGGTCTGCTGGGGACGGCTCTGCGATCTGATCGGGCGCCGTCCCGCCATGCTGGCGGGTCTGCTCACCTATGGCGTCGGCACCCTGCTGGCGCTGCTGGCCAACCAGTTTGAAACCCTGCTGCTGGCCCGGGTCATCTCGGCCTTCGGCGCAGCCGTGGGATCCGTGGTGACCCAGACCATGCTGCGCGACAGTTATCAGGGCAGCGATCTGGCGCGGGTCTTCTCGGTGATGGGCATAGCGCTCTCACTCAGCCCGGTGCTGGGGCTGCTCAGTGGCGGGCAGCTGGCGAGCCGGTTCGGCTATCTCGGGGTATTCAGCGGTCTGCTGATACTGGCTGTAGGCTTGCTGCTGGTGGCCTGCTGGCAACTGCCGGAAACCCGTCCGGCCACCACCCGGCAAGTCGCACTCTGGCCGCTGGCGTGCCGGATGATGAAGGATGGCGGGCTCTGGCGCAGTGCCATGCTGGTCGCCCTGTTCAACACCATGCTGTTTGGTTACTACAGTCTGGCGCCGTTCCTGTTTGCCGGATTGGGATTGAGCACCGGAGAGTTTGGTTACTCGGGGATCTTGCTGGCACTGGCGACCCTACTTGGCAGCCTGCTCAACAAGCATCTGCTGGGGAGGGGGTGGCTGCCGTCCTCTCTGATCAGACTGGCTTGCGTTTTGGCACTGGTTGCCGGGCTGCTGGTCTGGACGACTCAGGCCAGCCTCTGGTTCCTGCTGCCCATGATGGGAATCGTGGTGGCCTTCGGACTGGCGATCCCCAACGTGCTGAGTCAGGCACTGTTGGCCTATCGCGAGGTAGCAGGCAGTGCAGGCGCTCTGTTCGGGCTTGGCTACTACCTGCTGTTCAGTCTGGGATTGGCGGTGGCGGCCGGATTGCAGGATCTCGGCCTGTTGCTCAGTGGCTGCGGTCTGCTGGCACTGATTTGCAGCGGGCGTCGTTCCACGTGAAACGTCAGTTGCCGATAAAGCGGTAGCCAATACCTGATTCGGTCTCGATAAGCGTCGGTTGCTGGGGGTTATCCCCCAGTTTTTTGCGCAGGCTGGCGATAACGATGCGCAGGTAGTGGGTGTCCTCCTTGTGGCTTGGCCCCCAGATGTCGTTGAGCAGCTGGGTCTGCATCACCAGCTTGCCGGGGTGGCACACCAGCGCCTGCAGCAGGGCGAACTCCTTGCGGGAGAGGGGGATCTCCTCCTCCTTCATGGTCACCTTGTGGCTGCTGATATCCAGCGTCAGGCCGCATTGGGGGAAGTGGCGCCGCTCGCCACTGCTGACGCCAGCCCGCTGGCGCAAGAGTACGCGAATGCGGGCCATCATCTCGCCGATGCCAAACGGCTTGCTCATGTAGTCGTTGGCACCAGCATCCAGCAAGCGCACCTTCTCCTGCTCCGAGTCACGGGCCGACAACACCAGCACCGGGTTGGGGTGGTGTTCGCGAATGGCCTGCAATACCTGAATGCCATCGCCATCCGGCAGACCGAGATCGAGGATCACCAGATCGGGGTTGAGGTGGCGATACTGCTCCAGCCCCTCGGTGACGCTGACCGCTTCGCTTACCTGATGCCCTTCGGCAATCAGGCTGATCCGCAGAAAGCGACGGATCGCCGCTTCATCATCTATGACCAGAATGTGCGCCATCAAACCTCCGGTGAATTGAGCGCGAGCGGCAGGGATATGCGCATGCAGGTGCCGTTGCCATTGGGGCCGGAGAAGGCCCAAATTTTGCCGCCGTGGGCCTCTATCATAGCGCGGGAAATGGCGAGGCCAAGCCCGGTGCCACGGCTGCCGCAATCGCCCACCGGCTGGGTGTAGAAGAGGTTGAAGATCTTCTCCCGATCCGACTCGGCGATACCGACCCCGATATCGATGATATCGATGATGAGATCGGGTTCGGCCACCATCACCTTGAACTCGATGGGGGTGCCTGCCGGCGAGTAGCGGGAGGCGTTATCGAGGATGTTGACCAGCACCTGCTCGATCAGGGCGCCATGGACATAGAGCTGTGGCACATGCTGATCGATGTGTACCAGCAGCTTGTGCTGGCGCCAGGAGGAGTCGAGCCGCTTGCGGGCGCTCTCCACCAGATCGGTCAGGTCGACCCAGTCCCGCTTCAACTGGAAGTCGGGGGAGCCGATACGGGTCATATCCAGCAGGTTCTGTACATAGCTGTGCAGGCGGCGCGCCTCGTCCTGTACCGAGTGGAGCAGTTCGTTGCGATCATCCGGCGGGATCCGGTCACCATATTCCAGCAGGGTGCTGCCGGCCCCCATGATGGTGGCCAGCGGTGTCTTCAAGTCGTGGGAGACCGAGGAGAGCAGGGCGGCCCGCATTCGATCTGTTTCCGCCTGCAGCTGGCTGTCAGCCAGCCGCTCGTTGAGGTCGATCCGCGCCAGCGCGGCGCGAATGTCGGTGAGCAGCGCCTGCAGCTGATGCTCGGCAGAGGAGGAGAGCGGATTGGCCAGCGTTATGCCAATCACCAGATCATCGCTGAGGTGGTGATACTGGGCCTCGGCGGCATTGAGGGTGGCGGTGTGGGCACCGGCGCTCTGCTTCTGGGCCAGACACCAGTCGATGGCCGCCTTGTCGGTCTGGCCGGGTCTGTGCTTCTCGTTGCCGAGGCGGTCGTGAAAATCCTTGTCGATCACTACGGTCGGCTGGCCAAGCGCCAGCGAGATCGCTTGTGCCCCTTGTCTGAGCACCTCCTCCGGGCTATTGGCGGTCGCCAGCCCCTGACTGAGGGAGAGCAGGGCATTGCCCAGCTGCTGGGTCTCGCGCAGGCCGATCAGCTGCTGGCGCTGGCGGGAGGCGAGGCGTCCCGCGGTCATGCCGACGATAAGCAGCACGAACAGGGTGAGCAGGTCGCTGTGGTTGGCGACGCTCAGGGAGAAGTAGGGGGCGGTAAAGAGCAGATTGTGGGCGATAAAGCCCAGCACGGCCGCCAGCGTGGCGGGCACCAGACTGGTGGTAAGGGCAGTCGCCAGCACCCCCAGCACGAAGATGAGCGGCAACGCTGCGGGGGGCAGCCAGTAGGAGAGTCCCCATGCAATGGCCGAGGTGATCCCCATGATGGCCACCGCCAGCAGGCTGTGGTGAATATCCTTCGGCGTCGGGGAGCGCATCCCCACTCTGTGTTTTTGCTTCTCGGTATCGACCAGGGTGATCTCCAGCCCCTGTGCCTGCTTGAGCAAGTGCTGCACCAGCGAGCGACGCCACGGTGCCTTGTGGGGTTTGCCAAGCAGCAGCTGGGAGACCTGCTGCTGCTCGGCAGTCTCCAGCAGGGTATTGGCGACCGCCGGACTGGAGAGGGTCAGCACCTTGGCTCCCAGCTGGGAGGCGAGCGCCAGCGCCTGCTCCACATCGGCCGAGCTGTGGCCATTGCTGTCCACGTGCACCACCAGCCAGGGCAGCTGGCGACGCTGGGCAAAGCGGTGGCCATAGCGCACCAGCGCAGCCCCGTGCTGGTTGCCGAGGCAGACCATCAGCTTGCCCCGCAGCGGCAATGTGGTCTTGCCCGCCGCCTGCCATTGCAGTTGCAGATCGCCCTCCACATGGCTGGCTGCGGTCTGCATCGCCAGCTCCCGCAATGCGGTGAGGTTGTTGAGGGAGAAGAATGATTGCAGGGCTGCTTTGGCCTGATGAGGGACATAGACCTTCCCCTCGCGCAGGCGGCCGAGCAGCTCCTTGGGGGGGAGGTCGATAAGGATAATGCTGTCTGCATCGAGCAGAACCTGATCGGGCAGGGTCTCTTTGACCCTGACCCCGGTGAGCTGCCACACCAGATCGTTGAGGCTCTCCAGATGCTGGACGTTGAGGGTGCTGTAGACGTCGATACCGGCGTTGAGCAGCTCCTCCACATCCTGCCAGCGCTTCTCATGGCGGCTGCCGGGGGCGTTGCTGTGGGCCAGCTCGTCCACCACGGCGATGGCCGGTTTGCGCGCCAGCAGGCCGTCGAGATCCATCTCCTCCAGTCGCTGCTGGCGGTGCATGTGGATCTTGCGCGGCATGATGGCGAGCTTGTCGAGCAGGGCCAGGGTCTCCTGCCGGCCGTGGGTCTCCACCACGCCGATCAGGATGTCGACCTCCTCTTTGGCCTGTTCCCGCACAGCCTGCAGCATGGCGTAGGTCTTGCCCACGCCGGGAGCGGCGCCGAGAAACACCTTCAGCTTGCCCTTGTGCTCCTGTTCCAGGCTCGCCAGCAGGGCGTCGGCCCTTACCTCATCACGCATCCCCATGCTCCTGCATCAGAATCGCCAGCAGGGCGTCGGCGCTTGCTACATCAGCCATTGTTATCCCTATCGAGCCAACCGCCCGTTGCGAAAATCGAGGTCATCACCAAACCGGAATGGGCACCATCAGGCGCCCTTTTGATGATCCAGTTGCAGATTCAGCTGGAGAATGTTGACCACCTGCGGGCCAAGGATACCAGCTTGTGTGGCCGACTTGACCTGCTCCGTCAGTTGGGCGGGATCCAGTCCACGTTCTTTGGCGACGCGGTCCACCTGAGCCAGCACCGCATCCAGCGGCAGGTGGGGATCGAGGCCGGAGGCGGAGCGGGTCAGCATGGCGGGGGAGCGGGTTCCCAGCTGTGCCTTGGCCACCTGTTCGGCAAACTCTGCCCGCAGCGGTGAGCTCATCCCCAGATTGCTGGCGCTGCCGCCAATGGTGTTGAAATCGCTGGCGGAGGGACGGGGATGGAAGTAGTCAGCCCGCTCGAATTTCTGCCCCAGCAGGGCGCTGCCGATGAGCTGTTGTTTGCTGTCGGTCAGCTGGCTGCCGTTGGCCTGCCAGGGGAACAGCAGTTGGGCCAGCCCGGTGACGGCCAGTGGATAACCCACTCCCAGCAGCAGGGTCAGGGTCAACAGGGTTCTGATTGCTATCATGATTCTCTTGCTCCAAAGGATGGCTGGGGATGCGGATCTGACCCGCATCCCGGTTATGTCGTTACACCAGACCCAGGCCGGTGATGACCAGGTCGATCAGTTTGATGCCGATAAACGGCACCAGCAGGCCGCCGACACCGTAGATCAGCAGGTTCCGGCGCAGCAGGCTGGCGGCCGAGCCTTTCAGGTCGACACCACGCAGTGCCAGCGGCACCAGCGCCACAATGATCAGGGCGTTGAAGATGATGGCCGACAGGATGGCGCTCTGCGGGCTGCCCAGCTGCATCAGGTTCAGTGCCCCCAGTTGCGGGTAGGCGGCGATGAACAGGGCTGGCAGGATGGCGAAGTACTTGGCCACGTCGTTGGCGATGGAGAAGGTGGTCAGGGCGCCACGGGTCACCAGCAGCTGTTTGCCGACCAGCACCACATCCAGCAGCTTGGTGGGGTTGGAGTCGAGATCCACCAGATTGCCCGCCTCCTTGGCGGCCTGGGTGCCCTCGTTCATGGCCAGACCCACGTCAGCCTGCGCCAGTGCGGGCGCATCGTTGGCGCCGTCACCGCACATGGCGACCAGACGGCCATCGGCCTGCTCCTGCCGGATATAGGCGAGCTTCTTCTCCGGCGTCGCTTCGGCGATGAAGTCATCCACCCCGGCTTCGGCGGCGATGGCGGCGGCGGTTTTCGGGTTGTCACCGGTGATCATCACGGTACGGATCCCCATGTGGCGCAGGATCTGGAAGCGAGCCTTGATACCGGGCTTGATGATGTCCTTGAGGTAGACCACCCCCAGCAGTTTCTCCTGAGTGCAGACCAGCAGCGGAGTACCCCCCTGACGGGCGATGCTGTCGACCGACTTGAGCACCAGCTCAGGCACCGCCTTGCGGTCGAGGCTGAGGTAGTTCAACACGGCATCCACCGCACCCTTGCGATATTGATGACCGTTGCGATCCAGTCCGCTCAGGCGAGTCTCGGCGCTGAAGGGGATCACCTTGTCGCTCTCCAGCTGGCTCGGCTTGGCCATGCTCTTGCTGGCCAGAGTCAGGATGGATTTGCCCTCCGGAGTGTTGTCACCCAGCGAGGCCAGCATGGCCGCTTGTGCCAGCAGGGCGGGGTCGACACCCGGTGCCGGGATCAACTCGTCGGCCATCCGGTTGCCGAAGGTGATGGTGCCGGTCTTGTCCAACAGCAGGGTGCGCACGTCACCGGCCGCTTCCACGGCACGGCCAGACTTGGCGATGACGTTCAGCTTCACCAGTCGATCCATACCGGCAATGCCGATGGCGGAGAGCAGGCCGCCGATGGTGGTCGGGATCAGGGTGATAAAGAGAGCGATCAGGTAGAGACGCGGGACCTGGGTGCCGTTGTAGTCGAGGAACCAGGGCAGGGTGGCGACCACCAGCAGGAAGATCAGGGTCAGGCCCACCAGCAGGGCGTCGAGCGCCATCTCGTTGGGGGTCTTTTGGCGCTTGGCCCCTTCCACCAGTGCGATCATCCGATCCAGCGTACTTTCGCCCGGATTGTTGCTGACGCGCACCCAGATCTCGTCGGAGACGACCGTCGTGTTGCCGGTCACGCCGCTGCGGTCGGTGCCCGACTCGCGGATGACGGGGGCGGATTCGCCGGTGATGGCGGCCTCGTTGACCGAGGCGATACCGGCGATCACTTCACCGTCGGCCGGGATCATCTCGCCGCTGCGTACCAGCACCAGGTCCCCCTTCATCAGGCTGGTGGCGGGTACCCATTCGCCCTGACCATCTTTGGCATTCGCCACACGACGGGCCTTGAGCTGGCTCATGCCCGCCTTCAGGCTGTCGGCGCGGGCCTTGCCGCGTCCCTCGGCCAGGGTTTCCGCGAAGTTGGCAAACCAGAGGGTGAGCCAGAGCCAGGCGGTCAGCTGCCAGGCCAGTGAGGGAGCAACGCCGGAGAAAGGCTGCCCCAGCAGGGACTCCACCGTCGCCATGACTGCGGCCAGCCAGAGGGTGAACAGGATGGGGCTGCCAAACAGCGCCTTGGGATTGAAGCGATAGAGGGCCTCAACCATTGCCTGGATGATCTGTGATTTCTGTTTTTTGCCCTTCACCAACATGGTGTCGGTGCTCATTGCAGTGGACTTGCTCATTGGAAAGCTCCCAGCATCAGATAGTTGGCCATTGGCATCCGGATGGTGATCGACAGGGTCAGGTTCATCAGAATGCTCCTCCGATCAGACTCAGATGTTCGGCCACCGGGCCCAGTGCCAGCACCGGAAGGAAGGAGAGGCCACCTATCAGCAGGACGGTGATGATCAGCAGGGTAACGAACAGCGGGCCGCTGATGGGGAAGTCCCCTTCGCTCGTCTCCTGACGGGGCGCACGGGCCAGCTGACCGGCGATGGCCAGTACCGGAATGATGTAGCCGAAGCGACCGAGCAGCATGACCAGACCGATGGCGATGCACTGCCAGTTGTCACCGGCGGCAAAACCGGCGAAGGCGGAGCCGTTGTTGCCGGCAGCCGAGGCGTAGGCATAGATGAGGCGCGACAGACCGTGCGGGCCATCATGGCCGATGATGGTGCTGGCATCCGGCATCAGTAGGGTGACACCACCGATCACCAAAACACCCACCGGCATGACCAGCATGCTGGCGACCACCCACTTCATCTCGGTGATGCCGAGTCGTTTACCCAGATAGGTCGGGGTACGTCCCACCATCAGGCCGCACAGGAACACGGTCAGAAGCACAAACAGCATCATGCCGTAGATACCGGAGCCGACCCCGCCGAAGATGACCTCACCCAGCAGCATGTTGATCATGCCCACCATGCCGCCGAGCGGAGTAAAGCTGTCGTGCATGGCGTTGACGGCACCGTTGGAGGCTGCAGTGGTTGCCACTTCCCAGATGCTGGAGAGCACAGGGCCGAAGCGGCTCTCCTTGCCTTCCCAGTTGCCAGTCATGTTGCTGGCGTCAGTGGTGAGGTGGGCGAGGGCGTAATCCGGTTTCAGCTCCTGGGAGAGGGAGATGAAGAGCCCCAGCACCAGCATGAGGGTCATGGCACCGAGAATGGCGCGGCTGTGGGCCATGTCCTTCACATAGCGGCCCAGAGTAAAGACCATGGCGGCGGCGATGGTGAGCAGGGCGACCATCTCCAGCCAGTTGGAGAGGGCGGTCGGATTCTCGAACGGATGTGCCGAGTTGATGCCGAAGAAGCCGCCGCCGTTGGAGCCAAGCTGCTTGATGGCGATCTGCGAGGCTGCCGGGCCGAGGGGCAGCAGTTGCTCCTGACCTTCCACACCGTGGAACGGCAGATAGGCGGAGAGGCTTTGCGGCACCCCTTGCCATACCAGCACCAGCGCCATGATCAGCGCGATGGGCAGCAGCACATAGAGGCAGAAACGCACCAGATCCTGCCAGAAGTTGCCAAGGTTGATGGTCTGCTGGCGGGCGATGCCGCGGAACAGGGCAATGGCGACGGCGGCGCCCGTCCCTGCGGAGACGAAGTTCTGGGTGGTCAGCCCAACCATCTGGCTGAAGTAGGAGAGGCTGGCCTCACCGGAATAGGCTTGCCAGTTGGTGTTGGTCATAAAGCTGACCGCGGTGTTGAATGCCAGTTGCCAGCTCAGACCCGGCAGTTGTTGCGGGTTGAGGGGCAGCAACCCCTGCGCCATCAGGATCAGGAACAGCAGACCGAAACCGGCGCCGTTGAAGGCCAGCAGGCTGAGGGCGTAGGACTTCCAGTCCTGCTCCCGTCCATCGGTGCCACAGCAAGCCAGCGTGGCGCGCTCGACCGGTGCCAACCAGCGGATTTTGCCTTCAAATACCCGGTAGATGTAGTTGCCCAGCAGCGGTGCCGGCAGCAGAACCAGCAGCACGAAGGCCACCGGATAGATTATTTCTTGCCACATGTTCTAGTTCCTCACTCGTGGTCACGGTGCGTCAGGGCACGCATTGGATTGCTCACGAGGCTCGGCAGTTTGCTGGCCACCGGGTAGATAATTTCTTGCTGCATATAGGTAGTCCCTCACTCGTGACTGCGCGTGAGTGCGCGCATCAGATAGGCCATCAAGGCGAGGACGAGCAGCAGATATAGCCAATTCATATCGACTCCATTGAGATAATTAGCTGCGAGAGCCGATGTAAGACCATATCGGCTCTGTTGGTGTCATTGACGCTGAAAAGGGTATGTAAAACAGGCGTAAAGGCGCCATAAAGCGCCATGTGGCAGGCGTAAAATCGGCGTAAAGAACGACGGATTTGCGAGAGAAATGGCGAGGAGGGATCAAAAAACCCGGCCTGAGCCGGGTTTGGGAGAAGGGGTTAGATGGTTGTCGAAGCCGGCTCCTCGTGAAAGGTCAACTTCAAACGTACCTATCGCATTGTCACGAACTCTTCAGCGCTGGTGGGATGAGGCATGGGAACGCAGTTGTTGAAGTTGGCCTGATAATGACAGGCCTGCTTCAAACGTGCTTATCGCATTGTCACGAACTCTTCAGCACTGGTCGGATGGATAGCCACGCAGTTGTCGAAATCAGCCTTGGTGGCACCCATCTTCATGGCGACGCCGAAACCTTGCAGGATCTCGTCCATCGCAAAGCCGATACCGTGCAAACCGACCACCTTCTCTTCCGGGCCGACGCAGACCAGCTTCATCCGGGTGGGCTGGCGATGCTGGGTCAGCGCCGAGTACATGGCGGTGAACTGGCTGCGGTAGACCTTCACCTGGTCCTCGCCGTATTCGGCGATGGCTTCAGGTTCGGTCAGGCCTATGGTGCCGATGGGCGGGTGGCTGAACACCACGGTCGGCACCAGATCGTAGTTGAGGTGCTCGTTCGGCTTGTTGTTGAACAGCCGTTCGGAGAGGCGACGGCCCGCAGCGACGGCCACCGGGGTGAGCTGGATGCGACCGGTGTTGTCACCCACTGCATAGATGTTGGCGACGGCGGTGTTCTGGAACTTGTCGGTCGGGATAAAGCCCTTCTCGTCCAGCGCGATGCCTGCGGCGGCCAGATTCAGGTTGTCGGTAGCCGGTACCCGGCCGATGGCCCAGATCAGGCAGTCGACGGTGAGGTGGCGACCATCTTCCAGTTGCAGGGTCAGGCTGTTGTCAGCGTTTTTGAGCACGGCTTTGGGAATGGCGTGGGTGTGCAGCTTGGGCCCTTCCTGCGCCATGATTTCGACCAATGTCTCGTGGATCATGGGGTCGAAGTTGCGCAGCGGCGCGTGCTTGCGCACCACCAGATGGGTCTCGGAGCCGAGCGCCTGCATCACCCCTGCGATCTCGACTGCGATGTAGCCCGCACCCACTACGGCAACCCGCTTGGGTTGGCTTTGCAGGTCAAAGAAACCGTCGGAGTCGATACCCAGCTCGGCACCCGGGATCGCCGGAATTTCCGGGCGGCCACCGGTGGCGATCAGGATGTGATCAGCCGTGTAGTGCTCGCCATTAACCTCGATGGTGTTGCTGCTGACGAAGCGGGCGAAGCCCTTGATGACGGTGATCTGGTTCTTGCCCAGCACGTTCTGATAGGACTGGTGAATGCGGCCGATGTAGGCCTGGCGGGACTCGACCAGCTTGGCCCAGTTGAAGTGGTTGAGGGTGGTGTCAAAGCCGTAGTCGGCACCATATTTCAGGGCATCGGCGATCTGGCCTGCATACCACATGGCCTTCTTCGGTACGCAGCCTACGTTGACGCAGGTTCCACCCAACTCTTTGGCTTCAATCAGGGCAACTTTCTTACCGTACATGGCAGCACGGTTGGCAGAGGCGATACCGCCGCTGCCGCCGCCGATGGCGATATAGTCAAAATGCTGTGCCATTGCGAGGTTCTCCGCTCATTAAGAATGCAATCACAGCATGATGGGGATAAAGCGGCTGGCTCACAAGAGCCAGCGCTCAGTTATGTTGGATCGGCAGGCGAATATGGAACTGGGCGCCCTGGCCCGGTTCGCTGGCACAGCTGATACGGCCTTTTAGCAGTTGTACTACCAGGTTGTAGATGATGTGAGTGCCCAGACCGCTGCCCCCCTGACCCCGCTTGGAGGTGACGAAGGGATCGAAGATGCGCGGCAAGATTTCGGGCGGGATGCCGCGGCCGTTGTCCGAATAGTCGATAAACAGCTCCTCTCCCTGCTGTTCCACCTTGATGGTGATCTTCTTCGGTTTGTCCCAGCTGTCGAACCCGTGGTTGATGGAGTTGAGGATCAGGTTCGAGTAGATCTGGGTAAAGCTGCCCGGGAAGGAGAAGATTGACAGCTTGGGATCGCACTGGATATCCACTTCGCACTGGCTCTTCTTCAGTTTGTGGCCAAGCGAGACCACCACCTGATGGAGGTTGTCGGCGAGGCTGAAGTTGTAGCGTGCTTCCGATGACTGGTCGACAGCCACCTGTTTGAAGCTGGCGATCAGCTCGGAGGCGCGCCGCAGGTTGCTCTGCAGCAGTTGCATCGACTCGTCGAGGTTGATGGTGAACTCGTTGAGATAGGAGCGCGACAGCTGCTTGGAGTCGATATGGGACTTGAAGTCGGCGACCCGCTCCTGCAGGTAGGAGGAGGCGGTCACGCTGATGCCGATCGGAGTGTTGATCTCGTGTGCCACCCCGGCCACCAGCGAGCCGAGGGAGGCCATCTTCTCGGACTCCACAAGGGTCTGCTGGGCCTGTTTCAGGTCGTCGTACGCCTTGCCGAGCTGGTTGTTGGCTTCGCTCAGGCTGCGGTACGCTCCACCACCTTGCCTTCCAGCTGTTCGTTGAGCTGGATTATCTCCCGCTCGACCTTTTTCAGCTGGGTGATGTCGTAGCCGAAGCCGATCTGGTACTTGAGGTTGGGGCCATCGTAGAAGGGGACGAAGGTCCATTGCAGTACCAGCTCATGGGCCTGCTGGTCATGCATGATGACCTCTTTGTCAGCCAGTGAACCTTCCGCCGCCAGAATATCGTTCAGCTCTTCCCGTTGCGCCGGGCTGACAAAGAGATCCAGCCAGTTGTGCTGCAACAATTCTTGCTGGTGGTAGCCGGTCAGCAGTATGGCTGCCGGGTTGATGCTGGCGATGGTCAAATCCGGTTCCATGCAGCAGATGACCATGTTGGCGGAGTTGATCAGGGTGGCGGAGAAGTCCCGCTCCTTTTGCAGCTGTTCGACCGCCTGATGGCGGGCAACCAGCTCGTCACGCAGCCGGGTACGCATCTGGTTGAGGGTGGAGACCAGGGTATCCAGCTCATCGGGTTTCTTGCGTGGCTGCGGGCGGCCTTCCAGCTCCAAAGCCATGTCGAGCCGATCGAGGTTGAACTTCTGGGCGTAGTTGGCGATGCGGTTGATGTGCCTGACTACAAGATAATAAATGATGATCAGGATGCAAAATGAGACCACCAGGGTCTTGATGGTCTGGCTGACCATGATCAGCACCGATTTTTCGATGAGGCGCTGGTAGATCTGCTCGAGAGAGGCGGCAACGAACAGCTTGCCGACGATTTCACCCTGATAGGTGAGGTTGAATTCGCGGGAGATATCATAGCTCTCCCGCTCGACCCCCTGGGTCAGCAGCGGGACTTCGGAGTTGCCGAGCATCTCCTTGACCATCACGAACTGCATGTTGGGCAGGTTCATGATCCCTTCAATTTGCACTTTGACCTGCTCTTCATCCAGGTTCCACAAGCTGGCGGCGATGGGTTGCAGGAACGAGGCCTCGATCTGGCCGATGCTGTCTTCGATGACGGCAACATCCTTGCGGTAATCCCAGGCGAGTTGCAGCGCCGTAATGATCATCGCCAATACGGTACTGCAGACCAGAATGTAGGAGAGCAGGCGATATGAGAGTCCGTTGCGGCCTACGGCCCTGGCGGTCTTGGAGAAGAGTCCTGACATGGCGTCCTTGCGGTCTGGATGTGGTGTTTTTTAGTTTAACTGCTTCATGCACTTATGTCGTCTTTCCTGCGAAGCATAAAAAAGGCCCCGTATCGGGGCCTTCGCATGTGATTGATGATTAATGTCCGCCGTTTGCTTTGGGCGGAATGGTTTCATCGAATACCGGCAAGGGTTTGTGCTCGGAAGCCAGATAGGTGTATATCACCGGAAGCACGAACAGGGTGAACAGGGTACCGATGGCAAGACCTGCCACGATGACGATACCGATGCTGAAACGCTGTGCCGCACCGGCGCCTGCGGCGTAGAGCAGCGGGATCAGACCGGCAATCATGGCGGCAGTGGTCATCAGGATCGGACGCAGACGCACCTTGGCGGCCTGCATCACGGCTTCCATCCGGTTCATGCCGCGCAGCAGCTGCTCTTCCTTAGCTACTTCACAGATCAGGATACCGTGCTTGGTAATCAGACCCACCAGGGTGATGAGGCCCACCTGGGAGTAGATGTTCATGGTCGCCATACCCCATGCCAGGGCAATCAAGGCCCCGCTGATGGCGAGCGGTACAGAGACCATGATGACCAGCGGGTCACGCACCGACTCGAACTGGATTGCCAGCACCAGGAAGATGATGGCCAGTGCCAGTGCGAAGGTGGCATAGAGCGCATTGCCTTCGGTGACGAACTGACGGGCTTCACCCATGAAGTCGTAACGATAACCTTGCGGCAGCTTCTCGTCAGCGGTGGTCTGGAACCAGTTGATCGCATCACCCATGGCCACGCCCGGAGCCGGAACGGCGCCTATGGTGGCGGAGTTCAGCTGGTTGAAGTGAGGCAGGGCGCGGGGCTCGCCAACCACTTCAATGCTGATCAGGCTGCCGAGCGGGATCGACTTGCCGTCTGCGGCCCGCACGTAATAGCCCTTGATGGACTCCGGATTGAGACGGTATTTGCGCTCGACCTGCGGGATCACCTCGTAGGAGCGGCCATCCAGGTCGATACGGTTGACGTAACCGTCCGCCATCATGGTGCCCATGGTGATTCCGATATCCTGCATGGTGATGCCGTAGGCACCCGCCTTGTCCTTGTCGATGCGGATCTTCATGGTGGCGGAGTCGTAGTTCAGATCGAGATCCGAATAGACGAACTGACCGTTACTCTGCGCCGCTGCCAGAATTTCACCGGCCACCAGGAACAGGCTTTCGAAGCTGTTCGGGGTGGTGATGACGAACTGGATAGGCAGACCACTCGATGCACCCGGCAGTTCCGGGAACTGGAAGGTGGTGATGGCCATACCCGGGATGTCTTTCACCAGATTGGCGACCCGGTCCAGTACCTCTTTCTGGCTCGCTTCACGCTGGCTCCAGGGCACCATGGAGGCGATACCGAACGCCTGGTTGGCGTTGAACACCCCTGAGAAGACCTGGGAGAAGGCGATCTCGGGCTGGTCGTCCAGGATCTTGTTCACATCCGCCATGGTGTTTTCGATGTAGTCCAGGTTGGCGTTGGACGGTGCGGTACCCAGCACGGCCATTACCCCCTTGTCCTCTGACGGTGCAAGTTCGCTCGGGATGAACTTGAACAGCAGCGGCAGGCTGGCGAAGACGATGACGGCGAACACCACGATGACGGGGCGCTTTTTCATCACGGCGTGCAGCATGCTGTCGTAGCGATCGGTCATCCGCTCCAGAAGGTGGTGGACTGTGCTCTCGAACTTGCCTGGCTGCTCGTTGGCCTTGAGCATCTTGGAACACATCATCGGTGACAGAGTCAGGGCGATGATGCCCGAGACGAACACGGCGCCAGCCAGGGTCAGGGCAAACTCCTTGAACAGGGAGCCGGTGATACCACCCATCAGGGCAATAGGCGCGTATACCGCCGCCAGCGTAACCGTCATGGCGATAACCGGCACCGCAATTTCACGGGTACCGATAATGGCGGCCCGGAACGGTTCTTCCCCCTCCTTGATATGACGGTCGACGTTCTCCAGCACCACGATGGCGTCATCCACCACCAGACCGATCGCCAGCACCATCGCCAGCAGGGTCATCAGGTTTATCGAGAAGCCGAACATATCCATCATCATCACCACGCCGATAAGACTGAGCGGAATGGTGATGATCGGGATGATGACCGCGCGGAACGAACCGAGGAACAGGGTGATGACCACCAGAACGATGGCGGCTGCCTCCAGGATGGTCTTGATAACCTCGTGGATGGACTCGTTGATCGCCACGGTGGAGTCATACATCACGTTGAGACGCATGGTGCTCGGCATGTTGCGCTCAAGGCTAGGCAGCAACGCCAGCACATCGTGGGCGATGTTGATGGGGTTGGCTGTCGGCGCGGCGTTGACCGCCATGACCACGGCTTCGCGGCCGTTGGCGCTGGCGCGATAGATGTCGTGGCTCTTCTCGAGGGTCACCTTGGCAATGTCGGAAAGGCGGATCACCTTGCCGTCACGGGTAGCAACGACCAGACGCTTCAGTTCGTCGACATCCTTGACCTGGGTCTCGGCGTTGCCGTTGAACAGGGTAAAGTAACCGGTCGCCTGACCTGTCGCGGACTGATAGTTGTTGCTGTTGAGCACCGTCATCACGTCACTGGCAGTCAGGTTGAAGGCCGCCATCTTGGCCGGATCCAGCCATACCCGCAAGGCAAACTCGACACCGCCGTAGAGGTCAACCTTGGAGACCCCGCCGACAGTAAAGAGCTGCGGCTTGATAACCCGCTCCAGATAGTCGGTGATCTGGCTGGAGTTGAGCTCCGGGCTGGTAAAGCCGAGGTAGAGCACCGCCGTGGTTGAACCGGTGGAGGAGGTGACCGACGGGTCTTCCGCCTCTTTCGGCAACTGGGAGCGCACCGAGTTCACCTTCGCCAGGATGTCGGACAGCGCGGCGTTGGGGTCGGTGTTGAGCTTCATGTACGCAGTGATGGTGGAGCTGCCCAGCTGGCTGGAGGAGGTCATGAAGTCGATGTTGTCGGCTTGCGCGACCGCCTGTTCCAGCGGCTGGGTGATGAACCCCTGGATCAGATCAGAACTGGCGCCATAGTAGCCAGTGCTGACGGTGATCACCGTGTTGGTCACCTCGGGGTATTCCCGTACCTGCATCTTGAAGATGGCCTGAAAGCCCAGCAAGGCGATCAGGAAGCTGAGCGAGATCGCCAGCACAGGCCGTTTTATAAATATGTCAGTAAATCGCATCGCAGATCTCCGCGCTTACAGCATCGGGGTTTGTGCCGGAACGGCCAGGGCATCGTTCTCGACCACATGCACCTTGGTGTCGTTGCTCAGGCGAACCTGACCCGACAGTACGATCTGGTCACCGGCCTGGATGCCGGAGAGCACATGCACATCGTTGCCACGGCGCTCACCGGCCTTGACCACAACCTGCTTGGCTCGCAGCACTTTCACCTTGTTACCCTCTTTGTCGGTCTCTTCGCCCTCTTTGAGCACGTAGACGTTCTGACCGTAAAGGGTGAAGGAGATAGCGGTTTGCGGGATCACAATCTGATCTTTCACCGTCGGCAGAATGATGCTGGCGCGGGCGAACATACCGGAACGCAGCTGACCGTCGTTGTTCGGAATGTCTGCCTGTACCTGGATCAGGCCGCTCTGGAAGTTGACCGCAGGCTCTATGGCGGTGATGTGACCGTCAAACTGGGTTTGTGGATAGGCATCCACATTGATCTTGATGGTCTGGCCCAGCTTGATTTTGGAGATATCGGTCTGGGGCACGGTGAAGCGCAGGCGCATCACGCTGGTATCTTCCAGGCGCACGATATCTGTGCCCGGCTGCAGATACTGACCGAGGAACACATTGCGCAGGCCGACCACGCCGCTAAAGGGCGCACGGACTTCACGACGGGCAATGGTCGCCTTCAGACTCTCGATATCTGCTTCCAGCGAGCGATAGGCAGCTTCAGCTTCATCCAGCTGTTCTTTGGAGATGGAGCTGGTTTTGTAGAGGTTCTGGAAACGATCGAACTTGGCTTTTGCCGCCGGCAGCTTGGCCTGGGAGGCGCGCAGATTGGCCCGCTCCACGGTGGAGTCCAGGCTCAGCAGCAGCTGGTCAGCCTTGACCGGTTTGCCTGATTCAAAGGTGATGGCGTCAATGGTACCGGCCAGTTCGGTGGAGAGGGTCACCCCCTGATTCGGCTCGATGAAGCCGATCGCTTCGATGGTCGGTACCCAATCCTGCGCCTTGGTCACCATGGCGGTGACGGGGAACTCGGGTTCCGGCCGGTTGGCCATATATTGGGCAATCATCTTCTGTTTGAACAAATTGAAGCCGATGACGCTGCCAAACAAGGCGATCGCTATCAGCAACATAATGGCCATCCACTTTTTCATGAACAGGCTCCTGAGGTGGAAAGATTGGGGGATAAAATGGCATTCCAGCTGGCCCGGATCGCGGTTTCCAACTGCGATTCGGTCAGCGTGATGTTGTGCACCCTGCACTGCAGGGCCAGATGCATGACACTGTCCAGACTCAACACCTGGAGTGCCCGTATCGGTAAATCAATAAACAATCCTTGTTCAACGCCCTGTTCAAAAAATCGGTCCAGAGGCTCCCAGGCAGCCAGAATGACAGGATTGGTCTCCAATTCTGCCCCTAGCGGAGAGCTCTCGTACTGCAATTTGCACCGGATAGCGTTGGGTTCGTTAACAAAAATGGCATGAATATTGAGCCATAATTGGCGAAATTGTTGAAATGAAACTTTATCGATTGCTACATCGGCCATGACCATGGGCACACACTGCAAGATAGTGTGCTGGTGCAGTTGCCGGATCAGATCATCTTTGTCGCCGAAGTAGCGATAGATGGTGCCGGTGGCAACATTGGCCTTCTTGGCGACTTCCGCAATCGACAGACCATGAAAACCCCGTTCACCCAATACCTCATGGGCCGCGTTGAAGATGCTCTCTTTTTTATCCAGAATCATCAGTGTGACTTTCGATTGAATGAACGTTCATTCATTCTAGATGGGCATCAAATCAAGTCAAGGCAGCAAGGTGATTTGCGACTGCGATCTGCCCCTTTTCGGCTGTCAGCAGGGGAATAGTGGAAGAAAAGTGCGCAATGTGCTTGAAAAAACAACGAACAGTGTTTCGGTGACAGAAAAGTGTAGACAAACCAGCAACCATCATTAATAATGCGCCCCGTTCGACAGCGTAGCGCCCGTAGCTCAGCTGGATAGAGCGCTGCCCTCCGGAGGCAGAGGTCACAGGTTCGAATCCTGTCGGGCGCACCATCAAAAGTGCGTCGGTTAAACGGGCGTTGTTGTGGAACGAAAGCAGCTGTGGTGGCTGTAGCTCAGTTGGTAGAGTCCCGGATTGTGATTCCGGTTGTCGTGGGTTCGAGCCCCATCAGCCACCCCATTTTACAGCTTGTCAGGTACGCGAAGGTGGCGGAATTGGTAGACGCGCTAGCTTCAGGTGTTAGTGCCCCCCGGGTGTGAGGGTTCGAGTCCCTCTCTTCGCACCATACTTGCTGTATGACGAGGATGACCATCAGGTCGTCTTTGTTTTTTTGAAGTAAACTATTTTGAAAGAAATAGCCTCGGTGATTAGCGCAGTCCGGTAGCGCATCTGGTTTGGGACCAGAGGGTCAAAGGTTCGAATCCTTTATCACCGACCACATTTAGAAAAACCTCGCTTCGGCGGGGTTTTTTGCTTTCCGGCCTCCGCTGGGCCAGCACTCTCTCCCTGTTACGTCTGTTTACACTCTATTTGGGCAGCGCGCCCCGCCTTTCGGTTATGCTTCAGCCTCGAGTCACTGACAACCGGATGTCATCGGCCCATTTCAGGCATTTTTCCATGAATAACAAAATTTCCTTTGCTTGCTCTCCCGCCCTGCTGGCTGCCTTGCTGCTGGGTGGTTGTACCATCAAGCCGCCATCCACCGATGTGATGATGGGCTCCATTGCTTCACAACCGCAGGAGGAGCGTTCTCTCTCCCCCTTGCTGACCAGCGGTGATTTTTGCGTTGCGGTGTCCCAACAGAAGGTGTTGGCACAACCTTGCAGCGGAAAAGACGATCAACTGTTCGAGTGGGATCTGGGTGAGTTGCGCCTGCAGGATCTCTGTTTGCAAGCCAAAAACGACAGCGAGTTGATGCTGGCACCCTGTGACGGTCAGGCGCAGTGGGAGTGGCAGAAAGACAGGCTGTTCAACAGCAAGGTTGCCCGTTGCCTCGATGTGGCCGGGCGACGCCATACTCCCGGCACGCCGCTGCGGTTGGCTGAATGCTACGGCGGGGCGAACCAGAGCTTCAGCTGGCAGCGGCCCAATCCCTGGCTGGAAACCCTGAAAAAACAAAGCCTCACATGGTGAGGCTTTGCTGAATCGGATGGCGGGCTGAAGAGGATCAGGCTGCGCTGACGCTCTCCAGCTCGAACAGCTTCTCCAGATAGACGGCGACGCCATCTTCATCGGAGGTGAGGGTCTGCTCATACTCCGGCAGCGCCATTTTCAGGCGGTCATGGGCGTTGCCCATCACGATGCCGCGTCCCACCATGGTCAACATCTCGAAGTCGTTCATGCCATCGCCGAAGGCGATCGCCTCCGACATGTCGAACCCGTTCTGCTCCAGCACGGCTCGCACCGCATTACCCTTGTGAACCCCGGCGTGCATGACTTCGAGGCAGTCCGGCAATGAGAAGGTGACGTTTAGCTGATCGCCGTAGCGCTGGTTGAGGTGCGCCTCGATCTTCAGCAGCTTCTCGTGGTCGCCGATGTAGAAGACCTTGTTGATCTGCTCTTTCGGTTCCTGTTTCAGGTCATCGACCAGACGGTAGGTGAACCCTGACTCGTCGTGGAACTGCAGCAGCCAAGGGAGCTCTTCTTCCACCACCCAGTCATCACCCTGATAGACATTGAGGTGGATAGAGGGGTCGCGCTCCAGCGCAATCAGTTCGGCGGCGATCTCGGTCGGCAGCGGCTGGTTGAAAATCAGCTGATCCTGTTTGTCATGGACCACGGCGCCATTGGAGGTAATGAGGTAGATGTCCATCCCCAGCGCATCGCGGAAGCTGCGAACGTCAACATGATGACGGCCGGTGGCGACCACGAATTTCACACCTTGTTCTACCAGGCGGTGCAGGGTATCCCGGGTACGGGGAGAGATCTGGTGCTGCTTGTTGAGCAGAGTGCCATCGAGATCGGATACAACTACCTTGAACATCATTACCTCGGCATCGATTGAAAACAGGGGCAGTTTACCTTAGCCCGCACTGTCACCCCATTTATTTAGGGTTACAAAAAATAGCCAGCTCAGAAGCGGGCGAAAAAGTCGACCATCGCGGTCAGGGCGGGCTGGCGCTTGTCATCGGATTCGATAAACAGCTCGTGCCAGGCCCCCTCGATGCGCAGTGGTTTGCCCCCTTCGCACCTGGCAATGGTGCAGAAGCGATCCTGCGCGGCATTGTCCACCACGCTGTCGTTGCCAGCTTGCAGCACCAGCAGCGGGGTTTTGATGGCGCCCGCATCGGCGATGGCGGCATCGGCACCGGTGATCCCCTGATAAATCCAGTGGGCGGTGGCGCCACCCAGCTTGATCTGCGGGTGCTGCTCGTAGATTTGGCGGAAGGCCTGATAGCGGGGCTGGCTGTGAGTCAGTTCGTTATCGGCAAAGCCGTGATCCTGATAGGCGCCCTGACCGGGGCCGTAGGGAGGCTCGCCAAGCCAGCCGCCGACCGTGCCTATGGTGCTCGCCAATCCCTTGGCCAGCCACTTGGGCAGACCGCCGAGATTGATGCCCAGCATGGGGGAGGAGAGCACGGCTGCCTTGATATCATCGGGCCAGCGTTCCATATAGCGGGCCGAGATGGCGCCGCCCATGGAGTGGGCCAGCAGGAACAGCTTGGCAGGCTGGTCCGCCATGATGATCTGGTCGTGAAACTGCTTGAGATCGACCACATAATCGTCGAACTGGTCGACATATCCCTTCTGCGGGTCATTCAGCATCCGGTCGGACATCCCCTGACCACGATGGTCGATGAGATAGAGGCTGTAGCCCTGACGCCAGAGATCCCACGCCAGCTCCTGATACTTGAGGTAGCTTTCGACCCGGCCATTGACGATCAGGATGGCGCGATCAACCTTGGCTTGCCGCAGCGCAGCATAGCGGATGGTCACCCCGTCCTTGCCCTTGAACTCCCCTTCAACCGCATGCTGGCGCCAGAAGTCGGGCAGGGTTTGCTGGTAGAGGCTGGGTACATCGGCTTCGCTGGTGAGCTGATAGGTATTGGTCACGGCAAGGGCTCCGGCAGAAAACAGGGTCAGGGCCAACAGGGAAAGAGAGAGGGATTTCATCAGGCACACTCCTGTTGCCAATGGTGATAAAGGGCGGCGATATCCCCCGAGCAGAGTAGCGCCATGCTGGCTTGCAAGCGGGGCAGGGGCCAGTCCCACCACTGCATCTCTTGCAGCATGAGGATCTGCTCATCGCTGAAACGACGGCGGATTGGTTGGGCCGGGTTGCCGCCGACTATGGTGTAAGGGGCCACATCTTTGGTCACCACGGCGCGGGTGGCGATGACGGCGCCATCACCTATGGTGATGCCGGGCATGATCATCGCTTCCGAGCCGATCCAGACATCGTTGCCAATCCGGGTGTCCCCCTTGCGCAGAAAGCCGCTGCGGGCCCCTTCGCCAAAGGTGTCGGGGTTGAACGGGAAGGTGGAGACCCAATCCAGCCGGTGGCCCTGATTGCCCGCCAGCATGAAGGTGGCGCCCGAGCCGATGGAGCAGAACTTGCCAATGATCAGCCGATCCACCTCGCCCCAGAGGCCGCTCTCCCAAGTGTCGCGGGTCGAGCCATCGCCGAGCAGGTAACGGACGCAGTGATCCTCGAACGGCTTGCCGTGGTAGTAGCCGGAGTAGTAGCTGTAGTCGCCGACCTCTATGTTCGGGTTGGTCAGGTGATCCCGGATGATGCGGGATTCCAGCCAGCTGCCAAAAGGGTTCTCCATCACTCCTCCTGTAGGTCGTCCTGCTCGCTCTGCTGCGCCCACCCTTTGCGGGTCAGCTGCATCCGTTGCCACCACTCTTCGTCCGCCAGAATTTCACCGGCCGGGCCGAGCTGGGGGTGGGGCATCTCTTTCTCTTTGCAGAGCTGGGCATAGATAGGATAACCCCCCTCGAACAGGATGCTGTTCTGCTCCTCCAGTGTGAGCGGGCAGCCGCGCTGATAGCAACCTGCCAGCTCGCGCTGGCGCTGCGCCTCGTAGAGGATGGCAGCGGCAGCCACCGAGACGTTGAGGGACTGCACCATGCCCACCATGGGGATGACGATATGGTGGTCGGCCAGCGCCAGCGCCTCTTCACTAATGCCATGCTTTTCCTGACCCACCAGAATGGCGGTTGGTTTGGTGTAATCGATGGCGCGAAAATCTACCGAGCTGTCTGAGAGGTGAGTCGCCAGGATCTGCATGCCGGAGGCTTTCAGCTCGGCAACGGCTGTGCCGATATCCGGGTGCAGTTTTACATCCACCCAGTTCTGGCTGCCGCGGGCGGTGCCCTTGCGCTTGTGGATCCAGGTTTTGGGCCAGACGGCGTGTACCCGGTGGATGCCGATGGCATCGGCGGTACGCACGATGGCGGCCAGATTGTGAGGTTTGTGGACCTCTTCCATACAGACGGTCAAATCGAGCTGACGCTGGGCCAGCATATCGGTGATGCGCTTGAAGCGTTCGGGGGTCATGGCTTGTCTCTATAAAAGCAGCAGGCGGCTTGCGCCGCCTGTGTTCAGTTCTTCTGTCGGCTCACCTTGAGCACGTTGGGCATAACGCGGATCTTGCGCATGATGTTGGCCAGGTGGATGCGGCTCTTGGTGGTGATGAGCAGGCTGACCTGATAGACCCGGCCATCCTTCTCTTCGGTGCTGATGGCGTGAATATTGGCGCCGGTGGCGGCAATCACGTTGGCCAGCTCGGCCAGCGCACCCTGATGGTTGACGATCTCGATGCTGATGCCGGTGCGGAACTCCTGTTCCTGCTCCTTGTCCACTTCCCACTGCACCGGCAGGTACTTGTCCGGCTCCTTGCTGTAGCCCTTGATGTTGCGGCAGGCTTCCTGGTGGATCACCAGACCCTTGCCCGGGCTGATGTGGGCGATAATGGCATCTCCCGGGATCGGACGGCAGCAGTTGGCGAAGGTGACCAGCATGCCGTCGGCACCCTTGATCGGCATCTTCTTGCTGCTGGACTTGGGTTGCTCTTCCGGCGGCAGTTCATCTCCCAGCATGCGGCGCGCCACCATGACACTCATGGCGTTGCCGAGGCCCACATCGGCCAGCAGCCCCTGCAGGTTCTCATGCTTGGTATCGGCCAGCACCTGCTTGATGCGCGGCTCGGGGATGTCTTCGATATTCTTGGCGCCCAGCGCATGGTTGAGCAGGCGGCGACCCAACACCACCGACTCTTCGGTGCGCAGGTTCTTGAGGAACTGGCGGATCTTGGAGCGCGCCTTGGTGGTCACCACGAAGTTGAGCCAGGCCGCGTTGGGGCGAGCGCCCGGCGCCGTGATGATCTCCACCGTCTGGCCCGAGTGCAGCGGGCTGCTGAGCGGGTAGGGGTGGCGGTCGACCCGCGAACCGACGCAAGCGTGGCCGATGTCGGTGTGCACCGTATAGGCGAAGTCCACCGGCGTGGCGCCAGCGGGCAGCTCCATGATGCGTCCTTCCGGCGTGAACACGTAGATCTCGTCGGGGAAGAGGTCGGTTTTGACCCCTTCGATGAATTCAAAGGAGCTGCCGGCGCTTTGCTGCAATTCCAGCAGGCTCTGCATCCAGCGCTGGGCGCGGATCTGGGCGGTAGTACCCGAACTGTCGCCATCCTGCTTGTAGGCCCAGTGGGCGGCAACCCCTTTGTCGGCCATCTGATCCATGAACTCGGTGCGAATTTGCACCTCGACCGGTACCCCGTGCGGCCCCACCAGCGAGGTGTGCAGCGACTGGTAGCCGTTGGTCTTGGGGATGGCGATGTAATCCTTGAAGCGGCCGGGGCGCGGTTTGTAGAGGCTGTGCATCTGTCCCAGCACCCGGTAACAGGTATCTATGTCCTTCACCTTGACACGAAAGGCGTAGATATCCATTACCTCATGAAATTGCAGCTCTTTTTTCTCCATCTTGTTGTAGATGGAGAAGAGATTCTTCTCGCGGCCACTGACCTGATGCTCAATCCCCGCCTCTTTCAGACGACCGCTGATTTCGCTCTGGATGGAGTCGATGATCTCGCGGCGATTGCCACGGGCGCGGCGCACCGATTCGCGCAACACGCGGGATCGCATGGGATAGAGCGCCTCGAAACCCAGCTCTTCCAGCTCGTTCTTCATGGTGTGAATACCGAGGCGGTTGGCGATGGGGGCGAAGATTTCGAGGGTTTCCCGGGCGATGCGGCGGCGTTTGTCAGGGCGCAGGGAGCCCAGGGTGCGCATATTGTGGGTGCGGTCGGCCAGCTTGATCAGAATGACCCGGATATCCTGGGTCATCGCCATCACCATCTTGCGGAAGTTCTCGGCCTGCGCCTCTTTGCGATCGCGAAATTTCAGCTTGTCGAGCTTGGAGACCCCGGCCACCAGTTCTGCAACCGCATTGCCGAATTGTTCGGCCAGATCGGCCTTGGTGACAGAGGTGTCTTCGATGACGTCGTGCAGCACGGCGGCCATCAGGGTTTCATGATCGAGGCGCATGTCACCCAGGATTCGGGCAACGGCAACAGGGTGGGTGATATAGGGTTCGCCACTGGAACGCATCTGGCCCTGGTGGGCATCACGGGCCACCACATAGGCTTGCTTGAGCTTCTCAACCTGCTCTGGCGGCAGGTAGGAACTGGCTATTTCTTTAAGGTTTTCAAATAAATACAAGACAGTCCCCGCAGCGGTGAAACGGCAATTCGTGGAATTGAGGGTATAGCCCTGAGTTTGCGAGGTTTTCGAGCGGTTGTAAATGGGGATGAACAGTCGGCACCCGGGCGGGTGCCAACCGGAGGAATAACTTAACCGCGGCCTTCGGCGATGGCAGCAACGGCAGCCAGCTCGGCGGCTTCCTGCTCTTGCTGTTCGTAGCGGTCCTGGGTGTCCATCACTTGATTGTTCACCAGACCCAGCTCGATCTCACGCAGGGCGATCACAGTCGGCTTGTCGTTCTCTTCGTCGACCAGGGGATCTTTGCCTTGTACCGCGATTTGACGAGCGCGGCGCGCGGCGACCAGCACCAGGTCAAAACGGTTACCTACCTGTTTTACAGCATCTTCTACAGTAACGCGTGCCATGCAGGACTCCAGTGTTTGGGCTTTCTGTATTTAGAAAAGCAGTGTTTAAAAATGACGCAAAAGTTTACTTGTTTTTGGCTTACTCTGCCAGTAGCTGTTGCAGCAAGTTTTTTTGAGCCTGTTGCTGGTGACGCATCTCCAGCCGTTGGCACTCAATAATGGACCTGAGCTGGAACAGCGCCTGCTCGAAGTCTTCGTTGATAATGACATAGTCATACTCGTCGTAGTGCACCATTTCGGCAATGGCTTTCGCCATCCGGCCGGCAATCACTTCGGCGCTGTCCTGACCGCGCCCAATCAGGCGGCGTTCCAGCTCTTCGCGGCTGGGGGGCAGGATGAAAATGGATTTGGTCGGCATCTGCTCGCGGATCTGGCGGGCACCTTGCCAGTCGATGTCGAGGAATACGTCGATCCCCTTGGCCAGACAGGCTTCGATGGCGGCGCGTGAGGTGCCGTAGTAGTTGCCGAACACTTCGGCCCACTCCAGAAAATCACCGCGCTCGATCAGCGCCTTGAACTCTTCCACCTGGACGAAGTGGTAGTGGACGCCGTGCTCTTCGCCAGGACGGGTGGCGCGAGTGGTGTGGGAAACCGACAGCTGCATCTTGCCCGCAGCGTTATGTTGGGTCAGCAAGGCATTGAGCAGACTGGATTTACCCGCGCCGCTCGGAGAGGAGATGATATAGAGAGTGCCTTGTTGCGCCATATTATTACCTTTAATCGAAACCGCTGTTTTGGTTGTAGCAGAGACCGCCGTCTTGTGCCCGAAAGGGAGACAGCCAAACGCAAAACGCGGAAAATTCTTGAGTCAGGAGGATGTAAAGGCGGCGAATTTTACCAGAATGCGGCGAATAAAAAAACGGCCGGAATCATATTCCAGCCGATCAAAGTATTCGTAGCTTGCTGCGGGAGCGTAACCCACATCAGCCTGCATTGTGCCTTTGGCTGAGGGCAGAGGCTATCAGGTTATCCCTGCCTGATGGCTCGGAATTCCCGAGGTGCTCTGTCACTACGGCAGCTGACGATCTGCACAGAGGCGGTCGAATGCGGCGATCACCTGCTCGCTGGTGATTTTTCGCATGGCCTCCGGGTCTTTGAGACGGGTGCGCCAGCTCAATTCGGCCAGCGGCTTGCCGGTCTCCTGCTCGACCAGCTCCTGATAGACGCTGACCACGTAGTCGCGGCACAGATATGGGCCGGTGCGGGCCGGATTGTGGTGGGCATAGAGACCGATCACCGGCGTGCCCACTATGGTGGCCATATGGGTGGGGCCGGTATCGGGGGCCAGCACCAGACTCGCCTCGCCAATCAGCGCCAGCAGCTGCTTGAGGTTGGTCTGCCCCACCAGATCGACCGGCTTGCTCTGGCTTAAGCGCTGGATGTCGGCAGCCAGATCCCGCTCCAGTTTGGCAGGCCCGCCACAGAGATAGACCTGAAAGCCCTTGTTGGCGGCGTGATCCGCCAGCGCGGCATAGCCTGCGGCCGTCCAGTTTTTGAATGCCTTGCTGGCGGCTGCGCAGATCAGCAGAGTCGGTTTGCCGCCAATCTTCTCCCTTGCCCACGCCTGATGATCGGCGCTGATGGACAGTTGCCAGTCCGGGGTCAGATCCTGGATGCCGAGCTCTTTGGCGAAGGCGAGGAAACCGTCCAGCACATGGGGGGAGGCAGGCGAAGGCACCTTGTGGTTGGTGAACAGCCACTGGCCGTCGTTGGCCCGCTCCCGATCAAACCCGAGTTTGACCTTGGCGCTGATGCCGAGGGTGGCGATGCTGGCCCGCATCGCCGCCTGAAGGTGGAGCAGGGCATCGAATTTGCGTCCCTTGAGGGTCTGCCAGAGATCGCGATAGCCGCGCCACCCCTTGCTCTTGTCGAAGGGGATCACCTCGACGCCGGGCAGATCGGCAAACAGGGTTGCCTCGATTTTGCCGGTGATCCAGGTGATACGGGTCTGTGGCCACTCCCGCTGGATGACGCGCACCAGCGCCAGTGCGTGGCAGCAATCCCCGATGGCGGAGAGCCGCAGGATGCAGATGGAGGAGGGGGGCGTTTGAAATAGCGGCATGTTGTGGCGCACGGCTGGCAAAAAGGGTGGATGGCATTATGCAAACTCCCCTCTGGATTGTAAAATTGCGCACAATCGTCAGCCAGGATAGGCCGGGCCCAGCGCCATGACCTGTCTCTGCACGTCGTTGATTAAAGGCCACTATTGCGGGCATGCCAGAGCGGCAGCCTCATCGCCAATTGAAAAATTGCGATCCATGACCCACCGAGCGGGATCTCCACGATGCGAGTACAGACCGAACACAACCAGATCTGCTGGTATGCCGAAGGGGCCTTTCGCGACCCCTCTCCCCAGTTATTCGATCCTGCCTGGTGGCAGAACAACCGTCAGGTGGTGGGAACCTCCATCGGGCGGGGGGTGACCTGGTTTGTCAAGGATGAGTCCCGCCATCTGGTGCTGCGCCACTACTATCGTGGCGGCATGGTGGGCAAGGTGGTGCGGGATCGTTTCTGGTTCGAAGGGGTCGAGTCGAGCCGCGCCATGGCCGAATATACCCTGCTGGCCAAGCTGTGCGAGCTGGGGCTGCCGGTGCCGCGTCCGTTTGGTGCCCGCATGGTCAAACAGGGCCCCTTCTATCGTGCCGATATCCTGATCGAGCGAATTCGCGGTGCCAAGGATATGGTGGCGCTGCTCAAGCAGGGGCCGGTGGCGACCGAGGTGTGGCACAAGATAGGCCAGACGGTGCGCCAGCTGCACGATGCCGGGGTCTATCACGCCGATCTCAACAGCCACAACCTGCTGCTCGATAAAGAGGGCAAGGTGTGGGTGATCGATTTTGACAAGGGTGCGATCCGCTCCCCCGGCGAATGGCAGAAGGCCAATCTGGAACGCTTGCTCCGTTCATTCAATAAAGAGTCTCAACTGCATACCAGTTTCCACTTCGTACCGGAGAACTGGCAGACCTTGATGAACGGGTATCAGGGAAAAGCGCTCTGACCCTGTTGCTCGGCGTGAACGCCAATGTTACTTATTGAGCAGGTATTCAGATCCTGTTTCGAGGCGCCCCATGGAAATGCTCAAGACACCTTTAGTCGATGTGACTGCCCGGCTTGATCCGGGTCTGCTGTCTGATGCCATGGCGCTGCTGGAGGCGGGGATCTGGAGCTGGTCAGCCCAACATGGACTGCAGCGTGATCCCTCCTGCCTGCGCCTGCTGGGATTGGGAGAGTGCTGGCCGGATGATCTTGGCTGGCTGGATCGGGTTCATCCCGACGATGTTGCCCGGCTGGAAGATGCCCTGCTCGCCTGCCAGAGCGGCCGCAGCAGCGGTCTGCGCCTCGAATACCGCATTCTGCATCATCACGGTCACTACATCCGGCTGGAAGAGCGGATGCGTCGCGATGAGCGGGGTTATCTGCTGGGGGTCGTCCGTCACCTCGATCCCGCTGCCGTGCTGGTGGAGGAGCGACATGGCACCGATCCGCTGACCGGACTGGAGAGCCGTGGCCGTTTCGAGCAACTGCTTGAAGAGCGGCTGGCGACCGAGAGCGGCACTTTCAGTCTGCTGCAGTTTTCGGTCGATCACATGGCCAAAATCCAGCAGTTGTTTGGTGAAGCGGCTTGCGACGCCATGCTGGCCAAGCTGGCGCGTATCGTACGCCACGAACTGCGGCGGGAAGATCCCTTCGCCCGCTGGGATGAGGACGGTTTTATCCTGATGCTCTCCCAGACCGAGCGGATGAGTGCGCTGGAGATCGCCGAGCGGCTGCGCCTCGAGATTGCCGATGCCAGCCTGCTGTCACAGCGGCCGGTCACCGTCAGCATCGGGCTGGTGCAGAGTCAGGCTGGCGAGCAGCTCGATCACCTGCTGGCCCGGCTGGCCAGCTGTCACAGTCAGGCCAGACGGGAGCACAACACCGTCGTCGGCTGAGTGTGGTCAGGGTTGGCCGCGCTTGTCACGCTGGCAGATCCAGAGCGAGGCCAGCATCAGCAGGCCGCCGATGGTCAGCCGGGTCAGGTCGGTATCCTTGCCCCAGAGCAGCAGATTGACCAGCAAGCCGGCCGGAATGAGCGCATTGTTCATGATGGCCAGCACCCCGCTGGTGACCAGCGTCGCCCCCTTGTTCCAGAGGAAGTAGCCGAGGCCGGAGGCACCTACCCCCAGCCAGAGCAGAATGCCCCACTGCAACCCTGACGTTGGGTATTGTGGCTTGCCCAGCAGCCACCAGGCGGGCAGTGCGATCATCAGCGCCCCCAGATAGAAGCAGCCGAACACCGCCAGTTGCGGTGGTTGCTCCGCCTCCCGCGCCAGCAGTACCTTGTAGCCCACCTGACCCAGCGCGAAACAGAGGTTGGCCCCCTGCACCACCAGAAATCCCAGCACATAACTTTCGGTCAGGCCGTCGAAGCGGATGACGGCTGCCCCGATCACCGCCAGCAGGGCGCCCCACAGATAGGTAGGCTTGAAGCGGCGCTCCAGCAGATCGTGGAGCAGGGTGACGTAGATGGGGGTGAAGATGGTAAAGACCAGCACTTCCGGCACCGTCAGCAGCAGGAAGGAGTGGTAGTAGAAGAGATACATGATGCCGAGCTGGATGGCGCCGAGGGCCATCAGCTTGGCCGCCAGATCGGGGCGCAGCCAGCGGCGGCGCAGGAAGGGCAGAAACACCAGACTGGCGAGGGCGATTCGGGTCAGCACCGAGAAGTAGGCATCCACCTGACCGGCGAGGTAGACCCCGATCAGGCTGAAGGAGAATGACCAGAGCAGGGTGACCCCTATCAAGTAGTTCATGTGTTTGATTTATCGTCAGTTGTCAATTTTAAGGGGGCTATGATGGCCGAGATGGAAGCGGCAATCCAGCGTTTATGGGCGCGATTGCCACAGGTCGGAGCATTTTCCTTTACCGCCAGCAATGGCGAGGGGTCGGCGACCGACTGGAATGGTCGGGGCGAGGGGCGTGTACAGGTGACCGATCATCAGGGAGACTGGCTGTTTAACGAGCAGGGCCGTTACATCACGCCTCATGGCAGGGAACTCGCCATGCATAACCGCTTCTGGTGGCAGCGTAGCGAGCGGGGGATCCGCCTTTCTCACCTGCGTTATGAAGCGCCGGTCGAACTGTTCGAGCTGCTGCCGCAGGGGGATGGCCGCTGGCTGACCGCCGAGCCCCATCTGTGCGGGGCGGATCACTACAGCGCCGAGTTGACCGAGATCGACGGTGGTTTTCTGCTGAGCTGGCAGATTACCGGGCCGCGCAAGAACGAGCGACTCAGCTATCGCTATCTGATCTGACGCCGGCTGGCAGGCATAAAAAAACCGGCGCAGAGCGCCGGTAGCGGGGGACAAATCGGAGGTTTTTTAAAACAGTCCCAAAAACAGGAGAGATAGACTCTCGTCACACATTCAGAGATGGACTTCAGGCATTCAGGGCATAGCTCAGCATGGCTTGCAGCTTGCTATCGAAGAACCAGGGCAGCAGTACCATCAGCAGGCCCAGGATCCCGGCCAGCCGCTGGCGATACTGCCAGCCGGCAATCAGTACCAGACCACCGCACAGTGTGGTCAGGATGCCTGACATAGGGAGACCTCGCGCTGCATGCGACGCTGCTGCGCCCACTGGTTCATGGCGACCGAGCCGAGGATCAGGGCCAGAGCAACACCTGTGGTGGGATGGATCTGCTCGCCGAGGAACAGGGCACCCAGCATCACGCCGAACAGCGGCACCAGATAGTTGCTGAAGGAGGCGAACGTCGGGCCGGCCTTCTGGATTAGTGCCATGTAGAGGAAGTAGACCAGACCGGTACAGAGGGTACCCAGCACGGTAATCGCGCTCAGGGCCTGGGTGCTCGGCAGGGTCAGGCTGCCGAGATCAACCATGAAGGGGGCGACCAGCAGCAACTGGATTGCCGAGGAGATCAGGATATTGCGGGCGACCACGACCGGATGGTCCTTGGCGAAGCGCTTGATCATCAGCAGGCCGATGGCGAAGCAGCTGGCACCCAGCAGGATGGCCATGGCACCGAGCAGACCGGCGTTCATGCCCTGGGAGAGTTTCGGCCAGAACAGGGTGAGCACACCGGCAAAGCCGATGATCACGGAAAGCAGGCCGGTTTTGGTGATTCTTTCACCAGAAATAAACAGCGGTGCAGCCAGAATGGTCACAAACGGGATACAACCCATGACCACGGCAGCGATGGCGCTATCCACATACTGTTGGCCCCAGGCGACCATGATGAAGGGGATGGTGGCATCCAGCAGGGCGATCAGCATATAGGTGCGCCACGGGGTGTGCTCACTCTTGAGCCGCATGAACAGGCAGAGCAGACCCAGGGTCAGGCTGCCGCACAGGGCACGACCGGCAGCCACCAGAATGGGGGGCAACTCGGCAACGGCCTGGTGCATGAAAATGAACTGGGAACCCCACAGCAGGCCAATGGCCAGCAATAACAGATAGCTACGCATTTGAATCTCCGATGTATTAAGCCAGCGCATTCTAGGCAATCTGTTACTATGGTAAAAATGAATTGTTGGCATTTAACTATGGCTAATATCGATGGATAGCTCGCTCGCCCGTCTCGACCTCAACCTGCTCGCCGTATTCGACATGCTGATGCAGGAGCGCAATGTCACCCGTGCCGCCGAACGGCTGCATCTCTCCCAGTCCACCGTCAGTCACGCCTTGGGGCGGCTTCGAGTGGCGCTGGATGACCCGCTGTTCGTGATGAGTCGGCGCGAGATGATGCCGACCGAGCGGGCCAAGGCGCTGGCCGGGCCGGTACGGCAGGCGCTGGCGATGCTGGAGCAGGGATTGCGGCAGGCCAAAGGGTTTGATCCCGCCACTGCGCGGCGGATTTTCCGCATCGCCACCCCGGGTTCGGTAGAGCACGGGCTGGTGCCAATGCTGGTGGAGCGGCTCCATCGGCAGGCCCCTCACTGTCGGCTTGAGGTGTGCGAGCTGGCGGACAGCGACTACGAGCGGGAGTTGGAAAAGGGTGAGCTGGATCTGGTGATCGGTTTCGCCGGGGCGAATCACCTCTCACCCCGTTTGTGGCGGGAGGAGTGGTTCAACAACCCGCTGGTTTGCCTGTCGCCGCTCGGCAGCGAATTGCCCGATGTGCTGACTCCGGTCGAGCTGGTGAGCCGCCCCCACATCCACACCTCCAGCTGGGGTCACAGTCAGGCGATGGTGGAGCTCTGGCTGGCCCGCTTCGGGGTGGAGCGGGAGTTGGGCGTGCGGTTGCCGAGCTTTATGGCGGTGCCGCCGCTGATGGCGACTGGCCGCTATCTGGTGGTGGTGCCCGAGATGATCGGGCGCCACTTCTGCCGCTACTACCCGCTGCGGATGCACCAGCTCGACCCCGCCATCCCTATCGTCTACCTGATGGCGGGGCACCCGCTGACCGCTCACGACGAAGCGATCGGCTGGTTCAAGAGCCTGCTGCACCAGCTGGTGTTCGACCTCTATGGCGACGATGCGCTCGGGACTCCCGCTCAGCGGATGCTGGCGAAGTAGTCGAGCCCCATGGCGCTTTTCACCTCCGCCAATACCTCATCGGTGATGATGCGAGCCTGCTCGGTGCCCTGATAGAGCAGTTCCAGCAGCATCTTCTTGTCGGCAATGGCCGCGGCACGGCGCTCCCGCATCGGGGCGAGCAGGGTCTGCAGGCAGTCATTGAGCACCTGTTTGCAGCGCATGTCCCCCAGTCCGCCTCGTCGGTAGTGGGCCTTCATCTCGGCGACCAGCGCCTTGTCGGGGTGGAAGGCATCGAGATAGGCGAACACCGTATTTCCCTCCACCTGACCCGGATCGCTCACCTTGAGGTGGTTGGGGTCGGTATACATGGCGAACACCGCCTGTTTGACCTCTTCCGCCGACATGCCGAGCTCTATGGTGTTGCCGAGGGATTTGGACATCTTGGCCTTGCCGTCGATGCCGGGCAGGCGGCCGGTGTCGCTCAGGATCGGCTGGCATTCGGTCAGCACCTCTTTGCCTACCAGAGAGTTGAAGCGGCGGACGATCTCGTTGGTCTGCTCCAGCATCGGCAGCTGATCCTCCCCGACCGGCACATGGCTGGCGCGAAAGGCGGTGATGTCGGCGGCCTGACTGACCGGATAGACCAGAAAACCGGCCGGCAGCGTGCGTTCGAACCCTTTCTGCTGGATCTCCGCCTTGACGGTGGGGTTGCGCTCCAGCCGGGCGACGCTGACCAGATTGAGGTAGTAGCAGGTGAGCTCGGCGAGGGCGGGCAGGGCGCTCTGCAGGCAGAAGGTGGTCTTGGCCGGGTCGAGGCCGACCGCCAGATAGTCGGCCATTACCTCCAATACGTTGTCGGTCACCTTGGCCGGGTTGTGGCCGTTGTCGGTCAGCGCCTGCAAGTCGGCGATCATCACGAATTGACGGTAGTGGTGCTGGGCTTCGACGCGCTGGCGCAGGGAGCCAACATAGTGGCCGATGTGCAGTTTGCCGGTGGGACGATCGCCAGTCAGGATTACGGGGTTGTGCATGTCACTCTCTCCAGTTGGGTGAGCCGGGAGGCGACAAAGGGATAAAAACAGTTGACCGCCTCTCGGCGGTCACGGTGTTTTCTTTGGGAAATTTACAATAGAAACGCGGTGCCGCCTGTTTAGGAGCAGCACCACCAGTAGTTGTGATTGAGTGCGGTCATGTTCATAGCAAATCAAACTACGCCGGTTTCATTACTTCTGCAAGGGGACGACCAGCAGATCGCAGGGCACCGTATTCATCAGCTGACGGGCGCTGGAGGTGAGCAGGCTCCAGAAGCTCTGGCGATGGCCGCACACCAGCAGGTCGATCTCGTACTCCTTGACCGCCTGATTGACCCGCTCGCTCAGATCGCCGCAGATCACCAGCTTCTTCTCGATGGGATAGTCCACCGAGGCCAGAAATGCCTCCAGCTTCTCTTTCGCTTCGGCGATCACCTGATCCTGCACGTTGTCGATGTCGATATCGATCATCTCGGTGTAGAGATCCTTGAGGTCCACATCGACATGGATAACCGACAGCTTGGCGCCGTTGGAGCGGGCTCTGTCCACCGCTTTGTCGATCACCTTGCGGTTGTCTTCAGAGAGGTCGATCGCGGCCAGAATATGCTTGTAATAGGTTGTTCCACTCATGGGGGTTCTCCTTACCGATCCTTCAGCCCACTATACCAATCTCTGCTGAAACTAAAATGGTGCCTCAGGCACAGTTTTGGGATTTAAATGAGTTTAATGACGTGTGACACAGGGTCAGTCACTCAGTTATTAACCACTATTTGCCTATAAATTAAACAATAGTTTGACGCCGGTCACACCCCCCGGCTTGCCGATCAGGGGGGAGAGGCATAGGATGGGCCCGTGCTTCGCAATGAACACAAAACAACAAAAAGCATCTGAATACCGCTTTGGGGAGCCACGTGCTCCCTTTTGTTTTTCTGCCTCAATTCCCGCGGCTTTTCTGACTGATAGCGATCCGGCATCAAGTTAATCTCTTTCGATTTGGTTATGCTGTAGCCAGTTTCTTTGGAGGCCTTCCCATGATCATTCATCCCCAGATTCAAGGTTGTGTTGCCCGCAACTGTCATCCCATCGGCTGTCGCGCCGCCGTGCAGCAGCAGATCGAACGTATCAAGGCTGCTGGCTCGTTCAACGGCCCCAAGCGGGTGCTGGTGCTGGGTGCCTCCTCCGGGTTTGGACTGGCGTCGCGCATTGCGCTCGCCTTTGGTGCCGGTGCCGACACCATTGGTATCTCCTTCGAACGTGGCCCTTCCGACAAAGGATTGGGTAGCGCCGGCTGGTACAACAACATCTGGTTTCGCAAGGAGGCGGAGCAGGAGGGGCGTATCGCCATCAACCTGATCGGTGATGCCTTCTCCGACGGGATGCGCCAGCAGGCCATCGACACTATCCGCCAGCAGCTGGGGCAGGTGGATCTGGTGATCTATTCGCTCGCGAGCGGCATCCGGGTGCTGCCCGATGGCACGCAGGTGCGTTCGGTGCTCAAGACCACCGGCCAGCCGTTCAGCGGTTGGGGGTTGGATCTGGAACGCGATACCTTGGTGCAGCAGTCGCTGGCGCCCGCCACGCCTGAGGAGATCCGCGATACCGTCACTGTGATGGGGGGCGAGGATTGGCAGCTCTGGATGCAGGCGTTGCAGCAGACCGATTGTCTCGCCCCCGGTGCGCAAACCGTGGCCTACTCCTACATCGGCCCCGAATCCACCTATCCCCTCTATCGGGATGGCACCATCGGTTATGCCAAGGAGCATCTGCACGCCACCGCCGAGACCATCAACCTGCAACTGGCCGAGATTGGCGGCCATGCCTGGGTGTCGGTCTGCAAGGCGCTGGTAACCAAGGCGAGCGCCTATATTCCGGTGCTGCCGGTCTATCTCGGCTTGCTGATGGGGGTGATGAAGGAGCGCGGTGTGCACGAAGGCTGCATCGAGCAGATGCAGCGACTGTTTGCCGCCAAGATGTACGGGGCCAATGGGGTGGTGGCCGATGGTAACCGGCTGATCCGGATGGATGACCACGAGCTCGACCCGGCCATTCAGGCCGCCGTCTCGGCGCTCTGGCCCAAGGTGACGCCGGACAATTTCCACGCGCTGGGGGACTTTGCAGGGCTGCGGCAGGACTTCATGCAACTCAATGGCTTCGAGCTGCCGGGCGTCGATTATGCTGCGCCGGTGGATGTCGCCTCCCTTGGCGAGCTGACCCCCTGAGCTGAAAGAAACGGGATCTCCCTCTCGTTGGCGGGTTGATTCGCGGCGGGAGTGTGGCGACAATCGATACCAAATCACTGAGGAGAAACAAGATGCTGGCCCAAGCCATGATCGAGAAGTTGAACGAGCAGATTAACCTGGAGTTCTACTCCTCCAATCTCTATCTGCAGATGAGCGCCTGGTGCGAAGACAAGGGCTTTGAAGGGGCGGCGACCTTCCTGCGCCAGCACGCAGTCGAGGAGCGCCAGCACATGGAGCGTCTGTTCACCTACGTGAGCGAGACCGGTGCCATGCCAAAACTGGGTGCCATCGATGCCCCTCCCCACGAGTTCAAGTCGCTGGGCGACGTGTTCCGTACCACCCTGGAGCACGAGTATCACATCACCAAGTGCATCAATGGTCTGGCTCACGTAGCCTTCACTACCCAGGACTACTCCACCTTCAATTTCCTGCAGTGGTATGTGGCCGAGCAGCATGAAGAGGAGAAGCTGTTCAAGAGCATCGTCGACCGTCTGGGTCTGGTGGGTGAAGATGGCAAGGGCCTCTACTTCATCGACAAGGAGCTGGCCGAACTGGCCAAAGGCGCCCCTGCCAGCATCATGGACAGCAACGCCTGATAGTCGTGGACACTTAGTGTTCAGCCAGTACAATAACGGCCCTTTTAAGGGCCGTTGTTTATTCTGGTGGGCAGCCACTATGGTTGTGTTCCGCCAGAGGCAATCTCGGTTCTGGCCAGGTGCCGTTTCTATTTTTGATAAGTGAGTGATGATGAAGCAGGTCGATGTGGTGGTGATCGGGGCCGGTGCGGCCGGATTGATGTGTGCAGCGCAGGCGGGCTACCGTGGCCGCTCCGTGCTGGTGCTCGACAACGCCAAGAAGCCGGGCCGCAAGATCCTCATTAGTGGCGGTGGTCGCTGCAACTTCACCAACCATCAGGCTGGCGCTCACGCCTACCTGTCGGAGAATCCCCACTTCAGCAAGTCGGCGCTGGCCCGCTACACCCAGCAGGACTTTATCGATCTGGTGGACCGCCACGGGATCAACTATCACGAGCGCACCCTGGGGCAGCTGTTCTGTCTCGAGAGCGCCAAGGATATCGTCGATGTGCTGCTCACCGAGTGTGACTGGGCTGGGGTGACCCTGCAGTTCCAGACCGAGATCCTCACCGTCAGCAAGCAGGATGAGGGTTTCGTGCTGACCACCAGCAAGGGTGAGATCGGCTGTCACTCGCTGGTGGTGGCGACCGGCGGTCTCTCCATGCCCAAGCTGGGGGCGACCCCTTATGGCTTCAAGCTGGCGGAGCAGTTCGGCCTCAAGGTGCTGCCGACCCGCGCCGGTCTGGTGCCCTTTACCCTCCATCAGGCGGAGAAAGAGGCGTTTGCCGATCTGGCGGGCATCAGCCTGCCGGTAGCGGTCACCGCCGAGGATGGCACCTGCTTCAAGGAGGCGATGCTGTTCACCCATCGCGGCCTCTCCGGCCCCGTTATCCTGCAGATCTCCTCCTACTGGCATGCGGGTGAGAAGATCCACATCAACCTGCTGCCGGAGCTGGATATTCCAGCCGCCCTGCGCGAATGGGCGCTGGCGCACCCGGCGCAGGAGCTGAAAACCGTGCTGGGGCGCGAGCTGCCCAAGCGCTTCATCGACAAGCTGGTGGAGCTGGGTCAGCTGGTCAGCAAGCCGATGCGCCAGTACAACGAGCGGGAGTTGGAAGCGGTGGCCAACCTGCTGGGTGACTGGCAGATCCTGCCCAACGGCACCGAGGGGTATCGCACCGCCGAAGTGACCCTGGGGGGCGTCGATACCAACGAGCTCTCCTCCAAGACCATGGAGGCGCGCAAGGTGCCGGGCCTCTACTTCATCGGCGAAGTGGTGGACGTGACCGGTTGGCTCGGTGGCTACAACTTCCAGTGGGCCTGGTCCTCCGGCTGGGTGGCCGGTCAGTACTGTTGATGTCACAGGGGCTGGTTTATCCGGCCCCGATTTATTGGTCGGGGTTATGGTGATCGGTCGGGTTGCCGCAAGGGGGCGCAGATGCTTGAAAATCAGATGATGTTGTTGGCGGTGTTCGAACGGGCGGCGCTGATGCTGATGACCCTCTTCTTCCTGACCCGCACCCGGCCGTTCCAGCGGCTGTTCCAGAAGCGGGATCACACCCCGGCGGAACTGGTGCTGGTGGCCTCCATTTTCGGCCTGTTTGCGGTGTTCAGTACCTACACCGGCATTCCGGTAGAGGGGGCGCTGATCAACGTGCGGATCATTGCCATCATCTCGGGCGGCATCCTGTTCGGCCCCTGGGTCGGCATCCCGGCCGGGGTTATCTCAGGCCTGCACCGCTACCTCATCGATATGGATGGTCACACTTCCATCCCTTGCCTTATCGCCAGCATCATCGCCGGCCTGCTCGCCACCTGGCTGCACCTGCGCTGCCGCAAGTCGCGGCTCTGGCTCTACGGCATTCTGGCGGGGATGCTGTGTGAAGGGCTCACCATGCTGCTGATCTGGCTGCTGACCGAGCCCCACGAAGTCGGGGTGGAGATCGTCAACCACATCGCCTATCCGATGATCGCCGGGGCGCTCTGCATCGGCCTTATCATCAAGCTGGTGCAGGATCTGGATGACGAGAAGGAGCTGATTGCCGCCAAGCAGGCCAAGCTGGCGCTCGATATCGCCAACAAGACGCTGCCTTTCTTCCAGAACATCGATCGCCACTCCCTCAGTCAGGTGTGCGATGTAATCCGGCGCGACATCAGCGCCGATGCGGTGGCCATCACAGATACCCATGACGTGCTGGCTTATGTCGGGGTGGGCAAGGACTATTACGAGCTGGATGAGCACCACGCCATCAGTGGCATGACCCAGCAGGCGGTGCTGCTCGATCAGATCATCATCAACAACGATTTGCGCCAGTATCACCTCTCTGATTTCCACTCGGTCATCATTATTCCGCTACGGGAAAACGGCGCGGTGAGCGGCACCCTCAAGATCTACTACCGCCGCACCCACAGCATCACCAGCTCGCTGCGGGAGATGGCGGTGGGCCTCTCCCAGCTCATCTCCACCCAGATGGAGGTGTCGCGCATCGAGCAGCTCAAGGAGATGACCCGCAAGGCGGAGTTCACCGCCCTGCAGAGCAAGATCAACCCGCACTTCCTGTTCAACGCCCTCAACGCCATCTCATCCTTGATCCGCATTCGCCCCCAGCAGGCGCGCCAGCTCATTGCCAATCTGGCGGACTACCTGCGCTACAACCTCAACAAGGGGGATGAGCTCATCGACATTCAGGAGGAGCTGCAGCAGGTGCGCGACTACGTGGCCATCGAGCAGGCCCGCTTCGGCGACAAGCTGGAGGTGGTGTTCGAGGTAGACGATGTGCATATTCAGGTGCCGAGCCTGTTGTTGCAGCCGCTGGTGGAAAACGCCATCCTGCACGGCATCCAGCCCCGCAGCGCGCCGGGTCGGGTCACTATCGAGGTGAAACAGCTGGCGGGCGGCATCCGGGTATCGGTGCGGGACACCGGTTACGGCATCAGTCAGGCGGTGATCGACGGGGTGGCCGCCGGTCGGGTGGAGAGCCGCAGCATCGGCCTGATGAACGTGCATCAGCGGGTTAAGCTGCTCTATGGCGACGGCCTGCACCTCAAGCGGCTGGAGCCGGGTACCGAAGTGAGTTTCTATCTGCCGGATCAGGAGTCGATGCCATGCTGAGTGCCATCATGGTTGAGGATAAGTGTGTGCCGCGAGAGGTGTTGTCATGCTGAAAGCGATCATTGTGGAAGACGAGTATCTGGCCCGTGAAGAGCTGGCCTATCTGGTGGGGCAGCACAGCCAGATCGAGATAGTGGCGAGCTTTGAGGACGGGCTGGAGGCGTTCAAATACCTGCAGGATCACGAGGTGGATGTGGTGTTTCTGGATATCCAGATCCCCTCCATCGACGGCCTGCTGCTGGCCAAGAACCTGCACAAGTCGAGCCATCCGCCCCACATCGTCTTCGTCACCGCCTACAAGGAGTTTGCGGTGGAGGCGTTCGAGCTGGAGGCGTTCGACTACATCCTCAAGCCCTACAACGAGCCCCGCATCATCAATCTGCTGCAAAAGCTCGAGCATGCGGGCAAGTCGCAGCCAGCCACCACAGGGGAGGCGAGCGGCGAGGGGAGCAGCCCCCACAATCGCACCGTCAATCTGGTGAAGGGGGAGCGCATCATCGTCACCCCCTGCGAGCAGATCTACTACGCGGAAGCCGACGAGAAGCTCACCTATGTCTACACCCGCGACGATCGCTACGTGATGACCATGACCATCAGCGAGTTTGTCAGCCGCCTGCCTGCCGAGGGGTTCTTCCGTTGCCACCGCTCCTACTGCGTCAACATCAACAAGATCCGCGAAATAGTCCCCTGGTTCAACAGCACCTATCTCATCCGGCTCCATGATCTGCCGTTCGAGGTGCCGGTCAGTCGCAGCAACATCAAGGCGTTCCGTCAGCTGATGCGGCTCTGATTGTCATTCATTCCCGCCGATCTGCATTTCATGCCTTAATCGATCGGCGCGAACTGCGTCTTGTCTATAGTGGCCTCAATTTCCTTAAGGCCATCGACCGAGACGCATCATGACCATCGATCTGAACCGCACCCGGTACCTGACACTGATCGGTACCATTATCACCCAGTTCGCACTGGGTTCCGTCTACACCTGGAGCCTGTTCAACGCCCAGCTCTCCGACAAGCTGGACGAGCCGGTGAGTCAGGTCGCTTTCGCTTTCGGCCTGCTCAGCCTGTCGCTGGCAGTTGCCTCCTCCATGGCGGGCAAGCTGCAGGAGCGGTTCGGGGTGCGTAACGTGACCCTGGGTGCTGGCGTGCTGCTCGGCATCGGCTTCTTCCTCACCGCTCACGCTAGCAATCTGGCGATGCTCTACCTCTGCGCGGGCATTCTGGTTGGTTTTGCCGACGGTACCGGCTACCTGATGACCCTCTCCAACTGCGTGAAGTGGTTCCCGGAGCGCAAGGGGCTGATCTCCGCCTGCTCCATCGGGGCCTATGGTCTCGGCAGTCTCGGTTTCAAATACATTAACCTGCTGCTGCTCTCCAGCTCCGGCCTTGAGACCACCTTCCAGCTGTGGGGCTTGATTGCGATGTCCATGGTGCTGGTGGGCGGCATGCTGATGAAGGATGCGCCCAAGCAGGCCGCCTCCGTGCAGCAGAGCGAGAGCCGTGACTTCACCCTGGCTGAGGCGATGCGCAAGCCGCAGTACTGGATGCTGGCGCTGATGTTCCTCACCGCCTGCATGAGTGGCCTCTACGTCATCGGTGTGGCCAAGGATATCGGCGAGAAGATGGTGGGTCTGCCTGCCGTGGTCGCCGCCAATGCCGTCGCCATCATCGCCATGGCCAACCTGGGTGGCCGTCTGGTGCTGGGTATCCTCTCTGACAAGATGTCCCGTATCCGGGTCATCACCATTGCCCAGCTGATTACCCTAGCGGGCATGGCGCTGCTGCTGTTCGTGCCGCTCAACGCCAACCTGTTCTTCGTGGCGGTGGCCTGTGTGGCCTTCAGTTTCGGCGGCACCATCACCGTCTACCCCTCGCTGGTGAGCGACTTCTTCGGTCTCAACAACCTGACCAAGAACTACGGCGTCATCTATCTGGGCTTTGGTCTGGGCAGCATCATCGGTTCCATCGTGGCCTCCCTGTTTGGCGGCTTTATGGCGACTTTCCACCTGATCCTGGTGTTGCTGGTGGTGGCGCTGGTGCTCTCCCTCACCATCCGCCTGCCGGCACCGGTAGCGGTCGAGCGGGCCTGATAAGTCTCCCTGCCACAGCAAGCAAAAACAGAGACCCGGGCCATGCCCGGGTCTTTGCATTTCCGATGCTCGATCAGCGTGGCGCTAGCCCCAGCAGCTGGCGGGCCTGACGGCAGCTCTCTTCCACCGTTGACCACTCGTCACCGGTCACCGTGATATGGCCCATCTTGCGGCCGGGGCGGGGTTCGCCCTTGCCATAGAGGTGCAGATGCAGGCCGGGCAGCGCCAGCAGGGCGGCCCAGTCTGGCGTGCCGTTCTGCCAGAGATCCCCCAGCAGGTTGATTAACAGGGCGGGCCGCACGGCGTTCAGCTTTGGCAGCGGCAGATCGCACAGGGCCCGCACCTGCAACTCGAACTGGCTGCATGCGGCGTTGTCGAGGCTGGGGTGACCCGAGTTGTGGGGGCGGGGCGCCAGCTCGTTGACCAGCAGTCGCCCCTCCACCAGAAAGAACTCCACCGTCAGTACCCCCACGTAATCGAGGGCGGCAATCAGTCGCTCAGCGATCCCTTTGGCTTCGCTCTCTAGCACCGGCACATTAGCCGGGGAGCGAGTCTGATCGAGGATGCCGCCGCTGTGCCAGTTCTGTACCAGCGGCAGGGTGCTGATGGCACCGTTCGGGCTGCGGGCCAGGGTCAGGGCAAACTCCCCCTCCAGCGCCAGCCGTTGTTCCAGCACGCAGGGTACGCCACTGGCTGCCAGCGCCGTCGCCAGCTCATCTAGGTCGCTCACCTGCCACTGTCCCTTGCCGTCGTACCCTTCGCGGGCCGTCTTGAGAATGGCGGGCAAGAGTTCGCTGGCCTGTGCGGGGATAGGCTCTTCCGGCAGTAGCGCCAGATAGGGGGCGACCGGGATGTCAGCACCGCGCAGAAAGGCTTTCTCCTCGCGGCGATCCTGACAGACCCGCACAGCGCTGGCGGCCGGGCGCACCGGCTTTTGTTTTTCGAGCAGCGCGAGGGTGGCGGCAGGCACGTTCTCGAACTCGCAGCTGATGGCCTCGCTGCGGCTGGCCAGCTCGAGCAGGGCGGTCTGGTCGTCATAGGGGGAGACAATATGGTGATCGGCGGCGGCACCGGCGATGCTGGCCGGGTCGGGATCCAGCACCACCACCTTGTAGCCGAGGCGGTGGGCGGCCATCACGAAGTAGCGGCCGAGCTGGCCGCCCCCCAGCATGCCGAGGGTGGCGGGTGGCAGGATCATGTCGGCTCCTCCAGTTGCAGTGCCAGCACCCGATCTCGCTCGTGGTTGCGGAAGTCGTCGAGCTGCTGCCGGTAACGGGGTGCGTCGTCATCCCGCGCAACCGAGAGCAGAGAGACGGCGAACAGAGCGGCGTTGGCCGCTCCCGCCTCGCCGATGGCGAAGGTGGCGACAGGGACCCCCTTGGGCATCTGCACGATGGAGAGCAGGGAGTCCATCCCCTTGAGATGACGGGAGGGAATGGGCACCCCCAGCACCGGCAATGTGGTCTTGGCGGCGACCATACCCGGCAGGTGAGCGGCACCACCTGCTCCGGCGATGATGGCGCGCAGGCCGCGCTCGCGGGCAGTGGCGGCATACTCGAACAGCAGATCCGGGGTGCGATGGGCCGATACCACCTGCGCCTCGTAGGGCACGCCGTGCTCCTTGAGGATGCGGGCGGCAGCCTGCAGCACTGGCCAGTCGGAGTCGGAGCCCATTACCAGGCCGATCAATGGAGGGGTGTTCATGTGTATTGGTTCCTTGCTGTTAAACGTTTGCTTTTAGTGAGCAAAAAGAGCCGGCAAGCCGGCTCAGAATTTCTCGGGTCGCACGATTTCGACCGGTTGCAGAAAGGCGATCATGGCGTAATCGGGGTAGTAGCGACTCTGCAGGTGGGCCAGTAGCCGCTCCGCCTGCTCCCGGCTGCAGATCGCCTCCAGCCGGATGTTGCCGCTCTCGCTCCAGCTGGCGTTGCGCTCACCATGATCGCCACGACCTCGGGCATCTGTGATGGTGTAGCCGCGCAGCCCCTCGCGGGTGAGGGTGCGCAGCAGGGTCGGCTCCAGATTGGCTTCCGTAATGACGGTCAGCAGGGTGCGGGTCTCGGTCTGCATGTGGCTACTCCGTGAAGTGGCGGGCCCAGCTGTGGTAGAGCGGGATCCCCAGCATGATGTTGAACGGGAAGGTGACCCCCAGCACGGCGCTGAGAGAGAGCCCCGGGTTGGCCTGGGGCACGGCGATGCGCATGGTAGCCGGCACGGCAATATAGGAGGCGCTGGCCGCCAGGGTCGCCAGCAGGGTTAGTCCGCCGAGAGAGAGCCCCATCAGCTGGCCAGCTGCCAATCCCAGTCCAGCCGAGGCGAGCGGCATCAACAGGGCGAAGCCGAGCAGGAACAGGCCATGGCGGCGCAGATCCTGACACTGACGGGCGACGATGAGGCCCATCTCCAGCAGGAACAGCGCCAGCGCCCCCTTGAACAGGTCGACAAACAGCGGTTTGAGCGGGGCAATTCCATCCGGCCCGGCCAGATAGCCGATGGCCATGCCGCCCAGCAGCAGGGTCACCCCTTTGCCGAGAAAGGTTTCGTGGGCCAGCATGCGCCAGCGGGTCTCGCGACTGATGCCGCGGGCCAGCACTATGCCCACCAGAATGGCGGGGATCTCCATCACCGCCAGGAAGATGGAGAGCTGGGATTCAAAGCTGATGCCCCGCTCGGTGAGCCAGTTCACCCCGACCGCAAAGGTGGCGACGCTGACCGAACCATAGTGGGCGGCGGTGGCAGCGGCATCGACCCGGTTCATCTTGAGGCGCAGCACGGCAAAGCCGAGCAGGGTCTGCACCACGCCGAGCAGGATCACCAGCGCCAGTTGTGGCAGCAGAGGTTGCAGGGATTGCTGGGCCAGACCGACGCCGCCCTTGAGGCCGATGGCCAGCAGCAGAAAGAGGGAGAGAGTGTCGTAGAGGGCGGGCGGCAGCTTGAGCTCGGAGCGTACCAGACCGGCCAGCAGACCAAACAGAAAGAAGAGAACAACAACGTCCAGCATGATGGTTCGCAGGGCAGTTCAGATAATGGTTGCATGCTAGAGCCCGCAATGTTTCGATAAAATCAGATTCTCGCTGATAGTTGTTCGGTAAAAACTGATAGGGAACGGCATGCTCAACTACAAACAGCTCTACTACTTCTGGCATGTGGCTCGCAGCGGCAGCGTGACGCAGGCCGCCGAACAGCTGCATCTCACGCCGCAGACCATCAGCGGTCAGGTCGCCGAGCTGGAGCAGTCCCTCGGAGTGGCGCTGTTCAACCGGGTGGGGCGGCGACTGGTGCTGACAGCCGCCGGGCGGCAGGCGCAGGAGCAGGCGGGGGCGATTTTCTCGCTCGGTGCCGAGCTGGAGCACACCCTGCGCCACGCCAGTGAGGAGTTGACCATGCAGGTGGGGATCGCCGATTCGGTACCCCGCACCCTGGCGTTCGAGCTGCTGGCTCCCGCCATGGCGCTGGCGACTCCGTTGCGGCTGGTGTGTCATGAGGAGCGGGCCGAGCAGCTGTTCAGCGAGCTGGCCCGCCACAAGCTCGACATGGTGCTGATCGATCGCCCGCTCCCTCCCGACAGTGGTGTGCGCGGCTACAACCACGAGCTGGGGCGTAGCCCGCTGGCGCTGTTTGCCAGCCCCGAGCTGGCGGCGCGGGCGCGGGACGGCTTTCCCGCCTCGCTGGAGGGGTTGCCGTTGCTGATCCCCGGAGAGAAGTCTGCCACCCACGATCGGTTGCTGGAGTGGTATCGCCAGCAGGGCATTCATCCCCATCTGGTGGGGCAGTTTGATGACTCCACCCTGATGAAGTCATTCGGCAAGGCGGGGATGGGGATCTTCCCGGCGCCGCTGGCGATGGCTGACGAAATTGGTCGCCTCTACGGGGTGGAGCGGATTGCGACCCTCACTGACGTCACACTCTCTTACTATCTGGTCTCGGCAGGGCGCCATCTATCCCACCCCGGGGTGCAGGCGGTGATGGAGGGGGCTCAACAGCGGCTGGCGGCGCTGGCGGGTAACAAATAGAAATCTGGATGGCTATACATCCAGCTTGGCTCTGCCTATAATCCTCCCGCTTTGGCGCATCATGCTTAATAGGGAATCCGGTGAAAATCCGGAGCTGGCGCGCAGCGGTAAGGGGGAACGAAGCGACATCAGGGCACTGCCATCAGGCGGGAAGCCGTCGCCGTAGGCTATCAGCCCCCGAGCCCGAAGACCTGCCAGAGTTCGTATTTCGGGCCGAGAGAAACCGGCCACGAAGTAGATACTTACGCGAACTTAAGGATCTCTCATGTCGAAGAAATTTCTGGCGGCTGCCCTGTTGCCGACGGCGGCGTTTGCCCAGCAGCTGACCATTCCCGTCAATCCCACCATGGTGGTGACCGCTACCCGCGTCGCCCAACCTGCCTCCAGCGTGCTTGCCCCGGTCAATGTGGTGACCCGGGACGAGATCGATCGCCTGCAAGCCCAGACCGTGACCGATGTGGTCAAGACCCTGCCCGGTGTGGAAGTGGTCAGCAATGGTGGCCGAGGCCAGCTCAGCTCGCTGCGGGTGCGTGGTGGCACCTCTTCCCAGACGCTGGTGCTGGTGGATGGGGTACGCAGTGCCTCCCTGACCGCCGGGATGACCGAACTGAACAATCTGCCACTCAATCAGGTCGAGCGGATCGAGTATATCCGCGGCCCGCGCGCCACTATCTACGGCTCCGACGCCATCGGTGGGGTGATCAACATCATTACCCGTCCCGACAAGGGGACAAATCAGCACAAGTTCAATATCGGTGCTGGTTCCCATCAACAGCGTCAGGCCGCTTTCAGTAGTGCCAGCCAGGTAGGTGAGGCGGGTCAGCTCAAGGTGGCTGGTGGTTTTGATGATGAAGAGGGTTACAACGTACACCCCTTGCCCGGCATCAACGATGGTGACCGTCACGGGCATCAGGGCTACAACGCCATGCTGGACTACCAGCAGGCGCTCGGCAGCAATTGGGATCTGTTCGGTACAACCCGCTGGTTCCGCAATGTCGCCCAGTACGACCGCTCTTCTGCGGCTTCCGCCTGGGGGCCTGCCACTCATCAGCGCAACGAAACCTGGACTGAAAACCAGAGCTATCAGCTGGGGTCGCGCTATCACGACGACCGCTATCTGAGCGAGCTGCGTGGCGCCTTCTCCAAACAGGATGCTTACGACTATCAGGACAACAGTGGCCGCGATCAGGCTGATAACCGGACCTATACCCGCCAGTACAGCCTGAACTGGGTCAACAGCTTGAAATTGAACGAGAGCTGGACCTTGGGAGGCGGGGCCGATTGGCAGAGTGATCGACTGGATGATCGCTCCCGCTCCTCCGGCGCCACATATCCATCCGACGCCAAAGAGCGCGACAACACTGGCCTCTATGCCCTTGCCCAGTTTGACAACCAGACCTGGCAGGCCGAGCTGAGCGGCCGTAGCGACGACAACGAGCAGTTTGGTCGCCACAACACCTGGCAAACCGGCGCAGGCTGGCGTTTTGTCGAGGATTACCGCCTGAGTGCCCGTTACGGTACCGGTTTCCGCGCCCCGACCTTTAACGATCTCTACTATCCGGGCTCTGGCAATCCCGACCTGAAGCCGGAAGAGTCGAAGAGCAGCGAGCTGATGCTGGATGGTCAAACCGCTGGCGTGGAGTGGCGGGCCACCGGTTATCGCAACGACTTCGAACAGATGATCCAGTGGGCACCCAACAGTCAGGGTATGTGGACACCACAGAACGTTGGCAAGGCGCGCATTGAAGGGATCGAGCTGGAAGGGGAGTTCGACACTGGCTGGTTGAGCCATCGGGTCTCTGCCGAGTACAAGGACCCCAAAGACAAGGTGACCGATAAACAGTTGCAGCTGATATCCCGAAAAGGGGCCAAATGGGTAACTCAGGCGCAGTGGCAGCAGCTTGATGGTTCCTTGAGCTGGATCTATCAGGGGGAGCGCTATGGCGATGTGGCTAACACCACCAAACTCGGTGGCTACAGCGTGTGGAATCTGGCTGTCGGCTACAAGGTCACCCCGGCGCTCAAAGTCTCTGGCAAGATCAACAACCTGCTGGACAAGGACTATCAGACGGCAGTGGGTTACCCTGCCGATGAGCGCGCTTACTACGTGACAATGGATTACTCACTCTAAGCCGGACTCGGCCAAGCGGAAAAATCAGGGGCCCTGCCATTGGCAGGGCCTTTTCTATTGGCGGCAGGCGGGAGTATGATCGCCGCCTTGCACCAAAGGGGAGCTCAAGTGGCCAATATTCTCGTGTTTGATTCCGGTATGGGTGGCCTGACCATCTACCGCGAGATCCGTCGCGTTCTGCCGGCACACAACTATTTCTACTGCTTCGACAATGCCAACTTCCCCTATGGTGAACTGAGCGAGCCCGCCCTCATTGCTGCTTGCACCCGCTTGGTGACCACCATGGTGGCCCGTCATCAGATCGATCTGGTGGTGATTGCCTGCAACACGGCCAGCACCATAGCGCTGCCGGCCTTGCGTGAGGCGCTGGATATTCCCGTGGTGGGGGTGGTGCCAGCCATCAAGCCCGCCGCAGCCCAGACTCGCAACGGTTGTATCGGTTTGCTGGCTACGCCAGGCACTGTGAGTCGTGACTATACCCACGAACTGATCGCCCAGTTTGCTCCCGGCAAGCGGGTGCTGCTCAAGGGCACCACCGAGCTGGTCATAGAAGCCGAACACAAGCTGGCGGGCCTGCCGGTCAACATGGCGTTGTTGAGCGAAGTATTGGCCGACTGGCTGGAGGGGGAAGAGAAGCCGGATACGCTGGTGCTCGGTTGTACTCACTTCCCGCTACTTAATGAAGAGATTGGGCAACTGATGCCGCAATGCCAGCTTATTGACTCGGGCAGTGCTGTTGCCAAACGGGTGGCCTGGTTGCTGAACAATGGCGGGCATGCCACCGTGCAGCCTGTACATATAGAAGAGGTAATTGCCAGGGCTTACTGTACCCGGCTGGATGGGGAGGCTCAAAAACTGACAGCCCCCTTGCAAGCATGGGGGCTGTCATCACTGGAAGAGGTGAAGTACTGACGAGCGGTTAGGCGTCAGTTTCGCTACCTTCTCTTTCCTCTTTATCACGTTTGTCATTCGCTTCACGCACCTTGAGGGTGCGCTGCTGATACTCTTTGTCATTCAAAGCGGCAATCGCCTTGGCGGCATCGGCGGCGGGCATCTCCACGAAACCGAAACCTCTGCGCTTGCCGGTTGCCTTGTCCTTCATCAACCGCACGGAAATGACCTGGCCCTGTTCGGCAAACAATTCGCGCACTGCGATCTCATTGGCGCGATAGGGCAGGTTGCCTACATATAAGGTGCAAGTCTCCTGATTGGCGATCGACTCGGCGACATTAGCCGGGGTTCGCTTCAGGAACAGCGGTACCACGAAACCGCCGATGGCCAGACCTGCTGCAAAAATCACTTCCGCTTTCAAAGAGAACTGCAGGGCCTGGGCAACCAGGTAGCCAACCACTGCCAATACCAGAGCAAGGATTGCGGCCTGCATATATACGGGAAACTTGGATAAATTCATCTTAAAAGACCTTTTGTAAATGAAAGCAAAAAAGGTGCAACACTATATTCACCTCCATGGTAACCAGCTTTCCTGATTGG
>NZ_JBQBEW010000001.1:465000-630000 GCF_051919345.1 Aeromonas sp. 84A
GTTCTCAAACATTTGTTACAAGTGCTTTGGAAACTTCTTGGCGAAAACCAAATTTTATTTGGTCCTTGTTGTACGACAACAGGCTGTGCCGGTTTCACCGACACTTCTTGGGGTTGTATGGTTAAGTGACTAAGCGTACATGGTGGATGCCTTGGCAGTCAGAGGCGATGAAGGACGTACTAACCTGCGATAAGCTGTGAGAAGTCGGTAAGAGACGCTATTACTCACAGATTTCCGAATGGGGAAACCCACCCGAGATAACTCGGGTATCTGTTACTGAATACATAGGTAACAGAGGCGAACCGGGAGAACTGAAACATCTAAGTACCCCGAGGAAAAGAAATCAACCGAGATTCCCTCAGTAGCGGCGAGCGAACGGGGATTAGCCCTTAAGCATCTTGGAAGTTAGTGGAACGGTCCTGGAAAGGCCGGCGATACAGGGTGATAGCCCCGTACACGAAAACAACCTTGATGTGAAATCGAGTAGGGCGGGACACGTGACATCCTGTCTGAATATGGGGGGACCATCCTCCAAGGCTAAATACTCCTGACTGACCGATAGTGAACCAGTACCGTGAGGGAAAGGCGAAAAGAACCCCTGTGAGGGGAGTGAAATAGAACCTGAAACCGTGTACGTACAAGCAGTGGGAGCCCTTCGGGGTGACTGCGTACCTTTTGTATAATGGGTCAGCGACTTACATTTTGTAGCGAGGTTAACCGTATAGGGGAGCCGTAGGGAAACCGAGTCTTAACTGGGCGTCTAGTTGCAAGGTGTAGACCCGAAACCGGGTGATCTAGCCATGGGCAGGTTGAAGGTTGAGTAACATCAACTGGAGGACCGAACCCACTAACGTTGCAAAGTTAGGGGATGACCTGTGGCTGGGGGTGAAAGGCCAATCAAACTCGGAGATAGCTGGTTCTCCCCGAAAGCTATTTAGGTAGCGCCTCGGACGAATACTACTGGGGGTAGAGCACTGTTTGGGCTAGGGGGTCATCCCGACTTACCAACCCCATGCAAACTCCGAATACCAGTAAGTAATATCCGGGAGACACACGGCGGGTGCTAACGTCCGTCGTGAAGAGGGAAACAACCCAGACCGCCGGCTAAGGTCCCAAAGTTCTGGTTAAGTGGGAAACGATGTGGGAAGGCTCAGACAGCTAGGATGTTGGCTTAGAAGCAGCCATCATTTAAAGAAAGCGTAATAGCTCACTAGTCGAGTCGGCCTGCGCGGAAGATGTAACGGGGCTCAAACCAGGCACCGAAGCCGCGGATTCACACTTATGTGTGAGTGGTAGGGGAGCGTTCTGTAAGTCTGCGAAGGTGTATCGAGAGGTATGCTGGAGATATCAGAAGTGCGAATGCTGACGTAAGTAACGATAAAGGGGGTGAAAAGCCTCCTCGCCGGAAGACCAAGGGTTCCTGTCCAACGTTAATCGGGGCAGGGTGAGTCGACCCCTAAGGCGAGGCCGAAAGGCGTAGTCGATGGGAAGCAGGTTAATATTCCTGCACGACTTGTAATTGCGATGGGGGGACGGAGAAGGCTAGGTGGGCCAGGCGACGGTTGTCCTGGTGAAAGTGCGTAGGTGGTGTTTCTAGGCAAATCCGGAGACACAACACTGAGACACGAGACGAACGCACCACGGTGCGGAAGCCATTGATGCCCTGCTTCCAGGAAAAGCCTCTAAGCTTCAGATTACAAGTCATCGTACCCCAAACCGACACAGGTGGTCGGGTAGAGAATACCAAGGCGCTTGAGAGAACTCGGGTGAAGGAACTAGGCAAAATAGAACCGTAACTTCGGGAGAAGGTTCGCTCTTGATGGTGAAGTCCCTTGCGGATGGAGCTGTCGGGAGTCGCAGTGACCAGATGGCTGGGACTGTTTATCAAAAACACAGCACTCTGCAAACACGAAAGTGGACGTATAGGGTGTGACACCTGCCCGGTGCCGGAAGGTTAATTGATGGGGTTAGCGCAAGCGAAGCTCTTGATAGAAGCCCCGGTAAACGGCGGCCGTAACTATAACGGTCCTAAGGTAGCGAAATTCCTTGTCGGGTAAGTTCCGACCTGCACGAATGGTGTAACCATGGCCATGCTGTCTCCACCCGAGACTCAGTGAAATCGAATTCGCCGTGAAGATGCGGTGTACCCGCGGCTAGACGGAAAGACCCCGTGAACCTTTACTACAGCTTGGCACTGAACATTGAACCTACATGTGTAGGATAGGTGGGAGGCTTTGAAGGCGTGACGCCAGTTGCGCTGGAGCCGTCCTTGAAATACCACCCTTGTATGTTTGATGTTCTAACGCAGGGCCCTGAATCGGGCTCGCGGACAGTGCCTGGTGGGTAGTTTGACTGGGGCGGTCTCCTCCCAAAGAGTAACGGAGGAGCACGAAGGTTGGCTAATCCTGGTCGGACATCAGGAGGTTAGTGCAATGGCATAAGCCAGCTTAACTGCGAGACGGACAGGTCGAGCAGGTACGAAAGTAGGTCATAGTGATCCGGTGGTTCTGAATGGAAGGGCCATCGCTCAACGGATAAAAGGTACTCCGGGGATAACAGGCTGATACCGCCCAAGAGTTCATATCGACGGCGGTGTTTGGCACCTCGATGTCGGCTCATCACATCCTGGGGCTGAAGTCGGTCCCAAGGGTATGGCTGTTCGCCATTTAAAGTGGTACGCGAGCTGGGTTCAGAACGTCGTGAGACAGTTCGGTCCCTATCTGCCGTGGGCGTTGGATGATTGAAGGGAGTTGCTCCTAGTACGAGAGGACCGGAGTGAACGAACCTCTGGTGTTCGGGTTGTCACGCCAGTGGCACTGCCCGGTAGCTAAGTTCGGAATCGATAACCGCTGAAAGCATCTAAGCGGGAAGCGAGCCCTGAGATGAGTCATCCCTGACCCCTTGAGGGTCCTAAAGGGCCGTTGGAGACCACAACGTTGATAGGTGGGGTGTGTAAGCGCAGTGATGTGTTGAGCTAACCCATACTAATTACCCGTGAGGCTTAACCATACAACACCCAAGAAGTGTTCTAAGGCTTGTAGCAAATAGAACGAACTACTCAAATTCAGTGATAGTGACAAGCCAAGCGCAACATCACTACTCACGTCAGCTTTCTCAGATTGAAGAATTTGCCTGGCGGCCATAGCGCCGTGGAACCACCTGATCCCATGCCGAACTCAGAAGTGAAACGCGGTAGCGCCGATGGTAGTGTGGCATTCGCCATGCGAGAGTAGGACACTGCCAGGCACCCAATACAAGAAACCCCGCTCATCGAGCGGGGTTTTTTATTACCTGCAATTCATAAAATCGTCTAATAACTGACCTTTCATTCCCTCTTCCCTGCCGTTTTCTCCATTTTTCCTCCTCGATTTTCTCCGGTTCTGCCATCGCGGCTGGCGGTGGTTGCCGTTATAATGGCCGCCCTCAAGCAAGGTGGTGGTATGAAAGCAGAATATCTACAGCGATTCGGGGGCATTGCCCGTCTTTATGGTCAGAACGCCTTGCGTTCCTTTAGCCAGGCCAAGGTCTGTGTGGTGGGGATCGGCGGCGTTGGCTCCTGGGCGGCGGAGGCGCTGGCCCGTGCCGGTATCAACCAGATCACCCTGATCGACATGGACGATATCTGCATCACCAACACCAATCGTCAGATCCACGCCATGCAGGGGACGGTTGGTCGCCTCAAGATCGAGGTGATGGCCGAGCGCATTCGCGCCATCAATCCGGATTGCGAAGTGATCGAGATAGACGATTTCGTCACCGCCGATAATCTGGCCGAGTATATCAAGCGGGAGTTTGACTATGTGGTGGACGCCATCGACTCGGTCAAGGCCAAGGTGGCGCTGATTGCCTTCTGCAAGCGCAATAAAATCCCGGTGATTGTGGCGGGTGGTGCCGGCGGACAGATGGATCCGACCCAGATCACTGTGGCCGATCTGGCCAAGACTATTCAGGATCCGTTGGCGGCCAAGGTGCGCTCCGATTTGCGCCGGTTGCACAACTTCAGCAAGAATCCGGCGCGCAAATTCGGGGTGGAGTGTGTCTTCTCAACCGAGCAGCTGAGCTATCCGGATGGCAATGGTGGCACCTGTCAGGCCAAGGCGGCCAGCGATGGCACCATGAAGATGGATTGCGCCTCCGGTTTTGGCGCGGTGACGCCGGTGACGGCAACCTTCGGTCTGGTTGCCGCGTCCCGGGTATTGAAGAAGATTGCCGAGCGGGGTGCCCGTGCCGAGAAAGAGGTTGGGAATGAAAACGCCGGGTCGATTGGCGAAGCCTAATCGACCAATGAACAAGGCGGGTTAGGCCGCGTGTTCCCGGATCGCCAGTACGATCGCTCTGAGCCCGTTACCTCGTGACGGGCTCAAGTGTTTCTCAAGCCCCAGTTCGGTGAAATAGCCTTCAATATCAAAAGCCTGGATCGCCGCAGACGATTGGTGGTTGAGTGCTGCCAGCACGATGACGATGAGGCCACGCACGATGCGGGCATCGGAATCACAGGCAAAGTGCCAGCAGCCATTCTCGTTTTGTTCTCCCTTCAGCCAGGCCTGGCTTTCACATCCCTTGAGGCGGAACTCCTCCTGCTGCCATTCGGCGGGTAGTGCTGGCAGCTGCTTGCCGAGCTGGATGATGAGCCGGTACTGGTTCTCCCAGCCGTGAGCGGCGGCAAACTGTTGGCGGATGGTGTCGGCGTTGGGCTCAAGGCCAATCTGGGTATAGCTTGCGAGGTCACTCATTCGGTTGTCTGCCTTAGAAGAAGTCACTGAGTTTGTGCAGGGCGGCCAGCAGGGCATCGACATCATCCCGATTGTTGTAGCAGGCCAGTGAGGCGCGCATGGTTCCGCCGATCCCGAGCGATTCCATCAGCGGCATGGCGCAGTGATGGCCGACTCGCAGGGCGATCCCCTGCATATCGAGCAGGGTGGCGGCATCTTGCGGGTGGATGTCGTCGAGCAAGAAAGAGACTGCCCCGGCGCGTTGGCCGGATTCGCCGATAAGACGCAGCCCCGGCACCTGTTGCAGGCTTGCGACCAGATAGTTGATCAGCGTCTCTTCATGCTTGGCTAATGAGCCTCGGTCTTGCCCCATCACAAAGTCGATAGCGGCGGCGAGGCCGATAGCGCCAGCGATATGGGGGGTGCCTGCCTCGAACTTGAAGGGCAGGGTATTGAAGGTGGTACCGCTGAAACTGACCCGATCGATCATCTCACCGCCGGTTTGCCAGGGTGGCATCCGCTCCAGCAGTTCGGTGCGGCCCCACAACACGCCTATGCCGGTCGGGCCATAGAGCTTATGGCCGGAGAAGGCGTAGAAGTCGCAACCGATGGCCTGCACATCCACCTCGAGATGAGCCACCGCCTGGGCGCCGTCGATCAGCGTCACGGCTCCAACCGTTTTGGCGGCCGCCACTATCTCTTTGACTGGATTGACGGTACCGAGGGCATTGGAGACGTGGGCCACGCTCACCAGCCGGGTGCGTGGCCCCAGCATGGTGTGATAGGCGGCCAGATCGAGATCGCCCCGCTCATCGAGGGGGATGACCCGGATCACTGCGCCGGTACGCTGGGCAAGCAGCTGCCACGGGACGATATTGGCGTGGTGTTCCAGCGTACTGAGGATAATTTCGTCCCCCGCCTTGAGCTCGCTCATCCCCCAGCTCTGGGCCACCAGATTGATTGCCTCCGTGGTGCCGCGGGTCCAGATAACTTCGTGGCTGCGGGGCGCATTGATAAAGCGGGCGACCGTCTCGCGGGCAGCCTCGAAGGCGCGGGTAGCGCGGCCACTCAGCGCATGGGCGGCGCGGTGCACGTTGGCGTTGTCGGCCCGATAGTAGTCAGCGATGGCATCCAGTACCGCTTGCGGCTTCTGGGTGGTGGCGGCGTTATCCAGATAGACCAGAGGGTGGCCGTTTACCTCCTGCGCCAAGGCCGGAAACTGGCTGCGCAGTTGGTCATGCTGTTGCTGATTCATGCTCCCCTCACTATCTGGAAAAAGTCATCATCTCGAAAGGTCGGCCATGATCCTGAAAATAGCGCCCGAACACAAGGTGCGATAAGCCCGATGAGCGGTTGCCTGCCTTGCTGCAGGTACGGCTCGTCGGGTGATTTCTGGTACAATGCCGCCCCTCATCATAAGCCAAGAGATCCGGCCCATGAAGCTCAACCCCAATCAGAACGAAGCGGTCAAGTATGTTTCCGGCCCTTGCCTGGTGCTGGCGGGTGCCGGATCGGGCAAGACCCGCGTCATCACCAACAAGATTGCCTATCTGGTGCAGCAGTGCGGGTACAGTGCGCGCAACATAGCTGCGGTCACCTTTACCAACAAGGCGGCGCGGGAGATGAAGGAGCGGGTCGGCCAGACCCTGGGACGCAAGGAGGCTAGGGGGCTGATGGTCTCCACCTTCCATACCCTGGGGCTCGATATTATTCGTCGTGAGCACAAGAGCCTGAATCTCAAGGCGAACTTCTCCCTGTTCGACGACACCGACCAGCTGGCGCTGCTGAAAGAATTGACTGAAGACGAGCTCGACAACGACAAGGACAAGCTCTCGGCCCTCATTACCCAGATTTCCAACTGGAAGAACGACCTTATTCTGCCTGCCCGCGCGATGCGCATTGCCCGCGGGCCGGAAGAGGTGCTGATGGCCCAGCTCTACGAACGTTATCACCGCCAGATGGTGGCCTATAACGCGCTGGATTTTGACGACCTCATCGTGATGCCCACCCTGCTGCTCAAGAGCAATCAGGAGGTGCGCGAGCGCTGGCAGAACAAGATCCGCTATCTGCTGGTCGATGAATATCAGGACACCAACACCAGCCAGTACGAGTTGGTGAAGCAGATCGTCGGTGAGCGAGCCCGTTTTACCGTGGTGGGGGATGATGACCAGTCCATTTACTCCTGGCGCGGTGCCAAGCCGCAGAATCTGGTGCTGCTGAGCGAAGATTTCCCCAGCCTCAAACTGATCAAGCTGGAGCAGAACTATCGCTCCAAGCGGCGTATTCTCAAGTGCGCCAACATCCTGATCGCCAACAACCCGCACGTCTATGACAAGGCGCTCTTCTCCGAGCTTGATGAGGGGGTGAAGCTCAAGGTGCTGTTCGCCAAGAATGAGGAGCACGAAGCGGAGCGGATCGCCGCCGAGATGATGGGCCACAAGTTTATGAACCGCACCCGGTTCAAGGATTACGCCATCCTCTATCGGGGCAACCATCAGTCGCGCATCTTCGAGAAGGCGCTGATGACCAACCGGATTCCTTACCGTATCTCCGGTGGCACCTCGTTTTTCTCCCGCACCGAGATCAAGGACATCATGGCCTACCTCAAGCTGCTGGTGAATCCGGATGAGGACACCGCTTTTCTGCGGGTGGTCAACCTGCCGCGCCGCGAGATCGGCCCCACCACCCTCGAAAAGCTTGGCCAATACGCCAACCAGCGCGGCAAGAGTCTGTTTGCCGCCAGCTTCGAGCTGGGGCTGGAGCAGCACCTCTCCGGCCGTGGCCTCGTGGCCCTGCAGGCATTTACCAACTGGCTGGTACGCCTTGGCGATCAGGCGCTGCGCGGTAATCCGGTGGAGGCGGTGCGGGACATGATCAAGGAGATCCACTACGAAGAGTGGCTCTACGAGACCTCGCCCAGCCCGAAAGCGGCCGAGATGCGGATGCAGAACGTCTCCACCCTCTATCGCTGGATCACCGAGATGCTTGAAGGAGATGAGCTGGAGGAGTCGATGACGCTGGCACAGGTGGTCACTCGCCTCACCCTGCGCGACATGATGGAGCGCAACGAGGGGGAGGATGACGCCGATCAGGTGCAGTTGATGACGCTGCATGCCTCCAAGGGGTTGGAGTTCCCCTATGTCTACATGGTGGGGATGGAGGAGGGCTTGCTGCCCCACCAGACCAGCATTGACGAGGACAATGTGGAGGAGGAGCGGCGTCTCGCCTACGTGGGGATCACCCGGGCTCAGACCGAACTGACCTTCACCCTCTGCAAGGAGCGGCGCCAGTTTGGCGAGTCGGTACGTCCGGAGCCAAGCCGCTTCCTGCTGGAGCTGCCGCAGGATGATCTTGAATGGGAAAACCAGAAGAAGGTGACTGCCGAGGAGCGCCAGCAGAAGGGGCAGGTCGGTGTTGCCAACCTGCGGGCGTTGTTCAAGAAGGATTAACCCTAAGGATTGGCCGGGGTCAGTAGCGGCACTATATCTGCTCCCGGCATGGGCGGAGAGATATAGCGCCCTTGCCCCATCCGGCAGCCGATATCAATCAGCTTCTGCAACTGCTGCTGGTTCTCGATCCCCTCGACCACCAAGGTGTAATCGAGATCCTGACAGATATCCCGCATGGCGCGGATCAGCGCCAAATCTTTGGGTGATTGCAGCATCCGCTGGGTAAAGCTGTCATCCACCTTGATGTAATCCACCGGGAAGTGGAACAGGGCGTTGAGGGAGGAGAAGCCGGTGCCGAAATCATCGAGGCTGATCTGGATGCCCTTGGCGCGCAGCTCGTGCAGGGATGCCAGCGCATCGGAATCTTGCCGCGACAGCTCCCGCTCGTTGAATTCAAAGATCAGATAGCCGGGGGCGACCCCCTCCTCTTCGATAATTCCCATCAGTCGCATGATGTGGTCATGGTTGACCAGATGCTTGCCCGACAGATTGATGGCGACCTTGAACTTGCTCTGCCCGGAGATTGGCAGCCAGTTCTTCAGTTGCTGACAGGTGTGGCGCAGGATCTGGTAATCCAGCTCCAGAATCAGGCCGCACTGCTCTGCCAGCGGAATAAAGTCGAACGCATCCTTGAGAATGCCCTCCTCGGTCAGCCAGCGCGCCATCACCTCCAGTCCGGTCAGGCGGCTATCCTGCAGCCGGATCACCGGTTGGAAGTAGGGGACGATACGCCCCTCCCGCAGGGCTCTGGCCAGCATCTCTTCCGGCGAATTCCAGTTCTGGTTGATGCAATCATCCGAGTAGCTGACGATGCGACTGCGACCATTGCGCTTGGCCTGATACATGGCCAAATCGGCCTGATGGAGCAGCTGGCTGATATCTGAGGTTTGCTCGGAGACGCTCGATACCCCCAGGCTGACGGTAATGCTCAACTCGTTGCCGAGTAGCCGGAACGGGTATGAGAGACGGCTGATAATGCGGTTGAGCACCGGGCTGATGTCATCGTCGCTCTTGCTGCTGTCCAGATAGATGACGAACTCATCGCCCCCCAGTCTGGCCACCAGATCGTTTTGCCGGATGCAGGTCTGCAGGCGGCGGCTCACCTCCTTGAGCAGCTGATCGCCAGCACTGTGGCCCAGGGTGTCATTGATCTGCTTGAAGTGATCCACATCGATAAAAATTACCGCGAATCCCGGCGATTTGTAGCGGTTGTAGTGGGTCATGGCGTGGTTGAGGTGGTTCATCAACAGCGCGCGGTTGGGAAGTTGGGTCAGCGGGTCGTGAAGCGCATCGAATTGCAGCCGCCGTTCCAGCTCCTGATGCTGCTTGAGCTGCTTTTGCAGCCTGAGGTTGGTCTGACGCAGCTGTTGTAGCCGCTGGTTGATGGAGTCTTCGGTATTGATGTCGTTGAGCTGCTGGCGGATCCGTCTCAGCTCCAGCAGCAGGGTGAGCTGGCCACGCAGGAAGTCGAGAAACAGCTTGTCGTCGGTCTCCAGCGGTTGAGCCGTGCTGATGATGAAGTGGGCGAAGTACTGTTGTTGCAGCCGCAGCGGCATGCTGTGCCAGTAGCGGGACTCCCTGCTCACCTCGATATTGCTGGTGCTGTGGCACAAGCCGCTGATGAACTCGTCTCCCTGATGGGGATGGGCGGGGTAGATCTTTTCCAGCTTCTGACTGGTTAACCTGACCAGCAGCATGTCCTCGATGGTGAGCATCTGGCGCAGTACCGCTTCCAGCTGGGAGAAGAGCGCCTGGGCCGGCAGAGTATTGGCGAGCCGCATGATGCGGCTGATGCTCTCGATTTTCTTTTTCCAGTTCGGGTCTTTGCGGATCAGCGGTGAAGGGAGCTCGGTGAGATGGGATCCCGCCTGGGTTTCGGTCAGCCGTTTGGCCAGACACTCCAGCAGCAGACGCAGGGTCGGCAGGTCGGCGGGGGTGCCGCGCGCCAGCAACCACTGTATCTGGCCATGCTCGATGGGGAAGACGCACCACCCTTCGGCCTCATCCAGCTGGGTGAGCTGATCGGTGATGCGGGACTGCTCACGGCCCAGCTGTTGCTTGAAGATGTCGCTGACCTTGTAGGCGTAAAGCCAGTTCAGACCGGTATCGGAGAGGCCCAGCATGCCGAAATGTTGCAGCGGGCAGAGTTGGTCAATCTGCTGGATCAGGGCATCGTAATCGTCAGACGTGGCGGTTTGTGGCGCCGGGAAGTCCATAATGGCAGAGACCAACGCCAACAGAGGAGTTGAGTAGTGGGGTTCGATGGATTGGGCCGACATGTGCAACTCCCGATATGTCTACCTTACAAGAGTAGTCGGAAGCCGATAGATTGAAAGGGCCGCAATTGCGGCCCTTTCAAATACTTACAGCTTGTCGATCATGTAGTGGATGGCGTTTTCAATCTCTTCATCACTACAGTTCGCACAGGTGCCGCGCGGAGGCATCATGCCGGACTTACCGGTAAAGCCTTCAATGGCATGTTTCTTGAGAGTATCAATGCCCTGGGCGATGCGAGGATCCCAGGCTGCCTTGTCACCCCGTTTGGGGGCTCCAGCGGCGCCGGTGTCGTGACAGGCAAAGCAGGCGCCCTTGTATACCGTTTCGCCATCGCGGGGACCGGAAGAGGCGGCCGCCGTCGGTGCAGCACTCGCGCCGGCAATACCTTCCAGATCCTTGGCGGTATAGACCTGACCGATTGGTTTGATCCGCTCGGCAATGGCCTCCGGTGACATCTCATCGGCAGCAAGCACTGCCCCAGACAAGCTGGCGGCCGTCATCCCGACAGCCAGCAAATAGCTCAGTTTTTTCAACACGCTCATATACTCCCAGCAGTCTTTTATTATCCATGTAAACGACGGGATTATAACCGAATAGTTACAGCCATTTAAACGCTTGTGTGTGAAGTGTTAAACACTCTGCGTACAAAGTTTTGGCCAATATCACGGCAATTCGGGTGGTGGAGATAAAAAGAAACCCGGCATTCGCCAGGTTTCGGGTACCCAAGGGGTGAAATGGGTTATTTGTCCCAGCTCAGGATCACCTTGCCGGAGTGGCCGGAGCGCATCGCATCGAACCCCTGCTGGAATTCGTCGATGTGGAATCTGTGGGTGATGATGGGGGAGAGATCCAGCCCGGACTGGATCAGGCTGGCCATTTTGTACCAGGTCTCGAACATCTCGCGGCCATAGATCCCTTTGATAAACAGCCCCTTGAAGATCACCTTGTTCCAGTCGATGGCCATGGTGGAGGGGGGAATGCCGAGCATGGCGATCTTGCCGCCGTGGTTCATCTTGTCGAGCATCTCCTGGAAGGCGCTCGGGACGCCGGACATCTCCAGCCCCACGTCAAACCCTTCGGTCATGCCCAGCTCGCTCATTACGTCGGCCAGCTTCTCCTTGGCCACGTTGACCGCGCGGGTGGCGCCCATCTTGCGGGCCAGCTCCAGCCGGTATTCGTTGACGTCGGTGATCACCACGTGGCGCGCACCCACATGACGGCAGACGGCGGCTGCCATGATGCCAATGGGGCCTGCCCCGGTGATGAGCACATCTTCACCCACCAGATCGAAGGAGAGGGCGGTGTGCACCGCATTGCCGAATGGGTCGAAGATGGCGGCCAGCTCGTCCGGGATGTTGTCCGGCAGCTTGAAGGCATTGAACGCGGGGATCACCAGATATTCGGCAAAGGCACCCGGGCGGTTGACGCCAACACCAATGGTGTTGCGGCAGAGGTGAGTGCGGCCAGCGCGACAGTTACGGCAGTGACCGCAGGTGATGTGTCCTTCGCCGGAGACCCGATCGCCGATGGCGAAGCCGCGCACCTCCTGACCGATGGCGACCACTTCCCCGACATATTCGTGGCCGACCACCATGGGTACCGGAATGGTCTTCTGGGACCACTCGTCCCAGTTGTAGATGTGGATATCGGTGCCGCAGATGGCGGTTTTGCGGATCTTGATCAGCAGGTCGTTGTGGCCGAGCTCGGGAGCCGGCACATCCGTCATCCAGATGCCGACCTCTTTGTGCAGTTTGGAGAGTGCTTTCATGGCTGTTCCTTCAATATGAATGCAGAAAAAAGGGGCTGCAGCCCCTTGATTCAAATCAGATAACGCCGAGTTCACGGCCGATGCGGATAAAGGCGTCGATCGCCTTGTCCAGCTGCTCGCGGGTATGGGCGGCAGACATCTGGGTGCGAATGCGGGCCTGACCCTTGGGCACGACCGGGAAGGAGAAGCCCACCACATAGATGCCGGCTGCCAGCATGCGGCTCGCCATTTCGGAGGCCAGTTTGGCATCCCCCAGCATCACCGGAATGATGGCGTGGTCGGCGCCAGCCAGAGTGAAGCCAGCGGCGCTCATCCGTTCGCGGAAGTAACGGCTGTTCTCTTTCAGGCGGGCGCGCAGGTCGTGACCCTCGGCCAGCATGTCGATCACCTTGATGGTGGCGGCAACGATGGAGGGGGCCAGCGAGTTGGAGAAGAGGTAAGGGCGGGAGCGCTGACGCAGCCAGTCGATCACCTCTTTCTTGCCAGAGGTATAGCCGCCGGATGCGCCGCCGAGCGCCTTGCCCAGAGTGCCGGTGATGATGTCGACCCGATCCATCACGCCGCAATATTCGTGGGTGCCGCGACCGTTTTCGCCGATAAAGCCGACCGCGTGGGAGTCATCCACCATCACCAGCGCATCGTATTTGTCCGCCAGATCGCAGATGGATTTGAGGTCGGCGATGACCCCATCCATGGAGAAGACACCGTCGGTGGCGATCAGCTTGAAGCGGGCGCCATCGGCGTCAGCCTGCTTGAGCTGGGCTTCCAGCTCGGCCATGTCGTTGTTGGCATAGCGATAGCGCTTGGCCTTGCACAGCCGCACGCCGTCGATGATGGAGGCGTGGTTGAGGGCATCGGAGATGATGGCATCTTCGGCGCCGAACAGGGTCTCGAACAGGCCGCCGTTGGCATCGAAACAGGAGGAGTAGAGGATGGTGTCTTCGGTGCCGAGGAAGGCAGACATCTTCTGCTCCAGCTCCTTGTGCTGATCCTGGGTGCCACAAATGAAGCGAACCGAGGCCATACCGAAGCCGTGGCTGTCGAGGCCCTGATGGGCAGCGGCGATCAGATCCGGGTGGTTGGCCAATCCCAGATAGTTGTTGGCACAGAAGTTCAGTACCTGCTCCCCACCCACGGCGATGCTTGCCTGTTGGGCGGAGGTGATGATGCGTTCCTGCTTGTACAACCCTTCAGCTTGCACCTGATGCAGTTGTTCGGTCAGGTGACGATAGAATCCGTTAGACATCCTCGATCCTTATTGGCTATTTCAGCTGAGTATCAACAGAGGGCCACATTTTACTTCAGTTTGTTGCGGTTAATTCAAATTATTGTTCTGCAATTAAACAATTGTGAAACAGATCTCACCCGGCTGGTTGGGCCAGTTGGCGGTAGTGTTGCTCCAGCTGCCGGATCTGTCCGGCGACTTGCGGTTGCACGTAGGGGCGCAGTAGAAACAGCACCTTCAGCACTCCCTGATAGAGCAGTGGCTTGGTGATGCGGGTATTGGGTGCCTGGGCAATCTGGAACGGGATCCAGCAGGTGACCACCATCTTGATGGTCTGACCGAGATCCGGCAGGTCTTCATCGCTGACATCGATAATGCCCCCTTCGCGCAGGCTCTTGAGCAGGGTCACGACCGAGGCTCTCATCTGCTCCTGCGCCTTGAGGTATTTCTGTTGCAGCGGCTCGTCCCGGCTCAGGATGTCCGGCAGGTTGGCGTAGAAGAAGCGGAACTGCCACATCAGATAGAAGATGGCATCCAGATAACCCATCAAATCCTGCAGGGTGATTTCACGGTTGCGGGTCGGAATGAAGCTTTCGCTCAGGTGGCGGGCATATTGATCGAAGATAGAGTGGATGATGTCCTCCTTATTACGGAAGTGGTAATAGAGGTTGCCCGGACTGATGCCCATGTGCGCCGCAATATGGTTGGTGGTGATGTTGCGTTCACCCTGATCGTTGAACAGCTCGGTGGCGCTGTGAATGATCCTGTCTCTGGTCTTCATCACTCATTCCTCCAACGGGTTCCGTCTGGGGCAAATGGAACAAGGTCGAATCCCCAGACTGCCCGTGATAAACTTTTCGGCAATTTCAAATTGGCTCACTATACACAGCTTTAACAAGCAGTCACATGTAGCCATCAACGTACGAGAGGCAAACTCCATGATCGTAGTAACTGGCGGTGCTGGCTTTATCGGCAGCAATCTGGTCAAGCAGCTGAACGCTCAAGGACGGACCGATATCGTGGTCATTGATGACCTGACCGACGGCACCAAGTTCGTCAACCTGGTCGATCTGACCATCGCTGACTACATGGACAAAGACGAGTTCCAGGCGCGTATCGTTTCCGGCGACGAATTCGAAGAGTGGGACGGCATTGAGGTTATCTTCCACGAAGGTGCCTGCTCGGCGACGACCGAGTGGAACGGCAAGTTCATCATGGAGGTCAACTACGAGTACTCCAAGGACCTGTTCCACTACTGCATCGAGCGTGAAATTCCCTTCATTTACGCCTCTTCTGCCGCCACTTACGGCGGTCGCAACGACAACTTCATCGAAGATCCCAAGTTCGAGCAGCCGCTCAACGTCTATGGCTACTCCAAGCAGCTGTTCGACCAGTACGTGCGCCGCTGGATGCCGGAGATCAACTCTCAGGTCGTCGGCCTCAAGTACTTCAACGTCTACGGCCCGCGCGAGCAGCATAAAGGCTCCATGGCTTCCGTTGCCTTCCACCTCAACACCCAGGTGAAGAAGGGCGAGAATCCCAAGCTGTTCGAAGGTTGCGACGGTTTCCCCAACGGTGGTCAGATGCGTGACTTCATCTATATAGACGACGTCTGCAAGGTAAACCTGTGGTTCTGGCAGAACCCGCAGCACTCCGGCATCTTCAACTGTGGTACCGGTCGTGCCGAGCCGTTCCAGAACGTGGCTGAAGCGGTGATCAAGCATCATCAGAAGGGTTCTATCGAATACATCCCCTTCCCGGATCACCTCAAGGGCCGCTACCAGAGCTTTACCCAGGCCGACATGACCAAGCTGCGCAACGCAGGTTATGACGCCGAGTTCAAGACTGTGGCCGAAGGGGTTGCAGATTACATGGCGTGGCTCAACCGCTAACGGGTGAGCTTTACACTGCCTATGTAGACAAGCCGGAAGCAGGCCATACCTGTTTCCGGCTCTGTTGTTTGTCACTGTTTTTCTCAGTTTCTACCGGGTAACCACGCAATGAACATATTGATGGCACTCTCCCAGCTCGAAGTGACGGGCGCCGAGGTTTATGCCACCACGGTCGGCAACGAACTGACCCAGCGTGGTCACAACGTCTTTTATGTGTCGGATACGCTGACCAAGCCAACCCTTGGTCCCGTCTTCAAGCTTCGATTCAACAAACGCAGTATCCTGCGCCGTTTCTGGCACGTCTTTTACCTCATCTATCTCATCAAGAAGCACCATATCCAGTTGGTACATGCTCACTCCCGTGCCTCCGGCTGGAGCAGCTATGTTGCCTGCAAACTGACCGGCACCCCGATGATCACCACGGTACATGGCCGCCAGCCGGTACACGCATCCCGCAAAGCCTTCCATGCCCTTGGATTCAGGGCAGTTGCCGTTTGCGAGGATATCGCCCGGCAGATCATCGACAACCTTGGCGTGGATCCCACCATTGTGCAGGTGCTGCGCAACGGTATCGAGATCGACAAGTTCCAGTCCGTGCCGGCGCCGGATAATGACAAGCCGGTGATCGCCATCATTGGCCGTTTGAGTGGCCCCAAAGGGGAGCTTTGCTACCGCCTGCTCGACGAAGTACTCGATCTGGATGCCTGCAAGGTGCGGATTGTCAGTGGTACCTGCGTGCCCGAGCGTTTTGCCCGTTTTCAGGATCGTGCCGAGTTTGTCGGTTATGTCGATGATGTGCCAGCTCTGCTGGCGAGTTGCGATCTGGTGATCGGCGCCGGTCGGGTAGCGATGGAAGCACTGCTCTGCGGTCGGCCCGCCTTTGCCATTGGTGAAGCCAAGGCCATTGGTCTGGTGACGGAACGAAATCTGGACGAGGCGCTGGCCAGCAATTTTGGCGATATCGGCCCCAAGGATCTGGCTATCGATTTTGCTGCCCTGAAGGGAGAAATCGAGACCGCCTTGGCCAGCAAGACGGTGCCGGAAGTCATTCACCAACGCATTCAGGATGAGTATGGCTTGCAGGGGGTAGTATCTGGCCTCGAAACCATCTATCAGGATGCCGTAGTCGAAACACTGCGCCGCGAGATGCCGGTCATCATGTACCACCGTTTTATCGAGCAGGATAGCGAGAAAGGAGTGCATGGCACCTGGATGTCGATCGCCATGTTCGAGAAGCATCTGCGACTGATGAAGTGGCTAGGCTACGAAACCCTGACTTTCCGCGATTTGGCGGACAAAGGCTTTATCCACCGTCTGCAATACGGCAAGAAGTACCTGATGATCACTGCCGATGACGGCTATCAGGACAACCTGACCCGCATGCTGCCGCTGCTGGAAAAATATGGTTACAAAGCTGTGGTGTACGTAGTCACCGGCGAAGGTTATAACCGTTGGGATGTGGAGCATCCGACCAATCCTGATACCAAGGTCTCATTGATGAGTGGTGAGCAGGTCAAGGCGTTGGCCGCCAGCGGTCATGTGGAAATTGGTGGTCATACCCTGACCCATCCCCGCTTGAGCAAGCTCACACCCGAACAACAAGCCCATGAAATTCAGGAGAATAAACGCCAACTGGAGGCCCTGCTTGGCCATCCGCTGCTCTCATTTGCCTACCCTTACGGAGATATGAACGAGAGTGCCAAGGAGCAGGCTATCGCCGCCGGGTATCGTTTTGCCGTCGCTACCAATAGTGGCCCCAAAGCAATGCACCAGGACCCTTTCCAGATCCGCCGGATTGCCATTTTTCCCCGCACAGATGTGTTTGGATTGTGGCGCAAGATCCGCGGGAATTATGTGTTCAGGAAATAACTTGTGAATTTAGATAAAAATCGCCTACGACTAAATATTATTGTGCAATTTGCAGCTTTTTTATTTGGTGCAATAGTTTTAACTGTTCCCAGTGGTTATGGATATGGGCCCAGCATTTTAGTTTTGGCAAGTGCTTTTGTCTTTTGGCGTAAAAGGTATTATTTGGCAATGAGTTCTGAGGTGAAAATATTATCATATATATTCATCTCTTTTTTTATTATCCAAGCCGTGTCAATCTGGATTGATGGTGGTGCTCTCAAAGAGTTAGATCGACCAAGTCGCCTATTAATGGCTGCAATGACATTGCCTTTATTGAGTTTATTTCCTGTAAATATTAACGTGTTTATTGCGGGGCTTTCTATAGGAGCAATTAGTTCAGGTCTAATTGCGATATATGAGAAAGTTTATTTAGGAATGCCACGAGCTTTTGATGAAAGCATGCCAATTCAGTCAGGAAACATCAGCATGACATTGGCATTGTTATGTCTATGTGCTTTTTTTTGGTTCCGCCATTTAGGGAAGAAAAGCATTGCTGCCTTTATGCTTCTTTCATTTTTAATGGGGGGGGTAGGCAGTTTTCTCTCCGGGACCAGAGGTGGCTGGATTTTACTTCCAATAGTATTGTTTACAATAGTTTTTTATTTTCGAAAACTGCTATCCCTCAAAGATGGTCTCTATGCAAGTACAGTATGTGCCTTATTGTTTTTCTTGGCTATGCTTCCGCAAAGTGGCGTAATGGACAGGATATATAATGCGAAAGCAGATGTTGTTCATTATTTTGATGGTGTGAACCCGGATACATCTCTAGGCATTCGATTGCAGTTGTGGGAAAGTGCATATAACTCTTTTTTGGAAAAACCAATTTTTGGTTGGGGAAATAACGGCATTCGCTTATCACAATTAAACCAATATAATAATGGTTCTATATCCGAGTTCATTTATAATTTTAACTCACATGCACATAATCAATTTTTAGATGAATTGGCTAAACGCGGCATTATAGGCTTCTTGATGTTAGCTCTGCTGTACTTTTATCCACTTTGGGTTGCGAGTAAAAATAGAGATAACTTGTTGGTTAGTAGTATGTTGGCGGTTTCATCATTAACTCTTGTTGATTATAGCTTGAGTCAAGCATTTATAAGTCATAACTCCGGGATGATATTCTTCATGTTTTTATTTTCGGCTTTAATTACCACAATAAAGGTATCGCCTCTGGAGGGAAGAAAATGATTAAGAAATTGCAATCGTGGCGCGATATCATTCGTCGTAAAATAGGAATTATGATTTTTGACCGCCCTGTTACAAACTCATTATATGAACAACGAGGAGCCACAGTATTCGTCCGTTGGGACGCAAAGCTGGGTGATGCGATAGTTTCATCGTGGGTTGCTAGAGAGATCAAAAAAAAATACCCAATGCAGAAGGTAATCGCTATCACATCACCCGATATAGCTCACTTATTCAGAAAATATTTTAAATTTGATGAGGTTTTTTGTATACCCAAAAGACCATCATATAATCAACTAGCGAGTTTGGCCTCTTCGCTAGGAAATGTCGATTATCTTGTACATTTTTCAAAAAGTATGAAGATGAAAGACATGTATTTTATAAAAAAAACAAACCCGAAGCATGTTATTGGGATCGATGATGATTTGCAATGTGTTGATATTAAACTGGGTAAAAAAACAGAAAATGTTCATTTTTCGATAAAGTTTTCTGAAGCGCTGAAATCTATGGGGGTTGGTGAGTTTGACAGTAAATATATAATCCCATATTTCACTGAAGATGAAATGAAGGTCAGGGAACATTGGCCTAAGGTTCCGACTATATGCTTTAATCCATATGGAAGTGGGAGCTCAAGAGTATTCAATAAAGAGAATGTATTGAATCTGATAGATATAATGCTGGCTGAATCGGATTTCAATATCTGTCTATTATATCCACCTAATCAACTGGAAGAAATTGACCGCATTATGTCAATGATGTCTGTTGCGTCTAAAGAAAGAGTTTTTATCTATAACCAGCCGCCATCACTTGGGGCTTTGTTTGCCCAGGTAAGAGCGAGTGTTGGTATGGTTTCCGTAGATACTGCTACTGTTCACATTAGTGCAGGGCTAGGTAAGCCTATCTTGGGAATATATAACGATAACTTTGGCATGCCTGAAAACAAAGAGTGGCTACCAAATTGCCATAATTCGAAAGTGTTATATGTTGAAACAAATATGATTCAGAGTGTTAATTATATTAATCTTGATAAGTTTAGAGCTATGTTTATAATGTGGAGTTCTCTTTGTATCAGTAGAAAAAACACTTATTAATAATCTTTTTTTAAAATGGCTTTCAAAATATAAAGGTTTTTGTTTTTATGACAATAAAAATATATGTTGCAACACATAAGCCATATAGTTATCCAAGTGATGCAAATATTTATGTACCTATAGAGGTAGGAGCCGCATTAAGGGAGACGCATTTCTGTTTGGTAAGAGATGATATCGGCAATGATAATATTTCATTGAAAAATGGAAACTTTTGTGAGTTGTCTGCAATATATTGGATGTTGAGAAATGATAACTCAACACATGTAGGATTAGTTCATTATCGGCGTCATTTTAAATTGGGTGCTAGAAATGAGGAAAAGTTTATAGGGCGTTGGGGGGTTAATTCTTGTGTAACTGCATGTGAACTTGATAAATTATTTAAATGTTATGACATAGTAATACCCAAGAGAATTAAGTTTCATGCTCATATTGAACAGGATTATAAAATAAATCATGTTCATGCTGATTATGAGATTACTAGAAGTATTATAAAGGATAAGTATCCAAAATATTTAAAGTATTTTGATGACTTTTCATGCCAAAGAAGTATCCATACTTGCAATATGTTTGTCATGCCTCAACAATTATTTAGAGAATGTTGGGAGTGGATTTTTTCTGTGCTATTTGAGTTAGAGCTGTCTATTGATATTAGTTCCTACGATAGTTATCAGCGCAGAGTATTTGGTTTTATATCAGAGAGGCTTTTTAATGTTTGGATCTTATATGCTGCACAAGAGCTAAATTTGCGCATTTATGAATCTGGGGTGATAAATCTAGAGTCAAAGAGCCGAGTTAAAAAATTATTTAGTAAGTTTATTAAGGAATCAATATGACAGAATATGATTATCTTATCGTAGGGTGCGGATTGTATGGTGCGACATTCGCAAACCAGATGAAGGATAATGGGAAACGTTGCTTGATAATTGATAAGCGAGAGCATATTGGTGGCAACGTTTACTGCGAGCAACAACATGGTGTGATTGTACATAAGTATGGCGCCCATATATTTCATACCAATGATAAAGAAATATGGGACTTTGTTTGTGCTCACGTTGATATGGAACCATATATAAATAGTCCATTGGTAAGATATAATGATGAACAATATAATTTACCGTTTAATATGAATACATTTCATGGTCTATGGGGTGTAAAAAACCCGGAAGAGGCTATGGCTATGATAGAAAAACAGAGGGCTGAATATAATAATGCAACTCCCCCTGCAAATTTGGAGGAGCAAGCCCTCTCATTAGTCGGGCGAGACATATACGAAAAACTTATTAAGGAAGGTGCGATTTAATCAGTCATGACGATCCAGAGCCTGGATATCCTCCTTACGCGGCAAAGTAAGCACCCCAGTTTGGACAATATTTAATCTCCCCCATCAACTCAGGGTAAGCAAAATGTCACTGCTCCACTGATATTACAATGATTTTCACGACATCCCCGCCAGTTGTCCCGCCCGCACCAAATTGCACATTGCAAACAGCATTGAAAGCCGGTTGTGGTTCTTCATCAGTCCCCGTAATCGTGTTTTGCTGAAACCAAACTGGCACTTCAGTATCCGGAAAGGATGCTCAACCTTTGCCCTAATACCTGCTTTCACATATTCATCATGCAGCGCCTGCTTATTCAGCCGGGGATGCTGTCTGAGCTTTTTTACGGCATGAGGACCTTTGGCAATAAACCACTCTTTAACCCGATGTGTCAGAGAGTCCCGTTTTTCTGCCCCGCGATATCCGGCATCGGCGAAGACAATTGCTACCGGCTCCGTAATCAGGCTATCCGCCGCATTCAGGTCATGCACATTTGCCGCCGTGGTCACTACTTTTTCCGTCAAGCCTGTGGCCGCATCAACAGCAATATGAGCTTTCATACCAAAGTACCACTGATTTCCCTTGCGGGTCTGATGCATTTCAGGATCCCGTTGACCGGCTTTATTTTTTACGGAACAGGGAGCGGAAATAATGGTCGCATCGATAATGATGCCCTGACGTAACATCAGTCCGGCCTGCTTCAGTTTCTGGTTAATCAGTGCCAGTATCTGTTCTCCTGCATGATGTTTCTCCAGAAAATGGCGGAAATTCATGATGGTTGTGCGATCTGGCACCGTGTCACAGATCCCCGCAAATTGACGGAACGGCAGGACATCATGCAGGGCGTCTTCAGCCGCTCCGTCACTGAGGTCAAACCAGAGTTGCAGGCAGTGGATACGGAGCATAAGCACCAGGGGGAAAGGCCGTCGGCCGCGACGGGATGACGGATAGACGTGAAGCAGCTTATCAGCAATATCCTGCCACGGCACCAGAACATTCATACGGTCAAGAAAACGGGATTTACGGGAGGAATAGCTGGAAATGGCAGGCATTGTAAACAGCTCATGATAAAGAAAGCTTTATGTTCTCACATATGACGATTAAATCGCACCTTCCTTAAAGGTTATACAGAGAAACAGTGGGGAAAAAAAGCAACTGAATTACCGGCGTTTATAATTAAGCGTATTCCTGTTAGATTTACATATGATAACAATTATTTCAGTGATAAGTACCAAGGGATTCCATTGGGTGGTTATAACACATTAATAAAGTCATTGATTGATGGTGTCGATGTGAAATTAGGGGTGGATTTTTTTGATAATCAGGAAAAATATCGTAAGTTGGCGAAAAAGATCGTGTTCACGGGTGCTATAGATGAGTACTTCTCATACTGTTTTGGCGCACTAGAATATCGCTCTCTTAGATTTGAGCATGAAGTTTTTGAGAGTGAGAATGTACAGGGTAATGCAGTTATAAACTATTCTGAAGCATCCATCCCCTATACTAGAGTTATTGAGCATCGTCACTTCTCTCGCTATTGCTCATCACCATTCTCGGTGTTGACAAAGGAATACCCAGACTCATGGGTGCTTGGTAAGGAAAGGTATTATCCTGTAAATAATGACGCAAATATGGAACGCTATAATAAATATAGAAGGTTGGCAAAAAATGAGTCTGACGTGATTTTTGGAGGCCGACTTGCTGAGTATAAATACTATGACATGCATCAAGTAATTAGTTCTGCACTTTATCGTGCTCGTCAGGAGTTGGAGTAATACAAGGCGAATCATATGATTCGCCTTTCAATTATAAAGCAAGGAATTTTTTAATGGTTTGGCTACTAGAGAATGACTCGTATAAAGTATTGCTTATGAAAGGTGGCATTTTATCAATAGATGATATTGCGGTTGAAAGTGCTTGACCGTTATTTATTGGGCATAGATATTCAAATAGACTGCCAGTAAGAATCTCTGCCGGCCCAGACGGGCAATCCACGCTGATCACCGGGGTATGGCAGATAAGTGCTTCAATAAGTACTGTTGGCAATCCTTCAGCATCCGATGTCAGGATAAGTGCTTGGGCAGCCCTGATATAGGGATAGGGATTCTTCTGAAAATCGATGATTTTCACCTTGTTGGCAAGGTTCATCTCCTCGATCATGGCCTCAATGTGAGGACGCCGCTCCCCTTTTCCCATCAGGACGAGTGGTGTGTCAACGCCGCTTAGCTGATATGCCTGCAAGAGGCGATCGTGGCGTTTTCGCTCTTCGAAGGTGCCGACATGGATAAAATACTTGTCGAATGGCTTGCTGAAAGGCTCATTAGCCAACGCCTGAATTTTCTCGATATCAAACGGATTGTAGATAACCTGACACGATTTGGGTGTAGCTTTTACATTTTGCAAAATGTCGTCTGCGATGCCACGAGATACGCAGATCAGTTTCTTGCCATTATAGAAGCGCTTGAATTTTTCATATCCTTTGGCATTGTCTTTGGCAAAACCGGTGACATTTCCGTGGATCCAGTAATAAATATTCAGTGTATCAGGCAGGTGTCTGGTAATTTTGTCACATGAGCATGAGATAATTACGTCAGGCGAGATCTCTTTGACTTTTTTAAAGATCAGAGATGCTTGTATTTTTTCAACCGCAACATTGGATATGGCTTTAGTCAGCTTTGTGACAATGCCAAGATTAATCGGGTGAATGTTGTCAGGTAGCGTATGGTCTATTTTTTCCCGCAAGGTAAACAAGGTTACATCTGCACCGGCATCTTTTAGCAATGATGCGGTATTGAGCAAAACCTTTTCCGCACCACCACCATACAAGTCTTCAACAATGAATAAAAACTTTTTAACTGGTGGGGTCATAACTGCTCCGCGGGTCTCATAACTGACTGGTAAATCTACTAAAAATGTGAATCGTAAACGAGCAAAATCAGGTGGCAACTGTTAAAGTCGTTAGCAATTTTTTCAATAGGTATGGATCAATGATTGGTCTTAGTGGGCGCTACCATAACGCATTATTCGCGGCCTGTATATTTGCCGGGCTGCTGCTTTCCTGGTTGTTTTCCGATCACCAACTCCTCACCGGCGACCAGACCCAGATGCTTTACAAGGGCTACCTTGGGGCTTATGAGGGGGTCTGGCTCAGCTATGGCAATGCGGCGAGTGCGGTGGGCAATGTGCCGGGGAGCTTGTCGGCCTGGCTGATTGGCGGGCCGCTGCTGCTGTGGGATTCTCCCTATGCCCCCATGGTGTTGCTGCTGGCGATGCGGTTGGTCGGATTCCTGCTGTTTGATGCGGTGATCCGTCAGGTGTTTGATGACAGGGTGCGTCTGCTGTTTCTGTTGCTCTGCTGGCTCAACCCCTGGTTCCAGTACGAGAGTCTGCTCTACAACCCCTCCTATCTGTTCCTCTTCTCGGCCATGCACTGCTGGTCGGCCTGGCATATGCGCGAGCGGGCCTCCTTCTGGCACATGATCGTTCACCTGCTGGCCATCGGCATGGCGATGCAACTGCACTACTCCTGGCCGCTGCTGGCGGTAATGTCCACCTATCTGTTCTGGCGTCGCATTCTCAAGGTGAGCTGGAGCGGGGTGGTGGTAGCGACCCTGCTGATCGGTGCCTCCCTGATCCCCTACGCGATGGAAGTGATGAGCAACAGCCATATTACCCAGAACGTCGATCCCGAGGCGCGCCAGCGCTATATCGGCTGGGGGCTGGTGCATGTCTATCCGGTGCTGAAATCAGTGCTCTACTGGCTGCGTTACGGCTCTTGGCTGTTTGCCAGCAAGCTGGTCAACGATACCCAGTTCATCTGGTTGGCGGGGCACGAATACCTGCAGATGGCGGCAGTCTGGCTGTGGCGGGTGGTGATTTACGGGGTCGGCTCGGCGACCGTATTGCTGGCGGCCAAGGCCAACTGGCAGCTGTGGCGCGAACTCAAGCCGCGTCTGTTGCGTAGCGACCGCGCGCCAGTGGATGGTGAAAGCTGGCTCGGCCTCTATGCGCTGGCGGCGGTGCTGGCTGTGCTGGTGAGTGCGGCGCTCTCGCCCATCATCTTCAACTACTGGCACCTGATGCTGATCTTCCCCTACGCCTTGTTCCCGATCCTGCTGTTACTGGTGCGTTGGGGCCGCCGTTACCCGCAGTGGGTTGGCAAGGGGCTGCTGGCAGCCACCCTGTTCTGCACCGCGGTGAACCTGATCGCGGCGTGCGACAGCACCAAGTTCTCCTATCAGGCGGACTACAAAACCCAGGTGCTGGAGTATCTGCAAGAGATGAAGCTGCAACCCAAGCAGTGAGTCATCCACGGCCAGCTCCCCGATCTCGGTGGGCTGGCTGTCACTATTCGAAACGGTCCATATGGGCGAAGTTTTTGGCTTCGGCAACCCAACCCTCACGCCCCTGCTTGTCCCGGATTTTTACCCACCACTGGTTCTGCGGTGACCGGCCGTATCTGATCTCTTTGCGCGCATAGTCATAATCGAGGATGTAGGTTTTGCCCTTGTACCAGAACAGGCTATTGCCTTCGCCCAGTCCGCCGAGGATATAAAGCGTTTCCCCTGCCTTCATATTCAACAGTGGCCCTTTGCCCTCCTTGCTGTAGCCCAGCTTGACCGATCTGAGTATCTCGACGATCCCCGGTTGTTCGGTAATGACAACCCCGGTCAGCCCTTCCACCTGCTGGCCGCGGGGTAGCCGGAACAGCGTTTTGGCCGTCAGGGATGGCTCGGTTCTGACGATCACCTCTTGCTTGGTGGTCCATGTCTTATAGGTGCAACCTTCAAACGGGCAGCGACCCCAGTCGTAATAGGGCAGGCGCGGCTTTTCATCAGAACTTACAGTCGCAGCAAACAACGACAACAACAGCAAAAACAGTCTCATGAATCTACCTGTCCGGCGGGGCGCTCATCCGCCGGTTTAATGAATGGGGCCGCACTATATCTCAAGAGACCAAAATCCATCAAAGCAGCGGAATTATTCATTTTCACCGCAATAAAACGGGGCTCATTGGTCATGGGAGTCGGTGGCGCAAGAGGTCGAAGCGCGGCGGGAGCGGATAGCCCGCCCCTTTGCCTTGTGCCATGCTGATGGCTATCAGGGCATCGGGTCGGCACTTATGGGCATCTCTCGTTCGGGCATGCGTTTGGTATTACTGCTATCGGCACTTCTTCTCCCTCTTATGACCATCAGCCAGGCTGTGGCGATCAACGCGCCACTGCGGGGATGCGTCTTTCAGCTGGCGCCGCTGGTCACCATTGATCGGCAGGGCGAGGTCTCCGGGCCGGTGATCGACTACTTTCGCCGTCATATCGAACCAGCGATCGGGCGTACCATCGAGTGGCAGGGGCTCAATGTGGCGCGGCTGCTTAGCAACCTCGAGAGCGGCGAGTGCGATCTGACCCCGCTGCTGAGTTACAGTCCCGAGCGTGCTCTTCACTTCCGCTATATCGACCCCCACCTGTTGCTGCTGCGGCCGGTGCTGGTGGTACTGATGCCATCGCGGCTTCACGCGGTCGAACGGCAGGAAGATCTCTACGGCACCACCATCGGTTGGTCGAGTCAGGCGATCGTGCCGCCGCTGTTGCAGCATCCGCAGATCCATATCGACACCCTCTCCCAGCTCAGCTGGGAGCATGGCAACATGCAGAAGCTGCTGCGCGGGCGCATCGATGCCGCGCTCTTCTCCAACGATATCTCCGCCAACCATTTTCGCGCCAAACTTCCTGCGGCGACCCGCCTCATCTACCTGCCGGTCACCCCGCTGCAGGTGCATATCGTGTTGAACAAGTCGTTGGGGGACGGCAATCCCGAACTGGTGCAGCGTATGCGTCAGATGGTGGAGCGGGTGCCGCTCGCCTCGCTGGTGGAGCCAACCCCTCGGCTGTGGGGGCGTTGAGAGGGGGTTGCGTGCAATAATCTACAAGCCCAAGGCCCGCTTTTGGTGTATCTATAACCCATGAATACCACCGATTCCCTTATCCGCTACTGGCAATCCCCGCACCTGCCGGGGGTCGAGCTGTCACACTCCCACCACAGGGCGTTCAGCTACGGCCGCCATGTCCATCTCGACTACCATATCGGGCTGGTGCAGCGGGGTGGCCAGAAGTTTATCCACAAGGGAAATAGCCACCATCTGGTGCGCGGAGTGCTCTCTACCGTCAACCCGGATGAGGTGCACGACGGCCTCAGCCTGCTGCCGGAAGGATACGAGGTGCGGGTCTTCGCCATCGATCCGCAGCAGCTGGCGCTCTGGCTGCCGGAGCAGCCGGAACCCTTCTTCGACAAGGGATTGCAGAGCCGCCCCGACCTCTATCAGGGTTTTGCTCAGTTGCACGGCTATCTCGACAACCCCAAGGCCGATGGCCTGCTGATCGAGAGCCAGCTGCTTGCCCTGCTGGGGGAGCTGCTGCATCTGGCCCCCGAGGTACACCAGCTGGCCGATCCCCAGTTGCGATTCCTGCGCGACTACCTGATGGCCGCCCTCGACGAGCCCCACTCGCTGGAAGAGCTGGCGGGGCTGCTCGGGCTCGACCGTTTTGCCTTCCTGCGCCAGTTCAAGAAGCGCAGCGGCATGACCCCCTACGCCTGGCTGAAACGGCTGCGGCTGGAGCAGGGCAAACGGCTGCTGGCGAGCGGGATGGCGGTGAGCGAGGTGGCGCTGGCGGTCGGCTTCTTCGATCAGAGTCACTTCCACCACGGCTTTCGCCAGGCATTCGGTCTGACACCCGCCGAATTTCGTGCCCAGATGCAATCTTTTACAAGCCGCGCCCCCCGCTGATCCGCCATGCTGGCTCTCCGTCGTTAAAGCGAGAGTTGTTATGCTGACCAGTCTGTTCGTTACCCTCGGCCTGATGCACCTGATTGCACTGGCCAGCCCCGGCCCTGATTTCGCCCTGATCCTGCGTACCAGCCTGCACCGGCCGACCGCCCTTGGCGCGGCGCTGGGCATCTCGCTGGCGATCATGGTGCACGCCACCCTGAGCCTGACCGGGATCAGCATGCTGATCGCCAGTCACCCGCTGCTGTTTATGGTGATCAAGTGCTGCGGCGCCCTCTATCTGGGCTGGTTGGGGTGGGGCGCCCTGATGGCGGCTCGCCAGCAGAGCAGTACCGTGATGACCTGCACCGCCAACGAGCTGCACGGCTGGGGCAGGGGCGTGCGCACTGGCCTTGCCACCAACCTGCTGAACCCCAAGGCGCTGGTGTTCTTTATCGGTCTGCTGGCCGCCATGGTGACGCCAGAGGTGGATGGAATGACCCGCAGCCTGCTGGTGGGCGAGCTCTTCATCATCTCCCTTTGCTGGTTCGGGCTGCTGGCGTGGAGTCTCTCCACCGATCGTGCCCAGCGCCTGCTGCTGCGGGTGCAGCGGCCGCTCAATCTGGTGACCGGCGTGCTGTTTGCGGTGGTCAGCCTCTCCATTCTGGCGAGCATGGGGGCAGAGCTGGTGGCCTGACGAGTCGGCGCATGGGCCTATACTCCAGCAAGGTTTACCTGTCAGGAGTGCCCGGCCATGCGTCTACTGCCTCTTTGCTGGTTGTTGGGGATGACCCCGGCGCTGGCGGCCCCGGTTCAGCTCAAGTTGCTGGAGTGGGGCTATCTGCCAGCGGGTTATGAACAACAGTTTGCCGACTACGCCAAAGCCCATGGGGTGGAGGCGACGGTCAGCCGGATCGAGCCGCTGCTGACCGATTTCGACAGCGTCTACCGCGCCCTGCGCACCCGCAGCGCCGATGTGGTGCTGCCGACCAGCTACTTCTACAAGGCCCATCACCAGCCGCTGTTCAAGCTGCTGCTCCCCATCGATTTCAGCCGCCTGCAGCACTACGCCGAGGTGAAGCCTGCCCTCAAGAACACCGAGTATGACAAGCAGGGGGAGCGCAACTACTCGGTGCCCTTCTCCTACGCCATGTTCAGCCTCGCCTATGACAGCAAGCTGGTGCCGCAAGCGCCCACCAGTTGGCAGGTGCTCGCCAACAGCTCGCCGTCGGGCCAGTTCGCCGAGTTTTGCGACCAGTTCGAGCCGCTGCTCTTTTCGGTGCTGCTCTCCCTTGGCAAGTCGCCCGCCCTGTTTGCCAGCGGCGAGATGCTGGCCGACAAGACCTTGCAGCAAGAGGTGGAGCAGCAGCTCTCGCAGCGGCTGCGAGCCAGTCGCGGCTTCTGGTTCAATCAGGCCAACCGCTGTGAGGATCTGCGCCAGCAGACCTTTGCCACCACCTGGGGGCTGGAGCTGGTGGAGTGCAACAAGCAGAACGATCAGCAGTGGCGGATCGCCATGGTGCAGGAGGGGGCCATCTATGCCCTCGATGCGATCTCCATCGCCCGCCATGTCGGGGATGATCCCGCACGGCTCAAGGCCGCCTACCTGCTGGTGGATTTTCTGCTGAGCGCGCCGCTGCAACGCCAGATGCTGGTGGGCACGCCCACCATCTCGGCCAGCAATATGGCCTCCCGGCCGCCCCTCAGCCCGCAGGAGCAGGCGGTGCTGCCGGATCGCCCGCTGCCTGAGTTTGACGAGCGGCTGCTGGTGCCCGCGTTGCCTGCCCATATCAAGAATCGCTACAAACGGATGGTGCAGCAGGCGATCGTCGCCAGCGGCAAAGAGGGGCTGGTCAAGCAGTGCCCCTGGGATCTCGATAACTGATGAATGAGCCTGCTGCTTCTCCGGCGGCAGGCAAGTTTGCGCAAGATGGCTGATGATCGGTCATCGTGCGTTCCAGGGTATTTCCCCGTTCAACTCACGCCGCTCGCTGGCCCCCATCGTTTGAAAAAAACCGAGCACTTTTCGCAGCCCCATTTAGCCGGATTAAACAACCGAACCCTCGCCAGATTGCCGTTCGTACCCTGGCTGACCCTGTACAAAAGTGCCTCAATTGTGACAACTTGGATGTGAGCTGAACAATCCTGATCTGTCCCTTGTGGGAAGGTGATGAATAGGTTATTTCTCTGTGACATTGGCGGCATCCGGCACGGGGTCTCCAGCCATGTGGTGCGAAATCCACAGCAAAAACAAACAGTAAAATGCAGGAGCAAATATGAAAAAGGTCGTGATGGTTGCCGTGGCTGCGGCCCTTCTGGGTGGCTGCGCCGTCAAGAATCAGGTATCCCACAGCTTGCAGGCGATCCCGCTGACAGCCTTCCAGCAGAGCGAGAGCAACCCCAATCAGCGCGTCTACAAGGAGCCGGGTGTTGACCTGCGCCAATACAATGAGGTGTTGCTCGATCCGCTGCAGTTTATTCGTCAGGAGAACGGTCAGTGGTATCTGCTGACCGCCAATGAACAGAACCAGATTGGCCGCTATTACCACGACAAGTTCCAGAGCGAGCTGATCAAGCAGGGCGTCAAGATTGCCACCACCCCCGGCCCGAAAGTGATGCGGATCCAGGCCGCCGTCACCAACTTCGACCTGACCCGCCCCGACCCCAAGCTGCGTGACCTGCTGCCAGCCAAGATCGCCATCAATGTCACCCGCGAAGTGATCGGCAAGGAGCCCTACCTGCTCAAGGTGGGCAGTATGGCCCAGCTGCTCGACTCCCAGAGCGGCAAGCTGCTGGTGCGGGTGATGGATGCTCGCGAGAGCCCGGACAGCACCCACAAGGATGAGCCCATCACCGCCGGGGAGATGGAGAAGATGATCGACCAGTGGGCGGCCAGCCGTGCCAAACAGCTGGCGGACAATCTTGGCAAGTAAGCTCGGCAAGTAAGCACCGACATCATCGAGAGGGGGAGCTAGCGGCTCCCTCTTTTTTGGCCCGCTGGCGGGCCGCCGCCATGACTCGTAGCCCTTGCCAGTCGGGCGATCAGTACGTTGCCGAGTCCGCCGCCGCACCATCCGCGGTGCAGCGGGCCGACCGATTTCTGCTTTTCTCCCCTGCATTTTGGCAGTTAGGATGACCCACTCCCGTGACTGCATCCTCATAGAAAAAGGAACCACTATGAATCGCCACCCCTGCATCAAACACTGGAGCGAGCTGCAAGAGCAGACGCCGCGCTACTACTCCGGCAGTCAGGAGCCCCTTTCCCGCGGCTGCGCCCTCGGCAAACACTTTGGCTTTAGCCGCATCGGCATTCACCACGAGATCGTCGAACCCGGTCACCGCACCAGCTGGCCCCACGCCGAAAAGACCGAAGACGAGTTTGTTCACGTGCTGGAAGGCACCCCCGATGTCTGGCTCGATGGCGTGCTCTATCGCCTGCAACCGGGTGACTCGGTGGGCTTCAAGGCCGGTGACGGGCTGGCCCACGCCTTTATCAACAACACCGACGAGACTGTCCGCCTGCTCTGCATCGGCGATACCGATCGGGAGGACAACCGCATCCATTATGCCGTCCACCCCGAGCGCAACATCACCCTCGGCAAGCTGCACTGGGATGACGTACCCGAGCGCGAGCTGGGGGATCACGACGGCCTGCCCGACAAGCTGCGTGAGAGCAACGGACCCTTCTAGGGTGCAGCCCTTCTGCACACCAGCCCAGTACCACCCGATATAAAAAAGCCTGCCGCTTGGCAGGCTTTTGCTATCTGTTTGCCGCCTGTGGCGAGCGGCGCTTATTGCAGGTTGAGCCCGCCCAGATAGTCACGCTTGCCGAGATCGACCCCGGCGCGGCGCAGCAGGGCGTAGGCCATGGTGAGGTGGAAGTAGAAGTTGGGAATGCCGTACTCATGGACGCAGGTGTGGCCATCCATCCCCTTGCCGCCCGCCCAGTGGGGCACGTAACGGCCGCTGGCATACTGGCTGTAGTCCGCGTCCAGCTTGCCTTGCAGATAGGTGATGGTCTTGCCGATATGGGCGCGCAGATCCGCCATGGTCTTGGGATCATCGCCCATGGTCGGTAGCTCGCTGTGGCTGGCGGTGGCCACCACGGCGCGGGCCGAATCGCAGCAGATCAGCACCTGCTTGGCCAGCGGCAGCATATCGACGATCAGCCGCTCGCCGAAGAAGTTCTCCACGTTGAACTGCTTCGCCGCGGCGTGGGCCTCGGCCTTGGCCAGACAGTGATCCAGATTGGTCAGCATCTTGATGAACTGGGCGGTAATGTCGCGATTCATGAGCACTCTCCATCTTGTTGAAACAGTGGTCCGCTTGTGCGGCCACAGTGAATGAGACTGGCTAATCGGCCACCAATATACCCCAACCGCTGCCGGGTTCGAGCCCGCCACGACGAAAAGGGCAGGGCAGCGCTACTTCGCGCGACAGCCGTTGGCCAAGCCGCCATGCTCGCTTTTTGAGCCTGCGAGTCCCTTATCGCCCCTTTTTTGATCTGTGACATAAATCACCTTTTTTCAGGGGCGTAGGCTGAATGCCGTTGTCCTGGACAGACGCCTGCGCATTCGCCAGGACACAAGAAAAGGAGAATGAAATGAAGATCTATGACCGTAACCGCAATGTGCTGAACCAGGGTCAGCGCGTGATGATTGCCGCCACTGGCGCAGTCGATTTTCTGAAAGAGGCCCACACCGACAATATGACCCCCTATCAGGCGGAGCATGAGAAGTGCGTGCTGCTGGCAAACTCCGGTGAGCGCTACGCCCCCATCGAGTTGATTAGACTAGGCTGATCCCTTTCCCTGTCACCCTACTCTTTACAATTCACCCGGCCGCCGCGCCCCATCTGGCGGCCGGGTTTCTGATCTCCCTTCCTCTGTTGTCGCAATCCCGTTTGGCCAGACCCCTGTCAGCCGCTGCGCACCGCATGCCGCCGGTCAGTCATTGCCCGCTATCTTGCCGATGTTGCTCCCTAGCCCTGCGGGAGAGGGGCGGGGTGAGGGGATCGGTTGTCACGAACTGGCCGGGGTTGCTCCCTCGCCCTGCGGGAGAGGGGTGGGGTGAGGGCATTGCTTGCCACCCACTCGCCGTCGCTTCATCCGCCCGCGAATCCATTCCCTCTCACCACCCTGTAAATCGGCCAACCCCTTGTTGCCGCCTGTGATGGCAGCCCCGAGCCCTGAGTGGCTGCCAAAACTGTTGGTATAAATTTAATTTATAGGTTTTGCGAAAATGCCCTCGTTTTGTCTTATGCAGGCAGGCGGCGGGCCACAAGCACCCGTTTGGCTGCCAGCGGGGCGCCGGAGGGCAATGGCCGATTTGAGATAACGGGAATGGCTCGAAGTAAAAGGGATTTGTAGGTTCGATTAGCGAAGCGTAATCGGACGATCGCGTCAGGAATATCCGCACCATCATGGCTCGCAAGCAGATCGAAGTGAGGCAAGGCTATGCTTGGCTTTTCAGTCTCGATGAGGGGAAAGGATGGCCAATTGGCGGCGGGCGTGGTGGCCCGGAGGAACCTGGTTCTTCACCGTCAACCTGCTGGAGCGGCGCAACAACCGGCTGCTGGTGGAGCAGATCGACCTGCTGCGCCAAAGCGTTGCCAGGGTGCAACAGGCTCACCCCTTCGCCATTCATGCATGGGTGGTGTTGCCCGACCATCTCCACTGCATTCTCTCTTTGCCGGAAGGGGACACCGATTTCCCCCTGCGTTGGCGGCTGATCAAAAGCCACTTTTCCCGCGCCTTGCCGGTGACTGAGCGGCGTAGCCAGACCCGGTTACGCCACGGGGAGCGGGGTATCTGGCAGCGCCATTATTGGGAACACCTGATCAGGGATGAGCAGGATTACCGCCACCATATGGATTACGTCCATATCAACCCGCTCAAACATGGTCATGTCACGCGGGTGGCCGATTGGCCGTATTCCACCTTCCATCGTTACGTGGCGAGCGGCGTCTATCCACCGGATTGGTGCGGGTCGGTGGATGGGGCATCGGGGGGATTGGAGTGAACCCTAAAAGGGTTGTTCCGTTGTAAGCGACCGATAATGCGAACGTCTTACGCGATCGTCCGATTACGCTTCGCTAATCGAACCTACGGTCTATTCGAACCTATGGCACTGGGATAAACTGGCTTTGACATATTTAATATGGACATGAAGTCGAGAGCCATTGGGGAATAAAATGATTGTCAATTTTATAAAAAAATTTGTATTAGCAATAAAAAATACCATGCTTTTTTATCAAAACCACAGCATTGCAATATCGACTTTCAGTGTGATTGTTTTTACAGCAGAATGCTACTTCATGGTCACAATTTACACTTCTTACTTTGGTTTTGATTTTTTCATTTTCGGTGGAATGTCTGATATATATCAAATGGCTTTACACCAAGGTGTAATAATAAAGCTATTTTTGATATCACTTTCTTTAACCGCTATTCCGGTTTCTCTTTATAGTTTCTTGACAACCACTGTAAAGAATGAAGTTACGACAGACGACAACCTCTATAAATCTTGTGAGATATTGCCAATAATAATTATTGCTTTTGTATTTTTTGGTCTCTTAAGCTCACCTATGTTTTTATCTTTTTCATCAAAAATTGATGCGGAAGAAGTGAAAAATGGTTTTTCAGCAAGATACAGCATAGAGACAAATAAAAAGTTAATTCCATGCCTCTCAGTTATTGGTGCAACATCAAGTTATATTTTTATTTGGGATGACAAAACAAAAATGCCATCTGCACTGCCCAAATCAGAAATAAAGACTATCAATCTTGTTGTTCCACCACCACCTAGTAATAGGGCTCCATCTCCAAATGGGAGCTATAAAAAGAAAGTTGAACTTCAACGAGAATTACAAAAGCAGTGGTCATCAAAATTAGAAAAGACTTGCCATCAATCTGTAAAATGGCATGAATGGCAAAGTGTATTTACAATATCGTAGGTTCGAATAGCGAAGCGTATTCGGACGATCGCGTATTTAAAGTTGTCGCGATAGGCAATATAAAAACCAACCCGGCCTAAGCCGGGTTGGTTGTATCAAGAGCGGGAAAAATCAAAGCGCTTCCAATCTGGCATACGCCGTCACCAACCACTTGGCGCCGACGTCGTCGAACTGGATCTGCACCCGGCTCTGCTGGCCGACCCCTTCGAAGTTGAGTACCACCCCTTCGCCGAATTTCGGATGGAGCACCCGCTGGCCAAGTTTGATGCCGCTGGCGTCGAAGCTCTGCTGCACCTCGTTCTGGCTAAAGCGGCCGTACTGGGTGGGGCGGCTGACCTGAGTGCGCAGCCGGATCTCTTCCAGACACTCGGCGGGCATCTCGCGGATAAAGCGGCTCGGCTTGTGGAACATCTCGCGGCCGTAGATGCGGCGGCTCTCCGCATAACAGATGTAGAGCTTCTCCATGGCACGGGTCATGCCGACGTAACAGAGACGGCGCTCCTCTTCCAGCCGGCCCGACTCCTCGGTCGATTGCTGGCTGGGGAACATCCCCTCTTCGACGCCGACCAGCAACACCAGTGGGAACTCCAAGCCCTTGGCGCTGTGCAGGGTCATCAGCTGCACCGCGTCGGCATATTCGTCGGCCTGATTCTCGCCGGACTCCAGCGCCGCGTGGGCGAGGAAGGCGGAGAGATCGCTCATATCCTCCAGCTCGTCCGGGCGCTGGTACTGGCGGCAGGCGGTGACCAGTTCGTCCAGGTTCTCTACCCGTGCCTGGGATTTCTCGCCTTTTTCCGCCAGATACATCGCCTTGAGGCCAGAGTTCTGGATGGCGATATCCGCCTGCTGGTGCAGCGGCAGCATGGCGACCTGCTCCTCCAGCGCGTCGATGAGATCCACAAAGCCGCGCACCGCGTTGCCGGCGCGACCGGTCAGCACCTTGTCGTTGAGCAGCGCCTTGGCCGATTGCCACAGGTTGAGCCCCTGATCGCGGGCGTTGCCGCGCAGGATCTCGAGGGTGCGATCGCCGATGCCGCGGGTCGGGGTGTTGACCACCCGCTCGAAGCTGGCGTCGTCGCCACGGTTGTTGATAAGCCGCAGGTAGGCCATGGCGTCCTTGATTTCCTGCCGCTCGAAGAAGCGCAGGCCGCCGTAGATGCGATAGGGCATGGCATCCTGCATCAGCGCCTCTTCCAGCACCCGTGACTGGGCGTTGGAGCGATAGAGGATGGCACAGTCGGCCAAGAGGCCGCCTTTTTCCTTCCAATCCTTGAGGCGGCCGACCACGAAGCGGGCTTCGTCCACCTCGTTGAAGGCGGCGTAGAGGGAGATCGGCTCGCCATCGGCCCCTTCGGTCCACAGCTCCTTGCCAAGGCGCTCGGCGTTGTTGGCGATGACGCTGTTGGCGGCTTTGAGGATATTGGCGGTGGAGCGGTAGTTCTGCTCGAGGCGGATGGTTTCGGCGCCCTGATAGTCGGTCAGGAAGCGCTGGATGTTCTCGATCTTGGCGCCGCGCCAGCCGTAGATGGACTGGTCATCGTCACCGACGATCATCACCTTGCCGCTGTTGCCCGCAAGCATCCGCAGCCAGGCGTACTGGATGCCGTTGGTATCCTGAAACTCGTCCACCAGGATGTTCTGGAAGCGGTCGCGGTAGTGCTCGAGGATGTGCGGTTTGTTGAGCCACAGCTCGTGGGCGCGCAGCAGCAGCTCGGCAAAATCCACCAGACCGGAGCGATCGCAGGTCTCCTGATAGGTCTTGTAGATCTGCTGATAGGTGCGGGTGACGGGGTCGCCGTAGAGGTCGATGTCGCCGGGGCGCAAGCCCTCATCCTTCTTGCCGTTGATGTAGCCCATCACGGCGCGCGGGGCCCAGTGCTTCTCGTCGAGGTTGAGCGCCTTGAGCACCCGGCGAATGAGACGGTACTGGTCGTCGGAGTCGAGGATCTGGAAATCTTGCGGCAAGCCGGCATCCAGATGGTGGGCCCGCAGCAGACGGTGAGCGATGCCGTGGAAGGTGCCGATCCACATGCCGCGCACGCCGTCGCCGATCACCTTCTCGACCCGGCCGCGCATCTCGGCCGCCGCCTTGTTGGTAAAGGTGACCGCGATGATGGAGAAGGGTGAACAGCGTTCCACCTGCATCAGCCAGGCGATACGGTGCACCAGCACCCGGGTCTTGCCCGAACCGGCACCGGCCAGCACCAGCAGGTTGCTGCGGGGCGCCGCAACGGCATCTCTTTGCTTGTCGTTGAGCCCGTCGAGCAGGGTTGAAACGTCCATCACCACTCCTGTTTATTTATACAGGCGGGGATTATACGGCCATCCCCCTGCCAGACCAAATCCAAACTCGGGGGGAGGGGCAAGATGGGCGCTTGCGGGGGGCTCCGGTGCGGCCATTTTTGGCTGGCGCAGAGAGAACGGGACGGGGAGGTCTCCAGCTGTAGCCAACTCTTGCTCGCGCGGTTTGTGGGGATTTTGCGAGCCGGATCACGGGCTTGCCGGGGGGCTGGATGAATAAGAGGGGAAAACGGTTTACAGTAACTTGCTGAACAATAAGAGAAATGTCGTTTGGGTCTTTTGGTTGTTAGCATAAAAAACTGAAAAGTAGCTAAAAAACAACTGCTTATAATGTTATTTGCTTAGAATTCAAACCGTTAACGCAAACGTTTTTCCCTTATCATTTGCTTGACCCGCATCGGGGCTGACTTAGAGTAAGCCTGCGTGCTAGATAGCCTGCTCTGACAGGCAAGCAAGTTCCCTCACTTAATAACAATCAAGGATACGATCGTGACTAAAGTGCTCAAGCTGGCCACTGTGGCCTCCCTCACTCTCGCTGCTCTCTCTGCTCAGGCTGCTTCCGAGCCAGCCGTCATTTATGACACCGCGGGCAAGTATGACAAATCATTCAACGAAGCCGTGTTCCGTAACGGCGTCGAGCTCTACAACAAGGACAAGGGCGTCAAGGTCAAAGAGTTTGAACCCCAGAACGAAGCCCAGCGCGAGCAGGGTCTGCGTCGTCTGGCCAGCCGTGGCAACGGCCCGATCGTGGCGGTCGGTTTCAACATGGGTTCTGCGGTAGAGAAGGTTGCGACCGAATTCCCGAAAACCCAGTTCACCATCATCGACATGGTGGTCGACAAGCCGAACGTCCAGTCCGTCATCTTCAAGGAGCATGAAGGTTCCTTCCTGGTGGGCGCGCTGGCAGCCATCGCTTCCAAGAGCGGCAAGGTCGGCTTCGTGGGCGGCATGGATATCCCGCTGATCCGCAAATTCCAGTGCGGTTACGAGCAGGGTGCCAAGTTCGTCAATCCGAAGATCGAAGTGTTCCAGAACATGGCGGGCTCTACCCCGGCCGCGTTTGCTGACCCGGCCAAAGGTGCCGAGCTGGCCAAGTCCCAGTTCGCCAAAGGCGCTGACGTGGTTTACGCCGCAGCTGGCGGTACCGGTATCGGTGTCTATCAGGCAGCCAAGGACAGCGGCAAGTTCGCCATCGGGGTGGACTCCAACCAGAACCACCTGCAACCGGGCACCATGCTGACCTCCATGGTCAAGTCTGTGGGTCTGGCCGCTTACCAGACCTGGGATGACGCTGCCAAAGGCGAGTGGAAGCCGGGTATCAAGAACCTGGGTCTGGCCGAAGGCGGTGTGGATTGGGCGCTCGACAAGGACAACGAGAAGCTGATCACTCCGGAAATGAAAGCCAAGGTAGATGCCATCAAGGCTGAAATCATCGCTGGCAAGGTCAAGGTTCATGACTACATGAGCGATAACACCTGCAAATACTAATTAGATAGTTGCTACGACTCTCAACGCACCACCGGCCCGCACGGGCCGGTTTTTAGTCTTATTTCATGAAACGCAGGGCTGCATCATGGACCAGACAGATCGCTATGCCATCGAATTAAGAGGTATCGATAAGCGGTTCGGCGAAGTGTACGCCAACAAGCTGATCGACCTTAAGGTTCGCAAAGGCAGTATCCACGGCATTGTCGGCGAAAATGGCGCCGGTAAGTCCACCCTGATGAGCATCATTTATGGTTTCTACCATGCCGACAAAGGCGAGATGCTGATCGACGGGAATCCTTTCAAACCCCATGGCTCACAAGATGCGATTGCCGCAGGCGTGGGCATGGTTCACCAGCACTTCATGCTGGTCAATAACTTCACCGTATTGGAAAACGTCATCCTCGGCGCTGAGAACGGCTGGCACCTTCAGCAGAGCGTGGCGTCAGCCGAAAAGCTGCTTGGCGAACTGGCGCGGGATTATGGCCTCGACGTGCCGCTGCACGAAAAGGTCGAAGATCTGCCGGTTGGCTTGCAACAGCGGGTCGAAATTCTCAAGGCGCTCTATCGCGGCGCTCGCATCCTGATCCTCGACGAGCCGACCGGGGTACTGACCCCGCAAGAGGCGGATCACCTGTTCGAGGTGCTGAAAAAACTGCGGGATCAGGGGGCAACCATCATCCTTATCACCCACAAGCTGCGGGAGATCCTGGCCATTACCGATCAGGTCTCCATCATGCGCCGTGGCGAGATGGTGGCCCACGTCGCCACCAAGGATACCGACAAGGAGCAGCTGGCCGAGCTGATGGTGGGCCGCAAGGTGCGCCTCAAGGTCGACAAGGGGCCAACCCAGCCGGGTGAAGCCAAGCTGAAGATCGAAGGGCTCAGCTACTTCGACGCCAGCAAGGTAGAGCGGGTCAAGTCCGTCAGCTTCGAGGTGCGGGCCGGTGAAGTGGTCGGCATTGCCGGGGTCTCCGGCAACGGTCAGTCCGAACTGCTCAGCCTGCTTGGCGGCATTCTCAAGCCGAGCAAGGGCGGCTTCACCATCAGCAGCCGCAGCGGCGTGCACAAGGTGAGCGCGGAGCACCCGGCCGATCCCGAGCTGGTGCGCAATTACGGCCTCGGTCATGTGCCGGAAGATCGCCACAAGATGGGGCTGATCAACCGCTTCGAGGCGAAAGAGGCCTTTATTCTCGGTTATCACCGCCGCCCGCAATACAACAAGGGGTGGCTGCAGAACAAGGAGGCGATCCAGCAGGATTGTCAGGCCAAGATGGAGAAGTGGGACGTGCGCCCGCCCCATCCCGATCACAAGACCGCCAACTTCTCCGGTGGCAACCAGCAGAAGCTGGTGATAGCCCGTGAAGTGGAGCAGGACCCGGATGTGCTGTTGATCGGCCAGCCGACCCGCGGGGTCGACATTGGCGCCATCGAGTATATCCACCAGCAGATCATCGCCATGCGCGACAAGGGCAAGGCGGTGCTGCTGGTCTCGGTGGAGCTGGACGAGATCATGAGCCTCGCAGACCGGATTCTGGTCATTGCCGATGGTCGCATCGTCGGCGAGCTGGATGGTGCCAAGGCGGATGAGCGCACCATTGGTCTGATGATGGCGAATATCGTTCCCGATGACGTTGCCAAGGAGGCCCACTGATGAGCCAAGTACGTATTCCTGCCTGGGTCTCCGTAGGCGTCTTGTCTGCGGTCAACATCCTGCTGGCCTTCCTGGTGTCGGCCATTCTGTTCTACTACCTCGACATCAACCCGGTCGATGCCGCCAAGATCATGTGGTACGGCGCGTTCGGCACCGGTGAAGGGGTCGGCTTCACCCTCTACTACGCAACCGGCTTTATCTTTACCGGTCTGTCGGTGGCGGTCGCCTTCCACGCAGGTCTGTTCAATATCGGTGGTGAAGGGCAGGCCTATATCGGTGGGCTCGGTGTCGGTCTAGTCTGTCTGATGCTCGGCGATGTGCTGCCGTTTGCCCTGCTGTTGCCGCTCTCCATCATTGCCGGTGGTCTGTTCGGTGCGGCCTGGGCCTTTATTCCGGCCTGGCTGCAAGCCAAGCGCGGCAGCCATATCGTTATCACCACCATCATGTTCAACTTCATCGCCGCCTCGCTGATGGCCTATCTGCTGGTGGAGGTGTTCAAACCGCCCGGTTCGATGGCGACCGAGAGCAAGGTGTTTGCCGAAGCAAGCTGGCTGCCCAAGATGAGCGGGCTGGCGAACCTGTTCGGGATGGAGATCCCCAACAGCCCACTTAACATCAGCTTCTTCTGGGCGCTGATCTGTGCGGCGCTGGTGTGGGTCTTTATCTGGCACACCCGCTGGGGTTACGAGATCCGCTCGGTCGGCGCCAGCCAAAGCGCCTCCGCCTATGCCGGTATCTCCTATCCCAAGGTGGTGATCCTGGCGATGGTGATCTCCGGCATGCTGTCGGGCTTCTTCGCCCTCAACGTGCTGCAGGGTGAGCTGCACCAGATCAAGCTCAACTTCGTGGAAGGGTTCGGTTTCACCGGTATCGCGGTGGCGCTGATGGGGCGCAACCATCCGGTTGGGGTCATCATCGCCAGCCTGCTGTTCGGCTTCCTCTATCAGGGGGGCGCAGAGCTCAGCTTCGAGTTCGGTGTTGACCGCAACATCGTGGTGGTGTTGCAGGGTCTGGTGATCCTGTTCTGTGGCGCCCTTGAGCACATGATGCGTCCGCGCATCGAGCAGCTCTATCTGGCGTTTGCCAACCGCTCAGCCGCACAAGCTAAAGGAGTCTGATCATGTTTGAAATTCTGATCCTGATGCTGGATGCGACCATTCGGACCGCACCACCGTTGATTCTGGCCGCCATGGCGGGCATGTTCTGCGAGCGCTCCGGGGTGGTCAACATCGCGCTGGAAGGCAAACTGCTGGCGGCGGCGTTCGCCAGTGGCGCGGCGGCGGCGGTCTCCGGTTCTGCCTGGGTAGGTCTGGGGGCCGGGGTGGGTGTCTCCATCCTGTTCGCCCTGATGCACGGCTTTGCCACCATCACCCACCGCGGTGATCAGGTGGTGAGCGGTATGGCCATCAACATTCTGGCGGCCGGTCTGACCGTGACGCTGGGCCGTTACTGGTTCGATCAGGGTGGCCAGACTCCGGCGCTCTCCGGTGATGCCCGTTTCGCCCCCATCGATCTGCCCTATGCCAAGGAGTTGTGGGATGTGCCGGTGATCGGCCAGCTCTACAGCGAACTGTTGAGCGGCCACTCCCTGCTGGAGTACGTGGCGTTCGCCTGCGTACCGCTGGCCTGGTGGGTGATGTTCCGTACCCGCTTCGGTCTGCGGCTGCGGGCGGTGGGCGAGGCACCGGCAGCGGTCGATACCGCCGGTATCTCTGTGGTGCGGATGCGCTACACCGCGCTCCTCATCGGCGGCCTGCTGGCCGGTATCGGTGGCACCTATCTGGCGGTGGCCCAGACGGCCCAGTTCATCCCCAACATGAGTGCGGGCAAGGGCTTTATGGCGCTGGCGGCGCTGGTGTTCGGCAAGTGGCGCCCCTGGAACGCCATGGCAGCCTGTCTGCTGTTCGGCTTCCTCGATGCGGTCGCCATCCGGCTGCAAGGGGTCAGCATCGGTGGCTTCGCCATTCCGGTGCAGGCCATCGAGGCACTGCCCTACATTCTGACCGTGTTCCTGCTGGCCGGTTTTATCGGCCGCGCCGTGGCGCCCAAGGCGCTTGGTACACCTTATGTGAAGGAGCGGGAGTAGCGCCCTTTATCGCGATACTCCCACCCACCCTGATAACAGCAGGCCCACTTCGGTGGGCCTGTTTTTTTATGGGCGGTATGGGGCAGATCAGCCGGGATCTGGATGGTTCGACAGAGGGAGGCGATGGCGTGAAGGGATAAATGGGCTGCGTGAGTTGCTGCGGGTAGCGGCTGGCGTACAAGAGCTGACCCTCTGCCTGCACCATCAAAAACCCCCTCGTATCAGGAGGGGGTTGCAGAAGTTATTGCCGGATGAACCCTGAGGCTCAGGGAGCCAGCACCAGCTTGTAGACGCCAAAGCTGGGGTGTTTGGCATCGGTGGGCGGCAGGGTCTCCACATAGTTCAGCTTGCCACCGGTCAGGGCTTGCGCTTCGCTGCGTGGCGAGCTGTAGATGCGCAGATCCAGATTGGCGGGCAGGGGGGCCAACTGCCAGTTGTTGTCTGCCGGTGGCTCGAAACCGGCCGGATTCTTCTCTGCCAGATCCTTGAGGTATTCGGAGAGCACTTCGCGGGTTTCGAACTGATCTTCATGGACGATCACCTTGGCGTTGATGCCCGGGAAGTTGCCACCACCGCTGGCGCGGTAGTTGTTGGTCACCACGTAGAACATCTGGGTCGGGTCGATCGCCTTGCCCTGATAGGTGAGGTTGGTGATGCGATAGCTGTCGCTCACCTTGTTGCCATCCACATCGTAACGGGCGGGTTTGGTCACATCGACCTGATAGTTCACCCCGTCGATCACGTCGAAGTTGTAGGTGCGGTACTTCTCGTTCACCAACCACTGGGTAGCGGTGCTGGCGGCATCGATCTTGTTGAACTGGACGGCGCTCTTCTCCAGCCACTCCTGTACGGTCGCGCCATTGATGGCGACCACCTGCAGGGTGTTGGGGTAGACATAGAGGTCGGCCACGTTGCGCAGGGAGATATCGCCAGCTGGTACATAGGTGAAGTCGGTCGGGCCGTTGCGACCACCGCGGAATGGCGCGGCGGCGGAGAGGATGGGCCATTTCTCCTTGAGCTGACCATCTTGTTGCAGCTTCTTGGCGTGCCACAGCTGGGCGTCGCTGACGATCTGGATGGAGGGGTCATCCTGCACCAGCGCGAAGAAGCTGTGGATCGGCTTGGTGATCTTGCTGAGGGGCTCGTCCAGCCACTGGTTGGCCTGCTCGTGCTCGGCAATGACCTGATCGACCACCGCCTGATCTTCGGTGCTGCTGGCGCTGCTGTCGATTTTGCGCAGCTGGGACTGGCTGGAGGCCACTTCCCAGCGACCCTCTTTCCAGGTCATGTGCAGGTCGATGATGCCGAGGTGGTTACCCCAGACGCCCGGCATCACGGTCGGTACGCCCGCCAGAGTGCCTTTCTCGTTGTCCACGTCGGTCATGTTGGGGTAGTCGCCCGGGAAGGTGCGGTGGGCGTGGCCCAGCAGCAGGGCATCGACCCCCTTCACCTTGGCCAGCGGCAGTGCGGCGTTCTCCATCATGGGTTCGCGCGGGTCACCTATGATGCCGGTATGGGCCACGACCACGACGATGTCAGCACCCTTGGCGCGGATTTCGGGTACATAGTGCTCGGCGGTCTCGACCATATCGGCCACCACCACCTTGCCTTCCAGATTGCGCTTGTCCCACTGGGTGATCTGGGGCGGCGTCAGGCCCAGCACACCGACCTTGATGGTCTGGGTATTGCCGTTGGCATCCTTCACCTGACGATCCAGCACCACATAGGGTTTGAACTTCTGCTTGCTCCAGTCGATGGTGCCATTGCCATCACGGCTGAAGGCATCGGCCTGGAAGACGTTGGCGTTGATGTAGGGGTAGTTGGCCCCTTTCAGGGTCTCTGAGAGGAAGTCGAGACCGAAGTTGAATTCGTGGTTGCCCAGGTTGCCGACATCATAGCTCATGGTGTTGAGCGCCTTGATGGCGGGGTGGGTCTGCTTGCTCAGCCATTGCTGCTTGACCTGCTGGTCGTGGATATAGTCGGCCAGCGGGGTGCCCTGGATCAGGTCGCCGTTGTCGATCAGCAAGTTGTTGGCGTTCTCTTCGCGGGCCTTGCGGATCAGCACAGCGGTGCGGGCGAAGCCCAGCGAGGCATCCGGCTTGTTCTGGTAGTAGTCGTAGCTCAGCAGGTTGGAGTGGATATCAGAGGTTTCGATCAGCCGCAGGGTGAGATCACCGGGGGCCTGAGAGTTGTTGTCATCACAGCCGGACAGCAAAAAGATAACTGCCACCGCGCTCAGTTTGAGGGTGGTTTTCATTGTTGGATTCTCTTGTTATGGGTATGCCAGCGTGGTGCATTCTATCGACAGCAAAAGAATCCGATTGTGAGCAGGCTGGCAATTCGGGCTAATTACCCTCCTGTTAATAGAGTTATGACTCTGATTTTCATCTGTTTTTTCGAGTCGCTAACCTCGCTGCTTTTCCGCCGTTAGTCACCCTGTCGTTACCGCAGTGCGGTCGGGGCAAGCGGCACGGCCTGCCGCTCCTGCGAGGCTGTAATGGTTGGTTACAGATCTCCATTCGACTGATAGATGACCTTTCCCTTAAATTCAGCGGCGATTGATTGCATCTAAAAATTACAAAGCGACAGCAAGGAATAAAAACTCATGAAAATGCACAACAAAGTGCTGCTGGCCATCGCCTGCGCTGCGGCCCTGTCTGCCTGTGACAGCGAAAAAGCTGCCAACAGCATTGCCAAGCGGGTGCCGCTGGCTCTGCCTGAGGCGGGTCTTTACCAAGCGAATCTGATGAGCCGCGACGGCGACAAGGCGACGTCGCGCATGATCAAGGATCTGGATGGTCTGGCGCTGGTCTACCCGAAGGGTGAAACCGTGCAGCACTGGGGTGTCTGGGTGGATCATCAGGTGGGCAAGGTCGAGACCAACAGCCAGTGGCTGGGTCAGGCTGACCAGAAAGCCGACAAAGACGGGATCTACCCGGTGCAGTTGATCCGCAACAGCGAACGGCTCGGCACCAGCACTGCGCTCAGCTCGGTGACCAACGACCACAACCTCATCACCTTCCAGGAGCAGCCGGTCATCGATCTGCAGGGCAAGGAGATCAAGCGCTGGGTTTTTGATTTCACCCGAACTGGCACCAAGTTCTCCGACAACTCCCCCATCTATTCCGGTTTCAGCGGTCATGTGGCGGTGACGGCTCTGACCACCAAAGCGGTGACCACGGCCAGCTGGAGTGCCACGGGCAGCGATGGCTTCAGTAGCGACATGGTGGGCAAGGTGGATACCACCAACAACGGCGGCAAGCTGACGGTGGCGATCGAGTTCCCGGCGGCAGGTTGTACGCTGGTGGGCGAGGGGAGTGCGACGGCCGGGTTGAGCAAGCTGACCATGAGCGGGTTTGGCAAGTGCAACTTCAAGCAATCCGCTGCCGCCACGCCGATCGAAAACCTCTGGAATGCCGCTCTGGCCCGGGCGATGGATAACAGCGTTGCCTATGTCACCACCTATACCACGGATGCCAAAAAAGAGGCGCTGGTCATCGGCTTCCCCGACACCAATGGCTTGCTAATCACCGCTGACAAGCGATAAGCAGCCCAACGGCAGGGACGGGCAAACGCGCCTGAAACAACAAGGGAGCCAGTGGCTCCCTTGTTGTTTTCAACGCACGGTTTACAGCAGGAACAGGGTCGCCAGCCCGAGGAAGATAAAGAAGCCGCCGGTATCGGTGATGGCGGTGATCATCACGCTGGCACCGACTGCCGGGTCGCGGCCGAGGCGGGTCATGGTCATGGGGATGATGACCCCCATCAGGGCGGCCACCAGCAGGTTGAGCATCATGGCCAGGGTCATTACGGCGCCGAGCGCCGCATCCTGATAGAGCAGATAGGTGGCGATGCCCATGGTGCCGCCCCACACCAGCCCGTTGATAAAGGCGACGCCAAGTTCCCGCAGTAGCAGGAAGGAGAGGTTGCCTGCCTGAATGTGCTGCAGCGCCAGCGCCCGCACTATCATGGTGATGGTCTGGTTGCCGGTGTTGCCGCCGATCCCGGCGACGATGGGCATCAGGGCCGCCAGCGCCACCAGTTGGGAGATGGTGTGCTCGAACAGGCCGATCACCCGCGAGGCGACAAAGGCGGTGCAGAGGTTGATGGCAAGCCAGGCCCAGCGGGTCTTGACCGCCTTGGAGACCGGGGCGAACACGTCTTCATCCTCGCTGATACCCCCCATCCGGCGCAGGTCGGTGTCACTCTCCTCATAGACCAGATCCACCACCTCTTCGACGGTGAGGCGGCCCATCAGCTTGCCCTTGCCATCCACCACGGCGGCGGAGAGCAGGTCATCCCGCTCGAAGGTGCGGGCGGCCGCTTCGTCGTTATCCTCCGGATCGAAGGTGACCGGATCCCGCTCCATCACGTCGCTCACCAGGGTGGCGGGTTTGTGCAGCAGGACAGTGGTGAGGGCCAGCTCCCCCAGCAGGTGGTTGCGCCGATCGATGACGAACAGCTTGTCGGTGTTGGCGGGGATCTTGCCGCGCAGACGCAGATAGCGCTGCACCGTGGCCAGACTCACCTCGGGGCGGATGGTGATGATCTCGAAGTCCATCATGGCGCCGACGGTGTGCTTGCCGTAGCGGATCACCTCCCGCACCCGATCCCGGTCGGCGGGGGCCATATAGGTGAGCAGCCGCCCCATCAGGTTGCGTGGCAGGTACTGGCCCAGATAGATCTGGTCGTCGATATCCAGGGTGCGCAGAGCGTGCAGCAGCTCCTTGTCGCTCATCCCGCTGATGAGGCTGTCCCACACCGTCTCCGACGCTTCGACCAGGATCTGGCCGCGCTTCTCCTCCTCCACCAGCGCCCACAGGGCATGACGCTCATCGGGCGGCAGCGACTCCAGCGCATCGGCGACGTCGGCGGCGGGCAACCCGTTGACCAGCGAGGTGAGTTCGCTGGTCTGATCGCGTTGCTCGGCATCCTGCACCACCTGCGGATCGAGCAGGCTGTCGGTGAGGGCATCATCGCGCAGCAGCAGGGTGAGAATGCGGGATCTGTCATCCGCGCGCTGCCGGGCGCTGTTCTTGATGGGAAGAGACATGGGATGAATTCCTGAGATGGTAGCCAAGGGCTCAATGCCCATAGGATACCAGACTTAAAACAACAGGTTATGACCGCGATGGGAGAAGAGGGGGGTAAAAGTGAGGCCACCTGTTGGTGGCCTCATGATCGTTTGCCGAGGATCCCTCAGGCGAGGGCGCGCTGAGCCTGTGGTGCCTCGCCAAACCAGGCGAGCCGGTCGGCAAGGGTCACCACGGATCCCACCATGATCAGGGCCGGGCTCTCGACCCCCACTGCCAGCGCGGGCAGCTCATCGAGGGTGCCGCGAATGACCCGCTGGCAGGGTTGAGTGCCGCGCTCGATCAGCGCCACCGGGGTGTTGCCCGCCTTGCCGTGGGCCAGCAATTGCTCGCGGATGGTGGCGCAGGATGAGAGCCCCATGTAGAACACCAGCGTCTGTTTGTCCTTGGCCAGCAGCGGCCAGTCGAGATCCCGGGCGCCACCCTTGCCGTGGGCGGTGACGAAACGAACGCTCTGGGCGTGATCGCGGTGGGTGAGCGGAATGCCGGCGTAGGCGGCGCAGCCGCTGGCCGCGGTGATCCCCGGCACCACCTGAAAGCCGATGCCTGTGCCGACCAGCGTCTCCAGCTCCTCGCCGCCACGGCCGAAGATGAAGGGGTCGCCCCCCTTCAGCCGCACTACCCGTTGCCCCTTCTGCGCCTCCTCCAGCAACAGCTGGTTGATCCCCTCCTGCGGCACGCAGTGATTGCCCGCCTGCTTGCCGACGAAGATACGCTTGGCATCGCGGCGCACCAGCGCCATCACCTCGTCCGATACCAGCCGGTCATAGACCACCACGTCGGCCTGCTGCATCTGGCGCAGGGCGTGCAGGGTGAGCAGACCCGGATCGCCGGGGCCGGCTCCCACCAGCACCACTTCGCCAGTGCTCTGGCTCTCGTCGGCAAACAGGTTGTCGGCCAGCTGGTGGGCAGAGGCGCTATCGCCCCGCGTCAGCGCCTGACCGAGTCGGTCTGCCCCGAGCAGCCGCTCCCAGAAGCGGCGCCGCGCACCCATGGTGGCGAAGCGGGCCTTGACTCGCTCCCGCAGGTTGCCGGCAAAGGCCGCCACGGCCCCCAGATGTTGCGGCAGCAGGGCTTCCAGTTTTTCTCGCAGCAAGCGGGCCAGCACCGGCGCCTTGCCGCCGGAGGAGATGGCTACCATCAGCGGCGAGCGATCGATGATCGACGGCATGATGAAGCTGGAGCGTTTCGGGTCATCTACCACGTTGGCAAAGATCCGCGCCTGATTGGCGCTCTGGTAGACCAGCGCATTCACCTCGCGCCGATCGGTGGCGGCCACCGCAAGCCACTTGCCCGCCAGTTGCTGCGGCGCGAAGTCACCGGCCAGCCACTCGATGCTCCCGTTGGTCGCCAGTTCCGCCAGCTCGGGGTCGAGCTCGGGCGCGACCACGGTGAGCTGGGCACCGGCATCCAGCAGCAGGCGCGCCTTGCGCTCCGCCACCTCGCCGCCGCCGACCAGCAGCACGGGTTTGTTGTCGAGTCGGCAAAAGATGGGCAAGTAGTCCATGGGGCCTCCTGATCAGGCGGTTCGGGTCTGGTTGGCGGTGCTGGTGGTTTCGCTCACCGCGACCGGGCGCTCAGCCTTGGGGGTGGCATACCAGTAGCCGAGGCCCATAAAGAGGGCGCCGGAGACGGTGTTGCCGAGGGTCACCCACAGCAGGTTGTGGCCGATGCCGCTCAGGGTGTAGGCATCGGAATGGGCGCCAAACCAGGAGAGGGCGAACAGGGTCATGTTGGCGATGGAGTGCTCGTAGCCGGAGGCGATAAAGGCCAGCAGGCACCACCAGATGGCGATGAAGCGGGCGGCCCCTTCGGTGCGCAGCGCCATCCAGATGGCGAGGCAGACCAGCCAGTTGCAGAGGATCCCCTTCATAAACAGGGTCAGGGCCGGAGCCTGGGTTTTGGCCAGCGCCACCTTGTGGGCCAGACTGCCTGCGTCCGGCAGCAGGCTGCCGCCGTAGGAGTAGATGAGCGCCACCACGATGGAGCCAATCAGATTGCCCGCCCAGGTCTGCGGCAGGATGCGCAGCAGGTCGGACATGGTGATCTTGCCCGTTTTCACCCCGAAGGTGAGGAACATGGTGTGGCCGGTAAACAGCTCGGAGCCGGCGATGATCACCAGGGTCAGGGCGATGCCGAAGGTGGCCCCCATCACCAGCGGTCGGATGCTCGGATCCACCAGATTGCCGAGGGTGAAGATAAGGATGATGCCGAGGCCCACATAGGCCCCCGCCATGGCGGAGCTGAGCCAGAAGCCGAGCTTGTCGCTGCGCTCGAAGCGGTTGATGCGGGCCGCGTTGGCGGCGCACTTGTTAATGGTTTCCGTGTACATCTTGTGAGTCCTTGAAAGGGCTGCCTGCAGGCAGCCCGAAAGAGAGTGAATTTAGCTTTAGACGGCGACCCAGACCTGCTGGTCGCGTACTTCAACGGGGTAGCTTTGAACCGACATGGCGGGATTGTCGAAACAGTGGCCATCGCTCAGGCGAAAGCGCTGCTTCTTGAGCGGGCTGGCGACCCAGAGCTCGCCGTCGTGTTCGCAGATCAGGCCCCGCGACAGTACGTTGGCGGCGAAGAAGGGATCCCGGTTGTCGATGGCGAACACCTCGGCGGCCGCGCTCGGGCGGAACAGGGCGATTTGACGCCCCTCGATCAGTGCGCAGACGCCGGTTCCCGGCAGGATGTCGCTGAGTTGGCAGGCGAATTTCATGATTGAACCTCCACATCGAGCGAAACAGGCATATTCTGGCGACCTTCAATGAGTGCGCAGACGCCGGTTCCCGGCAGGATGTCGTTGAGTTGGCAGGCAAGTTTCATCATTTGGTTTCCACCTCGATCTGGTAGACGGGGATGCGCTCGGCCGGAGTGGCGGGTCTGTGCTGGTCGCGCTCGCTGACGAACTGCACGTCCGGATCGCGCTTGTCGCTGTTGATGAAGTGGCTGAAGCGCTTGAGCGCCTCCTCTTCGTTGAGGGTGCGCGACCATTCGCACTCGTAGCTGTCGATAAGGGTCTGGATATCGCGCTCCAGCGTCTCGGCCAGTCCCAGCTTGTCGTCGACGATCACCTCGCGCAGGTAGTCGACGCCCCCTTCCAGGTTGCCGAGCCAGACCGAGGTGCGCTGCAGTTTGTCGGCGCTGGTGACGTAGAACATCATAAAACGGTCGATCAGCTTGATGAGGGTCTCGCGGTCTAGGTCAGACGCCAGCAGGTCGGCGTGGCGCGGCTTCATGCCGCCGTTGCCGCCCACATAGAGGTTCCAGCCCGCGTCGGTGGCGATGATGCCGACGTCCTTGCCTTGCGCTTCGGCACATTCGCGGGTGCAGCCGGAGACGCCGAATTTCATCTTGTGCGGGGTGCGAATGCCCTTGTAGCGGTTCTCGAGGAAGACCCCGAGGCCAACGCTGTCCTGCACGCCGAAGCGGCACCAGGTGCTGCCGACGCAGGTTTTGGCCATGCGCAGCGCCTTGGCGTAGGCCTGACCGGTTTCGAAGCCGGCCGCCAGCAGCTTGCGCCAGATGGCAGGCAGATCATCCTTCTGGGCCCCGAACAGGCCGATGCGCTGGGCGCCGGTGATCTTGGTGTAGAGCTGGTAGTCGCGGGCCACTTCGGCCACCGCCAGCAAGCCTTCCGGGGTCACTTCGCCGCCGGCCATGCGCGGGATGACGGAGTAGCTGCCGTCCTTTTGCATGTTGCCGAGGAAGATGTCGTTAGTGTCCTGCAGCGGGATATTGCGCGGGCTCAGCACATGCTCGTTCCAGCAGGAGGCGAGGATGGAGCCGACGGTCGGTTTGCACACCTCGCAGCCATAGCCTTGGCCGTGCTTGGCCAGCAGCTCGTCGAAGCTCTTGATCCCCTCCACCTTGACCAGATGGAACAGCTCCTGACGGGAGTGGGGGAAGTGGGCGCAGAGGTGGTTGTTGACCTCGATGCCCTGCTTCACCAGTTCGGCGTTGAGCACCTGACTGATGAGCGGCACGCAGCCGCCACAGCCGGTACCGGCCTTGGTGTGCTGCTTGATGGCGGCCAGCGTGGTATGACCCTCGGCCACCGCTTTGGCGATGTCGCCCTTGGAGACGTCAAAGCAGGAGCAGATCTGGGCGCTCTCCGGCAGGGCATCCACCCCCAGCGTCGGTTTGGCTCCGGCGTAGGCGGGCAGGATCAGGGTGTCAGGGTGGCTCGGCAGCGGCAGGGCGTTGAGCATCATCTGCAGCAGGTTGCCGTAATCTTCCACGTCACCCACCAGCACGGCGCCGAGCAATCGGCTGTTGTCCTCGCTCACCACGATCTTCTTGTAGACGCCAGCCTGATCGTCCTGAAACACATAGCTGTGGCTGCCCGGGGTGCGGCCGTGGGCATCACCGATGGAGCCGACGGAGACGCCGAGCAGCTTGAGCTTGGCGCTCATGTCTGCCCCCTCGAAACGGCTGTCGCCGCCGAGCAGATGGTCGACGGTGATCTGGGCCATCTTGTAGCCCGGTGCCACCAGCCCGAAGAAGCGGCCCTGCCAGGCGGCGCACTCGCCGATGGCGTAGATGTCGGGGTCGGAGGTGAGGCAGTGATCGTCGATGACGATGCCGCCGCGCTCGGCGATGGCGAGATCACCGTAACGGCCAAGGGTATCTTGCGGACGAATGCCGGTGGAGAAGACCACCACGTCCACTTCAAGCTGGCTGCCGTCGGCGAAGGCGAGGCGGTGTTTCGCCTGCTCACCGCCATGCATCAGGATCTCGCTGGTGCTCTTGCTGGTGTGTACCTGCACGCCCATGGATTCAATCTTGCGGCGCAGCAGCTGGCCGCCCTGACCGTCGAGCTGCTCGGCCATCAGCACGGGGGCAAACTCCACCACATGGGTCTCGAGACCCAGCGCCTTGAGGGCACCGGCGGCTTCCAGGCCAAGCAGGCCGCCACCGATCACCACCCCGCTCTTGCCGCTTTTGGCGGCGCTGCGGATGGCTTTCAGATCCTCGATGGTGCGATAGACGAAGCACTCGTGGTGCTGACTGCCCGCAATGGGCGGCACCCAGGGGTAGGAGCCGGTGGCCAGCACCAGTTTGTCGTACCCGACCACAGTGCCCTTGTTGGAGTGCACTTCGCCGTTGGCCCTGTCGATTTTTTTCACCGCTTCGCCGAGCAGCAGGCGGATGCCGTGCTTGTCGTAGAAGCCGGGTTTGACGAGGGAGAGATCTTCGCTGGTGTGATGGGAGAAGTAGGAGGAGAGATGGACGCGATCGTAGGCGGGACGGGGTTCTGCACCGAAGACGGTGATCTCGTAACGGCCCGGGTCGGCCCGCTCGATCAACTCTTCGATGAAGCGGTGCCCCACCATGCCGTTGCCCACAACGACCAGTCTGACTTTGCTCATGATTGCCTCTGGTTTGGAGTAATAAAACATCATTCTGGGGCTAGGCTACCCAGTCGGCAGGGGCGGGCAATTGATGCAAATCAAGTGTCTATTTATATATCTCATCAGGGGTAATTCGATAAAATTCAAAGATATACAAAAATAGGTATACCAGTTGATGATTTCTGCACTGGTGTGGAGTGAGGGATGGTGGAGGGAAAGCCCGGTTTACCCACGGCCGGGGAGTGAAAACTTCTGGCGGAAAATGGCCGGCCTCGCGCTGGGCGAGACCGGCATCAATGGGCATCAGCCGAGCTAGGCGGCGGGTCAGGCGATATGGCGGCGGAACATGGCGAGTGCCAGCGACAGGGTGACGCCGGCGATGGCGAGCAGCGGCCAGAGCAGGGGCCAGGCGGCCGACCAGTCAAACCCCTTGAGGAAGACCCCCTTGAGCAGCACGATGAAGTGGGTGAGGGGGTCGATGGCTGCCAGCCACTGGAACACCTGCGGCATATTCTCCACCGGCGAGATGTAGCCCGAGAGGATCACCGCCGGTACGGTGAAGGAGAAGACCCCGAGAAAGGCCTGCTGCTGGGTCGAGCAGAACGAGGAGATGAAGAGCCCGATCCCGGCCAGTGCCAGCCCGTAGCAGACCATGCCCGCCATCAGCAGGCTGAGGCTGCCGGCAAAGGGGAGGTGAAAGACAAAACGGGCGGCCAGCGCGACTATGCACCCTTGCCCCACCGCCACCATGATGCCGGGCACCGCCTTGCCCGCCATGATCCAGCCCGCGGTGAGGGGGGAGACCAGCAGCTGATCGAAGGTGCCCTCTTCCCGCTCCCGCGCGACCGAGAGGGCGGTGACAATCAGACAGCCGGTGGTGGTGATGATGGCTACCAGCGCCGGCAGGATATGCCAGTGGAATTCGACATTGGGGTTGTAGAGGTTGCGTACCGCCAGCTCGGGTTGCCCCTTGCCCTCACTTTGCCAGCGGGCGATCACCTGACTGATGTAGCCCGCCGCCACCTGACCGCCGTTGGAGCGACGGCCATCGATAATCAGCTGCACCTTGGCCGGTTCGCCGCGCGTCAATCGGCGGGAGAAATCCCCCGGAATAATCAGCCCGAGCAGCGCCTGCTGCCCGGTGATGGCCTCGGTCATGCCCGCCTCGCCTTGCACCGGGATGATGGTGGTGAAGGCGGGCATATGGGTGAGGCGCTCCAGCAGCTCGCGGCTCTGGGCTCCGCCATCCTGGTTGTAGATGGCCAGCGTGTTGCCGGTCACCTCCAGAGTGGCGGCGAACGGGAAGAGGGCGGTCTGCAGCAGCACCGGCATGATGAGCAGAAAGCGCCCCTGAGTATTGCCCATCAGGGCCTGCAGCTCTTTTCGGATCAGCCACCAGAGTCGGATCAGCATGGGTTACTCCAGAGTGCGCCGCGTCTTGCGGGCGGTCAGGGCCAGCCAGAAACCGGCCAGCAGCAGCAGACAGAAACCGTTGACCAGCAGGATCGAGAAGACGCTGCCCGCCTGATAGAGGGTCTGCAGGGAGCTGGCGAAGTAGCGGGCCGGAATGAGGTGAGTGATGGCCCGCAGCAGCGGCGGCATGCTGGCGATTTCGAACACGAAGCCCGACAGCATCACGGCGGGCAGAAAGGCGGCGATCAGCGCCGCCTGCGCGGCATTGAACTGGCTGCGCATCACGGTGGAGAGGAAAAGCCCGAGCCCGAGGGCGCTGCCGAGAAAGACGCTGGTGACCAGAAAGAGCAGCAGCAGGGAGCCGCGCCACGGCACCGCCATCACCGCCACCGAGAAGAGCAGGCAGAGCAGCATGGCGATGATGCCGAGGCCATAGTAGGGCAGCAGCTTGGAGAGCAGCAGCTCCCCCTTGGTGACCGGGGTGGCGAGCAGCGCCTCCATGGTGCCGCGCTCCCACTCCCGCGCCACTACCAGCGAGGTGAGCAGGGCCCCTATGATGGTCATCACCACCGCAATGGAGCCCGGTACCAGAAAGTTGCGACTCACCAGCGCCGGGTTGAACCAGGCGCGGCTCTCTATCGACACCGGCATGGCGACCCCCTCGCCAGCGAGCCACCCCTGCCAGATCCCCTGCACATAGTTGGTGACGAAGTTGGCGGTGTTGGGCTCGGAGCCGTCGGTGAGCAGCAGCGCCTGCGGCGTGCCATTGCCCTGACCGGCCAGCGCGCGGGAGAAGCCGTCGTCGATCACCAGCAGGCCGCGGATCTCGCCACGGGCCAGACTGGCGAGCAGGGACTCCTTGCTCGGCCCGCTGTGGATCTCCAGCGCGGTAGAGCCGCGCAGGGCCTGCTCCAGCCGCACCGCCGGGGCGCCGCTATCGGTACGCCAGATGCCGAGGCGCAGATGGTCCACATCCAGATTGATGGCGTAACCCATCACCACCAGCAGCACCACCGGCATGATGAAGGCGATGAGGATGCTGCTCGGGTCACGGACGATTTGCAGCGTCTCCTTGCGGCAGAGGGCCAGCAGTCGCCGACGGTTGATGCTCATGCGTCCTCCTCGCTGGCCCGCTCGACCAGGGTGATAAAGGCCTCTTCCATGGTCGGCAAGGAGGTCGCCGCCTCTTTGGCAGCCAGCCCCTTGAGATCGTCCGGGGTGCCGAGCGCCAGCAGCTTGCCGCGATAGATGAGGGCAATGCGGTCGCAATACTCCGCCTCATCCATAAAGTGGGTGGTGACCAGCACGGTGACGCCGTGGTCGGCCAGCGCGTTGATGTGCGACCAGAACTCGCGCCGGGTCACCGGATCGACCCCAGAGGTGGGCTCGTCGAGGAACAGCAGCGGCGGCTCGTGCAGCAGGGCGCAGGCCAGCGACAAGCGCTGGCGCAGACCGAGCGGCAGGGATTCCGCCTTCTGATCGAGCCAGGGGGTGAGGGCAAAAGCGGTCACCATGGCGTCGATCCGCGTCTGCTGGTGGCGGCCGAACAAACCGTAGATACCGGCGAAGAAGGAGAGGTTCTGCGCCACGGTAAGCTGCTTGTAGAGGGAGAACTTCTGTGCCATGTAGCCGAGGCGCTGGCGTGCCGCCGAGGGGCTGTGGGCCAGATCGATGCCGGTCACCAGCGCCTGCCCCTCGCTCGGGCGCAGCAGGCCGCACTCCATCTTGAAGGTGGTGGACTTGCCCGCCCCGTTGGGGCCGAGCAGGCCGAAGATCTCGCCGCGGCGCACCGCAAAGCTGACATCATCGGTGGCGGCAAAATCGCCGAAGCGCTTGGTGAGGTGGCGCGCCTCGATCACCGCTTCGGGGGAGACTCCCTGCGGCAGTTCCGCTTCCCGCATCCCCGCCGCCAGACTCGACTCCCCGCCGGGGCCGCCGCCGAGCAGGTCGATAAAGGCATCCTCCAGCCGGGGCTGGGCCGGTTGAAAGGCGCCGTTGGCGAGATGCAGCTCCGGGAGCGGCGGGGGCGTCATGCCCGGGTGCAGCAGCAGGCGAACCCGCTCCCCCGCCACCGCGCCATCCATCACCGCCGGGTGAGCCAGTGCCCGGCGCAGCAGGGCGCGTCGCTCGCGGCCATCCAGTTGCCCCGCCTCCAGCAGCCAGCAGCGGCTGGCCATGGCCCCCATCAGATCGGCCGGCGTGCCGCTGGTGCGCACCTCGCCATCCGCCATCAGCAGCACGTGGTCGCACAGCTCCGCCTCGTCGAGATAGGCGGTGCTCCAGAGCACCGTCATCCCCCCTTTGGCCAGCTCGCGCACCATCTGCCAGAGGGCGCGGCGAGAGATGGGATCGACCCCGACCCCCGGTTCGTCGAGCAGCAGCACATCCGGGGTGCCGAGCAGGGCGCAGGCCAACCCGAGCTTCTGCTTCATCCCGCCAGAGAGCTTGCCTGCCGGCCTTGCGGTGAAGCGGGCAAGATCGGTGAAGGCGAGCAGCCGCGCGAAGGTGGGCGTGCGTTCGGGCTCCAGTACGCCGCGCAAGTCAGCGTAGAGGGTGAGGTTCTCCAGCACGCTGAGATCCTCGTAGAGGCCAAACTGCTGGGGCATGTAGCCGAGGCGCTGACGCAGCAGATCCCCCTCGCTCACCGGATCCAGCCCCAGCACCCGGATGGTGCCCGCTTCGGGGATCAGCAGACCGGCCAGCAGGCGCAGCAAAGTGCTCTTGCCCGCGCCGTCGGGGCCGACCAGCCCGGTGATGCCGCCAGCCGGAATGGTGGCCGAGATGGCGTTGAGGGCGACCCGCTCGCCAAAGCGTTTGGTGAGCCCCTCAAGGGAGATGGCGCAGCTCATGGCGCCAGCCTGACGGTGACCGGCATCCCCTGGCGCAGGGCCGGGTCGGGATCCTGCACCACGATGCGCAGCCGGTAGACGAGGTGAGTGCGCAAGTCAGGCGTCTCCACCGATTTCGGGGTGAACTCGGCGGTCGGCGAGACAAAGCCCACCACCCCGTGATAGGGCTGATCAGGCCGCGAGTCGGTGGTGAGGGTCACTTTGGCGCCGCTCGGGAAGTGGCCGAGCCAGGGCTCCTCCACATAGGCGCGCACCCAGACTGGCGCGGTCAGGGAGAGGTTGAAGGCGGTTGCTCCGCTCTGCACCATGCTGCCGTTCTCGATGGCGCGGCTGATGATGATGCCGTCGCTGGGGGCGGTCAGGCTGGCATCCGCCAGCGCCAGTTCGGCACTGGCGAGCGCCGCTTTGGCCCCTTCCAGCTGGGCATCGGACTGGGCGATTTCCTCCGGGCGGTAGCCGGTTTCGAGCTGGGCGAGCTGCTCGCGGGCGGAGCGTACCTGCGCCTGGGTCTGATCTCGCTGGGAGCGGGCGGTATCGAGCTGACCGCGAGAGATGGCGCCGGTGGCTGCCAATGCGCTCTGGCGGCGCCACTGCTGGTCGGCTTCCAGTGCAGCGGCTTCGGCGGCGGCCAGTGCGGCCCGGGCGCGGTCGGTCTCTTCGCTGCGATAGCCTTTGTGGATCAAGGCGTTGGCGGCAGTGAGCGCGGCCAGATTGGCGCGGGCGCTGTCGCGGCTGTGGGTGAGGGGAACCGGATCGAGGCGGGCCAGCAGTTGACCGGCTTTTACCCTATCCCCCTCATCGACCAGCACCTGATCGACGCGGCCGCCGACCCGAAAGGCCAGATTGACATCGCGAATATCGACGTTGCCGTAGAGGATGGAGCCGTCGGCCGGGCGCCCCTGCCACCAGAGGTAGCCACCGATAACGGTTAGCAGCAGGGCCACGATTGCAATGCGTTGTTTCATGCCGCTTCTCCTTCTTTCATGTCGGTGGGGCGCAGGCCACGCAGGGCCCATACCAGCCGCTGTCTGGCGGCCTCGGGGTTGTCTATCTGGCTGAGAAAGGGGGCGGCCTGTTCAGGCAGCCAGCCGAGCTGGCGACCGCTGCCGGCGATCACCAGCGGCAGGCCGACCGACCCCATGATGAAGATCATCAGCTGGAGCGGGTGACCCGCGACCAGCGACCCTTCTGCCTGTGCCATCCGTACCTGCTCGATCAGCAGCAGGGGATGACGGCGCGGCAGGCTGAGCAGAAAGCGCTGGGCCGCCCCTTCACCCGCCAGCGCATCGCCAAACAGGTGGTTGATAAAGCCGCGCTGGCGGGCCACCAGCCCGATCAGCGCCTCCATGGTGGCCTCGAACATGGCGATGGCAGAGGGGTAGGAGCCTTTGGCTGCCACCGCCTTGAGCTCGTCATAGAGGGGGGCGTACCAGAGCTCGACCAGCTCGTCGATAAAGGCATCGCGGTTGCCGAAGTGGTAGACGAAGGAGCCGAGGTTCACCTCGGCCGCCGCCGCCAGCTCGCGCACCGTCAGGCCGCGCAGCCCCTTCTCGGTGGCGATGGCGAGGCCGGTATCGAGCAGTTTCTGCCGGGTTGGATTCATCGTTCTGGTTCCTGCTGCACAGATTTTGATCTGATTTATACGTATGTATAAATCAGCCGCCGAGAATAGGAAAGATCTTTTTTTGAGCAGATTTCAGCGGGGATGAAAAAACGGCGGGCGTTGGCAAGGGGAAGTTTGGAAACGGCTTGGGATTGAACTGGTTGCCGCAGGTGTGGGCCAGAATCCGGGCAGATGACAGAGGTGGTGGAGAAATAAAAACGCCTCCGCGAAGGGAGGCGTTTTATCGGGAGGGGCGCGTTTACAGAATAAAGCGGCTCAGATCCTCGTCTTCAATCAGCTTGCCGAGGTGGGCGTTGACGTAGTCGGTGTTGATGACGAAGGTCTCACCGGACTTCTCGGAGGCGTCGTAGGAGATATCTTCCATCAGGCGTTCCATCACGGTGTGCAGACGGCGGGCACCGATGTTCTCGGTACGCTCGTTGACCTGCCAGGCCGCTTCGGCCAGACGGCGGATACCATCCTGAGTGAACTCGATGTTGACCCCTTCGGTGGCCATCAGCGCCTTGTACTGATCGGTCAGGGAGGCGTTCGGTTCGGTCAGGATGCGCTCGAAGTCATCTGTGGTCAGGGCGGTCAGCTCGACGCGGATCGGCAGACGGCCCTGCAGCTCGGGGATGAGATCGGACGGCTTGGCGATTTGGAAGGCGCCGGAGGCGACAAACAGGATGTGGTCGGTCTTGACCATGCCGTGCTTGGTGTTGACGGTGCAGCCCTCGACCAGCGGCAGCAGGTCGCGCTGTACCCCTTCACGGGAGACATCGGGGCCCGAGCTCTCGCCACGCTTGCAGATCTTGTCGATCTCGTCGAGGAAGACGATGCCGTTGTTCTCGACCGCAGCGATGGCTTTCTGCTTCAGCTCTTCCGGATTGACCAGACGGGCTGCTTCCTCTTCGATCAGCGCCTTCATGGCCTCTTTGACCTTGATCTTGCGCTTCTTCTTCTGGTTCTGGCCCAGATTCTGGAACAGCCCCTGCAGCTGGTTGGCCATCTCTTCCATGCCCGGCGGGGTCATGATTTCGACGCCCATCGGGGAGGCGGAGAGTTCCAGCTCGATCTCCTTGTCATCCAGCTGACCTTCCCGCAGTTTCTTGCGGAAGATCTGGCGGGTGTTGGAGTTGTCGGCTTTCTCTTCCTCACCCCAGGTGTTGCGCGGGTTGGGCAGCAGGGCGTCGAGGATGCGCTCTTCGGCGGCTTCCTCGGCGCGGTATTTCATCTTCTCCATCTCGGTTTCGCGCACCAGCTTGATGGCTGCATCGGTCAGATCGCGGATGATGCTGTCCACTTCCTTGCCGACATAGCCCACTTCGGTGAACTTGGTCGCTTCCACCTTGATGAAGGGGGCGTTGGCCAGCTTGGCCAGACGACGGGCGATTTCGGTCTTGCCGACACCGGTCGGGCCGATCATCAGGATGTTTTTCGGGGTCACTTCATGGCGCATCTCTTCGTTGAGCTGCATCCGGCGCCAGCGATTGCGCAGGGCAACGGCAACGGCGCGCTTGGCATCGGCCTGACCAATGATGTGACGATCCAGCTCGTGGACGATTTCTCTCGGGGTCATCTCGGACATGATGGTGTTCCTGTATCCGGGGCGGGCAGTGCCCGCCCCTTGGGAAATTGGGTTTGGCTGGCGGCCTTATTTGGCGGCGTAGTCCAGCACTTCGATGGTGTGGTTGCCGTTGGTGAATACGCAGATGTCACCCGCAATCTTGAGGGACTTCTCGACAATGGTCCTGGCATCCAGCTCGGTGTTTTCCAGCAGCGCGATGGCGGCGGACTGGGCGAAGTTGCCGCCGCTGCCGATGGCGATGAGATCGTGCTCCGGCTGCACCACGTCACCGTTGCCGGTGATGATGAAGGATTTGTGTTCGTCGGCCACGGCCAGCAGCGCTTCGAGACGGCGCAGGGCGCGATCAGTGCGCCAATCTTTGGCCAGCGCCACGGCGGCGCGCTCCAGATTACCCTGATGGGCCTGCAGTTTTGCTTCGAAACGTTCGAGCAGGGTGAAGGCATCGGCGGTACCGCCAGCGAAACCGGCCAGCACCTTGCCGTTATAGAGACGATGAACCTTGCGGGCGTTGCCCTTCATGACGGTGTTGCCAAGAGAGACCTGGCCATCGCCACCGATGACGACCTGACCGTTGCGGCGAACTGAAACTATGGTAGTCACTTTACTTACCTCGCTTGAGCCGAATGACGGCCTGACTGTGCATGGCAAGAAAGATGGGGATGGCAAACGGGCTTTTCAACCCTGCCTTTGGTCGGGATAAACGGGGGGAGCAAACAGCGTGGGTGCGAGTGGCACCAAAAGAACAGGGCCGGGTGTTGCCACCCGGCCCTGCGTCATCGGTAAGCGGATTACCCTTTCTTGGGAATGCAGCCGCTGATGCCGGAGCTCTGCAGCTTGCTGTTGGCTGCGTCGGCGGCCGCCTTGCCGTTGAAGGGGCCGACCATCACCTTGTAGACGGTACCGTTGGCGCCATTGATCACCTGCAGGCTGGAAGAGAGGCCGGCGGTGAAGGCGATACGCGCCTTGAGCGACTCTGCGGAATCCTGCGAGCGCAGGGCGGCGCACTGCATCATATAGCGACCGCTGTCGGCGGCTGCGGTCTGGGCTGGCGGGGTGGCCGCTTTGGCCTTGGCCGCTTCGGCCCGCTCCCGTTCCAGCTCGGCACGGATCTCCCGCTCCATCCGTTCCCGTTCGGCCTTGCGGTCGATCACCTGCTCTTGCGCGCTGGCAACCGGTGCACCCGAGGTGGAAGGGGTGGTCGCCGGATTGGGCTGATAGGGCTTGGGCTGGCCGATGGGCGTTCCCGGTTGGGGAATGTCGGTCGGCACCGGTTGCGGCAGTTTCTCCGGTTGCAGGGTCATGGTATCTGCCGGTGGTGGCGGCAGCACACCCGGCTGGGTAGGCGGCTCTATGATATCGACCTGCTTGTTCTCAAGCCGTTCGATGTAGCTCCACTTCTCCTGAGGCAGCCCGTTATTCTGCGCTTTTGGCTTGTTGGCTTTTACCTGCTCCTCAATGGTGGGGGCATCGTTGCCCTTGCCATTGATCATGTAAAGGAAGCCACCAAAGCCTGCCAGCAGTGCCACGACCAGCAGCACTGGAATAACAGGAAAGCGGCGAGGGGCCGCTTTCTTGGTATTGCGGCCACCCGCCCGACGTCGCGGGCGGCTGCCGACATAATCCCGGGTTGCCATCTATTACATGCGCTCCAGGGTATGGATGCCCAGTACGCCGAGGCCCAGTTTCAGCACCTTGGCGGTGGCGGCGCACAGCAGCAGACGGCTCTGACGGGTTGCTTCGTCCACGCCATCCTTGTTGATCGGGCAGGCTTCATAGAAGGTCATGAAGTTGCCGGACAACTCGTACAGGTATGTACAGAGCAGGTGCGGCATGCCCTTGTCTGCCACGCCGTTGACCGCGTCGGAGAACTGGATCAGCTTCTGGGCCAGCACCTCTTCGGCCTCTTCGTTCAGGGTCACGTTGCCGGTCAGCGTCTCGGCATCGATGTTGGCCTTGCGGAAGATGGACTGGATACGGGTGTAGGCGTACTGCAGGTAAGGGGCAGTGTTGCCTTCAAACGACAGCATCAGATCCCAGTCGAAGATGTAGTCGGTAGTGCGGTTCTTGGAGAGATCCGCATACTTGACCGCGCCCATGGCGATGGCGTTGACCACGTTGGCCTTCTCTTCGGCAGAGAGGTCGCTGTTGCGGCTCTCCAGCAGGGCTGCGGCGCGCTCTTCCGCTTCGTTCAGCAGGTCAACCAGCTTGACGGTGCCACCGGAACGGGTCTTGTAGGGACGACCATCCTTGCCCAGCATCATGCCGAAGGCGTGGTGCTCGAGCGGGACGGATTCCGGCACATAGCCCGCCTTGCGGGTGATGGTCCAGGCCTGCATCAGGTGTTGGTGCTGACGGGAGTCGATGAAGTACATGACACGGTCGGCGCCCAGGGTTTCATAACGGTATTTGGCACAGGCGATGTCGGTGGTGGTGTAGAGGAAACCGCCATCGCTCTTCTGGATGATGACGCCCATGGCCTCGCCATCCTTGTTCTTGAACTCGTCCAGGAAGACAACGGTAGCGCCTTCGCTTTCGACCGCCAGCCCCTTGGCTTTCAGGTCCGCAACGATCTCCGGCAGCATGTCGTTGTACATGGACTCGCCCATGATGTCCTTGTTGGTCAGGGAGACATTCAGGCGGTCGTAGTTGATCTGGTTCTGTTCCATGGTCATGTCGACCAGCTTCTTCCACATGGTGCGGCAGTACTCGTCGCCGCCCTGCAGCTTGACCACGTAGTTACGGGCGCGCTCGGCGAAGGCTTCGTCTTCGTCGTAGCAACGCTTGGCCTGGGTGTAGAAGGCTTCCAGATCCTTGAGTGCCATGTCGCTGGCGTGCTCGTTGGACATCTTCTCCAGATAGGCGATCAGCATGCCGAACTGGGTACCCCAGTCACCGATGTGGTTGGCACGGATCACTTTGTGGCCGAGGAATTCCAGCGCGCGCGCAGCCACGTCACCGAGTACGGTGGAGCGGATGTGGTGCACCGCCATCTCTTTGGCCACGTTGGGGGCGGAGTAGTCCACCACCACGGTTTGTGGCGCGGGCAACCGTACGTTGGCGTTGGCAGAGGTCACCATGGCCTCGACCTGACCGGCCAGCCAGCGCTGGTCGAAGAAGAAGTTGATGAAGCCGGGACCGGCGATCTCGACCTTGGCGATCAGGTCGGAGGCGGGCAGGTGCTCGATGATGGCAGCCGCCAGCTCACGGGGATTCTTGCGGGCCGGTTTGGCCAGCAGCATGGCCAGGTTGGTAGCCAGGTCGCCGTGAGCTTTTTCCTTGCATCGGTCTACTTGCACGCGGGCTTCCAGGTCCGCCGGCAGGACGCCTGCTGACTTGAGATTGGCTACCGTTTGTTCAAGTAGATGATGAATATGCTCTTTCATAACTGACCACCAAGGTTGCGCGTCGAAAAATGACTGATATATAAGGGCGTGAATTTTACCCGCATCGGCTCGAGAAAACTATAGGGATGACCCGCCGCTCGCTGTCGGGCGGATATTTCACTGCGTTTGGCGCCATATTCCAGAATATTGGGCGGAAATTACGGTGCTTATCCATTTCTACTGCATATCGAAGCGGCTTGTCCAGGCTATTTTCCCCTGATTGTTAAGGGTTTTTCCTTTCCGATGACGGGAATGATCTCCTCCCTCTGGCCCGGCGTATCAACAGAGGTTCCCAACCGAGGAGTTTGCGATGCGACTGGCGCTGTTTCCCCTATCTGCCCACCTGCTGCCCGGCGGCATCATGCCGCTGCGGATCTTCGAACCGAGATACCAGCGGATGATCGCCGAGGCGGGGGAGTCCGGCTTTGCCCTCTGCATGGTGGACCCTCGTCAGCCCGACGCCCTGCGCAACATGCTGCCCATCGCCACCCGGGTCACCATCATCGATTTCGACCGGCTGCCGGACGGCATGCTGGGGATCACGGTGCAGGGGATGGAGCGGGTGCAGATAGAGGATCTGTGGCAGGAGCAGGATGGCCTGCGTATCGGCGAGGTGACGCCGCTGACGGCCTGGCCGCCCCGCCGGCTCCATCCCGATCAGCAACCGCTGGTCGAGGCGCTGCGGGAGGTGTTTGCCGACTATCCCGACTACGCCGCCCTCTATCCCGCCCCCCGCTGGGACGATGGCAACTGGGTGGCCCAGCGCTGGCTGGAGGTGTTGCCGATCCCCCCTGAACAGAAACAACTGCTGCTGGCCGCCGCCGACAATCAGCCCGCCATCGCCCTGCTCAAGGGGGTACTGGTGGCCAGTCACTGATTTTTTCTGACCCGCTGATCCGCCAGCGCCGCAGCGCCGTACAAGTCATCACCACAGCATGTTCGACAGCACACCAAAGGGATGGCGCAATGGCATATACTGGCCAACCACACTCGACCATACGCAGGACCTCGCCCGTGATGGATAACCCGGATGGCGATCTCAAATCTCTGCTGATCAGGGTGGCAGAGCAGGCCGACAAGGCTGCTTTTGCCTGCCTGTTCCAACACTTTGCGCCGCGCATTCGCAGCTATGGCCTGCGTCACCTCGGCAGCGAGGCCAACGCCATGGAGCTGGTGCAGGAGACCATGCTGCTGGTGTGGCAGAAGGCACGCCTCTACCACCCCGAGAAGGGGGCGCCGACCACCTGGATCTATACCGTGATGCGCAACCAGTGCTTCGATATGCTGCGCCGTCGTCGCGCCAGCAAGGAGGATCTCTGTGCCGAGGAGCTGTGGCCGGTGCTGGAGTTTCAGGCCGAAGAGGAGCATCTGAGCGGGGGTGAGGATGCGGTGCTGACTCGTCAGATGGCCCACTATCTGGGCACCTTGCCGGAGCCGCAACAGCAGGTGGTGCGTGGCATCTATCTGCAGGAGTTCTCCCAGCAGGAGCTGGCGGAGCGACTCGGCGTGCCGCTCGGTACTATCAAATCCCGCCTCAGACTGGCGTTACAGAAATTGAAAGAGCAAGTGGAGCAAGGCCATGATTAAAGCCCATCCGACCGACCCTATGCTGCGCGCCTTCGCCGCCGACGAGCTCCCTCTGCCGCTGGCGGTGGGGCTCTCCGCTCACTGTGAACTCTGCCCCGATTGTGCTGCCCGACTAAAGACATTCGAAGAGGAGCTGGCGCAGCAATATCTTGCCTCGCCAGCAGAGCCCGAGCTGGACTCCCGCGATGAAGTGGGACTGGACGCCGGATTCGACGCCATGCTGGCGGATATTCTGGCCCAGCCGCTGGCAGAGCCCCTCTCCGAGCCAACACATGACCAGCCCCGAGCCCAGCCCAGCGAGTTGGAGGTAGCCGGTCACGCCTACCGTTTGCCACGGGTGCTGGCCCGCTATCGTTCGCCCAAGTGGCGCCATATCGGGGCCATTCGTCAGCAGAGTCTGCCGCTGGATGAGATGGGCGCGCGCGCCAGTTTGCTCCATATCGAAGCGGGCGGCCGCATCCCCGAGCACACCCATCAGGGTTATGAGCTGACCCTGCTGCTGGCTGGCAATATTCAGGATGGCGATACCCTTTACAAGGCGGGAGATTTCATCTGGCGCGATGCCAGCCACTCCCACAGTCCGCATACGCCAGATGGCTGCCTCTGCTACACGGTGCAGGATGCGCCGGTGCAGTTCACCAAGGGGCTGTCGCGGCTGCTGAACGGCATCAGCCAGCACCTCTACTAAGCACCATGACGCCATAGAAAAAGGGACCAAGTTGGTCCCTTTTGTCATTTGATTGCAGGCTGCCGATCAGGCGACAAACACCAGATAGACGGCGAATGCCACGATAAAGCGGTAGATGGCGAACGGGATAAAGTCGATGCGGCGGATCAATGTCAGGAAGGTCTTGATCGCAAACATCGCTACCACGAAGGCGGTGATAAAGCCCACTGCAAACATCGGGAAGTCGGCCATCGAGAGGAAATCGCGGCTCTTGTAGAGATCCAGCCCACTGGCCGCCACCATCATGGGCACTGCCATGATGAAGGAGAACTCGGCGGCTGCGTGACGGCTGATCCCCATCAGCATGCCACCACTGATGGTGGCGCCGGAGCGGGAGAAGCCGGGCCACAGGGCGAGACACTGGAACAGACCGATGCCGAACGCCTGCTTGTAGCTGATGTCATCCAGGGTTTCGGCTGTGACGGCCGGGCGGAACTTCTCGGCGATGATCAGCAGGATGCCCCCCGCGACCAGCGCGTACATGACGGTCTGTGGACCAAACAGGTTGGCCTTGATCCAGCTGTGGATGGCCAGGCCGACCACGATGGCGGGCATCATGCCGAGGATGACATGCACCAGCGACAGGGTGGCGTGATCCCGGGACGGCTTCTGGCCAAAGTGGATGCCAATCAGGCCAAACAGGCGGCGCCAGAAGACGGCGACCACGGCGAGGATGGAGCCAAGCTGGATCACCACTTCGAAAGTGGCAGCCTTGGGCCCTTCAAAGCCCAGCAGATGGCCGACGATAATCATGTGGCCGGTGGAGGAGACGGGGAGGAACTCGGTCAGCCCCTCGACGACGCCCAGAATAAAGGCGACCAGCAGGCTATAAGTGTCAGTCATCGAACAAACAATCCTTAACTTCGTTGATGTAAAAACGCCCCGAAAGGGTCTCGGGGCGGCATATCTTGCTCGATTGTGACTGCTGAGGCTATGTAAAAATCATGAATTCTTTAAGTTAGTCGCGGATAAAGCGGTAGCGGGTCTGGTGGTGATAACGCCCGCCCGGCAGCAGCCAGGGGTTGCCCAGCTCGAGGCGATTGGGGCTGTCCGGTAGCTGTTGCGCCTCAAGACAGAAGCCGTCGTGATCCCGGTGCGACTGGCCGCTGCGGTTCGGGGTATTGGCCAGCCAGTTTCCGGTGTAGAACTGTAGCGAGGGCTGGTTGGTATAGACCTCCATCGCCAGTTGCCTGTCCCCTGATACCACGCGAGCAGCCCACACTTGCGTTGGGCCGCTGAGCACAAAGGCATGATCGTACCCCTTGGCTTGTTGCTGCTGGGGATGACTCAGCCAATCCTGCCCGACAAGGCGCTCTTGGCGCAGATCGAATGGCCCCTCCACCGGAGTGATGGTGATCGGCAAACCGCTCGGGTCGGTCGGCAGGAAGTGGTCGGCATTGATGCTGATGAGGTGGTCACGCACATCGCCACCATCGGTTTGCCCATCGAGATTGAAGTAAGCGTGGCTGGTGAGGCTGACCGGGGTCGCTGCATCCGTGCTGGCGATGAAATCCACCACCAGATCGCTCTGCTCCAGCCGGTACTCCAGGGTGACCCGCAGATTGCCGGGAAAGCCCTGATCCCCCGCCCGGGAGAGCAACGCCAGCTTGACACGATCCGCCTCCAGTTCCTTGATTTGCCACCGCTGGCGATGAAAGCCCGCCTGCCCGCCATGCAGGCAGTTGGGTGCCTGATTGGCATTCAGCGGCCAGTGCTGTCCATCACGCACCAGCTCGGCACCGCCGATGCGGTTGGCAAAACGTCCCGCCACCGCGCCCAGCCACACCTGTTGGGCGGGATAGGCGTCGTCGGCACAACCCAGCAGCACTTCGCGCCGTTTGCCCGCCACCGGCAGGGTGAGGGAGGTGAGGGTAGCGCCGAAGTCGAGGCCGCGCAGGCGCAGCCCCTCCTCGTTTTCCAGTTCGAATGGCGTCATGGCGCTGCTCATAGCTTGCCTGCACCGGCGCTGGCAGAGCAGACGTAGCAGTCGGCCTTGAGGCCCGAGATGGCCGGATACTCTGCCTCGACGGCAGCGATCACCTCGGCCACCTTCTCCGGGCGCAGCAGGGCGACCACGCAGCCGCCGAAGCCGCCACCTGTCATCCGCACGCCGCCATCTGTGCCGATCCTGGCCTTGATGATCTCCACCAGACCGTCGATGGCGGGCACTGTGATCTCGAAGTCATCGCGCATGGCGGCGTGCGACTGGGCCATCAGCTCGCCGAGACGGGTCAGATCGTGGCTCGCCAGCGCATCGGCGGCCGCCAGAGTGCGGGCATTTTCCCCAACGATGTGGCGGGCACGACGATAGCAAGCATCATCCAGCCCGGCCTTGCGCGCTTCCAGTCCGGCCAGATCGAGGTCGCGCAGCGCCTTGACCCCGTAGTGACGGGCGGCCGCTTCGCACTGCTGGCGACGGGTGTTGTATTCGCTGTCCACCAGACCGCGGCGCACATTGGAGTTGACGATCAGCACCGCCAGATCCGCCGGCATGGGGATGAGGCGGGTCTCCAGCGAGCGGCAGTCGAGCAGCAGGGCATGATCCGTTTTGCCGCTGGCGGAGATCATCTGATCCATGATGCCGCAGTTGCAGCCGACGAACTTGTTCTCCGCCTGCTGGCCGTTGAGGGCGATCTCGGCCTGGCTGATGTCTAGCCCCAGCGCCTCTTTGAAGGCCTGACCGATGGCTACTTCCAGCGAGGCAGAGGAGGAGAGCCCCGCCCCCTGCGGCACGTTGCCGGAGACCACCAGATCGAGGCCGCGCAGAGCATGGCCGCGCTCCTGCAGATACTTCACCACGCCGCGGATGTAGTCGCTCCAGCGCTGGCTGGGGTGGTGCTCGATGGGCTGGTCGAGGTCGAACAGGTCGCGCTGGTTGTCGTAGTCGGCGGCGATCACCTGCACTTGTCGGTCATCGCGCAGGCCGATGGCAACGCAGGTCTCGTAGTCGATGGCGCAGGGCAGCACGAAGCCGTCGTTGTAGTCGGTATGTTCACCGATGAGGTTGACGCGACCGGGGGCGCGCACCAGCAGATCGGGCGCTTTGGCAAATTGCTCGGCAAAAACGGTGCTGACGCGTTGGCTGGGGGTCATAGGGCCTCCTCATCGGTGTGGCTGGTCTGGTTGTAGTGAATGGGGCTCAGAGCACGCAGCCGCTCGGCAGCCTGCTCGGGGGTAAGGTCACGCTGGGTTTCGGCCAGCATCTCGAAGCCGACCATAAATTTGCGCACGGTGGCGGAGCGCAGCAGGGGCGGATAGAAGTGGGCGTGTAGCTGCCACGCCTCGGGGCAATCCGATTTGGGCGGTGCAAAGTGCCAGCCCATGGAGTAGGGGAAGCTGCACTCGAACAGGTTGTCGTAGCGGCTGGTGAGCTCCTTGAGCGCCACCGCCAGATCCTGTTGCTGGGCCTTGGTCAGGTTGAGAATGGAGGGGACATGCGCCTTGGGCAGCAGCAGGGTTTCGAACGGCCAGGCGGCCCAGAAGGGGACGACGGCGAGCCAGTGCTCGCTCTCCACCACGATGCGCGAGCGATCCGCCAGCTCCCGCTCCACGTATTCCAGCAGCATGGGGCGGCCATGCTCGGCTAGCCAGTCGCGCTGGTGCTGCTCTTCGCGGGCGATTTCGTTGGGCAGGAAGTTGCTGCCCCAGATCTGGCCGTGGGGGTGCGGGTTGGAGCAGCCCATGACGGCCCCTTTGTTTTCAAAGACCTGCACCCACTCCCACTGGGCTGACAGCTCGGCGACCTGATCCATCCAGGTGGTGATCACCCCTTCGATGGCGGGTAGCGGCAGCTCGGGCAGGGTCTTGCCGTGATCCGGCGAGAAGCAGATGACCCGGCTGGTGCCGCGGGCTGCCTCCAGTTTCAGCAGGGGATCGCTGGCGCTATCGGCGGCCGGGGTATCCTGCATCAGGGCGGCGAAGTCGTTGGTAAAAACAAAGGTGCCCTGGTAGTCGGGGTTGATGTCACCGGTGACCCGCGTATTGCCCGCGCAGAGGAAACAGTCGGGATCGTGGGCCTGTTTGGGGGCCTGACTCACCTTCTCCACCTGTCCCTGCCAGGGGCGTTTGGCCCGGTGGGGGGAGACAAGCACATACTGGCCGGTCAGCGGATTGAAGCGGCGATGGGGATGATCGACGGGGTTGAACATCATCTCTCCTGAATAAGGTATTGAAAAATAGGGTCGTCTATTAACAGGGAGCAGGCAGGCCTACTCCTCGTAACCGTTCGGATTGGCGGATTGCCAGCGCCAGCTATCGGCGCACATGGCGTCGATGTTGCGGGTCGCCCGCCAGCCCAGTTCGCGCTCGGCCTTGGCCGGATCGGCCCAGCAGGCGGCGATATCGCCCGGGCGACGCGGTTCGATGCGAAATGGCAGTGGCTTGCCACAGGCAGCAGAAAAAGCGGCGACCAGCTGCAACACGCTCTGGCCCTGACCTGTGCCCAGGTTGTAGGTGTGCACGCCACCCTTGCCGGCGCAGTGTTGCAGCGCCTTGACGTGCCCCTCGGCGAGATCCATCACGTGGATGTAGTCGCGTACACCGGTGCCGTCCGGGGTGGGGTAATCGTTTCCAAAGACCGACAGGCAGTCGCGACGGCCAATGGCCACCTGGGTTAAAAATGGCATGAGATTGTTGGGGATCCCCTGCGGGTCTTCACCCATGGTGCCCGATTCGTGGGCGCCGACCGGATTGAAGTAGCGCAGCAGGGTCATGTTCCAGTGGGGCTCGGCCAGCTGCAGATCCTCGAGGATCTCCTCGATGATCAGCTTGGAGCGACCGTAGGGGTTGGTGGCGCTGCGCGGGAAATCCTCGCGGATCGGCAGGCTGGCGGGATCGCCGTAGACGGTGGCCGAGGAGCTGAACACCAGATTGTGCACCCCGGCCCGTTTCATCGCCTGCAGCAGAGTGAGGGTGCCGCCGAGGTTGTTCTCGTAGTAATCCAGTGGAATGCGAGTCGACTCACCGACCGCCTTGAGGGCGGCAAAGTGGATCACTGCATCGATCTGCTGTTCGGCGAAGATCCGGTCCAGCAGGGCGGCATCGCGAATATCTCCTTGATAGAACAGGGGTTGCTGGCCGCTGATGGCGGCGACTCGAGTCAACACGCTGCGCTTGCTGTTGCAGAGGTTGTCGACCACCACGGGATTCATGCCTGCCGCTTGCAGGGCCAGACAGGTGTGGCTGCCGATATATCCGCAACCGCCGGTGACCAGAACGTTCATCTTGCTCTCCACTGAAAAGTGTCTGGAAGCAGTCTAGCCGAGGGTGTGGCGACCAAACTGTGAGCTTGCTTGCAAAACAGTGTAAACGATTACACTGTTTTTATGGTCATCCTGACGGCAGATATACGTTTCACCCCTGTTTTCAATGGGTTTGCTGGGTATAATGGCGCTCTATTGCACAGTGAAAGAAGTGAAAACAGCATGAGCACCATCAAGGATGTCGCCCGTTTGGCCAATGTGTCAGTGGCAACGGTTTCACGGGTGATGAACAACTCCCCCAAGGCCAGCGCCGCGTCTCGCGAAGTGGTGCAGAAGGCCATGGCTGAACTGGGCTACACCCCCAACGCCAACGCGCGGGCACTGGTGAGCCAGACTTGCGACACCATGGGGGTAGTGGTCGGTGACGTGGCCGATCCCTTCTTCGGTGCACTGGTGAAGGGGGTCTCCGGCATCGCCGTCGAGCAGAACCTCCACCTGCTGATGGGTAACGGTTTTCACAAGGCGCGTCAGGAGCGTGAAGCGATCGAGCTGCTGATCGGCAAGCGCTGTGAGGCGCTGGTGGTGCACAGCAAGGCGCTGAGCGGCGAGGAACTTTACGATTACGCCATGCGGGTGCCCGGTATGGTACTGATCAACCGCGATATTCCGGCCCTCAAGGGACGCTGCATCGCTCTCAACAACCGGCTGGGGGCGGCTACGGCGACTCGCCACCTGATCGAACTGGGTCACCGCCATATCGCCTTTATCAGCTCGGATCACGCCATCGAGGATGCCACCTTGCGTCTGCAGGGGTATCAGGATGGGCTGATGGAAGCCGGTCTGGCAGCCGATCCCGAGCTTATCGAGAGTGGCACCCCGAACGAGGAGGGGGGCGAGCGCGCCATGCTCAACCTGCTGGCCAAGGGGCTCAAGGTGACCGCCGTGGTGGCCTATAACGATGCCATGGCGGCGGGCGCCATCTCAGTGCTGGCGGACAACGGCCTGCGAGTGCCGGAGGAGGTTTCGGTGGTGGGCTTCGATGACATCATCTATGCCAGATACCTGAGGCCCAAGCTCTCCACCATGCGCTATCCCATCGAGTTGATGGCGGCCCAGGCGGCCAAGCTGGCCATTCAGCTGGCGGCGGGAGAGAGTGACGCGACCCAGAGCAGGATCTATACCCCCACCCTGATCAATCGCCACTCGGTGGCACCGGTTCGGGCCGGATAGCTCCCTTTTACGGCCCTGTTCGGGGCCGTTTCTTGCACAGTTATTGTTTTACCTATTTTTAATCATTTTTACTCCGCTTTACTTAACAAAATTAGTGTAATCGTTTACATCTGTGTGAGCGAGATCGCCGTTCCCTGCGTCATACTTCTCTAGACTGAATACGTTTTCCAATCAGCAGGGAGAGAGTGAATGCTCAGGGAGATAGTGGCGCGTCAGGATTGGCAGACTCAGGCCATTACGTCGGTAAATCGTCTGGCTGCCCATACCCCCATGTTCAGCTGGCGCAGCGAAGCGGATGCCAGGGGGGAGCTGGCCTCTTCCTCCCGCCTCTTGCTCGATGGCGAGTGGCGCTTCTCCTTCTTTGCCGCTCCCGAATTGGTGCCCGAGAGCTGGCTGGCGCAGGATCTGGTGGATGCTTGCCCCATTACGGTGCCGGGCAACTGGCAGCTGGATGCCGCCTATCCGGCCGCGCGGCCGCCCACCGATGGCCCCATCTATACCAATATCAAGTACCCCTTTCCTTGCGATCCGCCCCGAGTGCCAGCAGAGAATCCTACCGGCTGCTACTCCCGCGAGTTCGAACTGCCCGCCGACTGGCTGGAAAGTGGACAGAGCCGGATCATCTTTGACGGGGTGAGCAGCGCCTTCCACCTGTTCTGCAACGGCCGCTGGGTCGGCTACTCCCAGGACAGCCGGCTGCCCGCCGAGTTTGATTTGACTCCTTATCTGCAAGCCGGTCGCAACCGGTTGGCGGTGCTGGTACTGCGCTGGTCCGACGGCTCCTATCTGGAAGATCAGGATATGTGGTGGCTGTCGGGGATCTTCCGCTCCGTCAGCCTGCTGCACAAACCGTCCCGCCATCTGATGGATATGCGGGTGACCCCCGAGCTGGATGCCTGCTATCGGGATGGCCGTCTCAAGATTGCACTGCAGGTCGCCAATGGGGCCGCTCTGTCGGTGGAGGCCAATCTCTATGACGGTGGTGAGCGGGTCGCGACCCGGCTCCAGCCGATCGGCACCCAAGCCATTGATGAGAAAGGGGCTTACGACGATCGCGCCGAGTTCTGGCTCGACGTGGCTGCGCCTCGCAAGTGGAGCGCCGAGACGCCCCATCTCTATCGCTTCACCCTGACCCTGCTGGACGAACAGGGCCTGGCCATCGAGAGCGAGGCGTGCGATGTGGGCTTTCGGGTGGTGGAGATCCGTGGCGGCCTGCTGCGGGTCAACGGGCAGCCGCTGCTTGTTCGCGGTGCCAACCGTCACGAGCATCACCCTGCCAAGGGTTATGCCATTGATCGCGCCACCATGGAGCGGGATCTGCTGCTGATGAAGCGGCACAACTTCAATGCGGTGCGCTGTTCCCACTATCCCAACCACCCCGACTTCTATCGCCTCTGCGATCGGCTCGGTCTCTATGTGGTGGATGAGGCGAATCTGGAGACCCACGGCATGACCCCCATGGGGCGGCTGGCGCGGGATCCCGCCTGGAGCAACGCCTTTCTGGAGCGGGCGACCCGCATGGTGGCACGGGATTTCAACCACCCCTCCATCATCATCTGGTCGCTCGGCAACGAGTCGGGTTACGGCCCGGCCCACGATGCCATGTATGGCTGGATCAAGCGCAGTGACCCGAGCCGTCCGGTGCAGTACGAGGGGGGCGGGGCCGACACTCCGGCGACCGACATCATCTGCCCCATGTATGCCAGAACCCATCAGGATCAGCCCTTCCCGGCGGTGCCCAAGTGGGCGCTGGCCAAGTGGATCGGCCTGCCCGGCGAGCACCGACCGCTGATCCTCTGCGAATATGCCCACGCCATGGGCAACAGTCTCGGGGGCTACGGCCACTATTGGCAGGCGTTTCGCGATCATCCACGCCTGCAAGGCGGGTTTGTCTGGGATTGGGTCGATCAGGGGCTCGACAAATACACCGCCGATGGTCGCCACTACTGGGGCTATGGCGGCGACTTCGGTGATGTGCAAAACGATCGTCAGTTCTGCTGCAACGGCCTGCTGTTCCCGGATCGCACCCCCCATCCCACCCTGTTCGAGGCAAAACGTGCCCAGCAGCCGTTCCGCTTCAGCCTGCTTGAGCACACCCCGCTGCGGGTGCGGATCGAGAGTGAATACCTGTTCCGCTCCACCGATAACGAGCGGCTTTGCTGGCAGCTGTGTGAGAACGGCCATGTGCAGCAGCAGGGGGAGGTTTCCCTCATGCTGGAGCCGCAAGGGGTGGTCGAGTTGACCCTGAGCGAGAGGCTGCCTCCCTTTACGGCAGGCTCACTGGCCTGGCTAGATCTGGCCATCGTTCAGCCCCAGGCCACCCCCTGGTCGCAGGCAGATCACAAGGTCGCCCGTCAGCAGTTCACCCTGCCGACTCCCCTTGCTCTGCCTGCGCCCGTTGCTGCCGCTACCCTGAGCGAGCAGCCGGATAGCTGGATGGTCACCACCGCAAACAGTCAGTGGCGGCTCGACAAGCAGAGCGGTCGCATCACCAGTTGGCAAAAATCGGGGCAGGAGCAGTTGCTGGCGCCGATCATGGATCACTTCTACCGGGCGCCACTCGACAACGACATCGGCACCAGCGAAGCGGATCACGCCGACCCTAGCTCCTGGATTGCTCGCTGGCAGGTGTGTGGTCTCGGTCAGTGGCAGCACCGTTGTCTGGGGATTGCGGTCGCTGGAGGGGATATCCGGGTCAGCCATGGTTACTTCCACCACGATGAGCTGCTGCTGGTGAGTCACTGGCATCACCGCTTTACCGACGATGGCGCCATGAGCCTGGAGATAGAGACCGAGCTGGCACAGGTGCTGCCTTCGCTGCCCCGGATTGGCCTGCTACTTCATCTGGCCGAGGTACCGGCGCGAGCCGAATGGCTGGGACGCGGCCCCCACGAAAACTATCCGGATCGCCTGCTGGGCGCCGATCTGGGGCGCTGGAGTCTGCCGCTGGAGGCCATGCACACCCCTTATGTTTTCCCGAGTGACAACGGCTTGCGCTGCGATACCCGCCAGTTGCAGCTGGGCAGCACGACGGTGAACGGCAGCTTCCATTTCAGTGCCAGCCGCTTCAGTCAGCAACAGCTGGCCGCCGCCCGTCACCAGAGCGATCTGGTGGCTGAAGCAGGGCTGTGGGTCTGTCTCGATGGCGCCCATATGGGGGTGGGCGGGGATGACTCCTGGAGCCAGAGCGTGCGTCCCGAGTATCAACTGCTCGAGCGTCGTTACCGTTGGGGCTGCACTCTCTGTTAAGCCAGCTATTGAGGCGACTGTCGAGCCTGTGTGCCATTTTGACAACAGACCAGTAACGACTAGCCTCAATGCTGTGGGAAAGATTGAGTCTCAAATCTGATTTTTATTTATATGTATTTGAAAAATAAATATAAAGTTTCAATGTAACAGAGTGTAAACGTTTTCATTTTGTCGTCATGATCACAGAAGAAATGACAACAAACTGATTACATTGATTGGCGCTTGCTCAATTGCTCGCCACCCTACAACACAGATAGACACATCGGAGCACACATAATGAAAAAACTGACCACAGTTGCCGCCCTGCTGATGGGCATGATGGCTGGAGCCAATGCCCAGGCTGACACTCGTATCGGGGTAACCGTCTACAAATACGACGACAACTTCATGGCGGTCGTGCGCAAGGCCATCGAGAAGGAGGCGGCAGCCACTCCGGGGGTGGAACTGCTGATGAACGACTCCCAGAACGACCAGTCCAAGCAGAACGACCAGATCGACGTGCTGCTGGCCAAAGGGGTGAAGGCGCTGGCCATCAACCTGGTTGACCCCGCTGCGGCCCCGGTGGTGATCGAGAAAGCCCGTGGCGAAGATATCCCGGTGGTCTTCTACAACAAGGAGCCGAGCGCTACCGATCTGGCCAGCTACGACAAGGCCTACTACGTGGGCACCGACTCCAAGGAGTCAGGGATCATCCAGGGTCAGCTGATTGCCAAACACTGGAAAGCCCATCCGGAGTGGGATCTGAACAAGGATGGCGTGATCCAGTTCGTGCTGCTGAAAGGGGAGCCGGGCCACCCGGATGCTGAAGCGCGCACCTCCTACGTGGTCAAGACCCTGAACGATGGTGGCGTCAAGACTGAACAACTGCACATGGATACCGGTATGTGGGATACCGCCATGGCGAAAGACAAGATGGACGCCTGGATCTCCGGCCCCAACGCCAACAAGATCGAAGTGGTCATCGCCAACAACGACGGCATGGCAATGGGTGCAGTCGAGTCACTGAAAGCCCAGGGCAAGACTGCCATTCCGGTATTCGGCGTCGATGCGCTGCCGGAAGCGTTGGCCATGGTCAAGAGCGGTGCTATGGCGGGTACCGTGCTGAACGATGCGGCCAACCAGGCCAAAGCCACCTTCGAGCTGACCAAGAACCTGGCTGAAGGCAAACCGGCCGGTGAAGGCACCAAGTGGAATATCGTCGACAAGGTAGTACGTGTTGCCTACGTCGGTGTGGATAAAGACAACCTGTCCCAATTCGAGTAATTCCCTCCTTCAGGGCAAGGGAGATCCCCTTGCCCTTTTTTCAACCAGATGTGATGGCTGATATGACAACACAGCAACAATCAGAATGGCTGTTGGAGATGATTGACGTCAGTAAGAGCTTTCCCGGCGTCAAGGCACTCGATAATGTCAATTTACGGGTCCGTCCTCATTCTGTGCATGCGTTGATGGGCGAGAACGGAGCGGGAAAATCCACACTGCTCAAGTGCCTGTTCGGCATTTACGAGAAGGATCAGGGCAAGATCTTCTTCAAGGGGCAGGAGATCAACTTCACCTCCTCCAAAGAGGCGCTGGAGAATGGCGTCTCCATGGTGCATCAGGAGCTCAACCTGGTGTTGCAGCGTACCGTGATGGACAACATGTGGCTCGGCCGCTACCCCACCAAGGGGTGGTTTATCGACCACGGCAAGATGTATGACGACACCAAGCGCATCTTCGATGAGCTGGATATCGACATCGACCCCAAGGTGAAGGTCGCGACCCTGTCGGTCTCCCAGATGCAGATGATCGAGATCGCCAAGGCGTTCTCCTACGACGCCAAGATCGTCATCATGGACGAACCCACCTCCTCCCTGACCGAGAAAGAGGTGAACCACCTCTTCAAGATCATCAACAAGTTGAAGGAGAAGGGGTGCGGCATCGTCTACATCTCTCACAAGATGGAGGAGATCTTCCAGCTCTGTGACGAGATCACCATATTGCGGGATGGCCAGTGGGTGGCAACCCAGCCGCTCAAGGGCATGACCATGGATCAGATCATCGGCATGATGGTCGGCCGTGAACTGACCCAGCGTTTCCCGGAAAAGACCAACCAGCCGAAAGAGGTGATCCTCGAGATCGAACACCTGACGGCGAAGAACCAGCCCTCCATTCAGGATGTGACTTTCAACCTGCACAAGGGGGAGATCCTCGGCATTGCCGGATTGGTGGGGGCCAAGCGCACCGACATCGTCGAGACCCTGTTCGGTATTCGTGATCGCAGTCAGGGCAGCATCAAGCTGCACGGCAAAGAGGTAGCCAACCACAACGCCCACGAAGCGATCCGCAACGGCTTTGCGCTGGTGACGGAAGAGCGCCGCTCCACCGGTATCTACTCCCGGCTCGATATCGCCTTCAACTCCCTGATCGCCAACATGGACAGCTACAAGGGCTCCATGGGGCTGCTCAGCGACAACAAGATGAAGAGCGATACCCAGTGGGTGATCGACTCCATGCGGGTCAAGACGCCGACCCAGCAGACCCAGATCGGTTCCCTCTCCGGGGGCAACCAGCAGAAGGTGATCATCGGTCGCTGGCTGCTGACCCAGCCGGAGATCCTGATGCTCGACGAGCCCACCCGCGGCATCGACGTCGGGGCCAAGTTCGAGATCTACCAGCTCATCCTGGAGCTGGCGAAGAAGGACAAGGGGATCATCATCATCTCGTCAGAGATGCCGGAATTGCTGGGGATCACCGACCGCATCATGGTGATGAGCAATGGCCGGGTCGCCGGGATCGTCAATACCAAAGAAACTGACCAGAGCGAGATACTGCGCCTGGCATCTCTGTACCTCTAGAGACAGGAAGACATTTATGGAGTCGGCTAAAAATTTCAATCTGATGCAGGCGCTCAAGGAAAACGCCATCTATTTGGTGCTGCTGGTGCTGCTCATGGTCATCGTGATCCAGGAGCCCTCCTTCCTGAGCCTCACCAACTTCAGCAACATCCTGACCCAGTCCTCGGTGCGGGTCATCATAGCGCTGGGGGTGGCGGGCATCATCATCACCCAGGGGACGGATCTCTCGGCCGGTCGTCAGGTCGGTTTGGCTGCACTCATCGCGGCAACCATGTTGCAGGCCCTGACCAACGTCAACAAGGTGTTCCCGACGCTGGGGGAGGTGCCCATTCCTGCGGTGATCCTGCTGGTGTGTGTGGTGGGTGCCCTGATTGGTCTGGTCAACGGTCTCATTGTGGCCTACCTGAACGTTACCCCGTTTATTACCACCCTGGGCACCATGATCATCGTCTACGGTATCAACTCCCTCTACTTTGACTCGGTAGGGGCCTCGCCGGTGGCCGGGTTTGATCCCCGCTTCTCCAGCTTCGCCCAAGGGTTTATCCGGATAGGAGGATTCAAGCTCTCCTATCTCACCTTCTATGCGGCCATCGCCAGCGTCTTTGTCTGGGTGCTGTGGAACAAGACCCGCTTTGGCAAAAACATCTTCGCCATCGGTGGCAACCCCGAGGCAGCCAAGGTCTCCGGCGTCAACGTGGCGGTCAATCTGGTGATGATCTATGCGCTGGCAGGGGTCTTCTACGCCTTCGGCGGCATGCTGGAAGCGGGCCGGATCGGTAGCGCCACCAACAACCTCGGCTTCATGTACGAGCTGGATGCCATCGCGGCGTGCGTGGTGGGCGGCGTGTCGTTCGCTGGCGGGGTGGGAACGGTCGCGGGTGTGATTACCGGCGTACTTATCTTCACCCTGATCAACTATGGCTTGACCTATATCGGCGTCAGCCCTTACTGGCAGTTCATCATCAAGGGCGGCATCATCATTCTGGCGGTGGCCTTGGACTCCATGAAGTACGCCAAGAAGAAATAACGATTGGCAGGGAGGGTTGGCGTTGCCAGCCCTCTCTTCTGGAGGGAACCCATGCCATTCAAGGTCAAGATTTACCTCTTGCTGCTACTGGCCATTCTGGTCACCATCGGCACCGCCGGGCTCAGCGTGAATCACTTCATCAGTGGCTACATTCGCACTCAGGCCACCCACAACATCACCGAGCAGATAACCCTGGTCAAAGAGAAGCTGGCCAGCGACATCAATCAGAAAATCCTGTTGGCCGCCAACCTCAACTTCGGGGTGACCAACGTCAAGAAGACCCTGCAAGAGACCGGCTTTCACAACATCGTCAAGGTGATCGGCGACATGGCATTCGACGTGAGCGGGGTCATCAACGACAACGCCAAGGTCGATGCCCTGCGCAAGCTGATCCCCGCAGCCAACAACCAGATCACCGTCAGCCCGCTGCAACAGGTGGATGGCAAGCCGGTCATCACCATTCTGGTGCCGCGCGGTGCCGATTCCGCCTATCTCTACTACCTCGACATGAGCGAGTTCAAAAGCCTGCTGGAGAAGATGAGCGGCGAGGGGCGCTACTTCTCGCTGGCCGACGGCCAGGGCAATGAGCTCTACAGCAGCAAACCGCAGGGGGAGAGCGAGGCGCGCCCCAACCAGCTGGATATTCGTGGCAGCAGCTGGACCCTGACCGGCTACATCGATCTTGACTACATCCGGGCCATGACCCGGGCTCTCAACGGCCAGATCATCATGGCGCTGTGCGGCGTGGCGATCGTGGTGATGGTGCTGGCGATGCTGGCGCTCAATGTGGCATATCGCCCCATCCTCTCGCTGCGGGATCTGGTGCTGGAGCTCTCCCGTGGCAGCGGCGATCTCACTCGCCGGCTGGCGGTAACCAGCAAGGATGACCTCGGTCAGATCTCGGCCGGGATCAACCGCTTTATCGAGCGGCTGCAGGAGATGATGGGGGAGGTGCGGCAGGCGAGCGGCCAGCTTAACAGCGGTATCGAGGGGCTGGCCAGCCAGACCGGCGCCGCCCAGTCTCTGCTGGCGGACCATGTACGCGAGACCGAGCAGGTGGTGACCGCCATCAACGAGATGAGCCGCACCGCGGTCTCCGTCTCCGAGAGTGCGGCCAGCACCGCCCAGCTCACCAGCCAGAGCCAGCAGCTGGCAAGCCAGTCCCGTCAGGTGGTGGATCAGGCCATGGCCAGCGTGATGGCGCTGGTGGACGAAGTGGAAACCACTGCCCGCTCCATCGAGGCGATGCAGCAGGATGTGCAGCAGATTGGCTCTGTGCTGGGGGTGATCGGCAGCATTGCCGAACAGACCAACCTGCTGGCCCTCAACGCCGCCATCGAGGCGGCCCGCGCTGGTGAACAGGGGCGTGGCTTTGCGGTGGTGGCAGACGAAGTGCGTTCCCTCGCGGCCCGTACCCAGCAGAGCACAGCCGAGATCCAGACCATGCTGGCCAGTCTGCAGCGGGGCACCCGGACTGTGGTGGATGCCATGGGCAACACCAAGCAGAGCTGTCAGGGCGCTGCCGAGAACACCACCAGGGTCAACGAGTCGCTGGATCTGATGGCGGGAGAAGTGGTGGAGATCAACGATCTCATCAGCCATATCGCCACGGCGGCGGAGCAGCAGAGCGCGGTGGCCGAAGAGATCAATCGCAACATGAGCGCCATCGCTGAAGTGATCCGCCAGCTGACCCACAATGGCGAAGCGACGGTCGCCAGCTCTGCGGCGATGCAGCAGACCTACGACCGGCTGCGGGAGATCGTAGGTCACTTCCGGCTGGAGTGAGGCCGGTGTTCAGTCAATAACAAAACAGGGCCATCCGGCCCTGTTGTTGTTTTCCTGTCTGCCTGAATCAACCGGCCTTGCGGCGCAGATAGACCCCGGCTTCCATGTGATGGGTCCAGGGGAACTGGTCGAACAGGGCGAAACGGGCGATCTCGTGGGTCTCGCCCAATACCGCCATGTTGGCCTGCAGGGTCTCTGGGTTGCAGGAGATGTAGAGGATGTTGTCGTACTCCTGCACCAGCTTGACGGTGGCATCATCGAGACCGGCGCGGGGCGGGTCGACGAAGATGGTGTTGCACTGGTAGCTCTTGAGATCGACCCCCTTGAGGCGGTTGAACTCCCGCTCGCCACGCATCGCCATGGTGAACTCCTCGGCTGACATGCGCAGGATGATCAGGTTGTCGACGCCGTTGGCGGCGATGTTGAACTGGGCGGAGTCGACGCTCGGCTTGGCGATTTCGGTGGCCAGCACCTTGCGGAAGTTCTGCGCCAGCGCGATGGAGAAGTTGCCGTTGCCGCAATAGAGCTCCAGCAGGTCCCCTTCGCTCCCCTTGGTCACATCCAGCGCCCAGGCCAGCATCTGCTCGTTGATGGCGGCGTTGGGCTGGGTGAAGCTGTTCTCCACCTGCTTGTAGATGAGCTGGCGACCCGCCACGTTGAGCTGTTCGATGACGAAGTCATCCCCCAGACAGATCTTCTGCTTGTGGGCGCGGCCAATCAGCTGTAGCTCGAACCCCTTGGCGCGCAGATCTGCCTGCAGCGCTTCGGCGGCTTGTTGCCATTCGGCCTCCAGCTTGCGGTGATAGAGCAGGCTGACAATGATCTGGCCGGACTGGGTGGAGAGGTAGTCGGTCTGGAACAGCTTGCGGCGCAGCACAGGGTGTGGGCGCAGCCCCTCCAGCAGCAGCGGCATCAACTGGTTGATGAGGCGGCTGGCGGTGGGGAAGTGGTCTATCTTGATGATCTCTTTGGTCGCCGGGGCATACATGCAGTGGAAGAGGTCATCCCCTTCGTGCCAGATGCGAAATTCGGCGCGCATCCGGTAGTACTCCGCCGGCGAGCTGTGCACTTCCAGCGCCGGGAGGGTGAAGCCGGCAAACAGCTCGGTGAGGCGAGCGCGCTTTTCGTCGAGTTGGGCCTGATAGTCGGCCGCGGTTCTAGGCGCCGGAGCGTTCGCGGAAGGCTGTTGGGACTGGGTCATAAATACCTCACATGCACACCGGCCGGGCCGGGTCGAAATCGGGGGAAGGCAACAGGCCACCCAAAGGGGCCCGATTTTAAAAGCCAGCCGCAGATTGTCCAGCATTTTGTGGTCAAGAAGTGTTCAGTCAGGCCGATAGCTGATCTACAGGCATGGTGGGAGGACACATTATGCAGATCGAAGGCGTGGGCGCAGCCCAACCCAAGGGAGTGGGCGTTTCTCCCAAATCGCCGCAACAGGCGGAGCAGAAACAGGTCAAGAGCGAGGAGGCGGTCTCCTTGCACAAGCCGCCCAAGTGGGCGCAGGTGCTGATTCAGCAGGCGTTGCAGTTCTCGCTGGAGATCAACGGCCAGGGCTATCAGGCTCCGAAGGTGAAAGAGCCCGAGGAGATCACCCCGGAGACCCTGTTCGACTTCCAGTCGGTGGCGGACAACGTGCTGCAGTTCGTGACCGGGCGGCTCGGTGCCGCGCGGGCCGATGGCAAATCCGACGACGACCTGACCGGGATGATGGAGCAGGCCCGCAAGGGGGTCGACAAGGGCTTTGACGAGGCGAAGAAACAGCTCGGCAAGTGGGCGACTGACAACGACGATATCAAAACCGGTATCGATCAGAGCTACAAGCTGATCCAGAAAGGGCTCGAGGAGTTCGAGAAGGAGTTCTTCGGCAAGGTTTCTCCGACCGACATGGGACAGGCCGAGATGGCTAGTCGCCAGCAGGGGTATCTGGAGATCCAGACCAAGGATGGCGACAAGGTGGTGCTGCGCTTCAACGACAGCTGGCAGACCAAGTCCCAGAGCAGCGAGAGCGGCAGCCAGTTCAGCCTCAAATCGAGCCAGAGCTTCAGCTTCTCGCTGGAGGGGGATCTCAGCAGCGACGAGATGGAGTCCATCGGCAAGCTGGTCAAAGGAATCGATGAGCTGGCGGGGAGCTTCTTCTCCGGCAACTTCGAGGATCTGCTGGACAAGGCGGGCGAGCTGAAACTGGATGACAGCCAGTTGGCCTCCTACTCTCTCAAGCTCAAACAGAGCGTCAAGCTGAGCCAGACCTATCAGGGGGCGCACTCCCTGCAGGATCTGATCAAGCCGTTTGCCGACTACCTGCCCAAGCTGGATCAGGTGCAGAAACAGGCGGATAGCCTACTGCCCCCAGCCCAACAACAGGCATTGACCCCGGCCGTGCTGGCCGCGAGAGGAGAAGAGGAACCGGCGCAGGTCGATCGCTTCACCAGCTTCAACCAGCGGATGCTGGAGGCGCTGCGGATGATCAACCAGTTCCAGCCCTCCACCGAGCCCGCCAGCAAGCGCGTCTGAGCCACAGCGCGTTACGCAAGTAATGACCTGCCGTTTGCCAGCCCTTCTCGGGGCTGGCAAACTGGCCTTTTCTCCAATCCGGTTGCCCCATGAACCCCAAGAAGCCAAGAGACAAGCGCGAGCTCTGCTACCCCTTTATCTTCGAAACCTCGCTCAAATGTGATTTTGAAATCGCTACTGACGAGCTCTGCTGTCAGGTCGGGGCCGTGCTGTCACACCTTGCGCCGGATGCCGATACCGAGCCCATGCTGGCGGATCTCGCGGCGTTGCAGCGGCTTATCTACAACCTCAACGGCTCGGTGCGCGGCAAGCTGGGGATCTTCGACGCAGATCTTGAGTGGCTCAAGGCCCGTTACGACCACTACAACGAGGCGAGTCGCGGCAGCGTCACAGGTTTTGTGCTGCCACAGGGGCCACAGCCCATTCCCACCCTCCATCTGTGCCGCTGCGGCAGCAAGAAGGTGGTGCGGCTGCTGGTCCGGCTGGAAGAGAGCGGGGTGGCCTTCGATCCCATTCTCTATCGCTTCGCCAACTTGCTGGCCAACTTCTTCTTCGTGCTCACCGTCTACCTCAAGCAGCGCTGGCAGGTGCCGGAAGTGCCCTACGTCAGCATCAACTACTGATGGCGGCTGGTTAGGGGCCAGACGTCATGGCGGATTGAACGGAATAAAAAACCGGAGCCTTGGGCTCCGGTTTTGTTTTTCAGCGCGTAAGTTGCCCGCTCAGCTGGAGATCAGCACTCTCGCCGAGTTGGCGGGGATGGTGAGCTGCACCTCGCCCTGCACCACTTCAAACTTCTCACCGTTGAAGGCGTCGGTGAAGCGGCTGGCAGGGCTGGCGGTCTGCCACAGGGGCAGGCTGATGGTGCGCGGCTCGCTCGGGTGGCGGTTGCAGGCTACTACCACCTGATCGCTTTGCAGGGTACGGGCGAACACATAGCTGTGGGGCCCGGCGTAGAGGGTCTGGATATCGCCACGGCGCAGGGAGGGGCGCTGGCGGCGGATCTGGATCAGCCGACGATAGTGGTCGTGCAGCACATGATCCCAGTCTGTGGTATCCCACGGGAAGCAGCGGCGGCAGTCCGGATCGTTGCCGCCGGAGAGCCCCACTTCATCGCCGTAGTAGATGGAGGGCACGCCGATATAGGTGAGCAGCAGGGTGGCGGCCAGCTGCATCCGCTGTTTGTCCTCTCCCAGCAGATGGAGGAAGCGGGCGGTATCGTGGCTGTCCAGCAGGTTGAACTGGGCCAGCTGGTTCTTGAACGGGATGTGGGCCCGCGCCAGCTTGAGCCAGCGATCCAGCTCTTCGGCGCTGATCTTGATGGGGTGGTAGGCGATATCCTGCCCCGCCAGGAAGGCGCGGACCGGGTGGGCGAAGCCATAGTAGTTCATGGCGCCATCCTCCTGATCCCCTTGTAGCCACTGGCTCGCCTCGAAGAAGTGTTCGCCGAGCACGTAGGCGTCCGGGTTCTCCTGCTTCACCGCCCCGCGAATGGCGCGCACGTGGCCGCTGTTGCCCTCGGCGGTGCCGCGCTCACCCAGCATGTGGATGACGTCAAAGCGCCAGCCATCGATCTGGTAGGGGGCGCGCATCCAGTAGCGAAGGATGGCATCGTCAGCCCGATAGACGGCGTCCTGCACCTTCTCGCAGGAGAAGTCGAGCTTGGGCAGGCTGCGAATGCCCTTCCAACTGACGTAATCCCCTTCTTTATCAAAGGTGTAGAAGCTGCGCCACGGGGAGTCCGGATTGCTCTGGGCTCCCAGTGGCGGGCAGAACCAGGGGTGCTCGGTAGAGGTGTGGTTGACCACCGCATCGAGAATGATCTTCATGCCACGCTGGTGCAGGTTGCGGGTCAGCTCGGCGAACTGCTCATTGCTGCCGAGGTGGGCATCGACCTTGAAGTAGTCCTGGGTGTCGTACTTGTGGTTGCTCGGCGAATCGAAGATAGGGTTGAGGTAGAGCGCCGTTACCCCGAGAGATTGCAGATAGTGCAGCTTGGCATCGATCCCCGCCAGATCGCCACCGTAAAACTCGCAGGCGCCGTGGCCCTCTTCATGACGACTGACCGGCTCGCCCCACGCCTTGCTGATCACCGCTTTGCCACGGTATTCATACTCGTGATGCTTGACGCTCAGCGACGGATCGCCGTTGCAGAAACGGTCGGGGAAGATCTGGTAGAACACCTGATCCTGCACCCAGGCCGGTGGCTGGTGCAGGCTGTTGAAGCGAAAATGCTGCTCCCGTGGCGGCATGGACGCGCTGACGCCCGCCCCGTGCAGCCACCACTGCTCCTCGTCGGTGAGGCACTTGAAGCTGTAGAGGTGGATATCCTGTCCTTTGATGAGCGGCAGGGTCGCCTGCCATACCTGCAGCCGATCGCGGGTGGAGACCGCTGTCATCGGGATCAGGTACTCCTCGTTATCCGGCTCGTGGCGCAGCCACACCTCGCGGATCGGCGCATCCAGCTCGCTAAAAAGAGTCAATTGCAGTGCGTCGGCGCTCTCTTTGAACCAGGGCGCCACCTGGGGATGAAACAGAAACGGATGGGTCATGATGCTTATTGAGTCAGAAGATCGGCGAGGGCATTACCCTGTTCATGCAATGTTTCGAGCTGGCCTGCCAGCGACTTGGGATCCAGTCCCAACTGGTCGGCGAGCGGTTTAGGGAAGCGGGCGATGATGGCCTGGGCAGGCACGCCCGCGTTCCAGGCGAAGGAGATAAACACGGCGAGGCGGATCAGCACCGCCTCCTTGCTGACTGGATCGTGGGAGAGCGGGTCAAGCTGCTGGGAGATGGCATCGACGAAGGCCTCGGAGAGGTTCCAGCGCCGCGCCAGCTCGGCACCAAGCTGGGCATAGTCGTAGCCCAGCATCTCCCGCTGGGCCTCGACCCGGCTGCTGCCGTTCTGGATCGCCATGTTGATGAGCTCGGCCTCTTCCGGCAAGGTGCTCTGGATAAGCAGTTCGCCGATGTTGTGGATCAGGGCGCAGGTAAAGGCGGTCTCGGGATCCATCACCTTGGCCTCCTGGGCCAGGGTTTTGGCGATGGTGGCGACCTGGAAGGTCTCGGTCCAGAACTTGTTCTTGTCGAAGCTGGGCGGGGCCTTGAAGGTGCCGATGATGCCGGAGGCGACCACCACGGAGCGCAGCCGGTTGAAGCCGAGCCGGATCACCGCCTGTTCGATGGAGGTCACTTCGTTGCCCCGGCGCAGGGCGGCCGAGTTGGCCATCCGCAGCACCTTGACGCTGATCACCTGATCCATGGCGATCTTGGCCGCAATCTCGTCGATGCGGGCATTCTCGTCGTTGAAGCTCTGCATCAACTCGTGCAGCAGCTTGGGAATAGTGGGGAGTTGTTTGATCTTGTCAAACAGGCGATCCATCGACATGGCTGAGGCAGCCTCCGTTGCGAACTCTGCCTCATATTGTGCCACAGCCGGACAACATGTTCCTGTTTGTGATGCGGCTTTGTGAGCGCTAGAACACCCAGTCGCGCAAGGTGTATTCCAAACGGTGCTGTTTGCCCTGCAGGATCAGGTTCTGACTGGTGCCGCTCAGGGTCGCCCCCTCGGTAAGGGTGGTCAGTACGGCCTGTTCGATAGTGTCGAGCGGCGGCATGCAGGCCATTTCGGTACTGCCCAGACTGGTGACCCACAGTTTGTCATCTTCCAGATGGCCCTGACCGAAGTAGCGGTTGCAACCGGCGATGCCGTTGACGGTGAAGTGCTCGCCGATCTCGAAATCGGGGGGATTGTCGCGGGGGGCCTTGATCGGTTGGCCATCCAGTTTGCTCAGTACCCAGTGGTGGTGTTGCAGATCTTGCTGAACAAAGGCGGTCGAGCTGCAGCCAGCGAGCAGTAACAGGGGGATCAGCAAAAAGGGCAATCTGGGCATGAGGGGGCTCCGGTTGGGGGAGCGTCAAGAATACCCTTTTTAGGCAGTCGGGAGCAGGGCGGGAGAGGGGACGACCGACCGCTTCTGTCGCCCCTTGTCCCGCACGACTGTCGCTTAATGGCAACACACGGGTGATGTTGCCATCGATTTACGCTATCTCGGGACTCGGTTGGCGAACAGCCGCTCGGCATAACGGGCAAGACCGGCAGCCACCGAGCCGAAGTCATCGCCCCCTTCAAGCGGGATGGACGGGAGCTTCTGGCGGATAAAGTTGGCGATCAGCGGCGAGCGGGCGCTACCACCGGTGACGAAGATGCGATCCGGCTGCACACCGGCGGCGGCAATCGCTTCGTCCATCAGCTCGCCAATTTTCTCCAGCAGCAGGGCCGAGGCGTTGGCCAGCTGTTCGCGGGTCAGTTCGGCTTCCAGCCCTTTTTCCAGCTCGGCCAGCGACTGGCGATTGAGCTCCTGCTCCGAGAGGGCGATTTTGCCCTGCTCGGCACGCCATACCAGCTGGTGGCTCAGCTTGTGTGCCCGCAGGTTGGCCAGACGCCCCAACTTGCTGCCGGGCTGGCTGTCGAGCTGCAGATCCTGCAGCTGGCGGGCGGTGTCGAGGCTGTAGAAGCGGCTCTGGGCGCTGACGTCGTTGATGGCGGCCGCATCCCAGAACAGCGGGTGGGGCAGCGGCTTGCCGGTCTTGAGGGTCTCGTGCATGCCGAGCAGCGGCATCATCCCCTCCACCGTCAGGCGGATATCGAAGTCGTTGCCGCCGATCCGCTGGCCGCTGTGGCCGAGCAGATCGCCGCTGCGATCCAGCTGATCGCGGTAGCTGGGACCCATCCGCAGCATGGAGCAGTCGGTGGTACCGCCGCCGATATCCACCACCAGTACCACGGCGTCTTCGGTGAGGCGCGCCTCGAATTCAAACCCGGCTGCCACCGGCTCGTAGAGGAACTCCACCTGCTCGAAACCGGCCAGACGGGCCGCCTCGGTCAGGATGGCGATAGCTTGCTGGTTGCTCTCTTCCCCCGCCAGACCCTGGAAGTTGACCGGTCGGCCGATCACCGCCTGGCGGATCGGGGCGTCGAGCTGCTGCTCCGCCTGCTGGCGGACATGGAGCATCATGGCGCAGACGATGTCTTCAAACAGGGCGATCTGGGGGGCCTTGAGGCCATACGCGCCGAGGAAGGATTTCGGCGATTTGATGTAGTAGCCGTCGTCCGGCTCTTCCAGATAGCGCTCCAGCGCGGCACCGCCGAAGCTCAGCTCGTCGATCAGTCCCTCTTCGCGCATCTGGCGGCGAACCATCTGGGCACGGGTGACCACGGGGCCACGCAGCTTGAGGTACTCCGCCTGCTGGGCGGGGGCCAGCCCTTCGGCCAACAGACCGGCGATAGCATCCCGGTGGGGGGCATGCAGGGTGGAGGGGAGATAGCGGGATGCACCAAGATTCAGCAGCCTGGGGCTACCTTGTTCCATCACGGCCACGGCACAGTTGGAGGTGCCGTAATCAAATCCGATAAACATGGGCGCCAGACTCCTGAATAAAAAAGGGGGGCTAGCCTACCCGAAGGCGCCGGGTCTCACAACCCGGCGCGTGGCGAAGAGAGGGCGAGCCCTTATTCCACTTCGTTGTCGCAGCGGCCCTGGCTCTCGATGGCGCGGATATTGCCGAGGGTGGTATCGGCGATGGCGTGCAGTGCCTCGCGGGTCAGGAACGCCTGATGGCCGGTGAACAGCACGTTGTGGCAGGCAGACAGACGGCGGAACACGTCATCGGTGATCACCTCGTTGGACTTGTCGGAGAAGAAGAGATCCTCTTCCTCTTCGTAGACATCAAGCCCCAGAGCGCCGATACGGGAGGTCTTGAGAGCCTCGATGGCGGCGTTGGAGTCGAGCAGGCCGCCACGACTGGTGTTGATGATCATCACCCCGTCCTTCATCTTGGCAAATGCCTCCTTGTTCAACAGGTGGTAGTTCTCTTTGAACAGCGGGCAGTGCAGGCTGATGATGTCGGATTGGCGGAACAGAGTATCGAGATCCACGTACTCGGCTCCCAGCTCGATGGCCGCCGGATTCTGGTAAGGATCGTTCACCAGCAGGCGAACCCCGAAGCCCTTGAGGATGCGCAGGGCGGCCAGACCGATCTTGCCGGTGCCGATGACGCCAACGGTCTTGCCATGCATGTTGAAGCCGACCAGCCCTTCCAGCGAGAAGTTGGCGTCGCGGGTGCGCTGATAAGCCTTATGGATGCGGCGGTTGAGGCACATCATCATGCCGACGGCGTGTTCTGCGGTCGCCTCGGGGGAGTAGGCGGGCACCCGCACCACTTTCAGCCCCAGCTCTTTGGCTGCGGCCAGATCTACGTTGTTGTAACCGGCGCAGCGCAGGGCAATCACCTGGGTGCCGTTGGCAGCCAGTTCGGTCAATACCTCGCGGTCGGCATCGTCATTGACGAACAGACACACCACCGGGAAGCCGTGAGCCAGTCGGGCCGTTTTGGCCTCCAGCCGCACATCGAAAAACTCCAGGTCGAAGCCGTACTGGCTGTTGGCCTGGTTGAAATGCTCTTTGTCATAGCTCTTGGTACTGAATACGGCGACTTTCATGGTATGTGCTCCGCAGCGTGTGTGTCGTCAAATTACAACAAAATGGGTCAGCTATCACCGGACAAACCGGCTGGTTATTGTCCCCAGGGCATGATGGGAACGGCGCTGACTGCACTCTTGTACGAACCATCCACCAGTTTGGTGCTGTAGGTCAGGTAAACCAGTGCATTGCGTTTCTTGTCGTAAAAACGCACCACTTTCTGCTCCTTGAACACCAGTGAGGTGCTGACATCGAACACCTCTTCCCCCGCCTTCAGCTTTTCGGGCAGGGTGATGGGGCCGATCTGGTGGCACGACAGGGAGGCGTGGGAGGGATCTTCCGCCAGTCCCAGCCCGCCTTTTACACCACCTGTCTTGGGGCGTGCCAGATAGCAGGCGACGCCGTCGATGCGCGGGTCGTCGAACGCCTCCACCAGGATCTTGTGGTTGGGGCCAAACAGCTTGAAGGCGGTGCTCACTTCACCGACCGGGTCGGCCTTGTCAGCCAGTGCCGGGCCGGCAAACAGGGCCCCCAGCAGCAGGGGTAGGGCGCGGCGCAGGGCGTTATGTCGCGTGTGGTTATGTGTCATGGTCTCTCCTGTTGGCCCGGCCCCCCTTCAATAGGGAATGCCCAGGCGACGATAGAGGCTGGCAAGCACCCAGGCGGGGCCTATCAGCAGAAATTGCAGGTCGGCGAGGAAGGAGGGGCGTTTGCCCTCGATCTTGTGGCCGACAAACTGGGCTATCCAGAGAATCACGAACGCCGCCACCGCGGGCCACAGCAGCGGCCCCTGCCATTGGTGGCAGATCCACAATCCCAGCGCGGTCAGCCCGGCCATCCCCACGAACAGCGAAAACGACAGTTGCAGATAGAACAGCAGCACCGGAATGGCTGCCACTGCCGCCCAGTTGAGGGGCTCTGGCAAGGGCCCGTGTGGCAGACACCAGAGCAGCGCCAGCGAGCAGAGATAGATGCCCGGCACCGCCAGTTTGTGGATGGCGACGTTTATCGGATGGCGATGGCTCTGGCCGTACTGCGCAAACCACTCCTGGATTCCCTTCATGGCACCTCCCTGGCGCACTGTGTTCTCGCTGCCCGACCCTCATGGTCAGGCGCTCGGGATGATTATCCCTGCGGTGGATACTCCCAATATTGGGCCGGAATGGATTTTAGCAACGGGGTCATATCCGGATTGGGCAGGGCGATGGTGACCCGCTGATCGAGGTTGGCGCTGGCGAGCGCTTCGCGGATCTTGGGGTTGTCATGGAAGAACTTCATAAAGCTGCCATCGGCATAGGCCCGCTCCAGCCCGGTCTGAATCGCCTTGGCCAGCTTGGGGTATTCGGGGCTGACGAAGAAGAACTGGGCGAAGGGGTAGCGGATCAGCAGATGCTGCTCGATAGCGAGGTTGGGATACTGCGCCACCAGCTCGCTGCGCTCGGCGAAGATCTCCACCAGGGCGCGCGGGAAGAAGTCGATCTTGTCGCCGTCGTTGATAAGGCGAAACAGACTGCTGTATCGGCCGGAGAAGGTCGGGATGCCCGCATTTTCCAGAATTTTGTTATCGGCCCAACCGACCCCTTGCGCCGCCTTCAGCTGTTTGAGGTCGGCCAGGGTATTGATCTGGTTGAACTTCTCTTGTGCATCTGCGTGGATGAATGACAGTCGCAATCCTTCCAGCCCGCGAAACAGCGGAATGGGGACGGCAATCAGGGAGGATTCGAGTGCGCTGGAGGTGCCCATCCAGAAGACGTTGATGGTCTTGCCCTTGCTCAGCTGCTGCTGGAGGGTGAACTGGTTGAGGTCGAGTTCGACAGGCTGGATGCGAAAGGGTTGCCCGGAGCGGGTCAGGGCCAGTTCCAGCAGCTTGTACTGGTACTCCTGGTCAAGATTGTTGACGGGACGGCTGGGGACCTTGACCGTCAGAACCTGTGCTTGTGCCAGCAGTGGCAGGCACAAACACAGCTTGATGAGCCATTTCACTCTCTGTTCTCCTGTAGATTCCGGAAGGTGTCCGGAGTCTAACAGAACTTGTCACCATCTTGCTGCGAGGCGTTGTGCAAGGTTTGAGCGCAGGGCCCTGTCTTACTGGCGTCTGTTGCACCAGAATGGTGACGGTTCTTCGAAGAATCAGGCGACGCGACGGAACACGTGGGTATCGTTAAATTCCTTGGTGCTCTGGCATTCGACGCAGAAACGGGATTCCGGACGGGCATGCAGCCGCTTGAGGGAGATCTCGTCACCGCAAGATTCGCAGTAACCAAAATCCCCTTCGCTGATGCGCTTCAATGCGCCCCGCAGCTTGCGCAGGTGCAGCTTGTCGTGCTCGATGCGGTTCAGCTCCAGACGGCGGGCTTCCTCGATACTGGCACGGTCAATTTCATCAGCCATCTCGTTGGTGTCGGTGGCGATGGCCTGGCTGGCCTGGGAGTTCAGGCGCTCTTCGAGCTCGACGATCTGTCGCTCGATCTGCCCCTTGTAAAAGGCCAGTTGGTCTTCAGTCATGAAATCACACATACGATTAACTACCAGTCAGTTTACTAACCCAATTATCCCTGTTTATGGGGGCTGTCTGCCTACAGACCAAGCCCTTGTATCCCGATTTGCACCTGTTTCATGCAAGAGAGTGCAAATCAGGGCGGGCCTTGTACCAAAAAAATGCAGCCAAGCAAAGCAAATAGGATAAGGATTGTGCGCCCTTGCAAAAAAATGGTCCGTTCCTGCGGGGGATTGGTCGGGATCTGGCGTCCGCTTCACCCTCTGTTGGCATCGCCTTTGCAACGATGAGAGGGGGGGGCTTCGTACGGATTTGAGTGTTTAGTATTTGGTGCCGCCTTGGTCATTATATGCGCCGTTATTTATAGTTTTTTAAACACGCCCGCTTGACATTGCCCTTGATGGCGGGCTTTTATGGTGATGTTGATTACAATTTTATAACAAGGGTGTTCCATATATTAGACACCCTTGCCAATGGCAACCGTAAAGTCGGGGTTTAACATGGACAGTATCAAAGGCTGGATGGAGAGCAATCGCATCACGGAAGTGGAGTGCCTGTTCCCGGATTTCACCGGCAACGCCCGGGGCAAGATCATCCCAGCCAACAAGTTTTTGCGCGAAGGGGGCATGCGTCTGCCCGAGGTGATTTTCACCCAGACGGTGACCGGCGAATATCCGGATGACGACAGCATGATCGACCCGCTGGAGCGGGACATGCAGCTCTATCCCGACCCCAACACCATCCGTTTTGTCCCCTGGGCGCTGGAGCCCACTGCCCAGGTGATCCACGACTGTTTCGACGTCAACGGCAAGCTGATCGACATCGCGCCGCGCTCCGTGCTGCGTCGGGTTCTGTCATTTTACGAGAAGCAGGGCTGGAAGCCGGTGGTGGCGCCCGAGCTGGAATTCTATCTGGTCACCCGCAACGAGGACCCCGACTATCCGCTGGTGCCGCCGGTGGGCCGCAACGGCCGCCCTGAGACCGCCCGCCAGTCGTTCAGTATCGATGCGGTCAACGAGTTCGACCCCATCTTTGAAGACATGTATGACTACTGTGAGGCGCAGGAGCTGGAAGTAGACACCCTGATCCACGAGTCGGGCGCCGCCCAGATGGAGATCAACTTCCTGCATGGTGATGCCATCGATCTGGCGGATCAGGTGTTCCTGTTCAAACGCACCATGCGTGAGGCCGCTCACCGCCACGGCATTTATGCCACCTTTATGGCCAAGCCGATGAGCGATGAACCGGGGTCGGCCATGCACATCCACCAGAGTCTGGAAGATGTGAACGGCCACAACCTGTTCGGCACTCCGAACGGCGGCAACAGCGAACAGTTCATGCACTTTATCGCCGGTCTGCAGAAATACACCCCGGCGGTGACCGCCCTGCTGGCCCCCAACGTCAACTCCTACCGCCGCCTCACCTTTGGCGAGAGCGCGCCGCGCAACGTCCAGTGGGGGGTCGAGAACCGCACCTGCGGCCTGCGGGTGCCCTTCTCCGACCCGAGCGCGCGGCGGGTGGAAAACCGCTTCGCCGGTGCCGATGCCAATCCCTATCTGGCGCTGGCCGCCACTCTGGCCTGTGGCTATCTCGGCATGATGGAGAAGCTGGAGCCGCTGCCGGAGATGAAGTCGAGCGCCTATGACCTGCCCTACAGCCTGCCCCGCTCGCTGGAGGAGGCACTCAGCCATCTCGAACAGTGCGAGCCCATCAAGGAGATGCTGGGCGAGCGCTTCACCCGCGCCTTCGTCGCGGTCAAACGCAAAGAGTACGAGACCTACTTCGGGGTGATCAGTCGCTGGGAGCGGGAGTTCCTGCTGCTGAACGTCTGATCCCCCTGTAACGGGGAGGCCGGAGTCGGCCTCCCCGATCCCTGTATCGAAGAGACTGGAACGTGAGTCAGGTGGCGGCAGCCACCTGTGAGCGGTTGTGGCCGAAAGAGCGCTGCGACCTGGATTGATTAACGATTGAATCTTGCCAAATCGAAGGCGCAGGGGAGTAACGAATGCAGCAGACACGCCGTGAGTGACTGTGGCTGCGAACGTGCCGACCCACCTGACTGTTTGACGACTGAATCTTGCTAAATCGAAGGAACCGAGGAGCAACAAATGCAGCAGACAACCCGTGAGTGGCAACAGCTGGATGCCAGCCACCACCTGCACCCCTTTACCGACTTTCAGGCCCTGAACAAGAAGGGCTCGCGCATTATTACCAAAGCCAGCGGCGTCTATCTGGAGGATTCCGAGGGCAAACGCATTCTCGACGGCATGGCGGGCCTGTGGTGCGTCAATATGGGCTATGGCCGCCAGGAGCTGGTGGATGCCGCTACCCGCCAGATGCAGCAGTTGCCCTACTACAACCTCTTCTTCCAGACCGCTCACCCGCCGGTGATCGAGCTGGCGACCCTGCTGGCCGAGGTGACGCCAGCCCATCTCAACCACGTCTTCTTCACCGGCTCCGGCTCCGAGTGCAACGATACCGTGCTGCGGATGGTGCGCCACTACTGGGCCAGCAAGGGTCAGCCTGACAAACAGGTGATCATCAGTCGCCATAACGCCTATCACGGCTCCACCGTGGCGGGGGCGAGTCTGGGTGGTATGAAGGGGATGCATGCCCAGGGCGGACTGCCCATTCCCGGCATAGTGCACATCGATCAGCCCTACCACTTCGGTGAGGGGCAGGGGATGAGTGCCCACGAGTTCGGGCTGGAGCGGGCCCGTCAGCTGGAGCAGAAGATTCTGGAGCTGGGGGTGGACAAGGTGGCTGCCTTTATCGGCGAGCCGATCCAGGGGGCGGGCGGCGTCATCATTCCGCCTGACAGCTACTGGCCGGAGATCCAGCGCATCTGCGATCACTACGGCATCCTGCTGATCGCCGACGAGGTGATCTGCGGCTTTGGCCGCACCGGCCACTGGTTTGCCAGCGAAGGGTTTGGCATCAAGCCGGATCTGATGTGTCTGGCCAAAGGGATCACCTCCGGTTATCTGCCGCTCGGCGCCGTAATGGTGAGCGACCGGGTTGCCAAGGGGCTGGTGGAGGAGGGGGGCGAGTTCAACCACGGCTTCACCTACTCGGGTCATCCGGTCTCTTGCGCCGTGGCGGTGGCCAATATCCAGCTTATGCAGAAAGAGAGCATAGTTAAGCGAGTGCATGATACTATCGGCCCCTATTTGCAGCGCCGCTGGGCGGAGCTGGCCGATCATCCGCTGGTGGGAGAAACCCGTGGCAAAGGATTGGTCGCCGCGCTGGAAATCGTTGAGGACAAGCAGACCAACCGGCGTTTCCCGGCTCAGGCAAATGCGGGGATGACTTGCCGGGAGTTCTGCTTTAACAATGGCTTGGTGATGAGGGCGGTAGGCGATACCATGATCATATCGCCCCCCTTGGTCATCACCGAGGAACAGGTTGATGAATTGGTCGATCTGGCCAGGCGCAGTCTGGATCTGACAGCCGCAAAGCTGAAGGGTTGAGGCGGGTCGGGCAGGTTGGCATGCGCATACAATTTGCTTAGGAGACAAGGATGATGTCTTTCAAAACAGGAGTGATCGCTGCCTCTGTGGCTCTGGTCATGGCAAGTGCCGGAGCAATGGCTGAAGAGAAGGTGCTGCACGTCTACAACTGGAGCGACTACATAGCGCCGGATACCCTGGATAACTTCCAGAAGGAGACGGGGATCAAGGTGGTCTATGACGTGTTCGACAGTAACGAGGTACTGGAAGCCAAGTTGCTGGCGGGTAGTTCTGGCTACGACATCGTGGTGCCATCCAACCCCTTCCTGGCCAAGCAGATCAAGGCGGGCGTGTTCCAGAAACTGGACAAGTCCAAGCTCTCCAACTGGCAAAACATGGATGTCGACCTGCTCAAGGCGCTCGAGCCGAGCGATCCGGGCAACCAGTACTCCATCCCCTATCTGTGGGGCACCATCGGCTATGCCTACAACGCCGAGAAGGTGAAAGCCGTGCTGGGGGCCGATGCCCCGGTCAACTCCTGGGATCTGGTGTTCAAGCCGGAGAACATGGCCAAGTTGAAAGAGTGTGGCGTCTCCTTCCTCGATTCACCGACCGAAATGCTGCCGGCTGCCCTGCAATATCTGGGCTTCAAACCGGATAGCCAGAAACCGGCCGAGCTGAAGAAGGCTGAGGAGCTGTTCCTCTCCATCCGTCCCTATACCGCCTATTTCCACTCCTCCAAGTACATCTCGGATCTGGCCAACGGCAACCTCTGCGTCGCGGTCGGTTACTCCGGTGACTTGCAGCAGTCCAAGGCGCGGGCAGCCGAGGCCAAGAATGGCGTCGCGCTCACCTACACCATTCCGAAAGAGGGGGCAGGCAGCTTCTTTGACATGATCGCCATTCCGGCGGATGCCAAGAACGTCGAGGCGGCCCACACCTTCATCAACTACCTGATGAAGCCCGAGGTGATCGCCAATATTACCAACGTGGTGCAGTTCCCGAACGGCAACAAGGCTGCGACCCCGCTGGTGGATGAGGCGATCCGCACCGATCCGGGTATCTACCCTGATGCGGCAACCCTGCAGAAGATCTACACCTTCCCGGATCTGCCGGCCAAGGTGCAGCGTCTGATGACCCGCAGCTGGACCAAGATCAAGTCCGGCAAGTAAGTAACGAATGCCCCTCCCGGTCCGCAGTTCGGCCGGGAGGGTAGTGATGCCATCCATCCGGATGGGCCGCGCGAATGGATGCGCAGACGGTCAACCACTGAAACAGGAGAACTGACACCGTGAATACAACCAGATTGCTAACCATAGCGCTGACCATGGGATTGGCGAATGTGGCCCAGGCTGCCCCTGTGCTGCACTTCTACAACTGGTCTGACTATATCGGCGAGACCACCCTCAGCGATTTCCAGCAGGCGACCGGGATCAAGACCGTCTATGACGTGTTTGACTCCAACGAGACCCTGGAAGGCAAGTTGCTGACGGGGCGGACCGGTTACGATTTGGTGGTGCCCTCCAATAATTTCCTGGCCAAGCAGATCAAGGCGGGAGCCTTCCAGAAGCTGGATAAATCCCTGCTGCCCAATCTGGCCAACCTGGATCCCGTGCTGCTCAAGCAGCTCGACAAGGTGGATCCGGGTCATCAGTACGCGGTGCCCTATCTGTGGGGGACCAACGGCATCGGCTACAACGTCGACAAAATCAAGGCGGTGCTGGGGGTCGACAAGATTGACTCCTGGGCCACCATCTTCGAACCGGAAAACATGGCGAAACTCTCTCGCTGCGGTGTCGCCTTCCTCGACTCTGCCGACGAGATGATCCCTGCTGCCCTCAATTACCTCGGACTCGATCCCAACAGTCATGCGACGGGGGATATCAAGCAGGCCGAGGCGCTGCTGCTCAAGGTGCGGCCCTATGTGGCCTACTTCCACTCCTCCAAATACATCGGCGATCTCGCCAATGGCGACATCTGCGTGGCGGCCGGTTTTTCCGGCGACATCCTGCAAGCCGCTGCTCGCGCCGATGAAGCTGGCAAGGGGGTGAAAATTGCCTACAGCATTCCGAAAGAGGGGGGCAATCTCTGGTTCGACATGATGGCGATCCCGTCCGATGCCACCAATGTCAAAGAGGCGCACGCTCTAATCAACTACGTCCTGCAGCCCGAAGTGATCGCCAAGGTCAGCGACTATGTGGGCTACGCGAATCCCAACTCAAGGGCGGGCGAGTTTATGGATGAGGCGGTGCGCAACAATGAGGAGGTTTATCCCCCTCAGGCCGTGCTGGAGCGACTCTATGTGCAGGAAGCACATCCCCGCTCGGTACAGCGTCTAATCACCCGGAGTTGGACCAAGATCAAGTCCGGTACCTAACCTTGGTGCCCGTTCGGGGGCGCCAAATCGCTTTTATGGATCGGCCGCAAGGCCGGTATCACGTTGGGGAGTTTGGTAATGGCGATAGCCTCCAGTGCCTACAAGAAAGCCCTCGAGGGCAGTCAGCAGCGCAAAGAAGTGCTGGTGAAAATTGATCGGGTAAGCAAGCAGTTCGACGAAACGCTGGCGGTCGATAACGTATCTCTCAATATTCACAAGGGGGAGATTTTCGCCCTGCTCGGCGGGTCCGGTTCCGGCAAATCGACCCTGCTGCGGATGCTGGCCGGTTTCGAGCGCCCGACCGAGGGGCGGCTGTTCCTCGACGGGGTCGACATCACCGACATGCCCCCCTATGAACGCCCCATCAACATGATGTTCCAGTCCTACGCCCTGTTCCCCCATATGACGGTGGCCCAGAACATCGCCTTTGGCCTCAAGCAGGATGGCCTGCCCAAGGCCGAGATCGATGCCCGGGTGGAGGAAATGCTCAAGCTGGTGCAGATGACTCAGTATGCCCGTCGCAAACCGCATCAGCTCTCCGGTGGCCAGCGCCAGCGGGTGGCGTTGGCCCGTTCCCTGGCCAAGCGTCCCAAACTGTTGCTGCTGGATGAACCCATGGGGGCGCTCGACAAGAAGCTGCGATCCAAGATGCAGCTGGAGCTGGTGGAGATCATCGAGCGGGTCGGGGTTACCTGCGTTATGGTGACCCACGATCAGGAAGAGGCCATGACCATGGCGGAGCGGATCGCCATCATGCACCTCGGCTGCATCGAGCAGATCGGCAGCCCGATGGATATCTACGAGACTCCGGCCAGTCGGCTGGTGTGCGAGTTCATCGGCAACGTCAACCTGTTTGACGGCCTGCTGGTGGAGGATGAGCAGGACCACGCCACCATCGCCTGCGCCGATCTGGAGCAGCCCATCTATGTGGGCCACGGCATCAGCTCCCGCGCCGAAAACAAGAAGGTGACCTATGCCCTGCGGCCGGAAAAACTGCTGATGAGTCTGCAAAAGCCGGAGGAGATCGAGCACCCGGACTTCAACTGGACCAAGGGTGAGGTCTATGACATCGCTTATCTGGGCGGTCACTCGGTTTATCACATCCAGCTGCCCTCGGGCAAAATCGTTCAGGCTTTCATCGCCAATGCCGAACGCCACGGCAAGCGGCCAACCTGGGATGACCAGGTGTTCCTCTACTGGGAAGATGACAGCGGCGTGGTGCTGCAATCATGAAGTTCTTGCAACGACTGAAGCGGGTCGGGGGGCGCCGACTGGTGATTGGCATCCCCTTCTTCTGGCTGTTCCTCTTCTTCCTGCTGCCCTTCGTCATCGTGGTGAAGATCAGTTTTGCGGAAGCGGATGTGGCGATCCCGCCCTACACCGATGTGGTGAGCTGGGCCGACAATCAGCTCACCATCCTGCTCAACATGGGCAACTACCTGCTGCTGCAGGAGGATGAGCTCTATATCGCGGCCTATCTGGGCTCCCTCAAGATGGCCTTCGTCAGTACTTTGCTCTGCCTGCTGATTGGCTATCCGATGGCCTACTCCATCGCTCGGGCCAACAAGGAGACCCAGACCGTTCTGCTGCTGCTGATCATGATGCCGACCTGGACCGCCATTCTGATCCGGGTCTATGCGTGGATGGGGATCCTCAGTAACAACGGCCTGCTCAACAGCGTCTTGCTGGGGATCGGGGTGATCGACGAGCCGCTGCAGATCCTCAATACCAACCTGGCGGTCTATATCGGCATCGTTTACTCCTACCTGCCCTTCATGGTGCTGCCGCTCTACGCCAATCTGGTCAAACACGATCAGAGCCTGCTGGAGGCGGCCTCCGACCTGGGGGCCCGCAACCTGACCCGCTTCTGGCAGATCACGGTGCCGCTCTCCAAGAACGGCATCATCGCCGGCTGCATGCTGGTGTTCATTCCGGTGGTGGGAGAGTTCGTTATTCCGGAAATGCTGGGCGGCCCGGAGACCCTGATGATCGGCAAGGTGCTGTGGCAGGAGTTCTTCAACAACCGCGACTGGCCGGTTGCCTCTGCGCTGGCGGTAGTGATGCTGGCGGTGCTGATTATTCCGATCATCCTCTTCAACCGTAACCAGGCCAAAGAGCTGGAGGGCAAGGCATGATGAAGCGTTTCGGTTTTGCCAAACTGATGCTCTGGCTGGGGCTGCTGTTTATCTACCTGCCCATGATCATCATGGTGATCTACTCCTTCAACGCCTCCAAGCTGGTGACGGTGTGGGGTGGCTGGTCGCTCAAGTGGTATTTCGGCCTGCTCGATAACAAGCAGCTGATCGGGTCTGTGTTCCGCTCGCTGGAGATCGCCTTCTACACCGCGATCGCCGCGGTGGCGCTGGGGACGGTGGCAGCCTTCGTGCTGACCCGAATTCCCCATTTCCGTGGTCGCACCCTGTTCGGCGGCATGGTGACGGCGCCGCTGGTGATGCCCGAGGTGATCACCGGTCTGTCGCTGCTGCTGCTGTTCGTGGCGATGGCCCAGCTGGTGGGCTGGCCCGCCGAGCGGGGCATGCTGACCATCTGGATCGCCCACACCACCTTCTGTACCGCCTACGTGGCGATCGTGGTGTCGGCGCGCTTGCGGGAACTGGATCTCTCCATTGAGGAGGCGGCGATGGATCTTGGCGCCAAGCCGTGGAAGGTGTTCTTCCTGATCACCATCCCGATGATTGCCCCCTCGCTGGCGGCAGGCGGCATGATGTCGTTCGCCCTGTCGCTGGATGATCTGGTGCTGGCGAGCTTCGTCTCCGGCCCGGGTTCGACCACCTTGCCGATGGAGGTCTTCTCGGCGGTGCGGCTCGGGGTGAAACCCGAGATCAACGCGGTGGCCAGCCTGATCCTGCTGTCGGTATCGCTCTTTACCTTCGGCAGCTGGTATCTGATGGCCAAGGCAGAGAAGCGCCGTCGTGCCGAGATCGCCATGACCACCCAGATGCAGGCCGTGGTCTGACGCCATGATAAGATCCGCCTACTCTCGTCAACCTGGAGGATGAGTATGCGGGTCTCTCTTTTTAGCGGTCGTGGCACCGAGCTGGTGCCCGGCCTCACCAGCGCTATTCACAAGCAACCGATCTCTGCACCAGTTCGCTGTACCTTTGCCGGTCTGGAAGGGGATGAGCAGTGTGACCTGCGCCACCACGGTGGCCCGGATCGGGCGCTCCACTACTATCCTGCCGATCACTATCTCTGGTGGCAGACCTGGCAAACCGCACTGGGCTTGCCTGCGCCACGTACACCCTGGCAACCTGCCGCCTTTGGCGAGAACCTCTCCGGTATCGGGCTGACCGAGGCGCAAGCCTGCATCGGCGATGTCTATCGGCTCGGTGAGTCACTGATCCAGATCAGCCAGCCGAGATCCCCCTGTTTCAAGCTCAACCAGCGCTTTGGCTATGGCCAGATGTCGCAGGTGATGCAGCTGGGTGGCCGCTGTGGCTGGTTGCTGCGGGTGCTGGAGGAGGGCATGATCGCGCCTGACACGGCCATGGAGCTGATAGACAGACCCTATCCCGAACTGACGGTGAAGCGCACGGCGGACATTCTGTTCAATCAGGTGCGCAATGAAGCGGATCTGCTGATGTTGCTGGAGAATCCGGCCCTCTCCCCCAACTGGCGCCAGCATGCAGCAGACTGGCTGGAGCATGGCACTGTGGCTGACTGGCAGCGCCGTCTGCTGGGGCCAGCATCCCTGCGCCTGGCCTGACGGCCGGTTACCGGAATGTCACCTGCTGGCTGCAGTCCGGTAAACGGGTGAAAAAAGTGCTGAATAGTTGAGCAAATGGCACTTTTTTTCCTGCCAAACACAAAAAAGGCTTGTGTCGAGTCTGGGCTTTCGGTAAATTTCCGTCCCGCAGACATCGGTGTGTAGCGCAGCTTGGTAGCGCACTTCGTTCGGGACGAAGGGGTCGGAGGTTCGAATCCTCTCACACCGACCAAATTTGAAAAGGCCGCTCAATAGAGCGGCCTTTTTGCATTTCCCTTCCAGTTACTCGGCTTTTCATTAGCTGCTGACCTGTTACCTGGCCAAGTGATCTGACTTGCAGTATGCAGGGTCGAAGCAAGACCACAGACATTAAAAGGGCCACCGCTCGGTGGCCCATCGGTGGAGTCTGATCCTGACTCCGGCACTCTAGATTGTGGCAATCTCGCTATGGGTCTTGTCTATGGTGCCCTCCTTGCGCGCCAGGCGCTTACTCAGATATGCCAGTGCTGATGCCGCAAAGCCTTGAAACTGTGTTGAGGCAGCAAGGCCGCGTGCTTGGGGTACTCACTAATGAAATGTTCTATTCCCTCCATCAGTTGTGCACGTAATGAAATCACGGGCTCATGCCAGGCTTGCAGGCATAAATGGCCGGGGATCAACTGCTCCTGATAATCTTCTAGCAGCTGTTCTGGCCAGGGTTCAATACCGGAATTGCGTTGCAGCAAATAGTGGGCGGCGGGTTCACGGGCATAAATGAACTGAATTTGGGCCAGATCGCGTTGGCATAGCGTTTGACTGTTGATATGACAGGTCAAATATTTTCCCGTTTTCAGATCCAGAAAGTGACCGCGTTGCCGACAGGGAACGATGCGATACCAAGGCAGGGGTGAGGAGAGAGAATACCCCTCAAGCTCCTGTTCCAACCAGTGGCGACACTCTGGTGTCTGCACCTCGTCGAGCATGGACTCGAGCTGTGTCAACAAGGCTCTGGATGGTTTGATGGCCAGTTTCGCACTCATCGCCTGCAATCCTCCCTCTGCACACAATCCCGACTATCAGTATGGACCTTGTTCGGCCAGAGGGGGTAAGGAATCTAATGATTAAAATTGGATTAGCCGCGTGGTTTTTATGCACTAATTTGGTTCAACCCACCAGATAGGTACCAGTGCCGAAGGCGATGTGAGTGCCCTCTTCGTTGTGCAGCTCCATCCGGGCTACCGCGACCTTGCTGCCAGCCCGGATGATGTGGGCGGTGGCGATAAACTCGTTGCCGCGTCCCGGGCGCAGGTAATCCACCCGCAGATCTATGGTGCCGAGGCGGGCGAAGCGCTCCTTGAGATAGCTGGGGGAGAACTCCTCCAGCTCGTCGATGCAGGAAGCGGCGACGATCATGCCACCCGCCACATCCAGCAGCGTGGCGGTGACGCCGCCGTGCAGGATGTTGTGGAAAGGGTTGCCGATCAGCTTGTCGTCCATCTTGATGCGCAGTTCCACCTTGTCGAAGTCGTAGTGGGTCACCTGCATGCCGATCAGCTTGTTGAACGGCATCTTCTCGGCAAACAGGTTGGCAATGCCACTGAGCGCCATCTTCTTGAGCATCTGTTTCATTCTCTGATCCCAATCCTTGTCATCAAAGCCGAGTAAAAACTCCAGCCAGTCTGCAACAGTTCCTTAACAGTCGCAATGGCAGGTTTATTGTGGGCGGCGGCTGCTTTAGAATGGCGACCCCAAAGGAGAGCCCATGACCGCGATTGCCGAAACCCTGCCAGATCCTCAGCCAGAGAGTCCGCTTGCCCTGCTGCAGGCGGTCTTCGGCTATCAGCAGTTTCGGCCGGGTCAGCTCGAAATCATCGAGCAGATCGTCGCGGGGCGCGATGCGCTGGTGCTCAAGCCCACTGGCGGCGGTAAGTCGCTCTGCTACCAGATCCCGGCACTGCTGCGGCCCGGGCTCGGTGTGGTGGTCTCTCCCCTAATTTCGCTGATGAAGGATCAGGTCGACAGCCTGCGCGCCAACGGCGTAGCGGCGGTCTACATCAACTCGGCCCTCAGTCGGGAGGAGATGATCCAGAACTTCGCCGCCATGCGCCGCGGTGAGATCAAGCTGGTCTATGTCTCCCCCGAGCGACTGTTGCAGCACGAGTTTATGGATCGGCTGGCCGAGCTGCCGCTTGGGCTGTTCGCCATCGACGAGGCGCACTGCGTCTCCCAGTGGGGCCACGATTTCCGGCCTGAGTATGCGGCGCTGGGGCGGCTAAAACAGTGGTTCCCACAGGTGCCTGTGGTAGCGCTGACCGCCACTGCCGACGAGGCGACCCGCAGCGACATGCTGCACCGGTTGGAGCTCAACGATCCCTTTATTCACACTGCCAGCTTTGATCGCCCCAATATCCGCTACAGCCTGGTGGAGAAGTTCAAGGCGGCCGAGCAGCTGCTGCGTTACGTGCAGAGCCAGAAGGGCAACTGCGGCATCGTCTACTGCTCCAGTCGCAACCGGGTGGAGGAGGTGGCCGAGCGGCTATCCCGCCACGGCTGCAAAGTCGCGCCCTATCATGCTGGGCTGCCGCTCGAGCAGCGTCAGCAGACCCAGGATGCTTTCCTCAAGGATGACATCGAGATAGTGGTGGCGACGGTGGCGTTTGGGATGGGTATCGACAAGCCCAACGTACGCTTCGTGGTGCACTACGACATTCCGAAGAACATTGAATCCTACTATCAGGAGACCGGCCGTGCCGGGCGTGATGGCACCCCCGCCGAGGCGCTGCTGCTCTACGATCCCGCCGACATCGGTCGGGTGCGCCGTCTGCTCGACAACATCGAGAATCCCCAGCAGTTGCAGGTGGAGCAGTACAAGCTCAACGTGATGGCAGCCTTTGCCGAGGCGCAGACCTGTCGCCGCCAGGTGCTGCTCAACTACTTTGGCGAGTACAACGACAAGCCATGCGGCAACTGCGATATCTGCCTCGATCCGCCCAAAAGTTATGACGGCACCGAAGATGCCCAGAAGGCGCTCTCCTGCGTCTGGCGGGTGGGGCAGAATTTCGGGGTGGGTTATGTCGTGGAGGTGCTGCGCGGGTCGCTGAACCAGCGCATTAAGGATCACGGCCACGACAGGCTCTCGACCTACGGCATCGGCAAGGATCAGAGCCACGAATACTGGATGAGCGTGATCCGCCAGCTGATCCACAAGGGGCTGCTGACCCAGAACATCACCCGCAATCTGGTGCTGCAGCTGACCGAGGCGGCCCGCCCCGTGCTGCGTGGCGAGGTGAAGCTGGAGCTGGCGGTGCCCCGCTTGCAGCCCATCTCCAGCCGCAAGGAGAAGCGCAATGGCCTGCTCGACAACGCCAACTACGACAAGCGACTGCTCAAGGCGCTGCGCGGCCTGCGCAAGCAGATTGCCGAGGATGAAGAAGTGCCGCCCTACGTGGTATTCAACGATGCGACCCTGGTTGAGATGGCTCAACTGATGCCGATGACCGAAGACGAGATGCTGGCCATCAACGGCGTCGGGCACCGCAAACTGGAACGCTTCGGTGAAGCCTTTATGGACCTGATCATCGATTACTGCCGCCGGTAGGGTCGATTAGGCAACCTAATCGACCACGGTAAGCGCGGCTCGGAAGAACCTGGGGTCAGACGCGAGGTTATTTCAGGCTGGCGTAGAAGGCGGCCAGATTGTCGATATCCGCATCGGTCAGCGGCGCCATGAAGGGGTCCATCAAGGGCTCTTTGCGGGTGCCATCCTTGAAGGCTTTCAACTGTTTCACCAGATAGGCGGCATTCTGACCCGCCAGATGGGGATAGTTGGGGATCATCGCCTTGCCTTCCACCCCGTGACAGGCAGCACAGACCGCCGCCTTGGCTTTGCCTGCCTCGATATCGGCAGCCTTGGCCTGATGACCCCACGCCAGTGCCAGCAAGGGCAGGGCATATACCCATTTTTGCATCTTCTTCTCCTTGAATTGAAAAATGATGGTCGCCAGTTAGCGCAAGCATGGCTGACGGCAGTATAAAGAGTGACACGAGCATACGCAGGGACGAATGGCACAACCATGAAGTTGATCAACACTTTTGCGACCGAGTTGCCCTGGGCCTGTGAACCCGTGGCCCCCCAGCCGCTGCAGCAGCCCCGGTTGCTTCATCTCAACCGGGCTTTGCTGGATGAGTTGGGGCTGGGAGGCGTCAGCGAGGCTGACTGGATCGCCTGTTGTGGCGAGGGAAAGGTGCTGCCCGGTATGCAGCCGGTAGCGCAGGTCTATGCGGGCCATCAGTTTGGGGGTTATAGCCCACGGCTTGGGGATGGTCGCGCGCTGCTGCTGGGTGAGCAGCTGGCGCCGGATGGCCAGCGCTGGGATCTGCACCTGAAGGGGGCAGGAAAGACGCCGTTTTCCCGCTTTGGTGACGGTCGTGCCGTGCTGCGCTCCAGCATCCGCGAGTATCTCGCCTCCGAGGCGCTCCATGCCCTCGGCATCCCGACCACCCGGGCGCTGGTATTGGTGGGGAGTCAGGAGCCCGTTTATCGCGAGCAGGTTGAGACAGGGGCGACCGTGCTGCGTACCGCCCCCAGTCATCTGCGCTTCGGCCATATCGAGTATTTCGCCTGGAGCGGGCAGGGAGAGAAGATCCCGCTGCTTATCGACTATCTGCTGCGCCACCACTTCCCCGAGCTGGAGAGTGGCGCCGAACTGTTTGCCGAAGTGGTGCGCCGCACCGCGCGGTTGATTGCCAAATGGCAGGCTGCGGGGTTCTGTCACGGGGTGATGAACACCGACAACATGTCGCTGCTCGGCTTGACGCTGGATTATGGCCCCTACGGCTTTATCGATGCCTATGTGCCAGATTTTGTCTGCAACCACTCGGATCCGGCGGGCCGCTACGCGCTGGATCAGCAGCCCGCGGTCGGTTACTGGAATCTGCAAAAACTTGCGCAGGCGCTGGCTGGCCATGTAGACGGTGATGCGCTGGCTGCAGCGTTGGCCCAGTACGAGCAGCAGCTGATGTTGCACTACTCCGAGCTGATGCGGGCCAAGCTCGGACTGGCGGTGTGGGAGGAGGATGACCCGGCGCTGTTCCGCGAGCTGTTCCGGTTGCTGGCGGCCCACAAGGTGGATTACCACCTGTTCCTTCGCCGTCTCGGTGAGGTGACGCAAGAGGGGGCGTGGCCCGCATCTCTGCTGGTCCTGTTGCCTGAACCACTGGGTTGGCAGGCGTGGCTGGAGCGCTATCGGGCGCGGCTAATGCGCGAAGGCAGCGAGGATGCCGTGCGCAAGGCGCAGATGGATGCCATCAATCCCAAGTATGTGCTGCGCAATGCGCTGGCTCAGCAGGTGATAGACGCCGCCGACGCAGGGGATATGCGGCCGTTCGAGCGGCTGTTCGCCGCCTTGCAGCGCCCCTTTGATGAACAACCCGAATATGAGGATCTCGCCACCCCGACTCCGGCATGGTATTGCGGTGGTGAGCTCTCCTGCAGTAGCTGAGAGACAGGGAATGAGTTGGCAAATCAAACAGGTAGATAGCGAAGCTGGCGTGGTGACGCTGGATTGTCCGGCACTCGATTGGGACACGTTCCCGCTGTTGGCGCAGGCCTTGCTGCGAGAGTGGGAGCTGCAGCCGCTCGAGCAGGATGCGGGGGCCGACCGCCATAGCTGGTTGCTGGAGTTTGAAGGGAGCCTGTTTCGGCTGGAGTACGAACATTACAGCGGCTGCTGGCTGGAGGCGGTGCGCCCGGCGGATCGGGAGGCGCTGCTCTGGCTCGCCAGACAGCACAAGGTGTGACTATCGCCCACAAGGCCTGCTCTGCCGCAGGCCAACCTGGACAAGCGTAATCGCATAAAGATTGAACTATCGGTTTGGGGGCGTATAATCTCGCCCCTCGATTATCGCCAATGGTGGCGATATGGGTTCCCTAACCCCATTAACCAAAAAGGTCACAAGATGAATCTGACCCCTGCGCAGTACCAAACGGCGCTCGTTCGCCTATCGTTGTTCCACATTCTGATCATTGCCAGCAGCAACTATCTGGTGCAGCTGCCGATCACCGTGTTTGGCTTCCATACCACCTGGGGTGCGTTCAGCTTCCCGTTTATCTTCCTGGCGACCGACCTGACGGTGCGGATCTTCGGTGCCGGTCTGGCACGCAAGATTATCCAGACCGTGATGCTGCCAGCACTGGCGGTTTCCTATGCGCTCTCCGTACTCTTCTTTGAAGGGAACTTCCAGGGCGTTGGTCATTTGGCCGAATTCAACCTGTTCGTGGCGCGTATCGCGCTGGCCAGCTTTATGGCCTATCTGGTAGGGCAGTTCATGGATGTGGTGGTGTTCAACCGCCTGCGTCTGCTCAAGCAGTGGTGGATTGCGCCAGCGGCCTCCACCCTGTTCGGTAATCTGGTTGATACCATCGCTTTCTTCAGTGTGGCCTTCTGGCGCACCACAGATCCTTTCATGGCAGAGCACTGGGTCGAGATCGCAACCGTCGATTACGTATTCAAGTTGCTGATAAGCCTTGGTTTGTTCGTGCCGCTCTACGGTGTCTTGCTGCGCTACCTCAGCCGCAAGCTGGTGGGCGAGGCCGGATTATCCAGCCTGCAAACGGCCACCCGGCAAGCCTGACCAGATTGACCACCCTTCGCGGTGGTCAATTTTTTTGCACTTTCTGCAAATAGCGCTTGCCTAGTTAAATGAGAATGATTATTGTTAACTTGTTTTCCGGGAAAGACTTCATTCGTTCCAACGTGATGGACTTCTTGTGAAGGCACGACATTGCTCACATTGCTTCCAGTTAAGGGCCAGTTTATCTGGCCCTCTTTTTTTGTCATTTTTCAGCAAGTTGCAGACATAAAAAACGGGAGCCAAAGCTCCCGTCGTCACGCTGTCTGTGGCTTACTCGATATCGAGTGCCTCGGGGGAGAGGATCACCCCTGTGGTATCGGCGTAGAGGTGGTCGTCAGGCAGGAAGGTCACGCCACCGAAGTTGACCGGCAGATCGGTCTCCCCTACATCCTTGCTGTCGGCACCGACCGGAATGGCTGCCAGTGCCTGAATGCCGATATCCAGATCTTCCAGAATATCGACTTCGCGGACGCAGCCGTAGCAGACAATCCCTTCCCAATCATTCTCGGCCGCCGTGGTGGCGATGTCGCTGTCGATCAGGGCGCGGCGCATAGAGCCACCGCCATCGATCAGCAAGACGCGTCCCAGTCCGTTCTCTTTGACGAGTTCACGGATCAGGCCATTCGATTCGAAGCATTTGACGGTGGTGATGACGCCGCCGAAAGAGGCGCGGCCGCCGAAGGAGCAGAGCATGGGCTCAAGCACATCCACCATGTCCTGATAGATGTCGCACAGTTCAGAAGTATTGTATTCCATAGTGTCAAATCCACGGCTGGAAACAGGTGCAACCAGTATAAGGAGTGGGTGTGGCATTTCAATGAATATTCCTTGCACAGATCACCAGTCGCCGCTTTTCTGCATAAGCTCAATGCAGTTCACTGCCAGTTTGCGAGAGGTCTATCGTGCTTATCCGTCATAAGTTGATCCTGAATACCGTGCTGGTTGCCGTTGCCATGCTGGTACTGAGCGGCCTGTTTATCTACTCCAGCCAGGTGCACCGTCACCTGACCGAAGCTCAGCGCAATATCGACCAGCTGGAGATCGCCATGCTCAACTTGCGGCGGGCCGAGAAGGATTTTCTGATCCGTAAGGATATGACCTTCGTCGAGCGCTTCAATCAGGGGCTGTCTGACTTTCACCAGCACAACCGGGAGCTGGTGACCGATGACAATCTGGCGGCCGTCGAGGGGGAGCTGACCAGACTGGATCAGCAGATCAGCGGCTATGGCAAAGCCTTCAACGATCTGGTGGCCCAGCAGCAGAAGATTGGTCTGGGGCCGGAGGAGGGGCTCTATGGCAAGCTGAGGGCGGCGGTGCATGAGGTGGAGAATGGGCTCAAGCAGCTGGATCAGCAGGGGTTGCTCATCACCATGTTGCAGCTGAGGCGGGCGGAGAAGGACTTCATGCTGCGCTCCGATATCCAGTATCTGGAGCGTTTTGAAACCTTGCACAAGAGTTTTCAGGATAGCCTTGCCACTTTGCCGGAGGCGGATCGCGGCAAGCTGGAGCAGGCCAGCAAGCAGTACCGGCAGGACTTTGTGGCGCTGGTGCAGGGGATGCAGGTACTGGGGCTGAAAGAGGATGAGGGGCTGCGCAACCAGATGCGGGATCTGGTGCATCAGACCGAACAGGGGTTTGCCGCCGTCGATCAGCACATTGTCGCTGAGCTGGAGCGGCAGAGCGCTCGCCTCAACAGCCTGATGCTGGTCTGTGGCGGTGTGATTGTGGTGCTGATCGGCATCATGAGCGTGTTGCTGGGGCGCAGCATCGACCGTCCCATTACTCAGGTGAATGATACCGTCAACCGCATTCGTCAGGATAATGACCTGCGCCTGAAGATAGATCTGCGCGGGGCAGATGAAATGGCCCAGCTGGCAGGCAATCTCGACGTGATGCTGGGCGGGTTTCGCGACCTGATCGGCGATGTGAAGCAGAGCGTGCACACCCTGACCGAAGCAGCGGATCACCTTTCGGCCAACGTCAAGCGCACCAGTGAAGGGGCGGCGCGCCAGCTGCAGGAGACCGACATGGTAGCAACCGCTTCCACCGAGATGGGCTCCACCATCGAAGAGATCGCCCGCAACACCGAGCAGGCGGCCAACAATGCGCAGGCGACCAACAACAAGGCGATGGAGGGGCGGGCTGCGGTCGAGAATACTGTCGAGCAGATCCGCTCGCTGGCGGGCAATCTGGAGAGCTCATCTCGCGAGGTGAGCCAGCTGCAAAAAGAGAGCGAGACCATCGGCTCTGTGCTCGACGTGATCCGCGGCATTGCCGAGCAGACCAACCTGCTGGCCCTCAACGCAGCCATCGAAGCAGCTCGGGCAGGGGATCAGGGGCGCGGCTTTGCGGTAGTGGCCGATGAGGTGCGCAATCTGGCCATCCGTACCCAGAAATCGACCCAGGAGATCGCTGGCATCATCAGCTCGCTGCAGAAACAGACCGGCAGCATCGTCGAGGTGATGGCAACCTGCCGCGAGCAGGGCAACCGCAGCTCGGATCAGGCCAGTACCGCAGGGGAGTTGCTGGGGCAGATCACTCAGGATGTTACCCACATCATGGACATGAGCACCCAGATTGCGGCAGCCATCGAGCAACAGAGTCTGGTGGCCAACGAGGTGAACCGCAACGTCAACAACATCCGCGACATCGCCCAGGAGTCGAGCATCATGGCAGAGGAAAATGCGAGATCCAGCGAGGGCCTCAACGAGCAGGCCCAGCTGCTCAACAAGGCGGTGGCAAAATATCGGGTTTAGTGAGCGGACTGGCATCCTTGTGAGGTTTTTACACCAGAGTGGCAATGATTTGATCGTAATGGCTGTTATTGGGGAAATTCGCTCATATAATCGCCGCCACTATGATGATTCGGAAGGATTCGATGGCAAAGTTGCTGGTGGCCGCATTCGGGCTGCTCTGTTCCTGTCTGGTGTTGGCAGGGCCGGCGCCTCAGGCTACCCCACTCAAGCCCGGTATGGAGCCGCTACTCAGCTGGTTCAACGGGGCCTTTACGAGCCGGGAGCAGGCCAGTTACGACAGCCGCTTTACCAGTGCCGAGCTGCGCCTGATGGAGATCTGGCCCGGCTATCAGGGCTATCGCTGGGTCTATGCCGAGCAGTACCTGAGTCTGCGCTCCGTCCGTCCCTTCCGCCAGCGCATCTATCGCTTCTCCCCCGCCCCTGACGGGCGGATCCTGATGGCAGAGCTGACCATGCCCCGTGCCACCGATTTTGCCGGTGCCTGGCATGATCCCGCCCTGCTCGACAGTCTGACCCCGCAGCAGCTCTCCTTGCGCCACGGTTGCGAGATCTGGCTGACACGCACTCCCTCCGGCGAATATGCCGGTCACACCCGGGTGGGCCATTGCTCCACCGATTTTGGCGGTGCCACGACGCTGGTGCAGCATATCTGGATTGGTCCCGACAGCGTCAGATTGCTGGATCGCGCCTATGACAACGCAGGGAGCCCGCGCTGGGGTAGCCCGGGTGAGGGGTATGTCTATTTGCGTCGTTCCAAAGGATTTGGCCAGTAGGGGCGAATGCGTCTGGCTGCGGGAACATGAATGATGAAAAACAGGGATCGTAAAAAAGGCGCCCATTGGGCGCCTTTTTCAGAATTCTTCAGAAGTAAAATTACTTCTTGGTGGTCATCGCACCGAAACGCTTGTTGAACTTGTCTACGCGGCCGCCGCTAGAAACTTCTTTCTGCTTGCCGGTGTAGAACGGGTGGCACTCGGAGCACACGTCCAGGTTCAGATCTTTACCGATGGTAGAGAAAGTGTTGATGACGTTACCGCAAGAGCACTTGGCGGTGATGGCTACGTAGTCAGGATGGATACCAGCTTTCATGGACAACCTCAATTAATAGGCCGTGTCGCCATCCGATCTCTTGTCGGACACCACACGATTGTTGAACACAGTTTCAAAGGCTGCGAATAATATAGGAAATGCCTGAGATCAGGCAAGTGGCTTCGCAGAAAAAATAGGCAACCCCTGGTGAATTCTTCCCAAACGCTGGATCTGGTTCGTGTCGCTGTCCCGGTACCGTTACGCCGTCACTTCGACTATCTCTCTCCCCTGCCGTTACCTGCCCCCGGTTGCCGGGTCGAGATCCCTTTCGGTCCCCAGACCCTGGTCGGGCTGGTGGTGGATCATCCGGCCGACAGCCAAGTGCCCCGCAACAAGCTCAAGCCCATCAAACGGGTATTGGACACGGCTCCGGTGCTGGGGCCGGATATTCTGGCGCTGATGAACTGGAGCGCCAGCTACTACCAGCATCCGCTGGGGGAAGTGCTGCCCCACGCCCTGCCGGTGTTGGTGCGCAAGGGGGAGCCTGCCGCTTATCGCGAACTGGAGTTCTGGTTTGCCACCGAGGCTGGCATGGCCATCGACCTTAACGAGCTCAAGCGGGCGGCCAAGCAGCAGCAGGCGCTCGCCTTGCTGCGCAAGGGGCCGCAGACCCCCTCCGCCCTCAAGCAGGAGGAGATCCAGAGCGCAGCTCTCACCGCGCTGGAGAAGAAGGGGCTGCTGGAGAAGCGCTCGCTGGAGCCGAGCCACGATGGCGACTGGGCTGCCCGCTTTGAACCGGGGGAGGGGCTGCGCCTCAACGGCGAGCAGGCACTGGCCGTCTCCGCCGTTACCAGCCAGAGCGACAAGTTCGGCGCCTTTCTGCTGGATGGCATCACTGGCTCCGGCAAAACCGAGGTGTATTTAAGCATCCTCGAGCCCTTGCTCAAGGCGGGCAAACAGGCGCTGGTGATGGTGCCGGAGATCGGCCTCACCCCGCAGACCATCAACCGCTTCCGGCGCCGCTTCAACGTGCCGGTGGTAGCGATGAACTCCGCCATGAACGACAGGGAGCGGCTCGACGCCTGGCTCGCCTGTCGCGACGGCGGCGCCGCCATCCTGATCGGTACCCGCTCCGCGGTGTTCACCCCGTTTCACAACCTCGGCATCATCATCATCGACGAGGAGCACGACGGCTCCTTCAAGCAGCAGGACGGTTTTCGCTACCACGCGCGGGATCTGGCGGTGATGCGGGCTCATCGTGCCGGTATCCCCATCCTGCTTGGCTCGGCCACCCCGTCCCTGGAGACGCTGCACAACGCCCGCACCGGCAAGTATCACCATCTCACCCTGACTCGCCGTGCCGGTAACGCCCAGACCGCCCGTCAGGTGATCCTGGATATCAAGAACGTGCGGTTGCAGGCCGGGCTCTCCCCCCAGCTGGAGCAGCTGATGGCGGAGCATCTGGCGGCGGGCAATCAGGTGATGCTGTTTCTCAACCGCCGTGGCTATGCCCCGGCTCTTATCTGCCACCAGTGTGGCTGGAGCGCCGCCTGTGAGCGCTGTGATGCCTGGTACACCTGGCATCAGGCCGGACGACGGCTGCACTGCCACCACTGTGACAGCGTGCGCCCGTTGCCTCACCACTGCCCCGAATGTGGCAGCAACGAACTGATCGGATCGGGAGTGGGCACCGAGCAGTTGGAGCAGCTGCTCACGACGGTGTTCCCGCAATATCCGGTGGTGCGCATCGATCGGGACAACACCCGCCGCAAGGGGGAGCTGGAGACCCATCTCGGCGACATCAAGGCGGGCAAGTACAAGATCCTGATCGGCACCCAGATGCTGGCCAAGGGCCACCACTTCCCGGATGTGACGCTAGTGGGCCTGCTGGATGTGGATGGTGCCCTGTTCAGCGCCGATTTTCGCGCTGCTGAGAAACTGGCCCAGCTCTACACCCAGGTGGCGGGCCGTGCCGGTCGCGCCAGCAAACCCGGGTTGGTGGTGCTGCAGAGCCACCATCCGGAGCACGCCTTGCTGCAGGATCTGACCCAGAACGGTTACGGCCACTTCGCCGATACGGCGCTGAAAGAGCGCCGCCTGCTGGGGCTGCCGCCCTTCAGCTATCAGGGGCTGTTTCGGGCCGAGGCCAACGGTCGTGACGAGGTGCAGCTGTTCCTCGCCCGTCTCGCCGATACCTTGCGTAGTGCCCGCTATCCCCATGTTCAGGTGCTGGGGCCCATCAGCGGTTTTATGGAGCGCAAGGCGGGCAAGTTTCGCATGCAGTTGCTGGTGCAGGGGCCGAACCGGGCACCGCTGGCACAACTGCTGGACTGGGCGGTAAAGGAGCTGGAAGGCTGGCCTGAGACCAAAAGGGTGCGCTGGAGTCTGGATATCGACCCCACCGAGCTGAGTTGATGGTGCCGGAGCCGGTCGCTGGCAGAGCTCGTCAGCGACCGGGCTGCTGATTCCGTTTAAAGGCTCAGACCCGCAGATCGATCTGCTGCACCCAGCCTCCTTTACCCTGTTCGGTGAGATAGAGGCCGGATTGGCGCAGCACCCCCTGATTGCCGTTCTCCCCCAGATGGTTAAAGGGGGTGTCGAGGGGGCGCAGCAGGATGGCGCCGATCCCCAGTTCGACCAGCGCGATAGGTGCGTGCTCCGGATGCCAGAACTGCAGGGCTGAAAACTGGCTATCGCCCTCATCCAGCACCCCGTTGCCATCCTCATCCAGGGTTGCCAACTCGCCGAAGCCATTGCCGGAGCGAGCACCAAACAGCTCGCCCCCATCGTCTATGGTGCCGTTGCCATTGCGATCCAGCGCCACAAAGCCGCTCCCTTCACTCAAGCCCGGCAGGCTATCCTCTTTGCCATCCTGATCAATATCGAAAGTGACCCGTGCCTCGGTCAGATCGGCAATCTTGCCATCCAGACTGAGCACCAGCGGATCCTTGAGGGCATTGAGGGTGGTGCGCCGCTGGCTCACCTCCAGCTGACGCCAGTCGAGCACAAAGCCGAGATCGAGCTGCATAGTCTGACCATCTTGAGTCGCTACGCTGGCCGATGCCACCACGTTGAGCTGCTCCTGTTGCAGCAGGGTGTCAGTCACCTCCACCAGTTGATCCGGCTCGGCGGCTTGAGCCGTGGCGTCTCCTTGGGTCACCCCATCGCCTCCCTCTTCGGAGGGTTTGATCGGCTTGGGCAGCTCGATTTCGTGGCCCAGCATCGCCTCGATCATCAGCTTGATCAGCCGCTGGCGGTTATCCAGCCCATCGTCGGGAATGCCATCCTGCTCTTTGCCGACGTCCGCTGCGGGCGGTGTTGCCGCTTGCTGGCTGGCGACGGATTGCCTTGCGGTTTGCAACGTCAGGGTGCTGCTGCGTTCGCCGGCCACTGCCGCGTTGTTGCCTTCCGGTGGATTGACGATGGGTGGCACGGGCCCGAGGTTGCGCACCTTGCGGCTCTGGGCCTGTTGTTGCCGGTATTGCACCTCCCCCTGGAGGTCGTAGTGATCGATGCGCATACATTCGCCCTCGGCGCTATACATCTGGTCAGTTATCGACCGGTTAGTGAGCATGGCTTAACACCAAATCGGACTAATCAGGGAGGTGGTTAGTACTAGGTTGCAAGGTGGTGGCGTGGCAGGATGATGGGCATGCGGGTGCTGGTCCGTTTGCCCAAGCGCAGGTCGCAACATGTGAAGAGGAAGAGAGGATGAGAAATTGTATGGTGATGGGAGCGGCGGGCTATATCGGTTCCTATCTGGTGCCCCACCTGCAAACCCTGGGCTACAGGGTAATTGCCGGGGCGCGCCGTCCCTGCCGCTTGCCTGAGGGGGTGGAGTTTCGCCTCGCCGATAGCCTCAAGCCCATCACCTTGCTGCCTGCGCTGGCGGGCATAGATACCGTCTTCTATCTGGTGCATGCCATGGGGGCGGGGGCCGATTTTCATCGGCTGGAGCAGCAGGGGGTAAAGAACTTTGCTGCCGCCGCTCGTGCCGCCGGGGTGCGTCGCATCATCTATCTCGGGGCAATCCAGCCTGAGCAGTGCAACAGCCGCCATCTCAACTCTCGCCGCCACTGTGGCGAGCTGTTTCGCGACTCCGGTGTGCCGACGGTGGAGCTGCGCGCCGGCATCATCATCGGGCCCGGTTCGGCGGCGTTCGAGGTGATGCGGGATCTGGTGTTCAACCTGCCGATGATGGTGACGCCCAAATGGGTGCGCTCGCGCACGCCGCCGATTGCGCTGTCCAACCTGCTGCACTATCTGGGTGGGCTGGTGGAAGCCGACGAGGTGGATGGCCGCATTTTCAATGCGGTCGGCCCCGAGCTGCTCAGCTATCAGCAGCAGTTGCAGAAGTTTGCCGCCCATATCGGCAAGCGCTGCCCCATCATTCCCATCCCGTTTCTGAGCCCGCGCCTCTCTGCCTGGTGGCTGCAGTTTGTCACCTCGGTGCCGCAGCCGGTGGCCAAGGCGCTGGTGGGGGGCTCAAGCACGATATTCCGGCCGATGATGGCCCGCTGCAGGCCCTGCTGCCACAGACTCTGCTCAGCTTCGACGAGGCGTTGGCGGAGAGTCTGGCGCTGGAGCAGAAGCTGGGTGCCGAGCAGCAGGGGCAGGAGACGCCGCTTGGCCTGCGCTGGCGCCATCCCGAATATGGCTTCTACGACCGCACCGCCAGCGGCGAGGCCATCTGTCTCGCCTCTCCCGAGGTGGTGTGGCAGGTGTTGCAGCAGCTGGGGGGTGAGCAGCGCTACTTCTACATGAACCAGCTGTGGGTGGTGCGCGAATGGATGGATCACCTGATCGGCGGCCCGGCCCGCACCCGTGGCCGCACCAATCCCGATCGTTTCGTGAAGGGGGACATGCTCGACTCCTGGCAGATCCTCGGGGTGGATGAGGGGCGCAGGCTCGATCTCTTGTTCAACATGAAGGCCCCGGGCGTCGGGCGGTTGGAGTTCAACATCCTGCCGGAGGAGTCGGGTCTGACCCACATCCGGGTATCCGCTCACTGGCACCCGCAGGGCGCCTGGGGGTTGGCCTACTGGCTCGCCATGCTGCCGTTCCACCTCTTCATTTTTCAGGGGATGACCGAGGCCATCGCCCGTCAGGCCGAAGCGAGGGCAGGTATCCCGGTGATGGATTAACCCTTCTTCACACCATTCCCGCTGATAGAGTGCCCCGTTCGGGGCATTTTTTATGCGGCGGCTATGCCCGGTTATGGCAGATAGTGGTAGGCGTCTCATGGCAAAGGCTGGCATCATGCCGCGGTCTTGTTTACCGCGGATAGATAATCAGTCAGAAAAAGAAGGGATTATGAAGAAAAAACCGTCAATTTTGGGGGGCGCCTGCATCATTGCCAGCGTCTGCGTGGGAGCCGGCATGCTCGGTCTGCCGAGTTCGGGGGCGGGGGCCTGGACCCTCTGGTCGGTGCTGGCGCTGACCGTCACCATGGTGATGATGACCCTCTCCGGCTGGATGCTGCTGGAATCTTTCCAGCACCACGACATGCGGGTCTCCTTCAATACTGTGACTCGCGAGCTGCTGGGGGAGAAGCTCAATCTCCTCAACAACCTCTCGGTCTACTTTGTTGGCGGCATTCTGCTCTACGCCTATATCACCTCCTCTGGTGCCATCCTGCAGGGGATACTGGGGATCGACAGCAAGCTTGCATCCGTGCTGTTTGTGGCGCTCTTCTCTGCGGTGGTGTGGCACTCGACTCGCGCCGTTGACCGTATTTCGGTGGTGCTGATCGCCTTCATGATCCTCAGCTTCGCTCTCGGTGTGGCCGGTCTGCTCGGCAGTATCAAGCTGCCGACCCTGCTCGATCTGGCGGGTAGCGAGAGTCGCTACGCCCCCTATGCCATGGCGATGCTGCCGGTGGCGCTCACCTCGTTCGGCTATCACCACTCGGTTGCCTCCCTGCGTGCCTACTACCAGAACGAGCAGCAGGCCAGATGGGCCATTCTGGGGGGAACCCTGATCGCGCTGGCGCTCTACGTGCTCTGGCTGCTGGGGATCTTCGGCAACCTGCCTCGTCAGGATTTTGCTCCCGTGATTGCCAAGGGAGGAGACGTGAGTGTGCTGCTCTCCGCGCTTTCAGGGGTGATCGAATCGGAGAAGGTGGCCAGCGCCATTAACGGTTTCTCCATGGCGGCCATTCTCTCCTCCTTTATCGGGGTGGGGCTCGGGGTGTTCGACTATCTGGCTGATCTGTTCAAGTTCGACAACAGCCGCGCCGGTCGCTGCAAGACCTGGGCGGTCACCTTCCTGCCGCCGCTGGTGCTCTCCCTGCTCTTCCCGTTCGGCTTCCTGCTGGCTATTGGTTATGCCGGTGCCGCCGCCACCATCTGGACCTGCATCATCCCGGCACTGCTGGTGTTGCGCACCCGGGCGCGGGCCGAGCGGGGCGAAGTGACACCCCACTTCGTTACCCCAGGCGGCAAGCTGATGGCCTGGTTGCTGATCCTGTTCGGTTTGGCGACGGCGCTGTTCCACTTCCTGTCGATGGCGAATTTGCTGCCGGTCTATCTGGGCAACTGAGTCAGGTCTACAGAACTGACAGAAAGGGCGGCAAGGCCAACTTGCCGCCCTTTTTGCTCTATTTTTACCCCACATAGCAGGATCTATAACTAAAGTGGTAGGTGTTGGTGGGGTAAGTTGCTGAAATAACTGGTCTGATCTGGCTAATGGCAGCATGATCTGCTGGGCATGCCCACCGCTTTCTTTTATCATCCCCGCCCTTCTGCGTGCCCCCTGTCGGCACCTCATTTGCACCAACCACATCGGGGTCCCCCATGTCCGATCTGCGTCAAGAAGCACTCGATTACCACGCCCAGCCCGTACCGGGCAAAATTGCCATCGCCCTGACCAAGCCCGCCGAAACCGCCCGCGATCTGGCGCTGGCCTACAGCCCGGGTGTTGCCGAGCCGGTGCGCGAGATCGCCGCCAACCCGGCCGATGCCTATCGCTATACCGGCAAGGGCAATCTGGTGGCCGTCATCTCCAACGGCACCGCCATTCTGGGGCTGGGCAATCTGGGGCCGCTCGCTTCCAAGCCGGTGATGGAAGGCAAGGCCCTGCTGTTCAAGCGCTTCGCCGGCATCGACGCCATCGACATCGAGGTGAAGCACGAGACCAGCCAACAGTTCATCGATACGGTGGCGGCTATCGCCGATACCTTCGGCGGCATCAATCTGGAAGATATCAAGGCACCTGAGTGCTTCGAGATCGAGCAGGCGCTGATCGAGCGCTGCGATATTCCGGTGTTCCATGATGACCAGCACGGCACTGCCATCGTCACCGCCGCCGGTCTGCTCAATGCGCTGGAGATCCAGGGCAAGCTCATCAGCGACAGCCGCATTGTGTGCATGGGGGCGGGGGCTGCCGCCACCGCCTGCATGGACCTGCTGATCAAGTGTGGCGCCAGAGCGCACAACATCTTCATGCTGGATCGTCAGGGCGTTATCCACACCGGCCGCAGCGATCTCAACAAGTACAAGCAGCGCTTCGCCAACGAGACCCCGCTGCGCACCCTGATGGATGTCATCGAAGGGGCGGATGTGTTTGTCGGTGTCTCCGGCCCCGATGTGCTGCCCGCCGAGGCGGTCGCCCTGATGGCGCCCAATCCGGTGATCTTCGCCTGCTCCAACCCGGACCCGGAGATCAAACCGGCGCTGGCCCACGGGGTGCGCAGCGACCTCATCATGGGCACCGGTCGCTCCGACTACCCGAACCAGATCAACAACGTGCTCTGCTTCCCCTTCATATTCCGCGGCGCCCTCGATGCCCGTGCCAGCCGTATCAACGATGCCATGAAGATTGCCGCGGTCGAGGCGATCCGTGCACTGGCCAAGGAGCCGGTGCCGGCCGAGGTGCTGACCGCTGCCGGGGTCAGCGAGCTCGCCTTCGGCAAGGATTACGTCATTCCCAAGCCGATGGATGCCCGTCTGCTGCCGCGGGTTGCCCGCGCCGTGGCGCTGGCGGCGGTGGCCTCTGGCGTTGCCCGCATCGAGCTGCCTGCGGACTACATGCTGTAATCCGGCATTGCAAACGGCCCCATAGCGGGGCCGTTTTTATCTCTGCTTCTGGCGACAGTCGGAGGCGTAACCCGGGCGACAGGTTGGGGGAGATGGGGGCAAATCGGGTTCAAAGGTGGTCAAACAGCACTCGCCTCTGACACAATATTGCCACTATGACGCTAACGAGAATCAAGATGCAGCAGCCTGTCAGCGGCCGTTTGGCCCACGCCCTCTCCTTCTTGCGCCATGATGGTCGCCACTTTGCCCAGTTTGTCTGGGGCCGTTTCCAGCAGGACAGATTGACGGTCACTGCCGGCTATCTGGCCTATGTCACCCTGCTTTCGCTGGTGCCGATGATCGCCGTGGTCTTTGGCATGATGTCCGCCTTCCCGGTGTTCCAGAGCCTCAAACAGGCGATGGAGCAGTTCGTCTACCACAACTTCGTACCGACGGCGGGAGAGGTGCTCAAGGAGTACATCGACGGCTTCGTCGCCAATGCCACCAACACCACTGCGGTGGGGATCGGGGCGCTGGTGGTGGTGGCGCTGATGCTGATCTCCGCCATCGACAAGAACCTCAACTACATCTGGCGTTCGACCCAGGGCCGCCCGCTGGCGCAGGCGTTTGCCATGTACTGGATGATCCTCACCCTGGGGCCCGTGCTTATCGGGGCCAGTATCGCCATCTCCTCCTACATCTTCTCGCTGCGGCTGTTTGGCGCCGAGAGCCTGTTCGGCATCGGCTATCTGCTGCTGCGCGGCTTGCCGTTCCTCTTCTCGGTGCTCACCTTCCTGCTGGTCTATACCGTGGTACCGAACTGCAAGGTGCGGCTGGCCCACGCTTTTATCGGCGCGCTGGTGGCGGCGACCCTGTTTGAGCTGGCCAAGCGCGGCTTTGCCATCTACATCACCAGCTTCCCCTCCTATCAGGCCATCTACGGCGCGCTGGCGACCATCCCGATCCTGTTTGTCTGGGTCTATTTGAGTTGGCTGGTGGTGCTGCTTGGTGCGGAAACCACGGCCTGCCTCGGTGAATACGAGAAGCCAGCCAGTGAAGAGCTGGGCTAAGCCATCGCCTTGGCCACCGGTTTATTGGTAGCATCGACGACCGCCCCTGCAATCGAGCCGGGGCGGTCGTTCTGTTTTGAGAGGAGAGGGATGTGATTGCACTGATTCAGCGGGTCTCCGAGGCCAGCGTGACCGTTGAGGGGGAGGTGACCGGCGCCATCGGTCAGGGGCTGCTGGTGCTGCTCGGGGTGGAGCAGGGGGATGATGAGGCCAAGGCCGACAAGCTGCTGCACAAGGTGAGCGGCTATCGGGTCTTCAGTGACGAGAATGGCAAGATGAACCTCAATGTCAGCCAGATCGGCGGCAGTCTGCTGGTGGTCTCACAGTTTACCCTGGCGGCCGACACCAAGAGCGGGATGCGCCCGAGCTTCTCCTGCGGTGCCCACCCGAGCGAGGCAGAGCGCCTCTATGACTACTTCGTGGCGAAGGCTGCTGCCAGCGGCATCCCGACCGCAACCGGGCGTTTTGCCGCCGACATGAAGGTGGCGCTGGTCAACGACGGCCCGGTTACCTTCTGGCTACAGGTCTGAGGATGCCTGATCCCGCGGTATGACGTGGACAATCACGTTGATGAGCCCTGCGACCGGATAGGGGGTAGCCGGGCCAATCCACTGTTCTATCAGCGTCAGGGCGTGGGTTAGCTCCCGTTCGGTGCGCGGCAGCAGGTTGATGACCAGAGTGCCGTTCAGCCGGGGAGCCAGCGCCCGGTAGAGCCGCTCCTGAAACAGCAGCAGCGGGTTGCCATCCTGACTGAAGAGATCGAGCAGGATGAGATCGTACTGCTGTTCGCTCTGCTCCAGAAAGGCGAGGGCATCGGCCTGATGGAGGGCCGGAGCGGCGCGTTCATCGCTCTCCAGATGCTGGAAAAACTGCTGATAAACGGTCAGCACCTCTTCGTCGAGGTCAACGCACTCGTGGCGGGCATCGGGCCAGCGCTGACTCAGATGGCGGGTGAGATCGCCGCCACCCAGCCCGAGTTCGAGGATCTGCCCGGCCTGTTCCGGCAGCAGGCAGGCGATGACTCGCTGATGGGGCAGACAGAGGGCGGCGGGGTCGGCGAGCGACATGGCGGATTGCACCACGCCGTCTATCTCCAGCCAGCGGTGCTGCTCATTTTCCTGCACGGTGAGGCGGCGCTGGGGTTTGACGCTGAGGTGCAACAAGTGATCGGCTTGGTACGCTTGCAGATTGAAGTCCATGAATTTGCACGGCAAGATGGTTTCCGACCAGTGTAACTCAAGGATGAAACTATGTACCGGGTAGTCACCCCTCAGACAGTCGCCGAGCTGGATGCCTACTACCAGTTGCGCTGGGAGCTTCTGCGTAAGCCCTTCAATCTGCCCGTCGGTTCCGAGCGGGACGAATACGATACGGTCGCCATTCACCGGCTGATGCTGGCACCCGATGGTACCCCCATCGCGGTGGGCCGCCTCTTTATCGGCGGTGACGAGGCGCAGATCCGCTTTATGGCGCTGCGTCCCGAATATCGCGGTCAAGGGCTGGGCGCCAAAATGGTGGAGGATCTCGAGGAGCTGGCCCGCAGCGAGAAGGTGAAACGGCTGGTGATGAACGCCCGTCAGGAGGCGGTGGAGTTCTATCGCAAGTGCGGCTTTCTCGAAGTGGGGGGCGGCCCCGTCTCCTTTGGCCGGATTCCCCATCGCCAGATGATCAAATCCCTGAGCCCGTTGCAGACTATCCAGTACCGGCCGGAGTGGTGTCAGGATCTCACCACCCGCTGGTCGCGCGGGGTACCCATCAGCGAGAAGATGGGGATGCACATCAGCCACTACGATGGCCAGACTTTCCACCTCAAGGCCAATCTGGCGGCCAACTGCAACGTGCATGGCAGCATGTTCGCCGGCAGTGTCTACAGCCAGTGCGTGCTGGCGGGCTGGGGGCTGATCTGGCTGCAGCTTAAAGAGGAGGGGCTGGTGGGCGAGCCGGTGCTGGCCGAGAGCACCATCAAATATCATGGCCCGGTCGATGAGGAACCCGAGGCGCGAGTGGCTCGCGAGGGGATGCCCGCCGTGCTGCAGCCGCTCAAACGGGGCGAGCCTGCCACCTTCAGCCTCAAGATCCAGCTGTTCAGCGGCAGCAAACTGGCTGCGGAGTTCCTCGGCCACTACGTGGTGCAGCCGCCCCGCCGTCCGGGCCAGTAACCGCGTCGTTTCCCCATCAAACAACAAGGCCTCATCATGAGGCCTTGTCTGTTTTTACCCTTGCTGGCTTTCGCTTGTCTGCCCGGCTTGGGTCTGCACTTGGGCCTGGTTTTGGGCTTTCGGTGCGGGAGCCGGTCGCCAGAGCGGGGCGCTGTTGCCTTGCGGCGGATAGCGTACTCCCACTTCCCAGCCGCAGGCGTCCTGCTTCTGAGGGAAGCTCCAAGCCAGCGTGGGTTCCGTCAACGGCCCGCGCCACTGGCCGAGCAGCTCGGCGCAGCGGTTGCCGTTGAGGATACCCAGATCCAGCTGCCACTGCTCGTTGACCAGATCGATCCCCCCTTGCAGCGCCAGCAGATGAGTGATGGTGGAGGCGCCAGCCTGCTCGATCTGCAGTTGCCCCTTGTCGATCTTGCCCTGCAGCTTGATGCGGTAGAAGGGGGTGTCACCCTCCTGCATCGCCTGCCACAGCTGATCCGGCGTCAGGGTGGGCGGGGTCGTCCCTTTGAACCATTCATCCAGCAGCGGATCTATCTTCACCTTATCCCAGAACGGCTCGTCGGCATCGAGGGCAAAGCTGCCTTGCAGGGTCTGGCGCCACTCGCCCGCCGTTTTGCCGTGTTCGGCTTGCAGGTCGGCGCTCACGTCCGCCTTGCCGGCGAAGGAGACAGGGGAGTGGAATATCTTGCCCCACTGTTGCAGATCCAGCTTGGTCGCCTGCAGCTGCAGGCGGCTGCTCTGGCCCGGTTCGCGGCCCCACTGGCCACTCAGGCTGAGGGTGCCCTCATCCGGCAGCGAGCTGGTGAGCTTGCTCAACTGCCAGGAGCTGGGGGTCAGCTCCCCATCCAGCTCGCCGTTACGGGCGCTGAGGCCATCCCACACCAGCTCGAACCACTTGCTCTCAATGAGGGCACGGCCAAGCAGCGGGCCGGGCTGATTGCCGCGCAGGGCGAGATCGCTCAGATAGAGCTGCCAGCCGGTCAGCGACAGGGGCAGGGTATCGTCGAAGGAGAGCACCTTGAGCTTGTCGAACGCCAGCTTGCGGATATCGACCTGCTGCGGACGCCAGCTCTGCCAATCCTGCCACCACCCTTGTGGCAGGCTGATATCCATGCCGCTCAGCGCCACGTCTTTCAGGGTCAGCTTCTGCTGCTGGGTATCGAGGGATAGCTCGACATTGAACTCCCCTTCATAGGCCTTGCCCTGCAGTTCGCCGTCGATCTGCTGGGGCGAGAAGGCGAGCTTGCCCTTGATCTCCTCCAGCTGGAACAGACCACGGCCCATGTCGCCCAGGGTGCCGCTCAGATAGCCGGTGGGCTGGTTGCCCGCCTGCCAGTGGAAGGCGGTGAGCTGGCCGCTGAAGTTGTTGAAGGAGAGCTCCTGATTGATGTCGTTGAGGCTGACGCCATCCAGCTGGCCGCGATCCAGCGACACGCTTTGCAACGGGAAGCGCTGCGGGAAGCCTTGTTGTGTCAGATCCCCCAGCTCCACCCGCATGCCGCGCGCCTTGAGGTCATGCAGTTGCAGGGTGCGGGCGGGCCAGTCCAGCACCATGCCGGTCTCCAGCAGACCGTCGAACAGGTTGGTCACCAGCTTGTCGGTGCGTAGCACTTCCCCCTCCAGCCGTCCTTGCAGGTTGAGACGGGCGAAGGTGAACTGCGGAGTCTCCAGCTGGCCGATATTGAGGCTCAGGTTGGCCTGTGGTTGCCGTTTCGGATCGATCAGCTCCCAGTCGCTCAGGGTGGCATTGAGGCCGCGCAGGGTCAGCTCGGGGCTTTCCAGACTGAGCCGGTCTATGGTGCTGTCACTGATGGTGAGGGAGTGCACCGGCAGGCTCGGTAGCTGGTTGGGCAGCGGCAGCTTGATGGCGGGACGAATGAGATCGAGATGGGCGATGCGCACGTCGCGGCTCAGCCAGTCGATGCTCTCGATCTCCAGATAGATCTTGTCGAGGGAGACCGCATCGCCGTAACGCACCTGCTCAGCCAGCAGGGTGTAGGGGTGCAGCGGGTTGAACACCAGTCGCCCTATGGTGACCGGCACGCCGGTCTGCTGGCTGATCCAGCTGGCGATGGGGCCTTTGGCGCGCTCGGCGTCGAACAGGCCGAGGGCAACCCAGACAAACAGCAGCAGGAAGGCGAAGGTGTAGAGCAGGCCGCGTAGCCAGGAATTCATGGTTGCTTTCCTCCTGTTTTGGGATTTGTTGTCAGGCGTTTGAGTAGTGGTCTCGCAGACCGAGCCAACGGCGAATCAAGGGTTCGACATGACTAGGATGCCTATCCATGAGGAAGCGCGCCATTTTTTGCACCTGTGGAATAAGCGGCTGATCCCGTACCAGATCAGCGATCTTGAGATCGGCCAGACCGGTCTGGCGAGTGCCGAGCAGTTCCCCCGGGCCGCGCAGTTCCAGATCGCGCTGGGCGATGAGGAAGCCGTCGTTGGTCTCCCGCAGCACCCCGAGCCGGCTCTGGGCCGTCTTGGACAAGGGGGCATGATAGAGCAGCACGCAGTGTGAGGCCACCGCCCCCCGGCCAACCCGACCGCGCAGCTGGTGCAGCTGCGCCAGCCCGAGCCGCTCCGGGTTCTCGATGATCATCAGGCTGGCGTTGGGCACATCCACCCCCACCTCGATGACGGTGGTGGCGACCAGCAGTTGCAGTATGCCTGCCTTGAACTCCTCCATCACCCGCTGTTTCTCGACCGGCCGCATTCGGCCGTGTACCAGCCCGATATGCAGGCCGGGCAGCAGGTTTTGCAGCTCGGCGGCGGTATCCTCGGCAGCCTGACACTCCAGCACCTCCGACTCCTCGATCAGGGTGCAGACCCAGTAGGCCTGCTTGCCCTCGGTGCAGGCGAGCTTGACCCGCTCGATCACATCGCCGCGGCGGCTGTCGGGCAGCGCGACTGTGGTGATGGGGGTGCGGCCCGGCGGCAGTTCGTCGATGACCGAGGTATCGAGGTCGGCATAGGCGGTCATCGCCAGGGTGCGGGGGATGGGGGTGGCGGTCATGATCAGCTGATGGGGATGTACCCCCTCCCGCTCCCCTTTCTCGCGCAGGGCGAGGCGCTGATGCACCCCGAATCTGTGCTGTTCATCGATGATGACCAAGGCGAGGCGCTGGAACACCACCTGCTCCTGAAAGATGGCGTGGGTGCCCACCACCATCTTGACGCTGCCATCTTTGATCGCGGCCAGCGACTCTTCCCGCGCCTTGCCTTTCTGTTTGCCCGCCAGCCAGCCGACTCCGATGCCGAGCGGCTCCAGCCACTTGGCGAAGTTGATGGCGTGTTGTTCCGCCAGCAGTTCGGTCGGCGCCATCAAGCCCACCTGACAACCGTTGCCGATAGCCTGCAGGGCCGCCAGCGCCGCGACCAGCGTCTTGCCGGAGCCCACATCCCCCTGCACCAGCCGCATCATGGGGTGGCTCTGTTGCAGATCCTTACTTATCTCGGCCACTACCCGGCTCTGGGCGTCGGTGGGCTTGAACGGCAGGGCGCCGAGCAGCTGTTCAATCAGCTCGGGTGCCGGTTTGAGGGCGCGGGCCAGCTGGGTTTGTGCCTGAGCACGCACCTTCAAGACCGAGAGGTTGTGCGCCAGCAGCTCTTCCAGCACCAATCGCTGCTGGGCCGGATGCTGGCCGCTTTCCAGCAGCGGCAGCGCTACCGAGGGGGGCGGGCGGTGCAGCAATTTCAGGGCGGCGGCCAGCTCAATCTGATGGGGATAGAGGCCAGCGGGCAGCAGCTCCTCGACGCCGTAGAGGTCGAGCTGGGCCAGCGCCTGATCGGTGAGGTTGCGCAGGGTGAGCTGGCGCAGCCCCTCGGTGGTCGGGTAGACGGGGGTGAGCGCCTCTTCGGTCTGACCGGCCTGCTCCTCGCCGAGCAGCTTGTACTCGGGGTGGGCCATCTCCAGCCCGTATTTGCCGGGGCGCACCTCGCCAAAGCAGCGGATCAGGCGGCCCGCCGCCAGACTGTTTTTCTGGGCTGCGGTGAAGTTGAAGAAGCGCAGGGTGAGGGTGCCGGTGCCGTCGCTGATGCGGCAGACCATCATACGGCGGCGCCCCATCACCAGTTGAGTGTCCTGGATCTCCCCCTCGACGGCGCCGTGCAGGCCGGGCGGCAGATCGCCGATGGGCCACACCTGAGTGCGGTCCTCGTAGCGCAGGGGGAGATGGAACAGCAGGTCCTGTACCGTGGCCAGTCCCAGCCGCTCGAGCTTCTCCTGCATCTTGCTGCCGACACCCTTGAGGCTATCGAGAGGAATTTTATCCAATTTCATCAATTAGATGCCCGAAAACACTGTAAATATGTCCAGATGATAGGGGTTGTTGCGGGGCCGATGCAAGCCGAGTTGCTGCTGGCTGGGCCGCCAAGGCGGGGGAAACGGCGGATATAACAAAGGCCTGCCGAAAACGGGAGGCCTTTGTGCGGCTGCCAACAGGCAAGGTGCGGGCGCATGGCGCCCAAGGTCAGATGATGCGTTTGAGCAACAAATGGGCCTTGACCCGATGGATCCGTCCCAGCAGCTTGCGCACCTGTTCCGGGTAGTCCTGGATCTGCTCAACCTGATCGAAGTGGCTGATCCGCTTGGTGTTGGTCAGGATGTTCTCCCGCTCCGCGTTGAACTGGGGACGCAGCAGGTGGCGACGATCGTGCACCAGCAGGCCGTTCTCCAGATCCAGCGCCCAGGCGCGCGGGTTGAGGTTGTTGCCGGTGAGCAGGGCCCACTCATCATCCACAAAGATCCCCTTGAGATGGTAGGAGTTGCGCTCGCAACACCAGAGCATCAGGTTGAGGCGGCCGTCGTCGATGTGGCGCTGGTTGCGCTCGGCAAACTTGCGCAGGTTGGTCTCGTAGAGATAGGGCAGGCCACCGATAGTGGAAAACTTCTCTTCCGGCGGAATGAAGAAGTCGTTGGCGGTCTTGTCGCCCACTACGATGGTGACTTTGCAACCGCGCTGCAGCAGATCCTCGATATCCTTGCTCAATTCCTTGGGGGGGTTGAAGTAAGGGGTGCAGATGAAGATCTCCCGCTCGGTGGCGCGCACCAGATTGCGGATCATCAGGTTGAGCTGATTGTTGCGCTTGCCCAGACCCACCATGGGGGTGACGGCCACCTCCTGGGTGTTGACCGGCATGGTGCTGAAGCGGTACTGGCTCTGGCGCAGGTTCTGCTTGAAGCGGCGGATCGGCCCCTTCAGCTGCTTGGCGCTGGGGATGTCGCTGTGATCCAGTCGCTGCACCGCATCGCTCTTCACGAACAGATCATCCACGTAGTTGACCATGCTGCGGGCCAGCTCCGGGCTGGTGATCTGGTGATAGCGATCGAAGCGGTAGCGATCCTGCTGATGCAGGTAGATGTCGTTGAGGCTGGCACCGGAGTAGAGCACCACATCATCAAAGATGAAGCCCTTGAGGTGGAGCACGCCGAGCAGCTCGCGCCCTTTGACCGGCACGCCGTAGATTTCGATCTGGTGCTCGTGTTCGGCAGCCATGGCCTGATACATCAGGTGGTTGCCGCCCTGCTTGCCTTTGCCGATCAGGCCGCGCTGGGCACGGTGGAAGTCGACGAACAGCTTGATGTCGAGGGCCGGATTGCGCTGCTTGGCGGCGTAGAGGGCGGAGAGGATCTCCCGGCCTGCTTCGTCATCCTGCAGATAGAGCGCGACCAGATAGATGCGCCGGGTGGCACTGGCGATAAGCGCAAGAATGCGGCGTTTGAAATCCTGGGCGCTGTAGAGCACTTCAAACTGATCCGCTGCGACGGCGATCTGGGGCAGGCGCGCCAGCAGTTGTCGATAATGGGCCGATGAATGCATAGATAAACCTGAAATCACGGGGTTAAGCGTTCCACTCGGAGCGATGAATAGGCGATTCTAGCAATCTCGCCCTCTCAGCCAAAGAAAGAATCATCAGAAAGATGAAAAAGGCCTCACGAGTGAGGCCTTTTTGTCAGCATTTCGCCCTTGTCAGAGGAAGCTGTAGATGATCATCGCCATCACGCCGCCAGTGGTGCCGATGATGGTTTCCATCACGGTCCAAGTCTGCAGGGTCTGCTTCTCGGTCAGGCCGAGGTAGCGGTTGGCCAGCCAGAAACCGGAGTCGTTGACGTGGGAGAGCACGATGGCACCGCCGCCGATGGCGATGGTGACGGCAGCCAGCTGGGCACCGTTCAGGCCGAGCGGCTCCAGCATCGGCAGCACCAGACCACAGGCGGTCAGCATGGCGACGGTGGCGGAGCCCTGAATCACCCGCACCGCGGCAGCCAGAATGAAAGCCAGTGCGACGATGGGCAGACCGGAGTCGGCCAGCATGTTGCCAAGGGCGGCACCCACGCCGGAATCAACCAGCACCTGCTTGAACACGCCACCGGCACCGGTAACCAGAATGATGACACCCGCCGGCTGGATGGCGCTGTTGCAGACGCTCATCACCTCGTCACGGGACATGCCACGGCGAATACCCAGCAGATAGAAGGCGGCCAGACAGGCAACCATGATGGCGGTGAAGGGGTGACCGATGAACTCCAGCCAGCTGTGCAGGGTAGAGCCCGCCTCGACGAAGCGGCCGACGATGGTCTTGAGGCCGATCATCAGCAGCGGCAGGCCGATGAGGCCCATGGCCAGCCCGAAGGAGGGCAGGGATTTGCTGTCATCGTGAACGCTGTTCTGGGCATCTGCAGGCAGCGGCACATCGACGATCTTGCTGATGAAGTCACCGAACAGCGGGCCAGCCAGGATCAGCGCCGGTACGGCGGCGATCAGGCCGAACAGGATCATGTAGCCGAAGTCGGCACCCAGCTGGGAAGCGACCAGGATCGGGCCCGGCGCCGGGATAAGGAAGGCCTGACAGGTGGCGATACCCGCCAGCAGGGCGATACCGATCTTCACCACGCTGCCGCCGCCACGACGGACGATGGCGAAGGCGACACCGATCAGCAGCACCACGGCCACGTCAAAGAAGAGCGGCAGGGCGCAGACAAAGCCGGTCAGGGCCATGGCCCAGTTGGCGCGCTTGACGCCGAACTTGCCGAGCAGGGTGTGAGCCACCCGGTCGAGGGCACCGGTCACTTCCATCACCTTGCCAAACATGGCACCCAGCGCCACCACCACAGCAACGAAGCCGAGGGTGCCGCCCATCCCTTTCTGGATGGTGGCGGCGATGTCGGCTGGGTTCATGCCGGCGGCAAGACCCGCCACCATGGAGACCAGGATCAGGGCTACCACGGCGTGGAGCCGGGCCTTCATCACCAGGAAGAGCAGCAGCACAATCGAGCCGGCGGCTGTCATGATCAGGGAGAGGTCAGACATTGTTATGCGTTCCTTTTTCCAAGTTCAGTCGTGACACCTTGCCGATCCGTCGGCAAACCATATCTTTATGATTTATTTAGATTTATGGCAAGGGCTCAACATCATATGCCCAGGTGACTATGGGTTTGCTCAGTCTGTGGCAGACTTCACATTTTCAATCGTTACCGGTAACATGTTACCGGTAACGTGTTAGATTAGAACCCATCAACAGCTGGTTTTTTGAAAAGTGGGACAGAGGTCAAATTATGGCGGGTAAGTGCATTATCGTGATGGGTGTGTGTGGTAGCGGCAAATCCAGCGTGGGTCTGAAAGTGGCCGAAGCGCTGGGCGCCAAGTTCATCGATGGTGATGACCTGCACCCCAAGGCCAACATCCAGAAGATGGCTGGCGGCAACCCCCTCAACGATGAGGATCGTGCCCCCTGGCTGGAGCGGATCCGCGACGCCGCCTACAGTCTCGAGCAGAAGAACGAGACCGGCATCATTGTCTGTTCCGCCCTCAAAAAGAAGTACCGCGACCAGATCCGCGAAGGCAACGAGTCGGTCAGCTTCATCTTCCTCGATGGCAGCCAGCCGCTGATCCTCGAGCGGATGCGTGCCCGCAAAGGCCATTTCATGCGTGAAAGCATGGTACAAAGTCAGTTCGATACTCTGGAGCGCCCGGATGGCGAAGCCGGTGTATTCCACATTGATATAGACGGCACCTTCGAACAGGTGGTTGACCGCGCCGTCACAGCATTGGAGCAAGCCCAATGATTCATCAGGTAATTTCCGACGTCACCGCCCGCATCCGCGAGCGCAGTGTCGCCCGTCGTCAGGCATTTCTGGCCCGCATCCAGCGTCAGGCAGAGCAGGGCAAGACCCGCGCCGCGCTGGCCTGCGGCAACCTGGCCCACGCCGTGGCCGCCTGCAGCAGTGACGAGAAGGGTCGCATTCTCGATATGACCCGCGCCAACGTCGGCATCGTCACCGCCTACAACGATATGTTGAGCGCCCATCAGCCCTATCAGGGCTATCCGGATCAGATCAAGGCGGTACTGGCCGAGCTGGGCCACAGCGCCCAAGTTGCTGGCGGCGTGCCCGCCATGTGCGACGGCGTGACCCAGGGTCAGCCGGGGATGGACATGTCCCTCTTCTCCCGTGACCTGATCGCCCAGGCGACCGCGCTCTCTCTTTCTCACAACACCTTCGATGCGACCCTGCTGCTCGGCATTTGCGACAAGATCGCTCCGGGCCAGATCATGGGGGCCCTCTCCCACGCTCACCTGCCGACAGCATTTGTTCCTGCCGGCCCCATGGCGAGCGGTATCAGCAACGACGAGAAGGTGAAAGTTCGTCAGAAGTACGCCGCCGGTGAAGTGGGCCGTGATGCCTTGCTGGAGATGGAGTGCGGCGCCTACCACGCGGCGGGCACCTGCACCTTCTACGGCACCGCCAACACCAACCAGCTGGTATTCGAGGCCATGGGCCTGATGCTGCCGGGCTCCGCCTTTGTGCACCCGCATAGCGAGCTGCGCCGCGCCCTGACCGCCGAAGCGGCCCGCCGTATCAGCGCCATGATCCCGGGTTCCCCGGCCTATCGCCCGTTGAGCGAGGTGCTGGATGAGCGCTCGCTGGTCAACGGTCTGGTGGCCCTGCTCGCCTCCGGCGGCAGCACCAACCACAGCATCCACATGGTGGCGCTGGCCCGCGCGGCCGGTCTGGTACTGACCTGGGATGACATCAGCGATCTCTCCGACGTGGTGCCGCTGCTGGTTCGCATGTACCCGAACGGCCCGGCCGACGTGAACGCCTTCGAACAGGCAGGCGGCGTGCCCGGCCTGATGCGCCGTCTGGCGCAAGAGGGGCTGATCCACATGGACGCCACTCCGGTCTTTGGCGAGATGCAGGATTACCTCAGCCGTCCGGCACTGGTCGATGGCCAGCTGGTATGGCAGCCGGTCGGCGAGAGCGGCGATGCGAGCGTGTTGTCGCCTTCCGGCAGCGTATTCCAGGCCACTGGCGGCACCAAGCTGCTGGCGGGCAATCTGGGCCGCGCCGTGGTCAAGGTCTCCGCCGTGGCTCCCGAGTATCGGGTGATTGAAGCCCCGGCGCGGGTCTTCTCCTCCCAGCATGCGGTGGAAGCGGCCTACAAGGCGGGCGATCTCAATCAGGACGCCGTGATCGTGGTGCGCCACAATGGCCCGGCCGCCAACGGTATGCCGGAGCTGCACAAGCTGATGCCGGTGCTCGGCAACCTGCAGAAGGCGGGTTACAAGGTGGCGCTGGTCACCGATGGCCGCCTCTCCGGCGCCTCCGGCAAGATCCCGGCTGCCATCCACGTCACCCCGGAAGCGCTGCACGGCGGGGCCATCGGCCTGCTGGCCGATGGCGACCTGCTGCGGGTTGACGCGGTAAACGGTAGCCTCGACTGCCTGACCGATTTGAGTGGCCGTACCCAGGCCGAGATTGACCTCACTCTGGAACAAGAGGGGTGGGGTCGTGAACTGTTCAGCGTGATGCGTCGCGCGGTATCGAGCGCCGAGTGTGGCGCCACCATCTTTGACTAAGGAAGAGCTATGCAGAACTGGAAAGTGACCCCGGCCGAGGTGTTTGCCGCCTCCCCGCTGGTACCCGTGATGGTTATCAACGAGCTGGATCAGGCCCTGCCGATGGCCAAGGCGCTGCTCGACGGCGGCATATCTGTCTTCGAAATCACCCTGCGCACCCCGGTGGCGCTCGATGCCATCGCCCTCATCGCCAAGGCGATGCCGGATGCCATGGTCGGTGCCGGTACCGTGCTCAACTGCGAGCAGTTTGACGCCGCCGTCGCTGCCGGTGCCCGCTTCGTCATCTCCCCGGGGATGACGCCGGCCCTGCTGGCTCACGCGGCCAAAAGCACTGCACCGCTGATCCCGGGTGTGGCTACTCCGTCTGAAGTGATGCAGGCGCTGGAAGCGGGCTACGACCACCTGAAGTTCTTCCCGGCCGAAGCGAACGGCGGTATCAAGGCGCTCTCCGCCATTGCCGCGCCGCTGCCCCAGGTGAAGTTCTGCCCCACCGGCGGCATCGGCCCGAAAAACGTGGCCGACTATCTGGCACTCAAGTGCGTGGCCACCGTCGGCGGCTCCTGGATGCTGCCGGCCGATGCGGTCAAGAGCGGCAACTGGGAAGAGGTAACCCGCCTCTCCCGCGAAGCGGTTGAGCAGGTTAAACGCTAAGCATCAGTTGTGCAGAAAACCAAACAGGCCACCCTCGGGTGGCCTGTTTGTTATCGGCGTGACTTAAGTGGGTGAGGGAAGGGATTACCCAAGACTCTCCCCGACATAGAGGGAGAAGCCGATATCCTTGCGGGTGTCGGGTTGGGATTGGCCGCTGAGACGCGCCAGCAGCATGGTGGCCGCCTCCCGACCGATCGCTTCCCGCGGGGTGGCGATACTGGCCAGTTTGGGGGTCATGGCGTGGCCGATGTCGAGAGCGTTGCAACCGGCGATGGCGATCTGCTGGGGCACCGGGATCCACTTGGCCTGACACTGCAGCAGGGCGCCCACCGCCAGGTCATCGTTGGTGCAGAACAGGCCGTCGAGGTCGGGATAGCGCACCAGCGCCTGATCCAGCAGCTCGCCCCCTAGGGTGAAGCTGGAGGATTGTTCGGTCAGCAGATGCTGGCCGGTGAGGCCGAAGTCGATCATTGCCTGATAGTAACCCTCCATCCGCAGCTGGGTACGTACGTCGAGCCGCGCCCCCAGATAGACCACCTTGCGACGGCCCCGGCGCAGCATCTCTGTTACCATGGCCCGGGCGGCGGCTCTATGGTCCATGCCGACCACCATGTCGATGGGGGTTTGCGGCAGATCCATGGTCTCCACCACCGGAATGCCGGCGGTGGCGATCATCTTGCGAGTGCGCTCGGTGTGCTGGCTGTCGGAGAGGATCAGCCCATCCACATGGTAGGAGAGCAGGGACGCGACCTGCTCCTCCTCCCGCTCCGGGCTGTAGCCGTAGTGGGCCAGCAGGGTCTGGTAGCCAGCCGGTCGGGTTACCGACTCGATGCCGTGGATCACCGCCGAGAAGACCTGGTTGGAGAGGGAGGGGATCAGGATGCCGATCGCCTTGCTGGTCGCGTTGGAGAGAATATCCGGCGCTCGGTTGGGGATATAACCCAGCTCTTCCACTACAGCTGCGATCCGCTCGCGGGTCCCCTCCGCTACGGTCTGCGGGTCGCGCAGATAGCGGCTGACAGTCATCTTGGTCACGCCGGTTTGGTCGGCGATATCTTGCAGGGTGGGGCGGCGCTTGCGGGTGGGGCTCATAGGGGTGTCCAGCGTGGATGTTACATGTAACATTACCGTTTTTGGCGGATAAAGTCAGCATATGAAGCCGTTTTTGCAGGAGTTTTCCGATGATCAGAGGCAAACAGTTCGTGGATGTCCGGTTCGAGCAACAGGATGTGGAGGGGGAGCAGTTCTCGGAGTGCCGCTTTATCGGCTGCAACTTCTCTTGGCTGGATTTGAGCGATAGCCGCTTCATCGACTGCAGCTTCTACGATCGGGAGAGTGAACGGGGCTGCCTGTTGCAGGGTTGCGATCTGCGCGAGGCCAGCTTCCTGCGCTGCGATCTCACCATGGCCGATTGCAGCCGCAGCCAGTGTCTGGGGTTGGAGATGCGCGACTGTCAGGCGGTCGGTATCAACTTCAGCCATGCCAGCTTCGCCAACCAGATCACCGCCAAAAGCTACTTCTGCGAGGCCCATCTGACCGGCAACAACTTCAGCTACGCCAGCTTCGAGGGCTGCCTGCTGGAGAAGTGCGAGCTTACCGGCAACCGTTGGCAGGGGGCCAACCTGTTTGGTGCCTCGCTGGCGGGTTCCGATCTCAGCGGCTCCGAGTTTGGCCAGATTGACTGGACCAGCATCAAGCTGCAGGGCTGCGATCTGCGCCAGTGCGATCTGCCAGGGCTGGATCTGCGCCGGGTCGATCTGCAGGGAGTACAGATCAACGAGGATCAGCAGCAGACCTTGCTGGAGCAGATCGGTCTGGTTGTCTTCCCCTGAGCCGAGCGAAAAAATAGGTAATTTTTCATCAAATGGGAGTGACAGCGGGTTGCTGTACTCCTGAAATGACAAAAGCCTGCGTGAGGCAGGCTTTTGCTAGTGAGCGTGTGACGCGTTTGTCGGCCGGGTTAACTCAACCCTTGGCCAGCCATTTGGTTGGGTTGATCGCCTCGCCCTGATAGCGAATTTCGAAGTAGAGGCCCGGTCTGTCCTGACCGCCACTGTCACCGACCAGCGCCACCGGCTCACCCTGTTCCACATTCTGGCCAACTTGGCGCAGCAGCGACTGATTGTGACCGTAGAGGCTCATGTAGCCCTTGCCGTGGTCGATCACCAGCAGCATACCGAAGCCGTCGAGCCAGTCGGCGTAGACCACTTGTCCCGGTGCAACCGCCTTGACCTGGGTCCCTTCGCTGGCGCCGATCAGGGTACCTTTCCACTTGAGCTGGGCGGTGCGCGGCGAACCGTAGGAGATGAGGATCGGCCCCTGTACCGGCCAGCGCAGGCTGCCATTGGTCTTGAGACCGCTGTAGTGACCGGCACTGCTGATGCCCGAGCCGCGCTCCGGTTTGCTGCTGGCTACCTCTTCGGCCGGTTCTGCCGGTTTGACGGTTTTGTTCTGCTGGGCGGCGAGTCGTTGTTGCTCGGCGCGGCGCTGTTCGGCCAGCTTGCGCTGACGCTCCTGCTCCGCTTTCAGCTTGGCCAACCGTTCCCGCTCGGCCCGTTCACGGCGCTCCTGCTCTTCCCGCTTGCGACGTAACTCTTCGAGCCGCGCTTTCAGCGCTTTCTCGGCCTTGACCAGCTTGGTGAGCTTCTGCTCGTCATCCTGTACCGACTGCTGCAACTGGTTGCGCACCTTGGCCCGGCTCTGCTGGCTGGCCAGCAGGGTCTGGTGATGCTCTTGCTGTTCGGCAAGCAGGGTCTGCAGTCTGGTCTCGGTCTCTTTGGTTGCCTGCTGGTTTTTCGCCAGCTTGTCGCGGGTGGCGCGCAGGGCGTCGATGGCCTCGATGCGGGCCTTGTTGAGGTAGTCGTAGTAGTCGAGGGAGCGGCTCAGTTTGGCCGGATCCTGCTGATTGAGCAGCAGTTTGAGGTAGTCGTGGTTGCCCGCCTGAAAGGCGCTCTCCGCCTGTTTGGCCAGCAACTGCTTCTGATGTTTGGCTTGAACTTCCAGCGCTAGCTTGTCTTTTTGCAGGGTCGCCAGCGTCTGCTGGTTCTGCTTCAACTGCTGCCTGGTCTGGTTGAGTTTGGCGGCGGCGGCCGAGATGGCCTGCTCGTCAGCCTTGAGCTGGGTATTGAGCTTGGCAAGCTCCTGCTTGCTGAGCTTGATGGTCTTCTGTTGCTCTTTGATCTGGGACTGCATGGTGCCCAGCTGCTGATTGGCGGCCAAAGCCGGTGTGCTGGCGCCAAACGACAGGCAAAAAAACAGCGCGCCGGCCAACAGGCCGACGCGACTGGTTTTCTGTGAAATAACTTCGCATCCCCGCATGGGGAAGGATTATTTCAGAATCATCAGGGGCTTGCCAGTCATTTCCGGCGGTACCGGCAGACCCATCAGGGTCAGCATGGTGGGGGCCAGATCGGACAGTTTGCCACCTTCAACCACCTCGGCTTTGCGACCGAAATAGATGAGCGGAACCGGCAGATTGGTGTGGGCGGTGTGGGCCTGACCAGTCTCTTCGTCCAGCATCTTCTCGGCGTTACCGTGGTCGGCAGTGATCAGGCACTCGCCACCCACTTCGGCCAGGGCGTCGGTCACGCGACCGATGCAGTGGTCAACGGCCTCACACGCTTTGACGGCGGCATCGAACACACCGGTGTGACCAACCATGTCGCCATTCGGGTAGTTACAGATGATGACGTCGTACTTGCCGCTCTTGATGGCCGCAACCAGCTTGTCGGTCAGCTCTTCGGAGCTCATTTCCGGCTGCAGGTCATAGGTCGCCACTTTCGGGCTGGCCACGATCTCGCGATCTTCGCCGGTGAAGCAGGACTCTTCGCCACCGTTGAAGAAGAAGGTGACGTGAGCATACTTCTCTGTTTCGGAGATGCGCAGCTGGGTCTTGCCCTGCTTGGCCAGCCACTCACCCAGGGTGTTGACCAGAGCGGTCGGCGGGTAGGCACAGGCAGTTTTGATGTCGGCCGCGTATTCGGTCAGCATCACGAAGTTCAGCTTCGGCTCGACTGCACGGGCGAAGCCGGTGAAGTCGGTGTCAACGAAGGCGCGGGTGATTTCACGGGCACGGTCGGCACGGAAGTTCATGAAAATCAGCGCATCGCCGTCGATCATCGGTGCAGCTTCGCCGATGCGGGTGGCTTTGACGAACTCGTCGTTCTCGTCGCGAGCATATGCGGCAGCCAGCGCTTCGGTGGCGCTATTGGCGGTGAACTCGCCCTTGCCCTGGGTCATCAGGTCATAGGCTTGCTGCACGCGATCCCAGCGGTTGTCACGGTCCATGGCGAAGTAACGACCGATCATGGAAGCGAAACGACCCTTGCCGAGCTTGGCGAACAGGGCGTCGAACAGCTCGATAGAGGACTGGGCGGAGCGCGGCGGAACGTCACGGCCATCCAGGAAGGCGTGCAGGTAGATCTTCTCGGCGCCACGCTTGGCAGCCATTTCGATCATGCCCATGATGTGCTCTTCGTGGCTGTGTACGCCACCCGGGGACATCAGGCCCATGATGTGAACGGCTTTGCCGTTGGTCACGGCAGCGTCAACAGCCTTGGCCAGCTCGACGTTCTGGAAGAATTCGCCATCCTGGATGTCTTTGGAGATGCGGGTCAGCTCCTGATAGACGATGCGACCGGCACCGATGTTGACGTGGCCCACTTCGGAGTTACCCATCTGGCCATCCGGCAGACCGACATCCAGACCGGAGCCGGAGATCAGGGTGCTGGTGTAGTCACGGGTCAGACGATCGAGGTTGGGAGTCTTGGCGGCAGCGACGGCGTTGTGCTCTTGCTTGGTGCTGTAGCCCCAACCGTCCATGATGACCAGAACCAAAGGTTTCTTAGCTGTTGACATAAGACTATGTCCTCTCGGATTGGAAAAAATGCGGGAAATGAAACTAGCGTAATATTACTACATCTGCCGAAATAGTCACCTGATAGCCAAGGGGCGCTCCCGCGGCCCCGCAAGCCACGCCCTTCCTGCCATGCTCGCTGCCCAATGATGATGGGAGCCTGCTCGCGCTTTGCCGCCAAGATGGCTGATCTTATCAATACCCCCATGTATACTCGGGCCCTTGTCTTGGTCCCTGGATAGTAGAAGATGCAAGAGTATTTGGATTTTGCGGCCCGTAACCCGCTGCTGACCGCAGCCTGGTTGGGTCTGGCTGGCACCCTGGTTTACACCACTGTGCGTGCCCGTTTGTCCCCGGTAAAAACCGTCAACAATCACACCGCGACCCTGCTGATCAACCGCGAGAATGCCACCGTGGTGGATATTCGCAGTCAGGAAGAGTATGCCAAGGGCCATCTGGCCGGTGCCCAGCACCTGCCGCTGACCCAGATCCAGAGCAATAATCTGGGCCCGGTTGAAAAGCATAAAGATGCCCCCATCATAGTGGTGTGCGAGTCGGGAATGACTGCGGGCGGCGCGGGCCGTCAGCTGAGCAAAGCTGGCTTCAAGCAGGTTTATGTGCTCGGCGGTGGCATGGCCCAATGGCGTGCAGAAAATCTGCCGGTAACCAAGAAACGCTGATTTAAGCAGGGCCTGAGCCCACTTATCCATATAACAAGGAATCAAACGAAATGGCTGACGAGATCAACAACCAGGAAGTACAACCGGAATTCCACATCCAGCGTGTTTACACCAAGGATGTCTCTTTCGAAGCGCCGAACACCCCGCACATCTTCCAGAAAGAGTGGCAGCCGGACGTCAAGCTGGATATGGATACCAAGACCAACATCCTGGCTGAGAACGTCTACGAGGTTGTTCTGACCCTGACCGTAACTTGCAAACTGGAAACCGAAACTGCCTTCCTGTGCGAAGTACAGCAAGCCGGTATCTTCACCATCGGTAACCTGCCGGAGCCGCAACTGGCCCACTGCCTGGCTGCCTTCTGCCCGAACATCCTGTTCCCGTATGCCCGCGAAGCCGTGGCCAACATGGTGAGCAAGGGTTCCTTCCCGCAGCTGAACCTGGCACCGGTCAACTTCGATGCCCTGTTTGCCCAGCACATGGCGCAAGCACAGGCCCAGCAGGCGACTGCGGAAGCCTGATAATGGCTGACCAGATCGCTATCTCGGTCTTGGGAGCGGGGTCTTATGGCTCCGCCCTTGCCATTTCTCTGGCGCGCAATGGTCATCCGACCCTGCTGTGGGGTCACGACCCTGCTCATGTCGCCGAGCTGGAACAAGACCGCTGCAACAAGGCATTTTTGCCTGATGTCCCTTTTCCTGCTGATTTGCAGCTAACTGCGGATCTGCAACGTGCGGTACAGGCTGCTCCCGTGCTGCTGCTGGTCGTGCCAAGCCATGTATTTGGCGATGTGCTGACCCGGATCAAACCCTTCCTGCGTCCCGATACCCGTATCGCCTGGGCCACCAAGGGTCTGGAGCCGGACAGTGGCCGTCTGCTGCAGGATGTGGCCCGCGAAGTGCTGGGTGACGAGATACCGCTGGCGGTCATCTCCGGTCCCACCTTCGCCAAGGAGCTGGCTGCCGGTCTGCCGACCGCCATCTCGGTCGCCTCGACTCACGACGAGTTCGCCGACGATCTCTCCCATCTGCTGCACTGTGGCCGCTCCTTCCGGGTCTATACCAATCCGGATTTCGTCGGTCTGCAGCTGGGTGGGGCGGTGAAGAACGTCATCGCTATTGGTGCCGGTCTCTCCGACGGGCTAGGATTTGGCGCCAATGCCAGAACCGCGCTCATCACCCGGGGTCTGGTGGAGATGCAGCGTCTGGGTGCGGCGCTGGGTGCCGATGCCAAAACCTTTATGGGGATGGCGGGGCTCGGGGATCTGGTGCTCACCTGTACCGACAACCAGTCGCGCAACCGTCGCTTCGGGCTGGCCCTCGGGGCTGGCAAGGATGTGAACACCGCCATGACCGAGATCGGTCAGGTGGTGGAGGGGTATCGCAACACCAAAGAGGTGCATCTGCTGGCGGCCCGCTGCAGCGTCGAGATGCCCATCTGCGAGCAGATCTTCAAGGTGCTCTACGAGGGTAAGAACCCGAAAGAGGCGGCCATCGCCCTGCTGTCGCGAGACAAGAAGGACGAGTAATCTGCCGATTGCCCATGCAAAAGGCCCCGCCAGATGGCGGGGCCTTTTCTTTGCTGCAAGGGCTGTAAATCAGTAGTAGGAGTGGTCGCCGCGCTGGTGCTCGGTGGCGTCTTTCACGCCGTTGAGCTCACCCGGGAACTTCTCCAGCAGCTGCTTCTCGATCCCCTCTTTAAGGGTGTAATCGACCATGGAGCAACCGTTGCAACCACCGCCAAACTGCAGGATGGCCAGTTTGTCTTCAGTCAGCTCGACCAGGGTGACCTTGCCACCGTGACCGGCCAGCATGGGGTTCACTTCGGACATCAACACGTACTCGATGCGCTCGATTAGCGGCGCGTCGTCGGCCACTTTACGCATCTTGGCGTTCGGTGCTTTCAGGGTGAGCTGGGAGCCCATCTGATCGGTCACGAAGTCGATGGTGGCATCCACCAGGAAGGGGGCGCTCAGGGGATCGACCATGCAGTCGAAGCCGCTGAAGGGCAGGTGTTGATCTTCAGGGTCCACGGCATCGGGCGGGCAATACGATACGCCACACTCGGCATTCTGGGTTCCCGGATTGACCACAAACACCCGGATATTGGTGCCATCAGGCTGTTTTTCCAGCAGTTTACGGAAATGGGCCTGGGCGGCGTCGGAAATGCTGATCATCACTATCCTCATAAACCTGAGTGTACGACTAGGGTATTCATGATAACGCGGTTATTAATGCTTGGGTAGCATGCCTATGTCTACTTGCTGTGCCGCAGGGTACGACAGATCGCCCACACTTCTACGTTTGTGATGCCGCTCTCATGGAGCAGACGGCTGAGCTGACCGGCGGTGGCGCCTGTGGTCACAACGTCATCGAGCAGGGCGACATGATGGTATTGGTGGGAGCGGATCCGGAATGCCCCGCGCAGATTGCGCCGCCGCTGCCCGGCGCTCAGGGTTGTTTGTTGCGGGGTCGCCTTGATGCGCTGCAACAGAGTGTTGTCGCAGGGAATGCCGGTGAACTCGCCAAGGGCTTGCGCGATCTCCTCCGCCTGATTGAACCCGCGCCGCCACTGCCGCCACCAGTGCAGGGGAACCGGAATGATCGCCTCCGGCGGCTCGCAGCCATCCAGATGATCGGCCAAGAGGCGTGCCAGTAGCGGCGCCAGCAGGATCTGGCCGGAATATTTGAGCCGGGGGATCAGCATGGGGTAGGGGGTTTGGTAGTCGCCAATCACCTGCAACCGCTCCCAGGGGGGAGGTCTGCGCTGGCAGCGACCACAGACCGGTATGCTCTCTTCTATATAGTCAGCCAGTGGTGCTGCGCAGAGGTGGCATCTCGGCTGTGACTGGTGCAGCGCCTGCCGACACCAGCTGCAGAGCAGGGGCTCGTTGTCACAAGGCTGATGACAGAGGAGGCAACTCCCTTGCCAGTCGCCGTGGTTGCCGAGCAGCGGGCTTGCTTTAGCGAGCAGTCGTTTTAACATGCTGACCCCAAGAGCATGAACAGGGATCTTGAGTCTAGATGAGCATATCGGTAGAGCAGTTTGGCCAGGGGCCCGATCTGGTGCTGTTGCACGGTTGGGGGATGAATGGTGCGGTCTGGCATGGTATTGCCCGGCAGTTGGCGTCCCACTATCGGATTCATCTGGTGGATTTGCCCGGTTTTGGCAACAGCCCGCTGGCAGACGAGGTGGATTACAGCCTGACCTGGCTTGCCGAGCAGGTGGCCGCCATCTTGCCGCAGAAGTGCCATCTGCTTGGCTGGTCGCTCGGCGGTCTGGTGGCAAGCCAGTTGGCGCTGACGCATCCCGATCGGCTGCACTCCCTGATCACCGTGGCCAGCTCCCCCTGTTTCATGGCCCGTGATGAGTGGCCGGGGATCGCTCCCAAGGTACTGACCGGCTTCAACCAGATGCTGGCGGGGGATTTTCGCCAGACCATAGAGCGCTTTCTGGCGATCCAGGCCATGGGCAGTGAACATGCCCGGGACGATATCCGTCAGTTGCGCCACTGGCTGGCCGAGCGCCCGGCGCCCCAGTTTGCCGCACTCGAGGCCGGGCTGACGCTGTTGGCCGACATTGACCTGCGCGAACCGCTGCTGGAGCTGGATCAGCCCTGGTTGCGGATCTATGGCCGACTGGATTCATTGGTGCCCAAGGCGGCCATTCCCCTGCTGGACGATCTCTACCCTGCCAGCCGCAGCGTGACTCTCAATAAGGCCTCACACGCACCTTTTATCTCCCACCCTGACGAATTCATTGAAATCGTTCGAGATTTTGTTGGCTAAAAAACAGCCTGCAAGCTTCATTAATCCTCTGGTCTGGCGGATAATTAAGCTGTGACCAGAGGAGTAACACCATGCGAATTGATTCTGCTTTCAACAGCGGGGTACAGGGATTTCAGCGAGCCGAGCAGATTGCCGACAAGGCATCCAATCAGATCGCCCGCCTCAGCACCCCCAGCGGGGATCAGGTGCAAGTGACCGATGAGCTTGTCAATCTCAAGGTGGCCGAGCAGCAGGCTGGCGCTTCAGCCAAGGTAGTGCAGACCGCCAGCGATATGATGGGAACCCTGATCGACATCCGGGTGTGAGATGAACATCAATGTCAGTCTGCCCCCCCTTATCCCGACACAGCTGCAACCCCAGGTGGAAGCGGCGAGGACGGATAATCGCCGGGCAGAACTGATCCCGCAGGCCCGTGCGGGCCAAGCCTCCGTTGCCGAATCTGAAGTCGGCTCCCAGAAAGAGAAATCCAAAGCCGCTCAGGCCTCCAGCAATCAGAGCTCCCAGAACAGCCGTGAAACCGGGCAATTAGCCCCGACGACACTGCCAGATAATCGCTTTGTCGAGGCCACCGGTGAGGATGGGCAGCGCAAGCAGCAAGATCCCAAACAGCAGGAGCAGCAACAGCGGCAACAGCGGCAAGAGCAGCAGGTTCAGGATCTTGTCGAGCGTGACAAGGAGGTGCGTACCCACGAGCAGGCGCATCAGTCTGCGGGTGGAGAGTACGCCAGCTCACCCACCTATCAGTTTACGCAAGGGCCGGATGGCAAGCGTTATGCGACGGGTGGCGAAGTCCAGATCGATACCAGTGTCGTACCCGGTGACCCTGCCGCTACCATCGCCAAGATGCAGCAGATCCGCGCTGCAGCGCTGGCGCCTGCCGAGCCTTCTGCGCAGGATTTGGCCGTTGCACGCAGCGCCGCCGCGAGTGAAGCCAAGGCGCGCAAAGAGCTGATGGCCGAGCAGAGCGCGAAATCGGGCGGCGTGCTGAGTGCCTATATGGACAAGCGCAACAGCGTCATCGCGGGCCACTATCGACAGGCTGTCAGCCCGGCTTCTACCCAGTCCCTCAGTCTGCATATCTGAATCACCCTCGCCAAACTTTCAGCTCCTTTGCCTGTTTTGCAACTAACCTGAAGATCAGGCCCATTCCAATTTCACAGGAGCTGTCATGCATTTCGATGAAGTCAAAGCGGAAGATTTCACCACCTTCTCCCGTGTACCGCCTCCCCACCTGCAGATGGAGCAGTTTCTGATGCAGCTCGGGGGAGGGGGAACTGAAGGAACCAGTTTCAAGAAGAAAGTGATGCTGGCGGCTGGCTGGAGCCACACCGGCGTCGTCTCTTACGGCAAGTATCCGCAAGAGGCCTGCAAGGCATTCAACCGACTGCGGGAGGTGCTGGCCCAGCATGGAGAGCCCGAGAGCATTCTTGCTGCCCTGACGCAGTAATCCTGAGCTTCGCGTGTAAAAAAGCCCCTTGTGGGGCTTTTTGCATTTAGAAGACGTCTGAAGGTATCGTTACTTTTTCGCTTTGGAGAGCGCTGCCGCGAAGGCGTTGCCCATGGCACCACCCATAGGGGGGCTTTGGCGCGGCTCATTTCTTGGCTTGGTGTTGCCGGCACTGCTGTTGCGCGCTTCAGCCGGCTTGCGGGCGGGTTGCCCTGCCTTTTCGTCGAGGCGCATGGTCAGGCTAATCCGCTTGCGCGGGGCGTCCACTTCCAGCACTTTGACCCGTACAATGTCGCCCGCCTTGACCACCTCACGGGGATCCTTGACGAAACGGTCGGTCAGGGAGGAGATATGCACCAGCCCGTCCTGATGAACACCGATATCGACGAAGGCACCGAAGTTGGTGACGTTGGTGACCACCCCTTCCAGCACCATCTCGGGCACCAGGTCGCTGATCTGCTCCACCCCTTCCTTGAAGGTCGCGGTTTTGAACTCGGGGCGCGGGTCGCGGCCCGGCTTGTCCAGCTCGCCGATGATGTCGGTGACGGTAGGTACGCCGAATTGCTCATCGGTATAGTCGGCCGGTTTCAGGCTGCGCAGCAGGCTGCTGTTGCCGAGCAGGCTCTCCACAGTCTGCTCCAGCTTGGCGAGGATCCGCTCCACCACCGGATAGGACTCCGGGTGTACCGCCGAGCTGTCGAGGGGATTGCTGCCGCCGCGAATGCGCAGGAAGCCAGCACACTGTTCGAAGGCTTTGGGGCCGAGTCGGCTCACTTTCAGCAATTGCTGACGGCTCTTGAAGGCGCCGTGCTCATCCCGGTAGGCGACGATGTTCTGGGCCAGCGTCTGGGAGAGGCCGGAAACCCGGTTGAGCAGGGCGACCGAGGCGGTATTCACATCCACCCCGACCGCGTTTACGCAATCCTCGACCACGGCATCCAGTCGGCGGGCCAGCTGGCTTTGGCCGACGTCATGCTGATACTGGCCCACCCCGATGCTCTTGGGGTCGATTTTGACCAGCTCGGCCAGCGGGTCTTGCAGGCGGCGGGCGATGGAGACGGCGCCACGGATCGAGACGTCGAGATCCGGGAACTCCTGGGAGGCGAGCTCGGAGGCGGAGTAGACCGAGGCCCCCGCTTCGCTCACCACTATCTTCTGCGCCTTGGCGGCGGGGTAGTGTTCGAACAGATCGCTGACCAGCCGGTCGGTCTCCCGCGAGGCGGTGCCGTTGCCGATGCTGATGAGCTCGACCTTGTGCTTCTGGCACAACTCGCTCAGGGTCTTGAGACTCTGATCAATCTGGCGTTTTGGTTCGAACGGATAGATGGTGGCGTGATCGACCAGCTTGCCGGTGGCATCCACCACGGCAACCTTGACCCCGGTGCGGATGCCCGGATCCAGCCCCATGGTGCAGCGCATGCCGGCCGGGGCCGCCATCAGCAGATCCTTGAGGTTCATGGCGAACACCTTGATCGCCTCCTCCTCTGCCGACTCGCGGATACGGCCGATTAGCTCGGTCTCCATCTGAAGCGACAACTTGATCTTCCAGGTCCAGCTCACCACCCCTTGCAGCCATTTGTCGGCCGGGCGGTTCTGCAGATTGAGCTTGAGGTGGTGGGCAATGATCCCTTCGCAGGGGCTGGCACTCTCATCGTCACCGGTTACCAGAGCTAGATTGAGGATACCTTCATTGCGGCCGCGCAGCATGGCCAGCACCCGGTGGGAGGGGGCCTTGTGCAGTGGTTCGTCGTGTTCGAAATAGTCCTTGAACTTGGCCCCTTCCTGCTCCTTGCCTGCCACCACGCGGGCGCGCAGGGTGGCGTTCTGCCACAGGTAGTCGCGCAGCTTTTCCAGCAGGTCGGCCTGCTCGGCGAAGCGCTCCATCAGGATATAGCGGGCGCCATCGAGAGCCGCTTTGCTGTCGACAATGCCCTGTTCGGGATTGAGGAAGGCGGCCGCCGCTTGCTCGGGATCCTGCATCGGGTCGCTGAGCAGCAGGTTGGCCAGCGGCTCCAACCCGGCTTCGATCGCCATCTGCCCCTTGGTACGGCGTTTGGGCTTGTAGGGGAGATAGAGATCTTCCAGCCGGGTCTTGCTGTCGGCGCCATTCAATTCGCGCATCAGCTCGGGGGTCAGTTTGCCCTGCTCTTCGATGGAGCGAATGATCACCTGACGGCGATCTTCCAGTTCACGCAGATAGCCGAGGCGGCTCTCCAGAGTACGTAGTTGGCTGTCGTCCAGACCGCCGGTCACCTCTTTACGGTAACGGGCGATAAAGGGCACGGTCGAGCCTTCATCCAGCAGGCGCACTGCGGCCTGCACCTGCTCGGGGCGAGCATTGAGCTCACCGGCAATCTGTCTCTCTATGGTTTGCATCATGATGTTGTTGAGGGCCTCTGTGGTCGAGTCCGCGCCATCAGGCGCCAAGTGTGAGCACTATATGGGGTCGTGTTGCGGGATGCCACCCTGCGACAGGGTCTGCACCCGTCAGACTGATAAAGTCGCAGGGGAGGGCGTTTATCTTGCCATTGCACCTGTGACTCAGGATGTGCCTGTGGCAAGCAGTCCGGCTATTTGGGGTAGCTGATCTCGTTGATATACCAGCAGACGTCACCAACTGGCGTACGGACGATGGCTTCATCGCCGACCTCTTTCTTGAGCAGGGCGCGGGCCATGGGGGAGTCGATGGAGATGTAATCCTTGCGCTCGAAGATCTCGTCATAGCCGACGATGCGAAAGCGCTTGGTCTCGCCCTCTTCGTTTTCCACCTCGACCCAGGCGCCGAAGAAGACCTTGCCCTCCTGCGCGGGGGCATAGTCGACGATCCCCAGCTCTTCGAGACATTTGCGCAGGTAACGCACCCGCCGGTCGATCTCCCGCAGCCGCTTCTTGTTGTACTGGTAGTCGGCATTTTCGCTGCGATCCCCCAGGCTGGCGGCCCATGCCACCTTCCTGGTGACCTCGGGGCGCTCCTCGCGCCAGAGGAAATCGAGCTCTTCTTTCAGCTTGTTGTAGCCTTCGCGGGTGATCAGCTTTGTCTTCATGGTGATGCGGACCTGGTCAAAGAGGGGTATTCATCGCTAACTGCTCGGGAATATTAGCTTTTGTCCTCTTGCTGTCGAGGGAAATCGTGATGGCTCGGCTGGCGCCATTCAGCGAGTAGCTGGCCAGCGCGGTGACTTGATGGCCGTCACGCTCTCGGGACGGGTAATAACCGGTAACATATTTGTGCTTTGCTCCCGCTATATCCCCCCCTAGTATTGGGGGCAGCTAAAGAATGAAGAGGCAAAGTAATGAGTCAGCAGCAATACAAGGTCCTGGTCGTGGATGATGACCTGAAATTACGTTCCCTGTTGGAACGCTATCTCACCGAGCAGGGATTCGTAGTGCGCGGCGTGGCCAATGGCGAGCAGGCCGATCGCTTGCTGACTCGTGAAAACTTCAGCCTGATGGTGCTCGACCTGATGTTGCCGGGGGAAGATGGACTCTCCATCTGCCGCCGTCTGCGGGAAGCGGGCAACCAGATCCCGGTGCTGATGCTCACCGCCAAGGGGGATGAAGTGGATCGCATCGTCGGGCTCGAGATGGGGGCTGATGACTATCTGCCCAAGCCGTTCAACCCCCGCGAACTGCTGGCGCGGATCCGTGCCGTGCTGCGCCGCCATACCGTCGAGCTGCCGGGGGCTCCCTCTGCTGCAGAGAAGGTGGTCAACTTCGGCGCCTTCCAGCTCAATCTGGCGACCCGCGAGCTGAGTCGGGATGGCGAGCCGATGGCGCTCACCAGCGGTGAATTTGCGGTGCTCAAGGTGCTGGTCAGCCATCCGCGTGAACCGCTCTCCCGCGACAAGCTGATGAATCTGGCCCGTGGCCGCGAATACACCGCCACCGAGCGCAGCATCGACGTGCAGGTCTCTCGCCTGCGCCGCCTGCTGGAGCAGGATCCGGCCCAGCCCCGCTACCTGCAGACCGTCTGGGGTCTTGGGTATGTGTTCGTGCCAGATGGTGACGGTGCATGAAAAAGGTCGGCAGCATGTTCTCGCGCATGCTCTGGTTTCTGGCTGCCGTTCTGGTGGTCTATCAAGCAGTCTCCTACGTCACCTTCTACAACTATCTGCTGGCGCCAACCGTCAAGCAGATTAGTCACTTGCTGGCCAACCAAGTCAAGCTGATCTTTCCGGTCAACACTGAACAACTGGCGCTGAGCGAAGATGCCGAGGCGCTGGTCTATGTGACGACCGGTACCGACATCTATACCCAGAGCGAGGCGGTGCAGCATGGCTTCAACGAGGCCAAGCCGTACCCCTATCTGGAGGAGAACATCAGCCGCGAGCTGGGTGGCCCGGCCAAGGTGCGGGTCGAGATCCAGGATCACTACATCATCTGGATCCAGCCGCCGCAGGCCAGCAAAATCTGGGTGCGGATCCCGCTGACCGAGATCGAAGATGACGATATCGAACCCCTCATCATCTATCTGAGCGTGCTGCTGGTGATCACTCTGTTTGCGGCCTGGCGCTTTGCCCGGCAGCTGGTGCGCCCGCTCGAGGATCTCGAGGCTGGTGCCGTTGCTGTGGCCAGAGGCCATTTCCCGGAGGCGCTGGGGGAGCTTGGCTCACGGGAAGTGCGGCGACTGACCCGCACCTTCAACCATATGTCCCACTCCATCAAGAGCCTGATCGAGGAGCGTAACCTGATGATGGCGGGGGTCTCCCATGATCTGCGCACTCCGCTGACCCGCATCCGGCTGGCCACCGAGATGATGTCCTCCGGTGACGAGTACCTCAAGGAGAGCATCAACGCCGACATTGATGAGTCCAATGCCATCATCGATCAGTTCATCGACTACATCCGCCCGGATGAGGGCCAGGATCTGGAGCCGATCGATCTGACCCAGCTGGTGCACGATACCTTGCTGCTCTACTCGGAGCAGGGACTGGAAGTTGATCTGGCGCTGCCGCAAGAGGCGGTGCGGGTGGCCTGCAATCCGGTCAGTATCCGGCGGGTGTTAAACAACCTATCAAGCAACTCGCAGCGTTATGGGGCGAGCCGCTTGCATGCCGAGTTGAAGGACGATGGGCACTGGGTGCGCCTGCGCCTTTCCGATGATGGCCCCGGCATTCCGGAGCAGGACTATTCCCGGGTGCTCAAACCGTTTACTCAGGGGAATGTGGCGCGGACCGTTGGCGGCAGTGGCTTGGGGTTGGCCATCGTGGCCAAGATAGTCGCCCAGCACCACGGCACTATCCGGTTGGGAAGTTCGGAGCTCGGCGGCCTGCTGGTCGAGATGCGGCTGCCGAAACATCAGCCACAGGAGTGGATGGATTGAGAGAAGGGCGTATCCGTGGATACGCCCTTCTGCATGGTCAGCTCTTTGTTTCGACTGATGCACGATAGCGTTTGCCGTACTTGAGCTGCTGGATCAGCAGGGCGGCAACGATGAGCGCCAACCCGATGGGGGTGGCCGGATGGATGGCTTCGCCGATCAACAGGTTGAGCAGTACCAGTGAGGCAAACGGCGAGATGAAGATGAGGTTGCTGATGGGGGCCGTGTTGGTGGCATGGCGCAGCGCCATCAGCCAGAGCACAAAACCGAAGCCCATTTCGAACAGTCCCACATAGATGGCACCAGCCCATCCCTGCCAGGCGGTCATGGCAAAATCGGAGAGCAACCAGGTCGCCACGACGATAAAAGGCAGGCTGATCATAAAGCCGAGCAACAGGCTGACAATGGGATCGCCCTGATTGCGGGTGTTGAGGATCCAGTAGCTGGCCCAGATGAGGGTCGAGACCAGCGCCAGCGTCACGCCGAGGGGGCTGTCGAACTGCAGGGCGAATACATCCCCTCTGGTGGCGATCACCAGCGCGCCAAAATACCCCAGCACGATAGCGACGCCATCACGCCGACGCAGCTTCTGGCCGAGGAAGGGGACGGCCAGCAGACTGAGGGTAATGGCCCATGTGTAGTTGAGGGTCTGTGCCTGCTGGGCAGGAAGCAGGTCATAGGCCTTGAACAGCAACAGATAATAGAGAAAGGGGTTCAGCACGCCCAGAGTCAGGTAGTAGAAAGGGCGGGCCTTGATGTAGCTTCCCAGCAGCGGCAGTTTGCCCTGTTTGGCGACGACGGCTGTCAGCGTGAGAGTCGAGGTGAAGGCGGCCACAAGCAACAGTTGCACAGGTTCGAAATAGGCGAGGGAGATCTTGAAGGCTGTGGCGACCGTCGACCAGAGGGCAACGGCGCAAAGGCCATACTGATAGGCTTTCTTTTGATCTTTGAGCATGGGATGTCGTTCCACTGACAGAGGCAAGCACACAGTCTACCAGTCTGCTTGTAACATTGTCGTTACCTGGGTGTTGGCAGCAGAGTGCGTTGCCGCAGGCGAGATCCATCTGTCACATAAAACTGCGCATAATCTGTTCGCTCTCCCTTGCGCAAATTTGAAAAATCCGTATAATCCCCTCCGCTTACCCATGAGGTAAGCCAGACGATATGTCTGCTGCTGAGTTTCCTGTTTACAGGAGCCAGCCATACAGTCCTCCCGATATGGGGGGAAACGTGAAAAATCACACCTCTGGCGGGAGCAATCTCGGTCGGATGGTGTTGATTTATGTTCTTTTATCTATTGGAGCTCTGTCAATGCAGAACCAAAGAATCCGTATCCGCCTGAAGGCTTTTGATCATCGCCTGATTGATCAATCCACTGCGGAAATCGTTGAAACTGCTAAGCGCACTGGCGCGCAGGTTCGCGGTCCTATTCCGCTGCCGACTCGCAAAGAGCGCTTCACCGTCCTGATCTCCCCGCACGTCAACAAAGATGCGCGTGATCAGTACGAGATCCGCACTCACAAGCGTCTGGTAGACATCGTTGAGCCGACTGACAAGACCGTAGACGCCCTGATGCGTCTGGATCTGGCAGCTGGTGTAGACGTCCAGATCAGCCTGGGTTAATTACGGAAAGAGGTTGATAACAATGACAATCGGTCTTGTAGGTCGCAAAGTGGGTATGACTCGCATCTTCACTGAAGATGGCGTTTCTATCCCGGTGACTGTTATCGAAGTTGAAGCTAACCGTGTAACTCAGGTCAAATCTGTAGAAACCGACGGCTACAACGCTATTCAGGTTACCACTGGCGCCAAGAAAGCCAGCCGTGTGACCAAGCCGGAAGCTGGCCACTTCGCCAAAGCTGGTGTAGAAGCCGGTCGCGGTCTGTGGGAATTCCGCCTGAACAACGGTGAAACTTTCACTGTTGGTAGCGAGCTGAAAGTAGATCTTCTCGCTGACGTTAAGCTGGTAGACGTTACCGGCACATCCAAAGGTAAGGGCTTTGCTGGTACTGTTAAGCGCCACAACTTCCGCACCCAGGATATGACCCACGGTAACTCCTTGTCTCACCGCGTTCCGGGTTCTATCGGTCAGAACCAGACTCCGGGTCGTGTATTCAAGGGCAAAAAGATGGCTGGTCACATGGGTGCTGAGCGTGTAACGACTCAGAACCTGGAACTGGTTCGTGTTGACGCTGAACGCAACCTGCTGCTCATCAAAGGTGCAGTACCGGGTGCAACCAACGGCAACGTGATCGTCAAACCTGCCGTCAAAGCGTAACGTCTGAGGAGATAGTAATGGAATTGGTAATGAAAGACGCCAAGAGCGCTCTTGAAGTTTCCGAGACTACCTTCGGGCGCGAATTCAACGAAGCTCTGGTTCACCAGGTCGTCGTTGCATATGCCGCTGGTGCCCGTCAGGGTACTCGTGCGCAGCTGACTCGCTCTGAAGTGTCTGGTGGCGGCAAAAAGCCGTGGCGTCAGAAGGGTACTGGTCGTGCCCGTGCTGGCTCCATCCGTTCGCCCATCTGGCGTTCCGGTGGTGTGACTTTTGCTGCTAAGCCGCAAGATCACAGCCAGAAAGTAAACAAGAAGATGTACCGCGGCGCTATCCGTAGCATTCTGTCCGAGCTGGTACGTCAAGAGCGCCTGATCGTTGTTGAGAAGTTCGGCATCGAAGCTCCGAAGACCAAAGAACTGATCGCCAAGCTGAAAGAAATGGAACTGACTGACGTTCTGATCGTGACTGCTGAAGTCGATGAGAACCTGTTCCTGGCTGCTCGCAACCTGTACAAAGTTGACGTGCGTGACGTTGCCGGTATCGACCCGGTCAGCCTGATCGCTTTCGACAAGGTTCTGATGACTGCTGACGCAGTTAAGCAAATCGAGGAGATGCTGGCATGATCCGTGAAGAGCGTCTGCTGAAAGTTCTGAAGGCTCCGCACATCTCTGAAAAGAGCACCATGGTTGCAGAAAAGCAGAACACTATCGTGTTCAAAGTTGCTGTTGATGCTACCAAGGCGGAAGTCAAAGCTGCAGTTGCGAAACTGTTCGAGGTCGAAGTTGAGACCGTCCGTACCCTGAACATGAAGGGTAAGACCAAGCGCGCAGGTGCACGCGTAGGCCGTCGTTCCGATTGGAAAAAGGCTTATGTGACCCTGAAAGCTGGTCAGGACATCGACTTCATGGGCGCAGCCGAGTAAGAGGAGTTCTCAAAAATGGCAATCGTTAAGTGCAAGCCTACTTCTCCGGGCCGCCGCCACGTCGTCAAGATCGTCAATCAAGAGCTGTACAAGGGCAAGCCCTTCGCCGCTCTGCTGGACAGCAAAAGCAAGTCCGGTGGTCGTAACAACAACGGCCGTATCACTACCCGTCATATCGGTGGTGGTCACAAGCAGCACTACCGTATCGTCGACTTCAAGCGCGACAAAGACGGTATCCCGGCTAAAGTAGAGCGCCTGGAATACGATCCGAACCGTACCGCTAACATCGCTCTGGTGTTGTATGCAGACGGTGAGCGTCGTTACATCCTGGCTCCGAAAGGCCTGAAAGCTGGTGACGCGATCGCTTCTGGTGCTGATGCAGCCATCAAGGTAGGTAACGCCCTGCCGATGCGCAACATCCCGGTTGGTTCTACCGTTCACGCTGTAGAGATGAAGCCTGGTAAAGGTGCCCAGCTGGCTCGTTCCGCTGGTACTTTCATCCAGATCCTGGCTCGTGAAGGTAACTATGTAACTCTGCGTCTGCGTTCCGGCGAAGTACGTAAAGTTCTGGCCGAGTGCCGCGCTACCATCGGTGAAGTCGGTAACTCCGAGCACATGTTGCGTCAACTGGGTAAAGCCGGTGCAAACCGCTGGCGTGGTATTCGTCCGACCGTTCGCGGTATGGCGATGAACCCGGTTGACCACCCGCACGGTGGTGGTGAGGGTCGTAACAAGGGCATGCAGCCTGTGTCCCCATGGGGCCAGAAGGCTAAAGGCTTCAAGACCCGTAAGAACAAGCGTACCGACAAGTACATCGTACGTCGTCGTAACAAGTAATTGTTAACATAGAGGAATCACCATGCCACGTTCTCTCAAGAAGGGTCCATTTATTGACCTGCACTTGCTGAAGAAGGTAGAGAAAGCGGTGGAAAGCGGGGATAAAAAGCCGGTTAAAACCTGGTCCCGTCGTTCAATGATCATCCCGAACATGATCGGTTTGACCATCGCTGTCCATAATGGTCGTCAGCACGTTCCGGTTTTCGTTACCGAAGAAATGATCGGTCACAAACTGGGTGAATTCGCACCGACTCGTACTTATCGCGGCCATGCTGCTGATAAGAAGGCTAAGAAGCGCTAAGGGATAAATGATGGAAGCTATCGCTAAACACCGTTATGCCCGTACTTCTGCCCAGAAAGCTCGTCTGGTAGCCGATCAAGTACGTGGTCTGTCCGTAGACAAGGCTCTGAATATCCTGACCTTCAGCCCGAAAAAGGCTGCTGTGCTGGTTAAGAAAGTGCTGGAATCTGCCATTGCAAACGCTGAGCACAACGAAGGCGCCGACATCGACGCGCTGCGTGTTGCTACTATCATGGTCGACGAAGGTCCCTCCATGAAGCGCATCCGTCCGCGTGCCAAAGGTCGTGCGGATCGTATCCTCAAGCGTACCGCTCACATCACTGTAGTGGTATCCGACGCTAAGGCTGGGAGATAAGCAATGGGTCAGAAAGTACATCCTAATGGCATTCGCCTGGGTATTACCAAGCCTTGGAATTCTACCTGGTTCGCGAACACCAAAGACTTCGCTGACAACCTGTACAGCGATTTTCAAGTACGCCAGTTCCTGACCAAGGAACTGAAAAACGCGTCCTTGTCCAAGATCACCATTGAGCGTCCGGCCAAGAGCATCCGTGTGACCATTCACACCGCTCGTCCGGGTGTTGTAATCGGTAAGAAAGGCGAAGACGTTGAGAAGCTGCGCAAAGCTGTAGCCACTATTGCTGGCGTGCCTGCTCAGATCAACATTTCCGAAGTCCGCAAGCCGGAGCTGGATGGCAAACTCGTTGCCGACAGCATCACTTCCCAGCTGGAGCGTCGTGTAATGTTCCGTCGTGCTATGAAGCGCGCCGTACAGAACGCAATGCGACTGGGTGCCAAGGGCATCAAAGTGGAAGTTTCCGGTCGTCTGGGCGGCGCTGAAATCGCGCGTACCGAATGGTACCGTGAAGGTCGTGTGCCGTTGCACACCCTGCGTGCCGACATCGACTACGCAACTTCTGAAGCCCACACCACTTACGGTGTGATCGGCGTTAAAGTTTGGATCTTCAAGGGCGAAGTTCTGGGCGGTCTGGCTGCTGTTAACGCTGCCGCTGCTCAAGAGCAAGCTCCTGCAAAGCCCAAGCGTGACAACAAGCGCCGCGCTGCTAAGTAAGGAGATTCGGTAAATGTTGCAACCTAAGCGTACTAAATTCCGCAAGACCCATAAGGGTCGTAACCGCGGTCTGGCCACCTCTGGTAACGAAGTATCCTTCGGTACCTTTGGCCTGAAGGCGACATCCCGTGGTCAACTGACTGCTCGTCAAATCGAAGCAGCCCGTCGTGCCATGACCCGTCACGTTAAGCGTCAAGGTAAGATCTGGATCCGTGTGTTCCCGGACAAGCCCATCACCGAAAAGCCCCTCGAAGTTCGTATGGGTAAAGGTAAGGGTAACGTGGAATACTGGGTTTGCCCGATCCAGCCTGGCAAGGTTCTGTACGAGATGGACGGTGTACCTGAGGCTCTGGCGCGTGAAGCGTTTGCCCTGGCCGCAGCTAAGCTGTCTGTTCAGACCACTTTCGTAATTAAGACGGTGATGTGATGAAAGCCCAAGATCTGCGTCAAAAGAGCGTCGAAGAACTGAACCAGGAGCTGCTGGGCCTGCTGCGTGAGCAATTCAACATGCGCATGCAAGCGTCCACCGGCCAGCTGGCTCAGACTCACACTCTGAAACAAGTGCGTCGTGACGTCGCACGTATCAAGACTGTACTGACTGAGAAGGCAGGTGCGTAATGACTGACAAGATCCGTACTCTGCAAGGTCGTGTAATCAGCGACAAGATGGACAAGTCCATCACTGTTGCTATCGAGCGCAAGGTAAAGCACCCGATCTACGGTAAGATCATCAAGCGCACTACCAAGCTGCACGTGCATGACGAAAACAACGAGTGCAAAGCTGGCGACCTCGTGGAAATCCGCGAATGCCGCCCGCTGTCCAAGACCAAGTCCTGGACCCTGGTTGCCGTTGTAGAAAAGGCCTAATCGGTACTTTGTAGTCCAAGCGGCCCCTTTCAGGGGCCGTTTGTTTTTTAGGCTACCTTTTCTGAAAATCCTGTGTTATAGTTTCGCGCCTTTTGAAGGCAGCCAGATCCCATTAGGGATAAGAAGTAAACAAAGCGGAGCACTAAGATGATCCAGATGCAAAGTATGCTGGGTGTTGCCGACAACTCCGGCGCTCGCAGTGTAATGTGTATTAAGGTTCTGGGTGGCTCGCACCGCCGTTACGCCGGCATCGGCGACATCATCAAGGTTTCCATCAAGGAAGCCATTCCTCGCGGTAAAGTGAAGAAAGGTGATGTGTATAACGCGGTGGTCGTACGCACCCGTAAAGGCGTTCGTCGTCCGGACGGCTCTGTCATCCGTTTCGACAACAATGCGGCTGTGTTGCTTAACAACAACCAACAGCCAATCGGTACTCGTATTTTTGGCCCGGTGACCCGTGAACTGCGTAATGAGAAGTTCATGAAGATTGTGTCCCTGGCACCCGAAGTACTGTAAGGAGTCGAACGATGGCAGCTAAAATCCGTCGCGAAGACGAAGTGATTGTTCTTACCGGCAAAGACAAGGGCAAGCGTGGCAAAGTCACTCAAGTCCTGATTGCAAAAGGTAAGGTAATCGTGGAAGGCATCAACCAGGTGAAGAAACACCAGAAGCCGGTACCCGCACTGGGTCAGGCTGGCGGTATCGTCACCAAAGAAGCCCCCATCGATGTATCAAACGTAGCGCTGTTCAACTCTGCCACTGGCAAAGCTGACCGCGTTGGTTTCCGGATTGAAGACGGCAAAAAAGTCCGTTTCTTCAAATCCACCGGCGAACTTGTGAAGTAATTGGAGTTTAACGATGGCGAAACTGCATGATTACTACAAATCCGATGTAGTAAATGAACTGTCCAAGCAGTTCGGTTACAAGACTATCATGCAAGTCCCTCGGATCGAGAAAATCACCCTGAACATGGGTGTTGGTGAAGCGATCTCTGACAAGAAATTGCTGGAAAATGCTGCTGCCGATATGGCTGCCATTTCCGGTCAGAAGCCGCTGATCACCAAAGCTCGCAAATCTGTTGCGGGCTTCAAGATTCGTGAAGGCTACCCGATAGGTTGTAAAGTAACCCTGCGTGGCGAGCGTATGTGGGAGTTCCTGGAACGGCTGATCTGCATCTCCGTACCGCGTATCCGTGACTTCCGTGGCCTGAACGCTAAAGCGTTCGACGGTCGTGGTAACTACTCCATGGGCGTGCGTGAGCAGATCATCTTCCCGGAAATCGACTATGACAAAGTCGATCGCGTCCGTGGTCTGGATATCACCATCACCACTTCCGCGAATACCGATGAAGAAGGCCGTGCTCTGCTGGCTGCCTTTAACTTCCCATTCCGCAAGTAAGGTTAGGGTTATGGCTAAAACATCCATGAAAGCGCGCGAAGCAAAGCGTGCCAAGCTGGTAGCCAAGTACGCGACCAAGCGTGCCGAGCTGAAAGCTATCATCGTTGACATGAACGCTTCTGAAGAAGCGCGTTGGGATGCTGTACTGCAACTGCAACAGCTGCCCCGTGATTCCAGTCCGTCCCGCCAGCGTAACCGTTGCAATATTACTGGTCGTCCGCACGGTTTCCTGCGCAAGTTTGGCCTGTCTCGCATCAAGGTGCGTGAGCATGCCATGAAGGGCGAAATTCCGGGCCTGAAGAAGGCTTCTTGGTAACGAATCTCGGGAGTTAGACTTATGAGCATGCAAGATCCGATCGCGGATATGCTGACCCGCATCCGTAACGGTCAGGCGGCGAGCAAAGTTGCGGTTTCCATGCCTTCTTCCAAGCTGAAAGTGGCTATCGCCAAAGTGCTGAAAGAAGAAGGTTACATCGCTGGCTACTCCGTAGCTGGTGACGTGAAGCCGGAACTGGAAATTGAACTGAAATATTTCCAGGGCAAGCCAGTTGTAGAACTGATCCAACGCGTAAGCCGTCCAGGCCTGCGTATTTACAAGCGCACTACTGATCTGCCGAAAGTTATGGGCGGTCTCGGTGTTGCTATCGTGTCCACGTCTAAAGGTGTGATGACTGACCGTGCTGCTCGCAAAGCAAGCATGGGCGGTGAGATCATCTGCTACGTCGCTTAATAGGAGGTAGGAAATGTCTCGTGTTGCTAAGGCACCCGTCACTATTCCTGCTGGCGTAGAGGTGACTCTGAACGGCCAGGAACTGACCATCAAAGGTGGTAAAGGTTCTCTGGTTCGCTCTATTCACGCCGGTGTAGAAGTGACCAAAGAAGACAATGTACTGAAGTTCGCCCCGCGCAGCAGCATCGCTGGTGCTGACGCTCAGGCCGGTACTGCCCGTGCATTGGTCAACAACATGGTAATCGGTGTTACCCAAGGCTTCGAGCGCAAGCTGCAGCTGGTTGGTGTAGGTTATAAAGCCTCCATCAAGGGCAATGCTGTTGCGCTGGCTCTGGGCTTCTCTCACCCGGTAGAGCATGCGCTGCCGGCTGGTGTGACCGCTGAGTGCCCGACTGCTACAGAAATCGTTCTGCGTGGCGTCGACAAGCAGCTGGTTGGCCAAGTCGCCGCCGATATCCGTGCTTACCGCGCTCCGGAGCCCTACAAGGGCAAGGGTGTACGCTATGCCAACGAGCAAGTGCGTACTAAAGAAGCTAAGAAGAAGTAAGGTAACACTATGGACAAGAAAGCAGCTCGTCTCCGTCGTGCTACTCGTGCTCGGAAAAAGATGCAGGAACTGGGAGCTACCCGTCTGGTTGTTCACCGTACCCCGCGTCATATCTATGCGCAGGTTATTGCAGCCAACGGTTCCGAAGTTCTGGCCTCTGCTTCCACAGTAGAGAAAGCCATCAGTGAAGCTCTGAAATACACCGGTAACGCAGATGCTGCTACCGCTGTAGGTAAGGCTATCGCTGAGCGTGCTATTGCCAAAGGCGTTCAGAACGTATCTTTCGATCGTTCCGGTTTCAAGTATCACGGTCGCATCGCTGCCCTGGCAGCTGCCGCACGTGACGCTGGTCTTCAGTTCTAAGCTAGGAGTCGAAGATGGCTAAAGTCGAATCTCAAGCCGGCGAACTGCAAGAAAAGCTCATTGCAGTAAACCGTGTTTCGAAAACTGTTAAAGGTGGTCGTATCATGTCCTTCACCGCGTTGACCGTGGTGGGTGATGGTAACGGCCGTGTAGGTTACGGTTACGGTAAAGCCCGTGAAGTTCCGGCTGCTATTCAAAAAGCAATGGAACAGGCTAAGCGTAACCTGAACAAGGTTGAGTTGAACAACGGCACTCTGCACCACCCGGTGCGTGGTGTTCACTCTGGCTCCACCGTGTTCATGAAGCCGGCCTCCCAAGGTACTGGTATCATTGCAGGCGGCGCTATGCGTGCTGTTCTGGAAGTTGCCGGTATCCACAACGTGCTGGCCAAGACCTACGGTTCCACCAACCCAATCAACGTTGTTCGCGCTACTGTAGACGCTCTGGTTCACGGTCAATCACCGGAACAGATCGCTGCCAAGCGTGGTCTGCGCGTTGAAGAAATTCTGGGGTAATGCGACATGGCTAACACTGTAAAAGTAACTCAAACTCGCAGCTCTATCGGCCGTCTGCCAAAGCACAAGGCGACTCTGCGTGGTCTGGGTCTGCGTCGCATTGGTCACACCGTTGAGCTGGAAGATACTCCTTGCGTACGCGGCATGATCAACCAGGTTTATTACATGGTTAAGGTGGAGGGCTAAGCATGCGTCTGAACACTCTGTCTCCGGCCGCTGGTTCCAAGCCTGAAAAACAACGTCGTGGTCGTGGTATCGGCTCCGGCCTGGGCAAGACTGGTGGTCGTGGTGTTAAAGGCCAGACCTCTCGTTCCGGTGGCGGTAAAGTCCGCAACGGTTTCGAAGGCGGCCAGATGCCTTTGAAAATCCGTCTGCCGAAGTTCGGTTTCTTCTCTCGCAAATCTTTGGTTTCTGCCGAAGTGCGTCTGAACGAAATCGCCCTGGTAGAAGGTGATGTGGTCGACCTGAGCACTCTGAAGCAAGCCGGTGTTGTTACTAAGAACATCGTGTTCGCTAAAGTTGTTCTGTCAGGCAACATTGACCGTGCTGTGACCGTTCGTGGTCTGTCCGTCACCAAAGGTGCACGCGCAGCCATCGAGGCCGCTGGCGGTAAAATCGAGGAATAATCAGTACAATGGCTAAGAAACCAGGATTGGATGTTAAAGCACAGGGTGGTCTGAGTGAACTGAAGAGCCGTCTGCTCTTCGTTCTCGGGGCGATTATCGTTTTCCGTGCAGGCTCTTATGTGCCGATTCCTGGTATTGACGCCGCCGTACTGGCCGAGTTGTTCCAGCAACAGAAGGGCACCATCATTGAGATGTTCAACATGTTCAGTGGTGGTGCACTCTCGCGTGCTTCTATTCTTGCGTTGGGGATCATGCCGTACATTTCGGCGTCGATCATTATCCAGCTGCTGACAGTGGTTCACCCCGCTCTTGCTGAACTCAAGAAAGAAGGTGAATCCGGCCGTCGCAAGATTAGCCAATATACCCGTTGGGGCACGCTGGTTTTGGGAACTTTCCAGGCCATTGGTATTGCAACCGGTCTGCCGAATATGATGCATGGACTCGTGACTAATCCGGGTCTAGGATTCTATTTCACAGCGGTTGTGAGTCTGGTCACCGGTACCATGTTTTTGATGTGGTTGGGTGAACAGATTACCGAGCGTGGGATTGGTAATGGTATCTCGTTGATTATTTTCACAGGTATCGTTGCTGGTCTGCCGCATGCCATTGGCGCTACGGCCGAACAGGCACGTCAAGGGGAATTGCACATCCTGCTGTTGTTGTTGCTGGGCTTGATTGTTTTCGCAGTGACTTACTTTGTGGTGTTCGTGGAGCGTGGTCAGCGTCGTATCGTCGTTAACTATGCCAAGCGTCAACAAGGCCGCCAGGTATTTGCCGCGCAAAGCACACACCTGCCGTTGAAAGTGAATATGGCTGGTGTGATTCCTGCGATTTTCGCATCCAGTATCATCCTCTTCCCGGGGACCATTACCTCCTGGTTTGGTCAGGGTGAGGGTAAAGTAGCTGATATCCTGCAACAGGTCTCTATGGTCCTGCAGCCGGGTCAACCGCTTTACGAGATGCTGTATGCAGCAGCCATTATCTTCTTCTGCTTCTTCTATACCGCGCTGGTGTTCAACCCCCGCGAGACAGCAGATAATCTGAAGAAGAGTGGAGCCTTTATCCCGGGGATTCGCCCGGGCGAGCAGACAGCACGTTACATCGATAAGGTTATGACTCGCCTGACATTGGCAGGTGCGCTCTATATAACCTTTATCTGTCTGGTACCCCAGTTCTTGATGACTGCCTGGAACGTACAGTTCTACTTCGGTGGCACTTCGCTGCTGATTATCGTGGTAGTTATCATGGACTTCATGGCTCAGGTACAAACCCATATGATGTCTCATCAATATGGCGACGTCCTGAGGAAGGCCAACCTGAAGGGCTACGGCCGCTAAAGGTCGGCGTAGTTACGGAGTTAAGCAATGAAAGTTCGTGCTTCCGTTAAGGCAATCTGCCGTAACTGCAAAATCATCAAGCGTCACGGTGTGGTGCGTGTGATTTGCAGCGAGCCAAAGCATAAACAGCGCCAAGGCTAATTTTTTACGGTTAGTACTTGCAACAAATAGTTGTGCTGGCTAATATAGCCAGCCAACTTTTGTTGTGTATTGGTTGACCGCCACGTATCCGCTCACGGGCTTTGTGGTGGTCGTAATCTACTATATGTAGGAGTGAATAGTGGCCCGTATCGCTGGCATTAACATTCCTGACCATAAGCATGCAGTCATCGCTTTGACTGCGATTTATGGCGTCGGTCGTACCCGCTCCAAGGCCATCTGTGCCGCAGCCGGTATCGCTGAGAATGTGAAAATTAAAGACCTGGACGAAGCTCAGATCGAGAGTCTGCGTGAACAAGTAGGTAAATTCACCGTTGAAGGTGACCTGCGTCGTCAGATTTCCATGAACATCAAGCGATTGATGGATCTGGGTTGCTACCGTGGTTTGCGTCACCGTCGTAGCCTGCCTGTTCGTGGTCAACGTACCAAGACCAACGCTCGTACCCGTAAGGGTCCGCGCAAGGCTATCAAGAAGTAACGGGAAGGTAGAAAATGGCTAAAACTCCGACTCGTGCTCGCAAGCGCGTTAAAAAGCAAGTGAGCGACGGTATTGCGCACGTTCATGCATCTTTCAACAACACAATCGTGACCATTACTGACCGTCAGGGCAATGCTCTGTCTTGGGCTACTTCTGGTGGTTCCGGTTTCCGTGGTTCTCGTAAGTCCACCCCGTTCGCTGCTCAGGTAGCTGCCGAGCGCGCTGGTGAGATGGCCAAAGAATATGGCGTCAAGAACCTGGAAGTCATGGTCAAAGGTCCGGGTCCCGGTCGTGAGTCTTCCATCCGCGCCCTGAACGCGGCTGGTTTCCGCATCACTAACATTACTGATGTGACTCCGATCCCGCACAACGGTTGTCGTCCTCCCAAGAAGCGTCGCGTATAACGCTGTAGCTACTTGGTCTAGGATTGTTGGAGAAAGAAGATGGCAAGATATATCGGTCCTAAGCTTAAGCTTAGCCGTCGTGAGGGCACCGACCTCTTCCTGAAGTCAGGTGTTCGTGCGATTGATTCTAAGTGCAAGATTGACACCGCCCCTGGTCAGCACGGTGCGCGTAAAGCGCGTCTGTCGGACTACGGTGTTCAGCTGCGCGAGAAACAAAAAGTTCGTCGTATCTACGGCGTATTGGAAAAACAGTTCCGCAACTACTACCGCGACGCTGCCCGTCAAAAGGGTAACACCGGTGAAAACCTGTTGCAGCTGCTGGAAGGTCGTTTGGACAACGTTGTTTACCGTATGGGCTTCGGCGCTACCCGTGCTGAATCTCGTCAGCTGGTGAGCCACAAGGCCATCATGGTTAACGGTCGCGTTGTGAACATTCCTTCTTTCCAGGTTTCCCCTGAGGACGTGATCTGCGTTCGTGAGAAGGCTAAGAAGCAAGCGCGTATCAAAGCTTCCCTGGAAGTTGCTGGTCAGCGTGAGAAGCCGACTTGGGTAGAGGTTGACGCCGCTAAAATGGAAGGTGCTTTCAAGCGTCTGCCAGAGCGTTCCGACCTGTCTGCCGACATTAACGAACAGCTGATCGTCGAGCTTTACTCCAAGTAAAGCTAGCTTCTAAAGAGAGGACACAATGCTGGGTTCTGTAACAGATTTTCTTAAACCGCGGCTAGTTGACATCGAGCAAGTTAGCCCGACTCATGCGAAAGTGACTCTTGAGCCACTCGAGCGTGGCTTTGGTCACACGCTGGGCAACGCCCTGCGTCGTATTTTGCTGTCATCTATGCCCGGTTGTGCAGTTACTGAAGTCGAAATTGACGGGGTACTGCATGAGTACAGCAGCAAAGAAGGTGTACAGGAAGACATTCTTGAAATCCTGCTCAACCTGAAAGGTATCGCTGTGAAGCTGGAAGGCAAGGACGAGGTAACTCTGTCCCTGACCAAGTCTGGAACAGGCCCCGTTACCGCTGGTGATATCACTCACGGTGATGAAGTCGAGATCGTAAACCCGGAGCACGTAATCTGCCACCTGACAGGTGCCAATGCTGAAATCAGCATGCGCCTGAAAGTTCAGCGCGGTCGTGGTTATGTGCCTGCTTCTGCTCGTGTTCACAACGATGATGAAGAGCGTCCTATTGGTCGCCTGCTGTTGGACTCCGCGTTCAGCCCCATCGTTCGTATTGCCTACAATGTTGAGGCAGCACGTGTGGAACAGCGTACCGACTTGGACAAGCTGGTCATCGACATGGAGACCAATGGTACCCTGGATCCTGAAGAAGCCATCCGTCGTTCTGCCACTATTTTGGCCGAGCAACTGGAAGCCTTCGTGGATCTGCGCGATGTCAGCGTGCCCGAGAAGAAAGAAGAGAAACCCGAGTTTGATCCGATTCTGCTACGTCCTGTCGATGATTTGGAGCTGACAGTTCGTTCTGCGAACTGTCTGAAGGCAGAAGCTATCCACTATATTGGTGATCTGGTACAGCGTACCGAAGTTGAGTTGCTTAAGACTCCTAACCTCGGTAAGAAGTCCCTGACTGAGATCAAGGACGTGTTGGCCTCCCGTGGTCTGTCTCTTGGCATGCGCCTTGAGAACTGGCCGCCCGCCAGCATCGCTGACGAGTAATCCAGATTACGGGTTTCACAGATTTAGTTAGAAGGATAAGGTCATGCGCCATCGTTTGAGTGGTCGTCAACTGAACCGGAACAGCAGCCATCGTCAGGCAATGTTCCGCAACATGGCCAGCTCCCTGGTTCGTCATGAGATCATCAAGACGACTCTGCCCAAGGCAAAAGAGCTGCGTCGTGTAGTTGAACCGCTGATCACCCTTGCCAAGACTGATAGCGTTGCTAAT
>NZ_JBQBEW010000001.1:635000-892500 GCF_051919345.1 Aeromonas sp. 84A
GCGAAATTCCTTGTCGGGTAAGTTCCGACCTGCACGAATGGTGTAACCATGGCCATGCTGTCTCCACCCGAGACTCAGTGAAATCGAATTCGCCGTGAAGATGCGGTGTACCCGCGGCTAGACGGAAAGACCCCGTGAACCTTTACTACAGCTTGGCACTGAACATTGAACCTACATGTGTAGGATAGGTGGGAGGCTTTGAAGGCGTGACGCCAGTTGCGCTGGAGCCGTCCTTGAAATACCACCCTTGTATGTTTGATGTTCTAACGCAGGGCCCTGAATCGGGCTCGCGGACAGTGCCTGGTGGGTAGTTTGACTGGGGCGGTCTCCTCCCAAAGAGTAACGGAGGAGCACGAAGGTTGGCTAATCCTGGTCGGACATCAGGAGGTTAGTGCAATGGCATAAGCCAGCTTAACTGCGAGACGGACAGGTCGAGCAGGTACGAAAGTAGGTCATAGTGATCCGGTGGTTCTGAATGGAAGGGCCATCGCTCAACGGATAAAAGGTACTCCGGGGATAACAGGCTGATACCGCCCAAGAGTTCATATCGACGGCGGTGTTTGGCACCTCGATGTCGGCTCATCACATCCTGGGGCTGAAGTCGGTCCCAAGGGTATGGCTGTTCGCCATTTAAAGTGGTACGCGAGCTGGGTTCAGAACGTCGTGAGACAGTTCGGTCCCTATCTGCCGTGGGCGTTGGATGATTGAAGGGAGTTGCTCCTAGTACGAGAGGACCGGAGTGAACGAACCTCTGGTGTTCGGGTTGTCACGCCAGTGGCACTGCCCGGTAGCTAAGTTCGGAATCGATAACCGCTGAAAGCATCTAAGCGGGAAGCGAGCCCTGAGATGAGTCATCCCTGACCCCTTGAGGGTCCTAAAGGGCCGTTGGAGACCACAACGTTGATAGGTGGGGTGTGTAAGCGCAGTGATGTGTTGAGCTAACCCATACTAATTACCCGTGAGGCTTAACCATACAACACCCAAGAAGTGTTCTAAGGCTTGTAGCAAATAGAACGAACTACTCAAATTCAGTGATAGTGACAAGCCAAGCGCAACATCACTACTCACGTCAGCTTTCTAGATTAAGAATTTGCCTGGCGGCCATAGCGCCGTGGAACCACCTGATCCCATGCCGAACTCAGAAGTGAAACGCGGTAGCGCCGATGGTAGTGTGGCATTCGCCATGCGAGAGTAGGACACTGCCAGGCACCCAATTAAACGGTGATGTGAAATCACATGACCGGCTGCGAGGATGACACCTCAGAAGAAGCAGCAAAGATTTAGCGAAAGCTAACCGAATGCGGAGCGGTAGTTCAGTCGGTTAGAATACCGGCCTGTCACGCCGGGGGTCGCGGGTTCGAGTCCCGTCCGCTCCGCCACTAATTTGAAGGCCTTCCCTGATGGGAAGGCCTTTTTGCTATGGGCTGTTTTTGCCAATTGACCCCGATGGTTGCACACCGGAACCAACACAAAGCCCGGCTTCATGACCGGGTTTTGGTATTTTTAGCCTGCTGGTGAGCTGCCGACATCCCACCACGATGCCAATACCTTCCCCTATTGGCGTTCTTGCTACTGTTTCCACCTCTGTATCGCAGCACATCCCATCTTGGCGATATTGTTCCGCTGCGAGCTGATAGAGCTTGAGGATTAAATCAGGTCATCTTGCAACGGTACGTCATCGCTTCCGCTTGTTTGTTTAATTCCCGTGTTTGTTTATGGATTTATTCCATTAAAACAGTCTCTTATCAAGAACGAGCTGTTTTGTAGCAGGAATACCACACGGGATAAATGATAATCATTATTGTTTGAATGATCCGGTCGGGGTCGTTACAATGCGGGCTGATTAATAAAGTGCTTTTCAAATGAGCCTTTTCTAGCACTGCGTCTGGCCGGATGCCAGGGCGTTGTAATGAGTGAAGTAAGGGAATACGTCACCTTCCTACTAATAATGTTCAGGCTAAAACATGACAATTTTGAAACCGAACAAGCTTGCCTTGCTGATCTGCTCCCTTCTTACGACCCAGGCCTATGCTGCCGAACAAGAGGTGATGGTCGTCACCGCTTCCGGCTTCCAGCAGAAGATTGAAGACTCAGCTGCCTCCATCTCTGTGATTACCCGTGAGCAGCTGGAAAAGCGGGCCTATCGCGATGTGACCGATGCCCTGAAGGATGTGCCCGGTGTTGTGGTGACCGGCGGTGGCAGCAGCAGTGATATCAGCATTCGCGGTATGGGGTCGAAATACACTCTGATGCTTGTTGATGGCAAGAAGGTGGATAGCCGTGGCACTCGCCCGAACAGCGATGGTCCGGGTATCGAGCAGGGCTGGTTGCCGCCACTGCAGGCGATTGAGCGCATTGAGGTCGTCCGTGGCCCCATGTCATCCCGTTATGGTTCCGATGCCATGGGGGGCGTGATTAACGTGATTACCCGCAAGACCACCGGTCTGGCTTGGCAGGGCTCGGTTCATGCTGATTCTACCTTCCAGGAGAACAAGGATGCTGGCAACAGTTTCCAGACCGATGCCTATACCGCAGGTTCACTGATCGATGGCGTGTTGGGGCTGCGTTTCAATGGTCAGCTCGCACATCGTGGTGAAGACAAATTTATCCAGGGTTTTGCCGAGCAGGAGACTCGCAGTGGCACGGCCGTGCTCAGCTTCAAGCCTGATGATCATAACCGCTTCGATCTGGAAGCCAGTCGTAGTCTGCAGGATCGGGATCGCACGGTCGGCAATTCGCTGGCTGCTAAGGCGAAAGATAGCCTTAACCGATACGAGCGCACCAACTATGCGCTGACCCATGATGGCCAGTATGATTTCGGCTCTTCCAGCAGCTATCTGCAGCAGGAGACCAACACCAACCCCGGCCGCAAGATGGAGCTCACCAACACCATCGCCGACACCCATACCCAGTTTATTCTGGGTGATCACTACCTGAGTGTCGGTGGTCAGTATCGCTATGAGGATCTGCACGATCAGGGCAATACCCTGAAAGTGGCCAACCCTGCCGAGCAGCTGACCCGCTGGAGCTGGGCGATGTTTGTCGAGGATGAGTGGTCACTCACTGACAGCTTTGCCCTGACCGGTGGCGCACGCATGGATCGGGATCAGAACTACGGTTCTCACTGGAGCCCTCGCCTCTACGGAGTTTGGCATCTGGATGACAGTTGGACCTTGAAAGGAGGCGTCTCGACCGGTTACCGCTCTCCTGACTTGCGGATGTCAGCGGCCAACTGGGGTCAGGTCACCGGTGGTGGTAGCCTGGATGGCATGCTGGTCGGTAACCCTGATCTCAAACCCGAGACCAGCGTGAGTGAAGAGATCGGCCTGCTGTGGAATGGTCATCAGGGCTTCAACGCCGGAGTGACCCTGTTCAACACCGACTTCAAGAACAAGATCTCCGAAGTGCGTCGTTGCACCAGCAAGAGCGATCCCGCCTGTACCCTCAATGGTCACAGCTATGACTTCATCAGTGATCGGGTCAACGTCGACAAGGCGAACATGCGCGGTGTCGAGGGGATGATGGATTGGGCCATCAATGAGGATTGGTCGGTCAGCTCCAGCTACACCTTTACCCAGTCCGAGCAGAAGAGTGGTCCACTGGCGGGTCATGCCCTCAACCAGATGCCCCGTCACATGTTCAACGGCAGTGTTGACTGGCAAACCACCGAGGATCTCAGCCTCTGGTCACGGGTCAACTTCCGTGGCGAGACCTCCGAATACCTGAGCCGGGTCAAGATGGCGGAGGGGACTCCTTCCTACACCTTCTTTGACATGGGCCTGGTCTACAAAGCCAACAAGCATCTGGATCTGACCGCCGGGGTCTACAACCTGTTCGACAAGACGGTGGATTACAGCAGCTATGGCACTGTGCTGGATGGTCGCCGCTATAACCTGGGCGTGACTTACAACTTCTAATAGGGAACCTGTCATGCGGCCGCCATCTTCCGATGGCGGCCGTTTTTATTGCACGTCTGTCAGGGGGCTATGCCTGATAGGGGGCTGCTTGCCAGGTATTGCGCCCCAGTCCCTTGGCCTGATACATGAGGGCGTCAGCCTGCCGCAATAGATGGTCAGCATCTGCTTCTCTGTTTGCTGCTACCCAGACTGCACCTGTGCTGATGGATAGTGTCACTACACTATTGTTGGTGTACAGGGTTTGTTGATTGCACTCCTGACAGAGGCGTTTGGCCCACTGCTCTGTCTCGGCCAGTGTGGCCAGCGGCAGCAGCAGGCAAAACTCCTCGCCGCCGATGCGAGCCAGCAGAGCCTCTTCGGGCAACAGGTTGGTCACAGTCGTGGCCAGCTTTTCCAGCAACAGATCCCCGATGCCATGACCAAAGCGGTCATTGGTCTCCTTGAAGTGATCCACATCGAACAGCAACAGAGCACAGGGCTCCCCGCTTGCCAGTCGTTGCTCCATGGCGGGCATGAATGCCCGTCGGTTGAGCAGGCCGGTCAGGGGGTCGGTACTGGCCAGTTTCTCCAGTCTGGCGTTGGCGCGGCTCAGCTCGGCGGTGCGGCTGGCGACGGCGCGGCGCAGTTGCACTATGTAGGCCACCATGATCAACACCCCGGCAAGCAGTAGCCAGGGACCGAGATGGATGGGGTAGACGGTTTCGACATGCATCCATTTGCGGATGATCCGCTCCCGATCGCTCTCTTTGAGCTTGGCGAAGCCCTCTTCCAGCCGGTGTAACAGGGCAAGGTCGCCCTTTCTCACTGCAAAGCGGATCTGGTCGGTATAGAGGTGGCGAACCGGAATAAAGCGGGTGGGATCGTCGGAGGTATAGATGTAGAAGTTGGCGACCTGCAGATCGGCGATAAAGGCTTTTATGTCGCCCCGAAAGGCCGCCGCCAGCAGGGTGTCATTGTCATTGAAGGTCTGCAGTCTGGTGCCGGGGAAGTAGCGTCTGGCGTAATACTCCTCGTAGCCACCGGCAACCACTCCGACCGTTTCATGGAGCAGGTAGTAATGTACATCGGTGCCGCGCAATTCGCTCGAGAAGAAGAGCTGGGAGTCGAGCTGGGCGAGAGGCCGGCCATAGTCGAACAGCTTGTCCCGCTCCGGTGACCAGAGCAGTCCGGCGTGAACATCCGCTTTCCCCTCATGGAGCAGGTCGAGGGAGCCTTGCCAGTCGACCAGCCTGAACTCGATCTTCTGGCCGGTCACCCGGGCATATTCACGCCATAAATCGATCAGCAGGCCATCCGGCTGGCCCGACTCATTGATATAGGAGAAGGGCTGCCAGGCTTTGGAGTTGGTAATGATGATCGGCTCTTCCGGGGCTTTGGCCCATGCAGGCAGGGCAAGGGCGAGCAGCAGGAGCCCCCACCCGATACTGACTATGACTCCTGTCCTGGAAGAGGCCATCCTTGCTCCAATCCGTTGCCGTATACCGTCCCGTGGTCACCGATTATCACCGTCTTTCTGCTCGAAGAACAAGCGCTCAAATGATGAAGTTTGCATGATGCAAACGGCGACATGACAAGGCTGGCGGATAGAGTGACTACTTACAGCGGCAGGCTGATCCGCGCCTCCAGTCCCCCCTGTGGCCGATTGAGCAGGGTCAGCTCGCCGCCGTGCTGATGGACCAGGGTGCGGGCGATGGAGAGGCCCAGCCCGACACTGCCCGACTCGGTGTTGCGCGCTTCATCGAGCCGCACGAAGGGTTTGAACACATCCTCGAGCCGCGCCGGATCGATCCCCGGTCCGTTGTCGCAGACCCGGATCAACAGCTCCTCCTTGCGCCGCTCCAGCGACACTTCGGCGCTGCCGGCATATTTGATGGCGTTGCCGATCAGGTTCTGCAGCACCCGGCGCAGGGTGTTGGCCCGACAGGCGTAGACCTCTTTGCCCTCCGCCAGACAGGTGACCGGCTGGCCGGTATCGGCATAGTCATCGCACAGGCTGACCAGCAGGCTGACCAGATCCAGCTCGCGGGTAGCCTCCTGCTGCCCCTCCTCGCGAGCAAAGCTGAGGGTCGCGGCCAGCATCTGCTCCATCTGTTGCAGGGTCTGCTGGATCCGCTCCTTGTCCTCGCCATCGGCCAGAAACTCGGTGCGCAGCCGCAGGCTGGTGATGGGGGTACGCAGATCGTGGGAGATGGCCGCCAGCATCCGGGTTCTGTCCTGCACGAAGCGGTCGAGCCGGGTGTGCATCCGGTTGAAGGCCTGAATCGATTCGCGGATCTCGGTCGGCCCCTCCTCTTTCAAGGGCTCGATATCCTCGCCCCGTCCGAGCCGCTCCGCATTGCCTGCCAGCTGCTTGAGCGGGCGGGTGGCGCGGCGAAACAGCAGCACCATCAGCCCGATCACCAGACTGGCGACCAGCATCAGGTTGAGGGTGGTCTGCCACGACCAGCTGCCTGCCTCCTTGTCGACCAGCGAGCTGAACTGCAGCCAGCCCCCCTGCGGTAGTTCGATGGAGCCATAGAGCCGCATATCCCGCGGTGGGGGCGGTCCCTTGCGATCCCGCATCATGCGAGCATGATGTTCCCACGCCTTGCTGCGCTGAGTATCCTCTTTCAGCTCGGCACTGATCTCGACGGTGAGGCCGGGGGGGTAGTTGAGGCGCGAGCGCACCAGCTGCTCGAAGCGGGGGCTGCGGTTATCCGGTTGCAGCGGTTCGTCGGAGAGGCGCAGCAGCAGGGTCTCGCTGCGGCTCGCCTTGAGGATCTCGTCATAGAGGGACGGGGGGAGAGGGAAAGCAGCCTGACCACAGAGATGATCCGCTGCATGGCGTTGCGGCTGTTGACGAAGCCGAGCGCCTCCTCCCGATCCGTGCGGTAGATCTGGATACTGAGCAGCTGGATCAGGATCAACCCCGCCAGCGCCACCAGAATGATTTGGCCGGTCAGCCCCTTGGGCCACATCCGTGCCCACAGTCGTCGCAAGGTGCCCACTGCTTAAACCTGCGTCACGTCGGCGGAGAACATATAACCACCACCCCAGATGGTCTTGATCAGCTCCGGATTCTTGGGATCCCGCTCCAGCTTGCGGCGCAGGCGGCTCACCAGAGTATCGATGGCGCGATCGAAGGCTACCGCCTCGCGGCCACGGGCCAGATCCAGCAGTTGATCCCGGCTCAGCACTCGCTGCGGGCGTTCGAGAAACACCTTGAGCAGATCGAACTCGGCGGTGGAGAGGCTCAGGCCCACCCCATCCTCATCGACCAGCTCCCGGCGATTGACGTCGAGCAGCCAGCGATCGAAGCGCAGATCCCGGGTCAGGGTCTCGGCGGCGGGTTGGGTCTCGGCCTGGGTGCGGCGCATCACCGCCTTGATGCGCGCCAGCAGCTCGCGCGGATTGAAAGGCTTGGCCAGATAGTCGTCGGCCCCCATCTCCAATCCGATGATGCGGTCGGTCTCTTCCCCCATGGCAGTGAGCATGATGATGGGCAGGTTCGATTTGACCCGCAGCTCGCGGCAGAGGGTCAGACCATCTTCACCCGGCATCATCAGATCCAGCACCAGCAGGTCGAACTCCCGCTCTTCCAGCAGTCGCTTCATCTCCTTGCCATCCCGGGCGCAGCTGACCCGCAGGCCGTGCTGTTCCAGAAAGCGCTTCAACAGATCGCGGATCTCGCTGTGGTCGTCGACCACCAGAATGTGGGTGCTGCCCTGATTCATGAATACCTCCCCTGCTTGGCGTTGGCACGAGTATACGAAAATCCGCCCGGCGGTTTGTGTCAAAGTGTGCCAGATCCGCACGATGCCACACTCTGCTACAAAAAAGGGCGATGCTGGCAAAGTTCAGACACCGACAGGGTGTTTACTTGAGGGCAAGGCAAGAGCGCCGAACCAGAATCATCCCTACAGGAGATAGACCATGAAAAAGCTGACCAAAACCCTGCTGACCGCCACCCTGATCCTTGGCCTGCCGCTGGGCGCCTATGCAGCCAGTGAAGCAGCCCCCACTGGCCAGTCCGGTGCCATGGTGGATTGCCCGATGGACGGTGGTGGCATGATGGGTGGCAAACACCACGGTGGTCGCCACGACAAGATGGCCCGCATGCAGAACATGACCCCGGAGCAGATCCAGGCCAACCTGCAGCAACGTTATGACCGCATTGAAGATCCGGCAAAGAAGGCGGAGTTCATCAAGAAGCTCAACGAGCGTGCCGCCGGTATGACCAAGCACGCCGAAGCGATGAAGCAGTTCGCCGAAGCGAACCAGTAACAGCGACTGCTGTTATCAACCCAAGGGTGGCCGAGGCCACCCTTTTTGCGTTTACTACGTTGAGCAGCAGATTGGTTGAACGCTGGTGATTGCCAATAAAAGAGGGGAGCCTGATGCTCCCCCCTCTTGCTATCTGTGTCGGTGCGAGTGTGCAGCCCACTCCACCGGACGAGCGAACTTAGCCCTGAGCCTTGTCGGTCAGCTCTACTTTCTTGACGGTTTCGCCTTCGAACTTGATGACCACGTTTTTCTTGGCGGCGTCGGTATCTTTCAGCAGGGTTGTGGTTGTCTCTGCCAGCAGCGGAGAGGCCTTCTTCAGGGCATCCAGGTCATAGGTCCATACTTCCAGACCGGATTCAGTCTTGGTGGTGGCAGGAGCGCCCAGCTTCTCTTTAATAGCCTGCTTGTTGGAGCCGCCTTCCTTGATATCCAGTGCCTTCTTGATGGCTTCGTTGGATGCACTGTCCATGGCACCGGATACGGCAGTGCTGGCCGCATCCTTGACACTGCTGGTGACGCTGTCGGTCAGCGAATCCATCAGGCCGGCATTGGCAAACAGGGGCAGGGTGGTGAGGGCAACCAGCAAACTCTTTTTCATTTTCTACAGCTTCCATGGGTTCAATGAGGCGGCTATGAAATCAGCAAAGATATTGGGCGTCAAGTGAGGCATGCAATTAACATTTCTGTTAACTGGATCTCATTTCTCACCAGCCGCAAACAGTTTTGGTATTTCCCGCACCAGCCAGCTTTTGGCCTTGCCCATGGTGTCTCGCCGCCAGGCCAGCACGACCTGGATCTGATGGCGATATTCGGGGCTGATCACCTTGAGCCGACCTGCTTTGATGTCCTCCTCAATCCAGCTCTGTGGCATGGTGCCGACCCCGATCCCTGCCAACAGGGCATCCCGTTTCTCCGTCATGGTGCTGACAGTGAGGCGCGGCTGCTTGTCCAGCAGGCGGTAGGTGAGAACCGGTTTGCGCAGGGCTGTGTCGGCCACCGCGATGGCGCGGTAGCGGCGCAGGGTCTCGTCGGCCAAGGGTTCGGGCTCCTGATGCAGCGGATGATCGGGATGGGCGACGTAGAGCATCACCTCGTCCTTGATCACCTGATGCTTGATGCCGGTCATCATGATGTCCGGATTGATGGAGGAGATAAGCAGGTCGGCGCGGCCATCTTCCAGACACTCCCAGCTACCCGCCAGCACCTCGGCCCGCAGTCGCAGTCGGGTATCGGTCTGCTCGGCCAGCTTCTCCACCAAGGGGTAGAGGGCCTGCACCGGGACCAGCGCATCGACGGCGACTGTGATGTCGGTCTCCCAGCCACGGGCCAGCGCCCGGGTCTCGCCTACCAGATGCTCGGCTGCCTCCAGCAGCACCCGGCCGCGCTCCAGCAGCATGCGTCCGGCCGGGGTGAACTTGGTGCGGTGGCCGCTGCGGTCAAACAGCATGGCATCCAGTTCGTCTTCCAGCTTCTGCACCGTATAGCTCAATGCCGAGGGCACCTTGCCCAGCTCGTCGGCCGCCGCCGCAAAGCTGCCGCGGCGGTCGATGGCGTCCAGCACCCGGATTGCCTCCAGGGTCAGCGCCCGCTCCTTGTTCGATTCCTTGGCCATTCCTTACCTTCAATTTTTTTGAATATGTTTGCCAGTTTATCTCGCTAACAAGTTAGGTCATGTCACTTTAATATTCAATCAACGCTTAGGCAGGAACGTCGAGCGGCCAAATATGCGGGTAGTTCCGCACTGTGACACACCAAATCGGTCTGTCTGATGTCGGTGAAAGAACAACACACTATTTGAATAACCTCTTGCATGGATGCATTGATTCTGGCCGAAAAGGCCTTGGCAATGACATATAAAACAAGAGAGTGAATGAACATGAAAAACGTAATCAAGATGCTGGCCGTTGCAGGCCTGATGACCACAGGTTTCGCCCAAGCTTCCGTACCGGCTGACTTCAATGCCATGCCCGGTGTGCTGTTTGTGAACTGGAACGCCACTGCCGCAATGGATGGCAAAGCCAATCCGATGCTGGAAGTGCGTGACGAGTCTGGCGATCTGCTGGCATCAGTCCACGCCAATCTGACAGGCACCCAGCAGGTGCGGATCCCGAGCCGCACCCAGGGCAACCTGACCGTCAGCCTGGCTGACCAGAGCAGCGAATACCGTATTCCGTTCGGTATCGGTAGCGGCAAACAGCGTTAATCAACCGTCTCGGTAGGTGAGGAACAGACCATGATGCAATTGAGAGCCGCAGAAGCGCGGGGCAAGGCCAACTTTGGCTGGCTGGACGCGCGCCACAGTTTCTCCTTCGGTCACTACTATGACCCGGAGTGGATGGGGCACTCGGTGCTGCGGGTGATCAATCAGGATCTGGTTGCGCCGGGTGGCGGATTCGCCACCCATCCTCACGCCAATATGGAGATCCTCACCTGCGTGCTGCAAGGCACCATAGAGCACAAGGACAGCCTCGGCCATGCCGAGCAGATCCCGGCAGGGGATTTCCAGCTGATGAGCGCAGGCAGCGGGATCCGCCACAGCGAGTACAACCCCTCGCAGACGGATCCTCTCTCCCTGTTGCAGATCTGGATCGAGCCGAACGAGTTCGGCACGCCACCCGGATATCAGCAGAAGAAGATCGAGTCCAGACCGGGCATGACGCTGGTGGCGTCACCGGATGGTGAGGCAGGATCGCTGCGGATCCGCCAACAGGCCCGCGTATGGCGGCTGGAACTGGCCCCGGGCGAGACGCTCGAATGGGCACTGGCTGGCCGACACGGTTACCTGCAGATGATTTCAGGGGAGTTGACCGCAAACGGTCTGGCTGCCCGACCCGGCGACGGGGTACTCAGTCGTGATGAATACCGGTGGGAGCTGGTTGCGACCAGTGCCAGCCAAGCTCTGTTATTTGACCTACCCTGAAGCAGTCAGCGGTGATGTGACACAAACGAGGAATATGAAATGGACAAGATGAAAGATGTAGCGCTGCTGGCGGGTCGTGTACTGCTGGCGCTGATGTTCGTAATGGCGGGCTGGAGCAAGATCGGCGGTTACGCAGGTACTCAAGGCTATATGGAAGCGATGGGGGTGCCGGGCTTTATCCTGCCGCTGGTGATCCTGCTTGAGCTGGGTGGTGGCCTCGCCATCATGCTGGGCCTCTTTACCCGCAGCCTGTCGGTGCTGATGGCCGGTTTCACCCTGATGGCCGCCTTTATTTTCCACTACCAGCCTGCCGAACAGATGCAGATGCTGATGTTTATGAAGAACGTCTCCGTCGCCGGTGGTTTCCTGGCGCTGGCGGCAGCCGGAGCAGGGGCTTTCAGTGTGGATGCCCGTCTCGGCAAAAACTGGTAACAGCCAGTCAGTTTGAGTTTTCCAATGCCTTTTGGCCGGTGCCCTGCACCGGCTTTTTTCTGTCTGCGTTTTCCGGGTCGGTGAGGCAGCGGCACAAATCTGCGGCCCCCCTCATGGTTCAACGGTTTGCCCGCCTGCAGGCCACAAGTGCCTTTTGCATCTTATCCCCCGATCCCCGACAATTCCCTCTCTTGTGAAGTGACGGAAATGGCTCGCCTTTTCCCTCGCCCCCTCTCATCCACAGGCGGGAATTGCTCATGTTTACCCTCTACCACTCCAATCAGCTGGATCTGCTCAAAGAGCTGCTGGTGAGCCGCATCCGGCAGGCCCCTCTCTCTCACCCCTTCGATCGGGAGCAGATCCTTGTGCAGAGTCCGGGCATGGCCCAGTGGCTCAAGCTGGAGCTGGCCAAGGCTTTCGGCATCGCCGCCAATATCGACTTTCCGCTGCCCGCCAGCTTTATCTGGGAGATGTTCACCCGGGTGCTGGCAGATGTGCCGCGCCAGAGCCCCTACAACAAGGGCTCCATGAGCTGGCAGCTGATGACCATTCTGCCTGCCTTGCTGGATCGCTCCGTCTTTGCCCCGCTCGCCGCCTATCTGGGCGGTGGAGAGGACGAGGAGCCCGCCAGGGATCCCGAGCAGGTTCGGTTGTGGCAGCTCTGCCAGAAGGTTGCGGATCTCTTTGACCAGTATCTGGTCTACCGGCCGGACTGGATCGCCCGTTGGGAAGAGGGGGAAGGATTGAGTCAGGAGCTGGCCGGGGTGAGCGGCCAGGATTGGCAGCCCGAGCTGTGGCGCGAGCTGGTGGCCCGCACGCTGGCGCTCTCTCCGAGCGGCTACCACCGCGCCAACCTCTACGAGGAGTTTATCCACGAGCTGGAGCGCACCGCCGATCTGCCGGGCAAGCTGCCGCAGCGGGTCTTCGTGTTCGGCATCTCGGCGCTGCCGCCGCGCTATGTGGAGGCGCTGCTGGCCCTCGGCAGTCGGCCGGAGGTGGAGGTGCACCTGTTCGTCACCAACCCCTGCCGCTACTACTGGGGAGATCTGCTGGATCGCAAGACGCTGGCTCGGCTGGAGAACAAGCTCAAACCCGGCACCGATATCGAGACGTTGCAGGGCCCCGCCAACCCGCTGCTCGCCTCCATGGGCAAGCTGGGGCGCGACTACCTGCACCAGCTGATGGAGCTGGAGGTGCCGCAAATCGAGGCTTTCGTCGATATCGACGAGGTGGATGGCAAAGGCAATATCAAGCTGCTGCATGCCATCCAGAAGGATGTGCTGGAGCTGGCCGAGCGAGGCGCCGGTCAGTTCGATCTCGACAGCAGTCACCACAAGAGCCCGATCGATCCGGCGGATGGATCCTTGCAGATCCACGCCTGCCACGGCCCGATGCGCGAACTCGAGGTGCTGCACGATCGGCTGCTGGCGCTGTTCGAGCAGGACCCGACCCTCACCCCGAAAGATGTGGTGGTGATGATGCCGGATGTAAACAGCTACGGCCCCTACATTCAGGCGGTGTTTGGCGCGCGGGGCCAGATCCCGTTTGCGGTATCGGATCGGGCGGCGAGTCAGGAGAGCCCGCTGCTGCAAAGCTTCCTCGCCCTGCTCAGGCTGCCCAACGCCCGTTTCGGGGCAGGGGAGCTGCTCGCCATTCTCGAGGTGCCCGCCGTGCTGCGCCGCTTCGAGCTGGATGACGACGAGTTCAACCAGCTGCGGGTCTGGGTGCAGGAGACCGGCATCCGCTGGGGGCTGGATGACGGTTACCCCGTCCGTTTCGATCTTCCGCCCATGTCCGGCAACAGCTGGCTGTTCGGTCTGCGCCGCATGCTGCTCGGCTTTGCCATGGGGGATGGCGAGCCGGTGGCGGGCATTCTGCCCTATGCCGATATCGAGGGTCAGCAGGGGCTGGCACTCGGCAAGCTAGCCTGGTTCGTCGATTCGCTGGCCGAGTTTTTGCCCCGCCTGCAACAGGCGCAGCCGCTGGCCGAGTGGAACGCCTGCCTGCTGGCGCTGCTGGAGCGCTTCTATTTGGCCGACGAGGATGAAGAGCGTCAGCTTCAGCTTATTCGCTGCCTGCTGGCCGAGTGGCAGACCCGGCTCGGCGAAGCCCGTTTCGAGCAGCCCATTACCGCCGACCTGCTGCAGGATTACCTCGGCAGCGTGCTGAGGGAGTCCCGCTCCAGCCAGCGCTTCCTCGCCGGTCAGGTCAACTTCTGCACCCTGATGCCGATGCGCTCCATCCCCTTCAAGCAGGTCTGTCTGCTCGGCATGAACGACGGCGTCTACCCGCGCACCCTGGCCCCCATGGGGTTCGATCTGATGGCGGTAGCGTCGCGGCGTGGGGATCGCTCCCGTCGCGATGATGACCGCTACCTCTTCCTTGAGGCGCTGCTCAGCGCCCAGCAGGGGCTCTACATCAGCTATCAGGGCTTCAGCGCGCAGGACAACAGCGACAAGGTGCCGTCGGTGCTGCTGGCGGAGCTGATCGACTATGTGCGGCAGGGCTTTGTGCTGGCGGGGGATGAGGATCTTGACGACGAAACCTCCGGCAAGCGGCTGCTCAACCACCTGATGGTGGCGCACCCGCTCACCCCCTACAGTCGCGACTACTTCTACCCGGAGCCGGGTTCGCGCCTCTTTACCTATGCCGCCGACTGGCTGCCTGCGCTCAATCCGGTGCGCGGCGCGGCCAACTTCCAGAGCGGCGAGCTGCCTTTGCCTCCCGAATGGGGCAAGGAGCAGGGGCTGGAGCTGGCAGAGCTGCTGCGCTTCTATCGCCAGCCCACCAAATATTTCCTCAACCGTCGCCTCAAGGTGTGGTTTGAGCTGAACGAGGCCAACATCGAGGACAGCGAGCCGTTCGAGCTGGATGGCCTGCAACATTATCAGCTGAAAGATCTGCTGCTCGATGCCCATCTGGCGGAAGGTGAAAGTACCGAGCGTCGCGAGCGGTTGCAGCTCACCGGCCTGCTGCCGCAAGGGTGGTTCGGCAGCCTGCTGCTGGACGATCTGGACGCCGAGATGGGCAAGCTGGCGGATCGGCTGCGGCCATGGGTTGCTGCCAATGAGTCAGAAAAGCAGGCGGTGGAGATCGATATCTCCCTCACTCAGGGCCAACTGCAAGGGTGGATCGACACTCAGAAGGGGCGCTTGCTGGTGGTCAAGCCCGGCAGCTTCAACGGCAAGGATCTGCTGCTGGGCTGGATCCAGCACCTCTGCCTCTCATTGAGCGGCGCCCCCGGCGACACTCTGCTGTTCGATGCCAAACAGAGTCTGCGCCTGCCTGTACTCGCTGCCGACGAGGCGCGGCCCAAGCTGGCGGCGCTGGTGGCGTGCTGGGCACAGGGGATGAAGCGGCCGCTGCCGTTCTTCCCCAACACCGTCTGGGATTGGCTCAAGGCGATCGAGAAGGATCCCGACAAGCCGGAGGCGGCCGACAAGGCGGCCCTCACCCGTTTCAACGGCGGCTGGATGATCAATGGGGAGGGGCAAGACGTTTACGTCGCCCGCTGCTTCCCCGAACTCGATGACGAGGTGCTGGGTCAGTTGCAGGCGCTGGCCCGCGAACACCTGACCCCGCTGCTCAAGACCCTGGAGGAGCTGAAATAATGGCTAACCCGCTCAATACCCTGCGTTTTCCCCTCCATGGTGAACGACTGATCGAGGCCTCCGCCGGTACCGGCAAGACCTACACCATCGCTGGTCTCTACCTGCGCCTGCTGCTGGGCCACGGCCCGCTCATCGAAGAGGGGGCCGATTCTGGTCAGCCGAGCGCCCATGAACGGCCGCTCTCGGTGACCGAGATCCTGGTGGTGACCTTTACCGAAGCGGCCACCGCCGAGCTGCGCGGGCGGATCCGCGGTCGCATCCACGAGGCGCGGCTCGCTTTTATGCGCGGCCATAGCAGTGACACCCTGCTGGCCCAACTGCTGGCAGAGGTGGAGGATCACGAATTGGCAGCCCGCCGCCTGCTGGCTGCCGAGCGGCAGATGGACGAGGCGGCGGTCTTTACCATCCACGGCTTCTGCCAGCGGATGCTGAAACAGAACGCCTTCGAGTCGGGCGCCCTCTTTGAAACCGAATTTCTCACCGACGACAGCCAGCTCAGACTGCAGGCGGTGAGCGACTACTGGCGCGCCGAGTTCTATCCGGTGGATAAAGCCCTCGCCAGCGCGGTGCGCGCGCTCTGGCCGAGCCCCGCCGCCCTGCTGCGGGAGATGGGCAGCTGGCTCGACAACAGCGAGCTTGAGATCCACCCCGCGTTGGGGGATGAGACCCTCGCCGCTCGCCATCAGGCGGCCATGAGTCGCATCGCGGCAGTGAAAAGCGAATGGCTGGCGCAGACGGACGAGATCCGCCGCCAGACCGACGGCCAGATCAGCCGCTACACCGGCAAGAACTACGAAGGGTGGCTTGCCAAGATAGCTGACTGGGCACAGGACGAAGGCAGTGGCTACGCCATTCCCAAGGAGCTGGAGCGCTTCGGCCAGACGGTGCTGGAGGAGAACCTCAAGAAGGGGGGCGCCGTGCCGACCCTGCCGCTGTTCAGTCAGATAGACGAGCTTCTGGCCAGCCGCCCCGGTATTCGGGATCTGATCCTGCAACGGGCGGCCAAAGTAGTGCGCAGCCGGATGCAGGCCAGCAAGCGGCAGGCTCATCAGCTCTCGTTCGATGACATGCTCAAAGATCTCGACGGGGCGCTCGGTTCCGGCCTTGGCGAGCGGCTCTGCGAGCGCATTCGCGCCACCTACCGGGTGGCGATGATCGACGAATTTCAGGATACCGACCCCCAGCAGTACCGCATCTTCCATCGGCTTTACGGCGGTCACACAGATACGGCGCTATTGATGATCGGTGACCCCAAGCAGGCCATCTATGGCTTTCGCGGCGCCGACATCTTTACCTACATTCAGGCGCGGCGAAATGTGAGCGCCCACTACACCCTCGGGCGCAACTGGCGCTCCAGCAGTGCGCTGGTGGGGGCGGTCAACGGCCTGTTCGAGCGGGCCAAGGATCCCTTTATCTACGAGGCGGATATCCCCTTCCTGCCGGTGGAGGCGCAGGGCAAGAACAAGGCGCTGCTGCTCGATGGCGAAGCCGCTCCAGTGCTCCACTGCTGGCAGCTGACCGGCCAGCCCACCTTCAACAAGGGGGAGTACCAGAGCAAGATGGCGCGCGCCACCGCCGCCGAGATCCACCGCCTGCTGACCCTGGCCCGCGAGGGCAAGGCGCTGATCGGTGATCAGGCGGTGAAGGCCGGAGATATCGCCGTGCTGGTGCGCACTGGCGCCGAGGGCAAGCTGGTGCAGCAGGAGCTGGCGCGCCTCGCCATCGCCTCCGTCTATCTGTCGAACCGCGAGAGCGTGCTGGAGCAGACGGAGGCGCGGGAGATTTTGCTGATCCTGCACGCCTGCCAGAACCCGAGCGAAGAGCGCAGCCTGCGGGCCGCGCTGGCGACCGGGCTGTTTGATCTCGACGCCAAGGCGCTCGATGGGCTGGCCAGCGACGAGCGGGCGTGGGAGAGCGCGGTGCAGGAGTTTATGGAGTACCGCAAGATCTGGCATCGCCGCGGCGTGCTGGCGATGCTGCGGGCCCTGCTGCACCGGCGCAATCTCGCCTCTTCGCTTTTGGCGAGCCCCTATGGCGAGCGGCGGCTGACCAACTTCCTCCATCTTGGCGAGCTGCTGCAACAGGTGAGCAGCGAGCTGGACGGGGAGTATGCCCTGCTGCGCTGGCTGGGGGAGGCGGTGAGTCGCCCCAACGGGCAAGATGCTGAGCAGGTACTGCGCCTCGAATCCGAGCGCAAGCTGGTGCAGATCGTCACCATCCACAAATCCAAGGGGCTGGAGTACCCGCTGGTCTTCCTGCCGTTCATTTGCAGCCACCGCGCCGCCGACACCCCCCTGTTCCACGAAACGGGGGAGGCGGGCAATCGCACCGTGCTCGATCTCACCGGTGCCGAGGCGTCCCTGGCCGAGGCCGACAAGGAGCGCCTCGCCGAAGACTTGCGCCTGCTCTACGTGGCCCTGACCCGGGGGGTCTATGCCACCTGGCTCGGGCTGGCGCCGGTGCGCTCCGGGGCGGGCAAGTCGGAGAAGACCGACCTGCACCATACCGCCATCGGCTACCTGCTGCAAAAGGGCGAAGAGGGGGATGCGCAGACGCTGGCGACCGCCCTGACCGAGCTGGCGCAGGCGCTGCCCGGGGTGGCCGTCGGTGAGCCCTCGCTCACCCGTCCGGCCCCGCTGCCGCCAGAGGAGGAGCAGCTGGGCGAGCCGCAGGTGCGCCACTTTACCGGCTCCCTTGAGCGGGACTGGTGGATCAGCTCCTACTCCGGGCTGGCTGCGCAGGGGCACGGTCACAGCAAGGGGGTCTTGGCCAATCCTGGCTTCGATGACGAGGTGGTGACCGAGGCGGCCACTCTGGCGGCAGAACAACCGGAGGAGACTCCCCAGCCCTCCATCTTTACCTTCCCGAAAGGGGCGCGCCCCGGCACCCTGCTGCACAGCCTGTTCGAGACCATCGACTTTCAAAGCGCCGCGGGCGAGCCGTTGGCGGAGCACATTGCCGCGCTGTTGGCGCAGGATGGCTTCGACGAGAGCTGGGCCCCGGTGCTGCAACAGCAGGTGGAGGCGGTGCTGGATACCCCGCTCGATACCGGCTTTGGTGAGCTGGTGCGGCTGCGGGATCTGGCGCCCGAGCGCAAGCAGGTGGAGCTGGAGTTCTTCCTGCCCATGGGGCGGGTGACGGCACCGGCGCTGACCGCGCTCTGCCAGCAGCACGACCCGCTGTCGCGGGGCAACAAGCCGCTCAGCTTTGCCACCGTGCAGGGGATGCTCAAGGGCTTCATCGACCTGGTGTTCGAGTGGCAGGGGCGCTGGTATCTGCTCGACTACAAATCGAACCACCTTGGCATGAGCCCCGCCGATTACGGCCGCCCGGCCCTGGAGCGGGCCATGGTCGAGCATCGCTACGATCTGCAATACCAGCTCTATTCGCTGGCCCTGCATCGGCTGCTCGCCTTGCGGCTGCCGGGCTACGATTTCGACCGGCATTTTGGCGGGGTCTTCTATCTGTTCCTGCGCGGCATGCCGCAGGGGGGCATTTTCCATACCCGCCCGAGCCGTGAACTGGTGCTGGGGCTGGATGAGTTGTTTAGAAATGGTGATCGCTCCGGCGGGGTGTCATCAGCAGAATTAAACGAGGTAGAGGCATGAGCGGCACCATGATCAGCACCGCAGCCAGCGCAATGATGGTTGAACGGCTCAAAACACTGGCGCTGGCTGGCCGCATCCGCCAGCTGGATCTGCAATTTGCCCGGCTGGTGGCCGACCTTGGCGGCAGCCCCGAGCTGGTGCTGGGGGCGGCGCTCACCTGCTTCGAACTGGGGCGTGGCCATGTCTGTCTGCCGCTGGAGATGTTCGCTGCCGGATCCCTGCGCCCGTTCGGGCTGGATCCCCAGCAGAGCCGGGATCTGCTGCTGGATCTGGCGGATCCTGCCCGCTGGCCCGCCCTGTTTGCAGAGAGTCCCTTGGTTGGTACCGAACAGGATGAGGGGCTCGCCCCGCGCTGGCCGCTGCGGCTGTGGCACGGTCGGCTCTATCTCACCCGTTACCACGATTTTGAACTGGGGGTGGCCCGCCATCTGCGTACCCTGAGCGAGCGCGCCGAATGGCCGGAGATAGCCCCGGCCCTGTCGCGGCTGTTTGCTCGCGACTACGGGCTGGTGTTCGCGGCGCTGCTCAAAGCCCGCCTCGCCACCGACTTCTCGGCTCGCCACTTTATCGAAAAGTATCTGGATCTGGTGTTCCCCAATGAAGTGGATTGGCTCGCCATCGAGGGGCTGCTGGCCAGCGCCCAGGCTGCGAGCGATCTGGGCAAGCTGGATGCGCTGGTGCCCGAGGCGCTCTGCTGCAACGGCCAGAAGCTGGCGGCGGCCACCGCGGCGGCGCGCCCCTTTGCGGTGATCTCCGGCGGCCCCGGCACCGGCAAGACCACGACTGTGGCCAAACTGCTCGCCATTCTGGTGGAGACCGGTCTGCAGGCGGGCAAGGCGCCGGCGATCCGGCTGGTGGCCCCCACCGGCAAGGCGGCGGCGCGCCTGACCGAGAGTATCGGTTCTGCCCTGCAGGCTCTTGATCTGCCCCCCGAGTGGGTGGAAGCGATCCCCACCGAGGCGGGCACCCTGCACCGGCTGCTCGGGGTCATTCCGGGGCGCAGTCAGTTCCGCCACCATGCGGGCAACCCGCTGCACCTCGACCTGCTGGTGGTGGATGAGGCCTCCATGGTCGACCTGCCGATGATGGCGCGGCTGCTCGATGCGTTGCCAAGCCACGCCCGCCTGATCCTGCTTGGCGACAAGGATCAGCTCGCCTCGGTGGAGGCGGGGGCCGTGCTCGGCGATATCTGCAGCTTTATCGAACAGGGCATCAGTCCGGCGCAGGCGGATTGGCTCTCCCGCCAGACCGGCTACCGCTTGCAGGGTACGCCCGTGGGGGCGCCGGTGCGCGACAGCCTCTGTTTGCTGGCCAAAAGCTGGCGTTTTGATCAGCATTCGGGCATCGGCCAGCTGGCGCGCGCCTGCAACAGCGGCGATGCCGCGGCGGTGGAAGCTGTCTGGGGCATGGGCTTTGCCGATATCAGCCTGCACCCCTGGGCGGGGGAGGCCTACGACGCCCTGATTGCCCAGGGGGGGGCCGGTTACGGCAGCTATCTGAAGGCAGCCCGCGCGGGGGAATCGCCCGCCGCCGTGTTCAAGGCATTCAACAGCTTCCAGATCCTCTGCGCCCTGCGCGATGGCCCGTTCGGGGTACTGGGACTTAACGAGCGGCTGGAACTGGCCCTGTCACGGGCTGGCCTGATTGCCCGCGATGGCGACTGGTATGCCGGTCGCCCGGTGATGGTGGTGCGCAACGACCACGGGGTCGGCCTCTACAACGGTGATATGGGGCTCTGCCTGCCCGATGAAACCGGGCGGCTCAAGGTATGGTTCGAGCAGCCGGATGGCACATTGCGGGCGCTGTTGCCCAGTCGGCTGCCGCCCCACGAGACGGTCTACGCCATGACCATCCACAAATCCCAGGGGTCGGAGTTTGCCCATACCGTGCTGGTGCTGCCCGACAGCCCCAGCCCGCTGCTGACCCGCGAGCTGGTCTATACCGGCATCACCCGCGCCAAGGCGAAACTCGATCTCTACGGCGATCGCGCCCTGCTGGCACAAGCGGTGCGGAAAAAGACCGAGCGTTATTCCGGATTGGCGGAGAGGTTGGGGGAGTGAGCAATTGGACGGCGGTAAAGGGAGTTGCCGCCGTCAACGTATATTTTTAGGAGTGGAAAATTATTGCTCATTCATCTCTTTGAGCAGTCGCCCCCAAAGAGGTTTTAATTGCTTTTTAATCGCATTAGAACCCATTATATTTGCCGCTTTATGGCCATATGTGATGAAATTTCGCTTGCTTAAATGCGAGTAACGCTCATAAATTTTCTTCTTAAATAGTGGTGTTTTCGCTACACCATTTTCCTCTTCAATAAGGTTGGCTTTTTGATGCGTCTTTTTAGCTAACCTAACCCCAGCTTTCATTCTGCCCGAAAACCTAGCTAGTGCCGCCGATCTAAGTAACTTTCTTTCACCATCAAAAATAAAGCCTAAGTACTGTAGTGGCTTGTCACATTTTTGAACCCCACGGCATGTATGGAAAGTTCTAATCTCAGTTTTTTTATCATTTATTTCTATTTTTAGCTCGGAGATACTTTTTGTTACCAGAGAGATTAATTCACGGGTTTTATCACTGTCGATGATAAAAAGCATATCATCACAGTAACGATAGTATTCTCCTGAAATAGATGTCACTATGTCTTTTATTTTCTTGTCGAAATCTAGCATGTATATATTAGACAGAAGCGCACTTATAGATGTTCCTTGTGGTATGCCTCTTCCAGTCGAGTTGGTTTCTATTAACCCAAGACCTCGAACTTTCTCTCTGAATGTTTTTATATTGCAAAGCCTTAATCCTGCAGCTTTGGGGTTGTTTCTCGATATTTTAAGTGCTGTATACAATAGGTCTCTATTGACCACAGATGATTTAGTTAGAGACCTGTATATATTAAAATGATCATTTGGTAATGATTGTTCTTGGAGTAATTTGCACCACATTGATTTGAGTATTTCATGATCTAAATTATCAAAGAAACCAGAGATATCCATCGCGATTGCGGTGCAATCACCATGAGCCTTTATTTTTTCAAAGGCAATGTTAGCAAAATCAATATTACTTTTCCCAAGAGATCTGAAAGCAAGTACAGATTCTTCTAATTGCGATTCAGAGAGAGCTTTTTCATATAAATCAGAGAGTAACCATGCATAGTAAGAGTAAATGTGAGAGTCGATATGTGATGCGTATGAGATTGGTCTTGTTTTTATTTTCTTTTGAACATTACCATCTTTGTCTATTGATATTTTAAGGCTTTGTATATTGTACTTGATTAGAGGAAAAAAAGCATGTTGGGCAACATTAAGGGGAGATTTAACAATTTGACATGCTTTCCGTAATTTTACTGGAGAATCAAAATGTAAGTAGCCACGACTCCGAAACCATTGATTTTCTGAGTTCATCATATTGAGCCTTAAATTGCAAAACCCGGAAAGGTAAAGGACTGTGGCCATCCGATTCCCAATCCGGGCTTAACAAACGTACTTAAATACGCATTCACAACATCATATATGATTATATGATGTCGGCCACGAATGTCAGATATGATATATGATACCATCATCGCAGGAGTGTTCGACGTGAGTCTACTAGCCATCTGCGGCCATGCAAGTCGTCTGCTAGCCAGTGTACTGGTGAGCGTTCTACTTGACAGCTTGTGATACACCTTACTTCCTAAATAAGTAAGCGAAGACATAATAAATTATGGTGAGAAAAAACTCAATAATTTCTTGGTTGAATCTTCGCCTGCTAAGCCAAATGTTTACCATGAAATATTATTTTCCTTCCCCTCATCCCCAGCCCTTCTCCCGCAAGGGGAGAAGGGAGGTTTGGCCCCGTGGTTATAACGTGATTGCTAACACCATATCTCCGATGCTGCTTTATCCCCTCTCCCTCTGGGAGAGGGCTAGGGTGAGGGGCGCAGGTTGGCACAATGCCAACCTGCGCCCGCTTCGTGAAATCCGGTAGGGTGCAATAAACGAAGTGAATTGCACCGCTGCTATTTATCTGCCAAAAGGTGTAATCCGCTGCGCTTATTACACCCTACATCCAACCCACACACGACAGGATGTCATTGCTTGAAACTTGAATTTAACACCATCGATCTGGATCGGGATTACGAGCTCTGTGTGCAGGCGCGCAGGGATGCCTATTTTTGCAGCTTTCATACCCATGATGGTTTTGCCGACTTTATCGACGGCTATCGGGAGCGGATCCGCGAAAGGCTGGGGCAAGCGCAATGGCACTACCTTCATGTCTGGGCGGGTGAACAACGGGTGGGCCAGCTGGAGTTTCGCAGCTTTTCCGATGAGCCCGAGACAGGCTATGTGCAGCTGATTTATCTGTTCCCCGAATATCGTGGCACCGGTTTGGCTGCCGTGTTGCAGGCCTATATTCGTCAGCAGTTGCTGGGGGCGGGTTGTAAATGGGCGATGCTCTCCGTGAGTCGTACCAATGTGCGGGCCTTGAATCATTACCGGCGCTTCGGCTGGATATTTCTGCGCCCCAATCCGAAACATCAGGAGACGGATTTTTATCGGCTGACTCTGGCCGAGTGACCTCTGTGGGGCCTCTGGGTATCCCCTCATTTATTCCCATCCCCCAAATGACTGAATCGTGAGTTAAATCCGGTAAATGGGGCGCGCTTGAGCCACACTTATGGCCACCCTGATTCAGCCTGCGCCGTGAGTGGCCGATAACCGGGGAAACGGTGGTGCGGTGGAGTTCTGGCTGACAGATCTGTTGCAATATGCCAAGGTAGCGCCTCACGACAACAGCGCGATTCCCCGTGGTGGCGCGGGGCGGAAGAACAAGGATAACTGCTATGGTGCAGGACAGTGACACGATCAGGATCTCGGATGTCAGCGAGGCCGTGGTGCATGGCATTCTGGAGGTGACCAGCGATGGCATCTGGGATTGGCATGCCAATACCGGTTTTGTCTATCGCAACCCGGGCTGGTACCGGATGCTGGGTTACGAGCCTCACTCCCTCGGCAATACCGTCTTCACCTGGGAGAACGTGATCCACCCCGACGATCTGGCGGCGGTGATGGCGAAGTTCGATCTCTGTCTGAGCGGTAGCGCCCATGAGTATCGTGCCGAGTACCGTTGTCGCTGCCGGGATGGCCGTTACCTCTGGATTGAGGATTGCGGCCGCATCATTGAGCGCAATCCCAATGGCTCTGTGGCGCGGATGATTGGCGCCCATCGCGATATCCACGCCAGCAAGTTGTTGCTGGAGCAGCTGGAGCGGCGCAATCAGTCGTTGGAGCAGCAGGTTGCTGAGCGCACCGCCGAGCTGGTGCGACTCAACGAGGCGCTGCAACAGAAAGCCGAGGAGAACCGCCTGTTGGCAGAGACCGATGCCCTGACCGGCGCCGCCAGCCGCTATCGGCTGGAGTGGGCGTTGCAGCTGGAGTGCGAGCGGGCGCGCCGCTTCCATCAGCCGTTTACGGTGATCGCCATGGATGTGGACAACTTCAAGCAGATCAACGACAGCTATGGCCACAACGCCGGGGATCAGACCCTGATCAACATAGTGGCACTGGTGCGCCGCCATATCCGCGAGATCGATCTGCTGGCCCGCTGGGGCGGTGACGAGTTTATGGTGTTGCTGCCCAACACCGGCCGCGAGGATGCGCTGGTGGTGGCGAGCAAGTTTCAGGCATTGATGGCGAGCGAGCCCATCTGCCCACACGCCCCCGCTACCATGAGCTTCGGGTTGGCGGAGTATCAGCAGGATGAGCAGAAAGAGAGCCTGATGGTACGTGCCGATCGGGCGCTCTATCAGGCCAAGCAGCTGGGTAAAGACCAGATCTGCTAACGCGGGGTACGGAAAAAGAGCAGTAAAAAGGGCCGCAGGTTTGAAACCTGCGGCCCTTTTGCATTGTTACTGACGCGGCGCGACTTAGAAGTGGTAGCGCAGACCCAGCTTGAAGGTATCCAGAGAGTAGTGCTCGTCACCCAGGCTCAGGGCGTCGAACTGGCGCTCGTAACCGATACCGGCAGAGAAGTGGTCGTTGAAGGCGTAGTCCAGACCTACTTCCAGATTGGGGTGTACCTTGCTCTTGGTTGCGCTCTTGCTTACCTGACCGCTGAAACCGAGGATGGTGGCGTTGCCGACAACTTCCACTTCGGTGCGGGTGTAGGCGATGCCCGGTTTGGCATAGGCGCTGAAGCCCCAGGCCAGCGGCTGGCTCAGCTTGGCTGCCAGGCTGATGCTGCGGGTTTCGATGGTGGTGTCGGCAAAGCCGGTTGCAATCGGGGAGGTTACCCAGGTCAGCTGATCCATCTGCTGGGCGTGCAAGCCACCTTCAACCGCCAGCCAGGGTTTGAAGCTGTAACCCACGATCAGGCTGCCGCCGTCGAGCTGGTCGTCGATCACTTTGGCGTCATAGGCGTCTTTGGCCGCACCATCGAGATCCATCTTGGAGGTAGTCAGATCCAGACCTGCATACCAGCCTTCGGCATGGGCGCCGCCATTCATGGCCAGAGCAAGCAGGGAGAAAGCGGCAATTTTATTAAACTTGTTCATGGATAAATAACCTTGTGTTGCGTGAACTGCGTGTGATTTATATTGCTCAATCCATGAAGCTTTTTATATTTCCGTCATTGCTCTGCTTTCACAGAGGGGCCGCAGTATAGTCAGCACATTTCTGAATAACAAGAGAGTGATTTCCGCATTCTTCTAAATATGACTGGCGGCCATCAGGGTCATTTTGTTTAATAAATGGTGTTATTAGAGTTTTAGCTTTATTGAGGTTTAAATAATTAACTGGTGAGGCAAATGACAGGCTGTGAGTTCGGGTTTGATTCTATGTGATTGATTTGTATCGGCATTAAATTTTCATTCGAGCGTAGCCGTGATGAGTTGTCTAAAAATTGGCATCTCAGATGTCACTGATTGGCATCAGGTTCTTTTCGATGATTTTTTGAACGAATCACAAGGTGAAACCGTGAGAAAAAAATCTATCTTTTTGCCTGTTTTTTGCTCTTTTTGAGGTTTGGGATTGTTCCCATTGAGGGTTTTGGTGGTCTTTTGAGGCTGTTTTTACGTGGGCCATGTTGCCCATCAGATACGCGAATGGGCGCTTGTGGGTGGCTTTTCTCTTTACCCGGTAGCAGTTGTTGGGGTGGGCATGAGGCGCGATAAGCAGATATGGGGCGTGCGGCCTGATTAATTTTGTCTGCTTATATACACAAGCCATTTAAAAGATAGGTTTTTGGAGTTTTAAATAACTTTATTATATTCGTTTTTATATTTAATGAAGCTTTCCAACCAAGCCATTTAAATATATTGAATGGCAATAACACGGTATTGATGGCCGTTTAGGATACCTTGCCAGAACGGTCGTGGTGGCTGGCGCATCAGTGGGCGGCTGGTGGCCTGTGACACTTCCCCTTGCCGGGGCCCTTGACCTGACCTGCGAATTCAGGGAAAAGAAAAGGGCGGTGCTATCAGCGCCGCCCAATGCCAGGAAAGAGAAAAAACCTTACGGTTTAAAAGATAAAAATTTGGAAGCAAACAATCGATTTCTCAACCAGGAAGGGTCTTGAATTCGATACGTTTCGATTATGCGCGATGTTCTATGCAGCACTAGCAAAATGTTTGCGGGTTGAAAGATATGCACTGTCTGGTGTCAGATTTTGCGACCTCATCGTTCAACTGGTCTGTCCTGATGGGCGTTATAGGCGATTTTTTCTCTAGGCTGTTTTTTCGGTGTCAATATCTGAGCCTTGAAGGTAAAAACAGGTCAGAAGCTGACTCGGCATAACCATGCAATGAAAGTGCGATAACAAGGAAGAGTGGCATGACCTACAGCCAGACCCTGGCCAACAATATTCTCGACACCCTGAAGAAGACCCTGACCGACAAGGGGATCCGTTATCAGACCCTGGCAGAAGCCATGGGTGTCTCCATCGCGACCGTGAAACGGATGATGAACAAGCCCTCCCTGCCGTTCGATACTCTGCTGGAGATCTGCCATCTGGTGGGGCTCTCGTTCGAGGAGTTGCTGGATCGCACTCAGGACGCCCAGAGCCGCCGCGCCGTCTTCACTCAGGAGCAGGATGAGGCGTTTCACAACGAGCCGGGGCTCTACGCCTTTCTCGCCAATATCTTCTGGCGCGACAAGACGCTGATCGATCTCAAGCGGGAGTACGGCCTGACCGATGCCTCCTGCTACCTCTATCTGCGCAAGCTGGAGAAGCTCGGCATTTTGCAGCTTGGTATCGACAACAGTTACCACTTCCTGATCAGCGAGCGGATCAGCTTCGAGCAGCACAGCCGTTTCGCCCGCCAGCAGGCACGGCAGGCAATGTCGGTGCTGGGGGAGTATCTGGTGGAGAACATGCACAAGTCGAACAACTATATGGCGCTCTGCCAGCTGCACCTCAACGAGGGGGAGGCGATGGCGCTGATCGACCGGATGAAGGAGTACTGGCATCAGGAGATCAAGCTCAACCGCCCCGCCATCGGCCAGCAGGAGCACGCCAAGACCTACACCATGTCGCTGCAACTGGCCGACTGCGGCTATCAGAGCTTTGACGACATGATCCCCAATATCGACAACTGATCCCGGCGGATCCTGCGGGATCCGTGTCTGCTCGTGAGTCTGAGCGTGGTTACTCTGCCAGTTGCATGGGCTGCGCTGTGGCGATGATGGGTTGCAGCGCCCGGGTATCGAGACAGATACGAATGGCATCCGGCCGCCAGTGCTCGATATCGCAATCCACCAGACCGCCTCGCTCGTCGTAGTTGACCCGCACCAGCCGCAGCACCGCGCTCCCCTCCGCCAGATTGAGGGCGCGGGCGATGGCGCCGCGCGCCGCCGAGGGGGTGATCTCGAGACTCGCCCCACCCTGGCCTATGCCATAGCGCTGCTGATAGAGCTCGGTGAGGGAACTGGCCAGCGGCGCGCTGGCGATATCGGGAAAGCGGCTCGCCAGCAGGTGGTGGCTGACATGCAGCACAGGGCGGCCGTCGATTAGTCGCTGGCGGCGGATCTCATAAAGTGGAGTGAAGGGTTCCAGCCCCATCCAGCGACACAGTTCGCTGCTGGCAAGCTCGCTGCCGTGGGCCAGCACCCGGGTTTCGGCGGTGCGCTGCTGTTCGCCGATCCACTGGTGAAAGTGGGTGTGGATGGCGGGATCGTAGGTGAGGCGGGGTGGCGCCACAAACCAGCCGCGCCGCTCGGCACGGTAGATAAGGCCGTCCGCTTCGAGGCTGGAGAGCGCCTCCTTGATGGTGATGCGGGTGGTGGCGAAACGCTCGCTCAGTGCCCGTTCGGCGGGCAGCTGCTGCCCGGCCCCCAATTGGCCGCTGCCGATATAGCGGCGCAGAGTCTGGCAAATCTGTTCGCACTTGGAGGAGACGCGGCCATCGGCCATGCTCTGTTCGTTCACTCTCTGCTCGCTCACTCTCTGCTCGCTCAATTTCGGCTCGGTCACACTCTTGTCCCTGTTGCTTATTCAGAAGGCGGGTGGCTGGCCAATCCCTTACTGGAATAGTCCAGCCTCACTCGGGTTCAGAGTTGTAACCGCTGTGGATGACAGCGCCATGACAGGGTGATTGTCATCAAACTGCCATTAAAGCGCCCCGCCACCGTCACAATTCCCCTCTAGCATCCCTCTCGAACCTTAACTGACCTAGTCCAGAGGGATGGGATGATGAAAAGCGTGATCGCAAGTGCACTGGCCATGGTGGCCATCAGCCAACCGTTGTTTGCCACAAATAGCTATGCAGCCGAAAATATCGCGGATCTCGAAAAGGCCGCCCGTGGCGAAGGCCAGCTCCACAGCATCGGCATGCCCGACAGCTGGGCCAACTGGAAGGATACCTGGCAGCAGCTGGGCAGCATCTACGGCATCAAGCATCAGGATACCGACATGAGCTCGGCGCAGGAGATCGCCAAGTTCGCCGCCGAGAAGGCCAACGCCACCGCCGATATCGGCGACGTGGGTGGTGCCTTCGGTCCGGTTGCGGTCAAGCAGGGGGTCACCCAGCCCTACAAACCCTCCACCTGGGCCGATATTCCCAACTGGGCCAAGGATGCGGACGGTCACTGGATGCTGGCCTATACCGGCACCATCGCCTTCCTGATCAACAAGGATCTGGTCAAGGCCGCCCCCACCAGCTGGCAATCCCTGCTGGGTGGCGACTACAAGGTGACCCTGGGTGATGTGGGTGTCGCCTCCCAGGCCAACAACGGCGTGCTGGCGGCGGCCTATGCCACCGGCGGCAGCGAGAAGAACCTCAAGCCTGCGCTGGAGCTGTTCGGCCAGCTGGCCAAGCAGGGTCGTCTGTCGCTGAATGACCCGACCATCGCCAATATCGAGAAGGGCGAAGTGGAAGTGGGTGTGCTGTGGGACTTCAACGCCCTCAACTACCGCGACCAGATTGACCCCAAGAAGTTTGAGGTAGTGATCCCGAGCGACGGCTCCGTCATCGCCGGTTACACCACCATCATCAACAAGTGGGCCAAGAACCCCAACGCCGCCAAGCTGGCGCGCGAATACATCCTCTCCGATGCCGGTCAAATCAACCTGGCCCGTGGCTATGCCCGCCCCATCCGCAGCAACGTGACCCTGCCGGATGACGTGAAGGCCAAGCTGCTGCCCGCCGAGCAGTATGCCAATGCCAAGCCGGTCAGCGACCATGCCGCCTGGGAGCAGAGCTCCAAAGCCCTGCCGCGCCAGTGGCAAGAAACCGTCATGATCAACATGCAGTAAGGGAATCCAGTGCAACACAAGGTGATAGTGGTACTTGTGGATGGTCTGGCAGCCGAGGTAGTCCACACCATGGGCTACCTCGGTGGCATGGTGGAGGCGAAGCGCGGCTTGTATACGACCCTGAGCTGTGCCCTGCCCTCCCTCTCCCGACCGCTCTACGAGTGCATCCTGACCGGCGTTCCGCCGGTAGCGAGCGGCATCACCCACAACGGGGTGAGCCGTCTCAGTCTGCATGACTCCATTTTCCATCTGGCCCGCGCCGCGGGTAAACGCACCGCAGCGGCGGCCTACCATTGGGTGAGCGAGCTTTACAACAAGAGCCCCTGGCTGGCTGCCCGTGATCGCTTTACTCATGACGAGCAGTTGCCCATCCAGCACGGCTGCTTCTACTGGGATGACAACTATCCCGACAGCCATCTGCTGATGGATGGCGAGTGGCTGCGCAGCCAGTACGATCCCGATTTTCTGCTGATCCACCCGATGGGGGTGGACGATGCGGGCCACAAGTTTGGCTTCGACTCCCGCCAGTACCGCAATCAGGCGCGCCGGATGGACAGCCTGTTGGCCGACCTGCTGCCCCAGTGGCTGGCGGAGGGGTATCAGGTGGTAGTCACCTCGGATCACGGCATGAACAACGACCTGAGCCACGGCGGCACCCTGCCGGAAGAGCGCACCGTGCCGCTCTGGCTGTTTGGCGATGCCTTCGTCGAACGCTGGCCGGATGGGGTGGCGATTGCCCAGACCCAGCTCTGCGCCCTGATGGCGGATCTGCTTGGGGTTTCCCACGACAAGCCGACAGCGCCACCGCTGCTCAAGGCCGCCTTTATGCGCGAGGTGCACTGATGATGCCTGCAACCACCGAGATCCTGGTTGATCAACCCGTGGCAACCAAGCAGAAGGTGCGCCGCCACTGGCTGCCCGCGCTGGTGCTGCTGCCGTTTATCCTGCTGATGATCCTGTTCCAGCTCGCCCCCATGGTGTGGGTGCTGGTGGGCAGTTTCCAGACCCCGGATGGCTGGGGCCTCGACTACTATCGGGAGATTTTGAGCTCCCCCTTCTACCTGCAATCGTTCGGCAACTCGCTGCGCATCGCCGGTATCGCCAGTCTGGCGGGGCTGGCTATCGGTACCCTCGGGGCAGCCGCGCTGCGCCACAGCGGCGAGCGGGTCAAGCGGGTGCTGCTGGCCTTCGTCACCATGACCGGCAACTTCAGCGGTGTGCCGCTGGCATTCGCCTTCATCATCATTCTCGGCATCAACGGTGCGGTGACCCTGCTGCTGAAATCCTGGGGCCTTATCGACGGCTTCAACCTCTACTCGGGCAGCGGCCTTATCCTCATCTACACCTACTTCCAGATCCCGCTCGCCCTGCTGCTGCTCTATCCGGCCTTCGATGCGCTGCAGGATGAGTGGCCGCAAGCGGCCGCGCTGCTCGGCGCGAGCAAGGGGCAGTATGTGTGGCACGTGGCGCTGCCGGTACTGACGCCTGCGCTGCTCGGCACCCTGATCATCCTGTTTGCCAACGCGGTGGGGGCCTATGCCTCCGCCTACGCCCTCACCACCGGCAACTTCAATCTGGTGACCATCCGGGTGGCCAGTCTGGTCTCCGGCGATATCTTCCTCGAACCCAATATGGCGGCGGCGCTGGCGGTGATCCTGATGGTGCTGCTGGGGGTGGTGACGGCCGCCAACCAGTGGCTGCTGAAAAAGAGCTATGTAAACAAGGGGCAATCCCATGCATGATTTGACGCCGCGCTGGCCCAAGTGGGTGCTGGGTGGGCTGGTCGCCACCCTGCTGCTGCCGCTGCTGGCCACGTTTCTCTACTCCATCTCCACCCGCTGGGGGGCGACCCTGCTGCCGGACGGCTTCACTCTCGACTGGTATCTCAAGCTGTGGGGCGACCCGCGCTTTCTGGCGGCCTTTGGCCGCAGCCTGCTGGTCTGCTTCGCCACCCTGCTGCTGGGGACCCTGGTACTGGTACCGACCGTGCTGGTGGTGGCCTACTACTTCCCCAAGCTGGATCCCTGGATGAACCTGCTGATCCTGCTCCCCTTCGCGGTGCCACCTGTGGTCTCGTCAGTGGGGCTGCTGCAGATCTACGCCGATGGTGTCCTGCCGATTATCGGCACGCCGTGGATCCTGATCGGCACCTGGTTCACCGTGGTGCTCCCCTTTATGTACCGGGCGCTGGCCAACAGCCTGCAAGGGGTACCGCTCAGGGATTTGATGGATGCCGCCCATCTGCTGGGGGCCAGTAGTCGGCGCGCCTTCCTGCTGGTGGTGATCCCTTGTCTGCGCAAGGGATTGCTGGCGGCGCTGTTTCTCTCCCTCTCCTTCCTGCTCGGCGAGTTCGTGTTTGCCAACATGCTGGTGGGCACCCGTTACGAGACCCTGCAGGTCTACCTCTACAACATGCGCGCCACTTCGGGCCACTTCACCAGTGCGCTGGTGATGAGCTACTTCCTGCTGACCCTGCTGCTCACCTGGGCGGCCAACAGATTTCATCGGTGAATCAACATGTTCCATCTAGAAGTGAATCAACTGCACAAATCCTATGGCGACACCAAAGTGTTCGAGGGGATTGAATTCGGCATCCGCAAGGGGGAGCTGGTGACCCTGCTCGGTCCCTCTGGCTGCGGCAAATCGACCCTGCTGCGGGCGCTGGCCGGGCTCACCCCGGTAGATGGCGGTCAGGTGCGGGTGGCCGGTGAAGATATCACCTGGCAGGAGCCCCAGAAGCGCGGCATCGGCATGGTGTTCCAGAGCTATGCGCTCTTCCCCAACATGACGGTGTGGGACAACGTTGCCTTCGGCCTCAAGATGAAACCCCAGCCGGGGCGGGATCTCGCCGCCAGCGTGCAGGAGGCGCTTGAGCTGGTGGAGCTGACCGGCTTCGAGCGCCGCTATCCGGCCGAACTCTCCGGCGGCCAGCGCCAGCGGGTGGCACTGGCCCGGGCTCTGGTGGTGCAGCCGCGGATCCTGCTGCTGGATGAGCCGCTCTCGGCGCTGGATGCCCGCATCCGCCGCAGCCTGCGCCAGCAGATCCGCGAGATCCAGCAGCGCCTTGAGCTCACCACCATCTTCGTGACCCACGATCAGGAGGAGGCGCTGACCATGTCGGATCGGATCTTCCTGATGAACAAGGGCTCCATCGTCCAGAGCGGCACGCCGGAGGAGATCTATACCCGTCCCGCCAGCGAGTTTGTAGCGAGCTTTATCGGCAACTACAACCTGCTTGGGGCAGAGCAGGGCAAGTCGCTGTTTGGCCCCCGTTTTCAGGGCAAGCTGGCGCTGCGGCCGGAGTCCATCACCCTGCTGCCCGCCGGAGCGACCAGCAGCGAGCCCAGCCTGCCCGGCATCATTCGCCAGCAACAGCTGCTCGGCAACGTGATCCGCTATCAGGTGGAGTGCGAGGCGGGGCTGTTGACGGTGGATTGCCTCAACCGCTCGGCTGGCGATCTGCTGGCCACCGGCAGTGCCGTGACCCTGGCGGTGGCCCGGGATCAACTCTGTGAGGTAGCATGAGGCCGCATTTCATTTCTATTTTCACTGCGAGGAGCGCCCATGGCACTGGCACTGTTTGATCTGGACGAGACCCTGATTGCGGGGGATTCCGCCAGCCTCTGGCTGGAGTACATGGTGGCCGAGGAGCTGGCGCCCGCCAGCATGATCGCGGAGGAGCAGGCCATGATGTCCCTCTACCATCAGGGCAAGATGGACATGCATCAGTACATGGCCTTCACCCTGCAGCCGCTGGCGGGCAAGTCGCGCCAGTGGCTGGAGCAGCAGTGCCACCACTTCGCCGAGCAGGTGCTGCGCGAGCGCCTCTACCCGGAGGGGTTGGCGCGCATCGAGTGGCACCGCCAGCGTGGTGACGAGCTGGTACTGATCTCCGCCTCCGGCGAGCATCTGGTGGCCCCCATGGCGAAGATGCTGGGGATGGATCACTGCGTCGCCATCCTGCTCGATGAGGAGGAGGGGATGCTGACCGGCCAGACCCGCGGCACCCTCAGCTTTCGCGAAGGCAAGGTGGCCCGCATCAACCAGCTCTTTGCAGGCAGGGACCATCTCTGGCAGGGGAGCTTTGGCTACAGCGATTCCCACAACGATCTGCCCATGCTGCGGGCAGTGAGCCATCCTCATGCGGTCAATCCGGCCCCCGCGCTCCGTCAGTGCGCCTCGGAGCTGGGCTGGCCGGTGTGGGAGTGGCAGCGCTGAGTCGTGCGCCACACAGGCTTAACGTGCGGCAAGGAGCACGATAAACAAAGAGAGAGGCAGGAGCCTCTCTCTTTGTTTTTGCTGACAGCGTTGTGGTTGATGTTGGCGGTGGTGGCTACCCCTCGTTGGTTTGTTGCCGGGGCTCGCCAAAGGCGGGAATGTCCTCCTCGGCACTCTGGTGAGGGGTGTGGCGCAGCGGGAAGCAGATACGGTTTTTCCCCTCCCGCTTGGCCTGATAGACCCCCTTGTCGGCCAGCTCCACCAGCTCTTTGGCCGAGAGCCCGGAGCGGCTGAAGGCCACCCCGCCGCTGATAGTGATAGTGAGATCGGGTTCGCGCCACTCCAGCTGCTCCACCCCGAGCCGGAACGCTTCCAGCAGGGAGGGGAGCATCGGCTGCTCTTCGCCGTAACGGAAGATCAGCACCAGCTCCTCGCCGCCATAGCGGCAGAACCAGCCCCACTCGTGGAACAGATTCATGCCCAGCTTGCTCACCCGCTTGAGCACCACATCCCCCGCCTGATGGCCGTGGGTATCGTTGACTCGCTTGAAATCATCCAGATCGAACATCACCACCCCGAAGGGAGCGCCACTGTTGAGCTGCTTCTGCAGGCACTCGTCGAAGAAGCGACGATTGTAGAGCCCGGTGAGCTTGTCCTGATTGGCTTGCAGCCGGATCTGGGCAAAGTCCTGGCTGGCGGCATCCATCTCTTCATAGACCTTGGCCAGCTCCAGCATGCGGCGGCCGTTGTAGGCGATACCGCCGGAGCGGCTGGCGCGGATCAGCAGGGTGATCTCCCCCAGCATGCGGCGGAAGTAACGGGACCAGAGCAGGGCCAGCAGCAGATAGAGAATGCAGGCGACGGCAATCATCAGCTGCACGTTGATGGAGACGCTGTCGATCACCTGTTGCATGCTGGCAGTCGGCTCGACGCTGAGCAGGATCCAGCGCTGCTCGGGGATGCGGTAGTAGGAGACCATCAGGCCGCTGGCATCATCGAGGAAAAAGCCCTGCGGCTGTTGCATCCGGGCCAGCCAGTCGGGGTGGGCGAGGGGTTTGAATACCCGTTCGCGATCCGGATGGGCCAGCACCAGCCCGTCATGGTTGAGCAGGAGCTGATAGCCATTACCCAGATGGTGACTCTGAGCATGCCGACTGTTTAGCCAGCTGGCGAGGGGGGTGAGCTGGGTATCCAGCGAGAGTACGCCAACCCGCTTGCCGTCAGGATCTTTAATTACCCGAGCCAGCGCCATGGTGAGAGTGCCCAAGGTGTAGTCGTAATAAGGATCAGTCCAGACAATCTGTCCGGGATGGCTGGCGGCCAGCAGATACCAGGGGCGGGTTCTGGGATCGAACTTCTCGTCGGCCTGCCAGGATGGGTGGATCAGCATCTTGCGATGCTCGGTGCCCACGTAGACGTAATCGAGCTCCATCACCTTGTGATAGGCCTGCCACTGTTGCAGGTAGCGCTCGCCGTTGCGGATCTCCGGACCGCTGAAATCCCGATAATTTACCTGCTGATAAATGAGCGTAAACTGGCGTTTGAGGGTCGCCAGATAGGGTTCTATCAGGGTATGGAAATACTGGGTGTTGCGAGCAATCAGATATTGTTGCTGCTCGTGGCGCAGGGTGCGCTCCATATGCAGGTAGTAGATGCTGCCGAGCAGCAACACAGGGATAAAGAGCAAGAGGAAGCCCAGCCGCATGCGGGTGATCAAAGACCAAGTGTTCTTGGGCTTGGCGGGGGACATGAACAGATCCTTTTCGTCTCGGGTGACACCAGCATATATGATGCTGTGCGGCTCGTCTAAAGGCAGAAAATGAGATGTTTCCGATGCTGAACCACACTCTGCTCTCAATGATTCATTATGGCAGCATAGCGGTGCTGATCCTTGCCCTCTGTGTCGAGTATCTGATCTTTCGGCGCGGCCTGAACATGCTGCGAGTGCGCCGCCTGCTGCTGGCAGATGGGGTGGCGGCGCTGGCGCTCTTCTCCATCTTTGCGACCGGGTGTCTGCTGGCCCTCGAGCATGCCAGCTCGGTGGCAGAGATCTTTGCCCATCCTTCCCACGGCCTCAAGATGGGGCTGTTTCTGCTGATTGTCGGCTCCCTCGTTTATCCCAGCCGCCTCTTCTATCGCTGGCGTCGCGCCCTGCGTCTGGGCAAGGCGCCGATGATCTCCATCCAGCAGCACTTCCGGGTGGTGTGGATCCTGCGGGGCAATCTGCTACTGATTGCCCTGTTGGCCGTGTTCACCAAGTCCTCGCTGCTGTAACACTCGCGGTGCTCAAAAGCAGTGCAAGGCAGAGCGTTGAGAGCGAGAGCGAAGACAAAGAGTGGAGACAAGAGGATAGGGAGGCGGGTATCTTGGATCAGATAACCCGTCACGCGCCGATTTAAGGAAGAATCGCCATGCGCTCCAATCTGATGTTGCTGATGGCTGCCACCATCTGGGGTATGGGCTTTGTCGCCCAGCGCCTCGGGATGGAGCACATGGGGCCCTATACCTTCAATGGCCTGCGCTTTCTGCTCGGCGCCCTCTCCCTGCTGCCGCTGCTCTGGTGGCTCAAATCCCGACAACCTGTTGCCGTCGCGGGCGACCATCGCCAACTGCTGATCGGTGGTGTGCTGGCCGGGCTGGTGCTGTTCTGTGCCGCCTCCCTGCAGCAGGTGGGGCTGCTCTATACCACCGCCGCCAAGGCCGGTTTCATCACCGGGCTCTACATCATTCTGGTGCCGGTACTGGGGCTGCTGCTGCGTCACAAGAGCGGCCTCAATACCTGGATTGGTGCCCTGATTGCTCTGACGGGCCTCTATGTGTTGAGCGTCACCGACGAGTTCACCATCGGCTTTGGCGATCTGTTGCAGGTAGTTGGCGCCCTGTTCTGGGCCGTGCATCTGCTGCTGGTGGATCACTACTCCAACCGGGTTGCTCCCATCAAGCTCGCCGGAGTGCAGTTCGTAGTCTGCGGCCTGCTCAGCCTTGCCACTGCTTTTGTTATCGAAACCCCGACTGTTAGCGGCGCCGTGGCCGGTTGGCAGGCGCTGCTCTATGCCGGGCTGGTGTCGGTCGGGGTGGGTTATACCCTGCAGGTGGTAGGGCAGCGGGGTGCTCATCCGGCCCACGCCGCCATCATCCTCAGTCTGGAGACTGTCTTCGCCGCCGTGGGTGGCGTATTGCTGCTGGGGGAGACGCTGGACGAGCGCGCCATCGCCGGTTGCGCCCTGATGTTGGCGGGAATGCTCATCTCCCAGATCCGCTTGAGGTGGTGGTGGAAGTCGCGCCGCGACAAGGTGCCCGCGACCAAGTAAACCGCAGCCCGCTGCATAACAAAAACGCCCCGACTGTCGGGGCGTTTTGCATGATGGCGACTCGGATCAGGGGCGCTGATCCAGCTCGCGCTCCAGCTCTACCGCCTTCTGACGGGCCGGATGGGTATTGAGACGTTCCCGGTAGGCTTGCAGATGCGGGAAGTGGGCCAGCTGGCCGCTTTGCGCCAGCAGATCCACCAGGAAGGAGTTCATGATGTCGGCGCCGGAGAGGCGATCCCCCACCAGATAGTGGCGATTCGCCAGTACCTCATTGAGGTAGCCCAGCACCTTGGCACACTCCGCCTTGGCGTAGTCCGGCAGGAAGCGCATCGGGCTGCCATCCTTGCGCACGAACATGTCGAGCAGCAGCGGCAGAATGCCGGAGCTTTCGGCAAAGTGGAGCCACTGCAGATATTCGGGATAGTCGGGGCTATCTGATGCCGGAGCCAGCCGCTCGGCGGCGTAGCGGGCGATCAGGTACTCGGTGATGGCGCCCGATTCCGCCAGCACCCGGCCGTCGAACTCGATGACCGGCGACTTGCCGAGGGGGTGGATGGCTTTCAGCTCGGGCGGTGCCAGAAAGGTGGTGGCATCGCGCTGATACGCCTTGATCTCATAGGGCAGGCCCAGCTCTTCGAGCAGCCAGATAATGCGTTGGGAGCGGGATTTGTTCAGGTGGTGCAGGACTATCATAACGACCTCGATTCGGTGGCAGGATGGGGTATACGAGCGGGTGAGGAGGGCGGTTCACCGGCAGTACAAAAAGAGCGGGCTGATGCCCGCTCCCTCGCTGACTGACTCAGGCCTCCAGCGCCTGATCCAGATCTGCCAGAATGTCTTCGATCGCCTCGATCCCCACCGACAGCCGGATCATCTCCGGTTTCACCCCGGCCTTGGCCTGCTCCTCCTCGCTCAACTGGCGATGTGTGGTGGAGGCCGGGTGGCAGGCCAGCGACTTGGCGTCGCCGATATTGACCAGCCGCTTGAAGATCTTCAGCGCATCGTAGAAACGCACGCCCGCCTCGTAGCCATCCTTCAGACCGAACGAGAGGATGGCCGAGGGGCGACCGGCCATGTACTTCTCTGCCAGCAAATAGTGGGGGTGACCCGGCAGACCGGCATAGCTGACCCAGGCTACCTTGGGGTGATGCTTGAGGTGGTGGGCGACCCGCAGGGCGTTGTCGACGTGGCGCTCCATGCGCAGGCTCAGGGTCTCCAGCCCTTGCAGCAGCAGGAAGGCGTTCATCGGCGCCAGCGCCGCGCCGGTATTGCGCAGCGGCACGGTACGCACCCGCCCGATAAAGGCAGCCGGGCCAAAGGCCTCGGTGTAGACCACCCCGTGGTAGGAGGGTTCGGGTTTGGTCAGCTGGGGGAAGCGCTCGGCGTGATCCGCCCAGGGGAACTTGCCCGAGTCGACGATGACGCCCCCCAGCGAGTTGCCGTGGCCGCCGACATATTTGGTCAGGCTGTGTACGACGATGTCAGCGCCGTGTTCGATGGGCTTGCAGAGTACCGGGGTGGCGACCGTGTTGTCGACGATGAGCGGCACACCACGGGCGTGGGCCGCCTTGGCCAGCGCGGCCAGATCGACGATGTTGCCCGCCGGGTTGCCGATGCTCTCGCAGTAGACCGCCTTGGTCTTGTCATCGATAAGGGCGGCGATGGCTTCGGCACTGTCATCCTTGGCGAAGCGCACCTCGACCCCGAAATTCGGCAGCATGTGGGCGAACAAGGTGTAGGTGCCACCATAGAGCTGGGGTGTGGAGACAATGTTGTCACCGGCGGCGGTCAGCGCCTGAATGGCGTAGGTGATGGCGGCGGAACCTGCCGAGACCACCAGCGCGGCAATCCCCCCTTCCAGCGCGGCCATTCGCTGCTCCAGCACATCGTTGGTGGGGTTCATGATGCGGGTGTAGATGTTGCCCGGTACCGCCAGATTGAACAGATCCGCCCCGTGCTGGGCGCTCTCGAACTCGTAGGCCACCGTCTGGTAGATGGGCACGGCGACCGCCTTGGTGGTGGGGTCGTTGGAAAAGCCGTGGTGCAGGGCCAGGGTCGCATCTTTCATCACACACTCCTTGTTGGATGTTGCTTATGGCAGTTATAGATGGATAGACGTCCAATCTATCAGGCCCGTGGCCGATGTAAACAGCAAGATCCGGCAAAGCAATGTCGCCCGCAGGGGATGCGCGTCCCGAGTGGTTGGCATGGCCCGCATTCAGAGGCGACGGCGATACTCCTTGTCATCGATCTGGTTCATATCCCACTGCATCAGGCGGTTGAGCTGCTGCATGGGATCCTCGATGAGCGCCAATGGGCGCGGCAGGATCCGCTTGAAGTAACGGCGCAGGGTCTGCTGGATCCGGTTCGGTTTGAGGGGATTGGCGTGGCTCATGATGGTGCTCCTCTGCTGTGGTTCTCACGTTCATCAGCAGTATTGAGCTAAAATGCGGAAGTAAAAACTGATGACTTACAGCAACAGGATTTCCTCTTTTATGCCGACCGGTCGCCTCTACCAGCAATTTCAACGACTCGCCCAGCTGCTTGGCTGCGACGAACGGGAGATCAGCCTCGCCGAGGTGGCGGATCTGCTCTGCTGCACCCCACGCAACGCCCGTCTGCTGCTGCGGCGGATGCAGGATCAGGGCTGGCTCAGCTGGTCGGCGGAAGCGGGGCGGGGGCGGCGCTCCCGGCTCACCTTGCTCGACAGTCAGGAGAGCCTGACCCGGCGCCGCTTGCGGGATCTGCTCAGTCAGGGCCAGCTGGCGCAGGCGGTGCGGCTGGCCGAGGATCGCCTCGATCTGCTCACCCCGCTGTTGATCGAACAACTCGGTCAGGCCACCCGCGAGGGGCGCCAGATCCTGCGGGTGCCCTACTACCGGCCGTTGCCGCAGTTGCTGCCCACCGGCCCGATGCGCCGCTCCGAAATTCACCTGAGCCGCCAGATCTTCAACGGCCTCACCCGGCGAAATGAGGAAAATGGGGAAATCGAAGGGGATCTGGCCCACCACTGGGAGTGTCTGGGCCCCTGTCACTGGCGCTTCTATCTGCGCCCGGCGGTGCGTTTTCACCACGGTCGCGAGCTGGTGGTGGAAGATGTGATGGAGAGTCTGCTGGCCCTGCGGGATCGCCCGCTGTTCGCCCATCTGGATCGGCTGGAGAGCCCCTGGCCGCGCACCCTGGATCTCTATCTCGACAGTCCGGATCCCTGGCTGCCCCACCTGCTGGCGGAGCCGGTGGCGACCATTTTGCCGCGGGAGCTCAAGGGGGAGACGGGCTTTGCCCTGCAACCTGTGGGCACCGGCCCTTACCGGGTGGCCGCCAACGATCCCCTGCATCTTTGCCTTGCGGCGTTTGACGACTACTTCGGCCTGCGCGCCCTGCTCGACGAGATCGATATCTGGATGCTGCCTGAACTGGCGGAGCGGCTGGAGACCCACCTGCAGCTGGGGCGCGACAGCCCCGAGCTCGGCACCATGCGCGGCGAATCGGAGCTGGAGTCGGGCTGCTACTTCCTGCTGCAGGACGATCGTTCCGGATCCTTGCAGGATCCCGCGCTGCGCCAGTGGCTGGGCCAACTGCTCAATCCGGTGGCCCTGATGGGGCGGGTCGCCCCCGAGTTGCAACGGGGCTGGACCAGCGCCCTCGGCCTGCTTCCTCACTGGCGCGAAGCGTTGCCCACGCCCTGGCCCACACCGGCGCAGTTGCCGACGACCTTGGTGCTTGCCTGCTTCAACCAGCATCTGGAGTTCAACGAGTGCGCCAACGCCATGAGTAGCCTGCTGGCCGAACAGGGGATCAGGCTCGAGGTGCGCACCCTCGATTACGGTCGCTGGGTGAGCGGCGAGGATGAAGACGTGGATCTCTGGCTCGGCACCCTCAACCTCGAACATGCCGGCCCCTTTGCCCCCTACGCCTGGTTGCAGGGCACCCCGTTGCTGCGCAAGGTGTGGAGCTGTCAGCATGGGTTGTGGCAGGGGTTGATGCAGTGGCGGGCCAGCGGTGAGGAGCCTGGCCCTCGCGCCCTGCTGGCAAGGGTGCAGCAGCAGAGCTGGTTTGTGCCGCTGTTCCACCACTGGCTGGAGCTGGAGAGCCGGGTCGGCGTGCACGGGGTGCGGATGACAGCGCTCGGCTGGTTCGATTTTCGCAGTGCCTGGCTGCGGCCCGAGCCGCCCCATCAGCCCGCAGAGGCGCCATAGTTCGTCCAATTTCTGTCGCGGCTGACGGGCGCTCCGTGGCCGCTTGCGTGAAAGATCCGTAAATCGGCCGCTGCTGCACAGTTTGTGTCACGCCTCTGTGCCATGCTGTTTCAGGTTATGGACAGCAGAGCAAATGAGGAAAACGATGAGCAACAATTCAGACAGTTCCGCAGGAAAATGCCCGGTCATGCACGGGGGAACCACCTCCGTCGAGACGTCCAGAATGGAGTGGTGGCCGAAGAGCCTCAACCTCGACATTCTTCACCAACACGATACCAAGACCAATCCGCTGGGGGCCGGTTTCAACTATCGGGAAGCCTTGAAGGGGCTCGATATGGCGGCCCTCAAGCAGGATGTGACCGCCCTGATGACCGACAGTCAGGAGTGGTGGCCCGCCGACTGGGGCCACTACGGCGGCCTGATGATCCGCATGGCCTGGCACTCGGCCGGGACTTACCGCATCGCCGATGGTCGCGGCGGTGGCGGCAGTGGCAACCAGCGTTTTGCCCCCCTCAACTCCTGGCCGGATAACGCCAACCTCGACAAGGCCCGTCGCCTGCTGTGGCCCATCAAGAAGAAGTACGGCAACAAGATCAGCTGGGCCGATCTGATCATTCTGGCGGGCACCGTGGCCTATGAGTCCATGGGGCTCAAGACCTTCGGCTTCGCCTTTGGCCGCGAGGATATATGGCACCCGGAGAAGGATATCTACTGGGGATCGGAGAAGGAATGGCTGGCGCCCAGCGGCAAGCCGGGTGGTCGTTACTCCGGCGAGCGGGATCTGGAAAACCCGCTGGCGGCGGTGATGATGGGGCTTATCTACGTCAACCCGGAAGGGGTGGATGGCAAGCCAGATCCACTGAAAACCGCGCAAGATATGCGAGTTACCTTCGCCCGCATGGCGATGGATGATGAAGAGACGGTGGCGCTGACCGCCGGTGGCCACACCGTCGGCAAGGCTCACGGCAACGGCGATGCCAAACAGCTCGGGCCCGAGCCGGAAGGGGCCAACCTCGAGGAGCAGGGGCTCGGCTGGATCAATCACCACAGCCGCGGCATCGGCCGCAACACTGTGACCAGCGGCATCGAAGGGGCCTGGACCACCCACCCGACCCAATGGGACAACGGCTACTTCGATCTGCTGTTCAAGTACGACTGGTGGTTGCAAAAATCTCCGGCGGGGGCCCATCAGTGGGAACCGATCAATATCGCCGAAGAGGATATGCCAGTGGATGTGGAGGACCCGTCGATCCGCTGCAAACCCATGATGACGGATGCCGACATGGCGCTCAAATTCGACCCCGAGTATCGCAAGATTGCCGAGCGCTTCCGCGATGACCCGGCGGCCTTCTCCGACGCCTTTGCCCGCGCCTGGTTCAAGCTGACCCACAGGGATATGGGGCCGAAGAGCCGCTATGTCGGCCCCTATGTGCCGACAGAAGATCTGATCTGGCAGGATCCGGTGCCAGCCGGACGTGCCGATTATGACGTGGCGGCGGTGAAGGCCAGGATCGCCGCCAGCGGCCTCTCTATCAGCGAGCGGGTCACTACCGCCTGGGATAGCGCCCGTACCTTCCGTGGCTCCGACAAGCGGGGCGGTGCCAACGGTGCCCGCATCCGGCTGGCGCCGCAGAAGGATTGGCCGGGCAACGAACCGACGAAGTTGGCAAAGGTGCTGGCGGTCTATGACAAGCTGGCGACCGAGTGTGGCGTCAGCGTCGCGGATCTCATCGTGCTGGGGGGCAACCTCGCCATCGAGCAGGCTGCCCAGGCCGCCGGGGTGACGGTGAGCGTGCCGTTTGCGCCGGGCCGGGGGGATGCCACTCAGGCTCAGACCGATGTGGCCTCGTTCGAGGTGTTGGAACCGCTGGCCGACGGCTTCCGCAACTGGTTGAAGCAGGACTATGTGGTGACGGCGGAGGAGCTGCTGCTGGATCGCGCCCATCTGATGGGGCTCACCGCCTGCGAGATGACGGCGCTGGTCGGCGGGATGCGGGTGCTCGGTACCAACCACGGCGGTACCGGGCACGGGGTCTTTACCGATCGGGTCGGGGTACTCAGCAACGACTTCTTCGTCAACCTGACCGACATGGGCTACCAGTGGCTGCCGAAAGCGAGCAATCTCTACGAGATCCGCGATCGCCGCAGCGGCGTGCTGAAGTGGACGGCCACCCGGGTGGATCTGGTGTTCGGCTCCAACTCGGTGCTGCGCGCCTATGCCGAGGTCTATGCCCAGGATGACAACAAGGAGAAGTTTGTCTGTGACTTCATCACCGCCTGGAACAAGGTGATGAATGCGGATCGCTTCGATCTGTTGGGCTAGTCCCCGAGCCGTTTGGTTATCTGCACCAGCCCCGCACACCCAAGATGTGCGGGGCTTTTTACTGCTCGTTTTTTTGCAGAGCACCAAAACTCGCCGCACTGCGACACCCGCTGGCCGTTCGCGCAGGGTCGTGGGCATCCCTGTGCTTGGGCCAGCAGTATCATGTAACATGCTGATCCGCTGGTGATGCCCGGCGGCCACCCATTGGCCACTGATGTCCCATGAACGGACAAGGACAGAAACAAAGAGACAAGGAGTCAACCCATGCTGGAAATGCAGATCCAACCCCGCTTTCAGGAGACGGATGCCCTCGGCCATATCAACAATACGGTGCCGGCGGTCTGGTTCGAATCGGCGCGGGATCCCCTGTTCCGGATCTTCTCCCCCGATCTGGATGTGCATAACTGGCATCTGATCATCGCGGGCTATACGGTGCAGTTCAAACGGGAGCTGTTCTACGGCCAGCCGGTCACCATCAAGACTGGCGTGCGCCGCATCGGCACCAGCTCCTTTACGGTCTGGCAGGAGGCCTGGCAGGGCGGCGAACTGGCCGTCACCGCCGAAACGACCCTGATCCATTTTGACTACCGGGCCCGCCAATCCCTGCCCCTGAGCGATGCTCACCGGGAAGGGCTGCGGGCCTGGCTGACAGAGAGTTAACCACGGGCCGGATGGCCCATCACAGGAGTGCTATGTACAACTCAATGCGCAACACAGCGATCGCGCTGACCCTGGGATTCTGCTCCCTCCCTTCTCTGGCCGCTTCTCTCGCCGAGCAGTTTACCCTGATGGAGAAGGGGGCCGAGAGCGCCCTCGATACCCGTCAATTCAGCCATGACGGCGTCGATATCAAGGCCTGGATCGATGGCGCCCCCGTCATCATCGCCGTGCCCATCATGAACGAGCTGGGCAAGCTGGAAGGGGAGAGCCGCTACTACTTCAAGGGCGGCAAGCTGTTCGGGGTCAAAGAGCCCGCCGCCCAGTTCGCCTTTGACGACAGCGGCAAGCTGACCCAATGGCTGGACGAGAAGGGGCAGCCCGCCGAGTTCGTCAGCAAGATGAGCATGCAGCAGCGTCAGGAGTGGCTCACCAAGCGGGCCGCCGAGCTGAGCAAGCTGTTTGTGGTGAGCGCGGCCGAACAGAAGGCGGCCAAGGGGGGCGTCAAGCTGAAGGGGGCGGATCTCGCTCACTGGCTCTGCAACGGCAAACTGATGGATCTCGCCCACGGCGACAAGGTGATCTTCGAGCAGGATAAGCTGAAGATTGGCGAGCAGGGGATCGAAGGGGAAGTCTCCCTGCGTCAGGATAAGGGGTGGCAGGAGCTGAGCCTCAAGTGCGAGGTGCAGGGCACTCAGGTGACCCGCCTCACCTGGCAGCCGTTGCCGGGTGCCAACAAGCCGCAATAAGCGCAGTAGCAAGGGGGCCCATCGCGGGCCCCCTTCTCATTCGGCTTGTGGCTCCCCCAGCTTGAGCCGGGTGAGCGCCTCGACCCGGCGCCACTGTCCGGTCTCGAACCAGCGGGCCAGCAGTTCCTGCTGCTGTTCGGCCCTGGCCTCGTTCGGTAGTTGCCTGAGCTCGGCCAGAAAACCGCTGAGTTGCTCCTCGAACCCTTGCCGGTTCTGCTCCAGCTGGTGCATCCGATCCACCGCTTCCGGCCCCCCTGTCTCCAGCAGCAGAGCCTCCCGTTTGGCCGGGTCCATCTGCGCCAGCCCTTGCAACTCCTCAAGTAGACGGCTGTTGGCCTCCGCCTCGCGAAACCAGCCCGGTTGCTCCGCCAGCCAGAGATCCAGCTCGCTGGCCAACTGCGACTTGTCGCTGTCTCTTGCTTCCGCCAGCGCCCTGCGCCGCAGTGTCAGCTGCTCCATCAGCCGATCCTCGGCAAACAGCTGGGCCTGCTCCGCTGGGGTAAAGCTCTGCTGGCGCAACTGCTCCCGCTCGTCAAACAGGATCTGCAGGCTGGCGAGGGAGATCTCGGTGGGCACCGTCAGGCTGCTCTGGGCGGAGACAAAGGTGCGATAGCGCGCCTGCAGGGCATCGGCGGCCTCCTGCTCGGGATCGTGCGGGTGGCTCTGTGCATGCTGATTGGCTTGATCTGTTGATGAGTCTGCCGTCGGTGCAGTGGGCCAGAGCAACACCCCGCCAAGCAGCAGGGTGATGGCGCAGGGCACGACGAGCAGGGTGGCGATCTTCATAGTCCCAGCTCCTTGAGGCGGTTGGCATGCTGGCGATAGAGGGTGACCGGATCGGTCTCGAACAGATGGTGGATGCCGAAGGACTGGTTCACTTCGTCCAGATGGTTCATCCGGTAGCTGGTGCCGATCACCTTGCCGAGGTGGCTGCTGCAGACCCCGACCAGTCCGTCATTGGGCTCCTTGAAGAAGGCGCCGGTCAGCGCCAGCGCAGGATCCACCGGATCCAGCAGATTGGTCAGGTTGCCGCGCCCGCTCCAGGAGAAGTAGTAGACGCCGTTGCTGGCCTGCATCGGCCCCTCGCCGCAATAGCGGCTGGGCAGCCCCTCCGGGTAGCGCTGGTTGAACTGGCTGGCCCCCTTGCTGGTGAGGGCATCGAGGGCGGCGACTGGATCTTGCGGCAGCTGGCTCCCGCCCGAGAGCAGTGAAATCATGCCGGAGAGGGCGTGGGCCGCGGCGGCAGCCAGCTTCTCGGCGGCGCTGCCGGGGGCGGCATTGGCCCGCACCAGATCGGCAATCTCTGAGCCGTAGTTGACCCCGCCGACGCTGGTGGCGGAGGCGACCAGCTCGGGGGCGACCGAAGCGACATAGCGGATGGTCGGGCCGCCATGGGAGTGGCCGATCAGGTTGACCTTCTCGGCGCCGGTGGCGGCCAGCAGCAGTTCAATCTGGGCGAGCAACTGCTCCCCCCGCTGCTCGGAGCTGGCGGTAGCAGATACCTGAGCCACGTAGACCTTGGCGCCATCCCGGCTCAGGGCTTGCGGAATGCCGTAGAAGTAATCGACCCCGAGCAGCTTGTCGAAGCCGAACAGGCCGTGCACCAGCACTATGGGGTAGCGGGTCTGGGTGTATCCGCTGGCGTGTGCCAGCATGGGCAGGGTGCAGAGCAGCACCAGAAGCCATCTCTTCATCATCAGCATCCTTGTTGATTCGTGAGGAACAGATTGTGTGGCGTACTCCATGTTCGCCGGTGCCAGTATGGTGGCTGCTGACGGGAGAGGCTGTGAGGGGGATCGCAACTCGGGATTCAAAAGGGATTCAGGGTGCGGGCGGGGAAGCTGAGCTCCCCGCCCTGCGGCTTATTGCCACTCCACCAGGTGATACTGCTTCTTGCCCCGGCGCAGCAGCAGGTAGCGACCAAACAGCCGATCATTGGCTCTCAGCTGATCATCTTGCTTGAGCACACCATTGAGGCTGATGGCGCCTGCCGCCAGCAGTTCGCGGGCGATGCGCCTGGAGTTAGCCAGACCGCAGCTGACCAGCAGGCTGACCAGATCGGTCTCGCCGCTGACGGTGCTGCTCGGCATGCCATCCTGCGCCAGCTGGGCCAGATCGCTCTCGCCGAGGCGGGCCACATCGCCGCTAAACAGCAGCTCGCTGATGCGCTGCACCGCCGCCAGCGCCGCCTTGCCGTGTACCAGCTCGGTCAGCTCGTTTGCCAACACCTGCTGGGCCTGCTTGCGCCCCTGCCGCTTTGCGTCTTCCGCCTCCAGTGCATCAATCTCGCTCAGCGGCACAAAGCTGTAGTAGCGCAGGAAGCGGTAGACATCCTCATCCGCGGTGCCGAGCCAGAACTGGTAGAAGGCGTAAGGGGAGGTGAGCGCCGGATCGAGCCAGACTGCACCACCCTCGGTCTTGCCAAACTTGGTGCCGTCTGCCTTGGTGATAAGGGGTAGAGTCATGCCGTGCACCTGCGCCTGATGGAGACGACGGGTGAGATCCATGCCGCTGGTGATATTGCCCCACTGGTCGTTGCCGCCAATCTGCAGGGTGCAACCGAGCCGCTGGTGCAGCACCGCAAAGTCGTAGGATTGCAGCAGAGCGTAGGAGAACTCGGTGAACGAGATGCCCTGATCCGGGCGAGCCAGCCGCTGGCGCACCGATTCCCGCGCCAGCATGGCGTTGACCGAGAAGTGCTTGCCGATATCCCGCAGAAAATCGAGGGCGGACATCTGCCCCATCCAGTCGCCATTGTTGACCAGTTGCGGGGCCGACAGGCCCTCATCGGCGGGCAGCAGCGCCCTGATTTGGGCCGACAGGCTGGCGACCCAACCCTGCACGGTATCAGCACTGTTGAGGCTGCGCTCGGTCGCCTTGAAGCTGGGATCGCCGATAAGGCCGGTTGCCCCGCCCACCAGTGCCACCGGGGTGTGGCCCGCCAGCTGGAAGCGGCGCAGCATCAAGAGCGGCACCAGATGACCGATATGCAGGCTGCCAGCGGTGGGATCGAACCCGCAATAGACGGTGCGCGGGGTGGCAAGATGATCGGCCAGGGCCGCCGGGTCGGAATTCTGGGCCACAAGGCCGCGCTCGGTCAGCTCATCGAGCAGGTGGGGGTTGATCATGGGTTCTCCAACAGCAGGGGGAAAAGCCGTCATCCTCGCCGTTCTGGCCGGTGGCGGATATGTCCCCTGAGGGACAGTTTTGCCACTCTCGTGCTAGCATGCAGCCATAGCGGGGAATCGCTCCCCGCCAACGGAAACGTGTCACCATGACCCAGCCATTCACCACAGATGCCTTGACCCGCAGCATGACCGAGGTGGTCGATGCCCTGCACAGCAGCGCCTTTGCGGTGGCGCTGGTGCGGCTGATCCAGCAGCAGGTGGCGTTTGATTGTGCCCTGCTGCTCGGGGTGGGGCAGCGGCCCGTCTACCTCTACGACAACCTCAATCATCAGCGGGCTCTGCTCTTTGATCGCTACCTCACCAGCCACTTCAGTCAGGATCCCTTTATGCAGGCGCTGGAACAGGGCTTGCCTGCCGGCGTCTGGACCCTGGCGCAGGTCTCCCAAGGGCGGCTCGATCCCGAATATCGCCACCACTTCTATCAGGCCACCGGCTGGCAGGAGGAGGTGGGGCTGATCATGCCAGTGCGGGATGGACTGACGCTGATGCTGTTTCTGGGGCGGCTCGACAAGCGCAGTACCCTCAGTCGTGACGAGCTGGCGAGGCTGGAGCAGCTGTTCCCGCTGGTGCATTCGCTCTGTCGTCAGCAGTGGCGGCAGAGCCAGCCGCTGCTGGCCCAGAGCACTGTGCTGCCAGATAGCGCCAGCCTCAAGAGCGCGGTGGAGCTGGCGATGGCGAGTGTTGGGGGGGATCTGCTCACCCGGCGTGAGCGGCAGGTGGCGGAGTTGCTGCTGCAGGGGCTGGATACCGAGGCGATTGCCGCAGCGCTCGGGATTGGCAGCGGCACGGTGAAGAATCACCGCAAGCATCTCTATGGCAAGTTGCGGCTCGGCTCGCGGGCCGAACTGTTCAATCTCTTTCTGAACCACCTCATTACGGCGCCGGTGGAGGCATCGCAGGCGTCATCGGCGGGAGATAGAGAGAGCCCGCCATAGGGTGGGCCGGGGTTACTCGAGGCGCGGGATGGTGGGAGTGGTTTCGGGCAGGATACTGAGCAACTGGTAGCGCTTCATCAGCTGCTTGTATTCATTCCCCTGTCTGACCTTGTCCAGCGCCTGTTGCAGGCGGGCAACCTGTTGCTTGTCTGCCCTCAGGTTGAAGGCGAAGCAGTTATCCTGCTCTTCAATAATCGCGACGGTGACAAAATCCTCGCTGGGGAAACCCAGCTCTTTGGCCTGATGGCGCAGCATCACCTCGTTGCCCGCCACCAGATCGGTGCGTGCCATGATGAGTTGGCGCACCACCTGATCCATGCGCTCCACCGACATCATATTGCCCGGGCTGATCCCGCGGTTGAGCAGCAACTGCTCCCCGACATCCGCCTGCATCACGCCGATCTGCAGCTTGGCGAGATCCGCTTTGCTGGCCACTTTGGGGGCATCCTGCTTGCGGCCGACCAGCGCGACCCTGGAGTGGCTGATGGGGCAGACCCAGAGGAAGTGGGGATCCCGCTCCTTGGTATGTGCCGTGGTAAAGAGCACGGCCTCTTGCTGCTGGGTCAGCAGATACCAGCCGCGGGCCCAGGGCAGAAAGTGGATGGGTTGCTCCGGCTCCCCCATTTCGCGCCACATCAGGCGCAGCAACTCGACCGCCAACCCCACAGGCTGACCATTTTTATCCTGGCCATTGAGCGGCATGTTCTGCTCCGAATAGTAGATAAGTGCCGGAGCCGGGAGCGCGATAAACAGGGCGAGAGAAGCGAGAGCAGGGAGCAGACGACGCATGATGCACTCCTTGTGCGGGTAGTTACCTAACAGTCTATGTGGCCTTTTCCATAACGTCATGATCCGGTAACGGGATAAAAAACAGGCCACCTTTCGGTGGCCTGTCGGTTTATTTGAGCAGGGCTTCCATCTCCGCCTCTGCCTTGGCGCGAGCCTTGGCTTCCGCCGCTCTGGCGGCATCGGCGACGCTCTCTCCGGCCGTATGGGATGCGGCACTGACGGCCTGCCGGGCTGGTTCTGCAACGGCCTTGGTTGCCTCTTGCGTCGCGGTTGCTGCGGCGCTGCTGACGGCTTGCTTGGCCGGAGCGGCAACAGCCTTGGTTGCCTCTTGCGTCGCGGTTGCTGCGGCGCTGCTGACGGCTTGCTTGGCCGGAGCGGCAACGGCCTTGGTGGCTTCTTGGGTCGCGGCCGCAGCGGCGCTACTGACGGCTTGCTTGGCAGGAGCGGCAACGGCTTTGGTGGCTTCTTGCGTCGCGGTCGCAGCGGCGCTGCTGACAGCCTGTTTGGCAGGAGTGGCAACAGCCTTGGTCGCTTCTTGCGTTGCAGTCGCAGCAGTGCTGCTCACCGCCTGCTTGGCTGGCGCAGTGACTGCGGTGGTCGCACTGCGAGTCAGGTCGGTCGCGCTCTGGGTCACCGCTTGGGCGGCCTGTCCGGTGGCTTGTCTGGCGGCCTGCCCTGTGGCGTTGGCGGCTGCGCCGCTGATAGCCTGACTTGCGCTGTTGGTCAGCGAGCCGGTGACGCCGCGGGTCACTGTGCCCAGCGCGCTGCCAAGGGAGAAGGGGGAGGTGCCACTCTGACTGGTTGCCGCACCGGTCAGGGCATTGGCCGCCGGGGTGAGCTGGCTGGTGGAAGTCTGCCAGCCCTGCATGGCGGTTGGCCAGGTCGGTGCCGTGCTCGCCAGATTTTCGCCGAAGGTCAGGGTGGTGCCATCCCCTTTTTGCAGCAATACCGACATCTGGTTGGTTTGCGAGTTCCACACCATCCCCGCCTGCTTGGCGATATCCGGCACCGGCGCATACTCGGAGACCACATAGAAAAGCGGCCCCTCCTGCTGTAACTTGTCGGCAGTCTTGAGCAACTGCATGGTGCTGTCGTAGTTGGGGCCAAGGATGGCGGTCATCCGATCCTTGATCAGGGGTTGTTCGAACAGATTGACCTCGTTCGGGTCAAAGCCGACCAGCGGCTTGAGCAGGGCCCACATCAGCTGGCTGGTGGGGCTCATCATCAGCAATGGGGCAACGCAGGCGGACAACATCAGGCTCAGGCAGGCCGCCTGAAGCAACGGCATGATACGCATTGGGATAATATCCAAATAACGATTTGATAAATAAGGTTATATTTTGTCAGGACGTGACAAATTCACCGGAAGTTTGCGCGTGGCAGCGAGAGACTGCCCGCAGGCGCTGGCAGGCTACCATATTGGTTCCACAATGCCAGCAGGCAGTATGATTGTCAGTCAAGTAAACCCAGGGGCTGGTCGACTCTTCGAGAATGCCTCCCATCGAAACAGGATCCCTCTCATGAAAAATGTACTGCTCTGCCTGCTGGTCTCCCTCTGGCTCGCCCCCGCTCTGGCCGCGTCCAAAACCACTGTGGTGGGCGAGTCTGTCAGCCCCGAGCTGGTGTTGCCGCTGGGCTCATTGCCCGAGCGGGTCTGCTGGTTTGCGGATCAGAAATATTCCGAAGGGGCCCGCATTCTGCAGGGAGATATCTGGCTGGAGTGCGGCCCGCAGAACGACCTCGAGAGCAATGGCGCGCTGGCCTGGCGCTCTCCTGCGGTGGTGTTGCCTGCCACCCGTGGTGCGAAAGCTCAGAAGACGATTTCCGTGGGTCAGTGAGGCTTTTCTTGATCCAGCTAAAGACATGGACGTGATCCCTGTCGCATAATGCAGCTCCTTTCTTCTCTTGGCTGGAACCTAAGAAATGGCTCGTCGCTCTTCCAATGCACAACGTCGTCGCAGTAGCTGGTGGTACAAACGCTTGCTGGCAAGGGAGCGGGAAGAGCGTGAAGCGCGTTCCGTCCGGGATTGATACAGCATTGAAAAACGGAGCCTCGGGCTCCGTTTTTGTTGCTGGTAATTTGCCGTCTGGTTATCTTGTCCACCCATCGCATACCTTGTTGCCCTATGCCATCGGCAACTATCCAGAGAGCTGAAACTGTGAGAGTCGACGTTGTCTCCTACAACCCCCAATGGCCAGCCAGCTTTGTAGCTGAAGAGGTTCAATTACGCAGTGTGCTGGATAACTGCTTGCTAGCTGTCCACCATATCGGCAGTACCTCTGTCGTCGGTTTGGCCGCCAAGCCCATCATCGACATCATGCTGGAGGTATCATCGCTGGAGCGGCTCGATGAGCAGAACGGTCAGCTGGAGGCGCTGGGCTATGAGGCGATGGGTGAGTGCGGGATTGCGCGCCGCCGCTATTTTCGCAAGGGGGGTGATGAGAGAACCCACCAGATCCACGCCTTCTTGCAAGGGGATGACCATGTGCATCGCCATCTGGCCTTTCGTGACTATCTAAGGGCCCATCCTGCGGTATGCCGGGAATACGCCGAGTTAAAGCAGGCGGTAGCCGCGAGCTGTCAGCACGATATCGAGCGCTACTGTGCGGGCAAGAATGCCTTTGTCAAAGAGCATGAGGCGAACGCGTTGCGGTGGCTGGCCGGGCAGGTGCCTGCTCTCTGAGCGAGCTTGCTCGCCATAGAAAACGGGGGCCATCAGGCCCCCGTTTTGTTTTTGCAGATCTTGCCTGCTTGCGGCTTAGCGCTGCAAGGCGGCCAGTGCCAGTTCGACTCGTTTGGCGTACTCGGGGTCGGCCTGCTCGAAGTGTTTGAGCTGGGCCGCGACGATGGCGTCATCCTCCACATTGATAAGGGAGCGGGCCAGGTTGGCGGCGAGCCGCGAACGCTGTCCCTCGTCCATGATGCGGAACAGGTTGCCCGGCTGGCTGTAGTAGTCGCTGTCGTAGTCACGGAAGTCATAGTGCAGGGCGGCCCCTTCCAGACTCAGCGCCGGTTCGTGCTGCTCGCTCGGCTGCTGGGTACCGAAACGGTTCGGCTGATAGTTGGGGCTGGCGCCGCCATTGCTGTCTGCCCGCATGGCACCGTCACGATGGGCACCGTGATGGAACGGGCAGCGCGGGGCGTTGACCGGCAGCAGACCGTGGTTGACGCCAAGGCGATAGCGCTGGGTGTCGCCGTAGGAGAAGAGCCGCCCTTGCAACATGCGATCCGGCGAGAAGCCGATACCGGGCACCACGTTGGCCGGGGTAAAGGCGGCCTGCTCCACATGGGCGAAGTAGTTGTCCGGGTTCTGGTTGAGCTCCAGCATGCCCACCGGGATCAGCGGGTAGTCGCTGTGCGGCCACACCTTGGTGAGGTCGAACGGGTGGATGTTGTAAGTCTGGGCGTCGGCCTCCGGCATCACCTGCACATAGACCTTCCAGCGCGGGAAGTCGCCCCGCTCGATGGCATTGAACAGATCCGCCTGACTGGTCTCCCGATCCTGACCGACGGCGGTGGCGGCCTCTTCATCGGTGTAGAAGCTGTGGCCCTGCTCGGTCTTGAAGTGGAACTTGACCCAGAAGCGCTCGTTGGCGTCGTTGATAAAGCTGAAGGTGTGGCTGCCGTAGCCGTTCATCTCCCGCAGGCTCTTGGGGATGCCGCGATCGCTGAACAGTATGGTGACCTGATGCAGGGATTCCGGATGGCGTGACCAGAAGTCCCAGGCGGCAGTGGCGCTGCGCAGGTTGGTGCGCGGATCCCGCTTCTGGGTGTGGATGAAGTCAGGGAATTTCAGCGGATCGCGGATGAAAAAGACCGGGGTGTTGTTGCCCACCAGATCCCAGTTGCCCTGCTCGGTATAGAACTTGAGGGCGAAGCCGCGCACATCGCGTTCGGCATCGGCGGCGCCCTTCTCACCGGCTACGGTGGAGAAACGCAGGAACACCGGTGTTTGCTTGCCGATGGCGCTGAACAGATCGGCCTTGCTGAACTGGCTGATGTCGTGGGTCACGGTAAAGGTGCCGTAGGCGCCCGAGCCCTTAGCGTGAACCACCCGCTCGGGAATGCGCTCGCGGTCGAAGTGGGCGAGTTTCTCCATCAACCAGATATCTTGCATCAGGATGGGGCCGCGCGGGCCGGCGGTGAGGCTGTTGTTGTTGTCGACGACGGGGGCGCCGTTGGCGCTGTGCAGGGTCTTGTCAGTCATGGCTTCTCTCCTTGTTGATATGGGGCCAGCCTACGGATCTGCGCAGTGATGGGCCAATGGGCCTTTCCTCGCCCTTTGATAGGCAAGACAAATGGGTGCAGGTGGGGGATGTGTAACCGCGCCGGATATTGCATGATGGTGGTTTCGAGAAGGAGCCTCATATGCAGATTACTATCCGTCATGCCGAACCCGCCGATGCCCCCGCCTTGCGGGATCTTTACGCCATGCCCAATGCCCAGGCGGGCACTTTGCACCTGCCCACACCTCCCCTTAGCCAGTGGCAGAAGCGGTTGGAGAGCGACAGCGTGGTGGCACTAGTGGCCGAGGTTGACGGCCTGCTGGTAGGCCAGCTCTCGCTGCTGGTTGAGTCCAATCCGAGACGCAAGCATGTGGCCTGTATCGGTATGGGGGTACGGGATGACTGGGCCGGCAAAGGGGTGGGCTCTGCCCTGATGGCCGCGGCGCTGGATCTGGCCGATAACTGGCTCAACCTGCACCGGATTGAGCTGACTGTCTATACCGACAATGAGGCCGCACAGGCGCTCTATCGCAAGTTCGGTTTCACGCAGGAGGGGTTGGCCCGTGACTATGCCTTCCGCCAGGGGCGCTATGTGGATGCACTCTATATGGCCAGAGTTGCGGGGAGCGCCAGTCGCTAACGGCATGGTCGATTATCAGGACAGATTGCGCCCGGTGATCCGGGCGCTGGAGCAGAATCCCGATCTCTCCATTGAAACGCTGGCAAGCAGTGCCTGCTTGTCTTTCTACCATTTTCACCGGGTGTTTACGGCTGTGGCGGGGGAGACGCCCGGGGAGATGTGTCGTCGTCTGCGCATCCAGCGGGCTGCTTGGCAGCTCTGCTATACCGATGCCAGTGTCACGGCCATTGCGTTGGGGGCGGGGCTCGCCAGCTCCCAGGCGTTTGCCAAGGTATTTCGCCGTTACTATGGTTGCACGCCGGGAGAGTTTCGCCGCGACAAGAGCAAGAATGGACACTTGATGAGCAAGGATGGACACGCACTTGTGCTGCCTAATCCTTATGCTGAGGGTCACTCATCAGCAAGGAGCAATACCATGAAAACCATCGAGATGGACGCCCGCACTCTGGCTTATATGCGTGTCACCGGCCCCTATGGCGAGGGGTATGGTCCCGTTTGTAGTCAGCTGCATCAGTGGGCCAGCGCCCGCGGTCTGGAAGGTGGGGAGTGGATCTTCATCTATCACGATAACCCCGAGGTGACTCCGCCAGCCCAGTGTCGCACTGACATCGGGGTGACGGTGCCTGCGGGGACGGTGGGGATGGGTGCGGTCGAGATCCAGATTATTCCCGCCGGTCGTTACGCCCAGTCCCGTTATCTTATTACCGACCGCAGTCAGTATGGCCCTCGTTGGCAGGAGCATATCGGCGACATCGTTGCTGCCGGGCTGGAGTTTGGCAATGGTCCCTGCTTCGAGCTTTATCACAGCATGAGCGATGATCCGGTGCAGGACGATGTCAGCTTTTGCTCCAGCCTCAAGGGGTAGGACGCAGCAAGACGGAAGGGATGGTACAGAACGTCGCGCAGAAACGAGAGAGCCGGACAGTGTCCGGCTCTTTTGCATCTGGCGGATAGGGCGGCGGTTAGCGCTGGAACCCCTTCTGGGCGAACTTGGGACGGGCGTTCATGATCTGCTCCACCTGCTCGTCGCTCATCTTGCCGCGCGACAGCCCCAGCACCTTGTAGGTGAGCAGCGGTCGGGCGGGCAGGGCGATCATCAGGGCGCGGATCTGGTTCTCGTCATCCTTCTCCCGGGTCGGCTTGCCGTAGGCGTAGGTGAGGACGCCGGCATCCATCAGGTTTTTGACGGCGGGTTCGGTGATCGGCAAGTTTATGACGCTTTTACGCTGCAGCACGAACTCGCGCAGCACCGCCTTCTCGTTGAAGTCGAGAAAGCCGATCATCTGGGCCAGCTGATCCTGCTGACGGCGCGCCTGCCACTCTTCGCATGCCCACTCCCAGGCGATCAGGAAGCCCTGACTGCAGAAGTAGGAGATGGCGATCAGCATGCCGACCCCCAGCCAGGCCGCATGATCCGCAGCCCACTGGCTGACGGCCCCTTTCATCAGCCCGGCTGGAAACAGCAGAATGATGCTGCAGCAGAGCAACAACCAGACCATCAGCCAGTTGAGGCGGTTCAGTTGATAGAAATGTTGGATCCACCGTTTCATTGTTCATCCTTCCCAAACTGTTGTGGATAGTGAACTACCTACAGCAATCGGTGTGCCAACAGCGCAATAGCAGTGGGGAGGAGGGGCTGGCGAGGTTACATTCCCTTACAACTTATTGAATGAGTTGTCATTAATTTGCCTTGTGAGGCGGCGGTCGAGTTGCTAAAACGTCCCCTCAGTCATTGGGGAGTAGCAACCCGCCCGCATTCCGGGCCGGGCCCATGTCAACACTCTTGGATCCTCGTATCCATGGCATGGGCGGCGATAGGCACTATCGCTCTGCAAGACCTTTGGCCTCGATATGCACGCCAGCCGGGCGAGCCATGTCGGGTCCATCGGTTATTCTGCTCGCCTGGCGGTATCTATTATGTTGATTACCCTGCTGTTATTTCTCGTCTCTGCGGTCACCATCTACCTTGCCTGCGAATACTTCGTCAACGGCATCGAGTGGATCGGTCACCACTTCAAACTCTCCCAAAACGCCACCGGCTCCCTGCTGGCGGCACTGGGTACGGCACTGCCCGAGTGCATCGTCACCCTGACCGCCCTGCTGATGGGCAACACAACCGCCCAGCAGGAGATCGGCATTGGCGCCGCCCTCGGCGGGCCGCTGGTGTTGGCCACCATCGGCTATGCAGCGGTCGGTGTTACCCTGCTGCTTTGCATGGGGCGTACCGAGCGCGCCATCGACGGCGGGGTGCAGCGCGAGATTGGTCGGGATCAGCGCTGGTTTATCGGCATCTTTCTGGTGGCGACCGCGCTGGGGCTGGTCGCCTTCACCGGCAAGAGCTCGCTGGCCCCGCTCTTCCTGCTGGTCTACCTCGTCTATGTAAGGCGCGAGCTGAAACAGAGTGACAGCCACGAAGTCGAATTGCCGGAGCCCCTCAAGCTGGCCCCAGATGCGGTGATCCCGCCCCTTGGCAAGGTACTGTTGCAGACGCTGGCTGCGCTGGTGGTGGTGGCGCTGGCGGCACAGCTGTTTGTCCATCAGCTGGAGAGCATGGGCGAACTGTTTGGCCTCTCGCCGGTGCTGGCGGCACTGCTGTTGAGTCCGGTGGCGACCGAGATGCCGGAGCTGATGAACGTGCTGATCTGGGTGCGGCAGGGCAAGAACCGGCTGGCGCTGGCCAATATCTCTGGAGCCATGATGATCCAGGGCACTATCCCCAAGGCCTTCTGTCTGCTGTTTACCCCCTGGTTGCTGGATGGCGCCATGATGGCCTCTTCGCTGGTGACGCTGCTGGCGGTGGGGGTGCTCTGGTGGGGGTTCAGAAAGGGAGTGATGACCGCCGGGCGGTTGGCGCTGGTGGGTCTGCTCTATCTCGGCTTCTGCGGCTGGCTGCTGGTGAGCTGAAACGGGCAGCGCGGATATGAAAAAGCCCCCTTGGCAGGGGGCTTTGTTGTATCGGTTGGGGCGGTGCTTACAGCGCGGCGATTTCGGCCTGCTGGGCTTCCAGCTTGGTCAGCTGAAGACGGTAATCTTCCAGCTTCTCGCGCTCTTTGGCGATGACCGCTTCCGGCGCCTTGGCGACGAAGGCTTCGTTGCCAAGCTTGCCTTCGATACGGCCGCACTCGCCCACCAGACGGGCAACCTCTTTGGCCAGACGGGCCAGCTCGGCATCCTTGTCGATGAGACCGGCCATCGGGATCATCAGCTCGGTAGCGCCGATCAGCTTCTTCACTGACAGCGGGGCGGTTTCACCGTCCGCCAGAACGCGGATGGACTCCAGACGGGCCAGCGACTTGAGGAAGGCCTCGTTGTCAGCGGCGCGCTGGGCATCCTTGGCATCGCACTGGAGCAGCACGTTGAGGGGCACGCTCGGCGCCACGTTCATCTCGGCACGGATGTTGCGGATACTGACGATGAACTCCTTCACCCACTCCTGATCCGCCATCGCGGCTTCGTCCACCTTGGCAGCGTCGAACTCCGGGAAGGCCTGAATCATGATGGTGTCGGCGTGTACACCGGCCAGCGGAGCGACCGATTTCCAGATGGTCTCGGTGATGAACGGGATGATCGGGTGTGCCAGACGCAGCAGGGTCTCGAGGACGCTGACGAGGGTGTGGCGGGCAGCGCGCTGCTCGGCCTCGGAACCCTTGGTCAGTACCGGCTTGGTCAGCTCCAGATACCAGTCACAGAACTGGTTCCAGATAAATTCGTACAGCACGCCAGCGGCGATGTCGAAGCGGTAGGTATCGAGGGCGGTACGGAAGTCACGGATGGCCACTTGCAGCTGGGACTGGATCCAGCGGTCCGCCAGACTGAACTGCATTTCGCCACCGGCAAAACCGCAATCCTGATCTTCGGTGTTCATCAGCACATAGCGGGAGGCGTTCCACAGCTTGTTGCAGAAGTTGTTGTAGCCATCCAGGCGCTTCATGTCCCAGTTGATGTCACGACCGGTAGAGGCCAGCGCTGCCAGAGTGAAGCGCAGGGCGTCGGTACCGTGGGCATCGATCCCTTCCGGGAACTGCTTGGCGGTACGCTTGGCGATCTTCTCGGCCATCTGCGGCTGCATCATGTTGCCGGTGCGCTTCTCCAGCAGATCTTCCAGCGAGATACCATCGATCATGTCGAGCGGGTCCAGCACGTTGCCCTTGGACTTGGACATCTTCTGGCCCTCTTCGTCACGGATAAGACCGGTGATGTAGACGGTCTTGAACGGGACTTGCGGCTGGCCGTTTTCGTCCTTGATGAAGTGCATGGTCATCATGATCATCCGGGCAATCCAGAAGAAGATGATGTCGAAGCCGCTCATCAGCACGTCGGTCGGGTGGAAGGTCTTGAGTGCCTCGGTGTTGTTCGGCCAGCCCAGAGTGGAGAAGGTCCACAGGGCGGAGCTGAACCAGGTGTCGAGCACGTCTTCGTCCTGACGCAGTACGGTTACGGCCGGGATGCTGTGCTTGGCGCGCACTTCGTCTTCGCTGCGGCCAACGTAGACGTTGCCGGCGTCGTCATACCATGCCGGGATGCGGTGACCCCACCACAGTTGACGGGAGACGCACCAGTCCTGAATGTCGCGCATCCAGGAGAAGTACATGTTTTCGTACTGCTTCGGCACGAACTGGATGCGGCCATCTTCTACCGCTTCGATGGCGGTCTTGGCCATCGGTGCCACGCGCACGTACCACTGGTCGGTCAGCATCGGCTCGATGGGCACGCCACCGCGATCGCCGTAAGGCTGTTGCAGCACGTGATCCTTGATCTCGTCCAGCAGACCCAGCTCTTCCAGCTTGGCCAGAATCGCTTTACGGGCAGCGAAGCGCTCCAGACCGGCGAACTCGGCCGGCAGGGCCGCGTCGTAGGCGGTGCTCGGGTTGCCGTTGGTGTCGACCACTTCGGCCTCGGCACGCACATGGGCGTCCAGGGTGAAGATGTTGATCATCGGCAGGCTGTGGCGCTTGCCCACTTCGTTATCGTTGAAGTCGTGTGCCGGGGTGATCTTCACGCAACCGGTGCCCTTCTCCATGTCGGCGTGTTCGTCGGCAACGATGGGGATCAGACGGTTCACCAGCGGCAGCAGGATGTGCTGGCCGATCAGCGCCTTGTAGCGCGGATCTTCCGGGTTTACTGCCACGGCGGTATCGCCCAGCATGGTCTCCGGGCGGGTGGTGGCGACGATCAGGTAATCTTTGCCTTCGGCAGTCTTGGCGCCGTTGGCCAGCGGATAGCGCAGGTGCCACATGTGACCCTTGATCTCGCGGTTCTCCACTTCCAGATCGGAGATGGCGGTGTTGAGTTTCGGATCCCAGTTCACCAGACGCTTGCCGCGGTACATCAGGCCATCTTCGTAAAGACGAACGAACACTTCCTGCACGGCGGCGGAGAGACCCTCATCCATGGTGAAGCGCTCGCGCTCCCAATCTACGGAGTCGCCCAGACGGCGCATCTGGCGGGTGATGGTGCCACCGGACTCTTCCTTCCACTGCCAAATCTTGTCGATGAAGGCATCACGGCCGTAATCGTGGCGAGTCTTGCCCTCTTCTGCGGCGATCTTGCGCTCAACCACCATCTGGGTGGCGATACCGGCGTGATCGGTACCTGCCTGCCACAGGGTGTTTTTGCCCTGCATGCGGTTGTAGCGGATCAGGGTATCCATCAGGGTTTGCTGGAAGGCGTGACCCATGTGCAGGCTGCCGGTGACGTTCGGCGGCGGGATCATGATGCAGAAGGAGTCTTTGCTGGTATCGCCGTGGGGCTTGAAGTAACCCTGGGCTTCCCAGTGCTGATAGAGCGCCTGTTCGATGGCGTTGTGATTAAAAGTCTTTTCCATGGTCTCGCCGTAATCTGGATGGATGGAGTCTGGTGTTGATTCTTTATGGATCAATTGGTTGCAGTCAGGGCTGCGCCGGATCCGGTGCGGCAAGGACGGGCTGATCCCTCATTTCGAGGGTATGGCCTGCCTGGCGATAGTGCTTGTAGCGCTCGCGGGCTTGCTGCTTTTGTGTTTCGTCAGTGGGGACAAAATCTACCACTTGAGCGAAGTGTCCTGCAAACAAAGGTGTCGCAGTGGCCAGATTGATGAGGCGGGCGTAGCGCCGTTTCGGTGGCTGATAGCCGATCTCCACCGGGGCCATGCCGCTTTCGCCTTGCAGCTGGTGCGGCACAAAGCGCTCCGGCGGCAGTTGCCACAACAGCTCGTCCAGACGCAGGGCCTGGGCCTCATCGTCGCAGAACAGGTAGATATGGCCCGCGCCCCACGACTCGGCCGCAAGAGTGCAGGCCAGTCGCTCGACCGCAGAGGCCTGCGCGTCATCCTGTTCGCTCATCAGGTAAAAGGTCACTTGGCTCATCAGGTTGATCCCGTTTTGCGGTGACGGACTGTTGACCGCCTCATGAGGCTGACGGGGCGTTTCCCGTCCGCAGCTCACTGATTCAAGAATGAAACAAGGAAGAGGCGGGCCTCTTCCTTGTGGTTCAGGGTAACGCCAACCCTTCCGATGCAGCCATCGGCAGGGGCCGGAGAGTTACTCTTTCTCTTCGATATCCACGCCAGCCCGGTTCAGCAGGAACTGGGTCAGCAGGGGCACCGGACGACCGGTGGAGCCTTTATCCTTGCCACTCTTCCAGGCGGTCCCTGCGATATCCAGGTGGGCCCAGTTGTACTTCTTGGTGAAGCGTGACAGGAAGGCGGCCGCGGTGATGGTACCGGCAGGACGACCGCCGATGTTGGCCATGTCGGCGAACGGGCTGTCGATCTGCTCCTGATACTCGTCGAACAGCGGCAGACGCCAGGCGCGATCACCCGCCTGCTCGGAGGCGTTGAGCAGCTCGTGGGCCAGCGGGTTGTGGTTGGCCAGCAGACCCGAGGTGTGGTGGCCCAGCGCGATGACGCAGGCACCGGTCAGGGTCGCCACGTCGATCACGGTTTCCGGATCGAAGCGGTCCACATAGGTCAGCGCATCACACAGTACCAGACGACCTTCCGCATCGGTGTTGAGCACTTCGATGGTTTGGCCGGACATGGAGGTGAGGATGTCACCCGGGCGATAGGCGTTGCCACCCGGCATGTTTTCGCAGCCTGCCAGCACGCCGATGACGTTGATCGGCAGTTGCAGCTGGGCCAGCGCATGCATGGTACCGAGCACGGAGGCGGCGCCACCCATGTCGTACTTCATCTCGTCCATGCCGTCGGCCGGCTTGATGGAGATGCCGCCGGAGTCAAAGGTCAGACCCTTGCCGACCAGCACGATGGGCTTGGCATCCGGATGACCCTTGTATTCGATGATGGCCATCATGGCTTCGTTATCGGAGCCGCGGGCCACCGCCAGGTAGGAGTTCATGCCGAGCTCGGCCATCTCCTGCTCGCCCACCACCTTGGTGGTGATGTTGTCGTAGGCATCGGCCAGACGACGGGCCTGGGAGGCCAGATAGGCCGGGTTGCAGACGTTGGGCGGCATGTTCGCCACGTCGCGGCAGACCCGCACACCCTTGGCCACGGCTAGACCGTGAGCGATGGCTTTTTCACCAATGGTCAGTTCCCGACGCGTCGGCACGTTGAATACCAGCTTGCGCAGCGGGCGACGTGGCTCGGCCTTGTTGGTCTTGAACTGATCAAAGCTGTAGAGGCCCGCCTTGGTGGTTTCCACCGCCTGGCGCACCTTCCAATAGGTATCCCGACCCTTGACGTGCAGCTCGGTGAGGAAGCAGACCGCTTCCATGGAGCCGGTTTCGTTCAGGGTGGTGATGGTCTTGTTGATGATCTGCTTGTACTGGCGTTCGTCGAGTTCCCGCTCCTTGCCGCATCCGACCAGCAGTACGCGCTCGCTGAGCACGCCCGGTACTTGATGCAGCAGCAGCATCTGGCCTGGTTTCCCTTCCAGGTCGCCACGGCGCAGCAGCGAACTGATATAGCCATCGCTGATCTTGTCCAGTTGTTCGGCAACCGGAGAGAGGCGACGAGGCTCAAATACGCCGACTACGACGCAGGCGCTCCGTTGCTTCTCTGGACTGCCACTCTTTACACTGAACTCCATGGAATCTCCTACATCCTAAAGACAAAAGGCACCTTTTATTGAATAATGCGGTGCTTGTTGGGGTATCAGAGGCGGAGCGAACAGCCACAGGCTCCGCAGTTCAAACTGGTAAAAATCCAATATACGGCCCTATTTTTCAGGCATTCGACTAAAAACACAAGTTTACTTGGGAATGACTGTGATCGTTTTCCATATTTGTTCAGGGAAACCCTGAAAACCCAGCTGGCAGTGTTATTCGTATTGCTGCTTATCTTTGTCAGCCAACAATTTATCAAGATCATCGGTGACGCCGCCGATGGCGAGGTGCCGACACGTCTGGTCTCCACCCTGCTGCTGCTCAACTTGCCCAATATGGCGCTGTTGATGCTGCCTATCAGTCTCTTTTTAGCCATTTTGTTTGCCCATGGTCGCCTCTACGCCGAAAGCGAGATGACGGTGATGCATGCGGTCGGCTTCAGCCACCGTTTCGTGATGCGCAGCGCCATGTTGCTGGCCTTGCTGACGGCGGTGGTCGCGGCGTTCAACACCGGCTGGATCGCCCCGCAGGCCAAGGAGCGCGAGTATCAGGTGATCGACGAGTTCAAGGCGGATCCGGGTATCTCCTTCCTGCAGGCGGGCCGCTTTATGGAGCTCGACAAGGGGCGTCTGGTTGCCTATATCCAGGATTTGAACGACAACGGCTCAAAACTGCAAAAGATCTTCGTGTTGCAGCGGGCGGAGGGGAACAATCCTCCCTCGGTGGTGGTGGCGACCGAAGGGGTGGTGACGGTCGATGAGAACGGTCTGCAGTGGCTGACCCTGATGGATGGCTCCCGCTACGAGGGGAACTTCTCCGGCAAGCAGTTCCAGATCTCCGATTTTCGCGAATATGGTCTGGTGATCCGCCAGCAAGAGATGGAGCGTTCCAACCGCAAGGCGGCGGCCAAGCCGACCATGGAACTGTTCGGTACCCAGGACAACGCCATGATGGCGGAATTGCAGTGGCGTATCTCGCTGCCCCTCTCCATTCCGGTGCTGACCCTGCTGGTGGTACCGCTGGCGCGGGTCAACCCCCGTCAGGGACGCTACGCCAAGCTGTTGCCGGCCATCATGCTCTATCTCTCCTACTTCCTGCTGCTCAGCGCCGCCCGTTCGGCCATTGACAGCGGTCGGCTGCCCTACTGGCCGGGGATGTTCCTGGTGCCGCTCGGTTACCTGCTGTTTATCGGCCTGCCCCTCAATCTGCAGGGCACCAGCTGGTGGAACGGGGTGAAAGGGCGCTATTTCAACAGAAAATCAGCATGATGCTGCAACATAGGAACTTCTACTGATGTTTGGCATTCTCGATAGGTATATCGGTCGGGTCATCTTTATGTCGATCCTGCTGTGTGAAATCACGCTGGTTGGTCTGGCGGCGCTCATCAAGTATGTAGAGCAGCTCAAGTCAGTCGGTGATGGCAACTACGACATGATCAACGCCCTCTACTATGTGCTGCTCTCCATGCCCAAGGAGGCGGTGCTCTTCTTCCCGCTGGCCGCGCTGCTGGGTGGCCTGATTGGTCTGGGTCAGCTGGCGACCAGCTCCGAGCTGGTGGTGATGCAGGCGGCGGGTCGTTCCAAGATCAGTATCGTGATGGCGGCGCTCAAGACGGCGATCCCGCTGATGATCATGGTGGGGCTGATGGGGGAATATGTGGCCCCCATCGCCAAGCGGATGGCCGATGACATCAAAGCGGGCGCGCTGTCCGAAGGTCGTCTGACGGTTTCCGCCTACGGGGTGTGGGCTCGCGATGGCAACAACTTCGTCAATATCAACGGGGTGCGTAACGATGGCGCCCTCACCGGCATCACCCTCTATCGCTTCACCCCCGAGCGCAAGCTGATCGACGTGGTGCAGGCGCAGGAGGGTGTGTTCGAGCGCCACCACTGGCTGCTCAAGCAGACCCAGGTTACCCGCTTCGACGACCCGGCGCAGATCCGCAGCGAACAGCATGACAAGATGGAGTGGAGTTCGGAGCTGACGCCCAAGCAGCTGGGGGTGGTGAGTATCGACCCCGAGAACCTCTCGGTCTCCGGTCTGCTCGACTACATCGGCTATCTCGATGCCAACAAGCAGGATGCCGGTCGATACAAGTTGGAGATGTGGCGCAAATTACTGTCACCGCTCTCGGTGGTGGCGATGATCCTGCTGGCCTCCTCCTTCATCTTCGGCCCGCTACGCTCGGTGAGCATGGGGGCGCGGATGCTGATGGGGATCATGACCGGCTTCGCCGTCTATGTGAGCGATCGGGTGTTTGGCCCCATCAGTCTGGTCTATGCGGTACCGCCCATTCTGGCGGCTATCGCGCCCAGCTTGCTGTTTGGCGGCATCTCCTTCTACATCCTCAGCCGCAAGCAGTAATCCGCACGGGATTATGAGGAAATGCAAAGAGGGCACCTGTTGGTGCCCTCTTTCGTTGCTGCATTGATCCGGGATTACTTGTTCAACAATTCCAGATTTGCCTCTTTGCTCAGCACGATCACTTCGCACTCGGCCCAGATATCCTGAAACGCCCGTGGGCGCTGGCGGTTGAACAGGCACATCAGGTTGCCCAGGCCAAAGGCGGCGGTAGCGAGACGGATCAGCGCCTGGGTGATGCGGATATGGCTGCCATCCTCGTTCTGAATGCGCAGCCGCCAGGCGCGCATGCCGACGGTCTGGCCAGCGCGGGTCCAGAACCAGGTGTAGAAACCACAGATGACGAAGGCGAGCCACAGGGTGTAGATCAGGCTCAGGTGGTGGCGGGTCAGCAACCAGACGGTATCTTCACCCGCCGGTACGCTGGCCATGCCGGTGACCAGCAACAGCTTGGCGACACCCATGCCGATAAAGCCAGCGATGATCAGCAGCGAAGTCACCACCAGCGCATCATAGATGAGGGCGCCGAGGCGACGCAGCAGACCCGCTGACGGGTATGGCTGAGTGGCGGGAGAGGGGGATTTTTGTTGGACTTTTTTAGGCTTGGCCATCGTTTTTATTCCATTAAGATGATGGCGGCATTCTATGTAACTGGCCCCGCATCGGCAAGGCGTTGAATAAATGAACAAACGGGAGTGTTCAATCGAAAAACACCTTGCATGGCATCGCGCCATTCGTATAATTCCTCGCAGTTGCCCGGGTGGCGAAATCGGTAGACGCAGCGGATTCAAAATCCGCCGGTGAATAACCGTGTCGGTTCGAGTCCGACCCCGGGCACCATCAAATTCATGACAAAAGGCCATCAGCAATGATGGCCTTTTGTTTTTTGGCGTTCCTGCGCTTTTGGGGCGTTACTGTTGAGCTGGCACTATTTCCCGTTACCTCTTGGTATCCCTTCTCATTTCTCGCTCTCCGTTATCTCCTTTTCTTGATGTGGCCGCTGACGGCATCACCGCCAGCGGCCTGTTTCTATTGTGGTTTTCTTCCAAACCTTGCTGCATCAGAACATGGTTGCAGCGTTACCCCAGCAGGGCAAACAGCAGGGTGCCGAGGCTGCCAGCGAGTGTCAGCGCGATGATGGCTCTGGGTGTGCCGTGCAGCTTGGTCCACATAAACAGGCTGGTGAGGGCCAGCAGTAGCAGGGCCAGGGCGGCGATATCGCCAAACAGCTGCCAGCCGAGGCCGGTGCCCATGCCGCGGTGTAGCCGGTTGAGGCTGGCGGCAAAGTTGGCTTGCTGCAGGTCGGTACGTACCAGCAGGGTACCCTCAACATAGCTGGCGGCCACGCTCTGGCTGAGGGTGACACCGCGCATCTCCCACTTGGCGGGCAGGGTGAGCGGGCCGTTCGGGGTGGGCAGGGTCTGGGCCGGGGTGATCATGGTTCGCCCATCGGCAAAGGTTTCGGGATAGCGCTGTTGCAACAGGCTTTTCAGCTGATCCGGGCTGGCGAGCGGTGCCTCCAGCACTATCTCTTCACTCGATTTATCGGTGTGGGGGCCGGGGATGGGCAACACGGCACGGTGTTGCAGCCAGAGACCGGTGATGCCGTACATCAGCATCAGGGCGAGGGTAAAAAAACCGGCCCAGGCATGGAGGCGGCGTACCCATTTGTTGTTGTGAAGGGGAACTCTTCTGCGTTTCATCGTGGTTGCTTCATAAAAAAACTGGCCAGCAGGGGCTGGCCAGTCGGGGTGGTTGTCACTGAGATCAGAAGCGGTAGGTACCGGTCAGACTCAGCTGACGGGGTGTACCCGGCATGATCTGGGTGGCACTGGTGGCGCTGACAAAGTACTCGTGATCGGTCAGGTTTTCGGCGCTCAGCTCGGCTTCCCACTGCTGCCAGCGATAACCGGCGCGCGCATCGAAGCGGGCGTAACCGGGCAGTGTGGTGGTGTTGGCGTTGTCGGCGAAGCGATCGCCCACCGCCGTTACGCCGGTTTCACCGAACCAGCCCTGCTCGCCACTCTTGTAGCCGAGGTAGATCTGGCCATTCTGGCGGGAGACGTTCATCGGGCGCTTGCCCTGCAGGTCCGCATCCGCCTTGACCTGCTCCGCATCCTGGATGGCGAAGCCGCCACGCAGGTAGAGCTCGTCGGTCAGCTCGGCGCGGGCGCTCAGCTCGATCCCCTCGGTACGCTGCAGGCCGGTGAGGATCACCTTGGTGGGATCCAGCGGATCCTTGGTGCGCTTGTTGTACATCTCCAGTCGATAGAGGGAGAGAGTGGTCGCCAGCTTGCCGTTCAGCCAGTCACTCTTCACGCCACCTTCGTAGAGGCGGGTGTGCTGGGGTTCCAGCCCGTTGTTCTTGTCACCCGGGGTGATGCCGATCAGCTCGCCGCCCACCGGAGTGAAGGTCTTGCTGTAGGAAGTGTAGAAGGCGTGATCCTCGAGGGGATTCCACACCAGACCAAGGCGCGGGCTCAGGCTGTTGACCGAGACGCTCTCCTCCTTGTTGAGGTCGTAGCGGCGACTGGTGACGGTGAAGTCGTCACGGCGCAGCCCGCCCACCAGATGCCAGTCACCCAGGCTGAGCTGATCCTGCAGATAGAGGCCATTGCCGCGCACCTTGTGTTTGGCGTCGCTGGAGAGCTTCATGGCGCCATTGTAGGTAGGCAGTGAGCCCGGGTCGTAGAGATTGCCAGACGGGATGGCGTTGGCGTTCTGGTAGAGCTTGGGTGTGCGCTCCTGCCAGTTCTGCTCGAAGCCAACCAGCAGGCGATGTTCCACCGGGCCGGTCTGGAACAGACCTTCGGCCTCGGTGTTGCTGATCAGGTTCTTCGCTTTCAGATCCTGCTGCCAGCGGGAGCGGGTCACCTGATCCCCTTTGACGCTGGTGACATAGGTGTTGTCAAACTGGCTGTCGAGGGTGGAGTAACCGAGCTGCTGGCGCAACTGCCACTGATCGTTGATATCCCAGGAGAGGCGTGAACGGGTGGATTGTGCCACGTCATCGATGAAGTCACGGCTGGTATCGCTGTAGACATACTCTCGCGGCACATCGGCCGGACGGCCATTGACCCCGGGAATGCCGCGATCCGGGGTGCGGTCATGTTCGTTGCGCTCGTACTGTACCAGCCAGTTTAGGTTGTCGCTGATCTCCCAGTTGGCGGAGGGGGCCAGCAGGGTGCGCTTGCTCTTCACGCCGTTGCGGAAGCTATCTTTGTCCTCTTGCGCCATGTTGAGGCGCAGTTGCACCTGCTCACTCGCCTCGCCATTGAGGTCGGCGGCCAGTCGCTGACTGTCAAAGCTGCCGACCCGGGCGGTGACGCTGGACTCCTGCCCTTTTTGCGGCTTTTTGCTGACCCGGTTGACGATGCCCCCCGTGCTACCGCGGCCGTAGAGCACGGCAGCCGGGCCCTTGAGCACTTCCACCCGCTCGATGTTGCCGAGATCCCGGGTGTACTGCATGTCGTCGCGGAATCCGTCGAGATAGAAGTCGTTGCTGGCGCTGAAGCCACGGATATTGACCCCGTCGAAGCGGGTATCACCGCTGGCGTTGACCCCGGGAATGCCGCTCAGGGCTTCACTCAGCGTCGGTTGGCCGAAGGCGGTCAGCTCGCTGACCTTGACGCTGTCGATGGTCTGGGGCACCAGCTTGGCTGGCGTATTGGTCCGAGTAGCGGTGGCAACTTCCTGATGCTGGGAGCGTTTGCCAACCACAGTCATGGTTTCATCGGTGGCCTGGGCAGTGAAGCCGGTGCCCAGCAGTGCCAGCGAGACCAGCGTTCTGCGAAAGTGAGGGTGCTGCATATTCAATATTGACTCTTTGGATGTCGACCTGACGGCTCGAACATATTGATTTAATTATAATTAGCCTGACCCACCAAAGCGGGATGCCAATGATATTGATTTTCATTTGTCTGGCAAGGTGAAAATGGAGGGGGGTATTGGAGGCGGGTTGTGCGGTCGGGGGAGCTCGGCTGAAAAGCAGAGCCATTGCAGCAAACCGCGCGAACGAAGCGAGGGAAAAAGGGCGTAGCGGAAGAGAAAGGGACAAAACGTGAAGAGGCATCCGGCCCGATAGGACGGGCCGGATATCGGACTCAGTGGGTGCGCAGCAGTCGGCGGGTGAGGGGCTGGGCCGCCAGCAGGCGATAGGCCAGCAGAGACGATCCCAGCAGCAGCGGCACCTTGGCGATCTCCCACAGGATGGATGCGCCCTGCGGGCCAAACACGAAGAGCCAGACTACCAGCATCATGTGCAGGCAGTAGATCCCGAGCACTTTGGGGGCCTGGCGCTCAAGCCAGCTGCCCTTGCCCCACTCGGGGTTGGCCAGCAGCAGGCCAAACAGGCCGATAGCCCAGGGAAGGGAGCCGAGCAGGAAGTCGTGGCGGGTGAGCGGCACTGCGGCAAAGTGCTGCAGCGCCCAGGCTTCACAGCCATAGAGCGTCACCCCAGCCAGCAGCAGTTGCCAGCCGGTGCGGGCATCGGGCTGCCACTGACGCTGGCGCAGCAGGGCCCCGAGCGCCACAAACAGCAGGGAGAAGAAGGGGCCGTTACGGGTGAGCAGTGGCCACTCGGCGCCCAGCAGCGGCTTGGCATAGGAGCCCCCCAGCAGCGCCAGCAGGTAGAGGCCAAGACCCAGCCAGAGGGCGAGCGCTGGTCTGCCAAGCCGGTAGCAGAGTGCCAGCAGGGTCACCGCAATGATCAGGGCTGGCAGGAACCAGAGGTGGATCATGCCGCCCACCAGCCAGCCATTGAGGGGGTCGCCGAGCTGGAATTGCCACTGCCCGCGCAGGGAGGCCAGATAGCCTTGCTGCACGGCATCCAGCGGATTGAACGGCACCAGCAGGTAGACCAGACTCCACACCAGCCAGAGTATCAGCAAGGGGTGGCAGTAGCGCCAGGCCACGGTCAGCGGCGCCTCGCGACTCAGTCTCGGTTGCAGAAAGTAACCGGCACAGAGGAAAAACAGCGGCACGGCAAAGCGGCATAACTGGTTGATGGTGCCGCTCAGCCAGAGCCAGGATCCTCTTCCCCACAGGGCGGGATTGAACGGATTGGCGAAGGGGGAGACGTGAATAGTCATCACGGCCAGAATGGCCAGTACCCGCCCGCACTCGATACTGGAAATACGCATGGTGGCTCGTCGTTACAGGGGTTGTGATGGCACGCTAAAATTCTCGCTGCTAGGTTACAACCAATTGATTCTATTAGTGTTAATCACGCTGTTGAGTAGTTACATTTTGTAACGGGATGGTGGAAGGTGTTACCTGTAACGGGAGCGGGCTCCCGTTTTTTGGGCGCGCTCATGCAGATAAAAAAAGCGAGGCGGGCGCCTCGCTTGGTTGGGGATCTCGAGCTTACTGGTGAGTCAGCATGTTGCTCTGGTTGGCGGCCAGGGTGGTTCTGCCCGAGCTCTCCAGCCAGGTTTTGATCCGCTTGGCGTCGGCGACCCGATCGTTGGTGGTCTCGGCATTGAGCAGCACCATGATCACCGGCTCGCGATTGACCTTGGTGCCCAGCACCAGACAGCGGCCCGCTTCGCGGATATAGCCGGTCTTGGAGAGGGTGAACTCCCATTGCCCTTCGCGGATCAGCCGGTTGGAGTTGAGGTAGTGCAGCTGACGCTTGTTGGTGCGCACATAACTCTGCTCGTCGGTGGAGTACTGGCGGATCAGCGGATAGGAGGCCGCTGCGGCGGCGAGTTTGGCGAGATCCTGCGCGGTGGAGACATTGCGCGGGTTGAGCCCTGTGCTGTCGGCGTAGCGGGTATTCCACATCCCCAGCATGCGGGCTTTGGCGTTCATCGCCTCGACGAAGGCACGCTGGCCGCCGGGATAGTGGCGGGCCAGCGCCGAGGCGGCGCGGTTTTCAGAGGACATCAGGGCGATATGGAGCATTTCGGCGCGGCTGAGCCTGGAACCGATGGCCAGGCGCGAGCCGGTTCCCTTGATGCGGTCGATGTCGGCATTGGTCACCGTGAGCATTTCATTCAGGCGCAGGTTGGCATCCAGCACTACCAGCGCCGTCATCAGCTTGGTGAGTGAGGCGATGGGCATTACCCGATTGCCGTTGCGCTCGGAGATCACCTCGCCGGTTCTGTGGTTGGCCACCACGAAAGCGGCCGAGCTGAGGTTGGGCACATCCCGTCGCTCGAGAAAGCCGCTGCTGCTCTTGCTGCTGGCGGAAAAGGGGTTGGCATGGGCACTGTCCATAGTGGCCGGCAGCATTACTGCGCCAAGCAACAGGGGAAGGAGGGAACGCATCATCATGATCAGCTCTACCGGACGAAATACAGGGATATCTCGCTAAGTTATATGTCGTGAACTGGCGCTTCACAATCATTCTCACCTTGATATTGATAATTTACGGCGTTGAGCGCGCTCTGACGGCGAGGAGAGCATAAAAGAGGTCTCTATAGAGTCTTTTTTTTACATTGAAACTATGGACTGGCCGTGATGGCGAGCGGAAGCCGGCGCTAAAAAAATCGGGACCAGAACGGTCCCGATAGGCATGGAGCATTGCTTGCCGTTTAGTGGATATCTTCCTGCTTGATCTTGAAGCGCATGGCGATCACCACGAACAGCAGCGGGCCAATGATGGTCCAGACGCCGGTGGAGATATCGCCGGAGATAAAGGGGGCGACCACGGTAAAGACGTTGCCGAAGGCGACCAGGATCAGGCTGATGATGGTGGCCAGCAGTACCGAGCCGGTGCTCTTGAAGAAGATCAGGTCCTTGCCCAGCGCCGGGTTGTTGCGATAGCGATACCAGGCGTAGATGAGGAACATGTAGGGCAGGGTCATGCCGACGTTGGTCATGGTGATGATCAGCTCATAGAGGGCGGCGGCCCCTTCCGGGTTGATCAGGGTAAAGATGGACTTGGCGGCAATGAACAGACAGACCACCCAGGCTTGCACCTTGAGGGCTTCAATCCGCACGCCATTCTCGTTCTCGCGCTGGAAACGCTCCGGCCAGAAGTAACTCGGGGTGCCGGTGATGAACTGGCGCAGCGGCGCGTAGGAGAGGGCGATAAAGGCACCCAGATAGCTCAGGAACATGCCAAGGCCAGCAAAGCGCATGAATACCTGTCCCAGCCACTCGCCACCAAGATGGCGCCCCAGCTCCAGCATGATGATGAAGAGGGCGGAGAGAGAGGTGATCCCCTCGGCCGGGAAGTCGCTCCAGCGCATGATGGCGCCGACCGCCAGAAAGCCGATGATGTAGCAGAGCACGATGAAGGCGCCGGAGAGGAAGATGCCGCGCTTGAGGTCACGCTCGGGATCTTCCAGCTCGTCAGCCACCCCGGCCATCGCCTCGACCCCGCCGTAGGCGAAGATGGCGAATACCATGAAGCCGAGGAAGGGGATGATGTCGTTGAATGCGGCATTGGGAGACTCCGTCAGCGATGCCTGGGTGAAGGGCTCCTGCAGAGTCATGCCGCTCACCGCGAAGGTGAAGACGCCACCGACCAGCAGCAACACGTTGAGTGCCACCACGGAGAGACCGCCGATGGCCGCCACTTTGGCGAAGCGGGCGCTCCCCAGGGTGATGAGCTTGGTGACGGTGGCAACCAGCGCGATGGCGACCACTCCCAGAATAAAGGGGCCGAAGTCGACCCCAGTGCCCAGGGTGACCGGGATGACGGTGATGTCGCGGCCAAACAGCATGAAGGAGAGGGGCACCCACATAGAGAGCGCCTTGCCAAACATCCAGATGACGTAGGAGGCGAACCACATGGTCAGACCGATAAAGGCGAATCGGGTCGAGACCGAGTGGCGCATCCAGGTAAAGATACCGCCCGCCTCTTTGCGAAAACCGGTGCCGAATTCGATCATCATCAAAATGAACGGGATGAAGAAAAACAGACCGCCGATCACGAACATCGGAATGGCGGCATATCCCATTCGGTAAAAACCGATCCCGATATTAGTGACGCCAAATACCGATGTTAATATCATCAATATAAAAGCGCCCAACTTCAGCTTTTTTGCCGACATATTAAAAACTCCCTGATGGTGCTGGATTTAAAATAATCAAAAATTAAACAGACGAAACCGGACCCATTAATAACGCGGTAGCGCCATGCCATCCTGCTGTGGCGGGCGCGATCGGGTCATCTCTGACCGGGCTGGCTTACCCGTCAGGCGGTCAATGAATGTATGGGCGGAGCGGCATGGTCTGTGCCATGCGCGATATTGGTCAGCGTTGCCGAAAATTAACTGTGAACGATTTTATCATTAATGCTGCTGGGCAGGTAAGTTTCCCGAATGAAGCTGTGGTTGAAATAAACAGACCTGCCAGTTAATTGATACGTTGCGGATGTAAACATTTACGCCCGGGCCGACACTTATTTCCATTATTCGTATTCGGCATATTTGGCGGGGTGAATTACGCCATCCTGCCTGATAAATACGCACCAATGACGACAGCGCTTATCCTCCCAGCCGGGTCAGCAGCACGCCGCCAGTGATAATGGCCGCCGCCGTCAGCCGCATGCGCCCGAGCGGCTCTTTCAGCAGCCAGACCGAGAGCAGCATGGCAAACAGCACACTGCTTTCGCGCAGAGCCGCGACCACGCCAATGGGGGCTTGGGTCATGGCCCAGATAACAATTCCGTAGGCGAGCAGTGACATGGCACCTCCTGCTATTCCCGCCATCGCATGGCGACGGATCTGGCGCCATGCGTTGCGTTTCTGGTGGACGATCAGCACCAGCAGCATCGCCAGCCCGGTACAGGCAAAGAGCCAGAGGGTGTAGCGTACCGGTTCACCCCCTGCGCGGGCGCCGGCCCCATCCGAGAGGGTATAGGTCGCCGTGAACATTGCCGTGATCAGTGCCGCCCGAACCGCTTTGCTGGCAAGGCGCTGCTGCCCGCCTCGCCAGGCCATCAGTAAGACCCCCATGATCAGCACGCAGGCGCCGACGATGCCGCCGTAACCGGGGTAGTCCCCCAGCAATATGGCACTTAACGCCATGGCGAGCAGCGGGGCACTGCCACGGGCCAGCGGATAGATCTGGCCAAAATCGCCCTGATTGTAGGCATGGCTGAGAAACAGGCAGTAACCGATATGGAGCAGGACTGAGAGGCCGAGCCAGGGCAGCTCGGCAGCAGAGGGAAGCCCCATGGGCAGCAGCGCCACGGCGGCGATAAGCCCTGAGAAGATCGCCACCAGTGATACCCCCACCAGCCGCTCTTCGCCAATTTTGACCAGCGCATTCCAGCTGGCGTGAAGCAGGGCTGCCAGCAGAACGGCAAAAAAGACGGTGGTGCTCATGGGAAAGGGCTCTCGGGAGATGGGGGTCAACAGCATACCCGCCCGGAGCCTGATTGGCCGAGATCTTTATCAAGGCTGCGGCTTTTCGGGGCTCGCCTCCTGCGTGGTGGCGTTACCCAGTTGCCCCAACACCAGTTTGGGATGGGGGTCGGTCTGCAGCGGAATATCCTGCAATTCTGTTCCCTGCTGATGGCGATGGATGATCCCGGCGGCCATCTTGCCCAGCGCCTCGTAGCTGCTGATGGTGCCAACGCTGCAGCCGTGTTCGACGAACAGCTCGGCACTGCAGATGGTAGGGATGGTGGCTGCGTTGAGCGCATTCAGCAAACGGGGGGCGATGGAGAGCAGATAGCTGTCTGCGGCCAGAAAGACGATGTCGTTTTTGGCATCCTGTTGCAGCCGCTTCAGTTCGTTGTCCAGCCGCCGTGGGTCAGGGGCCATTCGCCAGGTGACCATCTGCCACTGATAGCGTTTCGCTTCATTGAGCAGCATATCGGCCACCAGCAGGGTGTTCTGCTCACGGGGGTTGAAGGGCAGCAGCAGCCGCTTGCCGGTGGCCAGATGCTCGCTGGCGTTGGCCAGTTGCAGCGCCATCGGCACCATGTTGCTTACCCCGGCCACCATGCTGTTCTGGGCTTTGTCTTCCGAGAGAATGTCAGCCCCGACCGGATCGGAGACCACATTGAAAATCAGAGGCTTGCGGTTGGCCACCAGGCTCTTGGTCATGGTGGTGGCGGTGGTGCCAAAGGTGTAGATGTAGTCGTATTCGGCCAGTTTCGGCAGCATCTGCTGGCGCAGCATGGTTGCCAGCGCCGTACGATCCTGATCGGCGTTATAGGTGGTGATGGTGGCCTGATAGCCAAGGCGGGTCAGCTCTGCCCGAAAGCCCGCCTCGGCGGCGGTTTCACCGCGCCACAGCACCATGGCGATAGAGAGGGCGTGAGCGGGAAGAGCCAGCAGCAACAGCAGGACGAAAGGCAGCCTGACCATGATCATCTCTCCGGCGATACATCTACTGTTGAGCCTAGGCTACTTTATCCGGTCGTGAACGACGCCCAGCAAAAAGCGCGATGGCAAGCCATCGCGCTTTGGGGATCCGCAAAACCTCGATTAGAAGTCGTAGCGGGCAGCCAGCTGGAAGTCATCTTTCACATCAAAGCGACCGCTTTCTTTGCTGTCCAGATTGTTGATACGGTACTCGCCAATCACCCGCAGGTTCTTGTTGAATTTGTACTGGGCACCCAGGGTGTAGTAATCAACAGCATCAGTTTTCTGGCCACCGGTTACTTCCTGCTCCTGCTTGTTCCACAGGGCCATCAGGCCGAAGCCATTCTCGAAGTTGTAGCCCAGCGCGGCTTCCCAACCGGTGTGATCGGTGCCGGTTTTGACAAAGTCTGCACCATCAGCGTAGGTCAGTGCTGCATACAGAGCCTTGTTATCGTATTTGGCGGAGATCAACCACAGTTTGGCATCCTTGGCGTCTTTATCCTGACGCTGGCCGACGTTGTAGGCGGTACCAAGTGCCAGGTTGAAAGGGAAGGTGTAGGAAAGCGCAGCGCCATAGGCTGGGTCGCTGTTCTTGTTACCCTTGTCTTCCACTTTGCCACCATCGAACTTGTAGCTGGTGTCGAACTGGAAGCCATTGAACAGGCCTGAATACTTCAGTACGGAGCCTGCTCGGTTGGTAGCAAACGTGTCAGTACCTGCCCCGGTGGCATCAGCGCCATAACCATCGGATAGTGCCACATCAGTCCAGTCAACCAGAGTTCCCATTGCCCCTTTTTGGCGTCCGAAAGTGATATTGCCCCAATCGGCACCGACACCGGCAAAGGCCAGGCGGGTACGCAAGTTGTCTGCGTTTCCATCTTTACCCAGGGTCTTTTCGCTGTCATTGATATACATCTGCACTTCGTACTGGGCCAGTGCCTTCAGACCGCTCTGGATCTGGGTCTCGGCCTTGGCGCCGAAACGGACAAACTGGTTGGCGCCCTGTTTGTTGCTGTACTCCTTGGTAGCATTGGTGTCGTCTTTCTTGTCACCGAAGAAGTGACCCGCATAGACGCGGCCATAGAGATCCAGCATGGAGGTGTCATTTTTGTACACTTCAACGGCTTGAGCCTGGAAGGCTGCGGTGAGAGCCAGTGCCACTACAGTCAGCTTTTTCATCTTAATCCCTTGTGGTGTTGCAAGCTTTTGTTTTGAAAACGGGGTCATGCTAGGCAGCGGGGATGACAGCGGGGTGACAGTTGGATGAAGAGTCGATGGCAATTGGGTTGCAATTGGATGAATTGGCTACATTCTTGCTCGCAGCGGCTACTTTTGTGCGCAAAGGTTTGCCCTTGTGGTAGAATGCCGCCCGTTTTCGAGCTCCATAGGTTGGATATGCGATGAGACGTGAACTGGCAATCGAGTTTTCCCGAGTGACGGAAGCGGCTGCACTGGCTGGCTACAAGTGGCTCGGACGTGGTGACAAGAATATCGCTGATGGGGCGGCCGTAGCGGCCATGCGCCACATTCTCAACCAGATCGAGATCGATGGTGAGATTGTGATCGGCGAAGGTGAAATTGATGAAGCGCCGATGCTCTATATCGGCGAGAAGGTCGGTACCGGACACGGCGACGCGGTGGATATCGCGGTCGATCCCATCGAGGGTACCCGCATGACCGCCATGGGTCAGGCCAACGCGCTGGCCGTGCTGGCGGTGGGCGACAAGGGTTCTTTCCTGAAAGCGCCTGACATGTACATGGAAAAGCTGATCGTCGGGCCCAAGGCCAAAGGCGCCATCGATCTGGATCAGGCTCTCGAGCTGAACCTGAAGTCCGTGGCCAAGGCGCTGGGCAAGCCGCTCTCCCGTCTGACCGTCATTACCCTGGCCAAGCCGCGTCATGACAAGGCAATCAAGGAGATGCAGGGTCTGGGCGTGCGGGTGTTCGCCATTCCTGATGGTGACGTTGCCGCCTCCATCCTCACCTGTCTGCCCGACAGCGAAGTCGACATGCTGTATGGCATCGGCGGCGCACCGGAAGGGGTGATCTCCGCGGCGGTGATCCGCGCGCTGGATGGTGACATGCAGGCCCGTTTGGTGCCGCGTCACCGCGTCAAGGGCGACAGCCCGGAAGTGCGTGCGCTGGGCGAGCAGGAAATTGCCCGCTGCGAAGCGCTGGGCATCGATGTCAACAAGGTGCTCAAGCTGGAAGACATGGCGAAGAATGACAACGTCATCTTCTCCGCCACCGGCATCACCAAGGGGGATCTGCTGGATGGCATCACCAGCGATGGCGTGATGGCGACCACCGAGACTCTGTTGATCCGTGGTAAATCCCGCACCATTCGTCGTATCAAGTCGATCCATTATCTTGAGCGCAAAGACAGCGTGGTACGCGATATCATCCTGTGATGATGGCTCGCTGAACCGGCTGTGTTGTCTGAAGCCCGATCGCCCGTGCGGTCGGGCTTTTTGTTGTGCGCCAGCTACGTTTGTGCCGCTGCTTCGGCTATGGTGGCTCAGACCGTCCCAAAGGAGTGGAGTCTATGGAGTGTCGTAGCGGCTGCGCTGCCTGTTGCATCGCCCCCAGTATCAGCAGTGCCATTCCCGGTATGCCAGATGGCAAACCGGCTGGCGTCCCCTGTATCCAGCTCGATAGCGCCCTTGGCTGCAAGATCTTCGGTCAACCGGAGCGGCCGGCAGTGTGCGGCGGTTTTCGCCCCATGATGGATGTGTGCGGCAGCCACCGTGCCGAGGCCATCTGGCTGATCGGTGAGCTGGAGCGGCTCACCACCTGACGAGGGCAGGGCGAAGCGATAAAAAAGAGGCCGCATCATGCGGCCTCTCGCGTTTCTGTTTGCCGGGGATCAGACTCCCGCCAGTTCCAGTGCCTGACGATAGTACTCGTTGGCCTTGTTGGTAAGGCGGCGCTTGTCCATCAGCTGGCCGAGGGCGTGGTAGGCGGCGGCGCTCGGCGCCCGCTCCACCTCCTGCTCCAGCAGCTTCTGGGCATCATCCAGTTGGCCTGCCAGCAGATAGAGCTGGGCCAGTGCGGTGTCCACCTCCGGTTGCCCCTGCTGTTTTTGCAGCAGCGCCAGCAGCGGCTGGTAGCTGTCGAGTTTCAGCTTGGGCAGGCGAGTCAGCAATTGGGGTAGCGGCTGTTTGCGCAGCGCCTCCTGCCACAGGGTGGCGGCCTCGCCATCGGCACCCAGCTGGCGCAGCAGATCGCCGTAGCAGGCTAGCAGTTCCGGCTCGAGGCGTAGCTTGCGCGGCAGATCCTGCCACACCGCCTTGAGGGTTTCGAGGCTGCCGGCAGCCTGTTGCAGGCGACCACACCAAGCCTGTTGCAGCAGATCTTCTTCCTGTTTCGGGGTCAGCTTGCCCACCTTGTGCAGCGCCGGGATCAGGTCGCACAGGGCCGCCCAGTCGTGGCGGGCCAGATGCACCTGACGCAACTGGTCCAGCACCATGGGGTGGCGCGGGTTGAGGGCGTAGACCGACTCCAGCATCGCCAGCGCGGTATCGTACTGGCCCTGCTCGATCTGCAGCTGGGTCTGGGTCAGGGTGAGCGCCAGCTCGGCTTTGGGATTCTCCTCCTGCGCTTTTTGCAGGTATTGATCCCGGCGGGCGTCGTCACCACGGGCCTGCGCTGCCTTGGCGGCGCTCAGGTAGTTGAGCAGCGGAGTGTCGCTGTTGCTGGCCCCCTTGATCAGCAGCTTTTCGGCCTGACTGTAGTGCCCTTCGGCCATTGCCAGGGTGGCGGCGACGGTCTGTTGATTGGCCTTGCGGCGGCGGCGCGAGCCGTACCAGCCGAGGGTCTTGCGGCGCAGGCCGAATACCCGACCCAGCAGCCACTCGACGATCAGCAGGGCGCCGTAGAACAGCACGGCCAGGATCACCGCGCTGGTGACGGAGGATTCGATGGTGTAATTGCCAAGGGCAATCAGCACATAGCCCTTGTTACCGGAGGCTTGCGGGCCAAAGATCAGCCCTGCGACCATCACGGCAACCAGAATGATTATACGGATCATGGTGCCCTCCTCAGCTGCTGGCCAGAATGCGTTGCAGGCGTTCGGTCAGCACCTGCTCCAGCATGGCCTGGGTCTTGAACTGGGCCGGATAGTCGATCTGGATCTGCTCACCCTTGAGTTTGTCGATCTCGCCCTGCATGTAGCGGGTGGCGCTGTTGTCGGTATCGAAATACTGGGTCAGCCAGCGTTGGGCCTTGTCCAGGCTGTCTTCGTAGAGCGCCTGCTGCTCGCGATAGACGGAGAGCTGGGCCTGCAACAGCTTGGTCTTGAGGTTTTCACGCAGGAAGATCTCCTGCTGCGGCGAGAGCAGCGCCTCCACGGCGCCATCGCGGCGACGGATGGTGACGAAGTTCTCGGTGAACTTGACCCAGTTTTTCTTCAGGTTGCTCTCCCACTCGTCGGGATTGGTGCTGACCGCCTGATCCGGCTCGGTTTTGGCTTCCGGCATGCTGACGGTGGAGAGGGGCAGCAGCTCGATCTGGTCGGACAGGGCAGCCAGCTTGAGGGTCAGCCCCTCGCGGTCGATGCGCGGCATGCCCTTGAGCTTGGCGATATCCTCGGCCAGCGCCTTGCGGATCGGCATCAGGCTGGGGTCGTTGAGGGCGGCGATGCGCTCGTCAGCATTGCCGAGCAGGGTGATGGCGGAGACGAGGTCATGCTCCAGCCACAGTTTGCGGCCCGCCATCCGAACCAGATACTCGGATTCGGCCAGCATCCAGTCGTTGGGGCGCTTGTCATTCAGATCCAGTACCCGGTTCTGCAGACCCTGCATCTCCCCCTGCAGTCGCTGCTGGGTTTGATCCAGTGCGGCCAGCTGCTCGGCATCCTTGCTGCTGGTCTGGTCGATCTTGCTCAGGGCGCTCGCCAGCTGCTGCTTGAGCTGGGCCAGTTCGGCCTGCTGGGCCACGGCGTTCTTGTGACCGTGCAGATAGAGGCCGCCGGTCAGGCCAAGGGCCAGCAGGATGGCGACCCCTCCCAGTACGGCACCGGAGCGGCTCTTGCTGCCATCGACCACAGCGGTCGGCTGGGGTTTGACCTGGGATTCTTGTTGTTCTGTCATTCCATCTTCCTCAGTTCCAGTGCGGCCGTCAGGGCCTGGTTGGATGCACCTTGGGCAATCGTGATATGGATAAAGCCCGCGGAGTGGGCCATCTCGGCCACGCGCGGGCTGGGGACCACCAGCAGGCGGTCAAAAAGCCAGGGCCGCTGGCTGGTGGGAACCAGCTCCAGCAGCCGTTGCAGCAGTTCACCACTGGTAATGAGCAGGCTGTCCAGCCCCGCTGCCTGCCAGTGGTGGGTCAATCTGTCCCCGTCTAGCTCGGGGTAGTGGCGCTCATAGGCCGCACAATAGTGCACCAGAGCACCGCGTGAGGCCAGCGTGCTGGCGATGAGATCCCGCCCGCCATTGCCGCGCAGGATCACTACCCGTTTGCCTGCTACCTGCTGCAGGGCGGGCAGGGCCAGCAGTCCTTCGCTACGCGGGTCATCCGGGCAACTTGCCGTGATGTCGATGGCGGCAAACGCATCTGCGCTGGCCTGACCCACCGCAAAGTACTCAATATGTGGCCAGGTCTGACCAGTTTGCAACAGAAAATCGTGTGCAAAATGAACGGCATGGATGCTGACGGCGATAACCGCGTCAGCACTGCGCAGCAGGTCGGGCAGGAGAGGGAGTTCGCTGCCCGCCACGGTTTCCAGCAGCGGGCAGCAGAGCGGTGCATGACCGTGCTGGCGCAGCAACTGCACCAGCTCGGCGGCCTGGGCGGCCGGACGCACCACCAGCGGGGTCATGCGCGGTAGACCTCGGCCAGGATCTCGTCGGCACCGGCGGCCAGCAGGCGCTGGGCCAGTTGCTCGCCGAGGGCCTCACCATCGGCCAGCGGACCGCGGATCTCGTCACGAATCACCTGGCTGCCATCCGGGCTACCCACCAGACCGCGCAGCCAGATCTGCTCACCTTCGACCAGTGCGTAGGCACCGATAGGCACCTGACATCCCCCTTGCAGGGCGCGATTCATGGCGCGCTCGGTCAGCACCCGGGCGCGGGTCTCGGCGTGCTCCAGCGGCGCCAGCAGGGCGTGCAGTTCTACATCGTCGAGGCGGCATTCGATGCCGACAGCCCCCTGACCGTTGGCGGGCAGGCTCTGCTCCGGCTCGATAAAGGCGGTGATGCGCTGCGCCATCTCCAGTCGTTTCAGACCGGCGGCGGCGAGGATGATGGCGTCGTACTCACCGGCATCCAGTTTGGCGAGGCGAGTGTTGACGTTGCCACGCAGGTCGCGGATCACCAGATCCGGGCGGGCGGCGCGCAACTGGCACTGGCGGCGCAGGCTGGAGGTGCCGACCACGGCCCCTTGCGGCAGCTCGGCAATGGCCTTGAAACGGTTGGAAACGAAGGCATCGCGGGGATCTTCCCGCTCGCAGATGGTGTGCAGACCGAGCCCCTCGGGGAACTCCACCGGCACATCTTTCATGGAGTGAACGGCGATGTCGGCCCGTCCTTCCAGCATGGCGGTCTCCAGCTCCTTGACGAACAACCCCTTGCCACCGACCTTGGCCAGCGGGGTATCGAGGATCTTGTCACCCTGAGTGCTCATGGGCACCAGTTCGACCTGCAACTGCGGGTGCAGGGCTTCGAGCCGGTCTTTGACAAAGTTGGCCTGCCACAGGGCCAGCGGGCTCTTGCGAGTGGCAATTTTCAGGGTTCGGGCTGCCATATCAATCAGTTGTTTCATTTTTAGAAGGAAATCGATATTACCACCCTTTGCCCGGGCTTTCATGGCGGAGCCGGCAAAAGCGGGGCCAAGCTCAAAAATGCATGCTGAAAATGATTTTCATTAAGCAAGATGTGTTGATTAATTCATTGAATGTATTGGAATTTAATGATTTCCCCTGATACTTGATGTGGTCATACCAGAAATAATCTGGCGTTTAGCTGAAGGCTTGTTTACCACCGCTGTTTGCATTGTTAACATGATCACACTTTTTTGACGTATCCCCCTTTTGGTGCGTCATTTTCACTTAGGTGATAGGCAGGGCATTGCAGGAACACATCGATACGCTGGTTGCGCGTTATGACGATATTACCCGTCTCAAGACGCAACGGGCGTTAGGCCTCATGAGTCGCTATGGGCAGCAGGTATTCCAACTGCTGCCTGTCATGCTGCACTTCAATCATCCCCTGCTGCCCGGTTATGTCTCCGGTGATGTCCCTCATGGTATCTGGAGCTTCAGCGCCACTGCCGAACAGCAAGCCTTTATCGATGACCTCTGCCGCAACGCCAACTGCCAGAGCGGTCTGGCAACCCATGATCGAGCCATTCAGGGGCTCTACTCCATGGGCAGCACCTCCTCCATCGGTCAATGCTGTCACTCCGATCTCGATATCTGGGTCTGCCACGTGGCCGGTTTGTCGCAGGAGCGGCTCGATCTGCTGGAGCTGAAGTGCCAGCAACTCTCCAAGTGGGCCGAACAGCGCGGGGTCGATCTCAACTTCTTCCTGATCCCGGAAGACAAGTTCCGCCAGACCAACGATGCCCAGATGCAGGGGGAGAGCTGCGGTAGTGCCCAGCACCTGCTGCTACTCGACGAGTTCTACCGCAGTGCCATGCATATCGCGGGTAAACGCTTGGTCTGGTATCTGGTGCCCACCGAATGTGATGATCACTACGATGAGTATGTGAACGAGCTGTTCGAGAGCGGCACGCTCAAGCAGGATGACTGGCTCGATCTGGGCAGTTTCGACCGTATTCCGGCCGAAGAGTATTTCGGTTCAGCTCTGTGGCAGCTCTACAAGGGGATCGACTCCCCCTACAAGGCGGTGCTCAAGTCGGTGCTGATGGAAGCCTACTCCCACGAGTATCCCAATACCCGCCTGCTGTCGATGATTGGTCGCGACTGGTTCCAGCACAACGAGGGGATGCACTACCGGCTCGACAACTACTGTCTGATGCTGGACAAGGTGACCAACTACCTCAAGTCCATCGGCGATATGGCGCGGCTCGATCTGGTGCGCCGCTGCTTCTACCTCAAGGTGTGTGACGGTCTCAGCAATCCCAAGGATGATCACTCCCCCGAGTGGCGCCGCGAGCAGATGAGCCAGCTGGTCTCCTACTGGGGCTGGAGTCAGGACAAACTCTATCAACTCGATCATCGCCATGAGTGGAAGATCGAAGAGGTGAAGATCGCTCACGCCGAGCTGCTGGAAGCCCTGATGCAGAGCTACCGCAATCTGATCCAGTTCGCCCGCCGCAACAACATCAGCGAGTCGATCAACCCGGAAGATATCGGCATTCTGTCGCGCAAGCTCTATGCCGCTTTCGAGAGCCTGCCGGGCAAGGTGCAGCGGGTTAACCTCAAGATAGCGCCGGATCTGAGCGAGCCGGATCTCAGCTTCGTGCAGGTGCCACACGGTCGCCTCAACCGCGCCGGCTGGTATCTCTACAAACATTCGCTGGAGCCGGTGGACATCATTGGCCGTGCACCGCTCGAGTTCAACGGTTACATCAGCAAGCTGGTCTCCTGGGCCTATTTCAACGATCTGCTGACGCCCCAGTCGCGGGTGCATCTGTTCAATCAGGGGTCGGATCTGCACATCGACAATCTGCACCAGTTCTGTCGCGATCTCTCCGGTTGCTTCCCCGAGAAGTACCCGCTGGCCACCAACCTGGCCCTCAGTCGGCCGTGCGAAATTCGCCAGCTCTCCATCTTCCTCAATCTGGAGATGGACCCGACCAGCCATTGGGTCGGTCAGGTGATCGAATTTGACGCCAATACCGTGGATGTTTTTTCGTTCGGCCGCAATCAGGAGTGTCTGGTGGGCTCGGTGGATCTGGTCTACCGCAACTCCTGGAGCGAGATCCGCACCCTGCACTTCCAGGGGGATGAAGCCGTGGTCGATGCCCTCACCACCATCCTCGGCAAGATGCATCAGGATGCCGCCGCCCCCGAGATGATCGAGGTGTTCTGCTACAGCCAGCACTTCCGCTCTCTGGTGCGCTCCCGTTTCCAGACCCTGGTGGCGGAGTGTATCGACCTGCGCCTCGCCCGCGACAAACAGCAGCTGGTCAAGACCATGGCCCTTGGCCGGGAGAAGTACGGCATCTTCTTCGAGCGGCGCGGGGTCTCGGTGAAGAAGCTGGAAAACGCCATCGATTTTTACCGTCACATCTCCCACAACAAGCTGGATCACCTGCCGCTGCGGCTCGACAAGACCCACAGCCAGCATCTGCCGAGCATCGTCGATGCCTACGCCAGCGAAGGCTTGGTGCAGTTCTTCTTCGATACCCGGGATGCGGGCACCAACATCTATATCCTCGATGAGGCGAACCGGGTGGAGATCTACCAGCACTTTGCCGGCAACAAGGATGAGCTGGTGGCGGGGGTCAACCGCTTCTACACCTCCAATCATGAGCGGTTCAGCGATGATGGGCAGTTCATCAACTTCAACCTGCCGCAGTACTACGAGATAGTACAAGTGAATGGCGAGCTGGATGTGATCCCCTATCGCAGTCAGGGCACTCTGCGCGAACAGGTGCCGCCCACTCGGGAAGTGGGCTGACCCGCCAGTTGGAATCGCCATAAAAAACGGCCTGCAGATGCAGGCCGTTTGCTTTATCGGGGTAGCTCAGGCGCCGAGGCGGGCCAGCAGCCAACTGCGAATGTCGCCCAGCTGCGGACGGCAGATCTCGTGACGCATCGGGTACTCGTGCCACTCGGGGGCGAGCCCGGCAGCTTCAAGCCGGTTCTTGGCATCCCAACCGAGCGACAGGCTCACCACATCGTCGTAGATGCCGTGCATGTAGCAGATGGGCAGGGCGCGAGCAGCCTCGCTCATCTCGCCGAGCAGCTTGTCGGGGGCGGCCAGATAGGTGGACATGCAGAGCAGGCCCGCCAGCGTTGTTTGATAGCGCAGCGCGGTGAAGGAGGCAATCACCCCGCCCTGAGAGAAGCCCGCAAGCACGATGCGTTCGGGGGCAAACCCGTCGGCCACCAGCTCATCGAGCAATGCGGTAATCTGGTCGGCTGATTCACGGACATGGGACTCCACTGCCCGCTCGGCGGGATCCTCGAAGCTCCTGATGTCGTACCAGCCGCGCATCTTGTAGCCCATGTTGATGGTGATGGGGCGCTCGGGGGCATCCGGCAGCAGGTGACGCACCGGTAGCTCGGCGGGCAGATCCAGCGCATCCACCAGCGGGGCGAGACCGGCGCCGGAATCACCCAGCCCGTGTAGCCAGATCACCGCATGACGGGCGCCCTGCGGGTGCAGGTCGATCATGGGAACACCACCTCTTCGTCCGCCTGGGCGGTGCAGGATTGGCTCAGCAGCGCCTTGAGCTCGTGGCCGAAGCGGTTGTCGATCCAGGTGTCACCCTGCAGTTCGAAGTGGAAGCCGTTCTCGCGGGTGGCGACCCAAATCTGGTGCAGTGGCTCCTGCTTGTTGATGATGACCTTGGTCTTGTTCTCGAAAGAGAGGGTCAATACGCCGCCGTTGCGTTCGCAGTCGATATCCGGATACCCCTCGTCGAGCGTGTCTTCCACATATTGGAAAAAGGCGTCGGTCAGGGCGTGATACTCGTGATCCTTCATCGGTTTATCCTGTTGCTTTTAACAATGTGAGTGCGATTATAGAGGGCCAAAAATTTTTTCGCAGCGAACCATTATGATCACTCAGTTCACCAAGTGTCTGCTTGCCACTCTTCTGTCCCTCGGGTTGGCCGCGTGCGGTCTGAAGGGGCCGCTCTATATGCCGCCCCCCGAGCAGCCACAGAGCCAGAGTACACCGCAAGCAGTACCGCCTGCGACCACTGAGGCTGCCACCGAGGCCGCGCCGCACTAATGCCGCACCCATTCTAGGAAGGAACCGCCCCCTTGGATCACTTTAACTACGACGCCGCCGGCCAGCTTCAGGCCGAGCAAACCTCGCTGCAACAGCTTGCCGAGCAGTACGGTACCCCGCTTTACGTCTACTCCCGTGCGACCCTCGAGCGTCACTGGCACGCCTTCGACAAGGCTGCTGGCGATATTCCCCATCTGATCTGCTATGCGGTGAAGGCCAACTCCAATCTGGCGCTGCTCAACCTGCTGGCCCGTCTGGGCTCGGGGTTTGACATCGTCTCCGGTGGCGAGCTGTCGCGGGTGCTGGCGGCGGGTGGTGATCCGGGCAAGGTGGTCTTCTCCGGGGTAGCCAAGAGCGAAGCGGAGATGCGCCTTGCGCTGGATAAAGAGATCCTCTGCTTCAATCTGGAGTCGGAAGCCGAGCTGGAGCGCCTCAATCGGGTGGCGGGCAGCATGGGCAAGAAGGCTCGCATCTCGGTGCGGGTCAATCCGGATATCGATGCCGGTACTCACCCCTATATCTCCACTGGTCTCAAGCAGAACAAGTTCGGCATTCCCATCGAGCTGGCGCCCGCCATCTATCGCAAGGCGGCCGCGATGGAACATATCGAGATTGTCGGGGTGGATTGCCATATCGGCTCGCAACTCACTGAATTGAATCCCTTTATGGAAGCGGCTGACAAGCTGCTGCGGCTTATCGACGGTCTGGCGGCGGAAGGCATTCATATCCACCATCTGGACGTGGGCGGTGGCCTTGGGGTCAACTACGGTTCCGAGCAGCCACCGCACCCGACCGAGTATGCCGAAGCGCTGAAGCAGAAGCTGGCGGGGCGGGATCTGACCCTGCTGTTCGAACCGGGCCGCGCCATCGTCGCCAATGCCGGCGTATTGTTGACCCGGGTTGAGTATCTGAAGCCGGGCGAGACCCGCAACTTCGCGCTGATCGATGCCGGCATGAACGACATGCTGCGCCCCTCTCTCTATGGCGCCTGGATGAACATCATCGAGGTGGATAGCCGTGCCGGTCATGCTCCCGCGCTCTATGACGTGGTGGGCCCGGTGTGCGAGACCGGCGACTTCCTCGGCAAGGAGCGCACCCTGGCCATCGCCGAGGGCTCCCTGCTGGCAGTGCGTTCGGCCGGAGCCTACGGCTTTACCATGTCATCCAACTACAACACCCGTCCGCGCGCAGCCGAAGTGCTGGTGGATGGTGCCGAAGCACACCTGATCCGCGAGCGTGAGCAGTTGGCCGATCTCTGGCGCGGTGAGCACCTGCTGCCCTGATGGCGCAGGCTGGGACAATGATTTCATAAAGGTTGACGGTGAGTTTTTACAGCCCTGACAGCACAGGAATGCACGATGTGGACAGATTGTTCCAGGATGCATGGGGCTGTGGCCAATGACTTCATAGTGGTTGATGGTGAGTATTTACAGCCCTAACAGCACAGGAATGCACGATGTTGATAGATTTTTCCAAGATGCATGGCTTGGGCAACGACTTCATGGTGGTGGATGGCGTCACCCAGAAGGTATTTTTCAGCAATGACGTCATCAAGAAGCTGGCAGATCGCCACTTCGGGATCGGCTTTGACCAGCTGCTGCTGGTCGAACCGCCCTATGACCCTGAACTCGACTTTCACTATCGCATTTTCAATGCCGATGGCAGCGAGGTGGAGCAGTGCGGCAACGGTGCCCGCTGTTTTGCCCGTTTCGTGCGTCTCAAGGGGCTGATAAACCGGGATCGCATCGCGGTCAGTACCGCCCGGGGTCGCATCGTGTTGCAGCTGGAGGGGGAGAATCAGGTCACGGTCAACATGGGGGTTCCCCAGTTTGAGCCGGGCAAGATCCCGTTCCGGGCCCAGAAGGCAGAGAAAACCTATCTGCTGCGGGCCCAGGAGCATACCGTGATGTGTGGCGTGGTCTCCATGGGCAATCCCCACTGCGTCATTGAGGTGCCTTCGGTCGCCGATGCGCCGGTCGAGACGCTGGGTGCCATCATGGAGCGCCACGAGCGTTTTCCCGAGCGGGTCAACGTCGGTTTCATGGAGATGGTTAATGCCACCGAGATCAAGCTGCGTGTATTCGAGCGGGGCTGTGGCGAGACCCTGGCCTGCGGCACCGGTGCCTGTGCGGCGGCAGTAATTGGCATCAGTCAGGGCAAGCTCAAGGAGCGGGTCACCGTCAGTCTGCCGGGCGGCAAGCTGACCATCGCCTGGAAGGGGCCGGGCCAGCCGGTCTATATGACAGGCCCCGCCGAGCATGTGTTTGACGGCCAGATAGAGGTTTAGCCGATAAAGGTTCAGGTACGGGGGGCGTTGGCCCCCTTTGCCCATGATGTCGGGGCAGCGAGCCCCATTTCTCTGATGGATCAACCAATTTATGAGCGAACTCAAACGGCAGGAGCAATCGGTGGATGAAGCCACTGTGCTGGAGTACCTGGCCCGTTATCCCGAGTTTTTCCAACGCCATGCCGCCGTGCTGGACCGGATCCGCATTCCCCATGAACGCAAAGGGTCGGTCTCGCTGGTCGAGCGCCAGCTGGAGCGTCAGCGCGAGCGGATCGAACAGCTGGAGCAGGAGATCACCGAATTGATGGGGATCGCCAGCGAGAACGAGCGGATCTTCCGGGTCTATGCCGATCTCTACGGCGAGCTGTACGGCTGCCAGACCCTGTTCGAGGTGAGTGCCGTGATGGGCAAGGCCTTTGTCCAGCGGCTGCGCCTGACCGGGCTGCGACTCTGGCTCAACCCCAAGAAGTTTGCTCTGAGCGGGCCCGAGCAGCGTTTTTTGGCACAGGGCAAGCAGCTGGAATCCCTGCTGGGTCAGCGTCTGCCGGGGCAGGATTACTACTTTGGCCGCCTGAGCCAGAGCGAGAAGCAGGCGCTGTTTGGCCACGATGTGCTGGTCAACTCGGTGGCCCTGATGCGGCTCGGCGATCTCGGTGTGCTGGCCTTCGCCAGCTCGGATCCCGGCCACTTTACTCCCCACAACGACACCCTGCTGCTGGGCCAACTGGGGCGCCTGCTGCAACTGCGTCTGCCCGAGTTGATTCATGGCTAGAACACCGGCCAAGGCACCCGTCGTCGCACCGCCACTGCCCGCGGCACTGGCGGACGAGCTGGCGGCCTTTATCGAATACCTGAGGGTCGAGCGTCAGCTCAGCCCTCATACCCGCAATAACTATCAAGCCCATCTGGAGGCGATGACTGCCGAGTTGGTGGCCCTCGGGCTCACTGATTGGGGTCGGCTCGAGGCGAGTCAGGTGCGCACTCTGGTGACCCGGATGCACAAGGGGGGCCTTGCTCCTCGTTCCCTTTCCACCAAGGTCTCTGCCCTGCGCAGCTTTTGCGACTGGCAGGTGCGGCAGGGGCGGCTGACCGCCAATCCGGCCCGTGGCATCGTCACCCCCAAACAGGGGCGGCCGCTGCCGAAAAACCTCGATGTGGACGAGATGCACCAGCTGCTCAACATCACCGACGAGCAGGATCCGCTGGCGGTGCGGGATCGCGCCATCATGGAGCTGATGTACTCTTCAGGGCTGCGTCTGGCCGAGCTGGTGGGGATCAATCTGGTGGATCTGAAGCTCGACGACCGCCAGCTCAAGGTGACCGGCAAGGGCTCGCGGGAGCGGGTGCTGCCCATCGGCCGGATGGCGGTCGAGTGGCTGCAGAAGTGGCTCAAGGTGCGCCCGCTGCTGGCCGGGGATGAGAGCGAGGCGCTGTTTGTCTCCAGCCGCAAGCAGCGGCTGTCGGCCCGCTCGGTGCAGGCCCGCCTCGATGGCTGGGGCAACAAGCAGGCGCTCAACGCCCACGTCCATCCCCACAAGCTGCGCCACAGCTTCGCCACCCATATGCTGGAGTCTTCCGGCGATCTCCGGGCGGTTCAGGAGCTGCTGGGACATGCCGACCTCTCCACCACCCAGATCTATACCCACCTCGACTTCCAGCATCTGGCCAAGGTCTACGACAGCGCTCACCCAAGGGCCAAGCGTGACCCGGATGCACAGGACGATGAATAACGGGCCCTGAGCCCCGTTGCAGAGGAGAGTCCATGCACTTCTATCGCCGCTGGCAGCCGGTTGCTGCCATCTCGTTTGACCTCGATGACACCCTCTATGACAACGGCCCCGCCATCGTGCGCGCCGAGCAGTGGATGCTGAGCCATCTGCGCAGCGAATATCTGGCCACCGCCATGCTCGACAAGCCGCGCTGGCTGGAGTTAAAACGCACCGTGTTGCTGGCCAGGCCCGAGCTGCGCCACGATGTCAGTCTGGCGCGCCAGCAGACCATCCGCGCCGCTATGGTGGCGGGGGGCATGGCTGACCAGCAGGCCAGTCGTGAGGCGGAGCAGGTGTTTGCTGCGTTTCTGGCAGAGCGCTCGAAGATCGAGGTGAGCGAGTCAACCCATCATCTGCTGGCCAGATTGGCCGAACGCTATCCGCTGGTGGTCATCACCAACGGCAATCTGGATCTGGTTCAGGCAGGGCTGGATCGCTACTTCACGCTGGTCTGCAAGGCGGGGGCGGGCGCCAGAATGAAACCGGCACCGGATATGTTTGAGCAGACCCGCAGCACCCTCAAGCTGCCAGCAGAGCGGATCCTCCATGTGGGGGATCATCCCGAGACCGATGTACTGGGTGCCCGCTTGCACGGCTTTCGCGCTGCCTGGCTCAACGAGCGGCAACAACCGTGGCAACAGCTGCAACTGTTGCCGGACGTTGAGCTGACGGCACTGGAGGAGTTGGCCGAGCTGCTGCTCTGATGGCGCTGGCGGGTGGCCCGGCTTAGGCGGTAATGGCTGTCAGCGAATAGCGATATATGGCAAGGGATTACGCCCGCTATTTGCGACAAACCAGCCCGAGCAGGGTGTAGCGATCGCGCTGGTTGACGCGGCAGTAGCTGATGCCGACGGGCAGCGCCTGCTGCAGGGTGATGGCGCTGTTCTGATAGCGGCAGACCAGATAGAGGGGGCGCAGGCTGCTATCGAGCTGGCTCCAGTAGTGGATCTCGTCGCTGTCGCCATTATCCGGTTTGAGTTGTGCCAGTTCGGCAGGATCTCCGTCGAACAGGGCCAGATTATCGAGCCGGTGACTGAGGGTTTCGTCCGGTTTGCCATCGTCATGGCGGGTGAACGCCTGCCAGCCCTGCTGCGGGGTCAGCAGCTGTTGGCGAGTCTCTATGGTGGCGGGACAATCAAATTGCAGGCTGGCGGCAAGGGCCAGGGTAGTCAGTAACATGGCTGCGGTTCTCTCTTCACGTCCTCAATACGATGCCATGCTACGTCATCTTCCGCCGAACAGCTTCATCAGTTTATCAAGCAGATCAAGCTGCTGTGGTGGTTGCTTCATGGCTTCCGCCTCCCGCTCCAGCAGGGCCCGCTGCTCCTGCTGGCGGTCGCTCAGCACCCGGTAGAGGGGCTCGACCAGCGCCTCGCGCTGCATCACCAACTCCTGAAACATTGCCTGATTGATGCGATAGGTTTCGACGGTGGCCACCGCCCGCACCGTGAAGGAGCTGGGCTCGCCGGTGAGCAGGCTCAGTTCGCCAAAGAAGTCTCCTGCGTTGAGCGTACCAAGCTTCAGCTCTCGTCCCTCGACATTGACCACCATCTCGGCCTCCCCTTTGACCAGCACGAACAGCCAGCTGGAGACATCCCCTTGCTCCAGCATGATGTCGCCGCTGACGAAGGGGGCGAACTTCACCTGATCGGCCAGCTGGAGCAGCTCGTTCTCCTGCAACATGGCAAACAGCGGCAGCTTGCGCAGGGTATCGGTTCGTTCGGCGGTGTGGCGCTTGTGGCGGGCATCCAGATGCTGCTTCTCCTTGGCCATAAAGACGTTGAAGATCGGCGGGGTGAGGCGGCGATCGTTGCGGCGCAGGGCGGCATCGATCAGGCTGCGCACCATGGAGTCGGTCGGATCGTCGCGAGCCAGGTCAGTGAGCCAGTAGCGCACTGCATAGCGGGCAATCCCTCCTTCGACGTTCATCAGCAGGCAGTCCGGTTGCGGATGCTTGGCGACACAGGGGAGCTTGGTCTCCCGCAGGGATTTCTCGATCAGCGCGATGATCTGGGTCGGCAGGGTATCCAGGGTCAGATCGAACCAGACCCAGCGCCGCCACTGCAAGGGTTCGCCACGGCGGCGCCCGAGCACGGTGAAGCGCTGTTTGAGCAGGTGGCTGTTGGGGATGACGACAGTCTCCCAGTTGCGGGTCTCGATGGTGGTGGCACGCCAGTTGATCTCCACCACCCGGCCCTGGGTGGTGTCGACTTGCAGCCAGTCACCGATGGCGATGGAGTTGTCGAGCTGAATGGAGACCCCGGCCAGCAGGTTGCCAAGGGTGTCCTGCATGGCGAAGGCGATGACCGCGGTGATGACCGCCGAGGTGGTGACTATCTCCCCGAGCGCCATGCCGGAGGCGTAGAGGCGAAACAGACCCCAGCCGATATAGCCGATGGTGATGACGATATCGGCGATGATCCGCGGGATCCGCACATGGCAGAGGGGGAGCAGAAACTCGAACAGCAGGATCCCCCATATCTTGACCAGTATCAGGCCAGCCAGCAGGGTGGAGATCTCGATCAGCAATTGATGGGGCAGCGGCAGTTTGAACCAGCCCCCTTCCAGCTGGATCAGCAGGATCACCACCGCGCTAATCATCACGAAACTGAGCTCGGAGAGCAGCTCCCGTCGCTGTCCCGGACGGCGCCAGAAGTGGACCAGCATCAGGGATAGGGTGAGCAAGGTCCAGAACGGGTGTTCGCCAATCCAGATCAGCGTCGGTAGCGCGGTGAGGTTTTCGCCAGCCATAGCAGCACCTTATTGTGGTTTTATTTCCAGCATAGCTGCTGCGACGCGGGGAAATGGTGCGTTGGGGCGGCAATTTATTTATCCTGTGCAGAACCGGGCAAAGGAGTGCGATTGAGTGAAATTTTCAAAGAAAATCATCTGTTTGATGGCCCTGTTGCCATTGGCTGGCTGCGACCTGCTGGCCGAGAAGTATCGGGTCGAATTCCGGGATGGCTCCTGGCGTGAAATAGCCATTACCCCCTTCTCCAGCGAGGCACGCTGGCGCGAGGGGTGTGCCACCGGCGAGGTGCTGAGTGATATGAAGGTGCCCATCAAGCGGGGTGACACGGTCAATGGCCGCGAGCAGTTGCTGATCGGTGGCGAGAAGTTCGAGCTGGATGACAACAACCTCTACCGCAGCAACGGTATGGTGTTTGGCCATTCGCCTGACCATATCCAGCGCGGGCTCAAGGGGATGGATATCTGCCGCACCTTGCGCCCCGAGCGGGGTGGGCTGCCCAAGCTCAAGGCGCGCGGGTTTGGCGACTGAATCGATGAGGGGTTAACTCGCTGCCATCAATGCACTGCGTTGGCGGCAGGCATCGCCAAAGGCTTGAAAGATCTTGATGGAGTGGGGGTTTTCATTGGCTTTCCACTCCGGATGCCACTGCACTGCCAGCAAAAAGGGTGACAGTGCGGGAGCATGAAGTGCCTCGATCAGTCCATCTTCGGCGTGGGCCAACGGCTCCAGACCCTTCCCCAACCGGTTGATGCCCTGCCCATGCAGGGAGTTGACCGGAATCTGTTCTTCCCCCATCAGTTCGGCAAACCAGCTGCCCGGCAGCAGTTTGATCTGATGGCTCGGCCCATACTGCTCGTCGACCGGATCGTCGGCATCCTCCCGGTGATCGTCATAACCCGGCTCGTTATAGACCTTCTGATGGATGTCTCCCCCCAGCGCCACGTTGATCTCCTGCATGCCGCGGCAGATCCCGAGGATCGGCAAACCACGGGCGAGCGCCCCCTTGATGAGGGGCAGGTCGAACAAATCGCGATCCCTGTCTTGCTGTTTTTCCGGCGTGAGGTTCTCCTGGCCGTAGAGGGCCGGATCGATGTTGGAACCTGCACCACTCAGATAGACCCCATCGGCGAGATCCAGATACTGCTCCAGATCGGTGGTGCCGCAGCAGGTGGGCACCAGCAGCGGGACGCAGCCGCTTATCTCCACCAGCGGCATGATGTATTTGTGGGTCATCACCTGATAGGCGTGGCCGTTGCGGGGCTGGGCGCCCATGGTCATCAGCACGACAGGTTTACGGGTGGCGGGAGGCTGGGGATTTGGCATAGGGCACCTTGATTATCCTTGGCGTTGAAGTCTCATCCTGCGCCTTGGGCAGGCCCTTGCAAACCGTCAGGGCAAGGGCATGCCTCAAGGCATGGTCATGGGATCCCGCGTCGGGCCGGGTGACAGAATCGTTGGTCAGCCTGGGCAGCGACGGCATGGATCCTCTCTTCAGTCTGCCAAGGCCGTTCAATATGTCAAACAAAATGATGCCAAGTTGTTAACGGATTTGTCTTGAACTGCTCTGACGCTGCGATTTAACGGGGCTGTTGAGATGAGCCGTTATGGCTGGGGTAGCAAGATGGTGGATATATTAAACGCGCAGGGATGGCGGGGTATGTGGAGAGAAAAAGGCATCAATAGAAACACGCCTCCCCGAGGGGAGGCGTGTTTCGGGGATCACAGCAGGTCTTCGATCTCGCCGCGCAGATACTGGTACATCTCGCGGTAGGCGACCGGCGGCTTGTTCAGCTCCCGCTCCTTGTTGGCGGAGCGGATCAGCTGGCGCAGTTTCTGGCGATCCAGCTCGTGGAACTGGGACATCAGCTCGTTGAGGGCGCTGTCACCTTCGGTGATCAGGCGCTCGCGCCACTGCTCCAGGCGATGCAGGCGTGCATTCACGGTGGAGTGACGGTTCTTGATGATGGAGAGCGCTTCGGCAATCGGCTCGATATCGCGGCTGCGCATCAGGCGGCCGATGAACTGCAGATGGCGACGGAAGGACTCATCCTTCTTCGGCTTGAGTTTGCGACCCAGCTCGACAGCTTCTGCAAGCTCTTCATCCAACGGGATTTTTTCCAGCTCGCTGTGGCTGAGGGAGACGATCTCTTCCCCCATTTTCTGCAATGCTTCGGCATCGCGCTTGAGCTGGCTCTTGCTGGGGCCCCAGTCTTCGAACTCGTTGTCGTCTTGATATTGACTCATCGGTCTCTTGATTCCTGTCATTCACGTTTGGCGGATATGTTACCAGCTTCTCCCGCTGGGCGCAGGGGTCTGATATGCTTACCCCCCTTTCCTTCTTTCATACAGATGTGAGTTATGGATCAGCAAGACCAAATCCGCCAGGATCAAGCCCATCTCGAGGCCGTGGTTGCCGAAGCCCTGGAGATAGCCAAAGGACTGGGCGCCTCGCTGGCCGAAGTCTCCATCAGCAAGCAGACCGGGTTGTCGGTGAACACCCGGGGTTGTGAACTGGAAAGCATTGAATTCAATAAAGATGGCGCCCTCGGCATCGCCGTCTATCGCGATGGTTGCAAGGGATCTTCCTCGACCACCGATCTGAGCAAACCCGCCATTCGTGCCGCCGTTGAAGCGGCCATCGAGATTGCTCGCCACACCTCGGCCGATGATTGCGCCGGTCTGGCGGACGCCGAGCTGCTGGCCTGGGATGCCCCCGATCTGCAACTGTGCCACCAAATCGAACTGGATCCCCAGCGCGGCATCGAACTGGCCATCGAGTGCGAGCGGCTGGCGCTTGGTCGCGATGCCCGTATCAAGCACTCCGACGGTGCCGGTTTCTCCAGCCATCTTGGCATCAAGGTCTATGGCAACAGTCACGGCTTCGTCAAAGGCTACGCGGCGTCGCGCAACTCACTGAGCTGCGTGCTGATCGGCGAGCAGGATGGCGATATGCAGCGTGATTACGGCTACTCCTCCAGCCGTACCCTCGACGGGCTCTGGAGTCCGCAGCGCATTGCCGACGAAGCCGTTGAGCGTACCGTCTCCCGCCTCGGCGCCCGCAAGATCTCTACCCGTCATGCGCCTGTGCTGTTCCACCCCGATACCGCCTCCGGCCTGTGGGGCCATCTGGTGATGGCCATCAGCGGTGGCAACCTCTATCGCAAGTCGAGCTTCCTGCTCGACAAATTGGGCAAGCAGATACTGCCCGAGTGGCTCACCATTCAGGAGTTCCCCCACCTGCTGGGCGGGCTTGCCAGTACCCCGTTCGATGGGGAAGGGGTGCGGACCCGCGACATGGATATCATCCGTAACGGCGAGCTGATGAGCTGGCTGCTTACCTCCTACTCTGCCCGCAAGCTCGGGCTGACTACTACGGGTCACGCCGGTGGCATCCACAACTGGCAGGTCTCCAATACCGGCCAGGATTTTCAAGGCATGCTGAAAGAGATGGGCACCGGTCTGCTGGTGACCGAGCTGATGGGGCAGGGGGTCAATATCGTCAATGGTGACTACTCCCGCGGCGCCGCCGGCTTCTGGGTCGAGAATGGCGAGATAGCCTATCCGGTCGAGGAGATCACCATCGCCGGCAATCTGGCCGAGATGTTCAGCCATATCGTGGCGGTAGGTCGTGACGAAGATGAGCGCTCCAGTCTCAAGACCGGCTCGGTGCTGGTAGAGAATATGAAGCTGGCGGGCCACTGATCCCGGTTTCAACAGAACCGAAACCATGAAAAAGGCCCCCTCGCCAACGCGAGGGGGCCTTTTTACCGGCTAGCGATCAGTGGGCTATCAGCCCTTGATGCGCTCGATGCGGCCACCCAGACCCTGCAGCTTCTGCTCGATGTCTTCGTAGCCACGGTCGATGTGATAGATACGGTCGACGATGGTGGAGCCCTCGGCCACGAAGCCGGCCAGTACCAGACTGGCGGAGGCGCGCAGATCGGTCGCCATCACCTGGGCACCCTTGAGTTGCTCGGTGTCACGGCAGATGGCCACATTGCCCTGCAGTTCGATGTCTGCACCCATCCGTACCAGTTCGGGAACGTGCATGAAGCGGTTCTCGAAGATGGTCTCGGTGACCATGCCGGTGCCTTTGGCAACGGCGTTCAGCACGGTGAACTGTGCCTGCATGTCGGTCGGGAAGGCCGGGTAGGGGGCAGTCTTGATGGTGACCGGCTTGAGGGTGCGGCCGGTCATGTCGAGGGTGATCCAGTCTTCACCCTTCTCAATCAGGGCGCCAGCCTCTTCCAGCTTGACCAGTACCGCTTCCAGCAGGGTCGGGTCGGTCTTGCGGCAGGTGATCTTGCCGCCGGTGACCGCTGCGCCCACCAGGAAGGTACCGGTTTCGATGCGGTCAGGCTGCACGCTGTAGTTGCCGCCGTGCAGACGCTCGACACCGTCGATGGTCAGGGTATCGGTGCCCGCCCCCTGGATCTTGGCGCCCAGAGTATTGAGGAAGTTGGCCAGATCGACCACTTCCGGCTCGCGCGCGGCGTTTTCAATCACGGTGCGGCCATCAGCCAGGGTGGCGGCCATCATCAGGTTTTCGGTACCGGTCACGGAGACCATGTCCATAAGGATGTGGGCGCCTTTCAGGCGGCCATCGACACGGGCCTTGATGTAACCATCTTCGATGGTGATCTTGGCACCCATCAGCTCCAGGCCGTGGACGTGCAGGTTGACCGGACGGGCTCCGATGGCGCAGCCGCCGGGCAGGGAGACGTCGGCAGCACCGAAACGGGCAGCCAGCGGGCCCAGCGCCAGAATGGAGGCGCGCATGGTCTTCACCAGCTCGTAGGGGGCGACGTGGTTGTTCACCGCACCGGTCAGCACGGTGACGTTGCCGTTGACCTTGGTGGTCGCGCCCAGCATCTCCAGCAGCTTGATGGTGGTGCCCACATCTTTCAGACGCGGCACGTTGGAGAGGTGTACCTCTTCATCACAGAGCAGGGTCGCGAACAGGATCGGCAGCGCGGCGTTTTTGGCGCCGGAGATGGTCACTTCGCCGTTGAGAGTACAACGACCATCGATTTTGAATTTGTCCATTTTTACTTCGTTACCAAATCAGGAGGGCAATAGGAATTTACGTTCGCGTTTCCACTCAGCGTCGGTGAACGCCTTGATGGAGAGGGCGTGAATGGCGTTGCTGGCGATCTTGTCCATCAGCGGGGCATAGATGGCCTGCTGCTTCTTGACCCGGCTCATGCCGTCAAACATGTCACCGACGGCGATCACTTGGTAGTGACTACCGTCCCCTTTGACATGGACTTCGGACAATGGCAGAGCCTCAAGGAGTATCGCTTCAATTTCAGAGACTTGCATTATGCGTCCTCAGTTGTGAGCGGGGTTGACTGAAACAGCCCGGCCACCCCGTAGAGGTTGGCCAGGGTATAGAAATCACTGGAGGCGCCCACCAGTTGCGGTGTGGCGCCTCGCGCTAATACGGCTTTGGCCCATTTGACCAGCAGGGCCAGTCCGGCAGAGTCGAGGGTGGTGACGCCGCCGAGCTCGAGCTGGTCGTCCTGCCACCATTCGGCGCGGCGTTGCCACAGGTCATTGACCTGTGGCGCCTGCAGCTCACCGCTGAGAGTCATGGTTTGAGTACCAGCGGCTTGGCGTTGTGCTCGCGCAACTGGGCGATCACCGCATCAATGCCGTTCTGGCGAATGAGGCCGCCCAGCTCGCTCTGCTTGGCGGAGAGCAGGCTGATCCCCTCTGCCACCATGTCGAAGGCTTTCCACTCGCCGGTCTTGTTGTTCTTGCGCAGCTTGAACTCAAGGAAGATGTCCGGCTTGCCGGTCTCTTTCACGCTGACGTTGACGGCGGTGATATTGCCGCTGGGAGCTTTGCCCGGCTCGACCTTGACGGTCTGCTTGTCAAAATGGGCCAGCGCATCTGCGTAGGAGCTCACCATGTACTCGGTGAACACCTCGACGAAGGCATTGCGCTGCGCTTCGGTGGTCTCTTTAATCTGGTTGCCAAGCACCTTGTAGGCGGCGAAGCGGTTGTCCACATAGGGCAGCAGCTCTTCGCGGATGATCACCCGCAGGTGATCCGGATTGCTTTTCACCTGGGCCTGATCGGCTTTCAGGCGGGCAAAGGTCTGCTTGGCAGCCTGATCCACCAGCGCGTTGGGGTCGGTGGCATCGACTGCGGCCTGGGCAGACAGGGAAAAGAGCATGCTGGTCATCAGACCCAGCAGCAGGGCGATCTTCTTGAACATGGTTACTCCTTCTTGCTGTCTGATTTGCTGTCGGAGGATTGGCTGTAGAGGAACTTGCCAATCAGATCTTCCAGCACGATGGCGGATTTGGTGTCTTCAATCAGGTCGCCATCCTTGAGCATCTCGGTGCCCATCTCCTCATCGCTGAAGCCGGGGGCCAGACCGATGTACTGCTCGCCGAGCAGACCGGAGGTGAGGATGGAGAGGGAGCTGGTATCGGCAAACTCGCCAGCGCTCTTTTGCATCATCAGGGTTACTTCGGGCACCTGGGTTTTCGGGTCCAGTACGATGTCGCTGACCCGACCGACCACCACGCCGCCGACCTTGACCGGCGAACGGACTTTCAGGCCGCCGATATTATCGAAATGCGCGCGCAGGGTATAGGTTTCTCCTTCCGGTTTGAAGCTCAAACCGGCCACTTGCAGGGCCAGTGCCAGAATGGCACCGATGCCAGCCAGCATGAAGGTGCCGACCAGGAATTCTACTTTGCTGAACTTCATCTTTACCTTATCCAAACATGACTGCAGTGAGTATAAAATCCAGGCCGAGCACGGCGAGGGATGAGTGGACCACAGTTCGGGTCGTGGCCTGACTGATCCCGGCCGAGGTCGGCTTGGCATCATAGCCGTTAAAGAGCGCAATCCAGGTGACCACCAGGGCGAAAATCAGGCTCTTGATGGCGCCCTGCATGATGTCTTCATGCCAGTCGACGGAGGCCTGCATGGCAGACCAGAAGCCCCCTTCGTCCACGCCGAGCCAGTCCACACCTACCAGCTTGCCGCCGAAGATGCCGATCAGGCTGAACATAAAGGCCAGCAGCGGCATACTGATGACGCCAGCCCAGAAGCGGGGGGCAACCACCCGGCGCAGCGGGTCGACCGCCATCATCTCGAGGCTTGAAAGTTGCTCGGTGGCCTTCATCAGGCCGATTTCAGCGGTCAGGGCCGAACCGGCACGGCCGGCAAACAGCAGCGCCGTGACCACAGGGCCCAGCTCCCGCAGCAGGGAGAGGGAGACCAGCGGCCCCAGACTCTGCTCGGCGCCGAAATCCTTCAATACGTTGTAACCCTGCAGCGAGAGCACCATGCCGATGAACAGGCCGGAGACCAGAATGATGGCCACCGACTGTACGCCCACCACATACAACTGCTGGACAAGCAGCGGGAAGTGCTTGCGCGGCTCGGGTTTGCCCGCCAGCGCATGGAACAACATGATGGTGGCGCGACCGACGGAGCTGATAAACCGCACTCCGACCCGCCCCAGCTTGCTTATTTGACTTATCAACATCAGAGATCCTGTAGCAGATCGCCTGCCGGAAAATGAAACGGAACAGGACCATCGGGCAATCCTTTGAGGAACTGCTCGACTTCGGGATTGTGCTCCTCGCGCAGCTGGTCCGGCGTGCCGTGCGCCACCACCTTGCGATTGGCAATGATGTAGGCGTAATCGGCGATGCTCAGCACCTCTTTCACATCGTGGGTGACGATGACTGAGGTGATACCGAGGGCATCATTCAGCTCCTTGATCAGCTTGACCAGCACCGCCATGGTGATGGGATCCTGCCCGACAAACGGCTCGTCATACATGATGAGGTCGGGGTCAAGGGCGATGGCCCGTGCCAGCGCCGCCCGGCGCGCCATGCCGCCGGAGAGCTCGGAGGGCATCAGTTTCGCCGCGCCGCGCAAGCCCACCGCCTGCAGCTTCATCATGACGATGGTGTGGATCAGCTCCTCCGGCAGGCCGGAGTGCTCCCGTAGCGGGAAGGCCACGTTGTCGTAGACCGTCATGCCGGTAAACAGGGCGCCGCTCTGGAACAGCATGCTCATCCGTTTGCGCACTTCATAGAGGCGCGAACGGGAGAGGGTGGGGATATCTTCCCCGTCAAACAGAATGTGACCGGACTCCGGCTTGAGCTGGCCACCGATCAGCCGCAGCAGGGTGGTTTTACCGATGCCGCTCGGGCCCATGACGGCGGTCACCTTGCCACGAGGAATGGTCAGGTTGATCCCGTCATACAACAGCCGATCTCCGTGACTGAAGGTCAGATCGGAGATGGTGATCAGGTCATTGTTCAAACAATTGTCCATCCGGTGTAAATGAGGTGCGAATTTTATGGGGTAGTCTAGGTCTAAGCAACAGCAAGGAACAACTATTGAACAGGCTGCAAGCCCATTTGCACGACAGTTTTCTGTAACAAAGTGCGTCATCGAGAGCGGGACTTGCCATCCGATTCGCTTATCCGGGCAGACTTTTTTATAATCCCGCAGCTAATTTCGGCCCGGAGCTGTGTCTTTATGTCTGTAAAGCCTGAGAAAGTGTCTGAACTGTTCGATTTTCGTCGCAGTGCCCGCGCGGTGCTGGACACAGAAAAGCAAGCCATTGATGGACTCTATCAGTATCTGAACGACGCCTTCGACAAGGCGTGCGAAATGGTGCTGCGCTGCGGTGGCAAGATAGTGGTCACCGGCATGGGCAAATCGGGCCATATCGGCAGCAAGATCGCCGCCACCCTCGCCAGCACCGGCACCCCGGCCTTCTTCCTTCACCCGGGGGAAGCGAGTCACGGCGATCTGGGGATGATCTCCAGTGGCGACCTTATCATCGCCATCTCCAACTCCGGTGAGAGCGACGAAATCCTGGCTCTGCTGCCGGTACTAAAGCGCCGCGGCATTCCGCTCATCTGCATGACCGGCAATCCGGCCTCCACCATGGCCAAAGAGGCCAACGTGCATCTGTGCATCAAGGTCGAGAAAGAGGCCTGCCCGCTGGGTCTGGCACCCACTTCCAGCACCACGGCAACCTTGGTTATGGGCGATGCCCTGGCGGTCGCCCTGCTGGAAGCGCGCGGTTTTACCGCCGATGACTTCGCCCTCTCTCACCCGGGCGGGTCGCTCGGCAAGCGTCTGTTGCTGCGGGTTGGCGACCTGATGCACAGCGGTGAGCTGTTGCCCCAGGTGGGGATCGATGCCACCATCAGCCAGGCGCTGCTGGAAGTGAGCCGCAAGGGGCTCGGTATGACGGCAGTGGTCGATGGCAATGGCCTGCTGGCCGGACTCTTTACCGATGGCGACCTGCGCCGCATTCTTGACCAGCAGATCGATATCCATCACACCCCCATCAGCCGTGTGATGACGGCCAACTGTGTTACCGTAGGCCCAGAGATGATGGCTGCGGAAGCCGTCAAGCTGATGGAAACGAGAAAAATCAACGGATTACTGGTCGTGGATGAAGAGAAACGCCCGCTCGGCGCCTTCAACATGCACGACCTGCTGAAAGCCGGAGTAATTTGATGCAAAACGTACCGACCCTCTATGGTCCGGTGACGCGCAGCCAGTTCGACAAGGCGGCGCAAATCCGCCTGCTGGTGTGCGATGTGGACGGGGTGCTCTCCAACGGCCTCATCTACATGGGAAACAACGGCGAAGAGCTGAAAACCTTCTGCACCCGCGATGGTGCCGGCATGCGAGCGCTGCTCAATGCCGGGATCGAGATCGCCATCATCACCGGGCGCAACTCCCGTATCGTCAGCGATCGGATGAAAAGCCTGGGGGTGGCTCATGTGGTGCAGGGGGCTGATAAAAAGCTGCCTCACTTCGAAGCGTTGCTGGCCAAGCTGGGGCTGACCCCGGAACAGGCTGCCTATATGGGCGATGACACCATCGATCTGCCGGTGATGCAGGTCTGTGGGCTCGGCATTGCCGTGGCCGATGCCCATCCGCTGGTGCTGAGTCGTGCCGATATGGTGACCCGGTTTGGCGGTGGCATGGGCGCGGTGCGTGAGGTGTGTGACCTCATTTTGCAGGCGCAGGGCCACGACGATTATCAGCCTGAGGCCTCGGTATGAGCAGACAAACCCTGTTGTTTGCCCTGCTGTTTCTGGTCGCGCTGGTTGCTTGGCAGTTGGGCAAGGTTGAGCTGGTGCCGGAGAGCGCCGTCAAAATCGAAAACTATCAGCCGGATTTTGTCGCCAAAGATCTGGTGACCACCCGTTTTGATATCAACGGCAAGCGCACCGAGCGGCTGGAGTCGACCTACGCCGAGTATTATCAAATCCTCGAGCAGGCCACCTTCGACAAGCCGGTGGTCTACATGTATGACGATCAGGGTGCCGCCGAGTGGAAGGTGACCGCCGAAACCGGCGTGCTCAACACTGGCGACAACATCATCCTGCGGGACAAGGTGCATCTGGATGGTCTGTTGCCCACCTCTTTCATCTCCACACTGGATACCCCCTATCTGGAGCTGGATCTGGTGACACAGGATGTGCGCAGCAACCGGGAAGTGAACATTCTGGGTCGGGATTTCCAGACCCAAGGGGTTGGCCTCAAGGGCCATCTGGACCGCAAATATTTTGAGTTACTGGATCAAGGCCATGCCATCTATTTCAATGAAAAACGCTAATCTGGCCCTCGCAGCCCTGTTGTTGTGTGGTGCGGTGACCGCCAAAGAGTCCGACTTTGCCGAGAAGGTCTACGTCGATGCCGTCAAACAGGTGGCCGAGATGCAGGACAACCGCATCACCTTCGAAGAGGATGTCACCATCAATCAGGGCACCATCCGGATCAAGGCTGACAAGGTGGTAGTGACCCGTTCCGGCGAGAAAGGGGCCGAGGTGATGACTGCCTACGGCAAGCCCGCCACCTTCTTCCAGATCCTGGATAACGGCAAGCCGGTCAATGCCCACGGCAACACTATCCGCTACGAGCTGAAGAACCGGCTGGTGACCATCACCGGCAACGGTCAGCTCAAGCAGGAAGATAGCCAGGTCAATGGCGATCTGATCCGCTACGACATCGTCAAACAGAAGATGATCGCCGAGAGCAAGAGCCCGAGCCAGCGGGTCAAAACCGTATTCCTGCCTGATCAGGTAGAGAATTTCGACAAGCCCGCCGACCAGAAGAAGCAGGGAAAATAAGCCATGGCAGTGTTAAAAGCAGTGGGCCTGCAGAAGAGCTACAAGCGCCGCATGGTGGTGAGTGACGTCAGCCTTGAAGTGGGCACCGGCCAGATTGTCGGCCTGCTCGGCCCCAACGGGGCGGGCAAGACCACCTCCTTCTACATGATCGTGGGGCTGGTGCAGCGCGATGCCGGTCTCATCACTATCGACGATCAGGACATCAGCCTGCAGCCCATGCATGTGCGGGCGCGTAACGGCATCGGTTACCTGCCGCAGGAGGCCTCCATCTTCCGTCGCCTGTCGGTGTTCGACAACCTGATGGGAGTGATGCAGACCCGCAAGGGGTTGAGTCGCGAGGAGCGTGAGGACAAGGTTCAGCAACTGCTGGAAGAGTTCAACATCACCCACATTCGCGACAACCTGGGTCAGAGCCTCTCCGGCGGTGAGCGCCGTCGGGTCGAGATCGCCCGTGCGCTGGCGGCCGAGCCGCGTTTTATTCTGCTGGATGAACCCTTTGCAGGGGTTGACCCGATTTCTGTGATAGACATCAAGAAGATCATTCAGCATCTGAAAGATAGAGGCCTTGGCGTCTTGATTACCGACCACAACGTCAGAGAGACTCTGGACGTATGTGAGAAGGCTTATATCGTCAGCCATGGCAAGATGATTGCCGAGGGTGCACCGGCTGACATCCTTGCCGATGAGCAGGTCAAGCGCGTCTATTTGGGCGATCAATTCAGTCTATAGTAAGGGGGCATGCCTTCATTTCCTTTGACGAGTGCCTCGCTGAACATAAGGATATCCCGACGTAGATGAAGCCGACATTACAGTTGCGTCTCGGTCAGTCCCTGACCATGACGCCGCAATTACAACAAGCGATTCGTCTGCTCCAGCTCTCCACTCTGGAACTTCAGCAGGAAATTCAGCAAGCGCTCGAAAACAACCCTCTGCTGGAGCAGGAAGAGAGCGAGGCGCAAGAGACCAGTCCGGAAGCGCCGGTCGATGCCAGCCAGCTGGATTCCAGCGATGCCATGGCTCAGGAGCAGATGCCGGACGAGTTGCCGGTGGATACCACTTGGGACGAGGTTTACTCTGCCGGCACCGCCCAGAGCGCGGGCCCCATCCACGATGGGGAAGATAGCGTCTATCAGGGTGAAACCACCGAAAACCTGCAGGATTATCTGCTGTGGCAGATGCGGCTCACACCGTTCAGCGATGTGGATGCCGCCATCGCGCTCGCCATCATCGATGCCATCGACGAATCCGGTTATCTGACCGTTGCGCTGGAGGATATCCAGGCTGCCGTCACCAGTGATGACGTAGAGGTGGAACTCGATGAGGTCGAGGCGGTACTCAAGCGGGTTCAGCACTTCGATCCGGTCGGCATTGCTGCCCGTTCTGTGCAGGAGTGTTTGCTGATCCAGCTGGATCAGTATGACCCGCAGACCCCCTGGCTCAACGAGGCCAAGGAGGTGATCCTCGAGCACATGGAGCTGCTCGGTAACCGGGATTACCGCACCCTCGCCCGCAAGACAAAACTCAAAGAGAGCGACCTCAAGGAGGTGCTGGATCTGATCCAGCTGCTGGAGCCGCGCCCCGGCAATGGCATCATCCAGAGCGACTCCCAGTACGTGATCCCCGACGTCTCCGTGGTCAAGAAGGGCAGCAAGTGGGTGGTCGAGCTCAATCCCGACTCCGCCCCCCGCATCCGGGTCAACGAGACCTATGCCGCCATGGCCCGCAACGCTCGCAGCAGCACCGACACCCAGTTTATTCGCTCCCATTTGCAGGAAGCCAAGTGGTTCATCAAGAGCCTGGAAAGTCGCAATGACACCCTGCTGAAAGTGGCCAGTTGCATTGTCGAGCAGCAACAGGGCTTTTTCGAGTATGGTGAAGAGGCGATGAAGCCCATGGTGCTCAATGACATCGCCGAAGCGGTAGAGATGCATGAGTCGACCATCTCCCGGGTAACGACCCAGAAGTACATGCATACCCCCCGTGGTATCTTCGAATTGAAGTTTTTTTTCTCCAGCCATGTGAACACCGAAGGAGGAGGAGAGTGCTCATCGACCGCAATTCGCGCGCTCATCAAGAAGCTGGTCACGGCAGAGAATCCTGCCAAGCCGTTAAGTGATAGCAAGATCGCGGATTTGCTGGCCGAACAGGGTATTATGGTGGCGAGACGCACGATCGCTAAGTATCGCGAATCCTTGTTTATCCCACCTTCCAATCAGCGCAAACGCCTGGTTTAGGCAAACAAAAGGATGATGTTATGCAAATTAACCTGACCGGACACCATGTCGAGATCACCGAAGCTCTGCGTGATTATGTGAATAACAAATTTGCCAAACTCGAGCGTCACTTCGACCACATCAACAATGTTCATGTGGTGCTTAGCGTGGAAAAACTGAACCAGATAGCGGAAGCCAAATTGCATGTCAGCGGTGGCGAAGTGTTTGCCAACTCTGAACATGCCGATATGTATGCTGCGATAGACACCTTGCTCGACAAGCTGGACAGGCAGATCATCAAGCACAAAGATAAGTTAAATAAAAAATAACCATGCAACTTGAACACATACTGAGTCGGGACTGCACCAAGAGTGCAGTCCCTTGTACCAGCAAGAAACGCGCCCTCGAAATCATCAGCGAGCTGGCCGCCGAACGCCTTGGCACCTCCCGTCAGGCGCTGTTTGAATGCTTGCTGGCCCGCGAAAAAATGGGTAGTACCGGGATCGGTGCCGGTATTGCGATCCCCCACGGTCGCATTGACGATGAGTTCCCGCCAACCGCGATCCTGATGACCTTTGCCGACCCTATTCCTTTCGATTCCATCGACAATCAACCGGTTGACCTGCTGTTTGCCTTGCTGGTGCCGGAAAGCGAGTGCAAGCAGCATCTCAAGACCCTTTCTCTGATGGCTTCCAAGCTGGGTGACAAGGCGGTTTGCCGCCAGTTGCGTCAGGCAACCAGCGACGAAGAGCTCTATCAGATCATGACCTCGGCCTGACAGCAGGCCAAGGATGAGACACCCGTTTTGGCGTGAGGGAACAAGATGCAGTTAATCGTGGTAAGTGGACGTTCGGGCTCCGGTAAAACGGTAGCCCTGCGAGTGCTGGAAGATCTGGGTTACTACTGTGTGGACAACCTGCCGGTCAATCTGCTGCCCCAGCTGATTGTTTCGGTCGAGAGCCAGTATGACAAGCTGGCGGTCAGTATCGATGTACGCAACCTGCCGAGCGATCCGGAGAAACTGGAAAATCTGCTGGCACAGGTGCGCAATGAGGGGCGGGTAGAGTTCTCCAGCTTCTTCTTCGACGCCGACAACGGCACCCTGCTCAAGCGCTATGGCGAGAGCCGCCGTTTGCACCCCCTCTCACGCAACAAGCTGTCGCTGGATGAGGCGATTCGGGAGGAGACCCACCTGCTGGCGCCCATCTCCTCGACCGCTGACCTGCGCATCGACACCACCTCCCTCAGCATTCACGACCTGAGCGAGCTCATCAAAACCCGGGTACTCGGCAAGAAAGAGAACGAGCTGGTGCTGGTGTTCGAGTCGTTCGGCTTCAAGTACGGCATTCCCAAGGATGCCGACTTCGTGTTCGATGCCCGCTTCCTGCCTAACCCGCACTGGATCCCCGAGCTCAAGCCGTTCACCGGCAAGGATGAGCTGGTCGCCAACTACCTCTCGGCGCAGGCTGACGTGATGCTGTTTACCCAGCAGATCGAAAATATGCTGGCGACCTGGTTGCCCCATCTGGAGCGCAACAATCGCAGCTACCTCACGGTCGGCATCGGTTGCACCGGCGGTCAGCACCGCTCGGTCTTTATTGCAGAGCGGCTGGCCAGTGCATTCCGTTTGCTTGGCAAGAACGTGCAGATCCGCCACCGCACTCTCGACAAGAGTGCCTCCCAATCCTGACGGACCAATAGGACGACCCGATGACTGTTTCCGCCTCGGTTGAAGTGAAAAACAAGCTGGGTATTCATGCCAGACCAGCCATGATGCTGTTCGAGCTGGTGCAGGGTTTCGATGCCCACGTGCTGCTGCGCAATGAAGATGGTGTGGAGGCCGATGCTGACAGCATCATCGGCCTGCTGATGCTGGATTCGGCGCAAGGGCGGCAGGTGGAAGTACAGGTTGAGGGGCCTGAAGAGGTCGAGGCCTTGGCCGCCGTGGTGGAGCTGTTCACCTCCGGCTTCAACGAGGAGTAGTCACTCCTCGTTTTATGTTATGAACCGGTACGCGCCAGCGCTTTGAAGCTGGCAAAATCGCGACAAGCCAGCAGATTCCTGCTGGCTTTTTCGTTCATCAGTGCCAGAAACAGATCGTAGAGACCCATCGCCTCTTCGTAATCGGCCTTGCTGATGGCCAGCACGAAGATGAGCGTCGCGATTTCCCCGTTGCTCCAGTCGATCCCCTGTGGTGCCAGCACGGTGTAAACCAGAGTGCGGCGCGCCAGCAGACCGAGGGAGTGGGGCAGGGCGATCCCTTCTCCCAACATGGTGGATACGATCCGCTCCCGCTCCTGCAGTGAGGCTCTGAAGCCGCTCTCCACCAGATCTTCCGCCTCCAGCTGATCACAGATGCGGGCAAACAGTTCGGCCTGGGTAAGGGGTTCTGTGACCACCATGAAGTGGTCGGCATCGAAATATTTGTCGAGCATGTAGGGGCGGGTGCGGTCGATCAGCACCAGCTTGCCAAGCTGCTCCAGCTGGTATTGGGTCGGGAAGGGGGCAACGAGTACCACGGGAGCGTTTTTTTCGTTCACCTTGACGGTACTGATGACAAAGTCCTGTGCGATCTGCGCCAGACCTTCGTAATCCCGCACTGACTCCAGCGTGGTCAGCTGTAACTGGGGATACTCCCGCTTGATGCGTGCTTCCAGCACCCGGAAGGTGGCGTTGCCCGCATCGCAAAGCAATAGCGCCTGCGGGCGGCGGGTATAGCCGATGTCGTAATGGCGCTCCAGCCCGACCCCGATATGGATCACCAGATAGCCGATCTCGTGGTGGGTCAGTCGGTAGGGGGTCTGCTTGATCCACTCCGAAATGGCCGCCAGCGTGATGTCGTAGGCGAGGGGATAGTACTGCTTGATGTGATCGGCCAGCGGGTTGTGGTTGCCTATCTGGTATTTGACCCGCAGCAGCATGGCGCTGATATGGGTTTGCAGGTCGGCTCGCAGCTGTTGGTCGCCTCGCAGGTCGTAAGGGTATTGTTGATGAATGTAGGCCAGCAGATGTTCCACCAGCTGTTCGCTCTCGGCGGCCATTGCCGGGCTGAGCTGGGGAGTATCGGCAATCAGGCGCGCCTGGATCTGGATGGCGAGACCGGCGATCTCATCCTCTACGGGGGGCGTCAGGGTTGGCAATACCGCATAAATATCGCGAGATACTGCCAGCAGCGGCAGAGTCAGATCTTCGCTGGCGAAGTGGCGCAACTCGTGACCGGATGCCTGACGCAGCAGTGCAACGGCGCAGTAGATGGCGAGCTGCTGCAAGCTCTCGTCAGCGAGACGCAGCTGATGTCGGGCAAGCTGGGCATGGATGTGATTGCCCACTACCTCCATCGTCTTGCTGGGGCAAAGGTTGGGCAACAGGGTTTGCAACTGGTTGTTGTGCAGCAACTCCTGATAGAGCAGTTGGGTTAAACAGGCCCGGATCGCCGTCTCCTCCCCCTGAATGCGCATCCCCAGGCGGGGTTTGCTCTCGACGCTGAGCCTGAAGTGGCTGAGTTGCTCACGGACTTCCGCCATATCCCCTTGCAGTGCCGCCCGGCTCAGATACCAGGTATCAGCCAGCTCATCGAGCTTGATCCCCTGCTCTGCCGTCAATAGCAGGATCTGCAGGTGCAGCACCCGCTCCCGGCTGGTGCGTGGCAGGCCGCTATCCTGACCCTGGGCCGCCAGCAGAGCCTCGAACAGTCCCTGATTGTAGATTTTCAGCTGGTAGCCGCTGCCACGCTGGTGGATCAGGTGAGCGCCGTGCGTGGCAATCAGTTCGTTAAGGGTTGCCACATCGGTGCGCACCGTGCGGGTGGAGACATTGAGGCGGCGAGCCAGCTCCTCCTGTGGCAGTGGTTCGGCATGGAGCTGGATCAGCAGTTGATGGAGCCTGGGGTGGGGCAGCTTGATCATTGGGGGTATGCAAGACTCCTGTTGCGAGATAAAGGGTCGATGTTAACAAGTGGGTCATCAACAAGCCAGGCACCGGTCAGTGATTGAACCGGCGCCGTGACTGCCATCAGGCCAACAGTCGTTTCACTATGGCCAGCAGAGTGCGCACATCCTCGGGGCGAGTGTGCCCGCTCGCGCTGTCGATGATGGAGCTGTAGACGTGAGGGATCACCTTCTCGACTCCGGCGTCCAGCGCAATCCGCACTATCTCCTCGAAGTTCTCCAGATCGATGCCGCCGGTGGGCTCCAGCCAGAAGCCGTGGCGGGCACAAGCCTCGGCCACTGCCTGATATTCGTCGCGGCAGGCTAGCCCGCCCATGGGGAAGAATTTGACCGAGCTGCCACCCATATCCTTGAGCAGGGCGATGGCGGTATCGATGGGCACTATGCCATCGGGCTGCCCGGCGCTGAGTGGACCGGTGGAGATCTTCACCATGCCCGGCATGCCGGTAGGGGAGATCAGGCCGTTGACCAGCGTTTGTGATTGGCCGAGCAGCGCCCGGCTGGCGCCGACACCGGTGAACACCTGATTGACGTGCTGGGGCTGCAGCTGGCAGGCCAGCTCGGCCACCATGGCGGATTGGCGCGGATCGCCGGCGCCCAGTCCGATGGAGAGGGCGTTGTCGATAAGCTTGGCGTACTCCTTCATATCGGCAACTGCGGAGGGAATATCCGGGTAGTTTTTGGAGAGCACGCCTACCAGCACGTGGCCTTCGGCTGCGTCGTATACCTCGACGGCATTCTCTTTGGAACCTGCCAGCACGTTGAGACAGACCCGATCACGGTAGTAGTTGGGGGTAAGGGACATCAGCGATTCTCCTGAACGAGGTTGGCAATGGCGGAGTGGATTTGGTCGAGCTGGGGCACGGTGACGCTGCGCACATCGATCTCGATGTGCCCCTCGTTGGCCTTGTAGCCACGGCAGTAGATGGCAGGTGTGCCCTGTTGCAGACGGCTGACGACCTGCACAGTGGTCATGTCGATCTGCTGGTGGTCGAAGGCGATATCGGTGCGGGCGATGTCGCGCCCGGCGCTGTCCCACACCACTTTGGCGGTGACGCCGGGCAGCTGGTTGAGACGCTCGATGAAGGGGCTCATCTTGGCGACCATGGCGGCGCCGCTCTCTTTCTCTTTGGCCAGATAGCGCTCGATAGCGTGGGTCAGGCCGAGGATCCCCTCCTTGCCCACCTTCATGGCGCGACCGATGCCATTGGCCTGCTGTTTGACCCACTCCACGTACTGACGCTTGCCGAGCACCAGCCCGCTGGTGGGCCCTTCAATGGCTTTGGCACCGCTGTAGATGACCAGATCCGCTCCCTGGTTGTAGTAGAGGCGCAGATCCTCTTCGGCAGCCGCATCGACGATGAGCGGGAGCCCGTGGGTCTTGGCGACCTCGGCGGCCTCTGCCACCGACAGAATGCTCTTCTGCACGCAATGGTGGGACTTGATATAGAGGATCGCAGCGGTGTTGGCATTGATGGCGGCTGCCAGCTGGGAAGGGGAGCACTCGTTGGCGTAACCGGCTTCCACTACTTTGCCGCCACCCAGATTGACCATGGTACCGACCGGGGCGCCGAAGTTGACGTTGTGTCCCTTGGGCAGCACGATTTCGCTTGGCACGTCATGGGGGTGGGCATGCAGGTGCTCGAGGCGGTAGGGGTCGCCGCGTACGATCACGGCTGCCACTGACTGGGCGATGCCGGCGCTGGCACACGAAATGACCACTGCATCTTCCACTCCCAGCAGGCCAGCCAGGTAGGCGCCGGTCTTGTTGACCAGATCCTTGACCTCGAAGTAGTGGCCGAGGCCGAAGTTGACCGCATCGACCACCTCCTGCTCGGGGGTGGAGACGCCGAGAATGGTCATGCGCCCGGAGGCGTTGATCACCGGTTTGAGCTGATATTTCTCATAAACAGAAGGCATGGTGTGATTTCCCATAGTGAGTCAGAACCAGTTCGCCGCCGACCAGGACGGCGATAGGCTGCAGTTGTTGGTCACCGCGGCGAGACTGGGCTTCGGTATCCATAAACAGGGTCGGGCCGCTGGCGACCTCGAACAGGGTCAGATCGGCATCGGCGTCTACCTCGAGCCGCCCCTTGCCGGACAGGCGCAGGGCATCGGCCGCTTGATGGGTGACACAGGCGAGCACCTGCTCCAGCGTCATGCCGATGGCGAGAAACTTCGACATCACGTGAGCCAGACTGTAGACCGGCCCCTTGATGCGGTTCTTGCAGTAGATGTCGGAGCTGATGGTGCGGGGCAGGATCCCCTGCCGGATAGCCAGCTCCGCCACCTCGAAGCTGAAGCTGGCGCCGCCGTGGCCAATGTCGAGCAACAGGCCCCGTTTCATCGCCTCGCGCACCGCGACCCGCAGCTCGCCAGCCGGAGTCAGGATGCGGTTCGGTTTGCCGTTGAAGCAGTGGGTCAGCAGATCGCCATCCCCCAGCAGGGCGACGATCTCGTCCAGATCCGGCGGTGTGTTACCCACGTGCACCATCAGCGGCAGCTGGCCGTGGGCCTGTTGCAGGGCCTTGGCCATGCGCAGCGGTTGCAGGCCGTTCTCACCTACCACGCTACCGCTCATCCGCGCCTTGATGCCAACGATAAAGTCGGGGTGGCGGCGAATGGCTGCCGAGGCGAGATCCATATCGAGATCCCGGCTATCAGCCAGTTCGTTCTGGCGTAGCAGACCGATACGGGAGATGTTGAGCAGGGTATGCACCCGGGTCTTGCAGCCAGCAGCGATCTGCTGGAAGTCGTCCACATCGTCGGCTCCGGTGCTGCCCGCGTCGATGACGGTGGTGACGCCGGACTCTACGCCTACCTTGTCCGGCTCATCGTGATAGATGGGGGAGGCGGGGTAGCAGTGGGTGTGGCCGTCGATCCAGCCTGCGCTCACATGCACCCGGCCGCCGAGATCCAGGGTCTGCCGCGCCGCTGCCGTCTCCGGCAGGGAGCCGATGGCGGCGATTTTGCCCTCCCTGATGGCGATATCGACGAGCTGGCCATCTCCCTGGCGCCCCGCTTTGATGATGATGTCGTACATGCTGAGAACCTCTGGCGAGCCGCCCCGCAGGGCGGCTGGTACTTACACAAGGGCGACCGGGAAGAAGGTACCCAGCAGCATGGCTCCCAGGATGGCACCGCCGGTGATGGGTTTGCCCCACACGTAGAACAGCAGGGCACCCAGCAGGGAACCGATACCGATGGGGATGGAAGCGCCCATGGCAGAGAGGATGATGAGGGGGCCGAGGAAGCGGCCAGAGCTGTTGCCAGCACCCATCATCACGTCAGCACCGTAAGTGGAGTTGCTCTGGTTGATGGTGAACTTGCGCGCCAGAATGATGACGTAGCCGATGGCCAGACCAATCCCCATGCCGGTTGCCAGCGAGGCGCCGAAGTTCTCCACCGGATAGACGATGCCGGCTCCCAGCAGCAGGGCGGGAACGCCCAGTCCGACCCCGGTCTGGATGGCACCGCCGATATCCAGGATCCCCACCAGGGAGCCCTCGATGATGCGGGCGAACAGGAAGCTGGCACCGAACGCGGCTACCGCGCCGTAGGCACCCGTGTCCATGCCGGCTTTCAGCATGGCGACGAAGGCTACCTCGTTGAAGGCACCGACCCCGTACAGATAGAACATGTGGGTACCGGCAAAGACCCCGGCCGAGAGCAGGCCGACGAAGATGGGGAATGACCAGTCGGCGTACCAGAAGTTGTTTTTCAGTTTCTCATCCATGGTGTGACCCCTTATTTGCCGCTCAGCAGGTTATGGACACTTTCCAGCCACAGGGGGACACCCATATGGAAGGATTCAATCAGTTTCATGTCGAAGCCGCGGAAGAAGCCGCTCAGCACGAACAGCAGGACGATGGCCGCCATCATCACCTTGGTGACATGGTTCCAGCCGCTCTCTTCCACGCCCTTGCCGATCAGGATGCCGAGCACCAGGCCCGGTACCGCGTTGCCCATGATGAGCTGTGCCAGACCGCCGAAGATGGTGGCCCAGAAACCGGATTTCTTGCCCGCCTCGATGGCAGCGAGCCAGAAGATCACCGGCATGACGGTGTTGACCAGCAGGTTGGCGGCCGGTACCAGCACCTTGACCGCAGTGACCTGCAGGGCGGCCGGGACGGCTGCGGCCGTGCTGTTGAGGAAGGCAACCACGATGGCACCTATGATGCCGCCGGCGATGGCCATCTTTTTCGGGTCGTGCAGTGTGGTGGTGAGATCCCGATTTTTGAACAGCAGTGCCGCCGTGGCCCAGTGCGGGATGATGCGGTGATCCACATCCTGGGTGAAGGCGCCGGCCGCCACGGTCGAGGCCCAGGCGTTGAAGAAGAAGCCCAGACCAAACGAGAAGTGGGAAGCGGGATCCCCCTCGCAGGAGTTAAGTTCGCCCAGGGTGCGGAAGGCACCCATGCCCTGTACGGTCGGGGCGTGGAACATCCGCGCCGCGCCGGCCCCCACCCCGACGCCAACCAGGCCGCCAATGATGAGTGACTTGATAAAAATGATTAGAAACATCCAACGTATCCTTCTTGTGGGGTTGTGCCTGCGCAGGCATCACACCTGGGTGAATGTCACTTTGGCGACATCCAGACTGGTGACCTGAACCTTGATCTCCAGCTGGACGCGGTATTCGCAGCGCTGGCGCGGCAGGAAGAAGAACAGGAACTTCTCCACCCGGACCGACTCCTCGGCTTTGAGCACCTGTACATCGACCGGCTCAATACGCAGCAGTACCTGCTGGTTGTCCTTGAGCAGTGTGGGTTGCACCTGGCTGAGGGCGGAGGCAAACGCCTGCTGGCGGGTCGTCCCCTTGCCGTTGACGATGACCTGGGTGGTGAAGTTCTCTTTCATCAGGCGCGTCCGTGCTTCTTGGCGAAGGCTTCGACCAGCTTCTGGCCCAGCTCTTCCTTGTCCATGAAACCGAAGCCCAGCACCACGCACCCTTCGTTGATGGCGGTGACGCCCTCTTCAACAGAGCGCATGCCGTAGCGGCACTTGTAGCCGTATTTGGTCTGGGCGGTGATCGCCCCTGCGCCGCCGCTGCCGCAGAAGGAGATGCCGAGATCCGCCTGCTCCTTGTTCATCACGTCGCCGAGCTTCATGTCAGCGGCCATGCCTGGGATGATGGTCACGTTGGCTCCGGCGGCTTCCGCGCCTGCGCCCACTTTCTGACCCTTGCCGAGACGGTCTCCAATCACGAGTTTGATGGCTGTCATATCGATTTCTCCTTGAGTTACGGGTTCTGCACCGAGCTGAGTTCGTTTTCTTTGGCGACTTCAAAATGGACGGACAAGAGGTGTGCCTCCTCATAAGCAAGCTGATCCAGCCAGCTGACGACCTGTTCGGCGAGACGAAGTGAGAGGGGGGAGATCTCTTCAAACAGGCTGAGGTCAACCTCCGGCAGGGGCTCGCCGCTGTGGGAGCGCCACACCATGGCTTTGACATGGGAGGCCAGCATCTGCCGTTGCACCTCGTTGGGGATGATGCCCTGTTCGGCCAGCAGGGGATAAATGCGCGCGAGGATATGATCGGTCTGGCGCAGCAACTCCGGGCTGTTCGGGGTCAGGGTCTGGTCGTGAGTCTCTGTTTGCAATGTCTGCTCTCCAAGGCTGGCAGAAGGTATGGCGTTACCCTAAGCCTGCGCGTCGATGTGGAGGAGGCAGCGTTTTTCCGATTCGAAGCGGAAATTCCTGAGGAAATGGCCCCAAAGTGATCGTTTGGATACTGAAAAGGTAAAAAGAGTGCTTATTGAAGCTGGTTTTGTGTGATCGGTAGCGCACAAATCGGGGGGCGGGGGCAGGGCAAGCGTTGCGGGAAACTGTGAGTCATCTCACAGTAGAAACGTTGCCGAGAGGGCAGATATGGAAAAGGGCGGTTTCCCGCCCTTCTCATTAAAAGGAGTGACGCTAGCTGGCCGATGCGGCGCTCGAGCTGGCCGTTCTCTGCTGATAGCGCAGGTCTTCCTCTATAGTGACCACCACTTCCAGCGGCTTGCCGGAGCGGAACACCGAGATGGTCAGCTTGGTGCCGGGGCGGCTCTCGACAATCTTGTCCATGGCGCTGCGTACGCCACTGATGGCTTCTCCGTTGATCTTGAGCAGCACATCCCCTCGCTGCAGGCCGCCTTTGGCCGCCGGGCCGTTGGGATCCAGACTCTCCACCACCAGACCACGCAGGTCGCCGAGGTTCATCATCCGCGCGACTATGGGGTTGATCTCGACGCTGGAGATCCCGAGGTAGCCGCGGATCACCCGGCCGTTGGCGATCAGCTCATCCATGATCCGTTTGGCCAGCCGGTAGGGGATGGCGAAGCTGATGCCGTAGCTCTCCTGATTGCCGTTGAGGTGATAGGTGGCGGTGTTGATACCCACCAGATCGCCACGGCCGTTGACCAGCGCGCCACCCGAGTTGCCCTCGTTGATGGCAGCATCGGTCTGCAGCAGATCCTGACGGCCATTGCTGTCGGGCCCCATGCTGGAGAGGCCGGTACGGCCGGTCGCACTGATGATGCCCTGAGTGATAGTCTGGCCGACGTTGTAGGGGTTGCCGATGGCGAGCACCACATCTCCCACTTCTGGCAGTCGCTCGGGATCCTGCGGGATCACCGGCAGGTTGTCTGACTCGATATAGAGCACGGCGAGGTCGGTGAGCTGATCGGTACCGACCAGCTCGGCGCTGAAGACCCGGCCATCCTGCAACGCGACGATGATCTGGTCGGCATCGGCGATGACGTGGTAGTTGGTCAGCACATAGCCGCGCTGATTCATTATGACGCCGGAACCCAGCCCTTGCGGGCGCAGTTCCCCCTGATTGCCCTGATTGGGGGCAAAGCTGCGGGTGTAGATGTTGACGACGGCAGGGCCTGCCCGATGGGCGGCATAGGAGAAACTCAGTTCACGGGCATTGGTGATGATGCCGGGCAGTTGGGCACCACCGCGAAAATGGGGAAACAGCAGCAACAGCAGCGCCGCGACGGTCAATCCAAAACCGACAGACTTGCCCAAGTAACTGACTAAAGGGGGGATTTTCATGTCATTCTCATCCGTACAGGCTGCGCGCAGAGAATAACACTATCGATGGATAAAAATCACCCGCGGTGAAGGCCGCGGGTGATGGAGGGGCTGGCGAACAACTTGAGCGTTAGCGGATCACCAGATAGAGCGAGGAGTCGCCGCGCTGGATGTTGAGCGCCAGCACGTCAGGCTTGTTCTTGAGCGCCTTGGTCAGCTCGCTCAGGGTGTTGATGCGCAGGCGGTTGACCCCGATGATGATGTCACCCTTCTGCAGGCCGGAAGCGGCTGCCGGAGAGCGAGGATCAATATCGGCCACCGCGACACCGGAGACCGGGTCGGTGGTGGTGCTCAGCTTGGCCCCTTCCAGTGCCGGATGCAGCGCGCTGGCGCGTACTTCACTGTCATCGGCCTGCTTCAGGGTCACTTTGGCAGTTTGTGACTTGCCATCGCGGATCAGCCCCAGTTCGACCTGCTTGCCAGCGCCCATGGTGGCAATCTTGGCGCGCAGCTCGCCGAAGGAGCGAACCGGTTTGCCATCGATGCTGACAATGATATCGCCTGCCTTGATGCCCGCCTTGTCGGCCGCCGAATCAGGCATGACCTGATTGACGAAGGCACCATCCTTCTTGTTGTAGCCGAAGGTTTTGGCGATGTCGGAGGTAAGCTCGGTGCCGGTAATACCCAGCTGGCCGCGACGCACTTCACCGTACTTGACGATCTGCTCGGTCAGGTCCCGCACCATGTTGGAAGGGATGGCAAAGCCGATGCCGATGTTGCCGCCATTCGGGCCCAGAATCGCGGTGTTGATACCGATCAGCTCGCCACGCAGGTTGAGCAGGGCTCCTCCGGAGTTACCGGAGTTGATGGCCGCATCGGTCTGGATGAAGTTCTCCAGATTCTCGATGTTGAGGCCGCTGCGACCCAGCGCACTGACGATACCGGAGGTGACGGTCTGGCCCAGACCAAACGGGTTGCCGATGGCCAGCGCATAGTCACCTACCCGCAGCTCGTCGGAGTCGGCGAACTTGATCTGCACCAGATCCTCGGCCTTGATTTGCAGCAGGGCGATGTCGGACTGCTTGTCTTCACCGATCTTCTTGGCCGCGTACTCACGACCATCCTTCAGATTGACCTTGATCTCGTCCGCCTCGTGCACCACGTGGGCGTTGGTGATCACGTAACCCTTCTTGGCATCGACGATGACACCGGAGCCGAGCGCCTGGAATGGCTGCTCGCTCACCTGTTCATCGGGCATGTTGGGGCCGAAGAAGAACTTGAACTGTTCCGGCAGACGCTGACGGGTAATTTTTTTGCCAGAAACCGAGATATTGACCACCGCCGGGGTGACCTGTTCGAGAACAGGCGCCAGGCTTGGCATCTCCTGATTTGAACCTAACAGGGAAGGCAGTGCAGCCTGAGCAGGGGCCGCAGACATGGCGATACCGACACTGAGGGCTAGCACACTGAGTATGGAAAGAGGTTTACGCATATGAAAAACAGCTCCCAGAAAAAGTTGCATTGCAATCGTCAAGGTCAGACCACGGGACTGGCCAATTAGTTCCGCGAGGAACTAGTTTGGTTGCTTGAGCAGTCCGGAAGAGGCGCCAGCATAGTCGCGAGGCGGAACGCCCGGCTCTTCTGCCACATTGGCAGGGGCTTCTTCTACCAATGACTCGCGGAACAGCGGTTCCTGCGCCTTGGCCAGGAATTTGCTCTGCTCGGCCATGTGGCGATAGAGGGTCTGATACTGCTCGGCCAGTTGCTCCATCAGGGCGGCGCTGTCGGCGAAGTGGGTGTTGATCTGGCCCTGATAACTCTCGAGCTCCTTGTGGGCCTTCTTCAGTTCCTGTTCCAGACGGCCAGCATCGCGGCTACGCACCGAAAAACGGCCGAGAACGATACCGATAATCAAGGCCGCGACAGCCAGCAGGATCCCAGTTAACAGACTCATAGATGCTCCTTGTTACAGCTAAAACAGAGTGGGTTTATGCGGTCGTCATAACCGCCATGCCTTGATGGCACTATACCGTGCGTCCTGAGGCCGTGATACCATTTTGTCCTCGATTCAGGGACTTGGAGAGGCGCTCAAGGATGACACCGCAGCAAAAATACCAGCAGGATCTGCTGCGCCCCGGCTTTGTGGCCGACCCCGCGCAGGGGATGGCCATTAGCAGGCTGGAGCGACTGTATCAGGATTTGCTACGGCGCCCGACTCCGACCAGATCTCGAGGGCTGCTGGGTTGGCTGCAAAAGCCCAAGCCGCCGGAGCCCGTCCTCGGTATCTATATGTGGGGCGGAGTGGGCCGAGGCAAGACCTGGCTGATGGATACTTTTTTCGACAGCTTGCCGGGGACGCGCAAGATGCGCAGCCATTTCCACCGCTTCATGCACCGCATTCACGATGAGCTGCAGGGGCTGAGCGGGCAGTCCGATCCCCTCAAGCTGGTGGCCAGCAAGCTTGCCAGTGAAACAGATATCATCTGTTTCGATGAATTTTTCGTCTCCGACATCACCGATGCCATGTTGCTGGGCACGCTGTTTCAGGAGCTGTTTGGTCACGGTGTCGTGCTGGTCGCCACTTCAAATATTCCGCCGCAGGATCTTTATCGCAACGGGCTGCAGCGAGCCCGTTTTCTGCCTGCTATCGAGCTTATCGAGCGCCATTGCGAGGTACTTAACGTGGATGGCGGTATCGACTATCGCCTGCGTACGCTGGAACAAGCCGAGATTTATCACTGCCCGCTGGACTTGCAGGCAAAAGCCAATCTTGACCACTATTTTCAGCAATTAACCGGTGGGCACACGGCTTGCGAGGGGACGTTCGAGGTCAATCATCGTCAGCTGGCGTCGCTCGGGATGGGGGAAGGGGTGCTCTACATGGAGTTTGAGCAACTTTGCTGTACTCCCCGCTCCCAGAACGACTATATCGAGCTGGCCAGGCTGTTCCATACCGTTCTGCTGGCCAATGTGCAACCAATGGGCACAGGCACGGATGACGCGGCTCGCCGCTTCATTGCCATGGTCGATGAGTTCTACGAACGGCACGTCAAGCTCATCATGTCAGCGGCGGTTCCCATGACAGAACTCTACGGCGAAGGGCTGCTGAATTTCGAATTCAAACGCTGTCTTTCGCGGCTTCAGGAAATGCAATCGCACGAATACCTTGCCAGAGTGCACCTTCCTTAGTCACAATACCGCGCCTGCCAGTCGGATGGGCATCTGCGGCAGGTAGGGCCGGGCGACATTTGCTGGTTTCATGGCAGTGAAATTAGCAGGTGATATTTAAGGCAACTTCACTTATAATCGCCCGGCCCACGTTACAGCTGTCGATAAGACAGCAACACTTTAAGCTTTACTTGTATTCGAAGGGGTACAGGTAGGCCATCGTTTGTTGTTTGTGGGAGAGCCCCCATAAGCAATTGGGTCTGTAACAGGTAATTGGGTTTAACTTAATGAAAACTTTCGTTGCCAAGCCAGAAACCGTAAAACGTGACTGGTACATTGTGGACGCAGAAGGTAAAACTCTGGGTCGTATCGCAACCGAGATCGCTGCTCGTCTGCGTGGTAAGCACAAAGCTGAGTACACTCCGCACGTTGACACCGGTGATTACATCATCGTTGTAAACGCTGAGAAGGTACACGTAACCGGTAAGAAATTTACCGACAAAATGTACCACGCTCACTCCGGTTTCCCGGGTGGTATCAAGTCAATCAGCTTCGACAAGCTGATTCAGCGTAAACCGGAAATGGTAATCGAAGCAGCCGTCAAAGGCATGCTGCCGAAAGGTCCTCTGGGCCGTGCCATGTTCCGTAAACTGAAAGTTTACGCAGGCGCCGAGCATGCTCATGCTGCTCAGCAACCTCAAGTACTGGATATCTAATCGGGAACTGGCAACATGGCAGAAAATCAATACTACGGTACCGGCCGTCGCAAAAGCTCCACTGCTCGCGTATTTATCAAAGCGGGTAGCGGCAAGATCGTAATCAACCAGCGCTCCCTGGAGCAGTACTTCGGCCGTCCGACTGCCCGCATGGTAGTTCGTCAGCCGCTGGAACTGGTTGAGATGACCGAGAAACTGGATCTGTACATCACCGTTAACGGTGGTGGCATCTCCGGTCAAGCTGGTGCGATCCGCCACGGTATCACTCGTGCTCTGATGCAGTACGACGAAACCCTGCGTTCCGAACTGCGTAAAGCTGGCTTTGTTACTCGTGATGCCCGTAAGGTTGAGCGTAAGAAAGTTGGTCTGCACAAAGCTCGTAAGCGTCCGCAGTACTCCAAGCGTTAATTCGCTTTTGGTACTCACTCTTTCGAGTGTCAAAAAAGCCTGGCGGTTGCCAGGCTTTTTTTATTGGTAATATTACCGACATCAATGCTAACCACGCGTCACAAAAGACAAAAAATTGTTTCTTTATTGTTTTCATTGCTCACCGCTCTTTCTTGTCAAGTTGTTATCTTTTCTTTAAAATTTCCCCTGTTTTCTGTGGCAATTGTAAATCCAGCTTCCGCCGCTGTTGTCACGGGAAAAATGGGGAACAGGGACACTAAAGAATGTGCGGAGTCCACATGGGAGAGTTTTTGGATGAGCAATGCGCCAGTTGATACCGGTCGCCGCAGATTTCTTACCTGGTCAACGGTTGCCGTTGGTGGGGTAGGAGCTGCGTTTACCGCAGTGCCGTTTATAAAGTCATGGAATCCGAGCGCCAAGGCCAAAGCAGCCGGTGCGCCGGTTGAAGTCGATATCAGCAAGTTGGAACCGGGTCAGCTCATCCGTGTCGAGTGGCGAGGCAAGCCTGTCTGGGTGGTTAAACGCACCAAACAGACGCTGGATGCCTTGGCCGCGCATGATGACAAGCTGCGGGATCCCTCATCTGAAGAGCCGCAGCAGCCTGACTATGCCCATAATGGGTACAGATCGATCAAGCCCGAAATTTTTGTCGCGGTCGGTATTTGCACCCACTTGGGGTGTTCACCTTCCTATCTGCCTGACAGCTTTGGCGAGCAGGTGCAGGGCGTTACGTCCGGCTTCTTCTGCCCGTGTCATGGCTCCAAGTTCGACATGGCCGGCCGTGTGTTCCAGGGGGTGCCTGCACCGCTGAACCTGGTCATTCCGCCCTATCAATTCATTAATGACACCACCATCCAGGTCGGTGCCGATGGCAAGGAGGCCTGACCATGTTGAGTAAACTGATGGGCTGGATCGATTATCGATTCCCGCTCACGGCCATGTACAACGACCACATGGCCAAGTATCCGGCACCGAAGAACCTGAACTTCTGGTACTTCTTCGGCTCGCTGGCCATGCTGGTGCTGGTTAACCAGATCATCACCGGTATCTGGCTGACCATGAACTACAACCCCTCCGCGGAAGGTGCGTTTGCCTCCGTGGAGTACATCATGCGCGATGTGGAGTACGGCTGGCTGCTGCGTTACATGCACTCAACCGGTGCGTCTGCATTCTTCATCGTGGTCTACATGCACATGTTCCGCGGCATGATCTATGGCTCTTATCAGAAGCCTCGTGAACTGCTGTGGATCTTCGGCATGCTGATCTTCCTAGTGCTGATGGCGGAAGCCTTCATGGGCTACTTGCTGCCTTGGGGTCAGATGTCATTCTGGGGCGCTCAGGTCATCATCTCGCTGTTTGGCGCCATTCCGGTCATCGGTGACGATCTGACCCTGTGGATTCGCGGTGACTACGTGATCTCCGGTGCGACCCTGAACCGCTTCTTCGCGCTGCATGTCATCGCGTTGCCGCTGGTGCTGGTGATGCTGGTTGCCATGCACATTCTGGCGCTGCACGAAGTGGGGTCCAACAACCCGGACGGTATCGACATCAAGAAGCACAAGGACGAGAACGGCTGGCCGCTGGATGCGGTGGCGTTCCATCCTTACTTCACCGTCAAGGATATGATCGGTGTCGCTGGCTTCCTGTTCTTCTTCTGCGCCATCATCTTCTTCAAGCCGGATATGTGGGGTTACTTCCTCGAGAAACCGAACTTTGAAGTGGCCAACGGTCTGAAAACTCCGGAGCACATTGCGCCTGTGTGGTACTTCACGCCGTTTTACGCCATTTTGCGGGCGGTGCCGGACAAGCTGCTTGGCGTCATCATGATGGGTCTCTCCATCGTGGTACTGTTCCTGCTGCCGTGGCTGGATCGCTGCAAGGTGCGCTCGGTGCGTTATCGCAGCATGCTGCACAAGCTGAACATTGCCCAGTTTGTGGTCTGCTTCATCATTCTGGGGGTGTTGGGGGTGCTGCCATCGACGCCGACGTTGACGCTGGTTGCCCAGATCTGTTCACTGGGATATTTCGGGTTCTTCGTCCTGCTGTTCTTCTATAGCAAGAATGAAAGCACCAAGCCGCTGCCGGAGAGGGTGACATTTAAATGAAAAGAATAATATTTGCAGTGCTGACCCTGCTGCCATCCCTGGTATTTGCAAGTGGCGGAGCTGTTCATCTGGACAAAGCCAATTACGATCTGAGTGACAAGGCATCGCTGCAACGCGGCGCGGCCACCTTTATGAACTATTGCGCCGGATGCCACTCCACCCAGTATCAGCGCTATAACCGGGTCGCAGAAGATCTCGGGATCCCCGAAGATTTGATGAAAGAGAACCTGATTTTCACCGGCGCAAAGGTCGGTGACCTGATGAAGAGCGCCATGTCAGAGAAGGATGCCGCCAAGTGGTTTGGTGCGCCGCCCCCCGATCTGACTCTGGTTGCCCGGGTGCGCGGTGCAGACTGGATCTACACCTATCTGCGCTCCTTCTACGTGGATGAGACCCGTCCGTTCGGGGTGAATAACGCCGTGTTCCCGTCCGTGGGCATGCCCCATGTGCTGGAGCCGTTGCAGGGAACCCCCCGTGCAGAGTTCGCTACTCACACGGTCGACGGAGTGGAAACCCAGCAGGTTGTCAGCATCAAATCTGACGGTAATGGTGAAATGGATGACGAAGAGTATGATCAGACGGTACTGGATCTGGTAAACTTCTTGGTCTACTCGGCTGAACCGGTACAACAGGAGCGTGAACGCATGGGCTTCTGGGTGCTTGGATTCATCGTGATCTTCTTCATCTTCACTGTGCTGTTGAAGAAGGAATTCTGGCGCGACGTTCACTAAGCGACCAGATACGGGTAATATAATGCACGGCAATGAAGACCAAGATGCTTCATTGCCGTTTCTGCTTTTTAATGACGGGAGGGTTCAATGGCTGTAGCTGCCAATAAGCGTTCGGTAATGACGCTGTTTTCCGGTGCCAACGATATGTTCAGCCATCAGGTGCGTATTGTCCTGGCGGAGAAGGGTGTTAGCGTGGATATCTGCCAGGTTGATCCAGCCAATCTGCCGGATGAGCTGGCCGAGCTGAACCCGTACAACTCTGTACCGACCCTGGTTGATCGTGAGCTGGCACTCTACACCTCGCGCATCATCATGGAGTATCTGGACGAGCGCTTCCCGCATCCGCCCCTGATGCCTGTTTACCCGGTTGCCCGTGGTAACAGCCGTCTGATGATGCACCGCATCGAGCTGGACTGGTACTCATTGGCCGACAAGATCATGGCCGGTACCGATGCTGAAGCGGCACGCAACGAACTGCGTGACAACCTGCTGGCCATCGCGCCGATCTTCGGTGAAATGCCCTATTTCATGAGCGAAGAGTTCGGTCTGGTGGATTGCTACATGGCACCGCTGCTGTGGCGTCTGCCGAGCCTTGGCATCGACCTGACCGGTCGTGGCGCCAAAGAGCTGAAGGCCTACATGGTTCGTCTGTTCGAGCGTGAGTCCTTCCAGGCTTCCCTGACCGAAGCCGAACGCGAGATCCGTGCTGGCGTATGAGCATGGAACCGACAATGACACCGAGCCGCCCGTACTTGTTACGGGCGTTCTTTGACTGGTTGCTGGACAACGATCTGACCCCTCATTTGGTGGTCAACGTCAACATTCCCCATGTGATGGTGCCGATGCAGTTTGCTCAGGACGGGCAAATTGTACTGAATATCGCGCCCCGAGCCGTGATGCAATTTCACATGGATAACGAGGCTATCAGCTTCAGTGCCCGCTTTGGCGGGGTCTCCCAGCAGGTTTACATCCCGATGGCAGCCGTACTGGCTATTCATGCCCGGGAGAACGGCGTGGGCACCATGTTCCCGCCTGAGCCGGGTTACGACATATGGCTAGAACAGGCTGAAGCGCCGGTGGAGCCTGAGCCGGAACCGCCGCGTCCAAGCGGTCGTCCGACCCTGAAGGTGATCAAATAAAAAACGCAGCCGATTGGCTGCGTTTTTTTATGTGCGGTCGAGCTTAGTTCTGGGCGAACTCGAAGGCCTTGATCACGCGCTTCACGCCGGTGACATGGCGGGCGATGTTGACTGCCTGCTCTCCCTCCTGGCGAGTCACCAGACCAATCAGGAACACCTCGCCGTTCTCGGTGACCACCTTGACCTTGGTACTGTCGAAGTTCTTGGTGCCGAACATGTCGGCTTTCACCTTGGAGGTGATCCAGGAGTCATTGCTGCGAGTGGTGAAACTGGCAGGTTGGCCGATGCGCAATTCGTTGTAGACGTGGCGCACCCCTTCGATGCGACTGACAATTTTGCCCGCCTCAATCTTGTAAACGTCAGAAGGTGTCTGGCCGACCAGCAGGACACGGCCATTGTTGCTGTAGACGCTGATCTTGCTGGCTGCGCTGAGCGGTTTGTTGTCGGCCAGCAGATTGGCCGCTTTCAGCTCTATGGTCTGGTCATCCCACTGCGCGCCCAGCGTTCGGCGATCGCCAGAGGCCTTGGCAGTCCCTGCGGCGCCGCCAACAACCAGGGCTGCGCAGCCTTGCAGCAGCAGGGTGCTAACCAGCAGGCCGAGCAGGATAGTGTGCTTTTTCATGGTTTCAATCTTCCTGTTGCGGGAAAAGTGTCTGGTCGATGAGATCACACAGGCAGTGCAGGGTCAACAGGTTCACTTCCAGAATGCGAGGGCGACGGGCGGAGGGAACACGGATCTCCACATCGTTCGGGCCGAGCAGGCCTGCCATTTCGCCACCGTCACCCCCGCTCAGCACCACTATGGTCATGTCGCGGGAGAGGGCGGCTTCGGCGGCCTTGATCAGGCTGCGGCTGTGGCCGGAGGTGGTGATGACCACCAGAATGTCGCCAGGCTGGCCCAGCGCGCGGATCTGCTTGGCGTAGACCTCTTCAAAACCGTGGTCGGTGGCGATGGCGCTGATGGTCGCCATGTCCGGGGTCAGGGCCATGCCGGGCAGGGAGGGGCGCTGGGTCTCGTAGCAGTTGACCAGTTCGGAGATGAACAGTTGCGCCAGTGCGGCAGAAGGACCGTTACCGCATGCCAGCACCTTGTGGCCATTGAGCAGGCAGATGGTGATCATCTGGGCTGCAGTATGGATTGCATCCGGCAGCGCCTCGGCGGCGGCTATCTTGGTCTGGATGCTTTCGGTGTAGTTCTCTTTGATGCGGTCAGTCATAGGGTCCTCTTAAAATGCGTTCTGGATCCAGGCTGGCTGGTCGCCCTCGAACGCAATCACATCGAATCGGCAGGCCTGATTGGCCTCGTTGATGGCATGTTGCTTCAAATAGTGGCGCGCTGCCAGCATGATCTTGTGCTGTTTGCTGCGGGTGACCGAGCTGGCGGCACCACCATGGCTGCCGGTGGCCCGGTAGCGCACTTCAACAAACACCAGGGTCTGGCCCTGGTGCATGATGAGATCAATTTCACCGCCACGACAGCGGTAGTTGCGAGCTACCGGTTGCAGGCCCCGAGCCTGCAACCAGCGTTCAGCGACTTGTTCAAAGTGCTGTCCCTTGCTCGTTGGTGAGGGGAACAGGCTCGGCAACTGCTGGCGCATCCGTTTCCATAGTTCCTTCATTGGAGGGCTCCTCCAGTTGCTGAACGGCGTTCTCGTCGACCAGTTTGCCGTTCTGGTAAGTACCCCAGCTCAGCATACGTACGATATTGCCCTGGGCATCCACGCTCAGCTGACCGCTCATGCCGGCCTGCTGCATGCCGCCCACCTTGCGCATCTGCTGCAGGTTCTCAGCCAGACTGACGGCATCGTAGCCCATGGCAAACAGACGCAGCAGGTCACCCTGAGTCTGCGGCCAGAGCAGGGCGATCTGCTCGCGCTGTTTCTCGTAGCCGCCCAGCAGCAGCGGCATATCGGCGATATGCATGCCGTTGAGCTCGGAGGCGACCTCGGTTGCGGCGCTGTCGTAGCCACGGGAGCTGGTGTAGATGGGCAGGCTGCCCATCGGATTGACCGAGACATCCACGTAGGGCTTGATCATCCGGGTTTCCAGGCTGTTGGCCACCACGTAAACGGCATCGATGCTGCGCGGTGCGGCATCAGAGAGTTGCACCACTTCACCAGCACGGGCGGTAGAGCGGCCGCTCAGAGCATTCTTGACCATCCCCTGCACTTCGTTGCGGGCACCGAAGGTGGCGACGACCGGCTTGTCCTGGCTCAGGGTGGCCCAGCTCTGCTCGAACGCCTTGATACTGCTGTAACCGATCCGTCCCTGGGCGGCGATCAGCAGCGGTTTGCGGTAGCCTTGGGTGTAAAGGTACTGGGCTGCCTGGGCGGCATCTGCGGCGGCAGATAGGGAGAAGTAGTAGGTGGTGTCGTTGACGACCGGCTTGTCCAGCTCGTTGAGCGCCAGTACCGGCACGGTCGGATTGGCCTTGAGCAGCTCCTCGACCCGGTCTTTCAGCAGCGGGCCGATGATCATGTCCGCCCCTTCCTGAATCGCCTGCTTGTAAAGCTCGCCGGTCGACTTGCTCTGGGTGTCGTAGAAGTTCAGAGTGAATTGCCCCTGATTTTCCTTATAAGACATCAGCATACCGTTACGGATGGCGGCACCCTGCGGCTCCAGATTGCCGGAGAGGGGCAGCAGCACGGCGATCTGTTGCACCGAGGTGCTGGCAGTGGCCGCCAGATCGCCCAATCCTGCCGGCATATCCTTCTGGGCTGGATGGTTGGGGAAGTCGCGCTTCCAGCCTGCCAGTTGGCGGGCCAGCAAGTTCGGCTGGGCGCAAACTCGTTGACCAGTGCCGCCAGTCGTAGCCAGCCGGTGGTCACATCAGGGGCCGGAGCCTCTTCCAGCGCTTGCAGGGTGGAGGGGGTCATGCTTTTCAGCAACGACCAGATCTGCTGATGGTTGGTCGCCTGCTCGCTCTGATTGAGGTAGGGCTCCAGTGCAATCAACGACTTGGCCGCGCCAAATTTGTTGTTGATGTCGAGCTGCAGCACCACGCGCTGGCGATACCAATCCTTCTGGGTATCGGCATCCAGCACCACCTCGGGTTTGCCTTCCAGCAGGATCAGCGCCTGATTGGCATGGCCTTGCGCCAGCAACAGATGGGCTTGCAGCAGTTGCAACTGCGCCTTCTGAACGGGATCCTTGGCCTGCTTCTGCAATTGCTGGAACAGTGCCGAGGCCGGTTTGGCCTGGCCCAGCGCCAGATAGCTGCGTGCCGCCAGCATCTGCCAGGTAAAGGCCTCGGCCGGCTTGGCGGGGTCCACCTGCTCAAGATACCACTGGGCATTCTTGGTCAGATTGGAGAATGCTGAGGGCATGCCTGACTGCCCTGACGGTTGATTGGGCTCCGACGCACAGGCGGCGAGCAGTACTGCCGCGAGTATGATGCCGAAGAGTCGTGATACACTTAGCTGCTTTGTAACCCGGTTCAAGTTCATTCCCCGACCAGTGTTGAAGTTCCCCATAGTGTAAACGGGCCAATATGGCGACACAATTGTCGGGGCACTCGGAGATCCCATGAGTGACATCCCAACCCTGTATATAGTCCCCACTCCGATCGGCAATCTGGCGGACATCACCCAGCGTGCATTGGACATTTTACGCAGTGTCGATCTGGTGGCCGCCGAAGATACCCGTCATACCGGTATCCTGCTCAACCACTACCAAATCTCGGTGCCGACCTTCGCCCTGCACGATCACAACGAGCAGCAGAAAGCCGATGTGCTGATCGGCCGGATCAAAGAGGGCAAGAGTGTTGCGCTGGTCTCCGATGCCGGCACTCCGCTCATCAGCGACCCCGGTTATCACTTGGTCACCCGCTGTCGTGAAGCTGGGGTCAAGGTGGTGCCGCTGCCCGGTCCCTGTGCTGCCATTACCGCCCTGAGTGCGGCCGGTCTGCCCACTGATCGCTTTGCTTTTGAAGGCTTCCTGCCCGCCAAGAGCAAGGGACGTGACGATCGCCTGCAAGCCGTTATCGAAGATACCCGTTCGCTGGTGTTTTACGAATCTCCGCGCCGTGTGCAGGATACAGTGGAAGCGATTGCTCGCATTCTCGGTGAGCGTCAGGTGGTGGTGTGTCGCGAGCTGACCAAGACCTTTGAGTCGATCCACGGTCTGCCAGCCTCCGAAATGCTGGTCTGGCTTGGTGAAGATGACAACCGCTGCCGCGGCGAGATCGTGCTGGTCGTGGCTGGCGCCTCCAAAGAGGAAGAGGAGCTGCCGGCCGAGGCGATCCGCACTTTGGGACTGCTGGTGGCAGAACTGCCACTGAAAAAAGCGGCCGCCCTGACCGCCGAGATCCACGGCGTGAAGAAGAATGCCCTCTACAAATACGGCCTCGAGCACTATTGAGCCGGTTAATAGGCCGTAAGGCTGTTTTCTGACCTATGCAATCCCCCGAACCGGCGAGCATTCAGCATGTAAACGGGGGCCAAAGCGCGATAAATGGCTGTAAACGGGAATTGCCGGTTTACCCCGTGCGTATCGCAAGGCTATAATCCGCGCCTCGGAGTTGGCTGGGCAATCGCTGCTTCGTCGTTGTGTCCCTCGGGACAGACGGGCGGAGGGGAGGAAAGTCCGGGCTTCACAGGGCAGGGTGCCAGGTAACGCCTGGGGGGCGCGAGCCTACGACCAGTGCAACAGAGAGCAGACCGCCGATGGCCCGCAAGGGATCAGGTAAGGGTGAAAGGGTGCGGTAAGAGCGCACCGCGCGACTGGCAACAGTTCGTGGCACGGTAAACTCCACCCGAAGCAAGACCAAATAGGCCCCTATTGGCGCGGCCCGCGTTGGGGGCGGGTAGGTTGCTTGAGCCAGCGAGCGATTGCTGGCCTAGAGGAATGATTGCTACCCGGGGCAACCCGGTACAGAACCCGGCTTACAGGCCGACTCCGACCTCATTCCGAAGAGCCCCGCGATTTATCGCGGGGCTCTTTTTTATGCATGAGAAAATATGGCTTCGTTGGCAGGATATTTTCGACCTTGTCATTTTGAATGAAATTATATGTTTTAAATCAATCGAATAGTTTTGTATTTGGCACGATGGCAGCGATAGATGGTGATAGAACCGAGGATGGTTGTTCGCACCCACATATTGTGTATGTTCTCAGTTCATTCACTTATTTCAATTAATCACCAGAGTTTAACGCCAAATAACTTGTGGAAAATCAACCCACTCAATCCGCGGTATGCAATTGCTGCGTCAATATGTTCCCTCTGTCCCATCTCCTTGCTTGAAAAGCCCCCTGCACGTCCTTAAACTTCAAGGTGGGGAAAAGTGGATCAAAGTGGTTTTTAGAGGGGCAATCTGCCTGCTCACTCACCTTCAAGGACTGCAATTTGTTGCGTGGCGCTCATGCCATCAGCCTGGACAGTAAAGGGCGGCTGGCAATTCCGACCAAATTTCGTGATTGGCTGCGCGATGAAAGCGACGGCCAGCTGGTCTGCACCATCGATATTGCCCATCCCTGTCTGCTGCTTTATCCCCTGAATGAATGGGAAGAGGTCGAGCGCAAGCTCAAGACTCTCTCCAGCATGAATCCGCAAGAGCGCCGTTTGCAGCGCCTGCTGCTGGGACATGCAACCGAATGCGAGCTGGATGGCAATGGCCGTCTGCTGCTCAGTCAGCCACTGCGCAACCATGCGGGGCTGGACAAGAAAATCATGCTGGTGGGCCAGCTCAACAAGTTTGAGCTGTGGGATGAAGCCCGCTGGCAACAACAGGTCAATGACGACATCTTGGGTCTGCCCGGGGACGATTGGGCAAGCTCACCACGACTACAGGATTTCTCTTTATAAATGACCCAAGCCGCTGAACACATCACAGTGCTGCTGCACGAAGCCGTTGAAGGTCTGGCCATCAAGCCGGACGGTGTCTACGTCGACGGTACTTTTGGCCGTGGTGGTCATTCTCGTCTGATCCTGCAGCACCTTGGCCCCAATGGCCGCCTGATCGCCATCGACCGCGATCCCCAGGCGATCGCCGAAGCGGCCAAGATCCAGGATCCCCGTTTCGAAATCGTGCACGGCCCCTTCTCTGGCATCGCCTCCTATCTGGATGAGCGCGGTTTGCTGGGCAAGGTGGATGGCTTCCTGCTGGATCTGGGGGTCTCTTCACCCCAGCTGGATGATGCCGAGCGCGGGTTCAGCTTTATGAAAGATGGTCCGCTCGATATGCGGATGGATCCCACCTCCGGTCAGAGCGCCGCCGAGTGGCTGGCCAAGGCCGATGTGGATGACATCGCCTGGGTGCTGAAGACCTTCGGTGAGGAGCGTTTTGCCAAGAAGATAGCCCGCGCCATCGTGCATGACCGTGTGACCGAGCCTTATGTGCGCACCCGTCAACTGGCGGAGATGATTGCCCGGGTCAATCCGAGCAAGGAGAAGGGCAAGCATGCGGCAACCCGCAGTTTCCAGGCCATTCGCATCTATATCAACAGCGAGCTGGACGAGATCGAAACCGCACTCAACGGTGCGCTGGAGGTGCTGGCACCAAATGGCCGTTTGTCGGTTATCAGCTTCCATTCGTTGGAAGACCGATTGGTAAAGCATTTCATCCGCAAGCACGAGAAGGGGCCGGAAGTGCCTTACGGCATTCCGTTGACCGAGGCCCAGCTGGCTGGCGGTCGCAAATTGAAGTCGGTCGGCAAGGCACTCAAGCCTTCTGATCATGAAGTATCTGAAAACAGCCGGTCACGCAGCTCGGTGCTGCGGGTTGCCGAACGGCTGGCGGAGTAAGCGATGAGCGAAGTGCGTGTTCATCTGGCCAAGGAGATCGTTGCCGATCTCTGGCGGCACAAGCTGCAGATTTTTCTGTCGGTCGCCGTGCTGGTGACCGCGTTTGCCGTGATCCTGGTGACCAACATGACCCGTGGTCTGACGGCCAAGCAGAACGATCTGATGGCGGAAGAGGATCGCCTCAATATCGAATGGCGCCACCTGTTGCTGGAACAGGGCACCCTGGCTGAACACTCCCGGGTGGCGAGTCTGGCGATGGACAAGTTGCAGATGGGTCGTCCGCTGGTGACCACCGAGAAGGTAATTACCCAACCATGAAACGCAAGGCTACAGCCAAAGCTGCCAAAGCGAATGTCAAAGCGCCATCGATCTATCCGTGGCGCTTTCGCACGCTTGCGGTGTTTATCGGCATCGCGTTTGTGGGTCTGATCCTGCGTCTGGCCTGGATCCAGGTGATCAATCCGGATCGCCTGCGTCAGGAAGGGGACATGCGTTCCCTGCGTACCACCTCTACCCAAGCGGTGCGCGGCATGATCACCGATCGCAACGGCGAGCAGCTGGCGGTTTCTGTGCCGGTCGAGGCGGTCTGGGCCGATCCCAAGACGGTGCATGAATCCGGTGCCATCAATAATGAGCGAGCCTGGCTGGCGCTCTCCGCCGTGCTCAAGCTCGACATCAATACCCTCAAACACCGCATCGCCAACCCCAGCAAGCGCTTCGTCTATCTGCAGCGTCAGGTTACTCCTGCGGTGGCGGAATATATCAAGGGGCTCAAGCTGGGTGGCGTCTACCTGCGCCCCGAAGCGCGCCGCTTCTATCCGACCGGCGAGATCAGCGCTCATCTGGTGGGGGTGACCAACATCGATGGCAGCGGTATTGAAGGGATTGAGCGCAGCTACAACGAGTGGCTGACGGCGACACCCGGCGAAATGCGGGTGCGCAAGGATCGGCAGGGCCGCGTCATCGAGCGGCTTGGCATCGTTAAAGAGGGCAAGAACGCCAACGATCTGCAGCTCAGTATCGATCAGCGGGTGCAGGCTCTGGCCTACCGAGCCCTCAAGCGGGCAACCGACGAGAACAAGGCGACCTCCGGCTCCATGGTGATGCTGGATATCAAGACCGGTGAAGTACTCGCCATGGTCAACACCCCCTCCTATAACCCGAACAACCGCGGCCAGTATCAGAGCTTCCGGGTACGCAACCGGGTGGTGACCGATACCTACGAGCCGGGTTCGACCGTCAAGCCATTGATTTTGCTCAGCGCCTTGCAGGCAGGTGTCACCAGCTGGAAGGATTTCATTCCCGGTGGTCCGCTCTTTATCGGTGCCAAGCAGATCAAGGACGTCAGTATCCACAAGGCGACCAACCTCTACGATATCCTGCGTTACTCCTCCAACATCGGTATGTCGCGCATTGCGCTGCGGATGCCGGCGCAAGAGATGATCAATACCCTCAGCATGTTCGGTTTCGGCATGGATACCGGCAGCGGGCTGATGGGCGAGAGCAGCGGCATGCTGCCCCAGCGTCGTCGCTGGTCCGATATCGAGCGGGCGACCCTCTCGTTCGGTTATGGCCTGCGGGTTACCCCGCTACAGCTGGCTTCCGCCTACGCCACCCTGGCCAACAAGGGCAAACGGGTGCCGCTCTCCATCGTCAAGGTGACTACGCCGCCCAAGGGTGAGCAGGTTATTGATCACAACAACGCCGCTGCCATGTTGCAGGCGCTGGAGTATGTGGTCGACAACGCCATTCCAAAAGCCAAGATCCCGGGCTATCGGGTCGGTGGCAAGAGTGGTACCGCCAAGGTCGCCGTCGCCGGTGGCTATGGCAAGGATTACATGGCCTGGTTTGCCGGTTTCGCACCCGCCAGTGATCCCCGTTTCGTCATGGTGGTGGTGATCAACGAGCCAAAAGGCAGCGCCTATTATGGCGGCGCCGTGGCGACCCCACCGTTTGCAGAGGCCATGGGCGGGGTGCTGCAGCTCTTCAATATTCGTCCCGATGCGGTGCCGCCAGCGGTGCCCACCAAACTTGCCCGTACGGAGGCTTCTCTTGTCCCGCGCACTTGATGCATTACTGCGCCCCTTCGGTATCCTGGCGCCGGCGCTCACCCTGACTGATATCCAGCTGGATAGTCGGCGGGCTGGCCCCGGCTCGCTCTTCGTGGCCATTCGTGGTCATCAGGTGGATGGCAGACGGTTTATCGAACAGGCGGTGGCTCAGGGAGCGACCGCTGTTGTGTTTGAGGAGGATGGTGAATTTATCCCACCATCGACTCCGGTTCCCTGTATCGGGATGCGGGATCTGCCCGCTCACCTCTCTGCTCTTGCGGGCTATTTCTACGATCAGCCAGCCCAAAAATTGGATCTGGTCGGGATCACCGGCACCAACGGCAAGAGCACTACGGCACTGCTGGTCGCCAACTGGCGCACCCTGCTGGGGGGCAAGGCGGGTGTGATGGGCACCATCGGCAACGGCCTGTTCGGCAACCTGATTGAAGCGGAAAATACCACCGGCAGCGCCGTGCAGGTGCAAGCCAATCTGGCTGCGCTGCAAGCGCAGGGGGCGGACCTGGTGGCGATGGAGGTCTCCAGCCATGGTCTGGTGCAGCATCGTGTTGCCGCACTGCCCTTTGCCGCCGCGGTTTTCACCAACCTGAGCCGGGATCACCTCGATTATCACGGCACCATGGAAGCCTATGGCGCAGCCAAAGAGCAGTTGCTGCAACTGGTCGATGAGTCGAATGCTGTGATCAACCTCGATGACGAGTTGGGTGCCAAGTGGCTCGAAAAATATCCAGCAGCGGTGGCGTTCAGTGTGGATGGCCCGATTGAACACCATTCTGGCCGTCAATTAACGGCGCAGCAGCTCGATTTTCACCAGCAAGGTTTTCGTGCGCAGATTAACTCCAGCTGGGGGAATGGTGTATTATCCGCCCCCTTGCTCGGGCGCTTCAACGTCAGCAATGTGCTGGCCGCGATGGGCGTGATGCTGGCGCTCGGTTACGACTTCAACGAACTGCTTGCTACAGCCCCTCAATTGCAGCCGGTGACCGGCCGCATGGAGTGCTTTGGCGGTGGTGATACGCCGCTGGCGGTGGTCGATTACGCCCACACCCCGGATGCGCTGGAGAAGGCATTGCAGGCCCTGCGGGTGCACTGCACAGGGCAGCTCTGGTGTCTGGTCGGTTGTGGTGGCGACCGCGATCGTGGCAAGCGCCCCATGATGGCCGCCATGGCCGAGCAGTATGCGGATCGCGTGATCCTGACCGACGACAATCCCCGTACCGAGGAGCCGGCCCGGATCATGGCCGACATGGTGGCGGGTCTTCGCGATCCTGCTGCTGTGCAGGTCGAGCACGATCGGGTCAAGGCGATCAACCTGGCTATCCGTCAGGCGAGCAAACATGACATCATTCTGGTGGCCGGCAAAGGCCACGAGGATTATCAGATCATTGGAACCGACAAGCGGCACTACAGCGACCGGGAAACCGTCGCGGCCGCCTTGCACACATTATTGGAGTCATTCAAATGATGACCCTCAGGCTTGCCGAGCTGGCTCAGGTACTCGATGCCCGTCTGATTGGTGACGACGGCGAGATCACCGTCGTCAGTACAGACACTCGCACTCTGGGCGCGGGTGCCCTATTCGTTGCTCTGCGCGGCGAGCGCTTCGATGCCCACGATTTTTGCGAACAGGCCGTTCAGGCAGGGGCCTCTGCCCTGCTGGTCGAGCGTGAGCTGCCGCTGGCCATCCCCCAGCTGGTGGTGACCGACAGTCTGAAGGGGCTGGGCCGTCTCGGCAAACTGGTGCGCGAGCGCATCAACCCGAAAGTGCTGGCCATTACCGGCAGCTGCGGCAAGACCACGGTGAAGGAGATGGCAACCGCCATCCTGCGCAACGAAGGGGAAGTGCTGGCCACCGCTGGCAACTTCAACAACGAGGTGGGCGTGCCGCTCACCCTGCTGCGCCTCGAACCGCAGCACAAGTTTGCGGTGATGGAGCTGGGTGCCAACCATCCGGGCGAGATCGCCTGGACTACCTCGCTGGCCAAACCCGATGCCGCCATCATCAACAACGTGGCGGCGGCCCATCTGGAGGGCTTCGGCTCGCTGGAAGGGGTGTTCCACGCCAAGAGTGAAATCTTTGAGGGCTTGAGCGAGGGTGGCACCGCCATCGTCAATGCCGACAACGAATTCTGGCCGAAGTGGCGGGAACGCGGCATTCAGTGCGCCTTCTCCATCGACGATCAGAGCCAGCCGTTCCATGCTCGCGATGTAGTTCTCAACACTCAGGGTTGTGCCGAGTTCGTGATGGTGACCCCGCAAGGGGAGCTGAGCCTGACTCTGGCGATCCCGGGTCGCCACAACGTGGCCAATGCGTTGGCCGCCGCCGCGGGCTGTCTGGCACTCGGCGCATCTCTCGCCTGTGTCAAGGCGGGGCTGGAGCAGATGGCACCGGTCAAGGGGCGCTTCTGCGTGCAGCGCTGGGGCGGTCTGACCCTGGTGGATGATACCTACAATGCCAGCGTGGAATCCGTGCTGGCGGGCATCGATGCCCTGACCGCCATGGGCGGCTTCAAGGTGCTGGTGTTTGGTGATATGCGGGAACTGGGTGAGGAGTCTGCCGAGCAACACGCCCGGGTTGGCCGTCATGCCCGCGAGCGTGGTCTGGATGCCGTGCTGACAGTGGGGGAAGAGAGTCGCCACACCGCAGATGCCGCGGCGGGCCGACATTTCGATAACAAGGCGTCGTTGTTTGAAGTGCTTGCGCAAATGATAAATACACATCAGGAAATTTCGATTCTGGTCAAGGGGGCCCGTGGCTCCCGCATGGAAGATATCGTCAAGATGGTCGTCGACCATCAGGAGTCAGCTGCATGTTAGTCTGGCTGGCTGAACTGCTCACCCCGCACTTCACCTTCTTCAACGTCTTCTCCTACCTGACGTTTCGCGCCATCCTGTCGATCATTACCGGTCTGGGTGTCGCGCTCTGGATGGGGCCACGCCTGATCCGTCGCCTGCAGATCCTGAAGTTCGGTCAGGTGATCCGCAACGATGGGCCCGAGTCTCACCTCAGCAAGCGGGGTACCCCGACCATGGGGGGGCTGATGATCATTGCCGCCATCTTCACTTCCGTGTTGCTCTGGTGTCGCCTCGACAACCCCTATGTCTGGCTGGTGCTGTTTGTGCTGGGGGCCTATGGTGCCATCGGCTTTGCCGACGACTACCTCAAGGTGGTGCGCAAGAATACCGACGGCCTGATCGCACGCTGGAAGTATTTCTGGCAATCCGCGGTAGCGCTGGCGGTGGCTGTGTTCCTCTATGCGACTGCAACCCATGATGGGCAGACCCAGCTGGTGGTGCCTTTCCTCAAGGATGTGATGCCGCAGCTTGGCCTGATGTTTATCGTGCTGACCTACTTTGTCATCGTCGGCACTTCCAATGCGGTCAACCTGACCGACGGTCTCGACGGCCTGGCCATCATGCCGACCGTGATGGTGGCGGGGGGCTTTGCCCTGATCGCCTGGGCTACCGGTAACGTCAACTTTGCCAACTACCTGCACATTCCCTACGTGCCCTATACCTCCGAGCTGGTGATTGTCTGTACCGCTATCGTCGGGGCGGGTCTGGGTTTCCTCTGGTTCAACACCTATCCGGCGCAGGTCTTCATGGGGGATGTTGGTTCCCTGGCACTGGGCGGCGCGCTCGGCACCATCGCCGTGCTGGTCCGTCAGGAGTTCCTGCTGGTGATCATGGGCGGAGTCTTCGTGATGGAGACCGTCTCGGTGATCCTGCAGGTGGGTTCATACAAACTGCGCGGCGTGCGGATCTTCCGCATGGCGCCGATCCATCACCACTACGAGAAGAAGGGCTGGCCGGAGCCGCGCGTCATCGTGCGCTTCTGGATCATCACCCTCGTGCTGGTACTGCTGGGTCTTGCCACCCTGAAGGTGAGGTAAGGCCATGGTCATCATCATCGGATTGGGCAAAACCGGACTCTCCTGTGTCGATTACTTCCTCGGCCGTGGCGTGACGCCACTGGTGATGGATACCCGCTCCAACCCGCCCGGCAAGGATCAACTGCCGCCGGAGGTGGAGCTGATCCACGGGCTCGACGAGGCGCTGCTCAAGCAGGCGCACATGATTGTCGCGAGCCCGGGTATCGCGCTGGCGACCCCCGAACTGAAAGCGGCTGCCGAGTGTGGCGTGCAGATCGTCGGTGATATCGAGCTGTTTGTGCGCGAGACCCAGACCCCGGTCATCGCCATCACCGGCTCGAACGGCAAGAGCACCGTCACTACCCTGGTGGGCGAGATGATTGCCGAAGCCGGCCTCAATGTCGGTGTGGGCGGCAATATCGGCACGCCTGCGCTGGAGCTGCTCAAGCAGCCGATGGATCTCTGTGTGCTGGAGCTCTCCAGCTTCCAGCTGGAAACAACTCACAGTTTGCGTGCTGCCGCCTCCGTGGTGCTGAACCTCTCCGAAGATCACATGGATCGCTATCAGGGCATGGCCGACTATCGCGCCGCCAAGATGGAGATCCATCAGCACTCCAAACACATTCTGGTCAATCGTGATGATGCCCAGACCCTGCCCGATGTGGGCCAGGTGTGGCAGAGCTTTGGTCTCGACTGCAATGGCTATGGCCGTTGCCTGCTGGATGACCGCTACTGGTTGACGTTGCACGGTGAACCGCTGCTGGCGGTAGACGAGATGAAGATCGTTGGCGCCCACAATCAGGCCAATGCCCTGGCGGCCATGGCGCTGTGTGATGCGGTCGGTATTCCCCGTGCTGCTCAGCTTACCGTGCTGCGTCGTTTCGAGGGCTTGCCCCATCGTGCCCGCTTCGTGCGCGAGGTGAACGGGGTGCGCTGGATCAACGACTCCAAGGCCACCAATGTGGGAGCCACGCTGGCTGCCGTTGCCGGTGTGCGCGAGTCGGTCAAGGGGCGCCTGCTGCTGCTGGCCGGTGGTCAGGGCAAGGGGCAGGATTTTGGCCCTATCCAGGCGCTGCTGGGCAACCAGATCGATCACATGTACTGCTTCGGTCAGGATGCCGAGGTGCTGCTGGCTCTGGGCGAGCAGACCGAACGGGTGGCTGACCTGGCCGCTGCGGTTGCCAAAGCGGCGGCCGATGCCAAGCCCGGTGACTGGGTGCTGCTGGCGCCAGCCTGTGCCAGCCTCGATCAGTTCAAGTCGTTCGAGGTGCGCGGCGATCGTTTCACCGAGATGGTGCTGGCACTATGAACGCCCTTCGCGCAGCAGCAGGTCTGTTCCAGCGCTGGTTGTTACCGGCGCGTCCTGCCGGTCTCTACGATCGGCAGCTGGTACTGCTGGCGCTCTCCCTGATGGCGGTCGGGGTGGTCATCGTGGCCTCGGCGTCGATCCCCGAAGGGATTGCGCTGGGGGATGACCCCTTCATGTTTGTGAAACGTCACGCCCTGTTTCTGGTGATGGCGCTCGGTATCTCCTGGTTTGTGTTGCAGGTGCCGATGGCGCGCTGGCAACAGCACAACGGCCCCATGTTACTGCTGGCGATCTTGATGCTGGTACTGGTGCTGCTGGTGGGTCGCAACGTCAACGGTGCGGTGCGCTGGTTGCCGCTTGGCCCCTTCAACCTGCAGCCTGCCGAGTTTGGCAAGCTGGCGCTGTTTGTCTATCTGGCCGGTTATCTGGTGCGGCGCCAGAGCGAAGTGCGTGAAGCCTGGATCGGCTTCCTGAAACCGCTGGCGGTGTTCGGGGTACTGGCGGTCTTGCTGCTGTTGCAGCCTGACCTGGGTTCCACCGTGGTGATGTTCGTTACCTCGTTCGGCATGCTGTTTCTGGCCGGTGCCCGACTGGGACAGTTTTTGACCCTGATCGGCGCGGGCCTCGGCTCGGTGGTGATGCTGATCATCGTCGAGCCCTACCGGATGCGGCGGGTGACCTCCTTTATGGACCCCTGGGCCGATCCGTTCGGCAGCGGCTACCAGTTGACCCAGTCGCTGATGGCATTTGGTCGTGGCAGCTGGTTTGGCGAAGGGCTTGGCAACTCCATCCAGAAGATGGAGTACCTGCCGGAAGCGCACACCGACTTCGTGTTTGCGATCCTCGGTGAAGAGCTGGGTTACGTCGGGGTGCTGGGCGCCCTGTTCCTGATTTTTGCGCTGGCGGTCAAGGCGCTCAAGCTGGGGCATCGCGCGCTGGTGGCAGAGCGGCTCTATGACGGTTATCTGGCCATCGGCATCGGCATCTGGTTCAGCTTCCAGACCTTCGTCAACGTCGGCGCGGCCAGCGGCATGATGCCAACCAAGGGCTTGACCCTGCCGCTGGTCAGTTACGGTGGTTCCAGTCTCATCATCATGTCGGTGGCGGTGAGCATGTTGATTCGAATCGATTTTGAGTTGCGTCAGGCGACAGCCCAGGCGCGCGTGCGGGAGGTTTAGTGAGCAAGACTCTGTTGGTGATGGCAGGTGGTACCGGTGGGCATGTGTTCCCCGGTCTGGCCGTGGCCGATCGCCTGAAGGCCCAGGGCTGGACTGTCCACTGGCTCGGCACTGCCGACCGGATGGAGGCGGAGCTGGTGCCCGCCCACGGTTATCCCATCTCCTTCATCGATATTCAGGGGGTGCGTGGCAACGGCATCAAGCGACTGCTGGTTGCGCCCTATCGCATCGTCAAATCGATCCTGCAGGCGCGTCAGGTACTCAAGACCGTTCGTCCTGATGTGGTGCTCGGCATGGGCGGTTTTGCTTCCGGCCCGGGTGGCGTGGCGGCCTGGTTCTCCGGCATCCCGCTGCTGCTCCATGAGCAGAATGCCGCTGCCGGCATGACCAACAAGCTGCTGGCCCGTATCGCCAGGCGGGTGTTGATGGCATTTCCGGGCGCCTTCGCGCCGAGCCGCCGTACCGCCGTGGTGGGCAATCCGGTGCGTCCCGAAGTGGTCGCCCTGCCGGATCCGCAACTGCGCAGCGGGGATGAGCCACTGCATCTGCTGATCGTGGGTGGCAGTCTGGGGGCGCGGGTGCTCAACGAGCAGGTACCTGCTGCGGTGGCGGCGTCCGGTGTGCCCATTGAAGTGCGTCACCAGTGTGGCAAGGGCAATGCTGAGGCCGTCTCTGCTGCCTATGCCCAGCACGGCATCAATGCCGAGGTGAGCGAATTTATCAAGGATATGGCCAGCGCCTATGCCTGGGCCGACCTGGTGGTCTGCCGTGCCGGTGCCCTGACCGTTTCCGAAGTGGCTGCCGCCGGTGTGGCCGCCATTTTTGTGCCGCTGCCCCATGCGGTGGATGATCACCAGACCCGTAACGCCCTGACCCTGGTCGACGGCGGTGCGGCCGAGTTTCTGCCCCAGTCCGAGCTGAATACCGCGTCACTGGCGGCGCGCCTGACCTGGCTGGCTGGTCGCCGGGAGACCCTGTTTAACATGGCGAAAGCGGCTCGCCGCGTCGCCATCACCGATGCGGCCGAGCGGGTTGCAGATGAGTGCAAACAGCTCGCAACCGGGCTGCGTGGTAAAGATTGATGAGCAAGGTTGCAGCGGTGACACCGGGCAGCCTTGTACCTGTATGTATTGATGCCGCCGTGCAGCCGCGCTTTGACGGTACATGGCCTGCGGCAGACTAAAGAGACGATTATGACCAAGGTTGAACTGGCAAAACTGCGTACTGTGATCCCCGAAATGCGCCGCGTGCGTCGCATCCACTTTATCGGCATCGGTGGTGCCGGTATGGGCGGGATCGCCGAAGTGCTTGCCAACGAAGGGTATCAGGTAACGGGTTCTGATCTGGCTCGCAACGCCGTGACCGAGCGGTTGGCTGGACTGGGCGCGCACATCTTCGTCGGCCACAGTGCCGAACACGTTGAGGGTGCCAGCGTGGTGGTGGTCTCTACTGCCATCAAGCAGGACAACCCGGAGCTGCTGGCTGCCCGCGAACTGCGGATCCCGGTGGTGCGCCGCGCCGAGATGCTGGCCGAGCTGATGCGTTTCCGTCACGGTATCGCCATTGCCGGTACCCACGGCAAGACCACCACCACCAGTCTGGTGGCGAGTATCTATGCCGAAGCCGACCGCGATCCGACCTTCGTCATCGGTGGTCTGCTCAACAGTGCCGGCACCAATGCCCGCCTGGGCAGCAGCCGCTACCTGATTGCCGAAGCGGACGAGAGCGATGCCTCTTTCCTGCATCTGCAGCCGATGGTCTCTATCGTGACCAACATCGAAGCGGATCACATGGATACCTACGGCGGTGATTTCTCCAAGCTGAAGGCCACCTTCATCGAGTTTCTGCACAACCTGCCCTTCTACGGACTGGCGGTGGTCTGCATCGATGATCCGGTGATCCGTGGCATGTTGCCCGAGATTGCCCGTCCGACCCTGACCTACGGTCTCTCTGACGATGCGGATGTGCAGGTGCTGGATTTTGTCCAGACCACCAACCACAGCTGCTTCCGTGTTCGCCGCAAAGAGGCGGGTGAGCTGCAGGTGACCCTCAATTTGCCGGGTATTCACAACGCATTGAACGCCGCAGCGGCGATAGCTGTCGCGACAGAGGACGGTGTTAGCGATGAGGCCATCATCTCTGCTCTGGCCAAATTTGAAGGGGTTGGTCGTCGCTTCCAGCAGTATGGCGAGTTTGAAACCGGTCGCGGCAAGGCGATGCTGGTGGACGATTACGGTCACCACCCGAGCGAAGTGAAGGTCACCATCAACGCCGCCCGTGCCGGTTGGCCCGAGAAGCGTCTGGTGATGGTGTTCCAGCCGCACCGTTATACCCGCACCCGCGACCTCTACGAGGACTTCGCCGATGTGCTCTCCAAGGTAGACGTGCTGGTGATGCTGGAGGTTTATGCTGCCGGTGAGGAGCCGATCCCGGGAGCTGATGGACGGGCACTGTGCCGCTCCATTCGCTCGCGCGGCAACCTGGAACCCATCTTCGTCGCTACACCAGATGACGTGCCAGCCGTGCTGGCCGACCTGATCGGCGAGGGGGATTTGGTGCTGACTCAAGGCGCCGGGAACGTCGGGGCACTGGCCCGTCGTCTCGGAGAGATGAAATTGAGCATAGATAGCATGAAATCTGGCGCCTGAGGGCCCAATGAGTATTTTGACCGCCAAGCCGGGGCCTATATAATGGCGAACCGGTCTGTCAAAGGCCGGTTTAGCGCGTTACACGGGGATCGATCGGGTGGAGGCAAGGGCACAGGGGCGCACCAAGGGTGGCTTCATCGCAGGGGTAGCGTTTTTCCTGCTGGTGATATGGGGCTGCTACCGGACGGCGCTGGATGTTAAAGGTTGGCTGACAGATGCCAACCGGTTGCCCATGAGCGAGCTGTTGCTGCAGGGGCAACACCAGTATTTGCAAACCGAAGAGCTGCGGATGGCTGTGCTGGATGGCGCCGAGCTGCGCAACTTCTTCGAATTGGACGTCAACGAATTGCAGGCACGGCTCAATGCCCTGCCATGGGTGGCCTCGGTCTCGGTACGAAAGAAGTGGCCGAACAAGATCAAGATCTACCTCACGGAACAAGATGTGGCGGCGCGCTGGAATGGCAACCGCTTCGTCAACACCAAGGGCAAGGTATTCAGTGCCCCGGATCGGGTCAAGACGCCGCTGTTGCAGCTGTCAGGGCCGGATGATCAGGCCGCCCGGGTGTTGAAAGAGAGTCGGCAGTACGAGTCGCAACTGGCTGCCAAGGGATACAAGTTGCTGGGGGTGAATCTGACCCCCCGCCATGCCTGGGAACTGACCCTGGATGGCAATATCAAGCTGTTCCTGGGACGCAATGACATTGCGCTCCGGTTGCAGCGGTTTATCGATGCCTTCCCGGTTATCGAACCCCGTGCGCAAGTCGCCTACGTGGATCTTCGATACGACACCGGAATGGCAGTTGGCTGGAAGAAGAGCGAAGAGAAAGTGCATGACCAACACCGCAGATAGGAATTTGATTGTCGGACTGGATATCGGCACAACCAAGGTGGCGGTTCTGGTCGGGGAAGTATTGCCGGACGGTGAACTGAACGTCATCGGTATGGGCAGTCACGCTTCTCGCGGAATGGAGAAGGGCGGGGTCAATGACCTCGACTCCGTGGTCAAGTCACTGCGCCGCGCGGTGGAAGAGGCCGAGATGATGGCAGATTGCCAGATCAGCTCGGTCTATCTGGGGTTGTCCGGCAAGCATATTGATTGCCGCAACGAGACCGGTATGGTGCCCATCTCCGATGAAGAGGTGACCCAGGAGGATGTGGACAACGTGATCCACACTGCCAAGTCGGTTCGCCTCTCCGACGAGCTGCGCGTGCTGCATGTGCTGCCTCAGGAGTTTGCCATCGACTATCAGGAAGGGATCAAGAATCCGGTCGGCCTCTCCGGTGTGCGGATGGCGGCCAAGGTTCACCTGATCACCTGCCACAACGACATGGCTCGCAACATCGAGAAATGTGTGGAGAAGGTCGGCTTGCGGGTGGATCAACTGATCTTCTCCGCGCTGGCCTCCAGCTATGCCGTGTTGACCGAAGACGAGAAAGAGCTGGGTGTCTGCGTGGTGGACATCGGTGGCGGCACCATGGATATGTCGCTGTTTACTGGCGGTGCCCTGCGCCACACCAAGGTGATCCCGTATGCTGGCAGCACGGTGACCAGCGACATCGCCTACGCCTTTGGCACGCCGCCGCTCGACGCGGAAGCGATCAAGGTGCGCTACGGTTGCGCCCTCGGCCGTCTGGTCAGCAAGGAAGACAATATTGAAGTACCCAGTGTCGGCGGTCGCCCGGCGCGCAGCCTGCAACGGCAGACACTGGCTGAAGTGATTGAGCCCCGTTACACCGAGTTGCTCTCCATGGTGAATGATGAGCTGGTGCGGGTACAAAGCGAGTTGAAAGCGCAGGGGGTCAAGCATCAGCTGGCAGCCGGTGTGGTCTTGACCGGCGGCGCTGCCCAGATTGAAGGCATTGTGGAGTGTGCAGAGCAGATCTTCCAGAGCCAGGTCCGGGTGGGAGAGCCCATGAACATACGTGGTTTGAGTGATTACGTGCAGGCACCGGTGTACTCGACTGCGGTCGGGTTGCTGCAATATGGCCGCACCCATCAAGCCACAGGTAGCAACAAAGAATATGCCGCCAAGGCAAGCGTCGGTGGCCTGGTCAAACGGGTTAGCAACTGGCTGCGTGGCGAGTTCTAAGAATTTTGCTGAGTCAGGCAAATAAAGCGGAGAGACAACATGTTTGAATTTATGGATAGCCACACTGACGAAGCCGTCATTAAAGTGATCGGTGTAGGTGGCGGCGGCGGTAACGCTGTCGAGCACATGGTTCGTCAAAATATTGAGGGTGTTGAGTTTATTACCGTCAACACCGACGCCCAGGCACTGCGTAATTCCAGCGCCAACACTACCCTGCAGATCGGCGGTGGCATCACCAAGGGTCTGGGGGCCGGCGCCAATCCGGAAGTGGGTCGTGATGCGGCCATGGAAGATCGCGAAGCACTGCGTGAGCTGCTGACCGGTTCCGACATGGTGTTCATCGCCGCCGGTATGGGTGGTGGTACCGGTACCGGTGCTGCGCCGATCGTGGCCGAAGTGGCACGCGAGATGGGCATCCTGACCGTTGCTGTGGTGACCAAGCCGTTCTCCTTTGAAGGGAAGAAGCGGATGGGCTTCGCCGCCCACGGTATCGAAGAGCTCTCCAAAAACGTCGACTCCCTGATCACCATCCCCAACGACAAGTTGTTGAAGGTGCTGGGTCGCGGTATCTCCCTGCTGGATGCCTTCAAGGCGGCCAACGATGTACTGCTTGGCGCGGTACAGGGCATTGCCGAGCTGATCACCCGTCCGGGCTTGATCAACGTCGACTTCGCGGACGTGCGTACCGTAATGCGTGAAATGGGTACCGCCATGATGGGTACCGGTTCCGCCTCTGGTGATGACCGTGCCGAAGAAGCGGCCGAGAAAGCCATCTCCAGCCCGCTGCTGGAAGATGTGGATCTGGCTGGTGCCCGTGGCATCCTGGTCAACATCACCGCCGGTATGGACATGACCATCGAAGAGTTCGAAACCGTGGGTAACGCGGTCAAGGCCTTCGCTTCCGAGAACGCCACTGTAGTAGTGGGTACCGTAATCGATCCGGAAATGCACGATGAACTGCGTGTGACTGTGGTTGCGACCGGTATCGGTGCCGAGCGCAAGCCTGACATCACTTTGGTCAAGAGCAGCCAGGTGCAAGAGCGCCCGGTGCGTCAGCCGCTGGTCAGCGACATGATGCAAGGCCGAGTGATGGACGAAGCCCCGGCCAAGGTGGTCAACGCCGAGCCGCAAGCTCGTCGTGAACCGGATTACCTGGATATTCCGGCGTTCCTGCGCAAGCAAGCTGACTAAGCCTCTTATGGATCTTGTTTGTTTGTTGTTCAAGGAATGTGCTAAGATGGCCTGCCAACGACCATCTGGTCCGGATTTTAAGCTGTTTAGGGTACACCCATGATTAGACAAAGAACCTTGAAAACGAGTGTACAGGCGACTGGTGTCGGCCTGCATTCGGGCCGGAAAGTCACCATGACGTTCCGTCCGGCGCCTGTGAACACAGGGATCGTTTACTTGCGTACCGACCTGAATCCTGTGGTGGAGCTGCCAGCCAATGCCGATCAGGTGCGCGATACCGTGCTCTGTACCGCTCTGGTCAACGAAGCCGGTGTCCGTGTCTCTACCATCGAGCACCTCTCTGCCGCGCTGGCCGGGATGGGGATCGACAACCTCTACGTTGAGGTTGACGCACCCGAGATCCCGGTAATGGACGGTAGTGCGCATCCCTTTATCTACCTGCTGCAGGAAGTCGGGATCCGTGAGCAGAATGCTGCCAAGCAGTTTGTGCGGATCAAGAAGAGCATCCGGGTTGAAGACGGCGACAAGTGGGCGGAATTCCACCCCTATCGCAACGGCTTCAAGATGGATCTTGAGATCGATTTCCAGCATCCGGTCTTTGAAGGGCGCAATCAGCGTTGCGTACTGGATTTCTCCGGTGCCTCCTTCGTGAAAGAGATCAGCCGTGCCCGTACCTTCGGGTTCATGCGCGATATCGAGTACCTGCGTTCCCAGAACCTGGCGCTGGGCGGAAGCCTGGAAAACGCCGTGGTACTGGACGACTATCGGGTGCTGAACGAAGACGGTTTACGTTATGAGGACGAGTTCGTCAAGCACAAGATGCTGGACGCGATCGGTGACCTCTACATGTGTAACCGCAGCATCATCGGTGAGTTCCGTGCCTACAAGACCGGACATGCCCTGAACAACAAGCTGCTGCGTGCCTTGCTGGCCGAGCAGGAGGCTTGGGAACTGGTGACCTTCGAGGGTGATGGCGACAAAGCGCCTATCGCTTACTACGATAACGGTCTGGTTCTGGCCTGATAGCTGTGCAACGGAACGTCGGTCCTCTCTCCGCACCGACGTTCCGTGATTTGTTTACTCCATCCTTTAATACCGATTATCTCCCGGTTTTATTTCCCGTGCAGGCTCTTGGCCGCACCTGACCGAGCAGACTGATTTCTATGAGCATTACCCTGATCCTCCACGGCAAGCAGCGACGCAAGTTGCACCTGCCCAAACAACGTCTGGCCTGGGTCGGCGGTATTCTCTTCTCCCTGTTGGCCCTTGGTGGTGGTTGGCTCTGGCAGAGCTGGCACCAGAAAATGGAGGCGCTGGAAGTGGCGCTTGCCGTTGCCGAGCAACAGTCCGTCGACCAGAGTGGCGACGAAGCCCGTGAACAGTTGGCAATGCTGGCTGCTCAGGTGGGCACCATGCAAGGCCAGCTTGGCCGTCTCAATGCCCTCGGTGAACGATTGACCGAGCAGGCCGATCTCGATCCCGACGAGTTCAATTTCAAAGAGCTGCCCCCCATGGGCGGCCCTTCTTATGATGAAGAGCTGGAAGTGAGCCTCAACGAGCTGCAAGCCTCGATGAAACACCTCAGCCAGCAGCTCAGCAACCGTGAAGAGCAGCTGTCGGTACTTGAATCTTTCATCATGAATCACCATATCACCGATGCCGGTTTTATTTCCGGCACGCCAGTCAAGCAGGAGCGAGTTTGGGTCTCGTCCGGGTTTGGTGGGCGGGTCGATCCGTTCAACGGGCGTGCCAAGATGCACAAAGGGGTCGATTTCCGTGGCAAACCCGGAACCCCGATTCTGGCCACTGGGCCCGGCATTGTCAGCTGGGCGGGCCGTCATCCGGAATTTGGCAATATGGTGGAGATTAATCACGGCAATGGCCTGGTCACCCGCTATGCCCACAACTCCAAGTTGCTGGTCGAGGTGGGCACCCTGGTTGATCAGGGTCAGAAGATTGCCTTGATGGGACGCACCGGTCGCGCGACCGGGGTCCATCTGCATTACGAAGTGTTGAAAGATGGTCGTCAGGTCAACCCCGCACGCTTTCTCAGTGCCAGACGGGGTTAGGTTTTTTTCTTCAGGTTCCAGTGACGGAACGCTTTTATAACCAGAAATAGTTGGTACCCATGATTAGCACACTGCTTACCAAGATTATCGGCAGCCGGAACGACAGAACGCTCAAGGCTTTGCGCAAAATTGTAAAACAGATCAATGCCATGGAGCCGCAGTTCGAGGCTCTGTCCGATGCCGAGTTGCAGGCCAAAACGGCCGAGTATCGTCAGCGTATCGAGCAGGGTGAGACCCTGGAGCAGTTGCTGCCGGAAGCGTTCGCGACCGTGCGTGAAGCCTCCAAGCGGGTGTTTGGCATGCGTCACTTCGACGTGCAGCTGATCGGCGGCATGGTGCTGAACTCCAACCGCATCGCGGAAATGAAAACCGGTGAAGGTAAGACTCTTACTGCGACTCTGCCAGCTTACCTGAATGCCCTGAGTGGCCGCGGCGTCCACGTGGTGACGGTGAACGACTACCTGGCCAAGCGTGATGCGGAAGCGAACCGTCCGCTGTTCGCCTTCCTCGGCATGACCGTCGACTGCAACGTGCCCGGTATGGACGCATCCCAGAAGCGTGACGCCTACGCCGCCGACATCACCTACGGTACCAACAACGAATTCGGTTTTGACTACCTGCGCGACAACATGGCGTTCTCGCCAGAGCAGCGCGTACAGCGTCCGCTCAACTACGCGCTGGTGGATGAAGTTGACTCGGTGCTTATCGATGAAGCCCGTACTCCGCTCATCATCTCCGGCCCGGCCGAAGACAGCTCAGAGCTCTATATCCGCGTCAACAAGTTGATCCCGCTGCTGGTCAAGCAGGACAAGGAAGACACCGAAGAGTACACCGGCGACGGTCACTACACGGTGGACGAGAAGAACCGTCAGGCCCTGCTGACCGAAAACGGTCAGATCTTCGTGGAAGAGCTGCTCAAGAAAGAGGGGCTGCTGGACGAGAACGACTCCCTGTTCTCCGCCTCCAACATCAGCCTGCTGCACCACGTCAATGCCGGTCTGCGTGCTCACACCCTGTTCGAGCGCAACGTGGACTACATCGTCCAGAAAGACGAGATCGTCATCGTTGACGAGCACACCGGCCGTACCATGCCGGGTCGTCGCTGGTCTGATGGTCTGCATCAGGCCGTTGAAGCGAAGGAAGGGGTGAAGATCCAGAACGAGAACCAGACGCTGGCATCCATCACCTTCCAGAACTACTTCCGTCTCTATAACAAGCTGGCGGGGATGACAGGTACTGCAGATACCGAAGCCTTTGAATTCCAGCAGATTTATGGCCTGGATACCGTGGTTATCCCGACCAATAAGCCGATGGTGCGCAAGGACATGGGCGATCTGGTCTACCTGACCGCCAACGAGAAGTATGCCGCCATCATCGAAGATATCCGTCAGTGTGTGGCCAAGGGCCAGCCTGTACTGGTCGGTACCGTCTCTATCGAGAACTCCGAGCTGCTCTCCGGCATCCTGACCAAAGAGAAGATCCCGCACAAGGTGCTGAACGCCAAGTTCCACGCCATGGAAGCGGAGATCGTTGCCCAGGCCGGTCAGACAGGCGCGGTCACCATCGCCACCAACATGGCCGGTCGTGGTACCGACATCGTGTTGGGCGGTAACTGGCAGGCAGAGATTGCCAAGCTGGAGAACCCGACCAGCGAGCAGATTGCCGAGCTGAAAGCCGCCTGGCAGGTGCGTCACGATGCGGTGCTGGCCGCCGGTGGTCTGCACATTATCGGTACCGAGCGTCACGAGTCCCGCCGTATCGATAACCAGCTGCGCGGCCGTTCCGGTCGTCAGGGTGACCCGGGCTCATCCCGTTTCTACCTCTCCATGGAAGATACCCTGATGCGGATCTTCGCCTCCGATCGCGTGACCGGCATGATGAAGAAACTGGGCATGGAAGAGGGCGAAGCCATCGAGCACCCGTGGGTCACCAAGGCGATCGAAAACGCCCAGCGCAAGGTGGAAGGTCGCAACTTCGACATCCGCAAGAGCTTGCTGGAGTTTGATGACGTTGCCAACGATCAGCGCAAGGTGGTCTACGAGCAGCGTAACGAGCTGCTGGATACCAACGACATCTCCGAGACCATCCACGTGATCCGTGACGACGTCTACGGCGCGGTGATCGACGAGTACATCCCGCCACAGTCTCTGGAAGAGATGTGGGATGTGCCGGGTCTGGAAGCGCGCCTGAAGGCAGACTTCGCGCTGGATCTGCCGCTGCAACAGTGGCTGGCGGAAGATGACAAGCTGTATGAAGAGAAGCTGCGCGAGCGCATTCTGGACGAAGCCACCAAGCTCTATGCTCACAAGGAAGAGCTGGTCGGCAAAGAGGTGCTGCGCAACTTCGAGAAGGCAGTGATGCTGCAAACTCTGGATGGCCTCTGGAAAGAACATCTGGCGGCCATGGATCACCTGCGTCAGGGCATCCATCTGCGCGGTTACGCCCAGAAGAACCCCAAGCAGGAGTACAAGCGCGAATCCTTCGATCTGTTCACCCAGATGCTGGAAACCCTCAAGCGCGACGTGGTCAGCATCCTGAGCCGTGTTCAGGTGCAGGAGCGCGATGTGGAAGCGATGGAAGAGCAGCAGCGTCAGCAGGCGGAAGCCGCTCCCCGCACCTATACCCACGCCGCTGCCGAAAGCCAGCTGGCCGATGAACAGGCCGCAGGCGAAGAGGGCCACACCACCTTCGTGCGCGACGAGCAGAAGGTTGGTCGCAACGATCCCTGCCCGTGCGGCTCCGGCAAGAAGTACAAGCACTGTCACGGTCAGTTGACCTGATCGACGCTATTCCATAACAGGCGGGCCAAGTGCCCGCCTTGTTATTGGTGGCAACAAGCGAACAGAGGTAATTGATGGAACAGAAAAAACGGATCTGGGTGGCGGTTGGCGTCATCGAGAATGAACGGGGCGATATCTTCATCGCCAGACGCTCCTCCGATCGCTATCAGGGGGATCGCTGGGAGTTTCCCGGTGGCAAGGTGGAGTCCGGTGAGGATCTGCTGACTGCGCTGGATCGGGAGCTGTGGGAAGAGATCGGCATCCGGGTATTGGATTGTGCCCCCTTCATGGAACTGCAGTACGACTACCCCGAGAAGCAGGTATTGCTGGATATCTGGAAGGTGACCCGTTTCAGTGGTGAGCCGTTCGGCAAAGAGGGGCAGGAGTGTCTGTGGGTGCCGGTGGCCGAGTTGCACAACTACCACTTCCCCGATGCCAATGGCCCGATTGTAGCGCGGCTACAGGGTCTGCTGGCGTGAGCCGATAGCAATCAACAAGCATCAAAAAAGGGCCAATCGGCCCTTTTTTCATATTGCAGAGGTGAGTGTTCAGGGACTTATAGCCACTGATCGCCCTCTTCCGGTTCCGGCAGCAGGTCCGGGTTGATCTCCCCCGGGATCCGCTTCTCTTCATCGGCCCATTCGCCGAGATCGATCAGCTGGCAGCGCTTGCTGCAGAAGGGGCGGAACGGACTCTGTGGGCCCCACTCCACTTCGCTCTGACAGGTCGGACACTTTACCTTGGTGACCATAAGCCCTCCTTAGCAGCAGGCGAGCTGGAATGGCACGTCGCCAATCGGCTGTTCTGCGGTGGGCAGAAAGCGCAGGGCGAAGCGGTTCTTGTGGCCGCTCAGGGTTGGGTAGCAGCACAGATTGCCCGGCAGCTTGATGCGGATCAGCTCGGCGCTCTCGGCGGTGTCCTGGAAGAAACCGTTGCTGGCAACCTGCTCACTGAAGCTGCCTGATTCACGCCACAGGCGCAGCAGCAGAGTGATGGCATTCATCAGCAGGTTAATATCGCTCAGCCAGCCCTGCATCTGCTGGTGACGGGTGATGGCCGGGGTACCGAGCCAGTGGTGCAGCTGCGGCACATCGAAGGCACACAGACCACCAGGGATGGAGAAGCGCTGGCGGATGGAGCCGAGCAGACGATCCTCTTTCAGGCGGGCACCCGGGCGTGGCGAATTGAGCAGGTTGCGGGAGAGCTGGCTGCTCTCTTGCTGCATCAGTTTGATCTGCTCCAGATCGACGTCGGGCAGGCTGGCCCAGTGGCTCAGACGCTGGCCGAGACGCTCCAGATCCTTGATGAGGTCGGCGCGCAGGTCACCACGCTCAAGCAACTCCTGCAGATCGAACAGCCCTTTGAAGAAGGCGATATGTGCCCAGGATTGTTCACTCTCCAGATTGTCGCGGATCTGGGAAAACAGGGACTCCAGACGAAGATAGGTCCGGCTTTTTTCATTGAGGGGGAAATCGTAAATCATGCCTAATCCTGGCCAGCCATAAACCGGCCTAGTGTACTCACACTTGGCGGCCTTGTTGAGAGGCAATTGCCAGATATGTCTCGTGCAGCGCCAAAATCCGCGTTTTAATCGCCATTTCGCTGCCATTGTGGTTTTCGATGACATCATCCGCCGCGGCGAGACGTTCCGACCGGCTCGCCTGAGCGGCGATGATGGCCTTGGCCTGCTCGGCCGATACCCCATCCCGACGGCAGGTGCGCTCAATCTGGGTGGCTTCGTCCACATCGATCACCAGTACCCGATTGGCTAGGCCGGTGAGTTTGTTCTCCACCAGCAGCGGTACCACCAGCAGGCAGTAAGGTGAACTGGCCGCGGCGCACTGGCGCAGCATTTCGCTGCGAATCAGCGGGTGGAGCAAAGCATTGAGCCACTCCTTGGCCTGTGGGTTACTGAAGACCCGCTCGCGCAGGGCGCGACGGTCGAGTTGACCGCTAGGATCAATCACATCAGGGCCAAAATGGTCGGTGATGGCGGCAAGGGCCGGGGTGCCCGGCTCGACCACTTCGCGGGCGATCACATCGGCATCCACCACCTCGATACCCAGCGCGGCAAACTGATTGGCGATAGTGGTCTTGCCGCTGCCGATACCACCTGTGATAGCAACTACATACATGGGGGCCTCTTGCTCAAAGCAGGGTAGAGAGATACCAGCGGGTGATGGTATCGCCCCATAGCAGCGCAATCCAGCCCGCGATGGCGAGGTAGGGGCCGAAGGGGATGGGCTTGCCCTGATGATGTTTTTGCAAGGCGATCAGGCTGATGCCGATCACGGCGCCGACCAGAGATGAGAGCAGCAGAATTATGGGCAGCGCCTGCCAACCGAGCCAGGCGCCCAGCGCCGCTAGCAGCTTGAAGTCGCCATAGCCCATCCCCTCCTTGCCAGTGAGCAGCTTGAAAGCCCAGTAGAGGCTCCAGAGCACCAGATAGCCCGCCATGGCGCCGATCACGGCATCCGCCAGCGGTACGAAGCCACTTGCCAGGTTGAACAGCAGCCCGCCCCACAGCAGTGGCAGGGTGAGCTGGTCGGGCAGCCACATCTTGTCGAGATCGATAAAGGTGAGGGCGACCAGCACCCAGGTCAGCAACAGGGCGGCCAGTGTGCCCCAGCCCGGTGTTATGACCATGGCTACGGCTACCGATAGCAGGGCGGTCAGCAGCTCTACCAGCGGATAGCGGGCCGAGATGGGGGCCTGACAGTCGCGGCAACGCCCTTTGAGCCAGAGCCAGCTCAACAGCGGGATGTTCTCCAGCGCAGTGATGGCGTGACCACAGTGAGGGCATGCGGAGCGCGGCACCATCAGGTTGTAGCGCTCTGGCGCAACGGCCTCTTCGTCGGGGGCGAAGTAGCTGCGATACTCGGCCTGCCACTCCCGCTCCAGCATGATGGGCAGGCGGTGGATGACCACATTAAGGAAACTGCCGATCATCAGGGAGAAGAGAAAAACCAGCGAGAAGTAGAGCCAGGGCAAGCTGTGAGCCAGCTCGAGAAGAAGTGTCATAACCAACCGTCAGTTATTGAATGAGGGGAGGGCATGGTTTTGGTGCCATGCCCTGATAAATCAGCCTACCACGTCGCCAAGCTTGAAGATGGGCAGGTACATGGCGATAACCATGCCGCCGACCAGCACCCCGAGCACCACCATGATGAGGGGTTCCAGCAGGCTGGTGAGGCCATCGACCAAGTCATCCACCTCCTGTTCGAAGATGGTGGCGACCTTGGAGAGCATATCATCGATGGCGCCGGACTCCTCACCGATCATCACCATCTGGATCACCATGTCGGGGAAGAGATCGACGGTGCGCATCGCCACGTTGATCTGCATGCCTGCCACCACCTCGTTGCGGATCGCCATGACGGCGGTGCGATAGACATAGTTGCCGGAGGCACCTGCTGCCGAAATCAGCGCATCCACCAGCGGGATACCGGCGGAGAAGGTGGTCGACAGGGTGCGTGCAAAGCGGGCCATCGCCGCCTTGTGCAGGATCATCCCGACCACCGGAATGGTGAGGACGAACTTGTCGGTATTGTCTTTCACCTTCTGGGAGGCCCGCCAGGCCCGCACGTAAAGGAATATGCCAAGGGCGGTGCCACCAAAGAAGACATACCACCAGTTCTGCATAAAGCGGGAGATGCCGATAACAAACTGGGTGAACACCGGCAGCTCGGCACCAAAGCTCTTGAAGATATCCTCGAACTGCGGAATGACGAACAGCAGCAGGATGGAGGTGACCACGATGGCGACCAGAATGACCATGGTGGGGTAGAACATCGCCTTCTTGATCTTCGACTTGAGCGCTTCCGACTTTTCCCGGTAAGTGGCAATACGGTCGTAGATGGTCTCCAGTGCACCGGATTGCTCACCGGCTTCCACCAGATCGCAATAGAGATCATCGAAATAGAGAGGATGGCGGCGCAGCGCCTCCGACATGGGGGTACCGGTCTCCACATCTGCGGCAATCTCCCCCATCAGTTCGCGCATCGAGGCTTTCTCGTGGCTGCGGGCGATGATCTGCAGACTCTGTACCAGTGGTACGCCGGCGGAGAGCATGGTGGTGATCTGGCGTGAGACGATGGCGATATCCATCGGCTTGATCTTGGCGCCGCCCTTGGAGAAGAGCCCCTGGGATTTCTTGGCTACCTTGGTGACGTTGACCCCCTGCTTGCGCAGTTCGGTCTTGACGGTGTTGATGCTGTCGGCCTGCAGCTCGCCGGAGACCTTCTGCCCCTTGCGGTTTACCCCGTGCCAGCGGAAGGCGAAGACTTTCTTGGGGGCATTGTTCTTTTTCGTTAGGGTTGCCATCTTTGCATCCTGCAATGGGGTTGGTTGTCAGAGTCGGACTCTGCGCGTCACCAACCTGGTCAAGGTGCCCACTGGCTTGATGCCTGCGGGGTACTGATAGGGTGGGCGGTGCCTTCTTGGCGCCATACCGGTTATTTGAATATCTGATTACTCTGTTGTTCGGGCTGTCATCAATTCCGTGTTCGTGAACGACGAATTCGCTCTGCCAACCAAACCTGCGGGTCGTTCCGCACGTGGATCAGTTGGTGGTGACCCGGTTGACCTCGGCCAGACTGGTGACTCCGAGCCGGGCCTTCTCCAGCCCCGAGGTGCGCAGGGTACGCATCCCCTCTTTTTGGGCGATAGCGGCGATTTGCAGGGAGTTGGCCCCTTGCATGATCAATTTGGCGATGTTCTCCGACATCAGCATGATTTCGTAGATGCCGACCCGTCCCTTGTAGCCGCCGGAACACTCCTTGCAGCCGACCGGTTTGAACAGTCGCAGCCCCGCCGCCAACTGCTGCGGCGTAAAGCCCAGCTCCAGCAGTTCTGCTTCCGGCACCACTTCCGGCGCCTTGCAGTGATCGCACAGTTTACGGGCCAGCCGCTGGGCCATGATCAGGGTTACCGAGGAGGCGATGTTGAAAGCAGGCACCCCCATGTTCATCATCCGGGTCAGGGTCTCGGCGGCGGAGTTGGTGTGCAGGGTGGAGAGCACCAGATGGCCGGTCTGCGCCGCCTTGATGGCGATCTCGGCGGTTTCTAGATCCCGTATTTCACCCACCATCACCACATCCGGGTCTTGCCGCAAGAAGGAGCGCAGGGCGCTGGCGAAGGTTAGCCCCGCCTTGGGATTGACCTGCACCTGATTGACGCCGGGCAGGTTGATCTCTACCGGATCTTCGGCGGTTGAGATGTTCACCTCGGTGGTATTGAGAATATTGAGGCCGGTATAGAGCGAGACGGTTTTACCCGAGCCGGTGGGGCCGGTCACCAAGATCATCCCCTGCGGCTTGGAGAGGGCGCGCAGGTATTGTGCCTTCTGCCGGTCGTCAAAGCCGAGTTGTTCGATATTGAGGCGTGCGGCCGAGGAGTCGAGCAGACGGATCACGATCTTCTCCCCCCACATGGTGGGCAGGGTGTTGACCCGCATATCCATCGACTTGTTGCGCGACAACTTCAACTTGATGCGGCCATCCTGCGGCAACCGCCGCTCGGCAATATCGAGTCGCGCCATCACCTTGAGGCGAGCGGAGAAGCGGTTGGAGAGGTTGACCGGCGGTGTGGCAATTTCATGCAGAATGCCATCGATGCGAAAGCGAACCCGATACTTGAACTCATAGGGCTCGAAGTGCAGGTCGGAGGCACCGCGCTTGATGGCATCCATCAGGATCTTGTTGATGTACTTGACGATGGGAGCATCGTCATCGGCGGTATTGACGCTTTCGTCCAGCCGGCTGTTCTCGTCGGAGACCTCGAGATCCGAAATCTCGGACTCGTCTATATCCTCCATGCCGAGGGCGTCATTTTCGCTCTCCAGCAGCTTGCCGATGGCGGCGGTGAGCTTGTTCTCCTCCACCAGCAGGGCTTCAGTATGAAGACCGAAGCTGAAGCCAAAGTCCTCCAACGCCGAGACATTGGTCGGATCCGACATGGCGATATAGAGGGTGTGGCCCTGGGTGTAGATGGGCAGGACGTGGTGTTTCTCAATCAGCTTCTGATTGAGGTATTTCTGCGGGATCTCGGCCAAATCAAAGGCGGCAAGATCCAGCAGAGGTACCCCATACTCCAGCTCGCAAAAATCGGCGAGCGCCTTGCTGTCGAGGATGTCGTTCTCTATCAGAAATGTCACAAAGGGTTTGCGCTGGGCCTTGGCCTGGCTCAGATAGCGCTGGGAGTCCTCTTCACTGATCAGTGAAGAGGCGGCCAGGCTTAACGCCAGGCCGCTATTAGGGCTAGAGGTCATTAGTTATTAGCAGATGCCAGCAGCTACACATGTACCAACAGAGCCACTAGGGTTGGCTGCCCAGTTTACTTTACCGGACGTTACTGTCGGAACCAAAATGTAAGTCTCGCCCTTCAGCCCATTAACAGGTGTTGTGGCGTTACCTACAGCGGTTGCGGTTATTGCATTAGTCGTATCATTAACGCTAATGCTTGCAACATTTCCGTTGGCTGTTGTTACGTTAGCAGGAACCCCATTTGTTCCCGCATCACAGCTACTCAATGCTCCATTTGCTGCACCGGTTGTTTGGGCACAGATCTCAATTGCTGTTTTGTAAGCTCCGGTAGCAGATACCACTTCGGTAAAACGAGCTTTGGTTGTGTAGGTCTGATACGCCGGCAGCGCTACCGCTGCCAGAATGGCCACGATCGCGACCACGATCATCAGTTCAATAAGGGTAAAACCCGATTGTTTCTTCATTTCGCTCTTCATGGAAAATGTCCTTTTATCCTTGGTTCCTGGGAAGTGTCGGTAGAAAACCATCCGAACGTCAGTGTCTTATCCGAGCTGTCAGGGGTGGCAACAGAGATTGCTTCCTTTGTTAACCACTTTCATGTCATTTACCAAAAACTTGATGCGAGTCATAAAATAAGTGGCTTCTTATGACTCTTTGTTACGGGTGAAAGCGGGTCCGTCATTACACTCCTTTGCTGAGGGATCCTGCATAAAGAAAAGGCGCCCATGGCGCCTTTTGCAAGTTGTTTATCCGGTTAGGTCGAGTATTTGCTCAGGCCTGCGGGGTGAATCTCACTGCTGGATAAAGCGCATGGAGAGATCGAGCGCCCGTACATGCTTGGTCAGCGCCCCGACAGAGATAAAATCGACACCGGTGGCGGCAAACTCGGCCAAGGTGTCCAGCGTCACATTACCGGAGACTTCGAGCTTGGCGCGGCCCTGATTGATGGCGACGGCTTCGCGCATCATGGTCACGTCGAAGTTGTCGAGCATCACGATATCCGCCTTTGCCGCCAGCGCCTGCTCCAGTTCTGCCAGTGATTCCACTTCTACCTCTACCGGTTTGCCCGGATTGAGATGACGAGCCTCATTAATCGCCTCGGCAATACCGCCACAGGCGAGGATGTGGTTCTCCTTGATGAGATAGGCGTCGTAGAGGCCGATGCGGTGATTCTTGCCGCCGCCACAGGTGACCGCGTACTTCTGGGCGGTGCGAAGCCCCGGTATGGTCTTGCGGGTGTCGAGCAGGCGGCAGTCAGTGCCCTCCAGCTCTGCCACATAGCGGGCGGTGAGGGTAGCAACGCCGGAGAGGGTCTGGACAAAATTGAGGGCATTGCGCTCGCCGGTCAGCAGCAGGCGGGCGGGGCCATGGAGGCGGAACAGCTCCTGATTGGGGGAGAGCACTTCCCCATCCTGCACCAGCCACTCCACCTTCACTTCGCCACCGAGCTGGGCCTTCAGTTGCAGGAAGACTTCATCCACCCAGGGTTGGCCGCAGAACACACCGGCCTCACGGGTGATGACCCGGGCGCTGGCCATCCGATCCGCCGGGATCAGCTGGGCGGTGATATCGGCGCTGGCGTCCGGTTGGTCCAGCGTGGTGAGGGCATCGCCCAGATCTTCGAGTAGTGCGGCGCGCACGGCGCGGCTGACATCCTGTTGAAACATGCCTTATTCCTGCAAGGGTCTGAGCAGCAGTTGCCGCTCCTTTTGAACCAGCTCCAGCCGACCGAGGGCGTTCATGCCAACCAGCACTTCGTCACCGTCTGCCGCCGGATTGATAAAGATGGCCAGATCGTACAAGGTCAATGGCCCCATCGCCAGCGTTTCGATGGTGCCGTTGCCGACCCGGATCTGCCCCGCGGCGGTATTGACCTGGCTGCTGCCATGAGCGGTCAGGCCGAGCCGCTCGGCAACCTGCTGCGGGATGGTGATACGGGTGGCGCCGGTATCGAGCAGCAGTTGCACCGGCTGGCCGTTGATGGCACCCTCCAGACGATAGTGGCCGCTCTGGTCGGCTCGCAGCAACAGCTCGCCGCTGGCGGTGACGCTCGGTTGGTTGCGGGAGTGAAAATAGAGGGTCAGCATGCCCATCAAAGAGAGCCAGGTCAGTAACCACATCCAGCGTGCCGTGTGCTGCATACCCTATCCATGTCGAGCGGAAGATGACTCAGCCTAACATACCATTTCCCGTTGATTCAGTGAGTTGGTGCCGGGTTGCCTATCAGGTATCTTCGTTTTTTTGCCATTTATCAGCCAATTCGAGTAGCCGATGACTCAACTCCCTTCGCAACCTTGTTTCTCTATCGATGCCGCTGGCTGGTGCCAGCAGGCGCGCCGGGTGCCTTCTCCCCATCACAACGAACGGGCCGCGCCGGATGATATCTCCCTGCTGGTGGTGCATGGCATCAGCCTGCCGCCGGGGGAGTTTGGCGGTCCCTTTATCGACGATCTCTTTATGGGACGACTCGACCCCGAGGCTCACCCCTATTTTGCCGGTATCCATCAGTTGCGGGTCTCGGCCCACTGCCTGATCCGCCGTGATGGCGAGCTGGTGCAGTATGTGCCGTTTGGCGCGCGCGCCTGGCATGCGGGAGTATCGAGCTGGCAGGGGAAGGAGGCATGCAATGACTTCTCCATCGGCATCGAGCTGGAAGGGACTGACGAAATCCCCTACACCGAGGCTCAATACCGGGCATTGGCAGGGCTCACTCGAGCTATCTCGGAGCGCTATCCGGCCATCACCCACGAAAAAATTGTCGGCCATTGCGATATCGCGCCAGGGCGCAAGACGGATCCCGGAGCCAGTTTCCAGTGGGATTACTACCGGCAACTACTAAACAGCTAAAGTAAATATTCAAATTTAGTTTGGATTTTAAAATCAATGGCTTGCCTATCTGGCAGGCCATTTTTGTCTCTGGTTGCGCAAATGTTATTTGTGAGCGAAGTCAAGAATATTGGTCAGACCATTTTCTATGAGCTAAATCATGTTTCCCCTGCTTTACCTCTTAAGTGGTGGGGCTGATTCTTGACTCAGATCATCTTTTGAGTGGACTTTTCAAAAGGCCTCTGCTAATTTTCGCCCCATCCATAAAATTGGTAATACCAATTTAACAAAGTAGCCTCATGCCCTATCGCAAGATTACGCAACCCAAGTTGGCCGACTCCATTGTCGCCGAGCTGGAACAGATGATTCTGGAAGGCAGCCTGCAGCCGGGACAGAAATTGCCTCCCGAGCGGGAACTCGCCATCCAGTTTCAGGTATCGCGCCCCTCCTTGCGCGAAGCCATCCAGCGACTGGAAGCGCGTGGATTGCTTTATCGCCGTCAGGGCGGCGGCACTTATGTGCAGAATGCCCTGAGCAAGGGGATCGCCGATCCTCTGTTCGAACTGCTCAGTACCCACCCGGAAGCCCAGTATGACCTGCTGGAGTTTCGCCACGCGCTGGAAGGCATCTGTGCCTACTACGCGGCCTTGCGGGGAACCGGGTCTGATTTCGAGCGCATTCGTCAGGTGCAAACCACCATCGAAGAGGCGGGCCAACTCGGTTCGCTGGTGGCCGAGTCGGCAGCCGTCACCCAGTTCTATCTGGCGGTGGCCGAGGCGTCCCACAACGTGGTGCTGCTGCACCTGCTGCGGGCCATGAGCCCGATGCTCGAACAGAACATTCTGCAGAATAACGAGATTTTGAATCGCCGCCCGGGAGTGGTAGCCAAGATACGTCGCCATCGCGCGAATCTGATCGAGGCTATTCTTTCGGGGGCTCCGGAGCGGGCCAGAACAGCTTGTCATGAGCATCTGGCCTTTATCGAGGACACCTTGTTGGATATGCAGAGGGAAGACAGCCGGATCCAGCGATCCATGCGTCGGATCCGTCAGCAGGAAAACTAATCCCACAAGGCTTTATTGTCGAATGCTTGCGCCCTTCGCCGTGCAATGCCGTGCAATCACAACAACATAGGAACCAGCCATGTCTGATATCCTGAAGAACGATGTGGACCCGATAGAAACGCTGGAGTGGCTTGCCTCTCTGGAATCCCTGCTGCGTGAAGAGGGTCCGCAACGCGCTCAGTTCATCCTTGAACAGTTGGCCGAGAAAGCCCGCGTAAGCGGTGTGGACGTGGCTGCCAAGGCAAATCGCGATTACATCAACACCATCCCGTCCAGCGACGAGCCGGACTACCCGGGTGACCTGGAGATGGAACGCCGCATTCGCGCCATCATCCGCTGGAACGCCATGATGATCGTGCTGCGCGCGTCCAAGAAAGACCTGGACCTGGGTGGTCACATGTCTTCCTTCGCTTCTTCTGCGACCATCTATGATGTCTGCTTCAACCACTTCTTCCGTGCTCGCAACGAGAAGGATGGTGGCGATCTGGTTTACTTCCAGGGTCACATCTCCCCGGGCATCTATGCTCGCGCCTTTGCTGAGGGTCGTCTGACCGAAGAGCAGCTGGACAACTTCCGTCAGGAAGTGGACGGCAAGGGTCTGCCTTCCTATCCGCACCCGAAACTGATGCCGGACTTCTGGCAGTTCCCGACCGTCTCCATGGGTCTGGGCCCCATCGCCGCCATCTATCAGGCTCGCTTCCTGAAGTACCTGACCGACCGTGGCATCAAGGATTGCTCCGAGCAGACCGTTTACGCCTTCCTGGGTGACGGCGAGATGGATGAGCCGGAAGCCAAGGGTGCCCTGACCGTTGCCGTGCGTGAAAAGCTCGACAACCTGGTGTTCGTGGTCAACTGCAACCTGCAGCGTCTGGATGGCCCGGTTGTCGGTAACGGCAAGGTCATCAATGAGCTGGAAGGCCTGTTCGCTGGCGCCGGTTGGGATGTCACCAAGGTTATCTGGGGTCGCAAGTGGGATGAGCTGCTGAAGAAAGACACTTCCGGCAAGCTGATCCAGCTGATGAACGAGACTGTGGACGGTGACTACCAGACCATGAAGTCCCGCGACGGTGGCTACATCCGCGAGCACTTCTTCAACCGTTATCCGGAAACTGCCGCGCTGGTCAAAGATATGACCGACGAGGAGATCTTCGCCCTGAACCGCGGTGGTCACGATCCTCGCAAACTGTTCGCTGCATTCAACAAGGCGACCCAGACCAAGGGCAAGCCGACCGTTATTCTGGCCAAGACCATCAAGGGTTACGGCATGGGTGAAGCGGCTGAAGGCAAGAACATCGCTCACCAGGTCAAGAAGATGGAGCTGGACTCTGTGCGTCACCTGCGTGACCGCTTCAACCTGCCGGTGGCCGACGAGCAGCTGGCCGATCTGCCTTACCTGAAGATCGAAGCCGGTTCTGCCGAGCACAAATACCTGCACGACCGTCGCACTGCCCTGAAAGGCTATGTGCCGACCCGTCTGCGCGAAAGCACCACCAAGCTGGAAATCCCGGCACTGGATGCCTTCGGCCCGCTGCTGGGTGAGCAGGCGCGCGAAATTTCCACCACCATGGCGTTCGTGCGTTCCCTGAACGTGATGCTGAAAGACAAGTCCATCGGCAAGCGCATCGTGCCGATCCTGGCTGACGAAGCCCGTACCTTCGGTATGGAAGGTCTGTTCCGCCAGATCGGTATCTACAGCCCGCACGGTCAGCAGTACACCCCGCAAGACCGCGACATCGTCTCCTACTACAAGGAAGACAAGCAGGGTCAGGTTCTGCAAGACGGTATCAACGAGCTGGGCGCCATGTCCTCCTGGCTGGCTGCTGCGACCTCTTACAGCACCAACGACTGCCCGATGATCCCGTTCTACATCTACTACTCCATGTTCGGCTTCCAGCGGATCGGCGACATGGCGTGGGCAGCCGGTGACCAGCAAGCCCGTGGCTTCCTGCTGGGTGCGACCTCCGGTCGTACTACCCTGAACGGCGAAGGTCTGCAGCACGAAGATGGTCACAGCCACATCCTGGCGAACACCATCCCGAACTGCATCTCCTACGACCCGTCCTACGCCTATGAAGTGGCGGTGATCGTACAGGACGGCCTGCGCCGCATGTACGGTGAGAACCCGGAGAACGTGTTCTACTACATCACCACCCTGAACGAGAACTACGCCATGCCGGCCATGCCGGAAGGTGCTGAGGAAGGCATCCGCAAGGGTATCTACAAGCTGGAATCCGTCGCCGGCGCCAAGGCGAAAGTTCAGCTGCTGGGTTGTGGTTCCATCCTGGGTCACGTGCGCAAGGCTGCCCAGATCCTGGCCAGCGAGTACGGCATCGGTTCCGATGTATTCAGCGTCACCTCCTTCAACGAGCTGGCTCGTGACGGTCAGGACGCGGATCGCTGGAATATGCTGCACCCGACTAGCGATGCTCGCGTACCGTACATCGCTCAGGTACTGGGTTCCGAAGCCACCATCGCTGCGACTGACTACATGAAGTCCTTCGCCGATCAGGTTCGCGCCTTCGTTCCGACCGAGAACTACCGCGTGCTGGGTACCGACGGTTACGGCCGTTCCGACAGCCGTGCCAACCTGCGTCGTCACTTCGAAGTGAACGAGTTCTACGTGGTGGTTGCTGCTCTGACCGAACTGGCCAAGCGCGGCGAGGTAGACAAGCAGGTTGTGGCCGACGCCATCGCCAAGTACGGCATCGATGCCGACAAGGTCAACCCGCTGTACGCGTAAGTGGATCAAGGGTCGCGCCGTCATACGGCGCGACCCTGCCAGGATTTAAAACGGTTAACGCGAGATGTGCGTGGCGGCATCAGCCAGCCACGCGGATCGACGCAAGAGGATAAAGCACAATGTCCAAACAGATTATGGTGCCGGATATCGGCGCCGATGAAGTTGAAGTCACCGAGATCATGGTGGCCGTGGGTGACAAGGTCGAGCTGGACCAGTCCATCATCGCGGTAGAAGGCGACAAGGCCTCCATGGAAGTACCGGCCCCGTCCGCCGGTATCGTTAAAGAGATCCTGATCAAGGTAGGCGACAAGGTTGCCACCGGTTCCCAGATCATGATCTTCGAAGCCGAAGGCGCTGCCGCCCCTGCTGAAGTGGCTGCACCGGTTGCTGCTGCTCCGGCCGCCGCACCTGCCGCTGCCGTGCGCAAAGATGTGCACGTACCGGACATCGGTGACGACGAAGTGGACGTGACTGAAATCATGGTTGCCGTGGGCGACATGGTTGAAGCTGACCAGTCCATCATTGCCGTGGAAGGTGACAAGGCCTCCATGGAAGTACCTGCACCGTTCGCAGGCCGCGTGGTCGAGATCAAGGTTGCCGCTGGCGCCAAGGTTTCTACCGGTTCTCTGGTGATGGTATTTGAAGTGGCTGGCGCTGCGCCTGCTGCCGTTGCTGCACCGGCTCAAGCTGCCGCGCCCGTGGCTGCAACCCCGGTTGCCGCTGCGGCCAAAGAGGTCAACGTACCGGATATCGGTGGCGACGAAGTGGAAGTCACCGAGATCATGGTTGCTGTGGGTGACAAGGTTGAAGCCGACCAGTCCCTGATCGCCGTGGAAGGTGACAAGGCCTCCATGGAAGTGCCTGCGCCGTTCGCCGGTGTGGTCAAAGAGATCAAGGTGAAGGCAGGTGACAAGGTCTCCACCGGTTCCCTGATCATGGTATTCGAAGTGGCTGGCGCTGCCCCTGCTGCCGCGCCGGTTGCTGAAGCTACCGCTCCGGTCGCTGCAGCCCCTGTTGCCGCTGCTCCGGCTCCGGTTGCCCAGGCTGCTGCCGCTGCGACCGATTTCGTTGCCAACGACGCTTACGTGCACGCCTCTCCGGCGGTACGCCGTCTGGCGCGCGAGTTTGGCGTCAACCTGGCCAAGGTGAAAGCCTCCGGTCGCAAGGGCCGCATCGTCAAAGAAGACGTGCAAGCCTACGTGAAGGATGCCATCAAGCGTGCCGAGTCCGCTCCTGCCTCTGCCGGCGTAGCCGGTGGCAACGGTCTGGGCGTCCTGCCGTGGCCGAAAGTAGACTTCAGCAAGTTTGGTGATGTGGAAGAGGTCGAGCTGACCCGCATCCAGAAGATCTCCGGTCCGAACCTGCACCGCAACTGGGTCATGATCCCTCATGTTACCCAGTTCGACGAAGCCGATACCACCGAGCTGGAAGCGTTCCGCAAAGAGCAGAACGCGATGCTCGAGAAGCAGAAGGCAGACGTTAAGATCACCCCTCTGGTGTTCATCCTGAAAGCCGCCGCCAAGGCGCTGGAAGCTCACCCACGCTTCTGCAGCTCCCTGTCCGAAGATGGCAGCAAGCTGATCATGAAGAAGTACATCCACATCGGTGTGGCGGTAGATACCCCCAACGGTCTGGTTGTGCCCGTGGTGCGCGATGTTAACAAGAAGGGCATCATGGAGCTGTCTCGCGATCTGGCCGAGATCTCCAAGAAGGCCCGTGCCGGCAAGCTGACCGCTGCCGACATGCAGGGTGGTTGCTTCACTATCTCCAGCCTGGGTGGCATCGGCGGTACCAGCTTTACCCCGATCGTCAACGCGCCGGAAGTGGCCATCCTCGGTGTCTCCAAGTCCGAGATGAAGCCGAAGTGGAACGGTAAAGAGTTCGCGCCGCGCCTGATGCTGCCGCTGGCTCTGAGCTACGACCACCGCGTGATCGATGGTGCCGATGGGGCTCGCTTCATCACCACCATGAACGGCGTGCTGTCCGACATTCGTCGACTGGTCCTGTAAGTGAGAGGGCGGGCCCAGAGCCTGCCCTTTTTACTTCTCATTTCATTAACATGATCGTAAACTTGCCCCGTTTTTTTCACGGCTGCAGCCACCCGTTTCGGTATAAGACTGCGCTGTCCGGGGATATAAGAACGACAAAGAGGTCATGATGAGTAAAGAAATCAAAACCCAGGTCGTAGTACTGGGTGCTGGCCCTGCCGGTTATTCCGCTGCTTTCCGTGCAGCCGATCTGGGTCTGGATACTATTATCGTCGAGCGTTACTCCACCCTGGGTGGCGTCTGCCTGAACGTGGGCTGCATCCCCTCCAAGGCGCTGCTGCACGTTGCCAAAGTGATTGAAGAAGCCAAGGCGCTGGCCGAGCACGGCATCGTCTTCGGTGCCCCGCAGACCGACATCGACAAGATCCGTCTGTGGAAAGAGAAGGTTATCAACCAGTTGACCGGCGGTCTGGCTGGCATGGCCAAGATGCGTAAAGTTCAGGTTGTTAACGGCTTGGGTAAATTTACCGGCCCGAACACCCTTGAAGTGGAAGGTGCAGACGGCAAGACTACCGTGACCTTCGACAACGCCATCATCGCGGCCGGTTCCCGTCCGGTGAAACTGCCGTTCATCCCCCACGATGACCCGCGCGTATGGGACTCTACCGATGCGCTGGAGCTGAAAACCGTTCCCGGCAAACTGCTGGTTATCGGTGGCGGCATCATCGGTCTGGAGATGGGTACCGTTTACTCCTCTCTGGGTTCCGAGATCGACGTGGTGGAATTTGCCGACCAGCTGGTTCCGGCTGCCGACAAAGACATCGTCAAGATCTACACCAAGCGCGTCGCCAAGAAATTCAATATCATGCTGGAGACCAAGGTCACCGCAGTTGAAGCTCGCGAAGACGGTCTGTACGTCTCCTATGAAGGCAAGCACGCCCCGGCCGAGCCGGTTCGTTACGACAACGTGCTGGTTGCAGTAGGTCGTGTGCCGAACGGCAAGATGCTGGATGCCGAGAAGGCAGGCGTTGCCGTGACCGAGCGCGGTTTCATCGAGGTGGACAAGCAGCTGCGTACCAACGTGGCGCACATCCACGCCATCGGCGACATCGTGGGTCAGCCGATGCTGGCGCACAAAGGTGTTCACGAAGGTCACGTTGCCGCCGAAGTGATCGCCGGCAAGAAGCACTACTTCGACCCGAAAGTGATCCCGTCCATCGCCTATACCGAGCCAGAGATGGCATGGGTTGGTCTGACCGAGAAGGAAGCCAAGCAACAGGGCCTGAACTTCGAAGTCGCCACCTTCCCGTGGGCTGCTTCCGGTCGCGCCATTGCCTCCGACTGCTCCGACGGTATGACCAAGCTGATCTTCGACAAGGAGAGCGGCCGCGTCATCGGTGGTGCCATCGTGGGTACCAACGGTGGTGAACTGTTGGGTGAAATCGGTCTGGCCATCGAAATGGGTGCGGACGCCGAAGATATCGCGCTGACCATCCACGCTCACCCGACTCTGCACGAGTCCGTGGGTCTGGCTGCCGAAGTGTTCGAAGGCTCCATCACCGACCTGCCGAACGCCAAGGCCAAGAAGAAAAAGTAATCTTCTGCCATCTTCATGAAAAAGCCGCTCATTTGAGCGGCTTTTTGTTTTCTCCTTGCTGCCCCGACTTCGACAAAGCCCAATATGCTAAAGATAGGTTTTGGCACTGATGAGAGAGGCACGATGCTAGAAGCACCCATTCCACCCGATGAGGCATTGCGGTTGGAGACCCTGCGGCGGCTATCTTTGCTGGATTCCGAGGCCGAGGAGCGGTTTGACCGGCTGACCCGCATGGCCCGACGGGTATTCAATGTCCCCATCGCGCTGGTGAGTCTGGTGGATGAAGATCGCCAGTGGTTCAAATCCTGTATCGGACTGGAGGTCCGTGAGACTGCCCGGGACATTTCGTTCTGTGGCCACGCCATCATGGGTAATGAGACCTTCATCGTGCCGGATGCTTCGCAGGATCCCCGCTTTGCCGACAATTCGCTGGTGGTGGGTGGGCCTGGCATCCGCTTCTATGCCGGACAGCCACTGCGGATCGCCAACGGCTGCAAACTGGGGACGCTCTGCATCATCGATACGGTGCCGCGGGAATTGAGCGATGAGGATGTGGGGCTGCTCAAGGATCTGGCGGCGATGGTGGTGCGGGAGCTCGAAGCAGTGCAGCTGGCCACCATTGATGAGTTGACCCTGATCTCCAATCGGCGCGGGTTCGTGATGCTGGCGGAGAAGAGCCTCTCGCTGGCCAGTCGCTTGCAGATGCCGCTGGCGCTGCTCTATCTGGATCTCAATGGCTTCAAGGGGATCAATGATCGGTGGGGGCATGCAGAAGGGGATCGGGCCCTGATCGCCTTTGCCACTCTGCTAAAGCAGGCTTTTCGTGGCGCCGACGTGTTTGCCCGCATGGGCGGCGATGAGTTTGCCGTCCTGTTGCCCAATGTGATGGAGGCGCAGGCGCAACTGGCCTATGAGCGTTTCAATGCCATGTTGGCCGAGCACAATCAGCACAGTGGTTGCGGTTATGCGCTGACCTGTAGCACCGGGATTGTCTGTTATGACGGGCGCGGTTGTGCCTCTCTGGCCGAGCTGCTCACCCGCGCGGATGAGCTGATGTATCAGCGCAAACGTGATGGCAAGGGCTGACTGCTATGCCGGATTAGCCGCCACCAAAACAACAGAGAGCGCCACGGCGCTCTCTGTTGTTGATGACTCAGGTCAAGGTCGGGGTCAGAGTCGGAAGTTGCCAACCAGCTTGTCGAGCTGACCGGAGAGCTGCTGCAGGCTGCGGCTGGACTCGGTCAGCTGGTGGGCGATATCGGCGGTCTCCATGGTGAGCTGGTTGATATCTTCCACGTTGCGGTTGATCTCGCCGACCACGCTGGACTGCTCCTCGGTGGCGGTGGCGACCTGGATATTCATGTCGTTGATCTGGGTGATGTGGGCGGTGATCTGGCCGAGGGCTGCGTTGGCCTCATCGGCCTGGCTCACCACCTCCAGACTCTGGTTGCGCCCCTGCGCCATGGCGCTGACGGCGCGGGCACTCTGCTCCTGCAAGCGGTTGATCATCCCCTGGATCTCTGCGGTCGAGGCGGCGGAGCGGTTGGCCAGATTGCGCACTTCATCTGCCACCACGGCGAAACCGCGACCCTGTTCACCGGCGCGAGCGGCCTCGATGGCGGCGTTCAATGCCAGCAGGTTGGTCTGCTCCGAGATACTGCGGATGGTTTCGAGGATGCTGCCGATGGAGTCGGTCTGGCTGGCCAGCGACTCGATGACCCCAGCCACCTGCTCAATCTCGCCGGAGAGGTCGACGATGCCGTGGCGCGCCTGCGCTACCACTACTGCCCCTGCATCGGCCTGATCGTTGGCCTGTCTGGCTACTTCGGCTGCCAGCGAAGCGTTACCGGCGATCTCGCTCACCGTGGCCCCCATTTCGTGGATGGCGGTGGCCACCTGCACAGTACGGTCACGCTGGGCAGTACAGTTGTGCTGGGTCAGCTGCGCCTTGTTGGCCACCTCGTTGGCGGTGGCCGCGAGCTGGCGGGAGTTCTCCGCCACCTGCTCGATGGAGCCGTGGATCTTGGCGACGAAGTTGTTGAAGCCGGTGGCGACCTGACTCAGTTCGTCACGTCCTTCCACCTTGAGGCGCTGGGTGAGATCCCCATCGCCGCTGCCCAGCTCCTTGAACAGGCGGGCCAGCTCGTTGAGCGGGCGGCTGACCGAGCCTGCCAGCAGCATCCCCATCAGCCCCATGGCCAGCGCAATCACCAGCGAGATCATCAGGATCTCGTTGCGGGTCTGATCCAGCTCGGCATAGATCTCGGCTTCTGGCACCTGGGCCACCAGATACCAGTCGAGCAGCGGGATATAGCTGCTGGCCAGTACCATGGGCTCGCCATTGACTTCGGCGTTGATGACGGCAAAGGGGCGTTTGGCCAGCAGGCTGCCGGTATCACCGCTGGCAATGTTGCCAAGTGTGTCACGTTCGATGCGGTTGGCCTCGGGGTGCAGCTTCACCTTGCCGCTGCCATCGACCATAAAGACGATGCCGCTCTCTTCCAGCCGGAAGTTGGAGACCATGGTCACCATGGTGTCGAGGGATTTGGCAAAGCCGGCCAGCCCGCGCCCGTTGAGCTGTTGGAAGTTGACGAACAGCTTCACCTCGCCGTTGCTCTCGCGGAAGATGCTGAGGGTCATCTCCTTCTGGCTCTTGGTGTAGTCATAGAACCAGGCGTCCTGTGTCGGGGTCAGGTTGCGCAGAAAGCCATTCTGGTTGTAGTAGGCGGCGGTCTGGCGATCGGCGAAGGAGGCGGTCACCAGACCATACTGGTTGGCCACATCCTTGAGCTGGTTGATGAGGATTGGCTCCTGCTCTTTGGGCATGCCCCGATCCACCCAGTCGAGGATGAAGCGGTCGGTGGCCAGTTGGCGGGCGGCCTGGGCGATGCCGTGGAGATCCTGTTCAATCTCCTTGCTGATCCGCTGGGTCAGGTTGGGGAGCTCCTGCTCGAACATCCGGTTTTCGATCAGTTGCTGGGCCGAGCGTTGGCTGAAGTAGCCTACCAGCAGGCAGGAGACGACCACGGCCAGGGTGACCGTGGCCAGTATTTTCTGTTTAAGAGTGAGGGTTGCCAGCATAAAGGTGCTCAAAAGGTTGAGATTGACGACGCTCATATTAGCGGCAGCGCGGCGCTACCCATGAGGCTTGTAGCCCTTTATTTGCGGATTACGTTTGCGCTCACAGGGGCTGCGGCGTGCCCCTTCGCCATGCAGCAAAGGCGGGATGCGGATTGACGGTTGCGCTAACTGCCGGGCCCCTTATAGTAGAGGCCATCCTTGGTGACTGACCCTCTGAATAATATGGAAAATATGATGCGCAGCTTAGGTGCGGGATGGACCCGTCTGCTTTTGGTGATGCTGGCGGCCTGCCCGCTGCTGGCTGTGGCGGCACAGGGGGATCGCCCGAAAATTGCGGTGGTGCTCAGCGGCGGCGGCGCCAAGGGATCGGCCCATATCGGCATCCTCAAGGTACTGGAGCAGAAACGGATTCCGGTCGACATCATAGTCGGCACCAGCATGGGCTCTTATGTGGCGGGGATGTACGCCATGGGGCTCAGTGCCGAGGAGGTGGAGCGCACCACTTTGGCCATCGACTGGAACAAGGGCTATCAGGACAAGGTGGGCCGCGACGAGCTGTCGCTGCGCAAAAAGCAGCAGAACGAGCAGTATCAGCTGCGCACCGACATCGGGGTGAATGGTGACACCACCCAGCTGCCGGACGGTTTCTTCCAGGGCCAATCCATGGCCAGCCTGCTGCGGGGGGCCACCTCCAACCTGCCGGTGCAGGCGAGTTTCGATGATCTCCCCATTCCCTACCGCGCCATGGCGACCGACATGGAGACGGTCACCCCCTTCGTGCTCGATCACGGCAGCCTGGCCAAGGCGATGCAGGCCTCCATGTCCATTCCCGGTGCCCTCAAGCCGGTGGAGTGGGAGGGGCACATCCTGGCGGACGGCGGCAGCGTCAACAACATGCCGGTGGATGTCGCCAAGGCGATGGGGGCCGATGTGGTGATCGCGGTGGATATCGGTGCCAAGCTGCGTACCCGGGAGTCCCTCAAGTCAGGCTTGGCCATGATTGACCAGCTCACCACCTACATGACCCAGGTGGGCACCGACAAGCAGAAGGCGCTGATGGGACCGAAGGATATTCTGATCGCCCCCGAGTTTGGCGATATGGGGATCGCTGACTTTGCCCGCATGCCGGAGGGGATCAAGATCGGTGAGGCGGCGGCTGACAAGGTGTCGCTGCAACTCGATAAGCTGTCGCTCACCAAGGCGCAGTACAACGTCTATCGCAACCAGAAGCTGAGCCGCCGTGCCGAGCGTAGCGGTCAGCCTGCCTACTTCATCGACAAGGTGGAGATCATCAACAAGTCGCGCCTCTCCGACGACACGGTGCGCGCCATGCTGAAAGTGCGGCCTGACAAGGTGCAGACTAACGAGAGTCTGGAAGCGGGCATTCGCCGCCTCTATGCCCTTGAGTCCTTTGACCGTATAACCTACGAGGTGGAGGAACGTGACGGGGAAAACGTGCTGCTGGTGGATGCCAGCGAGAAGAACTGGGGGCCGGGCTACCTCAACTTCCAGTTCGGTTTCACCGATGACTTCGAAAACACCTCCAACTACAACGTCGGCATGTCCTATACCCTCACCAACGTCAACGAGTGGGGGGCGGAGTGGCTGACCGAGGCATCGTTGGGCACGGCCAAACATATCAAGACCGACTTCTATACCCCGCTCGAACCCTCCCAGACCTTCTATGGCGAGGCGAGTCTGGCCTATGACCAGACCCTGCGCCGCCTGTTTTTCCCCAATCCGGATCCCGAGATGGTTTCGATAAGCTATCTCGACTCCGAATACTCCTTCTTCAGCGGTGATCTGGCGGTGGGCTGGAACCGCCAGCCCTGGAGCCGGTTGTCGATGGGGCTGGAGGGACAACTGGGCACGATTGATGTGAAGAACTTCAAGGGGCTGGAGATGGATGCCACGGCGTGGGGCCCCTATGTCCGCTTTGAACACGACAATCTGGATAGCCTCTATTTCCCCTATCAGGGGATGAAATGGGACATGAAACTGGGCCATTCCCACGTCAGTGTGGATGGACTCGAGTCGGCAGATGGCCGCAGTGAAGGCTGGAATTATCAACTCTCCATGATCAAGCCCTGGTCATGGGACAGGCACAGCCTCAACCTGATCCTCGAAGGGGGGGGCTCGGGCAGTGAAGAAGTGGTGCCGCTGCATATTCAGGATCTGGGCGGGCTGTTCCGCCTCTCCGGTTTCCAGCGCTACCAGCTGAGCGGTCGCTACAGCCTGTTTGGTGGCCTGCGCTACATCTATCGGGTGGCAGACAACGACTTCGGTGCCCTCAAGATGCCGCTCTATCTGGGGGGATCTCTGGAGCAGGGCGGGGTCTGGAACAAGGGGGAGGATATCAGTCTGGAGAGCTCCTTCACCGCCGGTTCGCTTTATGTCGGGGTGGAGAGCTTCCTCGGCCCTGTGTTCCTCGGCTACGGCATGGCGGAGGGGGGCAATGACGTCTTCTATCTGCAATTGGGCAGTACGTTCGAATAATGCCGAAATGATGCCAATTTGTTAACTCTGGTTGAGGGTGTTCAATTAATTTTCAAAAAATACCAGTCTGTTTAATTGGTTACGATTTTGTGGTGAATAAGCAAACAGGGTTTGGATTTTAATTAGTCGTTAAAACTTATATAGTGGGGAGCACCCTACGGGGTGTCCCGCAAGGACGATCGCCGCGAGCGTGGGCGAACCCCAAAAAAAGACCAAAGAGGAATTAGTCGTGCTTGAAACATACCGTAAACACGTCGCAGAACGTGCCGCCGAGGGCGTGGTTGCCAAACCTCTGGATGCAGAGCAGGTCGCCGCCCTGGTTGAGCTGCTCAAGAACCCGCCCGCTGGCGAAGAAGACTTTCTGAAAGAGCTGTTGTCCTCCCGTATTCCCCCCGGTGTTGATGAAGCGGCCTATGTCAAAGCCGGTTTCCTCACCGCCGTCGCCAAGGGCGAAGCCCACTCTCCCATCCTGACTGCCGCCGAAGCTGTCGAGCTGCTGGGCACCATGCAGGGTGGTTACAACATTCAACCGCTGATCGATCTGCTGGATCACGCCACCCTGGCGCCGCTTGCCGCCAAGGGGCTCTCCCATACCCTGCTGATGTTTGACTCCTTCCATGACGTGGAAGAGAAGGCCAAGGCGGGCAATGTCCACGCCAAACAGGTGATGCAATCCTGGGCTGATGCCGAGTGGTTCCTCTCCCGCCCGGAGCTGGCCGAGAAGATCACTGTCACCGTGTTCAAGGTGACCGGCGAAACCAACACCGACGACCTCTCGCCGGCACCGGACGCCTGGTCCCGCCCGGACATTCCGCTGCACGCGCTGGCGATGCTGAAAAACGTCCGTCCCGGCATTACTCCGGACAAGGATGGCGCCGTCGGCCCCATCAAGACCATCGATGCCCTGAAAGAGAAAGGCTTCCCGCTGGCCTATGTGGGTGACGTGGTCGGTACCGGCTCTTCCCGTAAATCCGCTACCAACTCGGTGCTCTGGTTTATGGGCGACGACATTCCGTTCGTGCCAAACAAGCGCGCTGGCGGTGTCTGTCTGGGTGGCAAGATTGCCCCGATCTTCTTCAACACCATGGAAGATGCTGGCGCTCTGCCTATCGAAGTGGACGTCTCCAAGCTGGAAATGGGCGATGTGATCGACATCTACCCCTATGCCGGCAAGATCTGCAAACACGGCACCGAACAGGTGCTGGCGCAGTTTGAACTGAAAACCGACGTGCTGATCGATGAAGTGCGCGCCGGTGGCCGTATTCCGCTGATCATCGGTCGCGGCCTCACTGACAAGGCCCGCGAAGCGCTGGGTCTGCCGTTCTCCACCGTATTCCGTCGCCCGCAGCCGGTGGCCGATACCGGTAAAGGCTTCACCCTGGCCCAGAAGATGGTGGGCAAGGCGTGCGGCGTGAAGGGCATTCGCCCGGGCACTTACTGCGAGCCCAAGATGACCACGGTCGGCTCTCAGGACACCACGGGCCCGATGACCCGCGACGAGCTCAAAGATCTGGCCTGCCTCGGCTTCTCCGCCGATCTGACCATGCAGTCCTTCTGCCACACTGCCGCCTATCCCAAGCCCATCGACGTACAGACCCACCACACCCTGCCGGACTTCATCATGAACCGCGGTGGTGTGAGCTTGCGTCCGGGTGACGGCGTCATCCACTCCTGGCTGAACCGCATGCTGCTGCCGGATACCGTGGGTACCGGTGGTGACTCCCACACCCGTTTCCCCATCGGTATCTCCTTCCCGGCGGGCTCCGGTCTGGTGGCTTTCGCCGCCGCTACCGGCGTGATGCCACTGGACATGCCGGAATCTGTGCTGGTGCGCTTCAAGGGCGAGCTGCAACCGGGCATCACCCTGCGTGATCTGGTCCATGCCATCCCCTATGCCGCCATCCAGAAGGGGCTGCTGACCGTCGAGAAAGCGGGCAAGAAGAACATCTTCTCCGGCCGCATCCTCGAGATCGAAGGTCTGCCGACCCTGAAGGTGGAGCAGGCGTTCGAACTGGCTGATGCCAGCGCCGAGCGTTCCGCTGCCGGTTGCACCATCAAGCTGGATAAAGAGCCGATCATCGAGTACCTGAAGTCCAACATCGTGATGCTGAAATGGATGCTCTCCGAAGGCTACGGTGACGTGCGCACCATCACCCGTCGCATCAAGGGGATGGAAGAGTGGCTGGCCAACCCGACCCTAATGGAAGCGGACAAGGATGCCGAGTATGCCGAGATCATCGAGATCGATCTGGCCACCATCAAGGAGCCGATCCTGTGTGCGCCGAACGATCCGGACGATGCCCGTCTGCTGAGCGACGTGGCTGGCGACAAGATCGACGAGGTGTTCATCGGTTCCTGCATGACCAACATCGGTCACTTCCGCGCCGCCGGCAAACTGCTCGAGAAGTATCAGGGCGAGCTGCCGACCCGCATGTGGATCGCACCGCCCACCAAGATGGACAAGGATCAGCTGACCGAAGAGGGCTACTACGGCATCTTTGGTCGCGTCGGTGCCCGCATCGAGATCCCTGGCTGCTCCCTCTGCATGGGCAACCAGGCGCGGGTAGCGGAAGGGGCCTCGGTGGTCTCCACTTCCACCCGTAACTTCCCGAACCGTTTGGGTAAAGGTGCCAACGTCTATCTGGCCTCTGCGGAGCTGGCCGCCGTTGCCGCCATCCTCGGCAAGATCCCGACTGTGGCGGAGTACCTGCAGTACGCCAAGGCGCTCGATGCCACTGCGGCAGATACTTACCGCTACCTCAACTTCAACGAGATCGCCTCCTACACCAAGAAGGCCGATGCGGTGATCCTGCAGCAAGCCGTTTAACGGAGTTCTTGCGCGATTTGCGCGATAAGAAGCCAATAATGCCGCGTATTTACGCGGCATTATTTATTTGTGTGTTATTCACCGTCTTTTTTGAAGATTGTTTGCACGATCCTTGCTAGAGAGATCCAACCACCTGTTTGGTGGTTCGTTTTATAAACGCTTTGGGTTATGTTGTTCGGTTATGTGCGGTAATGATGAGGCATCGTTATCGAGGGAAAGTGGATATCTGTTCACTGGGTGCTTGCGTTGGCAGGCCTGACGAATTGCGGCGTGGTTCTTTATGTTTCTGTTCAGGATTGATCTCTCCCGAACCGGGTTACGCTTCGGCGGTGCCTTGCTGGTCTTTACCTTGCCGCTGCTGGTGGGAGCTTGGCTCATCCACAGCAATTATGTGCAGGAGCTGAAAGCGGAATCCAGCGCCTCGGCCCACAAGGCCAGAACCCTGATGGAGTCGATGCTGGATCATGCGGAGCAGGCCAATCGCTCCGTGCTGCCTCTGGTGAATGCTCCCTGTCGCGACAATCTGCTGGTGCTGCGCAAGAAGGTCGCCATCGAGCCCTTCCTGCGTTCGGTCAATCTGGTGCGAAACGGCATCATCAATTGCACCTCGCTGTTTGGTGAGGCCAATGATGCCGATGACGGCTCCATCTACACCGGCCGCAAGCTGCTGCTGATGAGTGGCAACCGGGTGCGGCAAAATCACCCGCTGCTGGTGGTGCGCACCGAGCAGGGCAAGGATGCCGCCTTGAGCGCCATCGACAGTACCCAGCTCAGCTTCATGCTCTCCATGAGCGGAAAATCCAGTGCGCTCTATCTTCAGGTGGGGTCGGCCTGGCTCAATGAGTCTGGCCGCTATCTAAGCGAGGCGCCCACCCTCCATCGCGGGATCAGCCAGGCCCTTACCTCATCCCATTATCCTTTCACCATCCATGCCGGTTATGCCATGCCGGTCTACTGGAAGTCGCTGTGGGCCGCGCGGCATGTGGCGCTGTCGTGGCTGGCGGTTTCCTCGCTTTTGCTGGCCTGGCTGGTGTGGTGGGTGCTGGGGCGGCCCGGCTCGCCAACAGATGAGTTGCGACGAGCCCTGCGGGCCAGGGAGTTTGTTCCCTATCTGCAGCCGCTGATTGCCAGCCACGACGGCAAGATGATGGGCGCCGAGGTGCTGATGCGCTGGGAGCATGTCAATGAAGGGGTGATCCGGCCCGATCTCTTTATTCCGCAAGCGGAGGAGTCGGGACTGATCGTCCCCATGACCACCCATATCATGAAGCAGGTGGCGACACGGTTGAACCGCTCTCAGGAGCAGTTGCCCGATGGGTTTCATATCAGCTTCAACATCAGCGCCGCCCATTGCCACGATTTTGCCCTGCTGGCCGAGTGCCGCGCCTTCCTCGGCCACTTCCTCCCCGGCAAGGTGGTTCTGGTGCTGGAGCTGACCGAGCGGGAGCTGCTGATGTCAGATCCCCAGACCCTCTCCCTGTTCCGCCAGCTGGACGAGATGGGGGTCAAACTCGCCATCGACGACTTTGGTACCGGCCACTCCAGCCTGGCTTACCTGCAGCAGTTTCATGTGGATTACCTCAAGATCGACAAATCCTTTATCGCCCGCATCGGTACCGAGTCGCTCTCGGAGCATATCGTGGACAATGTGATCGATCTGGCGACCCGGCTGGGTCTGGCGCTGGTGGCGGAAGGGGTGGAGAGCGAGCGTCAGGCTGATTATCTCAGGGCCAAAGGGGTCGACTATCTGCAGGGGTATCTGTTTGCCCGCCCCATGCCGCTGCGCCAGTTCTGCGAGGAGCTGCTGCCGGAAGAGGCACAAACCCGCCAGCCAGATGGGGTACGAGGCATCCCGAACGCCACCTGATCTATCGGTGACAGACGGGCGGACACGCTCCCCTCTGGCAGGGTAGGGAAGTGCTCTCTCCCTATCCCCCCTCGAGTGCAGGGGCTTGTTTTCCATGCCTTGTGGCTCGCTTTTCGGTAGAATCGGCGCTCATTTTGACGTCAGTAAAAGATGAGGCGCGGTATGACGGTTCAGTTCCAGGCATTTCACAGCATCAAGGCGATCGGTAATCGGGAGGTGCTGTTCAACTGGTCGAGAACCAATCCCCTCGGGGCGCTGGATCAGGTGTGGCGCCCGAAAAGCCGCGACGAGTTGCAAATGCTGCTGCGGGAACACCCCGAGCGCAAGCTGCGCCTTATCGGCTCCGGCCTCTCCTTCGAACCCATCCACAGCGTCTATGCCGAGGGCAGTCAGGCACTGCTGGTGGACTTGCACCACCTGCGCGGCCAGCTGGCCAAAACGGCCGATACCGTGACCTATCAGACGGGTACGCCGCTCGATACCGTCTATGCCGAGCTGATCGCCATGGAGCGGATGCTGCCGGCTTCCCCTGGGGTTATCGGCATTCAGACCCTGGGCGGCGCCCTCAGCACCGGCACCCACGGCCAGGGGCTGCACCAGTCCGCCCTGTGCGATGCGGTGGAGGCCCTGACGGTGATGCTGGCCAATGGCGACATCATCCGGGTGGATCGCACCGATCCGCGCTTCGGTGCCTTCGTGATGGGGATGGGGATGCTCGGCATCCTGCTCGACGTCACCCTGCGTACCGTGCCCAACCGCATCATGCGCTGCACCAAGTTCACCACCGACTATCCCTTCCTGCTGGAACACAACGAACGGCTCAACCGCGAGCATGGCTTTGTGAAGAGCTGGTGGTTTGCCTGGACCGGCGAGAGCCATATCTGGCTGGTAGATCCCGCCTCCGATGAGGAGGTGGCCCGCTATCGCGCTGGCGGCAGCGAGCCGCTACTGTTGGATGGCGATATCGACGCCCGCATGAACGCCACCATTGATGCAACTTTGCAGAAAATGGCGAAAGATACCAAGGATGAGGCGCTGGCCGGCGAGCACTTCGAGACGGTGCGCCGCTTCAAGGATGCCTCCGATCTGGTGGGCAACGTCTACCAGATCCTCTGCAAGGGGATCCCGGCGCCCCAAATCAACTGCGAGGTGGCGGTGCCGCTCCATCGCATGAACGAGGCGCTGGAGACTCTGCAAGCGTGGCAGCAGGCCAATCCGGGCGTGTTGCACTACCCCTTTATCCTGCGCTGCACCGGCCCCTCCGAGGCCTGGCTAAGTGCCGCTTACGGCCAGCCGGTCTGCTGGATCGGTTTTCTGGTCTATCTGGCGGCGGACGGCACCTTCGTCAACGGCTCCATGGAGCAGATGCGCGAGCTGCAACAACTGCTGGCGCCGCTCGGCGGCATTCCCCATTTCGGCAAGCATCTGGCGATGGATCTGTATGACTTCCCGGCCCTGCTGCCGCGCTGGAACGACTTCGTGGCGTTGAAAGCCGAGCTCGACCCCCATGGCCGCTTTGAAAACCGCTGGCTCAGCGACCTGTTTGCCAACCGGTAAGGATCTGACATGACCGATATGCAAGATACCCGTATCCCAGTGACCCTGCTGACCGGCTTTCTCGGTAGCGGCAAGACCACCTTGCTCAACCACTGGGTCAAGCAGCCCGAGCTTGGCGAGTGCGCGGTGCTGATCAACGAGTTCGGCTCGGTGGGGCTGGATCACCATCTGGTGCAACAGGTGGATGAGCAGGTGATGCTGCTCGACTCCGGCTGCATCTGTTGCTCGGTGCAGGGCTCTCTGGTGGAGGCGTTGCAGGGGCTGTTTATGAAGGCCATCCAGCGCAAGATCAAACCGTTCAAGCGGCTGATTATCGAGACCACTGGCCTCGCCGATCCGGCCCCCGTGCTCTTTACCCTGCGCGAAGAGGGCTTTATCGCCCAGCGCTACCGCTTCGATGGCACCGTCACCGTGGTAGACGCCGGCCATATCGAGCAGCAGTTGGCGGCTCAATATGAAGCGGTGAAACAGGTGGCGCTGGCGGATCTGCTGGTGGTGAGCAAGGGGGATCTGGTGGATGGCGAACAGCTGGCACGGGTCGAAGCCCAGCTGGCGGCCCTCAATCCGGCGGCCCCGCTCCAGCGGGTGACCAATGGTGAACTGTCGCCAGCGGTGCTGGAGAAGCTCGGCGCCTACAACGAAGCGGCGGGGCGCGATGTGCGCCAGCTGCTGGCCTGGCTGCGCACCGAATCCCCCAAGCAGGGGCTGGCGTCACCGATGCAGCCGAAGATGCAACCGTTCGCCGCCAAGGTGGGCACAGCAGCGCCCACCCACTTCGAGCACGGCAGCATCGAGAGTTTCTCCCTGCGTATCGGTGAGCCGCTAAAACCCTCCCGGCTGCTGGCCGCCATTGATGCGGTGCAGGCCCAATACGGCGATGCCCTGCTGCGCCTCAAGGGGATCTTGCAGCTGGAAGGGGAGAGCCAGCCGGTGGTGATCCACGGCGTCCACGGCCAGCTCTATCCGCTGCAGGCGCTGGGCGACTGGCCGGAGGGCAAGGCCCAGTCCCGACTGGTGTTTATCGTCAAGAGTCAGGACAAGGCCGGTATCGAGCAGCTCTTTATGGCGACCCTCAAGGCCCCCGAGCCCACTCTGGAAGAGCGGCTCAAAGCCATGCTGGGTCAGCCCGACAACTGATCTTGCGCGTTGCAGCTCTCCTGTACCGGGTCAGGATGGCGGCGGTTGAACAACACAAACGCCACCGGCACAAAGTAGAACGAGAGCAGGGTCGCCAGCGCTGTGCCACCGGCGATGGCGATGGCAAAGGGGGGCCAGAAGCCGCCGCCCCCCAGCAATAGCGGGATGAAGCCGCCCACCGTGGTGATGGTGGTCGAGACTATGTGGCGGCTGCAACCGGCCACCAGATCGCGGATCTGCGGCAAATTGCCCTGCTGTGCCAGCGGGTCTGCCTTCAGCTCGGCCAGAATGACGATGGCGGCGTTGATGGCCAGCCCCATCAGCCCCAGCAGGGCGATGATCACCGTAAACCCGAAGGGGTACCCTAGCAGCCAGACCCACAGCAGCCCGAGCCCCGCCGACTGGATCGCCACCAGGGTGACGATGCCTGCCAGCCGGAACGAGTTGAAGCTGAGCACCAGCACGGCCACCAGCAGCACGGCGACCAGGCTGACATGGGCCATCAGATTACCCACCGATTCATCCCGCTTGGCGGCTTCCCCGCCAAACTCCAGTCGATAGCCCGGCGGCAACGCCAGCGCCTTGGCGGCCAGCCTCTCTTTGACCTGCTCCAGCACGGTTTGCGGCAGTACGCCGACCGCCAGATAGGCCTCCAGCACATTGACCCGCTCCCCATCCCGACGGCTGATCTCCCCCCAGCTTGGCAGCAGTTCGGGAGTGGCCAGTGCCCGCAAGGTGAGATTGGCAGCCCCTTGCTGGCCGGTGCCGGTGAGCGACAGCGGCACATTGAGCAGCGCATCCGGATCCTGACGCAAGGGCTCTGCCAGCCGCACCCGAACCGGGATTGACTCGGTGCCTTCCAGCACAGTGCCGCCCAACCTGCCATCCAGTGCGCCAGCCAGCCGGGAGGCCACATCGGTCAGGCTCATGCCTGCCAGTCGGGCGGCCTCCTCATCGACCTGCAACCAGAGTTTGGGTGCCCCTGCCTGCAAGGTGGCGCGGGTCTGCACCACGGCCGGGGTATTGGCGAGCAGACTGCGCAGCTCCTCTCCCAGACGGTGTAGTTGTTCAAGGTCGGGGCCAAACAGCCGCAGCTCGACCGGGGCATTGAAAGGCGGCCCCTGTTCCAGCTTGCGCACTAGGATCTGCGCTTCGGGAAATGTTGCATCGAGCCGCTGCTGCAGTTGTGGAATGAGCCGTTCGGCGGCATCGGCATCCTGCAGGGTGATCATCCCCTGGGCGTAATCGGCCCGCCCCTGTTTTCTGGGCACCAGGTTGTAGTAGAAGCTGGGGGCGTTGTCGCCCACCACCCAATCCTGGCGAACCAGCTCGGGGAGGCTAGCCAGCTCGGCAGAGATACCCAGTGCCAGCTCGCGGGTGCGCGCCAGGCTCGCCTGTGGGGAGAGGCTGGCCTCGATGTGGAGCATGTCCCGGTCGGCAGGGGGAAAGAACTGTTCGGTGAGGCGGCCCGCCACCCAGAAACCGAGCAGGGGCAGCAGACTGACCAGTAGCAGGGTACGCCAGGGGTGAGCCAGCGCCATGGCGATGCTCTGCTGGAAACGGGCGCTCACCCGGGGCAGGTGCAAGCCATCCTGATACCAGCGCCCCCCCTGATCACTGCCAATCCAGCGGGCTGCGAGGCCAGCCACCAGGGTGTGGGCGATGAGGTAGGATCCCAGCAGCGAACAGATCACCGCCCAGGCGATGCCGCCGACAAACTCGCCCGCCGGGCCCGGCATCAGAATGATCGGCATAAAGGCGAGCATGGTGGTGAGGGTGGAGCCCAGCAGTGGCAGCCAGAGGTGGCCGATGGCTTCCAGTGCGGCGGCACTCATGGCCATGCCGTGGCGGCGCTGATACTGCACCCGATCCGCCATGACGATGGCGTTGTCCACCATGATCCCGAGCGCCACCACCAGACCGGTGACCGACATCTGGTGAATGGGCAGATTGCTCAGGTTCATGCAGGCGAATGAGAACGCTACGGTAAGCGGCAGCGACAGGGCCACGATAATGGCGGCCTTGACTCCCAAGGTCACCAGCAGCACAGCCACTATGATGAGGAAGCCCTGCACAATGTTGATGAGCAGGGTGTCGAGCCGCTGATCGGTATAACGCTGCTGATCGAAGCTGGTGACGAGGCCGATATTATCCGGCAAGTCCTGTTGCAGCTGGGCCAGCATGGTATCGACCCGTGCCGACCAGAGGTCGATGCGGTGATCCTGTGCCATGCGCAGGCCAACCACCACGGCCCGCTCACCATTGGCAAAGGCCAGCTGGCTCTCCGGCTGGTGCAGGGTACGTCTTACCTCGGCCAGATCGCCAAGGCGCAGGGTCTGGCCCTGCTCGCCGGTGCGCAGCGGGATCTGGCGGATCCGCTCCAGGGTATCGAGGGCGCCGCGGATCTCCACCTGAAAGCGATTGTGGCTGCCCTGCAACTCCCCGGCGGCTACTTTGGCATCGGCACCGCTCAGCGCCTGGGCAAGCTGTTCGCCACTCATGCCGCTGGCACTGAGGGCGAGGGGATCGAACCGCACCTCGATCTCCTCCTGCGGTGCCCCGATCCGCTCGACGTATTCGGTGCCCGGCAGCTGGCGAGCCCGGCGTTCCAGCTCGGCGCTGTAGCGGGCGAGGCGATCCAGCTGCGGCTGGCCCGGCCCGCGCCAGACCACATTGACCAGCCGGGTGAAGGGGTAGCCCTTCTCGTCATCCAGCTTGGGGGCACTGGCGCCGGCTGGCAGCACGGCGGCCAGATCTGCCAGCCGATCACGGACTCTGGACCAGACGGGTTCGACATCGCTGACCTCATCCTTGAGCTCCAGATTGATGATGGAGAGACCGGGGCGAGAGCTCGACTCGATCAGCTTGATCTCGCTCTGGGCCCGCAGCCGGTTCTCGATGGGCTCGCTCACCAGCGCCTCCACCCGCTCGGCGCTGGCCCCGGGGAAGTGGGTAACCACGCTGGCAAAACGGCTGGTGAGCTGGGGATCTTCGGTTCTGGGCAGGGTCTGCAATGCCGCAAGGGCGGCCGTCAGCAGCAGCGCGACCGTCAACAGCAGCAGGCGGCCATTCTCGATAAACGGGCGGATCATGACTGTGGCTCCGGATGGCCTGCCTGATGATCCACGCTGGTTGTCAGGGTGACCTGCTGGCCCGGCACCAGTTTATGCAGGCCATCGGTCACCAGCTGTTCCTGTCCGTTCAGGGCTCCACTGATCCAGGCTCGTTCGCCATCTTGCTGCAGCAGGGTGACGTCCCGACTGACCACCCGGGGTGGTGTTTCATCGTTGAGCAGATAGAGGGTCCAACTGCCGCGCAATCCCTGGGTCAGTGCGGTGAGCGGCACCTCATAAGCGTGGGTGGGCTCGCGGGTCTGATGCAGCAGGGTGATTAGTTGCCCCTCTGCCAGTTGTTCGCCGCCCCGGGTCAGCTGGAAGCGGGCGGTGCGGGTGTGGGTCTGCCCGTCCACTTGTACCCCCAGATTAAGCAGGCGCCCCTCCAGTGATTGCTCCCCGCTTTGCAGGGGGTAGCGTTGGCCGACGATCAGGGACTCGGCCTGTTTCACCGGCACGCCGATATCGGCCTCCCACTGGCCGCTGCGGGTCAGGGAGAAGAGAGGCTGGCCTGCGGCCACCACAGCCCCCAATGCCTGCTCGCGGCTGACCACAATCCCGTTGAAGGGGGCGCGCAGCTGTGATTTCTCCTGTTTGACCCGGTTGGCTTCGAGGGCGGCGGCCAGCTGGTTGGCGCTTGCCTCCAGCATGCGGACTTTGCCTTGCTGTTCATCCAGCGCCTGACGGGAGCTGAACTGCTGCTGGCGCAGGGCGGTGAGTCGATCGAGCGTCTGCCGGGCAAGGGTCAGCTCGGCCTCGTTCTGGGCGGCCCGGGCGGCCAGCTCTTTGGCTTCCACTGCCAGCAGCCGGGTATCCAGTGTGGCGAGCAGCTCGCCGGCCGCGACCGGCTCTCCGCGTCCCTTGTGCAGGGTGGCGATCCGCCCTGCCAGCTCGAAACCTATCTGGCTGTGCTCGGGAGCGATCACCCGGCCATTGAAGCGGTGCAGTACCGGGTAGTGATCGCTGGCTTGCAGCGGCTGGGCGATCACCCGGGTCAGGGCGGGTGTTTCTTCTGACTCTGTGACCGGGCTGCAGCCACTCAGTAACAGCGCCAGCAGGATTAAGCAAAGTGTCATGACATCATCCTCTGGTTGACATAACATCAAATCACACCGGTGAGTCTAGTTTTTCGAAACTAGACTGTCCAGTTTGATTGTGGAGGAAAAATGAACATTTCACCCCGTAGTCAGCAGAAGCGGGCTGCGATCCTCGATGCTGCCGGGCGGCTCTTCTGTCAGCACGGTCTGCATCTGGTCAGCATGGACATGGTGGCCAGTGAAGCGGGCGTCTCCAAGCAGACGGTCTACAGCCATTTTGCCAACAAGGAGTCGCTGTTTGCCGAAGCGGTGGGCAGCAAGTGCGTCAGCAGTGAGTTGATGCCGGAGGTATTGTTGCGTGGCAACAATGTGCGGGAGAGTCTGATTGCCTTTGGTCGCAGCTTTCGAAAGTTGATCCTGAGCGATGATGCCATCAATATCTTTCGCACCTGCATCAGCTGCAACGATACCCAGCTGGCCACCCTTTTTTTCGAGGCGGGCCCGCTCTATGTGACCGAGATGCTGTCCAACTGGCTGGAGCAGCAGAAGCAGCAAGGCCTGCTGTGCCATCAAGACAGCGAACAGGCCGCTTTGCAGCTGTTGCTGATGTGGCAGGGCAAGGAGCGAATGCTCCGTGAGCTGGGTCTGCCATTGACCCAGAGCGCTGCCGAGCAGGATGCCTGGACCCTGAGTTGTGTCGATCTCTTCCTGACCGCCGCTGCTCCCCCGCAAAAATAATGGAGGTGGCTATGAGCCACACAGTGACAGATGCCCAGCGCAAGTGGCTGCCCCTGCTGGCGGCGGTCGGTTTCTTTATGCAGGCGCTGGATGGCACCATTCTCAACACCGCTCTGCCCAGCATGGCCGAGACCTTGGGGGAGAGCCCGCTGCAGATGCAGTCGGTGATCATCGCCTACATGCTGACGGTGGCGCTGCTGATCCCGGCCTCCGGCTGGCTGGCAGACAGATTCGGTACCCGCCGCATCTATCTGGCCGCCATCTCGCTGTTCACGTTGGGCTCGCTCGCCTGTGCCGCCTCCAATTCGCTCTCCATGCTGGTGGCCGCCCGGGTGCTTCAGGGGATTGGCGGTGCGCTGCTGATGCCGGTGGGACGGTTGGCGGTGCTGCGGGTCTATGACAAGCACGAGCTGCTGCGGGTGATGTCGTTTGTCACCATTCCGGGGCTGCTTGGCCCGCTGATGGGGCCAGCGCTCGGTGGCTGGCTGGTGGAAGTGGCGAGCTGGCACTGGGTATTTCTCATCAACCTGCCGGTGGGGTTGCTCGGCTTTATCGCCAGCTGGCACTTTATGCCGGAGCTGCGGCAGCAGACCGCCCGGTTCGACTGGCAGGGATTTGTGATGTTCAGCGTCGGCATGGTGCTGGTGTCGGTCGGCTTGCAGGGTCTGGGGGAGCACAGCATCTCCACCGGTTGGGCGCTGTTTGCACTGATCTTCGGCTTGGCGGCGATGGCGAGCTACTGGCTCTATGCCGCCAATGCACCGCAGCCGCTCTTTAGCCTGAACCTGTTCAAGACCGCCACCTTTGCCATCGGCATCTGGGGCAACCTGTTTGCCCGCCTCGGCAGCGGCGCCATGCCGTTCCTCACCCCGCTGTTTTTGCAGCTGGGGCTCGGTTTCTCGCCGAGCAAGGCGGGGATGACCATGATCCCCACCGTGATTGGCGCCATGCTGACCAAGACGCTGGTGAACAAGCTTATTCCGAAGGTGGGCTATCGCCGCATTTTGATCGGCAACACCCTGTTGCTGGGGGCGATGATCGCCAGCTTCTACTTTATCGACAACCAGCTCCCCTACGGGGTCTTGCTGGGCTGGCTGGCGATCTTCGGCGCCATCAACTCGCTGCAGTTCTCCGCCATGAACACTCTCACGCTGCAAGATCTCAGCCCGACCCTGGCCAGTAGCGGCAATGGCCTGCTCTCGGTGGTGATGCAGCTCTCCATGAGCTTGGGGGTGGCGATTGCCGCCAGCCTGCTCGGGCTCTTCTCGGCGGGTACCTCAGCGGGCACCTTAGCGGCCGAGGGCCAGTGGCTGGCCGGGTTCCACCTTACCTACCTCTGTGTCGGGCTGCTCTCCATGCTGGCGGCGCTGATCTTCGCCCAACTGGCGCGCGATGGGGCTACGCCGTCGGCGCGGGCAGATAGCTGACTTGGCAGGGGAGCTGCGCCAGCACTTCGGCCAGATGCTCGGTCGCCAGCAGAAAGGTTTGCTCCGGGTGGCCCGGAGTCCAGGTGAAGGCGGTGTGGTTGAGCAGTTGCGGATCCACCAGTAGCGGAATATCGGCGCGGGGCAGGAAGGGGCAGACCGCCCCCGGCAGGCAGCCAATCTCCGCCTGCATCTCTTCGGCGGTGCAGATGGAGGGCTTGGCACCGAGTGCGGCCTTGACCGCCTTGTTGTCGAGCCGCCCGTCCCTGTGGGTCAGCAGCAGGGCGAAGCGGCCATCCTTGAACTTGAGAAACAGGGTCTTGCTGAACTCCGCCTGCCAGCCGAGGCGGGCCTTGACCTTTTCATCGGTGGCGTAGTCGAGAATGGGTTCATGCTCATAGCGCTGGTGGGGCAGTTCGGCCAGCAGCTGGCAGTTGAAGTGGTGAATGGTATCGAGTGGCATGGGGTTCTCCTGTAGTGGGCGCTATCCTGCCAGCCTCGCAGGGTCAGGCCCAATGACACTTTCTTATCCGTGATAAGCAACCCTGTCCGTGCAAACAACAAGGGCGCCGTGAGGCGCCCTTGTGGATCAGTGATGCTGCAATTCGCACGCTTCCCAGTGAAAGGGAATGGGGCACAGTTGCTGGGAGGCCTTGTCATAGGCTTGCCACAGCTCGCCCATGGAGCGGCCATCGACGGGGTGGCGCAGTTTGGGGGCCAGTTCGGCCAGCGGCCACAGCACGAAGGCGTTGGTGAGCACTTCACCGCGCGGCAGCACCAGCGGGGTGTCACAGACCAGATCGCCATAGAGCAGCAGGTCGAGATCCAGGGTGCGCGGGGCGAACTTCTTGGCATCCGGCTCGCGGCCGTGGGCGAACTCCATGGCCCGCAGTCGCTGGCAAACGGTGGCCAGCGGCAGATCGGTCTCGGCAGCCGCCACCAGGTTGTAGAAGGGGCGGCCGTTGAAGCCGACCGCTTCGCTCTCGAATACCCGGGAGACCCGCAACTCGCCAAATTCGGCGTGCAGGGCATCGAGCCCGGCGCGGATATGGCGATCCCGCTCGATGTTGGAGCCCAGGCTGATATAGATAGTGGTCATCAGTTGCTGCTCGCGGCCGGCGTGCGATGGCGCAGGATCTCGACGCCGACCCCGGCGGCATTGGGCACGGCGCCCGGCTTGGTGAGGGTCACCTTGACCCACTGTACCCGCTCGTCGGTAAGAACCAGCATGGCGACCTGCTCGGCCATGGTCTCGACCAGCTCGACCACCTTGCCGCTGACATGCTCGCAAATCTTGTTGGAGAGGTCGGCATAATCCAGTGCCAGATTGATGTCGTCGGTTGCTGCTGCGGGGCGGTTGTCGAACCCCATCTCGAGGTCAAAACGGAGCTTTTGGCGAATGCCCTTCTCCCACTCATATACACCTATGGTGGTCAAAACTTCGAGTCCGCGAATAAACACCTTGTCCATGACTGTACTTCTTCTTTACTCTTGATGGGCTGTGATGACAGCGCAGGGATGCTGGCCGGGCAACAGGCTTGCCGAGGCGCTCTGGGTGGGCATGGGCCCATGCCAGCGTATGTGGCCCGCATCATACCCCATTCATATCGTGGTAAAAACGACCAAGATGACGGCCCTGACGATTTTGATGATTATTCTGGCCTACCTGGGTGGTTCACTATCCAGTGCTGTGCTGGTCTCCCGCAGCACCGGTCTGCCCGACCCGCGGGATCATGGCTCCCACAATCCGGGGGCAACCAATGTGCTGCGCCTCGGTGGCCGGATGGCGGCGCTGGTGGTGCTGCTGCTCGATGTGCTCAAGGGCACTGTGCCTGTCTATCTCGCCTGGTATCTGCAGATCAAACCCGTCTACCTCGGCTTTATCGGGGTCGCCGCCTGTCTCGGCCATATGTACCCCATCTTCTTTCATTTTCGTGGTGGCAAAGGGGTGGCGACGGCGCTGGGGACCATGATGCCCATCGGCTTTACCATGGGGGGCGCCGTGATTGGCACCTGGCTGCTGGTGCTGCTGGTGAGCGGCTACTCCTCGCTGGCCTCCATCATTACCGTGCTGCTGACGCCGCTCTTTACCTACCTGCTCAAACCCGAATATACCCTGCCAGTCTCCCTGCTCTCCTGCCTCATTCTGATCCGCCATCACGAGAACATCTCCCGCCTGCTCAAGGGGGAGGAACCCAGAGTCTGGGGGCGAAAAGGCGCGGCCTGTGCCGAAGAAGTGGCAGAAATGGACGATGTTGCGCAAAAAAGAGACGAACGAGACAAAAAGTGAAATTTCCCGTTGACCATCCGCCTTAAAATCCGTTTAATAGCGCCCACGCCCAGATAGCTCAGTCGGTAGAGCAGGGGATTGAAAATCCCCGTGTCGGCGGTTCGATTCCGTCTCTGGGCACCAATTTTGGTGCCATGAAATAAAAAATTTGTTCATGCACAATGGTTTAAAGTGTGCCGGCTTAGCTCAGTAGGTAGAGCAACTGACTTGTAATCAGTAGGTCACCAGTTCGATTCCGGTAGCCGGCACCATTTGCCCAGATAGCTCAGTCGGTAGAGCAGGGGATTGAAAATCCCCGTGTCGGCGGTTCGATTCCGTCTCTGGGCACCAATTACAATTCCTCCTTAGTTCAGTCGGTAGAACGGCGGACTGTTAATCCGTATGTCACTGGTTCAAGTCCAGTAGGAGGAGCCAATTCAAAAAGCCCTTGTCGCAAGACAAGGGCTTTTTTCTATTTGGCGCAGCCATTTTTTAACCATAAAAACAACCACACACGCACAGATGAACCGCAGGATAGATATGGAAAATCATGTAGTTATAGAGTCAAAGGGGCGACTTGCCGCCATTCGGAACTGGATGGAACCCGTGCTGGTGCTGCTTATTCTCGGCAGCCTGTTCGGTTACCTCGGCAGCCAGATGGGCCTCTCTGCCATGGTCAACACCCTGTTCAATACCGCCCACCAGCTGCTGCTCAATACTGTGCTCTTTATCATGGGGATCACGGTGCTCTCCGGTGCCCTGAGCCAGCTCTTGAGCGAGTTCGGGGTGATCCGCCTGCTGGAGGTGCTGCTGGCCCCGCTGATGAAGCCGGTGTTTCGCCTGCCCGGTCGCACCGCCCTGGCGGCCCTGATGACCTTCTTCTCCGACAACCCGGCGGTGATCAGCCTCGCCAAGGACAGCCGCTTTCGCAAAGGCTTCACTCCGTGGCAACTGGTGTCGCTCACCAACTTCGGCACCGCCTTCGGCATGGGGCTGATCGTGGTGACCTTTATGGCCACCCTGCAACTGCCGAGCGGTGAATCCACCGCCAGCGCGGCGCTGATCGGGCTGCTCGGTGCTCTGGTGGGCTCGGTGGTCTCTACCCGACTGATGCAGCGGATGATCCGCCCACTGGTGGGGGAAGTGCTGAACGATGACGCGGTATCGTCCGACGGCCGAAAGGTAGGGGTGACCAAAGAGGCTGCTCCCGGCTGGCTGCGGATCCTCAACTCTCTGCTCGATGGCGGCAAATCCGGTGTGGAGCTGGGGATGGCGGTGATCCCCGGGGTGCTGATCATCAGTACCTTCGTGATGCTGCTCACCTTCGGCCCCGGCGACAAGGGGTACACTGGCGAAGCGTTTCAGGGGGTTGCCCTGCTGCCGGTGCTGGCCGCCAAGGTGAGCTGGCTGTTTGACCTGCTGTTTGGCTTCCAGCAGCCGGAGCTGGTTGCCTTCCCGGCTACCTCCCTCGGGGCGGTCGGTGCCGCCATGTCGCTGGTGCCCCCCTTTATCGCCAAAGGGTGGATCACCGGCAACGAGGTCGCGGTGTTTACCGCCATGGGGATGTGCTGGAGTGGCTTCCTGAGCACCCACACTGCCATGCTCGATGCCCTCGGTTATCGCCATCTCACCTCCCGCGCCATCGTCGCCCACACCATCGGCGGCCTGTGCGCTGGTGTGGCAGCGCACCAGCTCTATCTGCTACTGGGCTGAGTCGGGTTCAGACACGGAAACAAAAAGAGGCTCTTTGGAGCCTCTTTTCATTTCTATTGGTCACGCCTTGTGGGCGGATCACCGCTCGATTAGTAAGCCCGCAGGTCGTTATTCGGTGCCTGATCGCTGCGGTGCTTTTGTCAGGTTTTACTCTGTTGGTGCCATCAGCTGCGCAAGTGGCTAAAAGAGTTGGCGATTAGGGTGTGAAAGGAAGGGGTCGCGGCTCGGGTGGGAGGCAAAACGCTTTGCCACCATATTGCCACTACCGCCTGTGGCGGCAGCTACTGGCCGCCTGGCACCCCTTTGCGCTCGGCCATCTGCTGCGTGCTGGTTGAATAAATAGATCAGCCATTCAAGGGATTAGCCGGTGCAGTGCGTTTTATCGCCGTGCTGGTCCCGCTTATGCACTCCTCCTGGCAACACCATCAAGGGTCGTTGTCGCGGAGAGTTATCATGATCAGCAGCCTGCTTCCCCTTGCCTCGATCGCCCTCAAGCTGGGCAGTCAGCTGCTTGGCAGCAGTAGCAAACCTGAGCCTGTGCAGCAAACCGTGCAGGAAGAGCGCCTCGCCCCGACCGTCCAGAGTCTGTTCCAGCGGCTCGGTATCAAGGATGCCGATAGCGAACAGAACCGCTCGGCCATCAACCACTTTATGGGGAAGCTGATGCAGACTCTGGGGCAGGAGAATGGTGGTCAATCCCTCCCAGCCGCCATCGATAGCGCCCGTAACCAGCTGGCGAGCGGCATCCAGAGTACCCGCCTCGATGCCCTGCAAAGCGAGCTCGATACCCTCAAGGATTCCCTCGGTGCCAGCCATCTCAACCTCGACCAGCTGCTCGGTGCCTTTAAACAGACCCTGCCTAATGGCAAGGGGGAAGGGGTTGGCAAACTGCTCAATGCTAGCGCCTGAACCGCGGTGAGCAATAAAAAACGGCAACCGAGGTTGCCGTTTTTCTTTCTATTTCGGATGACTATTACCGTGGCTTAACCCACCCGCTTGGCCAGCCACTGCTCTGCGGCGGTAAGGGCTGCCTCAACCTGCTCGCGGGCGACGCCGCCTTTGGCGACCCGCTTGGCCAGGGTCGCTTCCAGCTCCAGGTTGGGGTAGACGTCGAACTCGATCACCGGGCTGAAGCGCTGGAACTCGCCGATGGAGAGCTCTTCCAGCGGTTTGCCCATGCTGATGGCAAAGACCACGGTTTCGCCGACGATATGGTGCGCTTCACGGAACGGAATCCCCTTGGCCACCAGATAGTCCGCCAGCTCGGTGGCGTTGGCGTAACCCCCCTGCGCCGCCGCCATGGTGCGCTCGCCATTCACTTTCAAATCGATCAGCACCAGCGCGGCCATATCGAGGCAGTCGTGCCAGGTGTCGAGGGCATCGAACAGCCCCTCTTTGTCTTCCTGCATGTCCTTGTTGTAGGCCAGTGGCAGCGCCTTGAGGCTCATCAGCATGCCCATCTGGGCGCCGACCACCCGGCCGGTCTTACCGCGGATCAGCTCCAGCGCATCGGGGTTTTTCTTCTGCGGCATCAGCGACGAGCCGGAAGTGACCGCATCGGAGAGCTCTACAAAGCCCGCCTCGCCGGTGTTGTAGAAGATGAGATCTTCGGCAAAGCGCGACAGGTGGGTCATGGAGAGGGACGCCACGTGCATCAGCTCCACCACGTGATCCCGATCGGAGACCGAATCCAGACTGTTGCGGGTGGCGCCACTAAAGCCCATATCGAGCGCCAGCGCTTCACGGTCGATGGCGTAGGCGGTACCTGCCAGCGCGCCGCAGCCGAGCGGGCTGGTGTCGAGGCGTTTGAGGGCATCCTGCAGGCGGGAGTAGTCCCGCTCCAGCATCTCCACATAGGCCAGCGCCCAGTGGGCGTAGGTGACCGGCTGGGCCCGCTGCAGGTGGGTGTAACCCGGCAGCACAGCGGCCTGATTGGCGCGGGCAGAGGCGACCAGCCCCTGCTGCAGGGCGGTGATGGAGCCGAGCAGCAGCTCGCCCTGCGCCTTGCACCAGAGTTTCAGGTCGGTGGCGACCTGATCGTTGCGCGAGCGGCCGGTGTGCAGCTTCTTGCCGAGATCGCCGACGGCGGCAATCAGCTGGCTCTCGACCCAGGAGTGGATATCTTCGGCATCCGAATGGAGGATTTGCTGGGGATCCTGCTGCACCGAGGCGAGCAGCACCTCCATCGCCTGTTGCAACTTGCCCTGCTCATCGGTGGTCAATACGCCCACTTTCACCAGCGCTTTGGACCAGGCCATGGAGCCCTGAATATCCTGCTCCGCCAAGCGGTAATCGAACCGCAGCGAATCGTTGAACTGCTTGAACCGGCTATCGGCTCCCTGACTGAAGCGTCCACCCCAAAGTGCCATACTGCTCTCCTTGAATGCGTTGTCGGCGGCGCCCTGGCCACCGAGCTTGAAATCGTGCCCTGTTTTTCTGCGAGCCTGTTATCTCACAGAAGCGGCCGGGGCGCTGCCGCTCTTGTCACACCCGCTGATGATGGCTCAGGGGCCATGCCCTCTGCCTGTAGAAGAGGGGGCTATGCCCCCTCAACGGAATCAACGGGTTATCACGCTTGCTTAACCGTGGGTGTGGTCGCCACCGATTGCCTGATGCTGCTCCTTCATGGCACGGATCCGGCTGGCCAGGGTGTAGAGACGGATAAAGCCTTCGGCATGGCTCTGGTCATACACTTCGTCGGCACCGAAGGTGGCGAAGTCTTCGGAGTAGAGGCTGTTCGGCGACTTCTTCTGCACCGCGGTGACCTGACCCTTGTACATCTTCAGCACAACTTCACCGTCCAGATCGTCGGCGATGGCGTTGGCAGAGGCGAGGATCGCCTTGCACAGCGGGGTGAACCAGCGGCCGTCATAAACCAGATGGGAGAACTCGGCACCCAGCTTCTCCCGCCAGGCGCGGGTCGGACGATCCAGTACCAGCTCTTCCACGGCGCGCAGCGCGGCAACCATAACGGTACCGCCCGGGGTCTCGTAGCAGCCGCGGGACTTCATCCCAACCATCCGGTTTTCGGTGATGTCGATGCGGCCCACGCCGTGCTTGCCGGCACGCTCGTTCAGGGTCATCAGGATCTGGTGCGGGCTGAGCGGTTGGTCATCCACGGCCACCACTTCACCCTGCGCCACGGTCAGCTTGACGTACTCCGGCTGATCCGGTGCCTGCTCGGCCGGTACGGTCCACTGCCAGACCGCTTCGGAGGGCTCGTTCCAGGTGCTCTCCAGCTCGCCACCTTCGGTGGAGATGTGCCAGGCGTTGGCGTCGCGGCTGTAGATCTTCTTCAGGGTCGCCTTGCAGGGGATGTTGCGGGTCTCCAGATAGGAGAGCAGATCTTCCCGGGAGCGCATGTCCCAGATCCGCCACGGGGCGATCACTTTCAGCTGGGGCGCCAGCGCGGCGACCGCACCTTCGAAACGCACCTGATCGTTACCCTTGCCGGTGCAACCGTGGGAGATGGCATCGGCCCCTTCCGCCAGTGCGGCCTCGACCATCGCTTTGGCGATCACCGGACGGGCCATGGAGGTGCCCAGCAGATAGGTGCCCTCATAGACGGCGCCGGTCTTCAGGGTCGGGTAGACGTACTCTTTGACGAACTCTTCGCGCAGATCCTTGACGATGCACTTGGTGGCGCCGGAGGCGATGGCCTTCTGCTCGATCCCTTCCAGATCGTCACGCTCCTGACCGACGTCGGCCACGAAGGCAATGATTTCGGCGTCATAGTGCTCTTTGAGCCAGGGAATGATGGCCGAGGTATCCAGTCCACCCGAGTAAGCCAGTACGATCTTGTTGATTCCGCTCATGTTACTTCTCTCCGTGATGATTCGATGATGATTCAATAAAAGTGTCGTGATTCAGGTTGAGTGCCGCGTTACTTGCCGCCGAGAAGGGTCAGCAACACGGCGTTCTGGATATGCATCCGGTTTTCGGCCTCGTCCATGATGAGGGAGGCGGGGCCATCCATCACCTGCGAGGTGATCTCCAGCTCCCGATGGGCCGGCTGGCAGTGCAGCACATGTGCAATGCCGGTGCGGTCGAGCAGGGCCTGGTTGATCTGGTAAGGCATAAAGAGGTCTTTGACCTGCTCCATCGGCGTGTTGTCACCCATGGAGACCCAGGTATCCGTGTAGGCCACGTCGAACCCTTCGATATCCGCCACGTCATCGCTGATGTGGATGGTCGCTCCCGACTTGGCCGCCAGTGCCTGCGCCTGCAGGAAGATCTGGGTATCCGGGCCGTGGCCTTTCGGGCAGATCAGGGTGACGTCGGTGCCCAAGGTCGCCCCCAGCAGCAGCAGAGAGTGGCTGACGTTGTTGCCATCACCGAGGTAGGCAAGCTTCACCTTCGACAGGTCGTCGTAGTGCTCGGCAATGGTCATAAAGTCGGCCAGCCCCTGACAGGGGTGGTAGAGGTTGCACAGGCTGTTCACCACCGGCACTGTGCCGTGCTCCGCCAGCTCGACCAGGGTCTGGTGATCGAACACCCGGGCGACGATGGCATCACACCAGCGGGACAGGTTGGCGGCGAAATCTTTCACCGACTCCCGCTTGCCCAGCGCGCCGTTCTGCTGATCCAGATAGACGCTGTGGCCGCCCAGTTTGGCGATGCCGATGTCGAAGGTGACCCGGGTGCGCAGGGAGGGCTTCTCGAACAGGGTGACCACGCTCTTGCCGGCCAGCGCCTGGCTGTACTTCTTCGGGTCGGCCTTGACCGCTTTGCCCAGCGCAATCAGCGCCTCGATCTGGGCTTTGTTCAGATCACTGTCTTTCAGAAGATGTTGCATCGGATGTTCCTTGTTCCGGTGGAGATCAAATAGCGACTTGGGTGCCGACTGCGCCGCCCGCCAGCAGCTTGAGCAGCTGATCCGGGTAGCGCCAGCTGGCGACACAGACCGGCTTGCCGAGGGTCTCGGCAGCGTGCAGGGCCGCTTCTACCTTGACCGCCATACCATCGCGGATCACCCCTTTCTCCATCAGATCCAGCGCGGTCAGCTTGTCGAGCTGGGGCACCAGCTTGCCCTTGCCATCGAGGATGCCGCTCACATCGGAGAGCATCACCAGATCGGCACCGAGCGCCTCGGCAATGGCGGTGGCCGCCTGATCCGCGTTGACGTTCATCAGCTGCCCCTCGGCGGTGATGCCGATAGAGCTCACCACCGGCAGGAAGCCCTGACCGAGGATGCCTGCTACCAGCGCCGGGTTGCCCGGCTTGCACTCGCCGACCGCGCCGAGATCCGGGTCGAGCTGGGTCACCTGACAGAGGCCGCCATCCGCCAGACAGAGCCCCACGGCCGGAATGCCGGTGGCGATCGCCTTGGCCATCATCTGCTTGTTGGCTGTGCCCGCCAGCGCCCCGGCAATAAAGGGGATCTGCTCGAACGGGGTCACCCGCAGGCCGTTCTTCTTGGTGGAGGTGAGACCCAGCCCCTTGAGCAGGTCATCCACCAGACAGCCACCGCCGTGTACCAGCACCAGCGGACGGTGCTGATCGTCGAGAAAGGTTTTGAGGGTGGCGAACAGGGCGGTCAGCGCCTCGTCGTTCTCGATAAGGGCGCCGCCCAGCTTGATTACCAACGTCTGTTTGTCCATGTTCGAGATCCTTCCTAAGTCCTTAAATCAGGCCGGTGGCCGGTTCAAAACCAAATTTGATATTTATGCACTGCATGGCTTGCGAGGCTGCGCCCTTGAGCAGGTTGTCGATGGCAGAGACCACCACCAGCATGTTGCCCTGCTGTTGCCAGGCAATGTCGCAGTAAGGGGTGCCCGCGACGCCACGGATGGAGGGCATCTGGCCGGTGAGGCGCACCAGCGGCTTGCCTTCGTAAGCCTTGAGGAAGGCCTGATCCACTTGAGTGGGGGTGACGCCGTCCGCCAGCTGCACATAGATGGTGGCCAAGATGCCGCGCACATAGTTGCCAAGGTGGGGCTGGAACAGCACCTCCTTGCCGAGGTGATGGCTGATCTCCGGCTGGTGTCTGTGATTGAAGGTGCCGTAGGGATTGAGGCTCACTTCGCAGAAGCTGGTATTGATGGCCGCCTTGCGACCGGCGCCGGAAACCCCGGAGACGGCGTTGATGATGGGCTGCCACCCCTTGGCAATCAGGCCATCCTGCTGCAGCGGCTTGAGGGCGCACAGCGATGCTGTCGGGTAGCAACCCGGCACCGCAATCAGCTGGGCGGTGGCGATGGCATCGGCATTCCACTCCGCCAGGCCATAGACGGCCTGATCCAGCCACTGTTCGCTGTCGTGGGTGAAGCCGTAGAAGCTGTCGTAAAAGCCCTGATCCTTGACCCGGAAGGCGCCGGAGAGATCGAACACCGGCAACCCCTTGGCGAGAAACTTGGGCGCCAGCTCGGCGCTCACCTCATGGGCGGTGGCCAACAGTACCAGATCGGCCTGGGTCAGGATCCGGGTCATGCCGTCGTCGTCCAGCGGCAGCAGCGGCTGATCGAGGGCGCCGACCCACTGGGGATGCAGGGAAGAGAAGCGCTTGTGGGCATCCTGACTGCCGGCGGAGACATAGAGGCCGAACAGCTTGAGTTGTGGATGGTTCTGTACCAGTGCGGCCAGTTCGGCTCCCGCGTACCCACTGGCACCGACGATAACGGTGTTAAGCATGTTGAATATTCCAAGTCAGAGTTCGAGATTCACAGCATGGTGCTGCAGTGCACAAGGGAGTTCGAGCGCCCCTTTGCACAAGTGCGGAGGGGCAATTCAGGCGGGTGTGTGTCGTCGGTTATAGATCAGGTGACAGAACATTAACTTTCCCTTACAACTAGAAGCCTTTGTTGATGAGCCAGATATTCAGGTAAAATTACAGAATATTCATGCACTCGCTTTGCATTTGTATTTTCTAACAGAAACATTCCGGGGACGCAAGGAGGAGCTGATGGCCAATCTGGATTTTTTTTCACTTTATAAGAATATTATTGCGATTCCCTCTATCAGCAGCACGGATCCCAAGTGGGATCAGAGCAACGAGGCGGTGATCCGGCTGCTGGCCGACTGGTTCGGTCAGCTCGGTTTTCAGTGCGAGGTGACGGCGCTCCCCGATCTGCCGGGCAAGTTCAATCTGGTGGCGACGCTCGGTCAGGGGGAGGGCGGTCTGCTGCTGGCGGGTCACACCGATACGGTACCGTTCGATGAGGGGGGCTGGAGCAAGGATCCCTTCAAGGTGACCGAAGAGGGCAATCGCCTCTATGGCCTCGGCACCATCGATATGAAGGGCTTCTTCGCCTTCATAGTGGAAGCGCTCAAAGAGATCGAGCTCACCAAGCTGACCAAGCCCCTTCGCATTCTCGCCACTGCCGATGAAGAGACCACCATGGCGGGGGCCCGCGCCATCGCCGCGGCGGCCGAGCTGAAACCCGACTACGCTGTGATTGGCGAGCCGACCGGACTGGTGCCGGTGGTGGCCCACAAGGGGCATATGTCGGAGGCGATCCGTATTACCGGCAAGAGCGGTCACAGCTCGGATCCCGCCAACGGCGTCAACGCCATGGAGATCATGCACAAGGCGATGGGGCAGGTGCTGCGCTTGCAGCAGGATCTGAAAGATCGCTACGCCGACCACCGCTTTGCCGTGCCGCAGCCGACCCTTAACCTGGGTTACATTCAGGGCGGCGACAGCCCGAACCGCATCTGCGGCTGCTGCGAGCTGCATATCGACCTGCGACCCACCCCGCAGGTGGGGCCGGATGAGCTGATGGGGATGCTCAAAGAGGCGCTGTCGCCCATCGAGATCCACCAGCCGGGCTGCCTGCATCTGCAACATCTGCATGAACCCATTCCCGCCTACGCTTGCGCCGACGACTCTGTGCTGGTGCGCGAAGCTGAGAAGGCGAGCGGCCGCGCCGCCGAGTCGGTCAACTACTGCACCGAAGCGCCGTTTATCCAGCAGCTTGGCTGCGAGACCATAGTGATGGGTCCCGGTCATATCACCCAGGCGCACCAGCCGGATGAGTATCTCGACCTCTCCTTCGTCAAGCCGACCACCTCGGTGTTGCAGCACCTGATCAGACGTTTTTGCCTGTAGCGGCGGTGGTGAAAGGGGCGTAAGAACTGTAAGTAAGTTACATAACAAGCCGGTTGTGGAGTGGTGATGGAAATACATGTTCTGAATCGGCCTGTTATTTGACCTTGCGCAGACAATCTGGGTAGATTGTCACCCTAAGATGACGGAGCATATGTTGTAATCGCACAACAATAAGTGAGGTCGTCTAGCACCCCGGATGGGTGTCAGGCACCAACAAGATAAGGATGTGGAATGAACGAAAAGTACGCCGCACTACGCGCCAACGTAGGTATGCTGGGTCAGCTGCTGGGTAAATCCATCAAGGATCATCAGGGTCAGGCCTTTCTCGACAAGATCGAAACCATTCGCCAATTGGCCAAGTCCTCCCGCAAGGGCAATGAATCAGACCGGGAACGTCTGCTCGATACCCTGCGCACCCTGAGCGATGACGAACTGCTGCCGGTGGCCCGCGCCTTCAGCCAGTTCCTCAATCTGGCCAACGTGGCGGAACAGTTCCACACCATCTCCCGTCGCTGCGAAGAGCAGGTCTGCACCCCGGACCCGCTGGAGCAGATGTTCGACAAGCTGAAAGCGTCCAACCTGTCGCAAGAGGCCATCATTGCGGCCGTGCGCGAGCTGGATATCGATCTGGTGCTGACCGCTCACCCCACCGAGGTGACCCGCCGCACCCTGATCCACAAGCACGTGCAGCTCAACGACTGCCTCGAGGCGCTGGAGCTCTCCGACCTGCTGCCCCGCGAGCGGGACAAGATCCTCAATCGCATCGAGCAGCTGATCAATCAGGCGTGGCACACCAACGAGATCCGCGAACAGCGCCCGACTCCGGTCGACGAGGCCAAGTGGGGCTTCGCCGTGGTGGAGAACAGCCTGTGGCCTGCCATCCCAGAATTCATGCGCAATCTGGACGAGCGTCTGCAACACCATCTGGGTGTGCGGCTGCCGCTGGATGCCGCGCCGGTCAAGTTCACCTCCTGGATGGGCGGTGACCGTGACGGCAACCCCTTCGTTACCGCCAAGGTGACTGCCGAAGTGCTGGAGCTGGGCCGCTGGATGGCGGTGAGCCTGTTCTACAAAGACATCAAGGAGCTCACCTCCGAGCTCTCCATGTCTGACTGTACCGATGCCGTGCGCGCTCGCGTTGGCGATCACCCCGAGCCTTACCGTGCGCTGGTGCGCGAGCTGCGTGAAGCGCTGCGCGAAACCAAGGAGCACCTCACCGCCAAGGTGCAGGGCCAGGCGAGTGAGAGCCAGGATCTGGTCAAGACCACCGCCCAGCTGCGCGAGCCGCTGGAGCTCTGCTACCACTCATTGCACGCCTGCGGCATGGGCAACATCGCCGATGGCATGCTGCTGGATGTGCTGCGCAAGGTCGCCTGTTTCGGCATCCATCTGGTCAAGCTGGATATCCGTCAGGATGGCGAGCGTCACGGGCTGGTCTTCTCCGAGCTGACCCGCTATCTGGGTCTGGGTGACTACGCCGAGTGGAGCGAAGATGACAAGCAGGCCTTCCTGCTCAATGAGCTCAACTCCCGTCGCCCGCTCATTCCCCACGACTGGGAGCCGAGCGCCGAGGTGCGCGAGACGCTGGATACCTGTCAGGTCATCGCCGAGCACGACCCCGATGCGTTCGGTATCTACATCATCTCCATGGCCGGTGCGCCGTCCGACGTGCTGTCGGTGCAACTGCTGCTCAAAGAGGCGGGCTGCAAGTTCCGCATGCCGGTCGCCCCGCTGTTTGAAACCCAGGATGACCTGATGGCAGGTACCGCCGTGATGGAGCGCCTGCTCTCGGTGGACTGGTATCGCGGCTACATTCAGGGCCGTCAGTACGTGATGATCGGTTACTCCGACTCTGCCAAGGATGCGGGCATGATGGCCGCTGGCTGGGCCCAGTACGCCGCCATGGAATCCCTGGTGGGGCTTGCCGAAGCCAACAACATCCGCCTCACCCTGTTCCATGGCCGTGGCGGTACCGTCGGTCGTGGTGGGGCGCCAGCCCATCAGGCGATCCTCTCCCAGCCGCCGGGATCCCTGCGCGGCGGTCTGCGTACCACCGAACAGGGAGAGATGATCCGCTTCAAGTTCGGCCTACCGAAAGTGGCGATCAAGAGTCTGGAGCTCTACACCAGCGCCGTGCTGGAAGGGAACCTGCTGCCGCCGCCCAAGCCGAAAGAGTGCTGGCGCGAGGTGATGGAACAGCTGGCCGCCGACTCCTGCGAGCACTACCGCAGCATTGTGCGCGGTCATCCGGACTTCGTCCCTTACTTCCGTGCCGCCACCCCGGAGATGGAGCTCGGCAAGCTGCCGCTCGGCTCCCGTCCTTCCAAGCGCAAGCCCAACGGCGGCGTCGAGAGCCTGCGCGCCATTCCGTGGATCTTCGCCTGGACCCAGAACCGTCTGATGCTGCCGGCCTGGCTCGGTGCTCACAAGGCGCTGCAACAGTCTATCGACGGCGGCAAGCTGGCGGTGCTGGAAGAGATGAGCGCCCAATGGCCCTTCTTCCGCACCCGCCTCGAGATGCTGGAGATGGTTTTCCTCAAAGCGGACGTCTGGCTCGCCGAGTACTACGACACCCGTCTGGTGCCGCAGGAGCTGTGGGGCCTTGGCAAACAGCTGCGTCAGGAGCTCGCCGAATCCATCGAGGTGGTGCTGAAACTGAGCCCGCGCGGGGATCTGCTGGAGGATCAGCCCTGGATCAAGGAGTCCATCAAGCTGCGCAATCCCTACACAGACCCGCTCAACGTGCTGCAGGCCGAGCTGCTCAACCGCTCCCGCAACCACCCGGAGACCCTGCACCCCGAGCTGGACAAGGCGCTGATGGTCACCATCGCCGGTATCGCCGCAGGTATGCGTAATACGGGTTGATAAATATTACCAAACAGGTCTTAAATAAAAAGAGCGCATAATATGCGCTCTTTTTATGGTTAGTTTATTTTGTCAGCTTCATTTAAATAGAGAGTTTTAAATCATCCTGAAAACTAATGGCTGGATGTAGAAAATTATATAGCAACCTAGTATTGCATCATCACAACGCACCAGAGTAGAACGATAGTTAGCCTTTAAAATAACTGTAAATACAATAAAGGTTAAACATATCCAGGCTGAGAAAGTACCCGAGAGATAATTAAATAGTATTGAACCGCTTGAAATTAGTAGCAGTGCAATTCGATGGGCAAGGTTGTTGCTTAAAAGAAAGGGTGCTACAACGGCCGCTATCAATGTGACGATCATCATCACTAGTGACATGAGGCACAGCCACCGCTTGCTGCCAGGCCAGCACTGCCTGAAGCCATCATGCCTGCGACACCACTTCCCATGATGGGGCTTAACCTACCGGTAACGGCACCACCAAATGCACCTGCAGCAATCTCTCTCATGCTGGCATCAGGATTGTTGGCAATGACGCCCATCGCCCCCATAACGGCCCCGCCGCCAGCCCATACCAATGCGGGTGCCGCTCTCTTGTTACGCTTGCTTTCATTTATATCTCTTATAACGATAAAGCTATCGTGCTCTATGCTGATAACTACCTTGGTTGAATTTGCGATTGTTGATATGGTATCGACATCAACAAATTCACCAGGGTATATAACAGTTGGATTTGAATTTTTTTCTTCTATTTCAATGTATCGACTCGAAAGGTTTACCACCGTGATGTTTTCTTTGTTGAAATTGATGCAATACTTTCCATCGGCATTAATAGAGTAATGTTCACCAGCGTGTAGTGTGTTGCAGTTACTCAATGGGCAAGTATTGGCATTGGCACTTGAAATACTGCACAGCAATAATGCTGTGGTTAAACAGAGCTTCATCCACTATCTCCAGAGTGGTTCATTTGGAAATTAATCATTAATTAAATGAGAATTATTGTCAATTGTTTTTGGATGCATGCTATTGATTTAATTGTCAAATTTTCTGACAGTACCCTTGGCATTGCGGGTTGTGGGGCAGCACTTGCCTATGATGAGCTCGTTGTCGATGAAAGGGATATTGTGGGAGCTGGGCTGCACCCCATGCTCCCTGAGTTGACCTTGGGCTAGAGCGCCGGGAAGTAGCAGGCGCTCATGTCGATGGGGTGATCGGGGCAATTGGGCAGATAGAACTGCCAGCCCGCATCGGAGAAAGCGCGCAGCTCGGTTTCGACAAACTTGATGGCGAGGCTCAGTGCCTGCAGGCTGTCGATGCCGTAGATAAAGGTCTTGTCGCTCAGCCCCGCAAGCTTCACCTTGCAGCGCCAGTCACCGCTGGCGGACTTGGGATCCGGCTCGGGGGCCTTGATGGCGATCTTGAGGGTGAGCTGTTCCCCTTCGGTGCTGATGGCGTCGAAGCGGGCGGTAACGATGGCGTTTTTCATCTGGCTATTCCTTTTCCGTGGTACAGCCCCTGCGGTTGCGGGTGGCTGGCGTTCCTGATGGCTGGTGAGGTGAAAACTGGACTCAGGACGGCCAGCGTAAATGAACTTGTGAGTTGAAACAACGGGATATGCGCGACCGGGGGAGGGGGCTTTCGCCGCCGTGAGCGAGCGCAGTGGCGGGAGTAGCAACGCGCTGGCCACCCGTGGTGGCCGAGAGGCTGGCAGGCTGCTAGATGTAAAGGATTGTTGGCTGTGGCCGCAGATTTTTCTGTTCTGCCGATGAGGGCGAGCGAGTCCTCTTGAGGCAGAATATCTCCCCCTGTTTGACGTTGAAGTACAGGAGTCTCCGTGGCGCTTTCGGTAACCCAGCTTTATGAAGTGATGGCCCAGCTGCCAGATCCCGTCTTGATTCTCAGTGAAGATGGCTATTACGTGGAATATATCAGCGGCATGGAGCAGCAATCCTATCACGACGGCAATCCGCTGGCGGGCAAGCAGCTGGCCGATGTGCTGCCACCCGAGATGGCCATGTGGGTCAAGGCGCAGGTAGCCGAGTCGCTGGCGAGCGGTCAGGTGCGAGTGGTGGAGTATGAGCTCTCCGCCGCCGAGGTGGGGGGATCAATGCCGCCGCCGGGCCGCAAGGGATACAGCGTTTTGAGGGCAAGATTGCGCCGCTGCCCTCCCTCTATGACGGCAAGCGGGCGGTGGCCTGGGTGACCCGCAATATCACCCGCCAGTACGAGTTGCAGCAGCGACTGCTGCGCCAGAGTGAAACCGACCAGCTGACTGGCCTCTACAACCGCCGTTTCTTCTTCGAGCACTGCCAGCCGTTGCGGGCAGGGGAAGCGCCCTGCGGTCTTATCATGCTCGACATCGATCACTTCAAGCAGATCAACGATCGTTACGGCCACCAGCAGGGAGATCGGGCCTTGCAGCGCTTCAGTAGTTGTATCGATGCCCTGTTGCGGGCGGACGATCTCTTTGTGCGCAGCGGTGGCGAGGAGTTTCTGATCCTGCTGCCGCGGATCGATGAAGCCGGTTTGCTGCAGATGGCGGAGCAGATCCGTGCCGCGGTCGAAGTGCTGCCTGCCGATCCGGTCGCTATCACGGTCAGCTTGGGCACAACCCTGGTGCAGCCGGAGGAGGAGATCAATCAGGCGCTGGCCCGGGCCGACGAGTGGCTCTATCGGGCCAAGCGGGCAGGGCGCAACCGGGTGGCGCACTGCCCGGCAGGTTGAAAGTGCCGCTCCAGTCGCTGTGGGAAATAGCCTGCGCTTTTACCCTGAATAAATTGGCTGACATCACTGTCAATTAGTAGAAAAGTTGGCCGTATTATTTAACTCATATTCCACAGCTTAAGGTGTTAATATTATCGGCCTGTTCGCTGGTCTTATTTATGTTGTTGGACAACAGCATGAGGTATTATCGGTATGTTATCAAACAGGCGTGAATCGGGTTTTGGGTGACGAATGTGATACATCCTGTTGTCTTTTGAAACATTCCGATTCAAACAGTCATGAATTATTAACCTTGACCCGGATAGCGATTTCAACGATGGTAGCGTGGCAGCTCCGTTTCTCTCCGGTGGCCCAGTTGGTCGCTGGCGGCGTTGTTTTTTTCATGTGCAGGGCGATATGCAACGACATATCTCCAGCCTGTTATTCGGGCCAATAAAAATAATGATGACAGATTAATAAGGTATATATTGCAATGAGTGTTTCTATTGCTGAAAAGAGTAACCCTGTTTCAAAATTGAAATGGGAGAAAAGCGATTCGGTATGGACCATGGGCCTATATGCCACTGCTGTCGGTGCCGGTACGTTATTTCTCCCTATTACTGTTGGCAGTAATTCCCCGGTTATTTTGCTGTTTATTTTATTGCTGGCTTTTCCGCTCTCTTATTATTCCCACCGGGCATTGAGCCGCTTTGTGCTCTCCAGCTCCCATCGGGAAGGGGATATCACCCATGTGGTGGAGGAGCACTTCGGTGCCAAGGCGGGCAAGCTGCTGATGCTGGTCTATCTGATGGCCTTCTACCCCATCATTCTGGTCTACAGCATCTCCATCACCAATGCGATCCAGAGCTTCGTGGTCCACCAGCTGGGGGATGCCGAGCTTCCGCGCGGCTTGCTGGTGCTGGGGGTGATGCTGGGCCTGCATCTGGTGCTGCTGGCTGGCAAACAGATCGTGGTGTCGGCCATCAGCGTGCTGGCACTGCCGATGGTTGCCTTTCTGATTGGCCTCTCCATCTATCTGCTGCCCCAGTGGAGCCTCTCCTATTTCAGCGAGAGTCAGGCGGTGGATTGGCGTGACCCGGCGTTCTGGAAATCCCTCTGGCTGATCGTGCCGGTGATGGTCTTCTCCTTCAGCCATGCACCTATTATTTCCTCCTTCAGCGCGGCGCAGAAGAAGCGTTGCCAAGAGAGTGCCGATCTGCGCGCCAAGCGGATCATCAAGTACAGCAGTATGCTGATTTGCGGCAGCGTGCTCTTTTTCGTGGTGAGCTGCGTGATGAGTCTGAGTCAGGCCGAGATGGCGCTGGCCCGCACCGACAATATCTCGGTGCTGTCGGCGTTGGCGAACAAGTTTTCCAATCCGCTGATCGCCTATGTGGGGCCACTCATCGCCATTCTGGCCATGTCCAAATCTTTCCTAGGCACCTCCATGGGGGTGAGCGAGGGGACGGTGAGCATGGTGAGCGGTGCCTGTCAGGGGCTGGGGCTCTCCCTCAAGGAGTCGACCATCGCCCGCGTGTCATCGGTGATCCTGTTTATGGTGACCGCCGTCATCACCTATCTGAACCCCAACGTGCTCGACATCATCGAGCGCGTCAGTGGCCCGCTGATCGCGGTGATCCTGTTTCTGCTGCCAGCCTGCTCCATCTATCGCTTGCCCGCACTCAAGCGTTATCGCGGGCCGAGTACCCTTTTTGTGTTGGTGATGGGGCTGCTTGCCATCTCGGCCCTTATCTACGATCTGCTTTGACCGGGCGGTATCCCGCACAAATCAAAAAGGGCGACCATCTGGTCGCCCTTTTTCTGTGCATCGGGGTTAGCCGAGCAGGCCGCTGGCGCTCTGGCCCGCCATCAGCAAGCCGATGGCCAGCACGCTGAACCAGACCAGGGTTGCGCTTACCAGCAGATAGCCGCTGGCGATGAACAGACCGTCCCGCTGCAACATGCCGGTGGCAAGCAGCAGGATGGCCCAGGCAGGCATGGCGTTGGTGAACGGGATGGCGCCCAGGGGCAGCATCAGCAGCAGGGCAGCCAGCATGATCAGCAGGCCGTTGCAGCGGTTGACCGTGTTGCTGCCGGTCAGCACCAGCAGGCGCGGGCGGATAACGCGATCGACCCGGGCCAGCAGATCCGCCCCCTTGTGAAGGGTCGGCTTGAGCTGGTCGGCAGCGAAGCGGCGCTCCATCAGCATGGCGGGCAGCCAGGGCACCCGATTGAGGGTGATGCCGATACCGATAAAGAGGATCAGCAGGCCAAACGGGGTGCTGACCCCGGGAATGGAGACCGGCAGCAGGAAGGGGACGGTGAGCAGGACGCAAAACAGCAGCATCCCCTGTTCACCCACCAGCGTGAGCATCTGGCGCAGGCTGATGTGGCTCTCGTCGATGGCATGCGCGGTGGCCCGCAGGGTATCCGCGAGGGTAGTTTTGGGGTCGTTGAGTTGCGCGGCAACCATTCCCTGATGTCCTTTTGAGTAGTGATAACGGGCCCCGATGACCCGATTTGGCGCCAGCATACGTGGCAGAGGTTAACCGTCGATGAATGGTGGCAGGGGCGCATAGCGGCGCCAGTGGGGCGGCTCGGCAGGGGTTCCGGCGAGAGGGAAATCCCGCGATGAAAGTGATCCGGTACAGCCGCCGTTTAGGATGGGCCTAGGACGCCTCTGGTATGCTTTCTGCACAATCACACAGGGAGCAGGGGATGATGAAGAGAGTCGGGATAGCGATGATGGGGTTGTTGCTGCCACTGGGGCCGGTCTGGAGTGCCGAGGGCGCGACCACATCCGGTTGGCAGGTGACGCCGTTTTTCGGTTACAGCTCGTCCATCGACTTCGAGAAGAGTGACGAGGTGGTGCAGCCGGTGCCGGTTTCTGCATCGTTTGATTCACTGCAGGGGCAGGGCTCCGGCAGCTGGGGCTTCTTTATCAGCAAGGAGGTGGATGATCCCGGCATGATTGAACTGCTCTACAGCCATCAGTCCACCACTCTCTCTCCCGACCTGCCGGATCGCCTGACGGTCGATACCCTGCACTTTTCCGGTGCCTTGACCCTCTCTGACAACCTGATGGCGCCCTATATCGGCGCCGGGATCGGGGTGACCCGTTTTGCCGCCTACGACAGTGAGGTGGCACCTTCCATGTCGCTGGCGCTCGGGGTGCAACCGCGCCTCGCCGAGCATCTGGCGCTGCGGGCCGAGGTACGCGGTTATGGCTCGCTGGTCAACGACAACAACCAGTTTCTCTGCAACCCGGAGCAGTGCGTGTTCAAGGTGCGCGGGGAGCTGGTAACCCAGTGGCAGGCCAATATCGGTCTTACCTTCCGCTTTTAGGCGAGGGGATTTTCCCCATAAAACAGGGGCCATTGGGCCCCTGTCTCAGCAGCAATCTTCCGCCGTGATCGGCAATCAATCGGTAGCTCTTCACGCCTCCTTGTTAGTCGGCGTCGCCCATACAGCGCAGTTTCTGCCCGCCTCCTTGGCGCCATAAAGCGCCTGATCCACCCGTTTGAACAGCGAGACGGCCGGTTCCTTGGGCTCGCGGACCCCCACTCCCAGACTGACCGTCATGGTATGGGTCGGGTCGGGGGCTATGGTGCGGGTCGCAGTGAGCAGGGTGTTGGCCAGTTGCTGCAGCTCGGCTTCGTGGGCGATGGGCAGCAGCAGGGCAAACTCTTCACCCCCGACACGGGCCGCCAGCGCACCGGGCGGGCAGTGCTGTTGCAACAGCTCGCCAAACTGCTGCAACACCCGATCCCCGATATCGTGGCCGTAGTTGTCATTGATCACCTTGAAGTGATCGAGATCCAGCAGGATGAGAGCGTGGCAAATCCCCTGTTCCAGAAACAGCTGCTGATGAAAGTAGCGTCGGTTTGGCAGCCTAGTCAGATCGTCAAACAGCGCCTGCTGTCTGAGCTGGGTATTGATGTGAAAGAGATGGTGCATGGTGCTCAGGATGCCGATGCTGCTGAGCAGGATGCCACTGGAGCGCAGCAGATCCTCGGCATAGATGGCGAGCCAGAGTGGCTGTGCCACCAGTTCATCCATGATGTCGGCGGTGGCCCCCATGATCCACAACATCAGACCGCAGGAGAGCATGCGGTAGGTGTGGGTGGGCAGGTGGGCGCACTGCACCACCCAGAACAGGAACAGCATGGTGAGCCAGTTGATCACCTCGAAGCCAAAACTGACGGCGTAAAAGCGCTCGTAGGGGAAGTGGGGCAGCAGCAACAGATGAAGGGCCATGATGGCCAGCATCACTATCCCCAGCAGCGCGATGTGGGCGCGATGCTCCCGGTCGAGATGACGGTAGTGGGAGAGGCTGATGTCGAGACGATCTAACTGCATGGTGTTCCTCGGATTGGGCCTGCCATCAGGTTGCAAACAAGGGGCTGTGTAATGGCATGCCGTGGTCGGATAACAGGAAACGGCTGGTCTGTCAGTGTAAACGAGCGGACCCGCAGCGCGCGATATCGATGACGTCAGCTTGTGGGCTGGCTCAGGGTTTGCGCACTTCTGGTGCGTGAAGTATCGCCTGCCCTGTGACAGGGCGACCCTGGGCAGGTTAGCGCAGCTCATGCGCCAAATTGGTGCGTTGATGATGCACGATCTTATTAATGCCATGATTTAAAAGGATTTAAATTTATGGCCCGCTTTATGCTTTTTACATGTCAGACGGTCTCTTGCGGTCATCGGCGGCAGACGCAGTGATGAGGAAGTGGCAAGAGGCATCCCCGTGCAGGGCGCGGGTGTGATTCTGGCGGGTTGCAGCAACACCTTGCGATTCGCCACAGATTCAATCAGGGAAACGGAGCCGGTCTTGTACCGGTACGACAGGGAAGGAGAGTGCTCTATGGTCAAAAAATGGATGATGGCAGGTCTGACGATGTTGCCTGCCTTGCTGGTTACCCCAAGTTGGGCCGAAGAGGTCGCTCAGGTACAGGCTGCGGTGGCGCCGGTTGCCGCCGTGACAATCAACAAGGGTGACAACACCTGGATGCTGCTTTCGGCGGCGCTGGTGATCCTGATGTCGATCCCCGGTCTCGCCCTCTTCTACGGTGGTCTGGTGCGGGCCAAAAACATGCTGAGCGTGCTGATGCAGGTCTTTACCCTGTTCTGCCTTATCTGCGTGCTCTGGGTGATCTACGGCTATTCGCTGGCCTTTACCGAGGGGGGCAATTTCTACGGCTCCTTCAGCAAGGTGCTGCTCAAGGGGGTGACCCCTGACTCCATCGCCGCCACCTTCAGCAAGGGGGTCGGGATCAGCGAGCTGATCTATGTGGTGTTCCAGGGGGCCTTTGCCGCCATCACCTGCGGCCTTATCGTGGGGGCGTTCGCCGAGCGCATCAAGTTTGCTGCCGTGCTGCTCTTCTCGGTGATCTGGTTCACCTTCGCCTATATCCCGCTGGCTCATATGGTGTGGTATTGGGCGGGTCCGGATGCCTATACCAGCGCCGAAGCCGCAGCAACCGCGACCGCCACTGCCGGTTATCTGTTCCAGCATGGTGCGCTGGACTTTGCGGGCGGCACAGTGGTGCACATCAACGCCGCCGTGGCGGGTCTGGTGGGTGCCTATCTGGTGGGCAAGCGTCTGGGCTACGGTCGTGATCCCATGACCCCCCACAGCCTGACCATGACCATGATCGGTGCCTCCCTGCTCTGGTTCGGCTGGTTCGGTTTCAACGCGGGCTCCGCGCTGGAAGCCAATGGTATCGCCGCACTCGCCTTTATCAACACCTGGGTGGCGCCGGCTGCAGCAGCTCTCTCATGGACGCTGGCCGAGTGGGTGATGAAGGGACGTCCCTCCCTGCTGGGTGCGGCATCCGGTGCGGTGTCCGGTCTGGTGGTGATCACCCCGGCAGCCGGTTTCGTCGGTGTGGGCGGTGGTCTGGTGATGGGCCTTATCAGTGGCGTGGCGGGTCTGTGGGGGGTCCACGGTCTCAAGCGCATGTTGGGGGCCGATGACAGTCTGGACGTGTTTGGTGTGCACGGGGTATGCGGCATTCTCGGCGCCCTGCTGACCGGCGTCTTTGCCAGCCCGGATCTGGGCGGCACCGGGGTGTGGGACTATGTCACCAATCAGGTTGCCGAGGGCTACTCCATCCTGACTCAGGTGAAGATCCAGGCCATCGGGGTCGGTGTCACCCTGCTCTGGTCCGGTGCAGTGGCGGCGATTGCCTTCAAGGCGGTCGATATGCTGGTGGGTCTGCGGGTGAACGGCGATGCCGAGCGGGAAGGGCTAGATGTCACCTCCCACGGCGAGAAGGCTTACAGCATGTAATCCCGAATGCCAGACAACAAAAAACCGCCAGGATCGGCGGTTTTTTTTATGACTCTAAAGCTGCAAAGCCTGAGTTCACACGCTTAGTTCACGACGGCCACGTTGATGCTGCCATTGCCCTGGGTCATGCGCACACGGGCGCCCGGGGTGAAGGTGGGGCTGGCTTTCTGCACGACCACGATGGCTTCGCCGTTCTCTTTCTTGATCTCCAGCTCGACGCCGTCGACCTGATTCATCTTGTTGCCGATGGCGTTACCTGCCGCTGCACCGGCGATGGCGCCGCCTGCGGCTGCGATGTCACGTCCGGTGCCGCCACCGACTGTGCTGCCCAGCAGGCCACCGACCACGGCGCCGCCAATGGTGCCAATCAGGGAGTTCTCATCGGCCTGGATCTTCACCGGGCGGGTGGAGATGATGGTGCCGTAGCTGACGGTCTGCACCTGTTTGGCGCGGTCTTTGGTGTAAACATCGCCAGAGTAAACGTCACTGTTGGCGCATCCGGTGATGGTGGTTGCTGCCAGCAGGGCAATAAGGGTCATACGCTTCAACATGGTGGGCCTCCTGGGCTGCACGTAATTTGAACAATCCGGTTGATGAGTGAACTTTACTCCAACCCCGTCACACATGAAATCGGCAAAATGTAACCAATTATGCGTTCTGTAACCGGTTTTGTCCTTGAATCGCAGCTGTACCGGAGAGGGTTTTAACCAGCAGCAGACGGTCTTCTCCGGGGCCGAAATAGTCGGCTACTTCCGCCTGCAATGTGTAACCGAGCCGGTAGTAGAGGCGCTGGGCCGGATTGGCCGGATCGACCGTGAGCCGCAGTTCGCTGATTTGCAGCGCCTGCTGGTTGGCCTCCATCTGGCGCATCATTCGCTCGGCCAGACCGAAACCGCGCGCCTCGGGCAGCACCGCCAGCGAGAGCACCCAGCCTTGCGACCGCTCCTGACCGAATCCCCCCAGCACATAACCCACCAGCTGCCCCTCGTATTCGGCCACCAGCAACAACTCGGGCCACAAATCCATCGCCTGACGGAAGAAGAAGGCGGGATAGACATCTTCGCCAAACACCTTGGCATCGATCTGCCAGATGGCGTGCATGTCATGGTGGGTAGCGGTGCGTAGCAGGGGCGGGTTGTGGTGCATCAGGACTCCATTGGCAGCAAACGGATCGGCAACGCCGCTGACCTTGGGGTCAACGGCAGAAAAGGAGTCATAGGGTAGTGGTCATCCCCTGCCGGATGCAAGGGATTGGCGGTTATGGCGGCAGGGGGCGGCTCTGGGGCAGTTTGGGAGCCTTGCGCAAGCCGTCGAGCAGATGGCGGAGGGTGAGCCAGGGGTGGCGCAGCAACATGCGCGGGCCGCTCCACTTCATCACCTGCTGGATCTGTTTGCGCATCGCCGGTGCGTAGCAGTGGATATTGCAGTTGGCGCAGGTGGGTTTGTGGCCGTGGCCATAACGGCAGCGACGAAGGCGCTGATGGGCGAAATCCCGCAACTGGCGACAGTGGCGGCAATGGGGATCCTGATGATGGTGCTGGCAGTAGAGGCGGATCATGGCGCTGACCGTCTGCTGCTCGCGCATGAGTCTGGGATGGTCACTCGCCTTTTTGCTGGCTGCGGCGTGTGAGCCCCGGGCTGGGCTGGCATGATGACTTTTCATGGCCGCCATTCTCCTGACCTGCTCGCTTTGGGTGTTGATACAGGTCAAAAGGGGGGATAAAAAACAGGGCCCGCAGGCCCTGTGTCATCAGATGAGGCTGGTTGCCTGCTCCAGCCAGGCGAGATCTTCGCCCTCGAGCAGCGGGCTCAGGCGGCGGAACACCTCGACATGGTATTCGTTGATCCAGCGGAATTCGGCCGGGCTCAGCAGGCTGCGGTCGATCAGGCGGGTATCGAACGGCACGTAGGTCAGACGCTCGAAGCCCAGCATCGGCAGCTCGCCAACCTGTTCCAGATCGGTCACGACTACCAGGTTTTCGCAACGGATGCCAAAGCCATCTTCACGGTAGTAGCCCGGCTCGTTGGAGAGCACCATGCCCGGTTGCAGGGCGACCATGCTCCCTTTCGGCGCGATGCGCTGGGGCCCTTCGTGGACGCTCAGGAAGTGGCCGACGCCGTGGCCGGTGCCGTGGTCATAGTTGTAACCGGCTTGCCACAGCGGCATGCGGGCCAGCACGTCGAGCTGGATACCGGCGGTGCCACGGGGGAAGCGGGCCTGATCCAGCGCGATATGGCCCTGCAGTACCCGGGTAAACATCGCTTTCTGCTCGTCGCTCACCTCACCCACCTTGATGGTGCGGGTGATGTCGGTGGTGCCATCCATATACTGGGCGCCGGAGTCCAGCAGATAAAGGCTGTCCTGACCAAACGCACGCGGGGTGCCGTTGGTGTGGTGGTAGTGGCACATGGCGGCGTTGGGGCCGAGCGCGGAGATGGTATCGAAGCTCGGCTCGACGTAGTGCTCCTGCTCGCGGCGGAACGCTTCCACCTGATCGGCCAGGGTGCCTTCATCCACCCCTTCGAACTCGCCGGAGGCGACCAGCCGATCCAGCCAGGCGAGGAAGCGGGTCATGGCCACGCCATCGCGCAGGTGAGCGGCACGCATACCGGTCAGCTCGATCTCGTTTTTGCACGCTTTCGGCAGCATGGTGGGGTCTTGGCCAGCCACCAGAATGGCACCCGCCTCTTCCATGACGAGCTGGGTCCAGGCGTTGGCGCTGTCCGGATCGGCCAGCACCTTCTGCTGATCTTCACCGATGCGCTGCAACACGTCGCCCAGCTTGTCGATGGGGTAGACGGAGACATCCTGCCCCACGTGTTGGGTGAAGGCGAAGCAGTCAATTTTGTCGGTATCGACGAAGAAATCCATGCTGGTGTTGGCGTAGAGCACCGCAAAGCCCAGCACCACCGGCAGCCGGTCGATATCGCGGCCGCGCAGGTTGAGCAGCCAGTTGATGGGCTCGGCCTGGGTCAGCAGCACCGCATCCAGCCCGCGCTTGCGCAGGTCGGCCGCCAGCTGTTCACGTTTGGACTGGCTGGACTGGCCTGCCAGCTCCTCGCTGTAGAGGATGACCGGGCTCTTGGTCGGCTCCGGGCGATCGCTCCAGTTCAGGTCGATGGGGTTCTGCTCGACGCGGATCAGCTCGATACCGCGGTCGGCCAGCACGGCTTTGGCATTCTTGTACCAGGTCAGGCTGTGCAGGCGGGCATCGAAGCCAACCCGGGAGCCTGACGGCAGCTGCTCGGCCAGCCATTGCACATGAGGATTTTCAATGAGGTGGAGGAATTCGAACAGTTCGGCGGGGGTTTGCATCCGCGCCTGCACCGTATAGCGACCATCGACAAAGAGGGCTGCCCGCTGGGCCATGATGATGGCGACGCCGGCAGAGCCGTTGAAACCGGTGATCCAGTCAAGCCGCTCGGCATAGGCGGGGATGTACTCGCCGAGGTGCTCATCATCGTGGGGGACGATAAAGGCGTCCAACTCCTGCATGGCCAGCTCGGCCCTGACTTGGGCGACGCGGGTTTCAATTATCTCGAAATTATTCATGTCGTTAGTGCCAGATGGTTGCTATATGAGTGTTCAGTTTTTATGGCCGCTGGCCAGGATCCGCTTGATCGACTGACCTGCCGCTTCGATATGCTGCCTGAGCAGCACCACCGCCTCGTGCTTGCGCCGGGCGCGGCACAATTCCAGCAATTGGGCGTGTTCACGCTCCGCCTTGTCCACCCCGTCGCTGGCAAACAGCAGCTCGAAGCGGACATAGCGGTCACAGCTCAGATTGATCTGGGCGATCAGTTCAAGTGCCTGGGGGCGACCGGCTGCCTGATAGAGGGTGGCGTGAAAGCTGTGGTTCAACTCGGCCCAATGTTCGATCTGGGTGCCTGACTCCAGGGCGTGATCAAACTGGGCGAGGATCGCCTCCGCTTGCGCGAAGGTGGCTTCCGTCATCTTGTCGACGGCGTGAAACAGGGTATCGGCTTCCAGCAGCGCTCGCAAATAAAAGAGCTCTTCAATGGCCGAGGCGTCCAGCATGGTGACCACGGCGCCGCGATGGGCTTCGAACTTCACCAGCCCCTGCGCTTCCAGCTGCATCAGGGCTTCGCGCACCGGGATGCGGCTCACGGCCAGCTCTTTGGCAATGGCATCCTGACGCAAGGGGGCGCCAGCGGGGAACTCCCCACGGAGGATCCGGCCACGGAGGTTTTCCATCACCATCTGGGTTCGGGTCTTGTAGGGTGGGGTCATGGTCGGGTCACGATTGGGCGTTACAGAATTGTATATTGTATAAAGTTTGGCTGAATCTAACCTGTCACAACAGGCAAAGGCAAGGTTTTGGCCCCTTTAACGGGAGCGATGGCGGCGTTCGGGGCTCCACAAAAACAAAAACGCCGGTCAGCGTGGCTGACCGGCATGATGTCACTGATACGAAGCGAGCCTGTTACAGCTGCGGGCCTGCCGCAACCAGACGTTTGCCTTCATCGTTATCGGTGAAGCGCTCGAAGTTCTTGATGAAACGGCCTGCCAGATCGACGGCCTTGGCATCCCACTCGGCCTTGTCGGCGTAAGTGTCGCGCGGGTCGAGGATCGCCGGGTTCACATCGTGCAGCGCGGTCGGGATCTCCAGATTGAAGATCGGCAGCACCTTGGTCTCGGCCTTCTCGATGGAGCCATCCAGGATGGCGTCGATGATGGCGCGGGTATCCTTGATGGAGATGCGCTTGCCGGTGCCGTTCCAGCCGGTGTTGACCAGATAGGCCTCTGCACCTGCCGCTTCCATCCGTTTCACCAGCTCCTGACCGTACTTGGTCGGGTGCAGGGAGAGGAAGGCTGCGCCGAAGCAGGAAGAGAAGGTCGGAGTCGGCTCTGTGATGCCGCGCTCGGTACCGGCCAGTTTGGCGGTGAAGCCAGACAGGAAGTGGTACTTGGTCTGTTCCTTGGTCAGTTTGGAGACCGGAGGCAGCACGCCGAAGGCGTCGGCAGTCAGGAAGATCACCTTGGTGGCGTGACCTGCCTTGGAGACCGGCTTGACGATGTTGTCGATGTGATAGATGGGGTAGGAGACGCGGGTGTTCTCGGTCTTGGAGCCATCATCGAAGTCGATGGTGCCATCGGCAGCAACGGTGACGTTCTCCAGCAGCGCATCGCGACGGATGGCGTGGTAGATGTCCGGCTCAGCCTCTTCGGAGAGCTTGATGGTCTTGGCGTAGCAGCCCCCTTCAAAGTTGAACACGCCGTGGTCATCCCAGCCGTGCTCGTCATCGCCGATCAGCTGACGCTTGGGATCGGTGGAGAGGGTGGTCTTGCCGGTGCCGGAGAGGCCGAAGAAGATGGCGACGTCGCCGTCCTGACCCACGTTGGCTGAGCAGTGCATGGAGGCAATGCCGCGCAGGGGCAGGAAGTAGTTCATCATGGAGAACATGCCCTTCTTCATCTCGCCACCGTACCAGGTGCCACCGATGAGCTGCATTTTCTCGGTCATGTTGAAGGCAACGAAGTTCTCGGAGTTGAGACCCTGCTCCTTCCAGTTCGGGTTGGTGCACTTGGCACCGTTCATCACCACGAAGTCAGGCTTGAAGGTTTTCAGCTCTTCATCGCTCGGACGGATGAACATGTTTTTCACGAAGTGTGCCTGCCAGGCCACCTCGGTGATGATGCGCACGGCCAGGCGGGTATCCGGGTTGGCACCGCAGAAACCGTCGACCACAAACAGGCGCTTGCCGGAGAGCTGTTTGGTGACCAGCCCTTTCAGATGTGACCACACTTCAGGGGTAATGGCTTTGTTATCGTTTTTACCCTGGTCAGACCACCACACAGTATCCTGGGTAGTGGCATCTTTGACGATATATTTATCTTTCGGGGAGCGACCGGTGAAGATACCGGTGTTTACGTTGACGGCGCCCAGCTCGGTCACCACACCGCGCTCGAACCCTTCCAGGTCAGGGCGTGTCTCTTCCGCGAAAAGCTGCTCGTAAGAGGGGTTGCGAACGATTTCTTGGCTGTTTTTGATGCCGTACTGGTCCAGTCCTAATTGTTGGGCCAGGGTGGGTTCTGCCACGATTGTCATTGTATTCTCCTGGGTTCAGAGGTTGGTAGGGTTCTATCTGACGGTCATCCTATCACTTAGGTGGTAGAGTTTAGCGATCGCCATCAAACTTTATAAAATAGGGTATTTTTTTGTTATTAAAGTTAAAGGCGGGTTTTGCCCGCCTTTAATTAGTGTAACTGGTTTGCATCATTGCCGGGAGCCCTGCTGAACAGGGTTTCGACATCGATCCCATTAAATTGGTACTGGGCGCCGCAATAATCACAGTGCATGTCGATCTTGCCGAGCTCCTGCACCATCTCCATGACCTCTTCCTTTTCTATCTGCAACAGGGCCCCTTCGCAGCGCTCGCGGGAGCAGGTGCAGCGGAACTCGACCGCCTGCGGATCGAATACCCGCACCTTGTCCTGATGGTAGAGACGGTAGAGGATCTCTTCTGCCTGCAGGCCGAACAGCTCTTCATCCTTGATGGTGCTGGTGAGCTGGGTCAGGTGATCGAAATCGTTGCTGTGATCCTCGCTCTGGGCGGGCAGCTCTTGCAGCATGATGCCGGCAGCGCGCGGCGCACCTTCGTGATAGCCGGTGCGGATCCACAGCTTGGTGGCCAGCTGTTCGGAGCGGGCGAAGTAGTGCTCCAGGCAGCCCGCCAGAGTATCGGCGTCCAGCGCGATGATGCCCTGATAGCGCTCGCCCTGCTCCGGGGTGATGGTGATGATCAGCTGGCCATTGCCGATCAGGCTCTGCAGCTTGCCATCGCTCGGCAGCTCCCCTTCATAGCGGGCCACGCCGCGCAGCTGCTGGTTGTTGTCACCGTTGATCACCGCCAGACGCACCGGGCCATCGCCCTGCAACTGCACAGTGATGGAGCCTTCAAACTTGAGGGTGGCGGTCAGCAGGCTGGTGGCGACCAGCAGCTCGCCCAGCAGTTTTTGCACCTGCACCGGGTAGTTCTGGGCTTCCACCACGTGGCGGTAGGTGTGATCCAGCTGGACCAGCTCGCCACGCACTTCGTACTCTTCAAACAGATAGCGATACAGCAGATCTTGGTTGCTCATCATGTATTCCTGGCTTTTCGGTGAGGTAAATCGGGCGGGCTGGGGTTGAGGCCAGCCCGGTATCAAATCGGGGTCGGTCAGTACTGTTTGACCTTGAGCAACTGGCGTCGCTCCTGCTTGTCGGGGCGGCGCTCGGGGCTGGGGGCAAACTGGCTGTTGAAGCGGCGTGCCTCGCTGTTCTCGGCCCGTTTTTTCAGACTCTCGGCAGTCTCTTCATAGAGCTGCTGGGCCAGCGGGGCCGATTTGCGCTGCTCGCTCAAGGCCAGCACCCGCACTTCGCGTTCATCCTGCCCCTGCCAGAAGCGGATCAGTGCCCCCACTTCCACCTGTTTGCCCGGTTTGCTGCGCTGACCATTGTAGTGCACCTTGCCCCCGTCGATCTGATCCCGCGCAATGGAGCGGGTCTTGTAGAAACGGGCCGCCCACAGCCACTTGTCGAGACGAACCTCGAGGGCACTTTCTGCATGATTGGGCATGAACAGGCTCCATAACGGGGAAAAGAGGTGGTCGATTATACCAGAGCACGGGGTCGGGATAGAAACCGGGCAGCCGCCGCGCGGGGCGCAAACCATGTCAAGGTGATGCAACATATGGGCAGTTTGCTGATTCACAAGGGAAAGCCGGTGCTTTATCGGGTATTCATGGGGGCTGGGAAGGGCCTCCATACCGCACATATAAAGCTGCCGCCCCGGTTGGGGGCGGCAGCGTTCACATCCGTTGACCACTGCTTAGTCAGAAGTGATCGTGCTGATCCGGCTTCTTCTGGTCGTGGGGGCCTTCGCTGTGGGCGATGGCGGTGCGGATGAGGTCAACCCCGGCACGGATAATCAGCACCCCCATGTTGACCAGCTTGACGCAGACCCACATGAAGGTGATGAGCAGGATCAGCTTGAGCACGGTCTGGAACGCTTCCAGGAAGTTCTGCTCCAGCTGGGCGGTGAGGCCGTTGGCGCTGGTCATCAGCCAGGTGTAGACCTCGCGCACGAACGGGATGCGGCTTGGCATCTCCAGCACGTCCAGTGCCGCAGGCAGGGCCTGAAAGATAACGATGCTGCCGAACAGGATCAGGATGACACCGATGGCGATGCCGAGGAAAAAGCCGAACTGTCTCATGGAGGGCTCCAGCGGTTGCTGCATGACATTGAAGATAGCCGCCAATAGTAGGGAGTGCCCTCGCTCATCGCAATCTTCCCGGTGCGGCCATCATGGCCGGATCAGCGCTGAACAGGCCGCCAGCATTGCCCAACTATCTGATTTCTGGGAGGCTTGTCGCCATTGTGCATAGGGAAAGCAAATTGATGTCGAGAACCCTCTTTTTACTGTTGCTGGCGCTGTTTGCCGCTTTGCCAGCCCTGAGCGCCGAACCGACGGCACCGACGGCGGCAGTCTGCGCCATCCGCCATCAGGATCAACTGCTGCTGGTGCAGGATCGCATCTCCTCCCGCTACAGCCTGAGCGGCGGCTACATAGATGGCGACGAGCGCCCCGAACAGGCGGCGCTGCGCGAGCTGTATGAAGAGACCGGTCTGCGCGGGGAAATCGTCGCGGATCTTGGCCGCTGGCAGAAAGCACAGGTCTTTGCCTGCCGCACTCTGGAACCCATCGTCGCCCAGCAAGATTCCGATTTTGTCTCGCTGCTGCAGGCTCCCAATCTGGGCGGGGAGATCCTTAACGCTCGGCTGATCGCCATCGACCAGCTGCCCCGCGAGCAGCGCCGCTTCCCGGAGCAGCTCGACTGGCTGCAAACCCGGCTTGGCAAGCTGCCCGAGAGCGAGGTGCGCTGGCAGGCCGCTTTCGTGGCGCAGGGCAATGCGCTGCATCAGGCCGAGATCCCGCTGATGATGCGTCTGCAACAGTGGCTGGGGCCCGATGTCTGGTGGCTGTCGGTCAGCAATCTGTTTGGTTCAGGCGGCTTTCAGCTTGCCCTGATACCTTTGCTGCTCCCGCTGCTGGGGTGGCCACGGCTGCGCCAGCTGCTCTTCGCCATGCTTTGGCTCGGGCTGCTGGTGCAGGCGAGCAAGGAGGGGATCGGCTGGCCGCGCCCCTTCCATCTGCAACCTGAACTGGCAACTCACAGTGCCCAGGGCTTTGGCATGCCGAGCGGTCACACCGCCTCGGCCCTGCTGTTCTGGGGCGCGCTGCTTGGCTGGCTCTGGCCTGCCCGGCGCGGGCTGGCCTATTCGCTGGCCTTGCTGCTGGCGCTGACCACAGGTCTGGCGCGGGTCTGGCTCGGGGTGCACTTTATCTCCGATGTGGCGGTTGGCCTGCTGATCGGTGCCTTGCTGCTGGCGGTTCGCCCCTGCTGGCGGCTGGATCAGCGTTCATCCGCCTGGGGATTGCTGATCGCCGCCGCACTGGTTTGCGCTGGCCTGAGCCAGTCGGCTCATCTGGCCGGGATCGGGCTGGCGGCACTGGGCCTCTGGCTCGGGGGAAGGGTTACGCTGGTGCGTGACGGTTATTGCCCGTGGCTGACCGGCGCCGTGGTGCTGGCGGGCATGCTGCTGATGGTAGCGGGCGCGTGGGCATTGCCGCTGTTGACCAGTAGTTCGCTCACTATCCTGCTTGGTCAGTTTGCGCTCTTTTTCGGGCTGGGGCTCTGGTTGAGCGCTGGCCTCTGGTGGATACTATCTCTCTTGAAACAAGACTCTCGACCCAGGGGCGGATGCCCTGACAGGGAAACCCTATGAACATGAAAAAAGTGGATTTGGCCAAGATAACCCTGGGGGTGCTGTTTCTCAGCATCCTGATTATCTCCTGTTTCCTGGTGCTGCAGCCCTTCCTGCCCGCGCTGGTGTGGGCCACCATGATCACCATCGCCACCTGGCCGCTGATGCTGATGGTGCAGCGGGTGTTGTGGGGCAAGCGCACCTTGGCGGCCCTCTTTATGACGCTGGTGCTGCTGCTGATGTTCGTTATCCCGCTCTTTATGACGCTGGCCAATGTGGCGGAGAAGGCGCCCATGCTGATCGAGCTGGGTACCCATATCAGCCAGTCACCGCCGCCGGAGTTGCTCTGGCTGCAACAGATCCCGCTGGTGGGCGACAAGCTCTATGACTTCTGGCAGCAAATTCTGGCGAGCGGTGGTCAGGTGCTGTTTGCCAAGCTGGCCCCCTACTTTGGTCAGACCGCCCGCTGGCTCGCCTCTCAGGCCGGTAATCTTGGCTTGCTGTTCGTCCACTTCCTGCTGACGGTCGGTATCTGCGGGGTGCTCTATCACTCGGGTGAAGTGGTGGCGACCGGCATTCGCCGCTTTGCTCACCGGCTGGCGGGTCAGCGTGGTGACAATGCCACCGTACTCGCTTCACAGGCGATCCGTGCCGTGGCGATGGGGGTGGTGGTGACCGCGCTGGTGCAATCCTCGGTGGCCGGTGTCGGCCTGCTGATTGCCGGTATCCCTTACGCCATGGTGCTGGTGGTGGTGATGTTCCTGCTGATCGTCGCCCAGATCGGCCCCTTCCCGGTGCTGCTGGCCTGTATTGGCTACCTCTACTGGAGCGGCGACACCACCTGGGGTACCTTCCTGCTGGTGTGGTCACTGATTGCGGGCACCATGGACAACTTCCTGCGCCCCTTCCTGATCAAGCGGGGCGCCGACCTGCCGCTGATCCTGATTCTGGTGGGGGTAATCGGTGGCTTGCTGACCATGGGGATCATCGGTCTCTTTATCGGCCCCGTGGTGTTGGCGGTGGGCTACACCCTGCTGGATGCCTGGATCAAGGAAGATGAGCAACCGGCGACCGCCGCGGTTGAAGCGCCCAAGGCCCAATAACGATTCAGTAAAAAGACGATTCAGCCATCCATCGCTGATACAAAGAGCCGCCCATAAGGGCGGCTCTTTGCTTTATTACCGTCCCATGTAGGTTCGATTAGCGAAGCGTAATCGGACGATCGAGATGCCGCTGTTCCGGTTGTATCCATGAGTCAGCGGCATCTGGTAGATGGGAAATAGGATTGGGCGTTATAGCGGGGGAATTGCTTTACGCGAACGTCCGATTACGCCTTGCGGCTAATCGAACCTACGGGCTTGTCGCCACTAGGGAATGCCCCATAACTAGCGCCTGCGCCAAGTATTACGACGTGGGGCTTTCCCACAATGATCTGGTTAATATCTTCTTCAGCCGATACTGCCATGCTCCACCCTTAGCACATAACACCCGCTTAAGGGGCAGCCAACGCTATTAACAAGCTTCCGCATAACACCGTAATCACAAAAACCAACGCATAATAAAAATGCCACGCGTTGGCTGTCCCTCTTGAAGCGTTTGTTAAATACGCACCATCCGAGCGTACGAAGCCATAGAGCCTACGTTTATGAAGAAAGGTTCCAGTTGCATTTGAGGTTCTTCTGGCAACCATATAGTCCTAACTTCATTTTGATAGCTATATTTAAAATGCTTAGCTAAAAATACATTTACATCATCAGAACTTACATTTAATGGATCAAGGTATTTTACTGGTGCTGCAAAGCCTTTAAAATGAGGCTTAACCTTTTTCACAGCTTTCATCATCTTTTGAAATAGTTCCCGTGGCTTATCGATGATAATACAGCAATCAGCATCAAAATCATCATACTCCCTATACGTATATTTAGAAGCAAAGCAATGAACGTAATAGTTTGTGTTGCTTTCTAATTTAAATTTAACTTGACCAAAGGCAGGTATTTTAATGCCTTGTACGTCCTCAAAAACTAGCCCATCAGCTCTTGTTTGAACTTCAAAGGATAGTTCATCATCGCGGATTGCATTATTTAATGATGGGTCTTTATAATATGAAGCTGGGGCAATGCGAATATGTCCCTTATTGAACATCCCATCTAAATGTTCAAACTTACCAAACTTACAAATAGCCCCTTCACTAAACCCTCCAGCTTGTTCTAAAGCTGTTGCTGCTTTTGGAGGTTCGGGAAAAGATGCTTTGACGATTTCTGCATTTGACATTGACCCATCTGCAAAACCATTTGGATAAGGTCCGTACCTAATAAAAAACTCTTCCAAAGCATGAGTCCACACTTGAAGCCAGTATATGCCATGTTCGTTAGTACCATGTAAGCCAATCTTTCCTTCAGCGGAAAGAATTGTCATATTGGAAATAATTTGCTTTGTCCGGTCTTCCAGCTCACTTTTCGATAAAAACTCCATATATCTGTGAGATCTATATTCATTTCTCCACATTTCATGACGAACCAACTTTTTACCTCCTAGCACTTAACGCCTCATTAAGGTGTGAGCAACGCTACCACGATACTTAACCATACCACCGTAAACATGAAACCCAACGACGGAATGAAAAATGCCAAGTGTTGGGAATCACTCTTAAATGCCTTGTTATATGCACACTATAGCAATGGGTAAAGCTCTTTTAATTTATCTGATGAGAATGAACTCAACTTATCAGCTGGGACTCCAAGAGCTAGAAGTCTATCGTGTGTTTCCGATACTTCATCAATGCCATCGTCTAGATTTTCATAGTTATAATTTTGCCAATTAGCTGTAGGGTAAGCGTCCAAGATACATTGAAAGTATGGCGCGTCAATAGCATTAACTGAATGTCCGATCACTACAACATTCTCAATATCACCATAATTATTAAGAGTTTGACGGTGACGATCTAAAATTTCATCGACCGGCTTATGAAAAACACCGTGCACTTGTGCTACAGCTTTCGCTGATTCGTGAAACCACGGCTCATCACGTTCCTCGTTAATAGCCGGTGGTATAAGATTGCGACCATGACCAAATATTATTTCTCTGCCTACCTTTCCGTGTATGTGAAGTACATTGTGCTCAGGAATGCTATAAACATCTTGCAAAGTAGTTGTATAGTTAAAGTTTACAAAATATGCAGGTAGGTTGAAGTGTATTAGCTTTTGCGCTTCATTTACGTTTACCGAACGAATCCAAGCATTGAAAGCACTTGTTATGTCATCAACAAGCTCTTCTTTCTTTATCACGATTTCATCCTCAAAGCCATATAGTAACTTAGGATCGTCACCCAACTCTTCTAAAGATGGCTGCATTGCAGCATTATCGTGAAATTTATCTTGATTAAATGAACCCAGTGACTCTTCAAAATTAGCCCACTCAGAGTCAACGTCACAGAAATCATCGAAGTAATGAATATGTTCATCTAGACGATCTTTGTATTTCTGATGAAAGTACCAATAACTGGTCGGCAACCGATTCCAGATATCAAACCCGTTTCCTATTATAAATAAAGTAGACACTTACACCTCCATCTACTATTGGTAATATCTTGACGTGCATATAACAGTGATTAGATGGAAGGCGGTACTAATCCGTTAATAGAGCCTTCCATATAATTCCGGTTTGCCATGATCGATTCCACGAAAAAATCATTTTAAATCAGAGCTTTACTGGCCAGCCTATAGTGCTGAACGTACTCGATAAACATCCTCTTTTGGCTCTACTTTTTGCCACCAAGCAAAAATACACTTTCGGAGCGGCAATGGAAAGCGCCATCCGGTCTCCTCTTCATAAACAAGTCAGTAGTGTGATCGGAGGTTATATATCAAAAAATCGAAGGAGTGCCGCGCCTTCTGCCACTGGCTCGCCCAGCAATTGCCGATGGTGAAACTGACCGTGAGGAGGACGGGCTTGCCACCCTCTGAGGCAGGTCACTGAATCGGGGGCGTTGGCGTGGTTAAATGGTCGGCTCACATCTTGCCGGATATTGCTGTGACCATGCCATCTGACCTTCAGCCGCTGCTCGCTTGGCCCGACTATCTGCAGGCATCCTGGCTGCGCTGCGCCCACCAGACCAGTGCCACCCTCTGGCATCCTCCCCACAGCGCCAAGGGGCAGACCTTGCAGAGCCTGCGCCAGCGCAAGCGCGACCTGCTCACCACCGGCGAGATGGCCCTCGAAGATCTCTACGAATTTATGGAGGGGCGCCCCTGCGCCCTGCTGCTCACCGACGAGAGCGGCTGCCTGCTGGCCCAGACCGGCCACCCCGACACCCTGCGCGAGCTGGCGGCGCTGGGGTTTGGCCCCGGCGCCTTTTTCAGCGAGGGGCGCATCGGCACCAATGCCATCAATCTGGCGGCGCTGGAGGGGGTGCCGCTCTGCGTCAGCGGTGCCCAGCACTTCAACCAGACCCTCCACCCATGGCACAGCTGCGCCAGCCCGGTCTACAACAGCAATGGCCGTCAGGTCGCCATCATCGCTCTGATCTGCAAGGTGGAGGAGGCGAGCGCGGGCGATCTGGCGCTCACCGTCAGCGCAGGACGCGAGCTGGCCCATCTGCTGCAGATGGAGACCCTGATGCAGGAGTCCCAGCACCACCTGAGCGAGCTCTACGCCCTGCTCGATGGCATGGATGACGGCGTGCTGGCCTGGGATCCGCAGGGGCGGCTGCGCTACCTCAACGCGCTGGCGGCCCACCGGCTGCGGCTCGATCCAGCGCTCTGTCTCGGCCAGCCGCTTGAACAGCACCTGTTGTTGCCGCAGCGGTTGCAGCTGGCCATCAGGGGGCAGACGCCGCTCAGCCATGTGGAGGTGACGCTGGAGCGGCTCGGCGCGCAGGAGGGGGAGTTTATCAATGCGCTGGTGAGCCTCAAGCCGCTGCCAGGGCCGGAGGGGGTCAGCTTTATCGCCCTGCTGCACCCGGTCGATCGGCTGCGGGCGATTCATCAGCTGCGCCAGACGGTGCCCGAGTTGTCGGCACTGGTGGGGGAATCGAGCGCCATGCGCAAGCTGCTGCGCTATGCCCGGCAGGCGGCCCAAAGTCAGGGGCCGATCCTGCTGCGTGGCGAGGAGGAGGTGGGCAAGGCTCAACTGGCGGAGGCGATCCACTTTGGCAGCGAGCGGGCCGCGGGGCCGCTCATTACCCTCAACTGCAAGGCGCTGCCGAGCGAGCGGATGGCACTGGAGCTGATGGGTTCCGACGAGGCGGGGCAGGAGCGGGCTGGCAAGTTCGAGCTGGCCCACGGCGGCACGTTAGTGCTGGAGCAGGTGGAGTGCCTCTCCGCCCCCATGCAGGCAGCGCTGCTGCAACTGCTCAAGACTGGCCGCATCCAGCGCTTCGATTCGGCCCGCATCCTGCCGCTCAAGGTGCGGATCATCGCCACCAGCAGCGCTCCGCTGGAGCAGTTGGTGCAGGAGGGGCTGTTTGGCCGCCAGTTGCTCTATGCCTTGCAGGCGTGCGAGCTGTGGCTGCCGGGATTGCGGGAGCGCGCGGCGGACCTGCCGGGCCTTATCAGCCAGCAGCTGGCGGCGCAGGGGCGCGAGCCGGTGCGCCAGTTCAGCCCGGCGGCCCTCGACTGTCTGCTGGCCTATCCCTGGCCCGGCAATCTGGGGGAGCTGCGCAGCGCCGTCGAGCATGCCCTGCTTCACGTCGGTCAGGGGCCGATCCCGCCCGAGGCACTGCCCGCTGCCATTCGGCACGGCTATCAGCAGGTGGCGGACGAGGTAGTGGGGCAACCGCTGCTCACCCTGGCGGAGCTGGAGCGGCAAGCCATCTTGCGCTGCGCTCACGCCTGCAAGGGGCAGGTGAGCCAGATGGCCCAGCATCTTGGCATCAGTCGCACCACCCTCTGGCGGCGGCTCAAACTGCTCGAGATCGATCCCGCTGACTATCACGGCTGACGGTTATTAAGGCCGTTGCGAACCGGCCCGTAGAAAACGAAAAGGCCCCGCAGATGCGGGGCCGTTTTTATATGGCAGGTCAGTGGTGGCGTGGTTACAGCCCCAGCTGGTGGGCGGTGACGATGGCCGCCAGCACATCCTCGGCGGTGACCTTGAACGGCATATTGTGGATGGTCTCGCCCTCGGCGGTAGAGGCTTTGGCCACCTCCATCAGGCGCGCCATATCCAGCTCCTTGACCCCCATCATATGCAGGTTGGTCGGCAGGCCCACCGAGCGGCAGAAGCCCAGCACGGTTTCAATCTCCGCCATCGGTGCGTTCTCCAGCACCAGCTGCACCAGGGTACCGAACGCCACTTTCTCACCGTGGTAGAGGTGGTGACACTCGGCGAGCTGGGTCAGGCCGTTGTGGATGGCGTGGGCGGCGGCCAGCCCGCTGCTCTCGAAGCCGATACCGCTCAGATAGGTGTTGGCCTCGATGATGTTCTCCACCGCCTTGGTGCAGAGCCCCTGCTCTACCGCCAGCTTGGCCTTGTAGCCATCGGCCAGCAGAGTCTTGTAGCAGAGCTCGGCGATGGCCTGCGCCGCCAGCGTGGAGGCGCCACCGGCCATGGTCTGGCAACCGGAAACCTTGTTGGCGCGCGCCTCGAAGTAGGTGGAGAGCGCATCCCCCATGCCGGAGACCAAGAGCCGCACCGGAGCGCGGGAGACCACGCCGGTATCCATGATGACCATGTTGGGGTTGGTCGGGATCATCAGGTATTCGCTGAACTGCCCTTCCGGGGTGTAGATGACCGCCAGCGCGCTGGTGGGGGCATCGGTGGAGGCGATGGTGGGCACTATGACCACCGGCACCTTCTGGTAGAAGGCGACCGACTTGGCGGTATCCAGCGTCTTGCCGCCACCTATGCCAATGATGACGTCGAACGGCGTCTGGTTGCAGCGGGCCAGCAGACGGTCGATCTCGGGGCGGGAGCATTCGCCGTTGAAGCAGTCGAACTCCGGTTTGATGTCCACGCTGTGGAAGCTGGTGGCCACGGTATCGCCAACCAGCTTGGTGACGAAGGCGTCGGCCAGAATAAGTGGCTTGCTGCCGAGCGCTTTGACGTAGTTGCCGATATTGGCGAGGGCCCCGTTGCCTTGTACGTATTTGCTGGGGCTGATGATAATGCGGTCCATATTTTATCCCTCTCTCTTTATGAATTAAGAATCGGGGCGAAGGGGCGGCAGTGCCGGGGACTCCTTCGTCTTGAATGGTGCTGCACAGGCTCAGCGAGCGAGTGCAGCCCTTGAAACAGTGGCGTCAGTCGCCGAAGCGATCAAAGGCCAGCTGCCGGAAGCAGGCCAGGGCGGCGTTGGCATCCTCCCCGCGTGCCAGCAGGGTGAGTTGGTCGCCCTGACGCACATTGAGCATGGCGAGCCGGGTCAGGCTGCGGGGGTTGGCCTCTTTGTCCCCCTTTTGCAGCTTGAGTTCGGCGGCAAAGGGCTTGAGGGCGGCTACCAGCCGGGCGGCGGGGCGCACATGCAGGCCGTGGGGGTTATCCACCACCACCTCGCAGCGCAGCCAGCCGTCGTCGGCAACGGGGGCTGTCTCGGTGGCGGCCTGCGCTGGGCTGGCAGGTAGCATCGCTTGTTTCGGGCCCAGCGCGCCGAGCGCCTCGGCGGCCACCTCGTCCAGCGTCAGGCCGGAACCGGCCGCCACCACAGCGGCCAGAGTACCTTCGACCAGCGGGGCCGGGCAGAGCCGCACCCTCGCGCTTAACTCGGGGGGCAGCAGTTCGAGGGCGGTCTCGGCGCTCAGCAGAGCGCTGCCCAAGTCCATCAGCACCAGCACGCCGCTGCCGTCATCCGCTTCTTCAATCGCACTCATCACGGCGATGGCGTCGGTGCCGATTGGGTGGTCGGGGTCATCGACCCCGGCTGCCAGCAGCAGGCGGGCCGGGCTGCCGAGCTGGTCGGCCAGCGCTTTCAAGCCGGCCGCCAGCATGGCGCTGTGAGAGACAACTACGATTCCGATCATGTCACAACCTCGCTCTGTCACGCAGGGCGGTCAGCAGCAGCAGGGTCGAGGTGGCCCCGGCATCCTGATGGCCGATGCTGCGCTCGCCAAGATAGCTGGCGCGCCCCTTGCGGGCCTGCATCTGGATGGTCGCCTCGGTACCGGCTGCGGCGGCTGCCACCGCCTTGTCCAGCGCTTCGCTGATCGACAACTCTTGCTGCTGCGCCTGTTGCAGGGAGGCCAGTGCCGGCCACCAGGCGTCGCACATGGTCTTGTCTCCCGGCTCGGCACGGCCGCGAGAAACAATGCCCTCGACCCCGTCACTCAGCATTTTGCACAGCTGACTGAGGCTCAGGCTCTGGCAGGCGTCGGTGCTGGCCGCGGCCCGGATAAAGAAGGTGCCATAGAGCGGGCCGCTGGCGCCGCCGACCGAGGAGAGCAAGGTCATGCCGGTGGTTTTCAGCACCTGACCGATATCCTTGTCCGCCACTGCGGGCAGCTTCTCGGCCACCTTGGCGAAGCCGCGCTGCATGTTGAGGCCGTGGTCGCCGTCGCCGATGTCGGTATCCAGCGCGGTGAGGTAGTCGCGCTGCTCGGTGAAGATATGCTCGCAGTCGAGCAACCAGTTGACGATGTGATGCTTGCTTAACATGGGGTCTCCTTAGCAGCCGCGACGCAGGGCGGGGGTGTGAACGGGGGCATCCCACAGGGTCATCAGCTCATCATCCACCTTGAGCAGGGTGATGGAGATGCCGGTCATGTCGAGGGAGGTGCAGTAGGGGCCGATCAGGTTGCGCACCAGATGGATGCCCGCCTCTTCGCACAGGGTAGCGAGGCGACCATAGACGCCATAGAGCTCGGAGATGGGGGTGCCACCGAGGCTGTTGACCAGCGCGATAACCCGATCGCCCGCATTCAGCGGTTCGATAACGGTGTGCTCCTCCTGCCAGCTGCCGCTGGTGCGATCCCAGTGGCGCAGGGTACGGCCGTAGGGGGTGTTGTCAGCCAGCTCGCTGAACATGTCGTCCACCAGGGTATTGAGGTCGGTGAAGGGGCGACGTTCGATGCCCGGTTCGCCGTGGATACCGACGCCGAACTCCAGCTCGTTGTCCGCCAGAGTGAAGGAGGGCTTGCCAGCGGCCGGCACGGTGCAGGCATGCATGGCCACGCCTATGGTGCGGCTCTGGTTGTTGATGCGACGGGCCAGCGCTTCGCAGCGGGCAAGGTCATAGCCCGCCTCGGCTGCGGCACCGACCAGCTTCTCGCAGAGCACGGTCGTGGCAACCCCGCGGCGACCGGCGGTGTAGAGGCTGTCTTTGACCGCCACGTCGTCATCGATCAGGGCGAAGCCCACTTTTACGCCGTCGCCGTGCAGGAGCTCGACCGCGGTCTCGAAGTTGAGCACGTCGCCGGTGTAGTTCTTCACCAGAAACAGCACGCCCGCGCCGCCATCAACGGCCTGACCGCACTCGTACATCTGATCCGGCGTCGGGGAGGTAAAGATCTCGCCGGGGCAGGCGCCATCCAGCATCCCTTTGCCCACCAGGCCGCCGTGCATCGGCTCGTGGCCGCTGCCACCGCCGGAGACCAGCGCCACCTTGCCCATCACGGGGGAGTCGGCGCGGGTGATGTAGTGGGGTTCGATACGTACCTTGAGCTCGGGGTGGGCGGCTGCCATCCCCATCAGTTGTTCACGGACCACGGCATCGACGGCATTGATCAGTTTCTTCATGGCTCACTCCTTGGCTTGCCACCGCACGGGTGGGCAAATGGTTGATGGAGCCAGTCTAACGACAGAAAAAGGGATAAAAATGACGGCTGATTTGGTTCGGATTTGAAACAGCAGAAAGGGGATGGGTGTTTCAATCTGAAACGGTGCTGGGCAAACGGGCGGGAAACTGTTAGCTGACTCACAGCCATGAAAAAGGGCCCCGCAGGGCCCTTCGCTATAACCGGAATATGCGGACGGGTTAGATGGCCCGCCACCGGCATAGAAGGTCACCAGTGCTAGGGCGATGATGACGGTGCCGACGTTCAGCTTCTTCCACTCGGCAGCGAAGATGCGGCCAACGACCAGCGCCACGAAGCCCAGCATGATGCCGGTCACGATGTTGCAGGTGAGCACGATAAAGACGGCGCACAGCATGCCGGAGAGGGCATCGACCGAGTCGCTGAAGTCCAGCTTGGTGACGTTGCCCAGCATCAGCAGACCGACGTACATCAGGGCCGGTGCGGTGGCGTAAGCCGGTACCAGATAGCTCAGCGGGGAGAGGAAGATCATCAGCAGGAACAGCACGCCGACCAGCGCGGCGGTCAGACCGGTCTTGCCACCGGCCGCGGTGCCTGCGGCGGATTCGATGTAGACGGCAGCCGGAGCACCGCCAACAGCGCCTGCCACCATGCTGCTGACGGAGTCGGCAGTCAGGGCCTTGCCGCCGCTGATGATGTGGCCACGTTCGTTGATGAGACCCGCCTGTCCGGCCACGGCACGGATGGTACCGGTGGCGTCAAACACGGCGGTCATCACCAGCGCCAGTACGGTCGGAATGACCACCGGATTGAGGGCGCCCAGCAGATCCATGCTGCCCACTAGAGAGCCCTTCTCACCGGTCAGGCTCGGCATGGCGAAGAAGCCCTGCCAGGTCACTTTCGGGTCGAAGATAAGACCGAGGATGGAGATGGCGATAATCACCATCAGGATGCCGCCCGGCACCTTGCGGCGCTCCAGACCGAAGATGGCAGCCAGACCCAACACCGTCATGATGACCGGGAAGGCGGTTACTTCACCCAGTTGCACCGGCAGACCGGCCCCTTCGTTCTTAATCACCATGCCGACGCCGTTGGTGGCGATCAGCAGCAGGAACAGACCGATACCGATGCCGGTGCCGTGAGCGATGCCGGAGGGGAGGTTATCCAGGATCCACTGGCGCACGCCGGTGACGCTGATCAGGGTAAATAGCACACCCATCAGGAAGATGGCGCCCAGGGCGACCGGAATGCTCAGCCCCTGACCCAGCACCAAGCTGAATGCGGTAAATGCGGTGAGAGAGATGGCGCAACCGATAGCCATCGGCAGCTTGGCCCACAGGCCCATCAGCAGGGAGCCGAAGGCGGCGATCAAACAGGTGGCCACAAACACCGGGCCCTGCTCAAAGCCGGCTGCGCCCAGCATGTTCGGCACCACTATGATGCTGTAGACCATAGCCAGGAAGGTGGTCAGCCCCGCGACCAGCTCCTGACGCACGCTGCTGCCGCGCGCAGAAATGGAAAAATAAGAGTCCAGAAAGCCGCCTGTCCCTGTTTGGGCGGCCATATCTTGCTTTGCCATAACTAATCCTGAAAGTGTGAAGGAAATCGTTTGCGTTGGTGGCGCGCAAAATAGCAAGAATTCGCGGCAAATACAGCGGATAACCTGACTTTTTCGTCACTATTTTACATTTTGAGTCCATTCGGAGCTCATTCTAAGACTCAAGCGGTGAGAGCGTGTAAGGGAGGGATCAAGCGGTCGGGGGAGGGGAGATCAGTGAGGAAAAAGCGGGGAACAACAAAAAACCCGCCGAAGCGGGTTTTTTTTAATTTTTGCAGAGCTGTCAACCGTTGGCGTCAGCCATCTGCAGCATGCTTCAGCTGTAATTACAGAGCAATTACGTTGGCAGCAGCCGGGCCTTTCTGGCCTTGCTCAATGGTGAACTCAACACGCTGACCTTCGTCCAAGGTTTTGAAGCCAGGGGTCTGGATGGCGGAGAAGTGAACGAACACGTCTTTGCTGCCGTCAACCGGGGAGATGAAGCCAAAACCTTTTTCGGAGTTGAAGAACTTAACGGTACCAGTCACTTTAGACATAATAATTTCTCTTTAATTTAGTGTTAGAAATGCCATCAGATGGCAAATTTGATTTTTCGTCAGCAATACGTATGGGGAGCACTAAAGAAGGAGAATTATTTGATAAGAACTATCCGAGGATAACGCTTATGCTAATCACTGCTTTACTAAAATGACTACCTAACATAATCAGGTCTGAACTGCCGAACTATCGAGAGCGATTAAAACACGCTCTCATTTTTAAAGCAAACTTTATCTCGATATTAATGTTTTGTAACAGCCAAAAATATCATTTTTTATAGTAAACATGATGCATTTCAACGGCATAGAAAAATCAGTGTAGACTCATATCACCCTGTGGCAAGCCAGATTCGGCTTTTTTGTCCTGACTATGTAGCCAGTTCTGGCAAAAAATATGAGAAAAAATGAAAAGCTGGCGATAGATGGGGATTGTCAGTTGTCGTTCTCTCTAACTCACAATGTAAATCACTTCTTAGCTGCTGCGATTAGCTGCTGCGATTAGCTTCTGAGCGGCAAATCAATGGCAGCGCCAAATCTGGCGCATCGAGCATCGCCCAGACATGCAAACGCCCGCTGGCACCAAGTGCCAGCGGGCGTTTTGCAAGAAGGGATCAGCGCTTGCTGCGAAACTTGTTGCTGACCGAATCAATCCAGCTGAAGGTTTCCGGCAGTACCTGGTTCTTGGCGCGCTCTTTGGCTTTCTCGCGAGCCAGCTTGGAGGCAGCCTTGGCTGCTTCGGCGCGGTCCGCCACAATTTTCAGGCGACCCTCTTCGCGGATCTTGTTCCGCTCTCCGTTGGTCAGCTGGTGGTCTGCATTGGCTTGTGCCTTTTGCAATAACAAGGCTATCTCGGCTTTTTCGGCCTCGGTCAGATCTTTCATTTCCAGCTTTTTCACGGCGCGCTCCTGCGGCAGGGTGGTTAGACACCCTAACACAGTTGTGCCGATCACTTCTTATGCAATCGGCTTTCCGGCAGTAAAAATGCGGGTTTGTGCCAACTTTCCGTTATTTCGCTGCCACTTTCCCGCCTGTTTGCCACATTTCAATTTATGGTGAGCGGTGAGGGTAGCTCTTGTTCCTCCGGCTCGACGTGGATCAGCACGATGGCGTGGGGCAGTTGCGCCATGATGGCGTGTTCGATGCGATCACAGATATCGTGGGCTTCGCCGATGCTCATCTCCGGGGGCAGGGTGAGGTGGAAGTCGATATGGCGACGACGACCGGCACGACGGCTGCGCAGATCGTGAAAACCGCTGGCGGCAGGGCAGCATTCGGTGATGATGCGGCTGGTCATCGCCAGCTCTTCCGGGCTCATACTCTGGTCGATCAGCGGCTGGAAGGCCTCGTTGAGCATGCTGATGGCCTCTCTGACAATAAAGATGGCGACCGCAATGGCGACCAGCGGGTCGAGGATGGCGAGTGAATGGCCGAACAGACCGGCCAGCCAGATCCCGCCAAGACCGACGGCGACCCCGACGGAGGTGAGCACATCCGCCTTGAGATGAAGCGCATCGGCAGCCAGCGCGACCGACTCCTCCTCTCGGGCCACCTTGTAGAGGTAGGCCGAGACACCGCTGTTGACCAGCGCCGAGATCACCATCACCAGCACGCCCCAGCCAATGCTTTCAATCGGGCTGGGGGTGATCAGCTTGTCGACGGCTTCGAAGATGATCCAGCCCGCAGCCAGCAAGATAAGCAGTGCTTCGATGACGCCGGAGACATTTTCAATCTTGTCGTGACCATAGGGGTGGCGTTCATCGGGCGGGAGGTCGGACTTTTTCACCGCGAACAGAGCGATCAGGGCCGCCACCAGATCCATGGCGGAGTGGATCGCCTCCGAGATGATACTGACCGAGCCGCTGGCGAAACCGGCCACCATTTTCATGATGATCAGACTGATATTGGAGCAGACCGACACCATGGCGGCTCTGGTTTTTCTGTTCATGTCACAGCTTCCTGAATAAAAACGGATATTTCGGTGCGGCGCGCATTATATCCGTCTGACCGGAAATAACCTATTCGGTGTTGTAACCTGATGTTTCCGGTGATATTGCGAATGCTTATTAAAATGGTGGCCTCTTGAACGGCAATAAATAATGAGAGGGATTTATATTTATCCGTGAAAATATCTAGCCTACGATGGATTAATATAAGCGTGACAACATTTAATAATGCGAATTACTCTTTTTTGGTCTTTCCTGTCGAGGTTGTTTGGCCTCCCCGCTCAAGGGGCTGTGCGCGACATTTTTTGGACGAGAATGAGGCTGGATCCGGATGCCGCTGGAGGGTATGCTGGGCCTGGTGATGGTCTTGCACCATCCCACCAAGCGTACTGAAGTTGATGATTCGGATGGCATGCTGGCTCCCATGAGGAACCAACTGTCTGGGTAACATTTTTGGAGTTTGATGATGAGTAACAAAGAACATCACAACGGCAAAGATGCCAAGAAAAAACCGCAGATGTCACTGAAAGAGAAACGCGAAGCCAAACGTCAGAAAGCAGAACTGAAAAACGGCAGCGCAATGAAGTAACGCTCCCCTACTGCTGTTCCTTCGGAGCCAGTACAAAGCCAGCCCTAACCGGCTGGCTTTTATGTTTGTGGCTCACGGTGTGGCGCCGTAAGCCGCGAAAATCTGGTGATAACGACCATCCTGACGCATCGCCTCAAGGCGCTTATCAAACAGATTGCGGGCATCGGCCGTTCGGAAGGCAAAGTGATAGACGGTGGGCGGGAAGAGGTCTGCTTGCCTGACCTGATTGCGCTCGTAGTGCTCGCCTGCCTGGGCGGTGACAATCAGCTGGTCGAGGTAGTAGTAGAACACCCGCTCCTCCAGTACGACTGCATCCACCCTGCCGCGCATCAGCTGATGTACCTGCACCTGCTGCTTGGCTACCTCCTCATAGTGGGGATTCTGGTTGGCCATGGTGGCGAACGCGCCCCCCAGAATGATCCTTGCCCGTTGAAAGGCGGTGACCCGTTTTGAATGCAGGTCGTCCAGAGTGCTGATGTGGCTGCTGCGCAGGGTGAAGATCCGGTTATGGAAGGTGATAACGGGCTGGGTCAGAACGTGAGGATCAACCATACCGGGTCTGACGTTGATGATGGCATCCAGCTTTCCTGACTCGAACAGGCGGAAGGTGCGCTCCAGCGGCAGAAATTCAAAGCTGGGCTCATAGCCGCTGCCAGTGAACGCCTCTTTCAGCAGATCCAGCTCAATGCCACGCTGATTACTTTCGATGACATAAGGGGGGATGGCAAAGCTGACCCCGACCTTGAGTGGCGTTGCCTGCAACTGGCCGGAGAGCATGCTGGTCAGCATTAGCAATAAAGGGGTGAGCAGTTTCATTGCACTTTTCACAAAGCGCTCCTGTGGAGAATATCCATCACTGTAGGGGAGGCAGCCATAAAACGTCTTATCCCTTTCGGGGCTGAGTGCATAAAAAAAGACCCTGAGTTATCAGGGCCTTTTCAATATTCTGTTCTTAGAACGGGATATCGTCGTCGAAATCCATCGGCGGCTCGTTATATACCGGCGGCGCAGATTGCGGCTGCTGGGCAGGACGGCCATAACCGCCTTGCGGCTGCATGTTCTGCTGCGGAGCCGGTGCCGAGCGCTGCTGATTCATCGGCTGCTGGGCAGGCATGCTCTGCTGCGGCTGACCCCAGTTACCTTGGGATTGGCCGCCCATGTTCTGGCCCATGCCCTGACCGCCTTGCGGACGGCCACCCAGCATCTGCATCACGCCAGTGAAGCTGTCGACCAGCACTTCAGTGGTGTAGCGCTCCTGGCCGCTCTGATCCTGCCATTTGCGGGTTTGCAGTTTGCCTTCCACATAGACCTGGGAGCCCTTCTTCAGGTACTCGCCAGCCACTTCGGCCAACTTGCCCATGAAGACGACGCGGTGCCATTCGGTACGCTCTTTCTGCTCACCGGTCTGCTTGTCGCGCCAGGTTTCAGAGGTAGCCAGAGTAATGTTGGTCACAGCACCGCCACTCGGCATGTAGCGTACTTCCGGGTCTTGCCCGAGGTTACCGATCAGAATGACTTTATTGATGCCTCGACTGGCCATAATCTCTCTTCCACCTTATTTACCGGACAGGTCGAAACCTGGTCCAACACGACTAGATACCTGATTAGTTGCTGTGTGCGGGGCGCAATGTCCCGCAGACGCATGTGATGGTCATAGTAACAGTTGCGAAGCGGATTGGCAGCATCCTTAACCTGCTTGATGTGCCAAAGGTAACTGTTGGCTCCTGCTGTAGTGATGGTCGGGTTGCAGCTGTTTCCGGCGCGTCCGGCATCACATTTCTGCCATATATTCCTGTTATGCTGGCCGATTGGCGAATTGGCGTAGGTTTTTAAATCGACTAAAAACATATGGTTACGATATTTATGAGATCCATTCTCATACTTTTTTAATATTGTGCTCCCATACCTCCTTGGTAGACTCAGTCGGCCAGATTAGGTGGTTTACAGGTTCAAGGAAGAGCACACAATGAAAGCCGCATGCCCGATCGCACTGGTCACTGAAAATAATGTGCAGGCCAGCACATTTGCTGCATACCTCATCTCTCATTTGAGCCGTCCCGTCCAGCTAATCCACGAGATTAATCAGCTAGATAACCAGTGTGACGGCACGCTGTTTCTCATCGATCTCGACTATATCCGCTCTGGCCAGTCACTGGGCTGGAACCGGGCGATCTCCGAACGCTTTGGCATGGCGACCACCGTGCTGCTCAATGCTCCCACTGCGACGGATCGCGACCTGCTGCTGATGTGGCCGCAGATCTGCGGTCTGTTTTTCCGTCAGGATCCGCTCGACCGGCTGGTTGCCGGGTTGCAGAAAATCCTGCTGGGCGAGTACTGGATGCCGCGCCACCTGCTGTGCGAGCTGGTCGAATACTATCGCCAGGGCAATAGCTACCTGCTGCGTAACGACACCCTGTTGACAGCCAGAGAGCAGGAGATCATCCGTTATCTGATGACGGGCGCCTCCAATGTCGAGATCGCCGACAGCCTGTTTGTCAGCGAGCACACCGTCAAATCCCACCTCTATAACGTCTTTAAAAAGCTGAATGTGAAGAACCGGATCCAGGCGGTGAGCTGGGCCAAAGAGTATCTCGATGCTCCGGACTCTCACTGATGAAAGCGCTCTCTGTGGCGTGTTGCCTCGCGCTGCTCTGGGGCTGCACGAGCGTTGTGGCGGGCGAGGCTGATGCACCGCTGGAGTCGGTGCAGCCGGAGCAGGAGAGTGATCGGCTGGATGTGGATGGTCTGGTGCTGGATCGCACTTTTACCCGTTTCGGTCAGGGCTTTTATAACGAATTTACCCGGTTGCGCAGTGATGAAGACCCGGATGCCAGAGAAAATCTGACGATTCATGAGCGCCCGACAGCTCGCTGGGGCAGCCTGATCTGGATCACCCATAACCGGAAGGTGATTTTTAAAACCGCGCTCTCTCCCGGCCGCAATCAGCAGGAGCAGAGCGCCAAACTGGCTTGGTCACAGGTCAGGCAGACCCTCGAACAGCAGAAGATAGCGACCCTGTTCATGGATACCTTCGATTTGGAACATGATGAACTATAAGGATATTTCTCATGCGTGCCCGGTTATGGCTAGTTGCAGCCCTGATAGCGCCAACGCTCCATGCGTCGGAGCTTGTCTATCGCCCCGTCAACCCCAGCTTTGGGGGTAACCCTCTCAACAGCAGTCATCTGCTTGGCACCGCCAATGCGCAGAATGATTACAAGGATCCCGCCAGTGGCAGCGGTAGCAGCGGCACCTCGGCGCTGGATCGCCTGACCTCCAACCTGCAATCCCGCCTGATCAGCCAGCTGTTGGCTGATATCGGCAAGGATGGCAGCCAGAGCGGCAGTCTGGTGACTGATGATTTTGCCATCAATGTGGTGGATGAAGATGGCACCCTGGTGGTTTCGATCACCGACCGGGTGACCAACCAGACCACCATGATCGAAGTGAATGGCCTGATTGCCGACTGAGGGCACGATGAAACGACAACTGTTATTGATAGTGCCCCTGCTTGTGTTGGCTGGCTGTGCGACCCATATCGGCTCGCCCGTTGCCGATGAGAAGGCAACCCTGATGCCGCGATCCGTCTCTTACAAGGAGCTGATCAGTCTGCCCAAGCCAAAAGGGAAAATTGTCGCGGCCGTCTACGATTTTCGTGATCAGACCGGTCAGTACCTGCCTGCACCGGCGTCCAACTTTTCCACGGCGGTCACTCAGGGCGGGGTGGCCATGCTGAGCACGGCTTTGTGGGATTCTCAATGGTTTGTACCGCTGGAGCGGGAAGGGCTGCAGAACCTGCTGACCGAGCGCAAGATTGTGCGGGCGGCCCAGAACAAGCCCAACGTTCCCGGCAACAATGCCAATCAACTGCCCTCGCTGGTCGCTGCCAACATCCTGATCGAGGGGGGGATCGTCGCCTATGACAGCAATGTGCGAACCGGTGGGGCGGGGGCCAAGTATTTTGGCATCGGCGCCAGCGGGGAGTACCGGGTCGATCAGGTGACGGTCAATCTGCGCGCCGTCGATATCCGTTCAGGCCGGATCCTGAACAGTGTCACCACCTCCAAGACTGTACTGTCGCAACAGGTGCAGGCCGGGGTATTCCGTTTCGTCGAGTACAAGCGCCTGCTGGAAGCCGAGGCCGGTTTCAGCACCAATGAGCCGGTACAGATGTGTGTCATGTCGGCTATCGAGTCAGGGGTGATCCGGCTGATAGCCAATGGTGTGCGGGACAATCTGTGGCAACTGGCCGACCAGCGGGATATCGACAATCCGATCCTGCAGGAGTACCTGCAAGACAATGCTCCGCTGCTTTGAGTTTTCCCGCTCGCGCAATGCCCTCCCAGGTGGAGGGCATTTTTTTGGCCTCCATCGAATACGACTTAAGACTTTCTGCTCAGCGACAGGACGGCGCTTTTCATCCTCGAATCAGCGGAGTGCCTGATAGGCCGCCTCTGGTCTGACAGGGATACTGTGGGCGTTTTCCAACAAAGCGATGGCGCGATGAAACACCTGTTGAGTGCTCTCTTTTTTCTGCTGATGTCGGGTGCCCCGCAACTCGCCGCAGAGCCTTCTGCCTTCGACGAGCTGGCGATGGCAAGCGAGCTGGATTCCGGTCTGCAGAACGATGGAAACCAGGCGCTGTTGTGGCAACTCGGTAGCGAGCAGCAGTTGCACCTCACCCAGCAAGGGGAGCTGAATCAGGCGCGCCTGCTGCAACAGGGTTGGGCCAATGAGTTGGCGCTCTCCCAGGTAGGAGATGAGAACTGGGTCAATGGCGCGCAGCTGGGCGAGGGCAATAGTGCCGAGCTCTATCAGGCGGGCATCAATAACCGGATTTGGCTGCTGCAACAAGGTAGCGGCAATGAAGCCTGGATCAGTCAGCAAGGGGTAGACAATCAGGCCCGGGCGATCCAGCTGGGTGATGGCAATCAGGCCAGCATCGAGCAAAACGGTAACGGATTGGCGGCAACCGTTATTCAGACGGGCGCCAATCAGCAAGTAAATGTCGTTCAAACCAACTGAGCCTAGGCTCAACCATTAGCACGAGAGGGAAATCATGTTTAAACGTACCATCATTGCCTCGGCAGTTCTTCTGGCGACCAGCACCGCTTGGGCGGCATCTACTGGCAACGACGCTTATGTCACGCAGTTTGGCGATACCAACAAGGCAACCGTTAACCAAGTGGTGTCTAGTGTGGATAACCGGGCTGATATCTATCAAGAAGGTGAAAACAACGAAGCGTTGACCACCCAGGAAAATACCGGTAGCTCGGTAGCCAATACCAGCCAGGTCGGCACTAGCAATAGCGGCGAAGTGCTGCAATCGGGAAATACCAATCTCTCCACTGCAACCATTGACACCAACGGAAGCGGGAACAGGGCAAGTGTTACCCAGCAGATCGACAATGGCAGCGCTACCGCCACAATTAACCAAGGGGCTGCCGGCAGCGATGCCAACGACAACAGTGCCACTATCGGACAGAACGATGCCGATCAAGCCAGCTCGGTGATTAACCAGCTTTCAAATGGTAACACGGCCACCATTGACAACTATTGGTCAGACTTTGCCGAGGCAACCGTTACCCAGCAGGGGGATGGTGGGCATACCGCCACAGTCTTCCAAAGCGCTTCGGATGGCGCCAATGCCGAGGTCACTCAGGAGGGGGCAGGTCAAACCGCCACCGTTTATCAGAATACCGGAAATTATGGACTTGCCGCCGCCGAGGGCACCAGCGCCAGCGTAGTGCAGCGCGGCGAACTCAATACGGCTTTAGTCCTTCAGTTCGACCAAAATAACGTAGCGGAGGTCACGCAGGTGGCTGAGCGCGGGCAGTATACCCTGACCCAGCGAGGTTCGGCCGATAATCAGGGTAACCGGGCTGTTGGTTATCAGGCAGGAACCAGCGAGACAGCAACGGTGGCCCAAACCGGTAACCGCAACTACGCAGACACTTATCAAGACGGGAGCGGCAACACCACCGAGGTGGCCCAGACCGGCGATGATAACGTTGCCTATGCTGGTCAGTATGGGAGCAACTCCTCGGTGACCCTGACCCAGGAGGGCGATGGCAACTTTGCATCTGGCGTTACCTCTGGTGGAGACGATAACATCGCCACGGTCAGCCAGACCGGCGATAGACACTTTGCCGTTACTGGAGCCGTTGGCCAAGGTAACGAGGTGACCGTGACCCAAACCGGGCTCGACAATGCAGCGTATGCATCTGGCGGTGGCACCAATAACACTGTCACTGTGACCCAGAGCGACAGCGGTAACTACGCGTTTGCCAACTCGAGCGGAACAGGTAACCAGATCCTGGTCACTCAGGGTCAGTAACCATGATGTTAACCAAGGGCCTGCGGGCCCTTTTTTTATTATTGTGGGTCGCTGGGCTGATGTGTGGAGCTTCAGATGCCGTTTGCGAGGATCATCAAATGGACATGGCCCTTAACCTCAATGTGACTCAACACGCTCAGGGGGTCTCACTGGCTCCGACGCTGCTCAGCGATCACGATGTGACGGTGAGCTTCAGGTTGCTGGTGCGCAGCAAGGGGGCGGGGGGCAGCAGCACCCAGAGCCAACGTCGAACCCTGTCACTGGCAGCCGGGCAAATGCGCGATGCCGGCAATGCCACCTTGTCGTTGCGTTGCCCCTATCAGGTCGAGATAACGGCTGAGGTTTGGCAAAACGGGCAACGGTTGTTGCAAAAAAGCGAGTCGCTGACGTGCCCTGTGTGATTGTGTGTTCGCTTAAAAGCTGTCTATTCATCCAGTAGTCTCTATGCCATACTGACTCGCTCAGGTTTCTGTATCGAGCGTGCAACAAGATGGAAAAGATCGTGGTCCGGGGTGCTCGCACCCACAACCTCAAGAACATCAATCTGACCCTGCCCCGCGACAAGCTGATCGTGGTCACCGGCCTCTCCGGTTCGGGCAAATCCTCTCTGGCGTTCGATACCCTCTATGCCGAGGGGCAGCGCCGTTATGTGGAGTCCCTCTCCGCCTATGCCCGCCAGTTCCTCTCCCTGATGGAGAAGCCGGACGTTGACCATATCGAGGGGCTCTCGCCCGCTATTTCCATCGAGCAGAAGTCCACCTCCCACAACCCGCGCTCGACCGTCGGCACCATTACCGAAATCTACGACTACCTGCGTCTGCTGTTCGCCCGGGTTGGTGAGCCGCGCTGCCCGACTCACGCCATCCCGCTCGCCGCCCAGACCATCAGCCAGATGGTGGATCAGGTGCTGGCTCAGCCGGAGGGAAGCAAGCTGATGCTGCTGGCCCCGGTGGTGCGCGATCGCAAGGGGGAACACACCAAGCTGCTGGAGAATCTGGCGGCCCAAGGCTACATCCGTGCCCGCATCGACGGCGAGGTGTGCGATCTCTCCGATCCGCCTACGCTGGAGCTGCACAAGAAGCACACCATCGAGGTGGTGGTGGACCGCTTCAAGGTGCGCGATGACCTTGCCTTGCGTTTGGCCGAGTCGTTCGAGACTGCGCTGACCCTTTCCGGCGGCATCGTGCTGGTGGTGCCGATGGATGGCGAGGAGGGGGTTGCTCCCATGACCTTCTCCGCCAACTTCGCCTGCCCGGAGTGCGGCTACTCCATGTCGGAGCTGGAGCCGCGCATCTTCTCCTTCAACAACCCGGCCGGCGCTTGCCCAACTTGTGACGGCCTCGGCGTACAGCAATATTTCGATCCGGCCAAAGTGATCGGCGATCCGGCCATCAGTCTGGCCAACGGCGCCATCCGTGGCTGGGACAAGCGCAGCTTCTACTACTTCCAGATGCTCAAATCCCTCTCCGAGCACTACAAGTTCGATCTGGAGACGCCGTGGGAAGATCTGCCGGTCAAGACCCAGGAGGTGATCCTGCGTGGCTCGGGTCGCACCGAGATCGAGTTCCGCTACATGAACGATCGCGGCGACGTGGTGGTGCGCAAGCACCCGTTCGAGGGGATCCTGCACAACATGGAGCGGCGCTACCGGGAGACCGAGTCCAACTCGGTTCGTGAAGAGCTCTCCAAATACATCGCCAACAAATCCTGTACCAGCTGCGGTGGCAGCCGACTGCGGGAGGAGGCGCGCCACGTCTTCGTCGACAACCGCAACCTGCCGGCCATCGCCGAGCAGTCCATCGGCGATGCACTGGCCTTCTTCGAGGGGCTGAACCTGACCGGTCAGCGCGCCCAGATCGCCGAGAAGATCTTGAAAGAGATCGTCGAGCGGCTTGGCTTCCTGGTTAACGTCGGCCTCAACTACCTGAGCCTGTCGCGCAGCGCCGAGACCCTCTCCGGCGGTGAAGCGCAGCGGATCCGGCTGGCCAGCCAGATCGGTGCAGGTTTGGTAGGTGTCATGTATGTGCTGGACGAGCCCTCCATCGGCCTGCACCAGCGTGACAACGAGCGGTTGCTCAAGACCCTCACTCACCTGCGTGATCTTGGCAACACGGTGATCGTGGTGGAGCACGACGAGGATGCCATCCGCCTCGCCGACCATGTGCTCGATATCGGCCCGGGGGCGGGTGTGCATGGCGGCGAAATTGTTGCGCAGGGCACCCCCCAGCAGATCATCGACAATCCGGAATCGCTGACCGGTGACTACCTCTCCGGTCGCAAGCAGATCGCCATTCCGGCCGAGCGCACGCCGCTCACCGGCAAGTGGTTGAAACTCAAGGGGGCAAGCGGCAACAACCTGCGCAACGTCAATCTTGATCTGCCCATCGGGGTGATGACCTGCGTGACTGGCGTCTCCGGCTCCGGCAAGTCGACCCTGATCAACGACACCCTGTTCCGCATTGCTCACTGCGAGCTGAACAAGGCCACTGAATCCACCCCGGCACCCTATCGCAGCGTCGAGGGGCTGGAGCATCTGGACAAGGTAGTGGATATCGACCAGAGCCCCATCGGCCGCACGCCGCGCTCCAACCCGGCCACCTACACTGGCCTGTTTACCCCGATCCGCGAGCTGCTCTCCGGCACCCAGGAGGCGCGCTCGCGCGGCTACCAGCCGGGCCGCTTCTCCTTCAACGTGAAGGGGGGGCGCTGCGAGGCGTGCCAGGGGGATGGGGTCATCAAGGTGGAGATGCACTTTCTGCCCGATGTCTACGTGCCGTGCGACGTCTGCAAGGGCAAGCGCTATAACCGCGAGACCCTGGAGGTGAAGTACAAGGGCAAGAACATCCACGAAATCCTCGAGATGACGGTGGAAGATGCCCGCGAGTTCTTCGATCCTGTGCCGGCGGTGGCGCGCAAGCTGCAGACCCTGATGGACGTGGGCCTCTCCTATATCCGTCTCGGCCAGTCGGCCACCACGCTGTCGGGCGGCGAGGCGCAGCGGGTCAAGCTGGCGCGGGAGCTCTCCAAGCGGGACACCGGTCAGACTCTCTACATTCTGGATGAGCCGACCACAGGGCTGCACTTCCACGACATCCAGCAACTGCTCAAGGTACTGCACCAGTTGCGGGATCGCGGCAACACCATCGTCATCATCGAGCACAATCTTGATGTGGTAAAAACTGCCGACTGGATCGTCGATTTGGGACCGGAGGGAGGCGCCGGTGGTGGCCGCATTCTGGTGACGGGGACGCCGGAAGAGATTTGCACCAATAAAGAGTCTCATACAGCTCGTTTTTTGCGGCCACTATTGGCGCGATAAGCCGTTATAATCGAGGGGCCTTTGGCCCCTTTTTGTTATAAAAATCGGGAGCATAGGGGGAAGCTCGTCAAGTGTGGGCAGGCTTGGCATCTCAGCATCATGGTAATGGATATATCGGGTTATGGCTCAGGCTCCGCGCACGATTGATCATCAGTTGGCTTACTCCATGTTCCCCATCTGGCTGGGGGCGATCTTGCTATTGCTGGTCCTGCTGGCGTGGGCCCAAATCCCGGCAGCCAGCCGGATTGAAGAGCAGCGAATGAAGGAGCATCTGCTGCGCGTGACCAAGGCGGTGCAGGCGGATGTGGCAGCTCTGGACGCATTCAGTCGGGATTGGGGCATCTGGGATGACAGCCATCGTTTTATGGACAACAAAAGCAGGGGGTACATCGAATCCAACCTGTTCAGTGATATGCCGATGCGGGATTTTAGTCTCAACCTGATGAGCTTCATGGATCTCACCGGCTACGAAATCTGGACGCGTACCCTGCTACCCGATGCGCCGGGGATCAATCCGGATCAGTTTCCCTACTTCCTTGATGAACTGAAAAAGCAGTTGAGAGAACGCTCGGTGGCGCAAGGGGGCATCAATCTGCACGGGATCCGTGCTTCCCAGTGGGGGCCGCTGATGTACTCGTGGCAGCCGATCAGAAACAGTGACGAGTCGGCACCGTTCAACGGTTTCTTGCTGGTTGTACGTTGGCTCGACAAGGCCTACCTCGAGCAAGTATCGGAGCGTACCGCGCTGCCACTGGCGATCTCCCACGCCAATCTGGATGTCACCGCTACCTTCAAACCACTGAAATCGCAAATAACGTATCGCCTGATCGACCTTGGGCTCACCCGGCTCAGGGGAGAGGTGCGACTGCTCAACAGCGATAACCAGCCGGTGCTGACTCTGGTGATTGAGGAGGAGAGAAAGATCTTGAGTGGCGTCATGGAGGGGGCGCTCTGGACCTTTATCGGCATGCTGTTTATCAGTTTTATCTGCGTCATGATCGCCATGTATCGGCTCAACAGCATTGTGCTTACCCCGTTGCAGCAGCTGGTGTCGGCGCTGCAACGCTTTGGCGATCGGCCAGATGCCACCTTGATCCCCTATATCGACAGCAGCGCCGAGATGGCGACCCTGAGCGGCAAGTTCAAGGAGATGGCCAGCAAGGTCAGTCAGCAACACGATGATTTGTTGGAAAAATCCAGCCAGATGGAGATGGCTGCATTCACCGACCCCTTGACCCGTTGTTTCAATCGTCGCTATCTCGATGGTTGGTTGCAGGCCAACCGGGCCAAACCTTGTCTGTTATTGCTGCTGGATCTGGATCATTTCAAGCGGATCAATGACCGCCTTGGCCATGACATCGGGGATCTGGTGCTGAAACAGCTGGCGGATCTGCTGCGCAAGGTGGTGACAGGAGAGCGCGAGCCTATCATCCGGCTGGGCGGGGAGGAGTTCTTGTTGCTGTTGCAGGTGGATGACGAGCAAGAGTTGGCGCTGCGGGTCGAATATCTGCGCCAGCGTGTCGCTCAGCACCGCTTTGGCAAAGAGGATGCGCCACTCTGGTTGACGGTGTCGCTGGGGTTCTGCCGCTATCCGTTGCACCCGGAGTGTCCGGATTCATTCTGGAGTCACAGCTTCAAACTGGCGGACATGGCGCTGTACCAGGCCAAAGTCGGCGGGCGAAATCGGTGGTTTGGCTATGCTGGTACCCTCTCTGCGGAGGGCATGGGCCAGACTCCGGAACAGCTTGCCGAAGGGGGGAATATCACCCTGCTGCACTCTGTCAACCCGGATTAACCCTGCCGTACCAATACCAGATAGGCCAGGGCGACAATAAAACCGAGCAGGATAAAGAGAAAGGATCCGATACCCCACACGGCCGCGAGAAAGGCCCCCACCTTTTGCCATTTCGACACATTTTTCATAAACAAACCATTACTTCCCAGTAACTTGCATGGCGCAAAAAATACGCTGATTTGCCCATATTAACAACAATTAATAGCCGCTCTGCCGCGCAATAAGATGTGGTTTGCTTGCCTCTTTTGGCGCTGTGTGCGGGGAGTTACAACCTGCAGAAACAGGCATTTCAGCTTGTTATCTGGGGACTCAACGAGATTGGGATGGCGCGCAAAGATGTCACACCAATCGATTTATTTCTGTGCAACCTTTGCTCCAAGTCAATAACTTTGCATTTACAAGGGCATATAGTCAGCGGGCTTACAGCATCAAATGAAAACAAAAAAGGGATTACGTGATGAAAAAATTACTTCCTCTGATGATTGCCGCTGCAGTGACCTCTCCTTTCGCCATGGCCCATCAGGCTGGTGATATTCTGGTTCGTGGTGGTTTGGCCATCGTTTCTCCTCAGGAGAGCAGTGACAACGTATTGGGTACCGGTGAATTTGAGATTAACAGTAATCAACAGCTTGGCCTGACCCTCGGTTATATGATCACCGACAACTGGGGTGTTGAGTTGCTGGCTGCAACCCCATTCTCCCATAGAGTGAGTACTCGCGATCTTGGTGAGATTGCCAAGGTTAAACATCTGCCTCCAACATTGATGGCCCAGTACTATTTTGGCGATGCCCAGAGCAAGGTTCGCCCGTATGTTGGTGTGGGTGTGAACTACACCACCTTCTTTGATGAGAAGGGGGTGGGAGCACTTGATGGTGCCAATATCAGCCTTGACGACTCTTGGGGTCTGGCAGGTCAGGTCGGTATCGATATGGCGGTTACAGATCGCTGGTTTGTAAACGGTTCAGCCTGGATCATGGATATCGATACAGATGTTAAAGTTGATGGTGTTGGCACCTTCAAAACGCATATCGACCCGATGGCCTTTATGGTGGGTGTTGGCTACCGCTTCTAATGATTCTGACTGCGGTTCTGAACGGACCGCGGAAGATAGCAAAGTACGTCTCTTTCAGCCCGGCTTGTGCCGGGCTTTTTTCGTATGGCTGATTTTGTCTGTACTGTGATCCAACCCGATACAAATCAATTAAATACCTACCGCTTTATTTCAGTTATTCGCCACCCCTGCCGATAGTGACTATGTTCACTTTACCTTCCCCCAATGAGTGAGGATGTCTCCATGGGCTTATCTATTGTGCAGCGGATCATCGCCGGATTCGTGTTGATGCTGCTGTTGCTGATCCTGCTTGGTGTGATCAGTACCTTTAAAATCAAGGGTATAAATGACGGCCTCTCTGCCGTATCTGACCGGGCAACCCCGCTGGTGGTGGCTGTCGCAGGTCTCAAGGGGGCACTGCAGGATAGTAATCGCTGGGTGCTTGTCTACCGCACTAGTGAAGATGCCGCCCAGTTGCCGCAGCTGGCCAATCAGTTTAAGGAGCAGCAGAACCGCTTCGCCCAGCTGAGTCAGGAGATGGGGAAATTTACCGACGTAGCGGATGCTCGTACCCGCTTCCAACAGGTCGAGAGTGCTACCACCCAATTTTATGGCTTGGCTGATCAGGTGTTGGCCCAGCATCGGCAGTGGGTCAGTGCGCTGGAGCAGCGACACAAACTGGAGATCGAATTTATACGCCTTGAGGATACCTACCAGTGGGCGGCGGATCTGCTGTTGCAACAGACTGCCAGCAAGCGCTCCATGCGCAACAAGGCGGAGCTCATTACCTCGGGTATCGCCCGCGATCTGAAGAATATCCGTCGTGCCGATGCCAAAACCGACCTGAACGAGCTGGAAAAGGTGTTGAGCAAGGATATCGAGATGGCCCGCAAGCGGTTGGAGCGGGTGCTGGTGCCCGATGATGTGAAAGCGCGCTTTGTCTCCAATCTGGATCGGATGCAGGAGTTGGCGCTTGGCGCTCAGGGCTTGCTGGCAACCATGCGTCAGGCTCAGCAACTGGAGCTGTCGCTGGCCACGCAAAATCAGCAGCTGGATGCCAGTTTGGTCAACAGCCTCAATTTGCTCGATGAGATGGGCAAGTCCGCCGGTGCCATCGCCAGTGATAGCCGGATCAATGCCGATGCTGCGGTCAGCAGTGCCAGCTTCTGGATCCTGGTGGTTGCCGCGATGTCGGCCGCTGCCGCGCTGGTGATCGGCTATACCACGGCGCGCAGCATTCAGCGTCCGTTGCAGATGATCAATAAGGAGCTCGATTACATGGCGGCCGGCGACATGACACGGCGCATCAACTACCGCAGCAGTTGCGAATTTGGCAGTCTCTCTCGCTCCATCGATACGCTGGCGGGCAAGACCGGCGAGCTGCTCTCTCAAATCAATGCGGGCTCCCGCCATCTGGTGGATGAGGCGAGCCGCGCCGCCGAGATCAGCGAACGGGCCATGTCCCGGGTGCAGGAGCAGAAGAGCCAGACCGATCAGGTGGCCGCCGCCATTACCGAGCTGGAAGTGAGCGCCACCGAGGTGGCCCGCTCTACCGATGGCACCAAGCGGGAAGTGGATCTGGCCGATGAAGAGGCGCGCAATGGTCGCCAGAAAGTGGCCACCACTCGCCGAATCACCGAGCAGCTGGCTGGCGCCATGGAGGAGGCTGTCGGGATCACCTATAAGCTTGGGGAATTCAGCAACAACATCGGCAGCATTCTTGATGTGATCCGCAGCATTGCCGAGCAGACCAACCTGCTGGCCTTGAACGCCGCCATCGAAGCTGCTCGTGCTGGCGATGCCGGTCGCGGTTTTGCGGTGGTGGCCGATGAGGTGCGGGCACTGGCCAATCGCACCCAGACTTCGACCGAAGAGATCCAGGGGATGATTGAGAATCTGCAAAGCTCCAGCAAGCATGTGGTCGAAGTGATGGGACGCAGCCAGGAGCAGACCCAGAGCTGTGTCGAGCAGACTCGCGAGATGGATGTGGCGCTGCAATCCATTGCCGATCGGATGGGGGCCATCAAGTCGATGGCGGATCAGGTGGCCCATGCCGCTCAGGAGCAGATCTCCGTCAGTCAGGGGGTCGCTCGTCATATCGCCGGTATTGCCGATGTGGCATACGAGACAGAGCGGGAGGCGCGCGAATCCGCCAGCAGCAGCGAAGTGCTGGCCGACCTGGTCGCCAAACAGCAGCAATTGATCGCACATTTCAAGGTCTAGGAGGGCTTATGTCTAAAAAGTGGATTGGAGCCCTGAGTCTCCTGTTGTGTGGCCAGCTGATGGCCAGCGAGCTGGTGATTGAAAGCTGGCGAACTGATGACAAAGCGTTGTGGGAGCAGAAGATTATCCCGGCGTTTGAAGCGGCGCATCCCGGCATCAAGGTGAGTTTTCATCCAGTGCAAAACGTCAACTACATGCCCACTCTGTGGGAGAGCCTGAAAGGCGGTAAGGCGGGGGATCTCATTACCTGTCGTCCGTTTGATGACTCGCTCGCCCTGTTCAAGGCGGGCCATCTGGCCGAGCTGACCGAAATGGCAGGGATGGAGAACTTCCCGAGTTTTGCCCAGTCACCGTGGCAGACTGACTCCGGAGCCCAGACCTTCTGCGTCCCCATGGCCTCGGTGATCCATGGCTTCTTCTATAACAAGAAGATCTTCAGTGAGTTGGGACTCACCTTGCCGCAAACCCGCGATCAGTTCTTCGCCGTGCTGGACAAAATCAAGGCCGACGGTCGCTATGTGCCGCTGGCCATGAGCGGTTCCGAGAGCTGGGTTGCCTCCGAGCTGGGCTTCCAGAACATTGGCCCCAACTACTGGAAGGGAGAGGACGGCCGTCTAGCACTGATCGGCGGGCAGGAGCGGTTGGACAACCCGCAATATGTGAAGGTGTTCGACGAGCTGGCCCGCTGGCGTTCCTACCTCGGTGAAGGTGGCGAGAGCCGAGATTATGCGACCAGCAACGAGCTGTTCACCTCGGGCAAGGCTGCATTTTATGTGGCGGGCTCCTGGGAGATTGCCCCCTTCACCGGCAAGGTCGATTTTGGCGTCATGCGTCCGCCAGTGGCCAAACAGGGTGATGGCTGTTTCTTTACCGACCACACCGATATCGGTATGGGGATGAATCCGGCCAGCAAGAATAAAGAGGGTGCAATGGCCTTCCTGCAGTGGCTGACGACGCCGCAATTTGCCGAGCTCTATACCAACTCGCTGCCGGGATTCTTCTCACTCTCCAACCACTTCTTCGATGTCACCAATCCGGCGGCCAAAGAGATGATGGAGTGGCGCGATCAGTGTGACTCGACCATTCGGGTGGCGACCCAGATCCTCTCCCGTGGTACGCCCAAGTTGGGGGATGAACTGGCCGAGGTGAGTCAGGCTGTGCTGCTTGGCAAGATGGAGCCCAAGGCTGCCGCGGATCGACTGGAAAGTGGCTTGAAGGGCTGGTATGCCCCTCATCAGGGCAACAAGGCCAAGAGCGCGGATTGTCAGTGTGATGCGGTTGCTCCTGCTCCTGCTCCTGCTCCTGTTTCTGTGCCGACGACTGAGGTGTCCGCAGCCCCCGCGACCAGTGAAACGCCTGCCGTGGTGGCACCCGTAGAACCCGCATCAGCCGCCGCTGCACCATTCCCGGCGCCGTCGGATGAGGTGGAGCAGGCGCTCTCCAACGAGTTGGAAGCGCCACAGCAGCCACAGCAATAGGTCATCGGCATCAATAAAAACGGGAGGCATCAGCCTCCCGTTTTTTATGGCTCGCGGCCAGCAGGTATCGCTTTATTGTGCTTCGTGGGGCCAGCGGCAGAGGCTGCCGATGCGGGCAACCGGGGCAAACCCCAGAGAGCGGTAAATGCGCTGGGCATGGTAATGCTCGTCAGCCACTATGATCAGCTGTTTGGCGCGAGACAATCCTGCGCGAGCCACTTGACTCAGTAGCTGGCGGCATAACCCCTGGTTGCGCCACGCATGGTGCGTGCGTACCAACTGGAAGCGCCCAAGTGTGCCGCAAAAGAAGAGGCCGCAGCTGGCGACCAGTTGTCCCTCTTTCCAGACCCCCCACCAGTCCCCGAGACCATCGGCAATCATGGCCTGATAGAGCGCCTGGCGGGATCGCAGATAGGGGAGATAGCTCTGTTCAGAGTGTCCCTCATCCCGCTCATGGAGTTCGAAGTCGAGCCACTCAGGCCAATCAGCAGTGGTGAAGGTGCGTGCCTCAACCTTGTTCATGTCGCTGTGAAGGGGCGGGCAACTCTGTTCATCCAGCGCCAGTACCACGCACTCCATATATTGGTATCCCGTTGCGACAAAACCGGCGATCCGGCTGTTTTGCCCGGCTGCCAGTGGCCATTGGAAGGTGCGGTGGCGCACTCGAGGATCCTGGCCGATCAGCTGATCAAATGTGGCTTCCAGCCAGCCTTTGTCACGGTCGCTGGGCGGGGTGGGGAGCAGCAGGTAGTTGCCGAAGTAGTAGTCGGGAGCATCCGGCGTGCGAACCGCCCAGAACTGATCGTGCTGAACAACCTCGCCCTGATAGCGATCGAACAGCAAGTCGGTGGCAAAGCCGGGATGGGTATCCATGATGGTGCTCCTGCAAAGACTCATTCTGTTATCGGCAGGAGTGGGAAATAGATGAAAAGGGGCCGGAGAAACCTCCGGCCAAACAATCACACGCAGATTCAGAACGTCCAGGACGATCTGCCCCCATCATAACTCGACTGGGGCAATTTTGGGATGGGCACTTTTCGGTTACGTACCGTTAATTTTGTAAATATGAAGTTCGTCAGATCGGACGTGAGGTAAATCCCTGTTGACTTTGTGTCGTTTTACTCATAAATATAAAGACGTTTAGACGTCCAAACATCCGTTTTGACGTAGGCAGATGGATTGCAGGACAGGGAGAAGAGCAGATGGGATTTCACAGTGCACGTCAGGTTGAGGCGCTCAACCAGAGCTTGGCAGATTTGAATGGCGATATATCGGTCAGTTTCGAGTTTTTTCCGCCCAATAGTGAAGGGATGGAAAATACCCTCTGGCAGTCCATCGAACGCCTGAAAGTGCTGGAACCCAAGTTCGTCTCCGTCACCTATGGTGCCAACTCCGGCACCCGTGATCGCACCCACAAGGTGATCAAGGACATCAAGGAGCGGACAGGCCTGATTGCGGCGCCGCACCTGACCTGTATCGATGCCAGCCGCGACGAATTGCGCACCATCGCCCGCGACTACTGGAACAGCGGTATTCGTCATATTGTGGCTCTGCGCGGTGACTTGCCGCAGGGGCTGGAGAAACCGGATATGTATGCCACCGACCTGGTTGCCCTGCTCAAGTCGGAGGCTGACTTCGATATCTCGGTTGCCGCCTATCCGGAAGGGCACCCGGAGGCCAAGAGTGCACAATCCGACCTGCTCAACCTCAAGCGCAAGATTGATGCCGGTGCCAACCGCGCCATCACCCAGTTCTTCTTCGATGTGGAAACTTACTTGCGCTTTCGGGATCGCTGCGCCGCCATCGGCATCGATGCCGAAATCGTGCCGGGGATCCTGCCGGTCTCCAACTACCAGACCCTGGCCAAGTTTGCCGGTTTTACCAACGTGAAGATCCCGCGCTGGATGCATCAGCGTTTCGAGGGACTGGATAACGATCAGATGACCCGTAATCTGGTGGGGGCGAGTATCGCCATCGATCAGGTGCGCGTGCTGAGTCAGGAAGGGGTGAAGGATTTCCACTTCTATACCCTGAACCGCTCCGAGCTGACTTATGCCATCTGCCATACTCTGGGGGTTCGTCCCAAGGGCTGATAGTGCTCACCGCGATAAAAGCAAAAAGCCAATGAGTTGCTCATTGGCTTTTTCGTTATGGCCGATTATCAAGGTCTGGTCGGGGCGATCTCTTTTGGCTCAAGATCGATAACCGCATTACCGGCAGCCCCCGGATACTGGCGATAGACCTGATCCTGCTCCAGTGTGTAGAAGGTATCCAGATAGTCGTCGTTGTTGGTCATCCAGGAATCGGGCAGCGCCTTGACGATGCGACCGCCGAGATCGAGGAAGGGCAGTGCTTCCGGCACGCCACCCGCGGTAAAGCCGAGTTTGAGGGCTTCAATCAGCAGGGCGCTCAGCTCCTTGTAGTTGACGTTGTCATCCTGCTCCATCATCACCACATCGACGGCACCCCAGCGATAGCGATCCCAGTAAACCAGGATCTGGTTGGGGGTGTAGTCTGTGTTGTCATAGTCGAGGTAGGGCATGTCGACAATATCGACTACTGGCTCATCCCGACTGGGATTGACCCCTGCGACCACCGCATACACTTCGGCCGCGCCGAGTAGCCAGGGCTCCTGATCATCCTTCAGTCTGATCTTTTTCAGGATACTGGTCTTGAGTGGCGCCGTGCTGGCCGCCACTCGCGGAGCGCTTTGCAGATCCGCATCGGCCAGCGCCTTGCGCATCACCTTCAAGCCTGCGTTCTTGGCTTTGACGGGATCGGCTTCGACTACCAGAACCGGCCGGGCCGGTGCCTTGTCCACATCCAGATAGACGGGATTGCCAGCGCTGTCGAACGCTTCAATGGCGCTCCAGCTCTTCTCATCTCCACTTGGAACATAGGCGACCAGCGGTTCGACGCCCTGTTGCAGTGCAGCGGCCTGATCGGTGTTGGCCAGCCGCAACTGCATCAGTTGCTTGACCTCGCCATCCAGTCCTTGCCGGCTGATGGCCGCTTGGTTGGCATCGGTCGCCTGCCGCTTAAGGCGCGGGCTGGCCTTCTGCAGCAGATTGGGAAGCGGGCTCTGATATTGCTGATTGCTCAGCAGGGGCAGCAGGTTTTTCTGCTGAAGTGCGAGCTGGCGAGCCAGCTCTCGATCCGTATCGGCAGCCTGGACGCTCGTAGCACCCAGTATGGCCAGTAGTAACAAGACAGCCTGATTTTTCATTTTTATTCTCCGTTGCATGGAACCTGACAGGGCATCATGTCCGGGAAGATTGGTGCCCTGACGCCACTAGAAGGAAATTAGTTTCACTTGTGAATCATTTTATGTGGATAGTGTGCAGAGGTTCACGGTTTGAGGTTCAATTGATTCCTTTGTCGATATAATTGGAACTGATAGATAGCCAGACCAATCAGCAGACCCCAGCAGGCTGCCGCGATGCCGAGCAGGCTGATCCCGGACGCGGTAATGATAAAGGTGAGCAGCGCAGCTTCTCGCGCTTCATCCTGTTGCAAGGCCGAGTGCAGGCTGCTGCCGATGGTGCCTAACAGGGCCAAACCAGCGACGCAGGTGACAAGGGTTGCCGGAAAGGCGCTAAACAGGGCCGCGACGGTTGCGCCGAAGCAGCCGGTCACAAGATAAAAGCAACCCGCCCAAACCGCAGCAGGCCAGCGGCGCTTGGTATCCGGGTCGACCTCTTTGCCCATGCAAATGGCGGCAGTGATGGCGGCCAGATTGAAGGCATAACCGCCAAAAGGGGCGAGCAGCAGGCCAGTCAGGCCGGTCCAGCTGATCAGCGAGGAGGTGGCAGGCTGATAGTCATGGGCTCGCAAGATGGCAATCCCCGGCATGTTTTGCGATGTCATGGTGACAATGAACAGCGGCAGCGCGATACCAAACAGAGCATCAAGGGAGAAGGCTGGCCATGTCCAGACCGGGCTGGCGAGTTGCCAGTGAAGGGTGCCCATTTGCAAATCCCCCCGCACGCTGCAGATCAGCATCCCCACTCCCAGTGCCAGCACCATGGTATAGCGAGGCCAGAGATGACGCCCCAACAGGAAAGTCAGCAGCAAGGTACCAAGCAGCAAGGGATCTTGCGGGGCGACCTTGAACAGATCCAGCCCGAATCTGAGCAGTACGCCAGCGAGCATGGCAGCGGCCAGCGGAGCCGGGATATGTTTCATCAAGCGGTCGAACCAGCCGCTGATGCCACACAGAGTGATCAGCAGGGAGGAGATCACAAAGGCGCCGATGGCTTCCGCCAGAGTGAAGTTGCCTAGCGTGGTGATCAGCAGTGCCGCGCCCGGTGTGGACCAGGCGGTTAGTATGGGTATGCGGTAATAGAGAGAGAGGCCGATGCAGCTCACCCCCATGCCGATCCCCAGCGTCCAGAGCCAGGAGGCGACTTGAGCTGTATCTGCACCCGCCGCTGTGGCGGCCTGGATGATCAGGATGACGGAGCTGGTGTAGCCGACCATCACGGCGATAAAGCCTGCGACCAGATGGGGGATGGCGAAGGGCATGACTCTTCCTCTTGGCGTTGTGACGTGCTGTGCGTTATTACGTACAATACAGCTTTGACTATATCGCTGTGCGCTATAACGCACAAGGTGCATCGTGCAAGAGTAATAAAGAGGCAGTTATGCAAGAGATGAGTCAGCATCTGGCTGCTCGACTGAAGGGGCTGCGCAGCGAGCGTGGCTGGAGCCTGGATGCCGCCGCGCGCGAAACGGGTGTCAGCAAGGCGATGCTGGGGCAGATTGAGCGGGGAGAGTCCAGCCCGACGGTGGCGACGCTATGGAAGATAGCCACCGGTTTTCGAGTCTCATTTTCCAGTTTCATTGAGCCCACACCAGCCGTGCAGGAGGAGGTGCTCTATCGCACCGCCGATGCCATTCGCCAGCAGCCTGCGGGAGAGGGCATGCAAGTGGCGCCGCTCTTCCCTTATGAAAACCGGTTTGGCTTCGAATTGCTTGAGCTGACCCTGTTGCCGGGTTACCAGCGTGAATCCGAGCCCCATGAGCCGGGAGTGACCGAACATGTCATCGTCATCAGCGGCATGATGGAGGTGCTGGTGGAAGGGGAGTGGCGTTCATTGGTGCAAGGGGAGGCGGTGCGTTTTGCTGCCGACCGTCCCCACGGTTATCGCAATCTGGGCATAGCCCCGGCGATTTTCCACAACCTCATCCACTATCCGGTGGCAACACCCTGAACATGTTCCGCAGTCATCAACCCGGTCGACCATCTGCTCTGGGGCGGATCAGTATCGGGGTATAGACCCAGACAAACAGACCATAGGCAGCGATCCAGGCAAGCGCGCTGAGGTTCCAGCCATGCAGGGTATAAGCAGGCCAGAGCAGCGGAATCGCCACCCGCATTGTAGCGGCAGCGATAACCAGGGCGAATGCGCCAGTGATCCTGCGTCCTACCTGCAAGGCCCGACCGCTATGGCCGAGGGAGACTCGCGCAATCATGCCCAGGATCATGGTGCCCATACAGCCTGCGCTGAGCAGGTGACTGGCCATCGACAACGTGATGGGCAGACCCGTGCTATGTGCCGCAAGGGCGAGCAGGCCAAGAGGGATAAACAAATAGGCGAGATGGAGTGACCACAGCAGGGGATGCGCAAGGGTCGATGGCATATGCCAACGCAGTTGCCGCCACAGATGCAAACTCGCCGCCACTATATAGAGAGGCACTATATATATGCTGGTGACCCATTGGGTGGGGAGTAACAGCCAGCAGAGCAAGATAAGCCACTGTGTCGCGAGCGCCGCCCGCTCCAGCCAGAGTAGAGGTGCAGCTTTCTCCTGACCGGTTGCTCGGGCGGTGAAGAACGGAATCACCCTTCCACCCATCACGGCGATCAGGGTGGTAAACAACAGCACAGTGGTGATCAATAGGTGCTCAACGGTGGTCCAATCGGCCTGCCATAACCAGCTGGCACCATTGAGCAAGGCCAGTATCAGCAACAGGG
>NZ_JBQBEW010000001.1:897500-1250000 GCF_051919345.1 Aeromonas sp. 84A
ATGGCCATGCTGTCTCCACCCGAGACTCAGTGAAATCGAATTCGCCGTGAAGATGCGGTGTACCCGCGGCTAGACGGAAAGACCCCGTGAACCTTTACTACAGCTTGGCACTGAACATTGAACCTACATGTGTAGGATAGGTGGGAGGCTTTGAAGGCGTGACGCCAGTTGCGCTGGAGCCGTCCTTGAAATACCACCCTTGTATGTTTGATGTTCTAACGCAGGGCCCTGAATCGGGCTCGCGGACAGTGCCTGGTGGGTAGTTTGACTGGGGCGGTCTCCTCCCAAAGAGTAACGGAGGAGCACGAAGGTTGGCTAATCCTGGTCGGACATCAGGAGGTTAGTGCAATGGCATAAGCCAGCTTAACTGCGAGACGGACAGGTCGAGCAGGTACGAAAGTAGGTCATAGTGATCCGGTGGTTCTGAATGGAAGGGCCATCGCTCAACGGATAAAAGGTACTCCGGGGATAACAGGCTGATACCGCCCAAGAGTTCATATCGACGGCGGTGTTTGGCACCTCGATGTCGGCTCATCACATCCTGGGGCTGAAGTCGGTCCCAAGGGTATGGCTGTTCGCCATTTAAAGTGGTACGCGAGCTGGGTTCAGAACGTCGTGAGACAGTTCGGTCCCTATCTGCCGTGGGCGTTGGATGATTGAAGGGAGTTGCTCCTAGTACGAGAGGACCGGAGTGAACGAACCTCTGGTGTTCGGGTTGTCACGCCAGTGGCACTGCCCGGTAGCTAAGTTCGGAATCGATAACCGCTGAAAGCATCTAAGCGGGAAGCGAGCCCTGAGATGAGTCATCCCTGACCCCTTGAGGGTCCTAAAGGGCCGTTGGAGACCACAACGTTGATAGGCGGGGTGTGTAAGTGCAGCGATGCATTGAGCTAACCCGTACTAATTACCCGTGAGGCTTAACCATACAACACCCAAGAAGTGTTCTAAGGCTTGTAGCAAATAGAACGAACTACTCAAATTCAGTGATAGTGACAAGCCAAGCGCAACATCACTACTCACGTCAGCTTTCTCAGATTGAAGAATTTGCCTGGCGGCCATAGCGCCGTGGAACCACCTGATCCCATGCCGAACTCAGAAGTGAAACGCGGTAGCGCCGATGGTAGTGTGGCATTCGCCATGCGAGAGTAGGACACTGCCAGGCACCCAATTAAACGGTGATGTGAAAACACATAGCCGGCTGCGAGGATGACACCTCAGAAGAAGCAGCAAAAGATTTAGCGAAAGCTAACCGAATGCGGAGCGGTAGTTCAGTCGGTTAGAATACCGGCCTGTCACGCCGGGGGTCGCGGGTTCGAGTCCCGTCCGCTCCGCCACTAATTTGAAGGCCTTCCCTGATGGGAAGGCCTTTTTGCTATGGGCGGTTTTGTCCATAAGACCCACATATTTGCACATCGAAACCAACACAAAGCCCGGCTTCATGACCGGGCTTTGTGTTTTTAGCGTGTTAAACAGCCAGTGTTAGCATTTATCTGCAGGAAGAGAACTAAAACCCTGTCACCTCCACCATTTTCTATCTATATCAAGCCCTTATCTGATCGATTACTGGCCATTTTAACTGGTTTACTTTTGGCCAAACTCTGTTCATGGTGCGCGATTAGGGTTGTATCTCGTTTATAACTCGGTAGAGTAAGGGCATCTTGAGTTTGCCTGTCCCGCGCCGAGTTTGCCGGGTTCCAGGTGTAACTTGGCCAGTTTTATCAACCTTAAGTCAGTGGTATCGATATGGAACAAGTAAACAAGTCCACCTTCAGCGATGTACTGGAATATGTGCGTATGTCCCGTCGCCAGAACAAACTCAAGCGTGAAATTGCGGATAACGAGAAGAAGATCCGTGACAACCAGAAGCGCGTGCTGCTGCTCGACAACCTGAGCGACTACATCAAGCCGGGCATGAGCATTGATGATGTGCAGGCGATCATTGCCAACATGCGTGCCGACTATGAAGAACGCGTGGATGATCACATCATCAAGAACGCCGAGCTCTCCAAAGAGCGTAAAGAGCTGAGCACCAAACTGAAGGGCATGAGCTCTCACAAATAAGCGTTCAGCTTTCGCTTAAGAGACACCGGCCACTGGCCGGTGTTTTGTTATCAGCTCGGATCTCTGCCACTCCTGCAACAATCGGCTCCCCTTTTTAGAATTGCCCTGTTACCATCACCACAAAGCGGTCAATAGTTTCAAGCCATTGACTTGAAAAGACTAAGCTTGAGTGAAACACAATAAATTGCGCAACCATGGTGGGGCTGATATGGGCGCATCAGAACAGACGGATTTGACACAAGTGGCATCTCAAGATTCATCTGTCCAGACCTCGGACGGGAACCCAAAGCGTAAGCGTCGTCCCTGGTGGCGTTGGCTGTTCTGTTTTCTCTTTTTATTGTGCCTGGGGGCGGTGATCGCTCTGGTTGGCTATGAGATGAAAACCTCGAAGCTGCAATCTCAGGAGATCTCCCGCTATGCCGCCAAGCTCACCTATCAGGTCGAGCCAGGCCAGAGCAAGCAGATCGCTTTCCCTGAGGATGGCCCGTTCGACAAGCGGCTCGGCTATGTGCAACTGCCGATGATGCAGGAGCGCCTGCTGCAGCGGGGCTATGAAGTCAGCAAGCAGGTGCATTTCTCCGACGCGCTCTATGACTACGCCAGTCGTGGCTTCTTCGTGCCCTATACCGAGAAGGTGCAGGCCGGACTGACGCTGCACGATTGCCGCGCCGAGCCCTTCTATCAATTCAAGTATCCGACCCATCACTATCCGGATTTTGACTCCATTCCACCGCTCGTCATCCAGTCGCTGCTCTTTATCGAGAACCGCGATCTGCTGAGCAACGAAGAGCCGTTGGCCAACCCGGCGGTCGATTGGCCCCGTTTTGCCAAGGCCGCGCTCTCTCAAGTGGGCAAGGCGCTCGATATGCAGGATCAATCTGCCGGTGGCAGTACCCTGGCGACCCAGGTGGAGAAGTATCGCCACTCGCCGGATGGCCTGACCCTGTCGCCGACCGAGAAGATCCGTCAGATGGCCTCTGCCAGCGTGCGGGCCTATCGTCTCGGGCCGGAAACCCTCGAAGCGCGCAAACTGGTCGCCTGGGCCTATCTCAACTCGGTGCCGCTCTCGGCTGCGCCAGGATATGGTGAAGTGCATGGTCTGGGAGATGGCCTCTGGGTCTGGTTTGGTGCCAATGTCGATGACGTGAACCGTCTGCTGGACCCCGCCCGCAACCAGAACGCACCGCTGGCCGAACAGGGGCTTGCCCTGCGTCAGGTGGTCTCGCTGATGATTGCGCACCGCCGTCCCTCTTACTATCTGGCTCAGGGGCGAGAGGCGCTGGCTACCCTGACCGACAGCTACCTGCGCCTGTTTGTGCAGGAGGGAATGATCACGCCACCTCTGATGGAGGCGGCGCTCAAGGCCAAGATTACGTTCCGTGATTTCCTGCAGTCCCCGGCTATCACCCGGGTGAACAATAACAAGGGGTTGCAGGTTGCCCGTACTCGCCTGAGCCGTCAGCTCGGGGTGCAGCTCTATGACCTCGACCGGATGGATCTGACCGCCGATACCAGCCTCAACATGCCGTTGCAGAACGAAATCTCCCGTTATCTGCAACAGCTGGCCGACCCGACGTTTGCCGCTCAGGTGGGACTGTTTGGTGAGCGCTTGCTCTCGCCGGAGAAGACGGGCGATGTGCGCTACAGCTTCACCCTGTTCGAGAAATCGCCGGAAGGGTTCAAGGTGCGGGTACAGACCGACAACACCGATCAGCCGTTTGATATCAATGAAGGCTCCAAGCTGGAGTTGGGCTCAACCGCCAAGTTGCGGGTGCTGACTACCTATCTGGAGATCGTGGCCGAGCTGCACGACAACTATGCCGGGATGCCGGTCGAGAATCTGCGCAAGCTGGCTGCCGTCTCTCAGGACAACCTCAGCCGCTGGGCCATCTCCTATCTGATGACTGCTCAGGACAAGAGCCTGCCTGTAATGCTGGAAGCGGCGCTGGATCGCAAATACTCCGCCAGCCCCAACGAAGGGTTCTTTACCGGTGGCGGCATGCACACCTTCAACAACTTCCGCCGCGAGGATAACAATCGTATTCCGACGTTGCGTGACTCTCTGCGTGAGTCGATTAACTTGCCCTTTGTGCGGCTGATGCGCGATATCGTGCGCTACAGCCTCTACAAGGAGGGCAACCGTGCCCAGTTGCTGAAGGATGACAAGGATCCCCGTCGTCAGGAGTATCTGGCTAAATTTGCCGACAAAGAGGGGCAGACCTATCTGCTGCGCTTCTGGCGCAAATATCGCGGCAAGACTCCCGAGGAGCAGCTCGATACCTTCCTCGACGGTCTCAAGCCGAGTGCGGTACGTCTGGCGGCGGTTCACCGCTACCTGATGCCGGAAGCCAGCGAAGCCGCATTTGCTGCCTTCCTGGCGGAGCGGTTGCCGCGGGAGAAGCTGAGTGCGAAGCGGGTCAATCAGCTCTATGTGAGCTATGGCCCGGGCAAGTATTCACTGCCGGATCAGGGCTACATCGCCCGGGTGCACCCGCTGGAGCTGTGGCTGCTGGCCTATCTCAAGGAGTTCGACAAGGCGACCTTTGCCGACGCGGTGGCGGCCAGTCGTGACGAGCGGCAAGAGGTTTACAGCTGGCTGTTCAAGACCCGTCATCGCAGTGCCCGTGACAGCCGGATCCGCACCATGCTGGAGGTTGAAGCCTTCCTCGATATCCATCAGCGCTGGGCCAAGCTGGGTTATCCGTTCGACCATCTGGTGCCTTCGCTGGCGACCGCGTTGGGTAGCTCCGGCGATCGTCCGGCTGCACTGGCCGAGCTGATGGGGATTATCCAGAATGGCGGTGTCCGCTCGCCAACTTTGCGTATCGAGCACCTCTCGTTTGCCAAGGGGACGCCCTTCGAGACCGAGTTTGAGCCGCAGCACACCGAGGGTACCCGGGTGATGCCAGCAGAGGTGGCGGCCGCCCTGCGCAGTGCGCTCTCCAAGGTGGTTGAAGGGGGCACGGCAAGACGTATCGCCGGTGCCTTTACCCTGCCGGATGGCACTGTGCTGCAGATGGGGGGCAAGACCGGAACCGGGGATAACCGGATTGAAACCGTGGGTCGTTATGGCAACGTGACCAGCTCACTGGCGCGCAACCGCACCGCGACCTTCGTTTTCTATCTGGGTGAGGATCACTTCGGTACCCTGACCGCCTATGTACCGGGTAGCCAGTCTGACAAGTTCCGTTTCACCTCGGCGTTGCCGGTGCAGGTGCTCAAGGGGATGGCTCCCCTGCTGACGCCTTACCTGCAACCGGGTTCCCATACCCAGTGTCTGGCGAACCAGTGATGCGAGCGAATTAACGCTCATCACGCAGATAACTAACCAGAAAAAACGGGGAGGCTGACAGCCTCCCCGTTTTTATTTCCTTATCGGACGCAGCAGCGCTCGATTGCGATCAGGCGTTCAGTACGAACTGCTCGATCACCTGAGCTACGCCATCTTCATCGTTGCGGGCAGTGGTGTGCTGGGCGAGCGCCTTGATCTCGTCGGTGGCATTGCCCATCGCAACCCCGAGGCCTGCGTATTCGATCATGTGGCGATCGTTGCCCGCATCCCCGACGCAGATCACCTGATCGGCGGTCAGGCCCAGGTGCTCGGCCAGCGCGGCCACGCCTGTTCCCTTGTTGCTCTGCTTGTTCATGAACTCGAGGAAGAAGGGGGCGCTCTGTACCACGGTATAGCGTTCATAGAGCTCTGCAGGCAGTCGCTCGATGGCGCGGGAGAGCTGGGGCGGCTCGTCGATCATCATCACCTTCATGATCTGCTCGTCGGCAGGCAGGGTGGCGAAGTCGATCAGATTGATCGGCATGCCGATCAGGCGGGATTCGTGCTCGGTGTAGGTGCTGACACGGGGACTGATCAGGCCACGGGTCACCGAGAAACCGTGGACGTTCACCTCCAGCTCGTCAGCCAGTTTGGCGACGGCGCTGGCGTCACTGCCGGTCAGCAGCTGGCTGCGGATGATGCGCTGATCGGCCACTTGTTGCACCAGAGCGCCGTTGTAGCAGATGACGTAGTCATGCTCTGTGGTGAGGCCGAGCTCTTCCAGATAGCGACTCATCCCTTCCAGCGGGCGGCCGGAGGCCAGTACTACGGTTACCCCTTTAGCGCGCGCGGCACTGATGGCGGCGTGGGTGCGGGGAGTAATCTGGCCCTGCGGGTTGAGCAGGGTGCCATCCATATCCAATGCGATCAGCTTGTACATCTCTCACTACCTGAGTCTGGGTGGCCCGCCCGGTGGGGCCAAGGAAGTGGCGAGTGTAGCGAAAATCGGCGGCGGGATCACGACCGGTTCAGCGATGGGGCCGTGCCGGTTGAGCTATTTGTGTCCCTCGTAAGGGGTCATCTCCAGGGTTTCATCATGGATGGTCAGACGGGTAGGGCCTCGGGTAATGGTAACCTTGCGTTTGAAGCTGGCCATCTCGACCTCGATGCCGGAGTAGAGGTGCTGGGTGGCAATGACCTCCATCTGAGCCATCAAGTTTCGCAGCTCCTCCTGGTTGGCGGTGAGCTGCTCATCGAGCTGGGCCAGTTCGGCCAGCTGATGGTCCCGGATCGGTTTGAGCTTGCGCAGGGTATCCGGATTGCGCTTGTCGCCGGGCAGTTGCAGCAACTTCATGACCAGCTCCTTGATTTTCTCCAGCTGGGCCTGACACGCCTGCTGGCGCAGCTTGAGCTGGTGTTCCTGCTCCTTGTGGGTGAAGTAGCCGCCAAGGATCTGCAGCCGGGTATGGTTGGCTGCCTCGGCCCCCAGGCTGGGGGCCATGATCAGGCGATTGGCAATGCTGGTGCCCCCCAGCAGAGTGCCTTTGCGCATGTTGCTATCGCCCACCTTGATGTCTTGTCCGCTGCGGGAGTAGCAGTGGCTGAGCTGGCTCTGGATCTGGATATCCCCCCCCGCTTCCAGCTGGGCATACTGGGCGTAGCTGGCGTGGATCTCCCCCTGCGCATTGAGTTGGCAAAGGTACTCCCCCTGCTCGTTGCGGCGGCCAATGATGCCGTGGCGTACCGTGATGCTGCCCCCGGCTTCGATCCAGCCCCCTTCGATAAAGCCGCCGATGACGATGTCACCGCTGACCTTGATCTTCATGCCCGGGTTGACGTCGCCGCTGACGATTAAGCCCCCTTCAAAATCAATGTGGCCGTGGCGGGCATCCACCTGTTTGACGCTGAGCACCTCGTCCACCTTCATGCCTGCTTTTTCCTGACAGGGCAGGCCAGCCCGACCGGCAATCAGCAGGTCGGGATCGTCGGGGGAGATGAAGGTGCCCTCGCCAGCACTCATCGGGCTGTCTTTGCCATCTTTGGCGGGCAGATCCTGACCGGTCACGGTAAAACCGGGCACCCCGACGGTGGCTGGATGGCGGCGCATCAGCGGAGCGCCTGCCTTGACGGTGACGATGGAGCCGAGATCCCGCAGGTCGACTTTGCCATGACCCAGCTCCTGCGGTTTGAGGATCCGTTCGGCCGGGGTCTCCACCAGCCGCTCATAGCGAGTGTCCTGACCATTGACGGCTGGCTGGCCGTTGGCAATCACCAGCTTGAGCTGACTGCCGGGGGCGGCCTCCTTGGCCGACTGGATGGCAGCGGTGAGCAGTTGCTCACTCACCCCCTGTTTGATTTCGCTGATGGCGATCGCCTCTTTCAGCTGTTCCAGCGTCACATACTTGCCTCCCCAGTCGGCAGTGATCTGGGCGATGGCACTCATGCGATCCTTCTCCACTATTACGGCGAGTCGGGCATCCTGACGCTTGCCGACAGGGATGGGGCTGGCGGGGACGGGGGCGGCAGGGTTGGTGAGCAGGGTATTAAGCAGGCTGATAGCCTGTTTGATCCCCTCGGGCAGCGGCTGATAGCGGCGACAGTTGGAAGCGAGCAGCAGAGCCTGCACATCCTGTTCCGTGACAGGTTTGGTGAGACCGGCGGCAATCCGCAGGCAGACCAGTTCCATATCGCTTGATAGCAGCAACCACTCTTTGCTTAACACCGCATCTCCTTGCTGGATGAGAACAGAACGATCGGCTCGCTCCTCTACTGTCATTTAATCTCTCAATGATTAATAAAGCGAGTCACCAACCCTGAGAGTGGGCAGTATTCAGATATTTCCTCTGAATGGTCAATGAATTGAAGTTAAATCGGTGATGGCGGCCGGATAAATATGGGTGCTGTTTGGCAATGGCGTGAAAAGTCGGATCGCAGCGCCAGCAACATAGGGTCGCTGGCAGGGGCGGTAGTTATCAGCTGCGCTGGGCTGTTCTGGCCAGGGTGAGGTAATCGCCGAGTACCGGCTCACCCAGCATATGGCGGCGCAGCATGTCGAGGGCGGCAAAGGCGAGGATCTTGCGGCGGCTCTCCGGGTCGGGGTGGCTGACCTTGACCGTCTGACCGATGTGCATGCCATCGGCGCTGAGCAGCAGTGGCACCCCCTCTGTGCCCTCTCGCCCTATGGTCAGTTGCAGGCCCGCATCGGCGGTCGGCAGTTGCGCCAGCTCATCGGCCAGTTGCGTACTGAAGTTGGCCTCCAGCCGGGGATGGCCGTGACAAAGCGCCAGCAGCGCACCGCCACTCTCCCCCTCCAGCAGAGCCAGCGGTTTGCCTTGCAGCAGCGCCAGGATCTGCTGCGCCGGTTCCGTATCTCCGCTGCCAACCAGCCAGGGGCGGATCGTATCCAGCAGTCGGCGCTCTGCACTCTCCATATCAGCGGCACTGGCGCCGTGGCCGATCAGTTTCAGCTCGATAAGGGGCATGGAGGAGCGGTAACCCAGCTCGATACCCATGGGCCAGGGTTCGGCATCCAGCATATCGCTGAGGGCTGATTCCGAGATGCCGAAGGTGTAAAAGCGACGCAGCTCGGTACCGATCTGTAACCCAGCCAGCTGTTTGAGGCGCGGCAGAATTTGCTCGCGCACCATCTGTTTGAACTCGAACGGCACGCCCGGGGTGAAGAAGAGCTGGCTCTGGCCACTTCGCACCACAAAGCCGCAGGCGGTGCCAACCGGGTTGTCGAGGATTTCGCCCCCCTGTGGCAGCCATGCCTGTTTGGCATTGCTTTGTGCCATGGGGCGGCCACGGCTGGCGTAGCGCGCTTCGATGGCAGCGAGCCAGTCGGGGAAGAGGGTGAGCGGTTGGTCAAAGGCCTCGGCGGCGGCCTGAGCGGTCAGGTCGTCGGCGGTGGGCCCGAGCCCGCCACACACCAGCACCACCTCGGCGCGGCTGGCACTCTCTTGCAGCACCGTTTTCAGGTCGGCGAGGTTGTCACCCACCGTCAGGCGACGGCGCACCTGCCACCCCTGTTCCAGCAGCAGAGCGCTGAGCCAGGCTGCATTGGTATCCACCACCAGACCCGTCACTATTTCGTCTCCGGTACTGATGATCTCGATACGCATGGCAGGCTCCTTGGATTAAACGGTTGGCAACGGTTGGCCTCGGGCCAACACAATCAGGCTTTGTTGTGCTCGAAGTAGTAGCTGATCCGGGTACGCGGATTGAGGTACTCGAACACGGCGGGCGGCAGCCGTTTGGGGTGGATCACCTTGGCGATCGACAGTTCGGCTTGCTGCAGGTCGATGATGGCCGCTTCCTGACGGGGAATGCGCGGATCGTAGACCAGCACCGAGGGGTAGAGCAGGCGGGAAGCGTTGACCGACATCACCAGCCCCACCTGACCGTTGGAGAGTTGCACCACGCTGCCGGGGGGATAGATCCCCATCAACCGGATCAGCATGCTGAGGTACTCCGGATTGAACTGCGCCTTGCGCTGCTTGTAGAGGCCGCTCAGGGCCGAGTAGGGCACCTTGGCCTGCATGTGGCAGAGGTTATCGTACTCGTTGATCAGCGACACCATCTGGGTCAGCGGATCGAGCTGGCCACCCTTGAGCCCTTCCGGCCCGCTGCCATCGAGATATTCGTGGTGATGGAGCACGATCCCCTTCGCCTCGGCCGGGAAATCCTTGGCCAGATTGAGCAGATCCAGTCCGTAGCGCGGGTGCTGGGCCATCAGGTTCTGCTCCGGCTTGGTCAGCGGCTCGGTCTTGCGCAGGATCTGGCTCGGGATCTTCAACTTGCCGATATCGTGGAACAGCGCTCCCATGCCGACCTGACGGATCTCGTCGGCCGTCATGCAACACTCCTTGGCCAGCAGCATGCTGAGCACACTCACATTGAGGGAGTGGAAGTAGAGGTTGTTGCCATCCTCGCTGTCGGAGACCAGATGGAGCACCATCTCGTCCACCGAGAGCAGTTGTTCTGTCATGGCGTTGACCAGCTCCTGCGCCTCGCCGATGGCATTGAGGGGGCGGGACTGGATCTTGCTCATCACGCTGCGCACCTGGGCCAGCGACTGCTGGAACTGTTTCTCGCACTGCTGCAGGTTGCGGCGATAGAGTTGCAACTGCTCAATGCGGCGATCCTTCTCCTGCTGCATCTGGGCCTGACGCTGGGCGGCGTCTGCGCTCTCTTGTTGCTGAGGCTGTACCTGATTGAGGGGCTTGGGCGGAACGTCGCTCTTGTCGGGAATGATGGTGACCAGTTTCAGGCCGAGACGGCGGATCAGCTCGATCTCTTCTTCACTTTTGATCTTGAAGCTGGAAAACAGGAACGGGTGTTCGCGCCACCCCAGTGGCAGGGATACATAGTTGCCGACTTGCAGTCGATCTACGGAAATCTTGATACCGGTCATTATCTTGGAAGCAGGAGACACACTGAGCCGTATGCTAGTCAAAGGCGGGGGTGAATACAAAAGGTATCTGATGACAGGGCTGGAGCTTTATTATAGGCTTCTGGATGTCCAGACATATTTACCGATGCAGTACAGGGAGTAAGCATGCCGATCAAGATCCCGGATCAGTTACCCGCCGCCGAAGTGCTGGGGCAGGAGAACATCTTCGTGATGACGGAATCCCGGGCCGTCACCCAGAACATCCGCCCGCTGCGGGTGCTCATCCTCAACCTGATGCCAAAGAAGATTGAGACCGAGATCCAGCTGATGCGGATGCTCTCCAACTCGCCGCTGCAGGTGGATGTGGATCTGCTGCGCATCGATGACAGGGAGTCAAAGAACACGCCGCAGGCGCATCTGGAGAACTTCTATCACGACTTCGAGCAGGTGCGTGGCAACAACTACGACGGCATGATCATCACAGGGGCGCCGCTCGGGCTGGTGGAGTTCGAGGAGGTGGTCTACTGGCCGCGCATCGTCGAGATCATCGAGTGGTCCCATCAGCATGTCACCTCTACCCTGTTCCTCTGCTGGGCGGTACAGGCGGCGCTGAAAGCTTTGTATGGCATGGAGAAACAGACCCACGGCGAGAAGCTCTCCGGTGTGTATCATCATCATCGCCTCGATGAGCACGAGCCGCTGCTGCGCGGTTTCGATGACGAGTTTGTCGCCCCCCACTCCCGTTACGCGGCGTTTGATGGCGATCTGATCCGTGCCCAGACCGACTTGCAGATTTTTGCCGAGTCAGAAGAGGCGGGGGTCTATCTGGCGGCGACCAAGGATTGTCGTCAGGTGTTTGTCACCGGGCACCCGGAGTACGATGCCCTGACGCTGGACGGGGAGTACCAGCGGGATCTGGCGGCGGGGCTCGACCCGGCCATTCCGGTCAACTACTACCCGAATAACGATCCGGGCCAGACCCCGCGCGCCAGCTGGCGCAGCCATGGTCATCTGCTGTTTGCCAACTGGCTCAACTACTACGTCTATCAGCTCACCAGCTATCGGGTGGAGGATATCGGCAAGGTCTTTACCTACGACCAGGGAGGCAAGTAGTCAGTCGCCCTGCGCCAGCCGCTCGGCCAGCCGCTCGGCCAGCTGGTCGAGCCACTGGCGGTGGCAGGCCAGGGTAAACGCCTTGGGTCTGTGGGCCTTGATGGCGGCCATTGCCTCTTGCTGTGGCTGGCCAAGGGTCATCAGCAGCGCGGCGGCGACCAGACCGGTACGACCGCTGCCCCCTTTGCAGTGGATGACCAGATGTTTGCCATCTCCCAGCAGCTCGCGCAGCTGTGGCAGCGCCTGTTGCCAGGCAGCCTCGAAGTCGGCATCGGGGGCCAGATCATCCTCGATGGGCAGATGGAACCAGCGCATTCCTTCGTGCTTGACCTGCTGGCCGAGCTGCGCCAGTTCGAGTCGGATCAACTCGGCGCTTGTCATCAGGGTCACCACTCCGTGGGCACCGGCCAACCGCAGTTGATCGAGCGCCAGGGTCAGCGGCACCTGCTGGGTGCCGGGGCAGGGGGTCAGCAGCAGCTGACCGTCGACACGGGGAACCTCAAGGCTCCAGAAGGGGTGATACGGGTGCATGGCGGATCCTCGCGTGGTGGCCGCAGGGTTGCGGCCGGTGAATGGCGCCAAGGATAGGCGGGGCAGGGGGGATGTCAATGGCCGTTGTGTTTGCCCCGGTTTACGGGCAGAGTCTAAAAAATTGAGCGGTTCAAGGAGTTAAGATGAGAAACCTGGATCAACTGGATTTGGATATCCTGGCCCATCTGTTTCGGGATGCGGGCATGACCAACAAGGATCTGGCCGCGCTGGTGGGCGTTGCCCCCTCCACCTGTCTGGAGAGGGTGCGCAAGTTGCAGCAGGATGGCGTGCTCAAGGGCGCGCACTGCGAAGTGGATTATCAGGCCCTCGGTGGTCACATTCAGGCAATGGTCTCCCTGCAGCTGGCCCGCCACAGCCGCCAGATCATCGATGCCTTCCGCGATGCCATTCTGGCGCTGCCCGAAGTGATCAGTCTGTTCCACATGGGGGGCAAGGATGATTTTCTGGTGCACCTGTGTGTCTCCGATACCGAGCACCTGCGCAACTTCGTCTTTGATCACTTCACCTCCCGCGAGGAGGTGGTGCACCTCGAAACCTCGCTGGTATTCGAGCACAAGTTCAGCCGCTCCCTGCCCTGCTTTCCCCAGCCATAACGGCCTGTGGGCCGACGGTATGAATAGATGGAAAAAACCGCCTGCTGGCGGTTTTTTCCATTCTGCTATCGGCTGAATCAGCACAGTTGGCTCAATTGGCGGCGGTGCGTTCATCCTTGGCCGTCTGATAGAGACTCTTCTGATAGGCCATGCTGCCCCACAGGGCAAGACCAAGCGCATCTTCCTTCAAGGCGTCCGGCTGCGCCGCCAGGGTCAGCTTCTCGCTGGCACCATCGTAGACATAGCCTTCTGCCGCGCGCTCCGGTTGCAGTATCACCACATCCTTGCCGCGCATCAGGGCGAAGTTCTTGTCGTACTGCATGATGGCCCGACCCGGCCAGTCGGCAGGCATGCGGGTCAGATCCTTGCCAAGCATGGGGTAGTCGGCACTGATCCCCATCAGTGAGAGCAGGGTCGGCGCCATGTCGATCTGGCTGACGACGCGCGGATCTTTTCTCGGCACTATGCCGTCGCCCACGATAACCCCCGGAATATGGAAGCGGGGGATAGGCACCAGACTGGCGCCAGCAACCCGGCTGTCGTGGTCGGCGATGACCAGGAACAGGGTATCCTTCCAGTATTCGGACTGTTTCGCCCTCTTGAAGAACTCGCCGATGGCGTAATCCGCATACTTGGCCGTGTTGTTGCGGGTCTGCTTGGGTTGCTCGAAGAGTTCGATGCGGTTGTCCGGGAATTCGAACGGATCGTGGTTGCTGGAGCTGAACACCAGACTGAAGAAGGGTTTGCCCTCCTTGTGCAGCGCCTTGAAGGTCTCGTCGGCCTTGACCATCAGATCCTCGTCGGAGGCGCCCCATGAGCCCTTGAACACCGGATTGTCGAAATCCTTCTGCTCGACGATGGTGGTGAAGCCGTTGCCGAGGAAAAAGCTGCGCATGTTGTCGAAGTGACTCTCGCCGCCATAAATAAAGCTGGTGTCGTAACCCCGCTGTTTGAGCAGATCCGCGATGGTAAAGAAGTTGGTCTGGCTCTTGCCGAGTTTGACCACCGCCTGTGCCGGGGTCGGCGTGAAGCCGGTCAGTACTGCCTCGATACCGCGCACCGAGCGGGTGCCGGTGGCGTAGAGCTGCTCGAAGGCCCAGCCCTGCTGCGACAGGGCGTCGATGTTGGGGGTAAGCGGCAGGCCGCCGAGGGAGCCGACAAATTGGGCGCCCAGGCTCTCCTGCAGCAGGATCACCAGATTCTTCGGTTTACCCTGGAAGCTCGCCTCGTTGAAGGTCTGGCTAGGCAGCAGATCAGAGTTGAAATCACTGGCCGGACGGCCACTCTCCTTGCGCATGACTTCGAGCACCTTCTGAGGGGTCATCTCGCCGTAAAACTGGCCGGCATCCTCCTCGGCGCCCATCTGTTTGATGGCAAAGAAGAGGGAGTAGGCGGAGTTGACGGTGAGCGAGTTGACCAGCGGATCCTCGGCAAAGGCGACCATGGCCGGGTTCAGGGCGCGGTGGCCGAGACTGGAGCGGGCACCGAGAAAACCTATGGCCAGAATGAGCAGGGCGAAGGCCGTACGCAGATACCAGCGCGGGAAGCTGAGGCCACGCACCAGACGGCCGCTCAGCCACCAACTGCTGGTCAGCGCGGCGCCACTGAAGAGTAACGCCAGCAGCAGCTCGGCTTTGCGGCCCGCCCACAGCATGGCGAATACCTCTTTCGGATAGATGAGGTACTCCACATAGAGGCGGTTGGGGCGCACGCCATACTCGGTGACAAACGAGGGGGTGGAGATCTCGAGGAACAGCATCAGCCAGAGTCCGACGGTCAGCCACACTCGCATCAGTTGCAGCCAGCCCCGGCCGATGGCATGTCGGCCTGCCAGCAGCAGAGTGAGCATGGCGGGGACACCCCAGACCCAGCAGAGGGTCGCAAAGTCGACCCGGATCCCTTGCAGCAGCATCTCCTGCCAACCGGCCACGGCATCCACCCGTTCCAGTTGCCAGAGACCGAGGGCGATTCGGCTGAAAGAGAGAGAGAAAAGCGCGAGCGCGCAGAAGACGGCGAAGGGCCAAAACGGGCCGAGTCGCTGTTTTAGGTCTGTCATGTTTGTTCCTGAATGAGACTGTAAACGTCTGTCCACAGACGTTTTTTTAGTTGTTGTGAGGTTATGACAGATCGAATTGGTTAAGGTTGCATTCAAGTTTGTTAAAAGTCGGCATTAACACATTTATCATCTAAAAATGTGATGTCGCGCCACTAATGAGCACAGCATAATCTGCTGGATAAAATGTGAGCCACAGCGTGTATGGATGGGGAACCGGTGTTTATAATTGCCGCGAATTATCTCAATCGGAGCCGAAGGGATGCCGGTCTTTATCGATGTCGAGTATGTGCGGGGATGGCGCCTGTTTCTGGTGTTATCGGATGGCACCACGGGGGTGCTGGATCTGACCCCCTGGCGAACCCAGCCGCTGTTTGCAAAGCTGGAGAGCGAGCGTCACTGCGCCCGGGTCTTCATCAACCGTCACCACCAGCTGGAGTGGCCTGTTGGCTGCACGCTATCCGCTCATGAGGTCTATCACCTTATCTCTCCCATCGATGAGCGGGAGGCCTTCAGCTAATCCCCATTTTTTGTGAGCCAACGCCAGATTCCTGTTACTGGAATGTTTGCCCGTTTGCCTTTCTGAGCCAACTTGGGTAAAACCTGCGCAACATTTTGCCAACTTGCCTTCGCTTCATCTGACAGAGGCTTGCCGCTTTCGCGCCGCAGGCCTTTTTTGCGGCCTGACGGCAAACCTTTCCCTTGCTGAAAGGTTTGGCTGGTTGAATGAAAATAACAAAACAAACAGATACATAAGGAAAATGTATGGCTTGTCATATGCGCACACCCCTTGCCCTGCTGGTGGGCGGGCTCGCCTGTCACGGCGCTGCCGGTCAGGAACCGGTGCAACAGCTGGATCCCATGGTGGTGGTGGCAACCCGCCCGGCCAGCACACTTGAAGTGACACTGGATCCCAAGAAGCCCGGTTCCCCCATGCCCGCTGCCGACGGCGCCGGTTATTTGAAGAATGTCACCGGCATGAGCATGGTGCGCAAAGGGGGGCTCGGTGGCGACCCTGTGCTGCGGGGGATGGGGATGTCCCGTCTCAACGTGCAGATGGATGGCGGCATGCTGGCCGGTGGGTGTGGCGGCCGGATGGACCCGCCCACCGCCTATGTGTTCCCCCAATCCTTTGACCGGATCCGGGTGCTGAAGGGGCCGCAATCCCTAGAGCAGGGTGCCACCCTGGCGGGAACAGTGCTGTTTGAGCGGGACAGACCCGAGTTCACCGCACCGGGTCTCAAGGCCGATGCCTCGGCCCTTTATGGCAGCTTTGGCCGTGATGACCAGATGGTGGATATGACGGCGGGTTCGACCGATGGTTATCTGCGCGGTCAGTTCACCCACTCCGACAGCGACGATTACCGCGATGGCCACGGTAACAAGGTGCGATCCTTCTATCGCCGCGAGAACGGCACTGCCCAGTTGGGCTGGACTCCGGGGGAGCACACCTGGCTGGAACTCACCGCCGAGCGCAGCAATGCCCGTGCCGCCTATGCGGATCGCACCATGGATGGCCCCATGTTTGATCGCGAATCCTTCGGGCTGAAGCTCAAGCAGGAGCAGATCACCACTCACTGGCAGCGCAGCGAGCTGACCCTGTGGGACAACTACATAGACCACATCATGGACAACTTCAGCCTGCGGCAAAACAGCGGCATGAAGATGCTCTCCAACCCGGATCGCCGCAATACCGGCGGGCGCTGGGCCAACGACATCGCCTTGCCAGCAGACTGGCTGCTGACCGCCGGGTTCGACAGCAACCGGGATCAGCACCGCAGTCGGAGTGGGGTCGACTATGCCACCAAGGATCGCCAGCGCACCCTGCGTTTCGAGCAGCAGGGCGGCTTCGCCGAACTGGGTCGTCAGCAGGGGGCTCACAGCTACAAGGGCGGTTACCGTCAGGATAGGGTAGAGACCACCCGCTATGGCGCTGGTGAACAGACCCTCTACAGCGATACCCTGAGTCTTAACAGCGGGGTTGGCCGCTACGAATATCAGTGGTCGCCACGCTGGTCCAGCTATCTGGCCTGGGGGCAGGCAGAGCGTGCGCCGGACTACTGGGAGCGCAGCAAGGACACTACCCCGTTTACCCTCAACCCGGAGCGCAGCCGTCAGTGGGATGCGGGGCTGGCTTTGCGCAGCCGCGAGCTGGACCTGACCTTCTCTATCTTTAGTGCCGATATCAAGGACTACCTGCTCTACAACAGCAAGTCGAACAAGGTGCGCAATATCGATGCCCAGACCCGGGGTGGCGAGTTGGAGGGGCGCTGGCAGTTTGCCGAGCAGTGGCGTCTCGATGGTGGTCTGGCGGTGGTCTATGGCGAAAATCAGAGCGATAACAAACCGCTGGCCCAGATGCCACCGCTCGATGGCAAGCTGGCCCTTGGTTGGCAGCCAAATGAGGCGCTGAACTTCACCCTGCTGGGACGCGCCGTGGCGGCGCAGGATCGGGTAGATCTCTGGTCCGGTACCGTTGCGGGTCAGGATCAGGGCGAGACCCCGGGCTTCTTCACCATGAACCTGAGCGGTGCCTGGCAGTTTGCCAAGGGGTGGCAACTCTCAGCCGGGGTAGACAACCTGTTCGACACCTTCTACTACGAGCACCTCTCCAAGTCGGTGCACAGCAGTCAGGCCGGGCTGGGCTACGAGCAGAGCGGCCGCATCCCCGAGCCGGGTCGTTCCTACTGGCTCTCGCTCAACTACCGTTTTGCCTCGGCCGGTGTGCTCTAACCAGTTGAGTCAGATAACGTTTTCAGTCACAGACACCGCTGTGTGAGCATCGCTATCATGGTGAAAAACAGGCGTATCAGACGCCTGCTCTCACAGCGGGAACATAACAATGAAACAGGGAACGTTACGCTATGGCGGCCTGCTCGGGGCCGCCCTGTTACTTGCGGCTTGCGGCGGCAGCGGTAGTTCAGGTGGGGAGAGCGCTCCACCCGTCGTCAATCCGCCGGTCACCCACCCTCCGGTCGCCACGGCCAGTCGTGCCTGCTATGGCGACGATCAACCCGCCTGCAACCTGCGCATCTATCAGGTAATGGTGGAGTCGTTTGCCGATGGTGACGGCAGTGCCAACTACGGCGTCGGCTATGGCCCCTCCCAGCACAACGGCGATCTGCAGGGGATCATCGACAGTCTCGACCACATCAAGAGTCTCAACGTCAACGCTATCTGGCTCACCCCGGTGTTCGACTCCTGCGCGGGGCAAGGCGGTGATAACAGGCTCGATGCCACCGGCTACTTCGCCTGCGACTTTTTCACCGTGGAGCCCAACTTTGGCAGCAATGCCAAGCTCAAACAGCTGGTGGATGGGGCGCACCAGCGCGGCCTCTATGTCTTCCTCGACGGGGTGTTTGGCCACGTCAACAAGGTGGGGGTGAGCAAGCCCTCGCCAGAGGGGCGTCTGCCAGCCCTCACCAGCGGCGGTGCGGATTATCCCGGCCAACTGGTGGATTACAGCAAGCCGGAGAGCCTCGCCTACTTCAAGGAGGTGGCCCGCTACTGGGTCGAGCAGTACGGTATCGACGGCTGGCGCCTCGATCAGGCCTATCAGCTTGGGCTGGATGATTGGCGCGCCATTCGCAGCGAGGTGGAGCAGGCCAGCGCAGCGCGCAAGGTCGCCGGTCAGCAGTGGGGCACTCTCGGCTACATGGTGGGCGAGGTGTGGAAGGGGGCTGACGACATTCGCGCCCAGGCTTACGGCAGCAGTGACAATCCGGCGCTCTCCTCGGCCTTTGACTTCCCGTTGCGCTACGGCATCCTGCAGGCGCTGGCGGTCGAGGAGTCCGGCAAGGGCGGGCAGGGGGCCAGCGTGCTCGATGCCAGCTGGAACAAGGTGGAGAACTACCCGAATCACGCCATGCCGAATCTGATGCTGGGCAACCACGATCTGGTGCGTTTTGGCGATCTGCTGGAGCGCGGCAACTTTAAATCGACCGAGTACTGGCAGCGCCACAAGGCGGCCTTCAGCTTTATGGCGGCCCGATCCGGCCCCATCACCTTCTACTATGGCGAGGAGTTTGGCGATGAGGTGCCGGGCTTTGCTGCCAAAGTTGGTGGTGACTGTGCGGCGCAGGGCTTGTGCGACGATCATGTGGCCCGCAGCGACGGCAAGGTGCCCGCTGTCACCGGTTTTGTGCCGGGTAGCGAACAGGCTGAGTTGAAAGAGTGGCTCGCCCAGCTGCTGGCGATGCGCGCCGCCCACCCCGCCCTCTATCAGGGAGAGCGAGTCAAACTGGTGGCCGAGGGCAGTCTCTATGGTGACATCAAGCAGACGGCGGGGGAGCAGATAGTCTACCTGCTCAACCTCTCCACCACGGCGCTCAGCTACAACCTGCCTACGGGCAAACTGCGCAGTGGCAGCGCGCTGGTGGATCTGCAGAGCGGGGAGAGTCTGGCCATTGGCGGCAGCAGTGTGACGGTGGAGATACCGCCCTTGAGCGGGCGTTTCCTGCGTCTGCAATAAGTCAGCCACAGCACGCTTTGATATGAGAGAGGGCCCCATCGCGGGGCCCTCTCTGTCATTGTGGGCGACAAAGTCATGGCGGGGTTATGCGGTGCTCTGGCCCCGGTTTTCCAGCCGCTGGCGGAAGGCGCGGGCCAGTCGCTCGTAGAGATCCTGCGCCTCCTTGTCTTCGATATCGCCGCGGATCCAGGGGTTGTCGACGATCTCCAGCAGCACGCAGTCGCGCCCCTGCTGGCGCAAATCGAGCCCGTAGAGGCCATTGCCGAGCTGATGCACTGCGCGGCGAGCGGTCTGCAGTACTCGCTCCGGCACCTCGTTAAGCGGCAGCGCCTCGATGCGGCTCATGTCGAGGGGGTGCTTGCGCCGGCGAATGCGGTTGCCGGGTTCGGGCCGGTAGCGGCGGCAGGCGAACAGCGGCGAGCCGTCGAGAAAGCCGATGCGCCAGTCGAACTCGGCGGGGATCCGGCTCTGCACCAGCAGCAGGGCGGATCTCCCCAGCCCCTCGTCCAGCAGGCGGGCCAGCTGCTGCTCGTCGCTGGCCATGGCGAGATCGCGCCCCTGTGCGCCGTCGGGCACCTTCACCATCAGCGGCAGGCCGAGCCGCTGTACCAGCTCGTCCACATGGTGGCGGCCGCGGCGGGTCACCACCATGGTGGGCGGCATGGGCACGCCGCTTCGCACCATCAGCTCGTAGAGATAGAGTTTGTTGCTGCAGGCGAGGATGGCGCGGGAGCTGTCGATCACCGGCATCTTGAGCTGTTCGGCGCGATGGGCAAATTCGAAGGTGTAGTGGCCGACCGCGGTTTCGGCACGCAGCCAGAGGGTGTCGAACTCCGGCAGCCGCTCTATGGCTGACGGTGGCAGGATCTCGGCCCGGATGCCCTGGGCGGTGGCAGCCCGGATAAAGCGCTCCAGCGCCAGCCCGTCACTGCTGGCCCGGCCATCATCGGGGTCGACCAGAATGGCGAGCTGGTAGAGCGGCGCCGCCTGCTCCTCATCACCGGTCCCCACCAGTGCCTGAGCGTGGTGCAGCATCAACTCCTTCTCGCTTGGGCTCAGCGCCAGCGGTGACAGGCTCTGCTGCTGGCGTACCGACCAGCCGTGGCGGCCGCGCTTGAGGGTCAGCTCCTGCAGCGGTAGCTGGCTCAGGCCATAGTAGTAGCGGGCCAGCCCCGCCAGCTCGCTCTGTTCACACTGGCCGAAGATGGCGCGTACCCGGATCCGATCCTCGCTCTGCTGGGCCAGCCATCCCTGCGCCTTGCGCCACAGCTTGGCCGGTGGCTGCTGGGGTTGCAGTCGGCTGATGGCTTGCAGACCAGGCAGGCAGTGGTGGCCGCGGGCCTGGGCCAGCAGCGAGCAGTAGTAGCCTGCGCTCAGGTGCTCCAGATTGCGGCAGAGGTTGATGATGCGGGGTCGGCCGCCGGTGGTCGGCACGCCATGTTGCAGATAGGTGCGGGCGGTCAGCAGATAATCGGCATGGCAAGGCCAGTCGCCCAGCTCTTCGACGATGACATAGGTACTCATATTTTCGGCTCCACAGATCAGACTGCCTGAACAGGCAGGATCCCCAGTGGGCTTCGATGCACCGACAAGCACGACAATGGCGCGAGGGGAAACAAGAGGTTACAGTGCCTAATATGACGCCTTGGTAACTTGTGATACAAGTCGCATTTTTGGTGCTGAGGATAAATAACCGAACAAGGACTCCCCGTGTTGACCGTACGTGCGGCCCGAACCGATGATCTGGGCGCCATCGTTAATCTGGAACGCTACTGTTTTCCTCCCGAAGTCGCCTTTGGCCGCAGCCGCTGGCACTATCTGCTGGCCCACGCCAAGGGGCGCACCCTGTTGCTGCTGGACGAGAAACATCAGCTGATGGGCTATCTCTGCCTGCTGGAGCACAGAGGCTGGGATCGGCTGGTCATTCAGGCGCTGGCCATCCGCTGGACGGTGCGTCGTCTGGGTTGGGCCCGCCGCCTGCTGGAGCAGGTGATCTGCGAGGGCAAGGCCGCTGGCTGGGGGGCGATTCGCCTCGAAGTGGGGGATGCCAACGAAGAGGCGCTGGCGCTCTATCAGGGGTTGGGATTTCGTCCCCAGCAGCGGCTGGCGGACTACTATGGCCGCGACCAGCACGCCCACCGGCTGGTGCTGCCGCTGGTGAGCGACGAGGAGCGTGAGCGGCGCAGGCTGGCTCGCACTCAGGCGCGCAAGCCCTCTGCACAGGCCAACTGATCATGTTGAACGAGCAGAATCGAGGAGCAGGATGAGCTGCGACAACTGTCTTGCCACCGCCATCAGGGCCAAGCTGGGGCGCTGTCCGGTCTGCGCTGGCCAGACCTTCGTCATCGGCCTGATTGGCTGGCTAGTCTGGTGGTGGTGCGGCGCCGACACCTCGGTCAACGCCCTCACCAGCCTGCTGTTTGCGCTGGGTGGCTCGGGCCTGTTGCTGCTCCATCTGGTGGTATTTGTCTGGCGCAAGGCGACCGGACATGAATTGAGCGATGAATAAATCAGATTGGTTTCAACAACATAAATAACAATATCGGTTGAGATAATGGAGGTTCAGATGATTGCAATGGTAACGGGCGCCTCGTCCGGTTTTGGTGAAGCCATCAGCCGCCAGCTGGTGCTGGCGGGGTATAAGGTGATCGGTACCGGTCGCCGTGCCGAGCGGCTGGCTGCGCTGGCCGACGAGCTGGGCGAACAGTTCCTGCCGCTGGCATTCGATGTGCAGGACAAGGCGGCTACCCGCGCCGCCATCGCCGCTCTGCCAGCCGAGTGGAGCGAGGTGGATCTGCTGGTCAACAACGCCGGTCTGGCGCTGGGGCTGGAGCCGGCCCACAAGGCGGATCTGGAAGATTGGGAGCAGATGATCGCCACCAACATCAGCGGTCTGACCCTGCTCACCCGATTGCTGCTGCCGGGCATGGTGGCGCGCAATCGCGGTCACGTCATCAATATCGGCTCCATCGCCGGCACCTACCCCTATCCGGGCGGCAACGTCTACGGCGCCACCAAGGCGTTCGTGAAGCAGTTCAGTCTCAACCTGCGTGCCGATCTGGCGGGCACCGCCATCCGTGTCACCAACGTGGAGCCGGGCCTGTGCGGCGGCACCGAGTTCTCCAACGTGCGCTTCCACGGTGACGATGCCAAGGCGGCCTCCGTCTATCAGGGGGTGGAGGCGATCCAGCCGGAAGATATCGCCAATACCGTGCTCTGGGTCAGCCAGCAGCCGGCTCACGTCAACATCAACAGCATCGAGATCATGCCGGTGGCCCAGACCTTCGGCCCGCTCAATATCAGCCGCCGCTGATCGCTGCATTGGCTGAAACAAAAGAGGCTCCCTTGGGAGCCTCTTTGCGTTGGCGAGCCGATTACAGGCTCATGATCTTCTTGAACTCCTCCGGCGAATACTTCTTCTCGCTGCGCTTGGTGAGATCCGTCATCAGCTTGTAGCGCAGCGTTTTGGCCATCTGATAGGTCTGCTCCAACTGGCCATAGGAGTAGTCGGCGGCCAGCCCGAGCGCGGTGGCCTTGTCGCTGGCATAGGCCTGCTTAAGGCTTTGGTCGAGCAGGGCCACCTCCTTGTAGAGCTTGTTGCTCTTCTTGCTCCAGACGTTTCGCAGCAGCGGCAGGTATTTGTCCGGATCGGCGCTGGCCAGCGCGGTCAGGCTGCGGAACTGCCAGTAGGCGGAATCGTCGGAGTAGCTGTCGCTGCCGGTGCGATAGGGCAGGGGATAGTTTTCCAGGGTGCTGTAGAGCGGCATCATCACTGATTCGGCCAGCACGCCGTAGCTCTGCCAGATGAGCCCCTGCAGCTCTTTGGGCATCTCCTTGCGCAGCTGGATGACGTGGGATTCCAGCTGGCGATCGACGCGGATCGGCCGCTCTGCCTTGCCCGCGAGCGGCGTACCGTCATAGGTGGCGCTCAGCACCCTGGCCACGTCCGGCACGGCGATGGGGGCATCCGGCTTCATAAACAGTGGATATTGCGCCTGCCGGGTCGCCTGTTTGTGGGAGGCGGTCAGCATTTTTTGGCCGAGCCACTCCCGATCCACGTTGTAGGGGTCGGCAATCACCCCGAACGCCTTGGCGAAGTTGAAATCTTTCGGGTCGGCGTTATCCAGCAGTTTGTGTTCGCGTACAAATTCCAGCAGCTTAGGCGAGTGCAGCACATCGGCGCTGTCGAGATTGACGCCGTGGATGCGCAGGCCGTTGGCCACCATGGCGTAGCTGTCGTCCGGCACCCGCACCGCGATCCAGTGGTGGCCGGAGCCGATCTCCATCAGCCAGGCCTCGTTCACATCAGCCAGATAGAGGCTGTTGCCCTCACCGGCACCATATTGCTCCACATAGCGTCCAAGCAGCTCGACCCCCTCTTTGGCTGTTTTGACCTGCGGCAGGATCAGGGTGGGGATGATGGCCTCGATGACCCCCTTCTCGATCAGCGGATCGGCTTTCTGGGCCTTGTCGTTGACCTCGGCACTGGTGGTGGCCGAGATGGCGACGTTGAACTCGTTGATGCCGCGCTCTTCATAATATTTGCCTGCCGGGTCGCTGGTTGTGGCATCCCAGTCGTGAATGGCGGAGTAGGCGAAAAATGCTTTGGGCATCGGCACTTCCAGCCCGTTGCCCAGTTTCCAGACTTTGCCCTCGTTCTGCTGCGCGGGCCGGAAGGCGAGGTACTTGTTCCAGTTGTTGACGCCAAAATCCTCGTTTCTGGCGATCATTACGCTGCCGTCCAAGCTGGCTCCCTTGCCGACAATAAGGCCGGTACAGGCGTCGGCACTGGTGCCAAGCAGGGTGAGCAGGGTGGCTGAGAGAAGACTCAAGGTGTGTTTTTTCATAGGTGTACCCGAAGGGTTGCGGTGAGTGAGAGTCAGACGAGGGGATGAGGTGTGGGGAGGCTGCAACTCCGAACTGGCAGCGGAGTGAGCTCGGCAGATTGGTCTGCCTGTTATTGGTTTGGCGAACAGATCATCCATGAAACGGCTGGCTGGTTGTGATGTGCGCCAAAATTGTATTCCTGAGTGGTTGTTTATTTTGTGATCGAGCTGCGGTTCCTGACTTTTCTCTGGCGTCGTGGTGCGCGGACGGCGAAATGTGCCAAAACAGCGTGAACCGGCAGCAGATGAGTCATGATTCTGACGTCAGTTTGCGTGGGGGACGTGGTGAGATCCGCCATATCTCTGGATCTCGCACTATCTGACAAGTTGGCCTGTAACTTGCTGGTTTAATTGATAATGGTGGGGCCTGACGCCCCATGTGACCGGATCAGCCTGTGCCCATTGCCGCAGATGCGCACTGAATTGGAGCCCCCCCATGGATATCAAACCCTACAGCCAGCAGCTTGCCCAAAGCGCATCCAACAACCGCGCCCTCGCTACCCTCAACAGTGCCAGTAGCGGCGGTCAGGGTAGTGGCTGGGAGGAGATGGTCAGCCTCTCCACCCAACGCATGACCGGTCAGGCCCAGCAGGTGCTGACCTACGAACATCTGGCCAAGAACAACAAGCTGCCGCCGGCGCTGGATATGAGCTCCGACAAGGGGGGCGTGGTGCAGCAGCTGGTGGACAAGGCTCTCGGCTTCGATCGCAAAAAATTCAACGAGATAGAAGACAAGCTCAAGGCTATTGCCGATAACAAGAAGCTGACCCCGGAAGAGCGGGCGGAGCAGAGCAAGCCGCTCAATGAGCAGCGAGAGGCGATGCTCAAGGAGGCGATGGATCGCCTGACCGGCAAGAAGAGCTCATCCAAAGATGAGGCCAAAACTGCCTGATCCTGCCGCTGTTCTGAGATCTACCCGGTCGGCACAGATGGGCCAGTGTCGACCGCCGATGGGCAAGCTTCTGCCACCTCTTTTGACCTCACCTCCCCACAGGCGCACAATGTCCGCGCATTGAGCCAGTCGAGGAGTCCGCCGTGTACAACTTCCAATATGCCAATCCGACCCGCATCTGTTTCGGCGAGGGGCAGATCGCCAGCCTGCCCGAACTGATCCCGCCCGGCAGCCGGCTGCTGGTGCTCTACGGCGCTGGCAGCATCAAGCAGAACGGGGTGTATGAGCAGTTGACCCGGGCGCTGGAAGGGGTGACGTGGCAGGAGTTTTCCGGCATCGGCGCCAACCCCAGATTCGAGCTGTTGATGGAGGCGGTGGCGCAGGTGAAACGCGAGCGCATCGACTTCTTGCTAGCCGTCGGTGGCGGCTCGGTAGTGGATGGCACCAAGTTTGTTGCAGCCGCCGCCTGCTACGAGGGGGATGATCCCTGGGATATCTGCGGCAAGCAGGCGAGCGTGCACAAGGCGCTGCCGATGGGCTGCGTGCTGACCCTGCCGGCAACCGGCTCCGAGAGCAATCCCACCTCGGTGGTGAGCCGCGGGGATGTGAAGATCTCCTTCAGAAGCCCGCTGGTGCAGCCGCAATTTGCGGTGCTCGACCCGACCACCACCTACAGCCTGCCGCCGCGCCAGACCGGCAATGGCGTGGTGGACGCCTTCGTCCATATTGCCGAGCAGTACCTCACCTTTCCGGTGGGAGGCGAGGTACAGGATCGGCTGGCGGAAGGTTTGCTGCAGGTGCTGGTGGAGAACGGCCCCAGGGCGCTGGCGGAGCCGACCAACTATCAGGTGCGGGCCAATCTGATGTGGGCGGCCAGTTTGGCGCTCAACGGCCTTATCGGTTGCGGAGTGCCGCAGGATTGGGCCTCTCACGCCATCGGTCATCAGCTGACGGCGCTTTACGGGCTCGACCACGGCCAGAGTCTGGCGGTGGTGCTCCCTTCGCTGCTCCGTGAGCGGGCGAGCCAGAAGCAGGACAAGCTGGCCCAGTTTGCCGAACGGGTGTGGCATTCGACCCGTGAGGACAAGGCCCTGCGCATCGAAGAGGCGATCATCCGCACCGAGCAGTTCTTCCAGAAGATGGGATTGGGTACCCGGCTGGCTGACTATGGCCTCAGCGAAAGCTGCATTCCGGCGGTCTGCTCCAACCTCAAGCGGGTGGGGCGCACCGCGCTCGGTGAGCAGCAGGATATCGACCCGGATCGGGTGGCGCGCATTCTCGCCCGCGCGCTATAAGCCGGCATCGGTTTGTTTCCTAATAAAGAGGGCCGCTTGTTGCGGCCCTCTTGCATGACGGGTTAGCCGATCACTCGGTACGCGCCTTCAGATAACCGGCGTAATCCGGGATCTGCACGCTGAACGCTTGCCGCATATGGGGGCTGTCCATGATGAAATCGGCGGTCGCCTCGTTGGTGGCGACTGGGATGTTCCAGACTGCCGCGAGGCGGAGCAGCGCCTTCACATCCGGATCGTGCGGCACCGCATTGAGGGGATCCCAGAAGAAGATCAGCACGTCGATCTTCCCTTCGGCGATCAGGGCGCCGAGCTGCTGGTCACCCCCCATGGGGCCGGAGAAGAGGCAGGTGATGGGCAGCTGCGCCTTCTTGCCGAGCATGGTGCCGGTGGTACCGGTGGCGTAAAGATGGTGGAGCTTGAGCTCCTCCTTGCGCCGCATCACCCAGTTCAGCAGAGGGGTCTTCATGTTGTCGTGAGCCACCAGTGCTACCCGTTTGTGGGGCGCCATCTCGCGTGCAATCTGTTCCATGGAAATCGTCCGTAGCATTGTTATTGGAAGAGAGTCGTATCCTAATCGAAAGCCATGACAGATGCTGTGTCGGGCGTATTAACTGTGATCCTGTCGAAAAGTTTTCGGGTCATGCAACTCAAATATGGCGGCCCAAATAAAGAGACCCGCGCTGGCGGGTCTCTTTATTTGCTGGCCTGCGGGCTCAGGAGCCGTGGTGCAGTTGCGACTGCTGGTAGTTCTCCAGCCCGATGCGATCGATAAGATCTAGCTGGGTCTCCAGCCAGTCCACATGCTCCTCTTCATCTTCCAGGATCTCCTGGAACAGGTCGCGGCTGATGTAGTCCTGCACCGACTCGGCGTAGGCGATGGCTACCTTGAGGTCGGGGATGGCATCCATCTCCAGCGAGAGGTCGCAGCGCAACATCTCTTCGACGGTCTCGCCGATGCGCAGCTTGCCCAGATCCTGCAAATTGGGCAGCCCTTCGAGAAACAGCACGCGCTTGACCAGCTCGTCGGCGTGTTTCATCTCATCGATGGACTCGTGATATTCCTTGTGCCCGAGCGCCTTGAGGCCCCAGTCATCGTAGATGCGGGCATGCAGGAAGTATTGGTTGATGGCAATCAGCTCATTGGCCAGCACCTTGTTGAGGTGGGCAATGATCTTGGGATCTCCTTTCATCGACAGTGCTCCTTGGTTCGTGCCTGAGGCTCCGATCGTTAGAGCTTAGTCCAGAAAAGTGACAATAAGAGGTCTGGCGAGCCAGCTCGCCTGAGAAAAGGGGTGACCCTGTTGGCGGGTCGCATCAGAAAAGAGGTGTCCGGATCAGGCCACTTCGTAGTAGAGCACGGGTTGCTCCTGCTCCATCTTGTCGAGTTCGGCGGCGATGATCTCCATGGTCATGCGCACGCATTTGCCACATTGGGCGCCCACCTCGAGCGACTGCTTGAGCTGGCGGAATTCGCTTTTACCTGACTGCACCGCTTTGCGGATCTGGGTATCTGTGATGCCGCGGCACAAACAGACGTACATGATGGTCACCTCTTGTGGAATGAGATGAAATCTAAATGAGAATGGTTCGTAGTGCAAATAACCATTGGTAATAAGATCCCCTGCTTGCCACTGTGCAACCCCTTGGGGACAATGCTGGCAACCAGAGGAGATCACCATGCTCAAGAAACTGTTCAGTGCCCTGTTCGGGGGCGAGCCGACCAAGGCGCCGGAAGTCACTCCCACCGAATATGCCGGCTATCTCATCTATCCGGAACCCATGGCCGAAGGTGGCCAGTATCGGTTGGCGGGGCGCATCACCAAGGAGCTGGACGGCGTGTTGCAAACTCACCGTTTCATCCGCTCCGATCTGTTTGTCAATCCGGCCGATGCCGAGCGTTTCATGGTGCAGAAGGCTCACACCTTTATCGATCAGATGGGAGATCGCATGTTCGAGCCCCGCAAACCGGCTGACAGCCAAGCTTCATGACACAGCAAGAGGTCACCCTGCTGCGCGAGGCGCTGGCCCGCGCCGGTGAGCGGCGACTGATCTGGCTGGAGGGGGAGGAGGCCGAGTGCATTGCCCGCGCCCAATCCCTGCTCGGCGAGACCGTCTTTTGGCTGGGTGCCGGGCCCGAGAGTTATGCCCCGCAACCCGCCGTCAAGGCGCTGCAGCGGCTCGGTCAGGAGTGCGACACGCTGGTGTTCAACGCCTTCAGCGGCTTGCATCCCGACGCCTTCGGGGCGCTGGCAGGCACCCTGCGCGCCGGTGGCTTGCTGCTGCTGCTGACCCCGCCCAGAGCGCAGTGGCCTTCATGGCCGGATCCTGACCGGATCCGGCTGGTGGCCCAGCCGGAGGAGGCGGGTCGGGCCGGGCACGGCTTTATCGCCCGACTGGTGCGGTTGCTGGAAGGTGAGCCAGCCCTCTCTCTGGAGCCGCCGGTTTGCTCGCAGCCGTGGCAACCGCTTGGGCCCGAACGCAGGCTGAGCTGCGATCAGACACGGGCACTGCCCGCCATCCACAAGGTGTTGCACGGCCATCGCCGCCGTCCGCTGGTGCTGAGCGCCGACCGCGGCCGTGGCAAGAGTGCGCTGCTGGGGCTGGCCGCCGCCGAACTGCTGCGCCAGCAGCCCGGATTGAACATAGTGGTGACGGCCCCCTCGCAGGCAACGGTAGCGACCCTGTTTGCCCACGCCGCTTGCGGGCTCGATTGCACGCCGGAACAGTTGGCCGGGCTGAGCTACTGCTCGCCGGATCGGCTGGTGCACGATGCAATTAACCCCGATCTGCTGCTGGTGGATGAAGCGGCCGCTATTCCGACCCCGCTGCTTGAAGCCATGCTGGCCCGCCACAGCCGCATCGTCTTTGCCACTACCGAGCACGGTTACGAGGGGACGGGGCGCGGTTTTCACCTGCGCTTCAAGCGGGTGCTCGATAGCCAGACCCCGGAGTGGCAGGAGATCCGCCTCTCTGAGCCCATTCGCTGGAGTGAGCGTGATCCGCTGGAGCCGCTGATTTTCCGCCTGCTCGGCCTCAATGCCGAAGTGGCAGCTCCCTTGCCGCCGACTAACCCGAGCTGGCGTCTGGTCAGCCAGGAGGCGCTGGCGAGCGACGAGGCGTTGCTCAACCAGCTGTTCGGCCTGCTGGTGCTGGCTCACTACCAGACTACGCCGAGCGATCTCAGATCCCTGCTTGAGAGTCCGGATCTCGACATCCATCTGCTGGAGCAGGATGCGAGCCTGCTGGGAGTGGCGCTGGTGGCGAGGGAAGGGGGGATAGATCCCGAGCTGGCCGAGGCGATATGGGCCGGTCGCCGCCGTCCGCGCGGCCATCTGCTGCCCCAGTCGCTGCTGGCCCACGCCGGTTTTAAAACTGCGGGGGGGCGCAGCTATGCCCGGGTGATGCGTATCGCCATCCACCCCGAACTGCACCGGCACGGACTGGGTTCGCTGCTGCTTGGCAAGCTTGAGGAGCACTATCGCCAGACTGGCATCGACTACCTCGGCTCGGCCTTTTCGGCCAGCGCCGACCTGCTCCCCTTCTGGCGCAAGGCCGGGCTGGAGGTGCTGCGCATCGGTTTGCAACGGGATGCCGCCAGCGGCTGTCACGCAGCCTTGCTGCTAAAGGCGCTGAAACCCGAACATGAGCCCGAGCTGGATCAGTGGCAACAGCGTTTTTTACGCCAGTTGCCGACCCTGCTGGCGGGCGAGCTGAAAGGATTGGATCCCGAGCTGGTATGGCAATGTTTGCAAGGCAGCACCGTCACCTCGGCTGAGCTTGGCGAGTTCGAGCATGACGAGATTGAGTGCTTTGCCCTGCATCACAAGCCGTTCGAACTGAGCCAATCCAGCTTGCAGCTGTGGCTGGCGCGCAATCTGGCTGTGCTGGGTTCACTGACTCCTGAAGAGCGTTATCTGCTGATCGCAGCCATCTGGCAATATGCCGACTGGGGAAGACTGGCTGCGAGGTTGCAACTGGCTGGCAAGCCCGCCGTGATCAAGAGTTTGCGGGCGCTGCTGGCGCGTCTCCTGATCTCCCCTACCACTCGATAGGTTTGCCCTGCCAGTCGAGAAAGCTCAGTTCACCATCCGGTTGCAGCCGGTTCATCAGGTTAATCAGATGGTCGGCTACCAGCTCGGGACTCTGCACATTTCCTGGCGGTACATTGGCGTGAAACGGGCGAGAGAGTTGGGTATCCACTGTGCCGGGGTGGAAAGCCAGCAATTTGACGCCGGGGGCCCGCCGGGCCAGCTCGATGGCGGCACACCTGAGCAACATGTTGAGGGCTGCCTTGGATGCACGATAGCCATACCAGCCGCCCGCTCGGTTGTCGCCAATGCTGCCGACACGAGCGCTGAGAACGGCCAGAGTGCAAGGCTCGCGGCCAAACAGCGGTAACAACTGGCTGATCCAGCGCAGCGGCACCAAGGCGTTGGTCTGGTAGAGGCGGGTCATGGCATCCAGATTGAGTGCTTCGAGCCGCTTCTCCGGCTGGATCTCCCCCTGATGCAGGATGCCGTTGCAGATCACCACCCTGTGCGGTCTCGGTGCCAACTCCGCGATGCGCGCCACCACTTCTGTCATCTGCTCATCACTGTGATCACAACATAGCCAGTGCAGACCCGGCGATGAGAGGCCAGCAGGTGCGGGCTGACGGCTGATGGCAATCACTGGCCCGCCCCCCGCCGCCAACCAGTGTGTTACCAGAGCCGCCCCGATCCCGCCAGAAGCGCCAATCACGACGATGCCTTCACTCATCTCAGGCTCCTTGTGAGTACATGATGGATTTCACCATTCGCCAATGTTGTCCTGATTGGCAGATACGATCCCGCCAGCCTGCGGGATCAAGCGGTTAAGGCTGCAATCTTGCCGAGATCCGAGCCGCTGGGTGAAATCCATTCCTATACTGAGGGAAAACCGCAGCGGTCTGCTGCCCGCGCAACCAGAATGAGAGTCACCATGATGTCCAAAGATGGGGAAGAGCGTAAATCTATCCTGACCGAAAGTGGCACCAACGAGCTTGAGATCATCGAGTTTCACCTCAAGAAGCAGCTACCGGACGGGCGTGAAAAAACCGCTTATTACGGGATCAACGTCGCCAAGGTGCGCGAGGTGATCCGAGTGCCGGAGACCACAGATTACCCCAACGCCCAGCGTCATATGGTGGGGGTCTTCTCCCTGCGGGATCGTCTCATCCCGCTGGTGGATCTGGCGGGCTGGCTCGGCATCAAGACCAACCCTGACCCCAGCCACAAGGTGGTGATCGTCACCGACTTCAACAAGATGGCCAACGGCTTTCTGATCGATAGCGTCAGCAGGATCCACCGGGTATCCTGGGAGGATGTGGAGTCCCCCAGCCAGTTTCTGGAAGCGGGGGAGAACGACTGCGTGGTGGCCGTGGTCAGGCGCGATGGCAACCTCATCATGATCCTCGATTTCGAGAAGATCATCGCCGATATCAACCCCGAGCTCAGCATGGAGAAGTACGACGTCACCCAGGATCGCAAGGTGCTTATCGACGATCGCATGATGGCGCTGCGCCAGGGCAAAACCATTCTGGTGGTGGACGACTCGGCCTTTATCCGCAAGATGATCGAAACCACCCTGCGCACCGCTGGCTACAACGTGATCACGGCCAAGGATGGGGGAGAGGGGCTGGAGATGATGACGGATTTCGATCGCCTGGCCCAGGAGGAGAGAATGCCGGTGACCGGCTTCGTCAATGCGGTGATCACCGATGTGGAGATGCCGCGCATGGATGGCATGCACCTGCTCAAGCGTCTGCGGGATACCCCCTCCTACAAGGAGATGCCCATCGTGATGTTCTCCTCCCTGATGAGCGATGACAACCGCCAGAAGGCGCTGCAACTGGGGGCGAACGATACCATCACCAAACCCGAGATTGGGCGGATGGTGGGGATGATGGATCATATGCTGCTGGGGATTGCCCCGCCTTCGCCTGCCAACAACATCTGACCTGCCATTAACTTTCAATTGGCCGGTCGAATTCACTGACCGGTTGCCTCAAGCGGCCACTCCTTGCCAGGGAGTGGCCGCGCTGTTTTGGCTGTTTGCTGCGATCCCGACGCCCCTTGTCTCCTGGATATGATTCATGTAATGATAATTATTATCATTTGTTGGTGTGAAGCATATGACAGCAACTTGGGTGAAGGGGTGGGTCGAGTCGACCGAAGGCGGCAGCAGCATGAGTCACTGGAAACAGCAGACCAGAGAGGGTAACCGGCTGTTTGATTGCGGCGAGTATCATCAGGCGCTGGCTCATTATCAGCAGGCGCTGTGGCTGGCTCGTCAGCAATTGGTGCAGTGGCATGACGCCGATGAGGCGGTGGCGGCGCTGGTTGTGGCTCATCACAATCTGGCGGATCTACTGGTGGCCATGACTCTGCCCGATCGCGCCGCCGACCTGCTCTGCTATGTGCACGACTGCTTGCTGGCGACCTGTCACTCCCCCGCTTGCTCCTCTCGCCTGCGAGAGGCGGCTTTGCGCCATACCCGCACAACCCGTGCCGAGTTGCTGACGTTCGTACAGCGCCACGGCAGCCACGCCGGGATCATGCGTTCGCTCGGTCACTGCCTGTGTCAGAGCGAGCCCTCATCCCGGCTCCATTAATCCGAACAGAGGTCATCATGAGCCATACCCTGCCAGCCCTGAACTATGCCTACGACGCACTGGAACCCCATATCGATGCCCTGACCATGGAGATCCACCATAGCCGTCATCACCAGACCTATATCAACAACCTCAACGCCGCACTGGAAGGGGCGCCAGAGCTGGCTGCACTGCCGGTTGAGGATCTGCTGCGCCGCTTCGATACTCTGCCCGCCACCTTGCAAGGGGCGGTACGCAACCATGGCGGCGGCCATGCCAACCACTCCCTGTTCTGGCTGGTGATGAGCCCGCAGGGGGGCGGTGAGCCGGGTGGTGAGCTGGCTCTGGCCATCGAGCGGGAATTGGGGGGATTCGATGCCTTCAAGCAGGCTTTCACTCAGGCTGCTCTGAGCCGTTTTGGTAGCGGCTGGGCCTGGCTGGTGGTGGACAAGGCGGGCAGATTGCAGGTGGAGAGCAGTGCCAATCAGGATAGCCCCCTGATGCATGGCCATACCCCGATCCTGGGGCTGGATGTGTGGGAGCACGCCTACTATCTCAAGTACCAGAACAAGCGTCCTGACTATATCGCAGCCTTCTATCAGGTGGTGGATTGGGCCGAAGTGGCCCGCCGCTATCAAGCGGCGAGAGGCTGACTTGGCCGCTGGGTATGGGTGTGCAGGCTCATCGCCACAACCCGAGCTGCAATAACAAGACCCGCCAGTTGGCGGGTCGTCTGTTTATGGTGTGGCAGTGCTGACGCTGGCGGCTGAAGGGGTCATCGGCAATGTGGGCAAGGCCGTGCTGGGCATCTCGGCGGTGGTTTGTGCTGCGGGTTTGGCGGGAGTGACCGACTCAGTGGCTGCCGCTGCGGATAAAGCAGGAGTGACTTGTTCAGTCGCGGCCGAGGCAGATGGAGTAGCTGACTCGGTGGCAACCGCGGCAGAGACTGCCGCTGGCTTGGCCTCATCCACCGCCGGTTTGGGTTGCTTTAGGCAGGGTTGCAGACTGCCGATGGTACTTAGTGACTGGCAAGGCACAGGCAGGCCGATGGGGACCGGTGCCCCGAGGAACTTGGGCCCCTTGTCCAGTACATATAGGTCGAGCAGCCCCATCAGGCGGGCAAAGACTTCCCGCACCCGGGTGCGGATCCCCTGATAGGCGCTGGGATCCTCGGCATTGAAGCCGACCGCATCGATACCGAAATGGCGAGCGATGAAAATGGCCCGCTCGTTATGAAAGCCCTGGGAGACCACGGTAAAGCGCTCCTGGCCGAACACCTCTTTGGCGCGAACCACTGAGTCGAGGGTGCGGAATCCGGCGAAATCCATATAGATGGCGGAGGCGGGGATGCCCGCCTTGATCAGGGCGCGGCGCATCTGGCGTGGCTCGTTGTACTGCACGGTAGCGTTGTCACCGGAGACGATGATGAAGTCCACCTTGGCATTGTTATAAAGCTCGGCCGCCGCCTTGATGCGGTATTTGAAGTAGTGGTTGGGGCCGCCACCGGAGAGATATTTGGAGGTACCCAGCACCACCGCAACACGGTTGTAGGGCACCTTGTCCACCTGATCATAGGTGTAGTGACGGGCATCCGAGACGATCCACTCGCTGTAGCCCAGCAGCATGGCAATCAGGGCCAGCAGCAAAACGAGGCAGGCGAGGAGGATCTTGGCAAACTTCTTCATGCGCGGTGCGGTCAGGGTCTGAAGTTGAGAGTGGCTATCGGCATTCTATTACAACTCGGCCGCTGGCGTCAGGCTTGATAACGGGCGGGCACCTCATTCGGGCAGAGGTTGTCGCAGCAGAGGCCGGGGGAGCGGGAGGATAAAGCGAGGGGCTGCAATGGCAGCCCCTCTGGTCGGTGAAGGTCTATCAGTGGGCGGAGTCGTTACCCTTGCAGGCGTCTGACTCCTTGTTGGCTTGCCACCAGGGCAGCAGATCCCGGGCGAGCCACGCCCGATAGGCGTCGCTGTCGTTGGCGATCAGCCGGTCCAGCTCCCCTTCGAAGTCGCTCATCGCCTGCTGCTGATCCGGATTGCGCAGCGCCTGTGCCAGCGCCAGCCAGCTGGCGCCGCGACCAGTATCGTTGAGGAAGCGGTGCACGGTATAGGACCAGGAGTAGACCATCTCGCCACCCTGCTCGTAGTCAAGGTGGAGGATCGCCGCCAGTGTCGGGCGCTGGTTGGCGGGGCGGTTTGCCACGTTATCCAGACCCCGGGCAAAGCACTGGCCGTGGGCGATGTACTCTGCAATCCCCTCGGCCCACCAGGTAGTGCGGTTGAGCGGATAGTGGCCGAAGCTGCCGTACTGGTTGAAGCGGCCATCCAGATAGTGAACGTACTCGTGGCGCAGGTTCCACACCTGGAAGGCGGGGCGTTTCCACTCCGCCTCATAGGCGAAGAAGCGGGCCTGATTGCTGGGGCGAGCCGGATCTCCCTCGATATAGATGCCGCCATTGTCGGTGGAGACACCAAACAGCGCGCTGCCGTAGCGGCCCCAGTCGGCGGAGGAGTTGAAGATCACCAGCTCCAGCGCCTCGTTGTGATCATCGGCCACCGGTTGCCAGCCAGTCTCCATCTGCTGGTGGAAGCGCTGCTCCTCATCACCCAGCTCGCGGCAGATCCCCTCGGCCTGAGCCTGAGTCAGATCCTGGGCGCGCAGACGAAGGGTGGGTGAGCAGGTGTGCTCGAACGGCAGAATATCTTCCATGCGGATCGGTGTGCAAAGCCCGGCAAACTCGCCGCTGACACAGGCTTCGCTGGTGCGATCCGTGTAGGTGAGGTAGTAGCTGGAGAGGGTCAGGGAGACCTCTTCCAGCATGGTAGCCGGATGCTGGCCACCCGGGATCAGCCCCTGCTGGCGCATGATGGCGATGACATCGCGATCCAGCTGCTGGCGATAGGCGATCGCCTTATCCGGGCTGGTGTGATGGAGGTAGCGCATCATCTGATAGAGGCGGCTGTGGGCATCTAGGATGTTGTTGAAGATAAACAGATCCCGTGAGCCATCGCGCTGTTTCCAGAGGGCAAGTTCGCTCAGGCCCAGTTGCAGCAGGCTCTGGCGCAATGCCGCCTCCTGTTGCAGCACAGCTGCGCTGAAGTCAGCCTGCTGACCGTAAGAGGCGCTCTGATCGACCAGATTGAGCAGCTCGAACAGGCCATCGGCCCAGGGTTTGTGGCCATTGATCTGCGCCGCATGTTGCACCGCATAGCCGAGCGCCTGGTTGAGCTGGGCCAGCATGGGGGCGGCACTCTGGCGGAAGGCGGCTTGGCCAAGTTGTCCCTGCGCCGCCACGCTCCAGGCTTCCAGCACTGTGCCAGCCTGATCCTGTGGTTCAGCTCCCAGCAGCAATGGGTGGTTGAGCAGATCAATCATCACCCCGGCTAGTGCCCGGGCGGCCTGATCACTCTCTTTACCAACGCCGCCGTGGTAGTTGTGGGCGCGCACATAGTAGAGCAGCTTGTCCATTGCCGGATGGGTTGGCTGGTTGGCCGCCAGCAGAGCACGCATGCCGCGCACCACCGCCATCAGCTTGGTGTCATCGTGGCCGTAATCCGCCTGCCAGGCAGGACTGTTCTGGCCGCTAACGTCGGCTACCAGTTTGGCGGCATCGCTGTCGAGCAGATCCACATCGGGCTGCTCGGGCTCGGAGCAGAGACGACCGTTGGCGCGGCGGCACTCCAGCTGCTCCTCCTTGCTGGCCAGCACGATGGGGCGATTGAGCACCCGGCTCTCCTGCCACTCTTTGCTCTCTGGCAGGGGTTGCCACTCGCCGCCGGCGACCGGGTATTGGTAGCCGCTATCTTGCAACGTTACCTGAACCTCGCTGCCAGCGGGGATCACCTGACGGCAGATGCGATAGCGGATGGTGTTGCTCCCCTCCTTGCGCTCCTGCGGCTCATCACACTCCTGCTGAGGCGTGAGCTGATCCAGCTGCCACTGATAGCGGCGCCAGACATGGATCTCGCTGACCTGAGCGGCAGCCTGACTGCCTGCCACCGGTTGCAGACGGAAGAAGATCTGCTCCAATCGGCCATCCCGCTCACTCGGGGTCTCTTCAAGTACCTGCAACTGCTGCCAATCCTGCGGCTGATAGTGCCACTCCGACTCGGTGCAGCGGCCCTGCGCGTTGAGTTCGCAGCGATCCAGCTCCCTTTCGCTCTGACCCAGGATGATGGCTTGCGGCAGCGGCAGACGATCTTGCCGTTGGGCGGTCGGCGTGCCCGCCAGCTGCTCCCAGCGACCCTGCTTGAGGCCATAACCAAAGTCATAACTGCTGGCGGGAATCAGCTTGCCCGCCGGAATCCGATCTTCACAGCGCACGAAGCGGATCTGCCAGCCCGCATCTACCTTGAGCTGCGGCTCGCCACACTGCTGTTCGGCGAGGGCCGCGAGATCGCTGCTCTGCCAGTCGAAGCGACGGTAGACCCTGAGCTGCTGGTAAGGAGCATTGCTGCTGCGCGCCTTGAGCTCGTAGGTGATCTCGGTGATGCGAGCGGCCAGTTGCCGGCTCGATTCGCCAGTCAGCTGATACTGTCGCCAGTCATTGGGGGAGTAGTTGGCTTGCGCCGAGGATGTAGCCAAAAGCAGGGGGCCTGCCAGCAGCAGCCACCCGGTACCTGAACGGTTCATTTTTATCCCTTTGTTCTTGTTTGTGTATTGTCTTGCGAGTAATCGCAATGCAATTTAAACAGTTCCAAAGGGATATCAATTGCCAATTAAAAATCAGATAAATCAATAAGATGGTGTCTTTTTGAGTCTGATCGAGTTATCGTGGGTTGGCGCCGCAGTGAGGACTCACATGTTTCTTTTTTGTTTTCAAAGAAGATCGGTAAAATGTGAGTCCGATCTCATTCAGCTTGTCGTGCCCGAGTAGTCTGTTGTTGGGCAACCTTGCCCAGCTGTTGGCGGGAGGGTTTGAGATTGCCGCCAAGATCGGGCCAGGGGAGCCAGTGGTCGGGCACCATAAAGCCGGGCAAGGCGCTGCGGATCCAGGCTGCCAGTTCGGAGTCGGGAACTGGCTCGCCGTGCCAGTCTATAAAGGCGGCGGGGCGTTGCCCCCACTCGTCGCTCGGCACCGGCACCACCAGCGCCTGGGCGACGGCGGGATGATCTACCAGTCGTTGCTCGATGGTTTCTGGCTGGATGTTTTCGCCACCCGAGATAAAGAGGTTATCGAGCCGCCCCTCTACCAGCAGTTCCCCTGCCGCAGTGAACCTCCCCTTGTCGCGGGTATGAAACCAGCCCTCGTCATCGAGGGGTCGTTCCAGCTCGCCATCTCGGTAGTAACCGGCAAACAGGGTGGCGCCGCGCACGCAGATCTCCTGCTCCCTGATGCACACTTCCCGTCCCGGTAGCGGTTTGCCAACTACGCCTGCATCGCCGGGGATAGCGGTGCAGACCTGGCTCCCCATCTCGGAGAGACCATAACTCACCTTGGGTTCGAGCCCCATGGCGCAGAGGCGGCTCACCAGCGGCTGCGGGATGGCGGCGCCACCGAGCAGCAGCTCGCGCAGGCGGGTACGGGTGGGATCAAAGCCCTCTGCCAGCAGGCGCCAGAGTTGGGTAGGCACCAGAGACAAGTGAGTGATGGGTTGGCACTCCAGCCGCTCCTTGAGGGGGCGTTCACGTTGATCCAGTACCAGAGTCGCACCCGCCAGAAAGACCCGAAACAGGATGGCGTAGCCGCCCACATGGAACAGCGGCAGGGAGAGCAGCCAGCCGCAGGCCTCATCGAGGGGGATGAGGGCGGCAGAGCCGCGCGCCGAGGCAAGGTGGTTGCAGAGTCGGTGCACCACCGCTTTCGGCGTACCGCTGGAGCCGGAGGTGAGGATCATATTGTTGAGTTGGGTCGATTCCAGCGGCCACGCTTCCTCTCTTGCTGGCAGTTCGCGCGTGAAGTCGAGCGGCAAGGGCTGCCAGTTGCCTGCCGGGATCTCCCCTGCCGACCAGAAGGCATCGGCATCGAGTTGTACCGCCAGCTCGCGCTGCTTTTCGAGAGGAAAGGCGGGGTTGAGCGGGCAGAACACCACGCCGCTGCGCACGCAGGCCCACGCCAGCAGCACATCTTCCAGCGCACCGCGCACCACTGCAGCCAGATGATCGCCACGGCGCACTCCAGCCTGTTCCAACTGTTGGCACAGGCTGTTGAGGCGGGCATCGAGCTGGCGATAACTGAGGGGCGAGGCTGTGTGGATGGCAATGCGGTTCGGGGCTGTGATTGCCCGGTGGCGTACCGGGCAAGGTGTCTGTTCGGGTGAACGGGAAGGGTCAATCACGGTAATACAGTTGCTCCAGTCGGCTCAGATCCGGTTTGCCATCTTCCCCCAGCAGATTGCCTGCCATCCAGCGGCGGGTATCCAGACCCGGCGCCTGTTCCGGCGCCCATTCGCCCGCCAGATGAAAGAGCTGGTTCAGGCCCAGATCCGATTCGAAGCAGGAGGAGATGATCACCTTGAGCCGCAGTTCACGGGCGCGGGCGATCAGCGCTTCGCAGTTGGCGAGTGAACCGAGCAGGGTAGGCTTGAGCACCAGCGCGCGCAGTTGCGGGATCGGCTCCCACGGCTTGCCTTGTGCCAGCAGTTCGTCCAGCGCCACCGGCATGCCGGTGCGGTTGGCGACAAAGGCGATGTCGGCAAAGTCGGCGCAAGGGTCTTCCAGATACTCGATGCGATTCGGGTCGAGGTGGCCGCAGAAGGTCCACGCCTCCTCGCGAGTCCAGCCCTGGTTGGCATCCAGCACCAGCTTGAGGGAGGGGAGGCGATCGCACAGCAGGCGGATCAGTGCCAGCTCGTCACGCATCGGGTAGCGTGCCACCTTCAGCTTGGCCTTGCCGGGCGTGCGGTGCAGCCACTCTTTCCAGTTGCGCAGCAGCTCCTGGGGGGAGCCTTGAATGAGGGGATAGGGCTCCGGCAGCGGGTTGCGCTGCTCGGGCCATGTCCGGCGTGCGCAGTCGAGGCCAAATTGCACCGACGGCAGCACGGGGTTCGGGGTATCGCCGGCGGCCAGGGCTGCCAGCGCGGCAAGGGCTTCTGCCTCTGCCTGTTGCAGGCTCTCTTTCGAGAAGCCGGGCAGGGGGGCGATTTCCCCCCAGCCGTCATTGATGCGCACCAACAGCCCCTCTCGCGCCACCTCCACCTTGCCGTGAAAGGTCAGGGGCTGGGTAAAAGGCAGTTGATAGCGATACAGGGCGAGTGTCATCAGGGGTTCCGCTTGTATTTGGAGAAGTTGGGGCGACGCTTTTCGTTGAAGGCGTTGCGGCCTTCCTGACCCTCTTCGGTCATGTAGAACAGCATGGTGGCATTGCCCGCCAGCTCCTGCAAGCCCGCCTGACCATCACAGTCAGCGTTGAGAGCCGCTTTCAGGCAACGCAGCGCCATCGGGCTGTTTTGCAGCATTTCACGGCACCAGCGCACGGTTTCGCGCTCCAGTTCCGCCAGCGGCACGACAGTGTTGACCAGACCCATGTCGAGGGCTTGCTGGGCATCGTACATGCGGCAGAGGAACCAGATTTCGCGGGCCTTCTTCTGGCCGACAATGCGAGCCATGTAGGAAGCACCCCAACCGCCATCGAAGGAGCCCACTTTCGGGCCGGTCTGGCCAAACTGGGCGTTGTCGGCGGCGATGGTCAGGTCACACATCATGTGCAGCACGTGGCCGCCACCGACCGCGTAACCGGCCACCATGGCAACCACAGGTTTCGGACAGGTGCGGATGTCGCGCTGGAAGTCGAGCACGTTGAGGTGGTGAGTCCCCTCGTCATCACGGTATCCACCGTAGTCGCCACGGATCTTCTGGTCGCCACCAGCGCAGAAGGCTTTCTCGCCAAAACCGGTCAGGATGATGGTGCCGATCTGATCGTCATAACGGGCATCGGCCAGCGCCTGCAGCATCTCTTTGACGGTGCGGGGGCGGAAGGCGTTGCGCACCTGGGGACGGTTGATGGTGATCTTGGCAATGCCATCGTTGGACTTGTGATAGAGGATGTCCTCGTAACCGGCGGAGCAATCCTGCCACTCAACCGGAGCGTACAGTTCCGCTTCCGTCATTGCTTCAATCATGGTTTTTTCCTTCTGATCTGGGAGAGTGCAGTTGAGCACCGAGTTGAACTCTGAGTTGAGCAATCCTGGCATGTTGAACAGGTGCATACAGTTCAGCTTCCGTCATTGCTTCAATCATGACTCGTCTCTTCTTGTTGGTTGACCCACTCCGCGAGGAGTCGGGCAAAGTTATCAGGCTGATGGGCATGCAGATTATGGCCGCCATCCAGCACCAAGTGGTTGATTCTGCGATCCTGGTTCGCCAGCTGGCAAGCCAGCTGATGGAATTTGTGATCCCGCTTGCCACTCACCCAGGTGACCGGCAGCTGGCTCGCCATGAGCCAGGGGGCGAGATCCGGCTGCTTGCCGAGCGAGGTGGCGCGCAGCATGGTGGCGATGCCCAGGCCGTCGTTGCCAAGGCGGCGGGCGATCTGGCTGGCTCGGGCCGCATCGTCAAGATCTGCAAACACCCCTTGCCGGTACCAGTCTGCCAGCACGTCAGCCAGGGGCTCACGCTCGAAGCGCTGCGCCCACTGTTCATCGTGCTGGATGCGGGCGGCCCGTTCATTGTCTGGTAGCCCCGGGTGGCAGTTCTCCAGTAGCAGCCCCCGCAGTCCGGCTGGCTCGCGGCTGGCGTGATAGAGGGCCAGTCGCCCACCCAGCGAGTAGCCCGCCAGCAGATAGCATTCAATGTTGCGGCTGGTCAGCTCGGCGACCAGCCACTGGTGGCTCTGCTCAAAGTCGCTGACGTTGAGATCGCGATACTGGCCGTGACCCGGCAGATCGAGGGCGATGCAGCGGATGGCGGGCAGCCGGTCGATCACCGGTTGCCAGTCGCCGCTATCCCCCAGCAGGCCGTGCAGCAGCACCAGCGGCACATTGGCATCTTTATTTACCACGGATGGCGGCCCCCAGCGCCTTGAGATCATCGGCCACCTGCTCGCTCGGTACCCGGATCTCGATCAAGGTAACGCCATGTTGGAGGGCGGCGCGGTAATCGCGTTCGAACTCGGGCAGGGTGGTCGGCGCCCGATAGGCGAGGCCAAACATAGCGGCAGCATGTTCAAAGCTGAGGCCGTGGGGCAGCCGGTAGTAGCTCTCCAGCAGCCCCCCTTCGGTGGGCACCGGCAACATACGAAAGATGCTGCCGCCATCGTTGTTAAGCAGGATCACCACCAGCGGTCGGCTCGCCTTGCTGAGCAGGGCGAGGCTATTGAGATCGTGCAGGGCGCTGAGATCCCCAAGCAGCAGGGTGGTGGGCTCATCACTGTCCTGTTCGATTGATTGGGCAAACCCGTAGGCGGTGGCGATCAGGCCATCGATGCCGGAGGCGCCACGGTTGGTCATCACCCGGCTCGGCCCCTTGCCCGTTTCGCCGAGCATATCCATCAGTCGGGCTGGCATGCTGTTGCCGACAAACAGTTGGCCTTCGATCAGGCGGTTGAGGCGATGGCAGACCCCGAGCTCGGAGAAGTGCTCGCAGGCAGCGGCGATCTGCTGGCTGGCGTTGTGTTGCAGCTCGGCCAATGTGTGCCAAGGGGCTTGTGTGGTGACCGGATGGGCCGCAGCAAAGGCGCTGGCACTGCAGAGCAGCCGGTTGCGCAGCCGGTAGTCGGGATCGAGCCGCGCCGGTTGCGGATCCACCAGCCAGTAATCCTGCCATGAATGGTGCTTGATGAACTGGCCGAGCCGCTTGGAGACAAGCCGCGCGCCAAATTGCAGCAGCACCTCGGCGCGGCCGAGCTCGGCGACGAATTCAGGGTCGTTGAGCGCCATATCCATATGGATGAGGTTGCGGCTATCGAAGCGGATCTGGCTCTGCAGATCCGCCAGCAGCGGCCAGCCGAGTTGCTCCGCCAGCGCGACGGCGGTCTGTGCCTGATTCGGGTCGGCAATGCGACCAGCCACAACGATGCCGCGCTGTTGCCGAAAGGTTTCCCACTCCGCCTGAGGTGAGCAGCTCGGCTCGCTTTGCTGCCACGGGCTCCAGGGCTTGCGCGAGCAGAGCCAGTCACCGAGGGGGGCCAGATAGTCGGAGAAATCCTGATAGTGCTCGCCCGGGTAGAGGGGCTCGGGGTACATGCAGTTGAAGTGCACCACCCCGGGAGTGAGCACCTGTTTGGCCAAGGCTTGGTCCACCGAGCTCAGCACAAACGCCGCCGGAATGGTCGGGGTGGGGCTCGGCAGGTTCTGTTGATAGACGGGGTAGTGGCCGAAGATCCCCTGCTGGTCGATCGCCTGATTGGCGCCGTTGTCGATAAGCTCGTGAGGGCGATCGGCGGAGATAATAATCAGCGGCACGCCGGTGAGCTGGGCCTCTGCCACGGCGGGCCAGAGGTTGGCTACCGCAGTACCTGACGTCATGATCACCGCCACCGGCCGGTTGCTTCCCTTGGCCAGCCCCAGCGCCATAAAGCCGAGACCTCGCTCATCAAAGTGCAGGTGACGGCGAAAGCCCTGATGGGCGGCCGCCGCCATGGTCAGCGGCGCGGAGCGGGAGCCGGGGGCCAGCGCGATGTCGCGCACCCCGAGGCGAAAGAGCTCCTCCAGCAAGAGGGAGGACCAGACGTGATTGAAGGTGGCGTGCTGGCTCGAAAACGGGGGGCAGGCAAACTCTTCGCTGGCAGGCTCTTTACGGGTGGGCATAGGGGCTCTCGTAGCGTGAAAAGGGTGAATGACTATCCCAGCAGGGAGAGCACATTGGCGATCTTGTTGTCGAGTTCGGCCCACTCTGCGACAGGCTCGGAACCGGCGACAATGCCGGCACCGGCAAACAGGGTGACGCTGCCCGGCTGAATGCGGGCGCTGCGAATGGCGACCGAGAACTCCGAGGTCTCCCGACTCAGCATGCCGCAGGCACCGGCGTACCAGCCCCGATCGTAGGGCTCGAATTCGCGGATAAAGGCGAGCGCTGCCTCGCGCGGAGCGCCGCCAACCGCCGGCGTCGGGTGGAGGGCGTCGAGCAACTGCCAGTCGCAGACCCCGGGCTTGAGCTCGGCTTCGATATCGCACTTGAGATGTTGCAGCAGCCGCAGTTTGAGAATGCGCGGCTCGGTCAGGGTGGCATCGTGGGTCAGTGGCGCCAGACGGCTGAGGATGTCGGCATGTACCAGCCGGTTCTCCAGCCGGTTCTTGTTGTCGGCCAGCAGCTCGGCAGCCAGTTGGGCATCGGCCTCTTCATCGCCGGAGCGGCGAATGGTGCCCGCCAGTGCCTCGGTAAAGAGGTGGCGATCTTCCCGGCGGTAGAGCCGCTCGGGGGAGCAGGCGATAAAAGCCTGCTCGGGGGAGAATTGAAAACCGAAGTGGAAGCAGTCCTGTGCATGGTGGGCCCACTGGTCGAGCATGGCCCAGGGATTGATATCCGCATCGTGGTTCGGACTGGTCAGCACGCTCTCCCGCGACAGCACCACCTTGGGAGTGTGGGCTTGAAAATCGGAGGCGGTGACGCGCTCTACCAGCGTCTGCCACTGGGCGGCGCCGGGGCAATCCTGTCGCTGCCAGGGCTGCTTTTGCAGGGCGGGCAGCGGGGCTTCCGGGCGCAGGGAATCGAGGGCGGCTTCGGCCGCCTGCAGTTCGGCCTCGAGATTGTCGTCATCCAGCCAGAGGTTGAGGCAGAGACTGACGCACTCGCCACGGCGCACCAGCTCGATGCGGGGTAGCACGAAACGGCAGGGGCCAAACCCTTGCCAGCCGGACTGGGCCGGATCGAACGCCAGTCCGCCATAGTAGCGAGGGCTGTCGTCATGATGCTGGTTGGCTGTGTTAGTGCACACCTGCTTGATGGCGTGCGGCTCGGTCAGTTCATGGATGGCGCCCAGCGCGACATACTCGGGACGAGCCTCTCCACGGGCCTGCCAGTAGATGCGGGGATAGAGGGTTTGCGCCGCGAGCCAGCCCAGAAAGGAGCGGATTTCGATCGCCACTCGCAACCGTACGAAGCCGCTGACGTTGCTGTGACGCAGGGCGTCCAGTTGTTGCTTGATATGGGTCTGAGCCAACATGGATTCTTGTCTGAGCCGGGTAGTAACGAGCGATCCGGTAGCTGGATGCCGTAGGTTTATGCCAAAGGGCGATGATTTCCTATATATTATCTGCCCATTCGTCCATGTAAATCGCCCGCGGGAGCTTCACTCTCCGGGGCCAAGTATACCCAAATCCGGTTCGATAACCCTTAACACGATCAATATCCGATTGTTTGGCCATCACAAAATGACAAATACCTTCTCTGTTTGGTTGCTGGCGGCGCGTTTGCGAACACTGCCGCTCGCCTGCTCTTCCATCCTGCTGGGCTCGGGGCTGGCTGCCAGTCGTGGCGCCTTCGATGGCACCATCATGGCGCTCTCCCTGCTGACCGCCATCTTGCTGCAGATCCTCTCCAATCTGGCCAACGATTACGGCGATGCGGTCTCCGGCGCCGACAACGGCGAGCGGATCGGCCCGCAGCGGGCGGTGGTCTCCGGTCTTATCACCAAAAAGCAGATGTGCGTGGCGATGGGGCTGACTGCGCTGGCGGCGGTGGCCAGTGGCCTGCTGTTGCTGGGCTGTGCCTTCGGCGGCCAGTGGCTGCAGATTTTGGCATTTGTGGTGCTGGGGGGGGCGGCCATTGTCGCGGCGGTGACCTACACCGTCGGCAAGACCCCTTACGGCTATCGCGGGTTTGGCGATATCTCGGTGTTCCTCTTCTTTGGTCTGCTGGGGGTGCTCGGCTCCTACTACCTCTTCACCAAGACGCTGGAGTGGGATCTGCTATTGCCTGCCACCGCCTGTGGCCTGCTGGCAACCGCCGTGCTCAATATCAACAATGTGCGCGACATCGAGACCGATGCCGCCAGCGGCAAGATCACTCTTGCGGTGCGCCTTGGCCGCAACCGCGCCATCGCCTATCACTGGGTACTGCTGGGGGCTGCGTTGCTGGCAACCATCGCCTTTATCCTGATCCAGCCCGCCAGTTTCTGGCCGTGGATCTTCTTGCCCGCCATGAAGCCTCTCAGCGATGCGGCCCGCACCTTGCGCGAAAGCTACGATGGCGAGGTGCTGACCGGTGCCCTCAAGAAGACCGCCATCAGCGCCTTTCTGTTCAGCCTGCTGCTCTCCATCGGGTTGGCGCTCTCCTGACCGCTGGTCGCAGCTCGCCAAGGCGAACAATGAAAAGGGCTCCCGAGATGGGAGCCCTTTTTGGTTTTGGCGGGTTTAGCTGGCTCGAGCCACTTTGAGCGTGCGGCGGGAGAAGAGCAGGGTATCCAGCAGCCAGATGGCAACCATGGAGGCGCCCACCAGTGGGAAGGCGATCCCCAGCAGGATAAGCAGGGTGATGGCACCTCGCATCGGCGGGAGTTTGGCGGGCAGCGGCGGCGCGGCGAGACGCCCTTGCGGGCGGCGGCACCACCAGATCCACAGGCCACTCACGGCGCTGACCTGCACCATCAGGCAGATAAGCAGCATGGCGAGATGATGGGGCCAGCCGTAGAGCTTGCCCATGTGCAGCATGACGCAGCTCTCCACCGTCTTGGCGACCGGGCCGTAATCCTGCCAGCGCACATCGGTCAGCACCTTGCCGCTGTATTGATCGATATGCAGGGTGGCGTCGTTGCGCGGATCGTCGGCAAACAGGGCGATGGTGTAGACGCCTGTGGCGCCGACCGGCGGGGTGATGCTGTAACCCGGTTGGACTCTCCGCTCATGGGCGATCTCGACCACCTGTTGCAGCGGGATCCGCTGGCTGGCTATCACCACTCCCTCGTGCTCGCCGTGGTTCATGGCGCCGTGATCGTGCCCCTCATCAACCGGCTGCGAGCTGGGCATGGGGGTGTTCTCCACCGCCCAGGGAACGGTCTGCTCATGGGCCTGATTCAGGGTGCGGGCCAGCTGTGCCGATTTGGGCACCTCGTTCCACATGGCGGCGGGGAAGCGGTTCCAGACCGCGGCGAACTGATCGCCCCAGAAGCCGGTCCAGGTCATGCCGCTCAACAGCAATAGCAGCAGGAAACCCGCGCCCCAGAAGCCGACCACGGCGTGCAGATCCCGCCACCAGAGGCGTCCGCGCTGGTTCACTCTGGGCCAGAGGATGCCGCCCACCCCGGGCCCCTTGCGTGGCCACCAGAGGTACAGGCCGCTCAGCAGCAGTACCAGCCCCCAGCCTGCCGCCAGTTCGATCAGCCGATCCCCCGTGGTGCCGAGCAGCAGGTCGGCGTGCAGGGAGCGAGCCACCGCTTGCAGATTCCACTTGTTGTCCATGGTGCCGAGCAGGGCGCCGCTGGCGGGATCCATAAACAGAGTCAGCTCCTGTTCACCCCGATTGACGATGAACTGGGCGCTCTGATCGGGTGCGACAGGCGGCAGGTATTTACGCAGGCTGGCATCGGGCATGGTCATCATCGCCTTGGCCAGCAGCTGGTCGGCACTCAGGGTCTGGCTGGCTGGGGTGACCTTCATCAGCTTGGGGTACATCAGGTTGTCGAGCTGGGGTTTGAACAGATAGACGATCCCGGTCAGTGACAGCAGGATCAGGAAAGGGGCGACAAAGAGACCTGCGTAGAAGTGCCAGCGCCAGATCCGTTGGTAATGACTCGAGTCCCTGTTTTTCATTGCACATCCTTGTTGGGGTGCCAAACCTTTCGGCAGGTGGAATGTTTGTGGCGGCGCGGATAATAGCAGTAACGTTTCGTTAACTGCAATCACACATCTTGAGATCGGTTCGGTGCGGGATGTCGGTAACATGAGGTGCCAACGGTTTGCCGGATAGGATGAGCACGCTTTGGGAAAAGCCTGTTTGCTGCTGGACTTTTCCTTATAAATTATTACCTTGTGGTAACAATTTGCAGGCGATGGTGGTGGTAACGGAATGGGAGCAGTCATGCAGCCACATGGGCAATTTGACATGGAGCGCAGGGGTCAGATGCTGATCTGCCGCCCGAGTGGCCCCTTCAATCTGGCTGGTGCCATGGCCTATGAGGCGCGCTTTCGTCACGAACTGGCCGGTCTGATGGATGGCCCCTGGGGGATTGTCGAGGTCGCGACCGAGTTTGAAGCGGCCGGGCCCGAGGTGCTGGCCCGTTTTCGTCGCCAGTTTGGTTGGTGTGCCGAGAGTGGCTGTCAGTTTCTGGCGGTGGTTTTCGTAGGGGGCTTCAAGCGCTATCTGGCGGATAACATCTTCAAGGGATTGCCCTTTCGGGCGGTACGTTACTTCGAGCAAGAGGCAGCGGCCATCCAGTGGCTGGGAGAGCAGCTCAACACCGCTCCCTGTGAACCTGCGAGCGCTTGACCACCCGTATCCTGACTGGCCTTGGCTCAATCCAGCTTGATAAACCACTTGTCCCGTTCGTCGACGCAGTCGGGTTCACCCATTTCGAATTCGCGGCAGATCAGCGGTCGCACCTCGTAGATACGGCACATCATGGTGTTGCGGTCGAGGGCGGCGCACCAGCCATCGTCCAGCCGGCGCATGACCGGTATCTCGCCATCCCGTTCCAGTACATAACGGTCCGGCACGCCGGTATCGGTAAAGAGCATCACTTCGAGGCGGCAGCAGCAGGCTTCGCAGTTCTGGCAGCTCACATCGGTTTGGATTGCTTGGGTCATGGTGCCTGTCTTGCCGCATGGCGGCATCGGAGATATGAAACAGGCGCCTGTCAGGCGCCTGTGGTCTGGCTAACGGCTTGCAAAAAACCTTAGCCCAGTTTGCGGGCGCGGTAGCTGCGACCCTTGATCTTGCCTTCCTGCAACCGCTTGAGGGCGGCGCTCGCCACGCTGCGCTTCACGGCGACGTAGGAGTACTGCTCGGAGATCTGGATCTTGCCCACGTCGGCGCCGGCAATGCCGCCTTCACCGGTCAGGGCACCCAAAATGTCACCTGCCCGCACCTTGGTCTTGCGGCCTGCATCGATGGAGAGGGTCACCATCTGCGGGGCGATCGGCTTGATATCGCGGCCGATGCTGTCGAGATCACCCAGCGGCATCGGAGCCTGCTGGTACTCTTCGATGAAGTTGACGCGCTGGGCCTCGTTCGGCTGATAGAGGCTCAGGGCCAGACCCTGCTGGCCGGCACGACCGGTACGACCGATGCGGTGCACGTGCACTTCCGGATCATAGGTCAGCTCGTAGTTGATGACGGCGCCCAGCTCCTTGATGTCGAGACCGCGGGCCGCTACATCGGTGGCCACCAGAATAGTGGCGCTGCCGTTGGCAAAGCGTACCAGCACCTGATCCCGCTCGCGCTGTTCCAGATCGCCGTTCAGCGCTAGCGCCGAGAAGCCCTTGGCGGCCAGATGGTCGGCCACGTCGTTACAGGCGCGCTTGGTGTTGCAGAACACCACGCAGGAGCTTGGCTGGTAGTGGCTCAGCAACCAGGTGAGGGCGTCGAGGCGCTGACCGGCAGGCACTTCGTAGAGCTTCTGTTCGATGGCGCTCCCCTCGTGCAGGGACTCCACGCTCACCTCGACCGGATTGCGCTGCACGCCGCGGCTCATCTGGGCGATCCCTTCCGGATAGGTCGCGGAGAAGAGCAGGGTCTGACGCTGCTGGGGGGCATAGCTGATGACCCGGTTGATATCTTCGCCAAAGCCCATGTCCAGCATGCGATCCGCTTCATCCAGCACCAGCGTCTTGAGGCCGGATAGCTCCAGCGTGCCCTGCTCCAGATGCTTGAGAATACGACCCGGGGTGCCGACGGCAATGTGTGCACCAAAGCTCAGGGTGGCGGACTGCGGTGCGGTCGGGGTGCCGCCGCACAGGGTGACCAGCTTGACGTTGGGCAGGGCGCGCGCCAGACGACGGATCTCGGTGGCCACCTGATCCGCCAGTTCGCGGGTCGGGCAGAGCACCAGCGCCTGCACTTCCAGGCGGTTGACGTTGAGCTTGGCCAGCAGGCCGAGGCCGAAGGCGGCGGTCTTGCCGCTGCCGGTTTTTGCCTTGGCGATCAGGTCTTTGCCATCGAGCACCAGGGGCAGGCTCTGGGCCTGGATCGGGGTCATCTGCAGGTAACCCAGGCTGGTGAGGTTCTCTTGCAGGGCGGGGGAGAGATTGAGGCTGCTAAATTCGCTGTTGTTCACAAAAGGACTCTATTTCGGAGAAAACGGGGATGCGCGAGCGCTAAGGCCGCGCATCATACCAGAATGTGGCGCCGGATGTGGCGGATTTTTGAACGGCTGGCCACGAGGGGCCATGAAAGGTTCATTTGTTGCCAAACAGATCGCGGACGATCACCGACATAGCAATAAGGACTATTTTTCAAACACTCATCTAATTATTTATTGCGGATAAACGTTTTCTATTTTCAGTGTTTTAATATAATGGCTGGAAAATATTCTGCGATCAGTTACTGCGCCACAAGGAATGTTGCGAAAATGCTGATTAAATATTTTCAAAGAATATGAAAACGGCGCCTCTATTACTCAACATTATGTTTTAAAAGGATTTATGTTATCTGTGTTGCGCGATTAATATCAGTTCATTGCACAATTAATTTAAAAACGTTTGTATTATCCTGCCTCCATAATATTGCGCGGGATTGTGATGGCTATCTGATTTTTAAATGTGCAAATGTCTATGATGGCGCCGGTCAAAAATTACAATTTACTCAGGTGCTACAGGTATGGAATACGTTCACTTTGTGCTCGGACTGGTGATGGTCCTCGCTCTCTCTCTGCTGGCTAACCGCCACAACTGGAAACAGATCAAACTGCGTTATATCGGTCAACTGCTAGTGGTCGAACTGGCGCTGGCCTGGTTCATGCTGAACTCCGAAGTGGGTCTGGCGGTGGTGGGTGGCTTCGCGGCCGGCTTCACCAAGTTGATGGAGTTTGCCAAACAGGGTACCGACTTCGTGTTCGGTGGTCTGGTCAACGAAGGGGCCTTCTCCTTCTTCCTGATGGTGCTGATGCCCATCGTCTTCATCTCCGTGCTGATCGGTATTCTGCAGTACATCCGCCTGCTGCCGCTGGTGATCCGCGGTATCGGTACCGTGCTGGCCAAGATCAACGGCATGGGCAAGCTGGAATCTTTCAACGCCATCAGCTCGATGATCGTTGGTCAGTCCGAGAACTTCATTGCCCTCAAGAACATCCTGCCGCACCTGAACGAGAAGCAGATGTACACCCTGGCTGCGACGGCCATGTCTACCGTCTCCATGTCCATCGTCGGTGCCTACATGCAGCTGATCGAGCCGCGCTACGTGGTTGCCGCGCTGGTGCTCAACATGTTCAGTACCTTCGTCGTGCTCTCTCTGATCAACCCCTACGAGCCGGATAACTCCGTGACCGACATCAAGGCCATTGCCGAAGGTGACGAGCACCACACCCCGAAGAAAGAGAACTTCTTCGAGATGCTGGGCGAGTACATCATGGCCGGTTTCACCGTTGCCGTGATCGTGGGTGCCATGCTGGTGGGCTTTATCGCCCTGATCGCCCTGATCAACTACCTGTTCGAGATGGCATTTGGCGTGAACTTCCAGTTCGTCATGGGCTACCTCTTCTACCCGATCGCCTGGATCCTGGGTATCCCGAGTGGTGAAGCGCTGCAAGCGGGCTCCATCATGGCGACCAAGCTGGTGACCAACGAGTTCGTGGCGATGATGGATCTGGGCAAGGTGGCTGCCGAGCTCTCTCCGCGCACCGTCGGCATCCTCTCCATCTTCATGGTCTCCTTCGCCAACTTCAGCTCCATCGGCATCATCGCCGGTGCGGTAAAAGCGCTGAACGAAGATAAGGGCAACATGGTTTCCCGCTTCGGCCTGAAGCTGGTCTACGGTTCTACCCTGGTCAGCCTTCTCTCTGCCGTTATCGCTGGCATCATGCTCTGATCCTCTAGTGGTTCGCACCACTGCTTGGGCCCCTGACCTCGTCAGGGGCTTTTTTGTTTCTGGCTTACAGCTGCCAGCCGCACCACCAGCCGGCAACCAGCAGGGTGAGGGTACAAAAGCCGGTTTCGATGGCGCCGCCACTGCGCAGCGGCCAGCCCGGCAGGCGGTAACGGCGTTTGATGGGCCAGAAGAGCGGAATGCCCGCCGGGGTGAGCCAGTCCCCCAGCAGATGGCTGAGGTAGCCGACGATAAGTGCATCCTTGACCCCCATGGGCAGGGTGTCCGGCGGCAGGCTCTGGTTCAGCCCCCAGACAGCGGCGGCGACCGCCAGCAGACTGTGGGTGAAGCCGCGATGGCCGAACAGCCGCGACAGAGGTTTCGAGATCCACGGCAGGCGCTGCCCCAGCACCGATTTGGGGTGGTCGAGGTCGGGCAACAGGGCGCTGGCCAGCGCGGCAGGGATGGTCTGCCACAGGCTGGCATCGGCCAGCGCCGGAGTGAGCTGCAGTTTATGGGCGATCAGGGTGCAGGTAACGGAGAAGAGCAGGTGCCCTTGGGCGGTCATGATGATTACGGCGTGGACAAGATGGCGGCGCATCTTACCAGTCTGACGGTTGTGGTCAGCTCTTATTTTAAAAATCAGGATGTTACGACGAAAAAGCGCCCAAATTGGGCGCCTTTATAGCCTATTTACAACTTGCCTTTGACCAGCCACTTGTCGAGGGCGTTGGCGAAGCGCTGTTTGTCGGCGGCATTGAAGGGGGCCGGGCCGCCGGTCTGCACGCCAGCCGAGCGCAGCTCTTCCATAAAGTTGCGCATGCCGAGCCGCGCCTTGATGGTCTCGCGGGTGTAGATCTCGCCACGGGGGTTGAGCGCCTCGCCACCGGCATCGATCACCCAGGAGGCGAGAGGGATGTCGCCGGTGATCACCAGATCGCCGGGCTGAACCTGCTGGGCGATGACATGATCTGCCACATCGAATCCCTTCTCCACCTGCTGGGTTTTGATGAAAGGCGAGGGGGGCACCCGCAATCCCTGATTGGCCACCAGGGTGGTGACGACCTGGGCGCGGTGGGCGGCGCGGTAGAGGATCTCCTTGACCGGAATGGGGCAGGCATCGGCATCAACCCAGATGGGCATGGCATGGTTTCCTGTAGTGAAAGCGGATGGAAAACGAGAGCGTGCATGTTAACACAGGCCTCCCCTTCCCGGCGTGGGGCTGAGTCGGCCCCGCCTTTGGTGTAAGCTGGGGCCAGCATATGAAACGAGAAGGAGACGAGATGGATCGGGTGCCCGGTGAAGTGATTTATGCCCTGACTCTGGATGGCAAGGGTGGCATGGCGCCGCTGACGGCGGGAAGCGAAGTCCCGACGGCACATCCCGGCTGGCTGCATCTGGATTACGGCAATCCCGATTCGGCGCGCTGGCTGTTGCAGACACCCTTGCTCAGCGAGGCTGCCAGGGAGTCGCTGCTCGGCCAGAGCAATCGTCCCAAGCTGGTGCGGATGGGGGAGACGGTGCTGCTGATCCTGCGCGGCATCAACCACAACAAGGATCACAGGCCCGAAGAGATGGTGGCGCTGCGCATCTTCATCACCCCGGATCTCATCATCAGCAGCCGTCGTCGTCCGCTGCTCTCCGAGCAGGATGTCTTCAACCAGCTCAAGCTGGGGGGCGGCGCCGATACCCCGGCCGACTGGCTGGTGGAGATTTGCGATGCCCTGACCGATCGGGCGGGGGAGTTTGTCGAGGAACTGCACGACAAGATCCTCGATCTGGAGGAGATGGTGCTGATGCGCGACATGCCCGCCAATGGCCGGCTGGCGCTGATCCGCAAGCAGCTCATTATGATCCGCCGCTACCTCTCGCCGCAGCGGGATCTGGTGGCGCGCCTTGCCAACGAGAAGATCAGCTGGCTGGATGAGGATGATCGCCGTCGTCTGCTCGATATCGCCGATCGGCTGCGGCGCTGGCTCGACGACCTCGATGCGGGAGTGGCACGTACCGCCGTGCTGGCGGACGAGATCAACAATCTGATGGCGGAGGCGACCAATCGCCGCGCCTACCAGATGTCAGTGATGGCACTGCTCTTTTTACCTGCCAGCTTCCTGACCGGTCTGTTTGGCATCAACCTCGGCGGTATCCCCGGGGCCGAGAATCCGACTGCCTTCTGGGTCTTCTGTGGTTCGCTGGTGGCGCTGGCAAGCGGGCTGGCTATCTGGCTCAAACATCGGCGCTGGTGGTAAGGAGGCATAACCCATGTGGCAATCAATTGGCCTGACCCTGCTGCTGTTGCTGGGTCATACCCTGATCCGGCGGCTTATTCACAAGAGCCTGCTGGCGCTCGGTCAGAGCAGGCAAGTGAGCGAGAACCGGGTGCTCTACGTGGCCCATGTGTTCCACTTCCTGCTCGGCTGCGCCACCTTGCTGGTGCTGGCCGGGGTGTGGGGGCTCGACTTCTCCCGACTGGTGGTGCTCGCGTCCTCCTTCTTTGCGGTATTGGGGGTCGCCATGGTGGCCCAGTGGTCGATCCTCTCCAACATCACCGCCAGCATCACCATCTTCTTCGCCTTCCCCTACAAGATTGGCGACCGGATCCGTATCCTCGACAAGGATGACTCGGTCACCGGCGTCATCACCGAGATTGGCCTCTTCTATGTGCGGGTGCGTGATGACAACGGCGATTTGGTCACCTATCCGGCCAACCTGATCCTGCAAAAGCCGGTCAGAAAGCTGGAGGGCAAGGTGGCGGAACCGCTGCAACCGGAATAGAAAGCAACCGGAATAACAAAAGGCTCCCTCGGGAGCCTTTTTACTGTGCGGTGGGTGGCGCTAGCGTTCGAAGAAGCGGTAGAGGTGCTCCACTTGAACCGGGCAGTCGGCCACCTGATGCAGATGTTCGCGGGCCTGCTCGACGGTGCCGAAACTGACCGGGCAGCCGAGGGTGTCGGTCAGCTCGTAGAGGGCGCCATCCTTGCCTCTGAATTCGATGAGCCAGCCGGGAATGGCCACATCGTGGAGTATTTCGGCCTCGTGCAGGATCTGTTGCTGATAGAGCTTACGAAGTTCACTGACTGTCATGATGCTCTCCTGTGGGGAATATCCAGCTCCAGTCTATGCCTGCCCTTTATGTGCGGCAACAGTGGTGCGGCAACGGGATCATCCCCGCAGGACCTCCCATGCCCAGCGGATGCGGACAAAAGTCTCGGCATTGCCGCCCCGATCCGGATGGTGTTGCAGTGCCAGCTCCCGCCAGCGGCGGCGGATCGCCTCCTGACTCGCCCCCTCATTCAACTCGAACAGGGCCAGCGCCTCGGCTTTGTGTCCCTCTCCGTCATAAGCGCACCAGAAGCGGTTGAGCAGGGCCTCCACTTCGGCACGATCGGTCTGCCAGAACACCTGCCAGTCGAGATAGTAGCTACGCAGATTTTCGCCAAGGGCAAAGCCGTGGCTAGCCTCCGAGCTCCCGACCAGTGGTTCGAGCCGGATATCCAGGGTGCTGATCACCAGCCACCAACCCTCTTCATAAAGCTCGGCCTGCAGCTGGTAGAGGGCGTTCATGATCAGGAAGTTGACCCGAAACAGCTGCAACTGCTCGTCGTCGGTCAGCCGGGGGATCGCTCCCTGCTGGCGCAGAGCGGCCATCAGCTCATGCACCTTGTAGCTGCCCGCCGCCTGCTGCAGCAGCACCAGCAGAGGGGCGATCAGCGGATTGTTGTTGGCTTCGTTCATTCGGCGCCCTGCTCTCTGGGTGGCTGCAGGGCGATCAGCAGCTCACCCGCCTGCGGAGTGACGGGGCCGGTAACGATCTGGGGCTTGCCCTTGCCATCCATGATGAAGAGCGGGATGGCGCCGGGATTGGCGGTCTGATACTGGGCCCAGTCGAACGCCTCGCTCAGGCGGGTCGCCTTGATCTGGCCACCCCGGCTCAGCAGGCCGCTCAGCCGGGCATAGTTGATGTCGGGGCCGAACAGGTTCTGGCGAGCGCGAAAGGTGGCACTCTCCCGGTTGGCCTTGCCGTGTTGCTCGCTGGATCGCAGGGAGTAGACCTGCTCCTCGCCGTAGAGGTGGGCAAAGTGCAGCACCCCGAGGGCGTTGTTGTGGCGGTTGGGGGAGAGCGCCAGCACGGTACTGATGCTGGTGAGCGGCAGGTGCAGCTCGGCATGTTCTGACTGGGGGTTGCCGAAGTAGCAGGGGAGGTTGCTCATCCGCGCCTGTTTGCAGAACTCCCAGGCGGGATCGCAGAGTTGCACCGGCACCCCCTGATCCGCCAGCGCCTTGCCAATGGCCCGCGCCACCGAGTTGGCCCCTATGATGAGCCAGGTGTTGGGGGCGCTCTGGCGCATCTTGAGCAGGCTGGCCAGCGGTGCCGAGGTGAGGCTCTGCAACACCACGGTGGAGATGATCACCGCAAACACCAGTGGCACCAGCTTGTCGGCATCGGGGATCTCGGCCTGATGCAGGCTGATGGCAAACGAGGCGCTGACCGCTGCCGCGACTATGCCGCGCGGGGCGATCCAGCTTAGCAGGGCGCGAGCTCGCCAGGAGAGATCCGAGCCCCAGGTCGAGACCAGAATACAGAGCGGGCGCGCCACGAATTGCACCACGCAGAGCAGCGCCAGCACCATGGGGCCGAGCTGCCAGAGCTGTGCCAGATCTAGGCGGGCCGCCAGCAGGATAAACAGGCTGGAGATAAGGATGACCGCGAGATCCTCCTTGAACGCCAGCACCTCCTCCAGATCCAGCCCCTCCTGATTGGCGAGCCAGATGCCGAACACGGTCACCGCCAGCAGGCCCGACTCGTGGCTCAGCCAGTTGGAGAGGCTGAAGGTGACCAGCACAAGCGCCAGCACCCCGAACTTGTGCAGGCTGACCGGTAGCCAGTCCTTGCGAATGAGCAGGGTAGTGAGCCAGCCTGCCGCCACCCCGATCAGGGAACCAACCAGCACTGTCTTGCCCAGCGCCAGCAGGGTATGGCTGATGAGATCCCCCTGACTGCCGAGGCGCACCGCCTCGAACACCAGCACCGCAAACAGGGCGCCGATAGGGTCGATGACGATCCCCTCCCAGCGCAGGATGCGGTCCACCTCCCGGGTGGGGCGGATCACGTTGAGCATGGGGGCGATCACCGTCGGGCCCGTTACCACCAGTACCGCGCCGAGCATGGTGGCGACCCGCCAGTCCAGCCCCAGCAGGAAGTAACCGGCGCTGCCGATGACGGCGAAACTGACCAGCATGCCGGTGGAGCAGAGATTGCGCACCACCTTGCCGATCCCCTTGAGCTCGGCCAGATGGAGGGTCAGTGCCCCCTCGAACAGGATGATGGCCACCGACAGGGAGACCAGCGGAAACAGCAGATCCCCGAGCAGGGCATCGGGGTCGAGCAGGCCGCTGACCGGGCCCAGAGTCAGGCCGGTGAGCAGCAGAAACAGGATGGCGGGTACCCGCAGCGACCAGGCAAGCCATTGGGCCAGCACGGAGACTAGGGCGATCCCGGCCAGAGAGAGGGCAATCATGCAGACCTCGATTCAGGCAGTGAGTATGGAGCTAGTGTAGTGGCTAAGTTGGTCAGATTGACACCTGAAGGAGCGTGCATCATGGCCGGGATGGGGAGATGTGCGACTGTCGGCGTCATGGTGGCTGGCGGTGGTGTGAAGGGCGCCAGCCAGAAGCCAACCGTGGTGACGGGTTGGCCTTGGGGCCGGATTAGATGGGGCTCTCCTTGTGGAGCTCGCCGACACAGTCGGCCAGCGCCAGTACCAGTGCGGAGCGCACCATCTGATCGAGCCGGTTGAGCTGCATCTGGTAGAAGGCCCAATCCTCTTCGCTGGCGGGGGGCTCCAGCTTCATCATGCCGCCCTGATTGACCCCGTGCAGGCGGTCGAGCAGGTCGCGGATCGGCTTGTCGCTGAAGCGGTAATCCTTGGGGTCTCGCACCAGAAAGTCGCGGATCTTGATATAGGCTTCGATATCCTGATAGCGCTCGAGTGAGATGAGGCCGAGGGCGAAGATGAGCTTGAGGCGCACCTCCAGCTGGCCGAGGGGGCCGCTCTGGTTGAGCAGGGGTTCGATGGCGTATTTGACGGCATACTCCTCCTGACGGAACGCGCGTCGCATCAGGGAGTCGACCGCCTCTTCCAGGATGGTCACGGCTTCGAGAAAGAAGCCGCGGGGGCCATCCTGCTCGTTCAGTCGTTCCAGTACTTCATCTTCCTGGTGTGTGGTCATAGGTGCATTGGGTCCAGCTGACAGGGAGAGAGTGGGCCTCTCTCCCGGTTTTTATCATATGGGGCACATTCCCTTGCCATTCAAGCGCTTGGTGCGCTATCAGTGGTGGCTAAATGCGCCGCAAGCAGGGTCATTACAGGGTTTCGTAACGGGCGACGATGGCGCGAACCACCTCGCTCTCTTCATCCAGTCCGGTGACGCGGGCCAGCGCTTTGGCCGGGCCCAGCTCCGCGAGCAGGGCTTGCAACTCCACCGCCTGCGGGTCATCGGCATTGCGATAGTGGAGCGCCGCGGCGATCCCCTCCTGCAGCTGCTCGTTGGGCAGGCCGTACTCCAGGGTGCCCAGCAGCGGCTTCACCAGTCGATCTCCCGCCGCCAGCTTGCGCAGCGGCTGACGACCGACCCGGTCAATCTCGTCCACCAGATAGGGGTTGGCGAAGCGGGCCAGGATCTTCTCGATGTAGGCGGCGTGCAGACGCGGGTCGAAGCCGTAGCGTTTTACCAGCACGGCACCGCTCTCCTCCATGGCGCGGCGCACCTTGCTGCGGATCACCGGATCTTCGATCGCCTCGCGCACGGTGCGGTAGCCCCGCAGTTTGCCGAGATAGGCGGTGACGATGTGGCCGGTGTTGAGGGTGAACAGCTTGCGCTCGACGAAGGCCATCAGGTTGTCGGTGGGCTCCATGCCCGCTACCTGTGGCAGCTCCCCCTTGAACTGGGTCTGGTCGACGATCCACTCGCTGAAGCTCTCGACCGTCACTTCCAGCGGGTCATCGTTGGCCGCCGCGGCGGGCGGCACGATGCGATCCACCGCCGAGTCGACGAAGCCGATACAGGATTCGAGCGTGGCATGATACGCGACCGGCAGGTACTTGAGTACCTCCCGCTTGAGGTGGCTGGTGCCGCGCACCATGTTTTCACAGGCGATGACGTTCAGCGGTGTCAGGTTGCCGGCATCGAAGCGAGCTTGCAGCCCCTTGGCCAGAGTGTTGGCAATCTTGTCCAGAATGTTGGGGCCCACTGCCGTGGTGACCAGATCTGCGGTGATGATGCGGGCGATCACCTCGTGACCGGCGGAGCTCACCGCTGCCACGTTGCGCACCACATCCAGCTTCTGATCCGCTCCCACCACATGGACCTTGTACTCCTGACGGTGGTTGAGCTGGTCGATCAGGGTGTTGTTGACGTCGGCGAAGGTGACCTGATGACTGGCATCCGCCAGCACTTTTCCGATAAAGCCACGACCGATGTTACCAGCACCAAAATGCAATGTTTTCATGATATTAACCTCTTGAACCAAAGACGATGAAAGATGATTACGCAGCCTGTTCGGCACCCAGCAGATCCAGGAAGGCCTGGGGATCCGTGGTGCTGGCCAGCCGGTCGATGAGACCGGGTTCATCCAGTGCATTGGTCAGGCGGGTTATCACCTGCATGTGTTCGTCGTTGCGGGCGGCGATGCCGATCACCAGCCGCGCTACCTCATCGGCAGCCTCGCCAAAGGCGACCCCGGCCGGGTACTGGCAGATGACGATGCCGGTACGCTTCACAAACTCCTTGGCGGCGATGGTGCCGTGAGGCACGGCGATGGATTCGCCGAGGTAGGTGGAGACCAGCTGTTCACGCTCCAGCATGGCGTTGACGTAGTCGGGCGCCACGTAGCCGCGCTCTGCCAGCAGTCGGCCTGCGGTCAGGATGGCGGCCTCCTTGTTGTCGGCTTTCAGTCCCAGATGCACGTCATGACGGCTCAGGGTAAAGACTTCGGCGGCCTGCGGCTCGTAGCTGTCGTCGTTGGCCGCTACCAGCAGTTGCGGGTTGGCGACGTCATCGTTGGCGGCGCGGCTCAGGCTCTGTACCAGCTCCTGATAGAGGCCGTTGTCGAGGAAGTTGGTCAGGGAAATATGGTGAGCGTTCGGCGCATGGCGACGGGCCCGCTCGGTCAAATCCTTGTGGGTGATGACCCAGTCCACCTGATCGTCGAGCTGATCGATGGCGCGGTTGGTGACGCTGATATCGAGCCCTGCGGCTTGCACCCGCTTGCGCAGCATGCCGGCGCCCATGGCGCTGGAGCCCATGCCCGCATCGCAGGCGACCACGATATTGCGTACCGCCATCAGTTCGCCGCCCGGTTTTTTGGCCGCTGCGGTTTCGGGCTTGCCGCCCTTCATGGCTTTCATCTTGCGAGTGGCTTCACCGAGGGCATCGGCCTCGTCAGCTTCCGGCTGCTGGGCGCGGACGAACACGGCGGCAACCAGGAAAGAGACCAGAGTAGCGCTGATGATGGAGAGGGCGACCCCGATCAGGGAGGCTTTCGGCGTCATCAACAGCACGGCGAAGATGGAGCCCGGCGACGCGGGGGAGACCAGACCTGCATTGAACAGGGTCAGGGTAAAGACCCCGGTCATGCCACCGGCGATCACCGCCAGAATGAGGCGCGGGTTCATCAGCACATACGGGAAGTAGATCTCGTGGATGCCGCCGAAGAAGTGAATGATGGAGGCGCCAGCCGCGGACTGCTTGGCCGCACCACGGCCGAACACCATGTAAGCCAGCAGCACACCCATGCCCGGGCCCGGGTTCGCTTCAATCAGGAAGAAGATGGAGCTGCCGTGCTCGGTCGCCTGCTGGATCCCCAGTGGCGAGAAGATGCCGTGGTTGATGGCGTTGTTGAGGAACAGGATCTTGGCCGGTTCGACGAAGATGGAGGTGAGCGGCAGCATGTGGTTATCCACCAGGAAGCCGACACCACCGGCCAGCAGGCCGGAGAGCACCTTGACGAAGGGGCCAATCACGAAGAAGGCGAGGATCGCCAGCAGCATGCCGATAAGGCCAGCGGAGAAGTTGTTGACCAGCATCTCGAAGCCGCTCTTGACGCGACCGTCCATCGCCTTGTCGAAGCGCTTGATGGCCCAGCCACCGAGCGGGCCGACCATCATGGCACCCATGAACATGGGGATATCGGTGCCCACGATGACACCCATGGTGGTGATGGCACCAACCACGCCGCCGCGCTCACCGCCCATCAGCTTGCCGCCGGTGTAGCCAATCAGCAGCGGTAGCAGGTAGGTGATCATGGGGCCGACCAGCTTGGCCAAGGTTTCATTGGGCAGCCAGCCGGTGGGGATGAAGAGGGCGGTGATAAAGCCCCAGGCGATAAAGGCGCCTATGTTGGGCATGACCATATTGGACAGGAAGCGTCCAAAATTCTGTATCTTGACTTTGGTATCCGGTGATAACATGTCGGGACCCCGTTTTAAGCCTGTTTGATTAAAAGTGGTAGTCGGGATGGCCGGTTTTGCCGAACCGCCATCCCGGTCGTCTAAGCAACTTCAATCTACCAGCTTGCGATCAAATTAGGCTGAAAACGGGGTGTCTTGTGATCCAGCTCTCAGATACCCAGCGATACCCCCTCCATAACCAGTGACCCACATCACATTCCCATGCTGTAATTCGGCTACATTTCGATCTTTTCTGTTTTGCATGGTCATTTTTTGTGACTCAAATCACTAAAGTTGTTTTGTGGTTCTCTTGTTGAATGGTGACTTTCGTCACAAATTCAATTTTTGTATTCGAATGGGACAAATCACTCAATTACTCATCAGTGGGTAGTGGCGATGGATCTATCGAAATACTCCATTGCTTACCAATGAATCAATAAATTTGTAACCCGCTTTCAGTTTTTACGGTTGGTGATGAGGGTTCTTTTGCGGCTGATTGATGGGAATGGGCGCCAACATGCAGGATGCTATCGAGCGGCAGTGTTCGGGGCGCTTGTTTGCCGCGCAGGGTTGATAGCAGATAAAAACAAACCGCCAGCAGGCGGTTTGTCAGTTTTTGCGATCTGGCCCCTGTCGAGGCTGCGGTTTAGTAGAAACCGGCATCCTCGGGGGAGGGGCGGGTCTTGAAGCGGCGGTGGAGCCACATGTACTGCTCCGGCGCCTTGCGTACGGCGGCTTCAATCTCGCGGTTGGCGCGGGCGGCATCAACCATGTCATCCCCGCTGGGGTAGTCGGCAAGGGGCGCGCCGATATGCAGGGTGTAACCCTCGCTGGTGCGGATGTTGTAGCAGGGCAGGGTGACGGTGTTCTTCACCCGCGCCAAGGTGGCGGTGCCGGTGATGGTGGCGGCCTGCTCTACCGCGAAGTAGGGCACGAACACGCTGGCGTGGGAGCCATAGTCGTGATCCGGCGCGTACCAGAGGGCGTCACCGTTGCGCAGCGCCTTGATCATCCCCTTCACGTCCATCCGGTCTACCAGATATTTGTTGGAGGCGCAGCGACCGTGGTACTGGGCATACTCCAATACCGGGTTGGTGTTGGGGCGATAGACCCCGACCCCGGGGCGTACCAGCCCGAAACAGCGGGCGTTGAGTTCCAGCGTCAGGAAGTGGCAGGAGAGCAGCAGCATGCCCTGACCTTTTTCCATGGCGGCGATGACGTGCTCTTCCCCTTCCACCTTCATCAGGTTGCGCATCCGCCAGTCTGGCCAGAACCAGGCGATCCCCACCTCGAACACGGCGCAGCCCACGCTCTCGAAGTTGGCCTTAAGCAGTTTCTCCCGCTCATCCCGGGTCAGCTCGGGCATCGCCAGCTCCAGATTGCGACGGGCAATCTTGACCCGGGACTTCAATATCCTGGCGGCGAGACGACCGAGCTGACGGCCCAGCCACATCTGGCTACGCCACGGCAGCAGGGTCAGCAGCCAGAGCAGGCCTAAGCCGAACCAGCTGGCCCAGTAACGGGGATGAAACAGGCGGGGCTCCAGGCGGGGAGCGTTGTCATGGGCCATGGCTAATCTCTTGTTCGCAAACACAATCGGGGGATTCTAGCCGAAAAGGGGGGGCGGGGGCGAATGGCTGTGTGCTGGTCAGAGGGGTAGCCTGCGTCCGGTTAGCGTGACAGCGGCGGCAACTGCGGTCGGCTTTTTCTACACCGGATAAAAGAGTGTGATAAAATCGCCCGCTGATTTTTCAGGTTTTGAGAGTCGATACAGATGAAGATCACCCTGCCCGAGTTTGAAAAAGCCCGCGTTCTGGTCGTTGGCGATGTCATGTTGGACCGTTATTGGCATGGCCCCACCGGCCGGATCTCGCCCGAGGCACCGGTGCCCGTGGTCAAGGTTGAACACATTGAGGAGCGTCCGGGCGGTGCCGCCAACGTTGCCCTCAACTCCGCCGCCCTTGGCGCTCATGCCGTGCTGCTTGGCCTGACCGGTCAGGATGAAGCGGCCGATGCGCTGGCTGGCCAGATGGCTGGCGTCAAGGTGGCCTGTGACTTCGTTCGTCTGGCCGACTTCCCGACCATCACCAAGCTGCGCGTGCTGTCCCGCAACCAGCAGCTGCTGCGTCTGGACTTTGAAGAGCCCTTCCACTCCGTCGATGCCACCCTGCTGATGAGCAAGGTCGAGCAGGCACTGCCAAACAGTGACGTGATGATCCTCTCCGACTACGGCAAGGGTGCTCTCAACGATGTGCCCGGCATGATCCAGCGTGCCCGCGCCGCCAGCATTCCGGTGCTGGTCGATCCCAAGGGAACCGACTTCGAGAAGTACCGCGGTGCCACTCTGCTGACCCCCAACATGTCCGAGTTCGAGGCTGTAGTGGGCAAGGTGAAGAGCGAAGAGGAGCTGGTCGCCAAGGGGTTGGAGCTGGTCAAACGCTTCGAGCTGGATGCTCTGCTGGTCACCCGTTCCGAGAACGGCATGACCCTGATCCGCGAAGGCCAGCCGGAGCTGCATCTGCCGGCTCAGGCTCACGAGGTTTACGATGTGACCGGTGCCGGTGATACCGTCATCTCGACCCTCGCCACCTCGCTGGCCGCTGGCAAGAGCCTGGATGAAGCCTGTGCGCTGGCCAATACCGCTGCCGGTATCGTGGTCGGCAAGCTGGGTACCTCTACCGTTAGCCCGGTCGAGCTGGCCAACGCCCTCTATACCGAGCAGGAGACCGGCTTCGGCGTCATGTCCGAAGCCCAGCTGAAAGTGGCGGTTCGTGCCGCCCGTCTGCGTGGCGAGAAGGTGGTGATGACCAACGGCTGCTTCGACATCCTGCACGCCGGCCATGTCTCCTATCTGGCCAATGCGGGCAAGCTGGGGGATCGCCTGATCGTGGCGGTCAACACCGACGAGTCGGTTCGCCGTCTGAAAGGGCCGGGTCGTCCGGTCAACCCGACCGAGCGCCGCATGGCCGTACTGGCTGCGCTGGGCGCGGTGGACTGGGTAGTGCCGTTTGGTGAAGATACCCCGCAGCGCCTGATCGCCGAGATCCTGCCGGATCTGCTGGTCAAGGGCGGCGACTACAAGCCGGAAGATATCGCCGGTTACGCCGAAGTGACTGCCAATGGCGGTGAGGTGCGCGTTCTCAACTTCGAGGATGGCTGCTCCACCACCGACATCATCAAGACGATCCGCGAGCGCGGCTAACGTTCTGCTGGCCCCGCAATCTGGCGGGGCTCATTATCGGCGGTAGCAAGCCGACAGAAATACGGATAACAAAAAGGCGACCTTGCGGTCGCCTTTTTCATGTCCGATAGCGGCTATCAGCCTTTGGCTTTTGCCGTGGCGGGCATCAGGCCCTGGTTCACTTCCACCAGATCCTGCGCTTCCAGAATACCGGCAGCCTGTTTCAGGCTCAGGATATTGAGGATGTAGTTGTAACGGGCTTCGGAGAGCTTCTGCTTGGCCTCGTACAGCTTGCGAGTAGAGTCCAGCACGTCGACGATGGTACGGGTACCCACTTCGTAACCGGCTTCGGTCGCCTTCAGGGCGCTGTCGGCGGAGACCACAGACTGGCTGTAGGCGCGCACCGAGCCGATGCTGGCGTTCACGTTGTTGTAGGAGGAGCGCACTGTGCTCTGCACCGAGCGGAAGTTCTTCTCCAGCAGTTCGCTGGCCGCCACGTAGTTGTACTGGGCCTGCTTCACCTTGGAGCTGGTGGCGCCACCGCTGTAGATGGGCAGCTTGAAGGTCAGACCGATATTGGCCTGATTGTCATTGCCGCCCGGCATGCTATCCAGCTTGTAATCGGTATTGCTGGTTTGCAGTCCGGCACCCAGATCCAGCGTCGGCTCATGGCCGGTTTTGGCCAGATCGATCTGCTCCTTGGCAATGTCCTTGCTGATGCGGGCACTGTGCAGTTGCAGGTTCTTGTCCAGCGCCAGCTCCAGCCACTTGTCGGAGCCGAAGGCGGTCTTCTGCGGGCTGAAACGATCGGTGTTCAGCACGTCCAGATTGCGGTGATCGATACCGGTCAGCTCGCGCAGGGTCTCGTAGCTGTTGTCCAGCGAGTTTTCGGCATTGATCTCGTCGGCCAACGCCTGGTCGCGGGAGGCTTCGGCTTCATGGACGTCGGTGATGGCGGTCAGGCCCACTTCGAAACGCTGCTGGGTTTGCTCCAGCTGACGCTCTACGGCAACCTTGTTGGCACGGACGAACTCCAGGGTATCCATCGCCTTGAGCACATCAAAGTAGGCTTTGGCGGTGCGCACCATCAGGTTCTGGATCTCGAGGTTGTAGGCGACATCTGACTGGGTGGCCTGCTTCTCGCTGATATCCAGATTGACCCAGTTACTGCGACGATAGAGGGATTGCGACAGCGTCACTTCACCCTTGGCGTTGGTATTGCTCTGGGTATCGTTCTTGTTTTGCAGATAATTGAGCCCGGCACCCAGATCGATCTGGGGCAGCAGAGGGGCACGGGATTCGTTGATCTTCTCGAAGGCCTGGTCGCGAACGGCTTTGGACTGCAGCAACTGCGGGTCTTTGATCTGGGCTTGCTGGTAGATGTCGAGCAGGTTTTCGGCATGGGCACCGGCACTGACGCCCAGCAACACCATGACTGACAAAAGTGTTCTTTTCATAGATCGTTTTAACCTTATGTAGTAACCCAAACTGGTTGCTGGAGAGGCAAATATTGTCACCGACCAAGCTTGATTGCAGCTTAATCACTCTACTATAAGCAAAATTTAATGCTAAGAGTCTCAGGTCCGGTGACGGGAACGTCAAGAACCGGACGCAGTTTTCTCCCCGCGCGCCTAGCCAAATGGTCTGTGGCTGCTAAAATCCACCCCTCATTACCATGGCACGTCGAGTGAATGAACGTTCATTCATGTTCCTCGGATTTTATGGTCAAACTGATACAAGTCAAGCTGACGGGAGCCCCGGATGTCGCAGCAACCCTTGCCGCAAGATCGGCATTACGCCGCCGATGATGTGAAAATCATTGAAAAATCAGCTGGATATAACGGCTTCTTCAAGGTGAATGTCTATCGTCTGCAGCATCGGTTATTTGCGGGCGGCTGGAACCAGCCCATCGTGCGCGAGCTGTTCGAGCGGGGCCATGCCGCCGCGCTGCTGCCCTATGATCCAGTGCGCGACCAGATAGTGTTGGTGGAGCAGTTCCGTATCGGCGCCATGGAGACCAGCCCGACCCCCTGGCTGCTGGAGCTGGTGGCCGGCATCATCGACGAAGGGGAGACCGCCGAGGCGGTGGTGCGTCGCGAAGCGGTGGAAGAGGCCGGGATCGAGGTTGCCCGCTGCGAGCATGCCATCAGCTATCTGGTGAGCCCGGGCGGCAGCACCGAGCGGATCGAGGTCTTTGTGGGCGAGGTGGATGCCAGCAAGGCGAGCGGCCTGCACGGTCTGGCTGATGAAGGCGAGGATATCCGGGTGCACGTGGTGAGCCGCGAACAGGCCTACGCCTGGCTCAAAGAGGGACGCATCGACAATGCGGCCTCGGTCATTGCCCTGCAGTGGTTGGCCCTCAACCATGGCGAGCTGCGCGCCCGCTGGCTGGCGGATCGCTGAGGTGGCGCTGACTCTGCAACAGAGCAGGCGCTATGTGCCTGATCTGATGTCCTTGCAGCGTACCTGCGAGGTCAACTATATGGCGCTGATGAAGCTGTTGCCGCCAGATGGGGAAGTCGGCGCCGAGCGCCGCTATCGGGTCGGCAACGATCTGCAGTTCCAGCTCACCATCATTGGCGAGAGTCGCTTCACCAATCAGGTGATCCTGAGCCAGCACAACCCCGAATTGCCCGAATATTTACAAGCTCAGATAGAGATTCGTTTGTATCATGATGTGCGGATGGCGGAAGTGTGTGCAGCGCAACAGATTTCCCGTTTGCAACCACGTTATGATTATCCCAATAAAAAGATGCACCAGCGGGACGAAAAGGAGCAGGTAAATCTGTTTCTGGCCGAATGGCTAAAATTTTGTCTCAGACATGGTACCAGCCCGATCAATATCTCCAGTTGAACAAATAAAAAGAAGCGTGATTTTGGAAACAGAGCTCCCCCAGGCGCAGGACGGCAGTGTGCGCCTGTTGCAAATTACCGACACCCACCTCTTCGCGAGTGCCGAAGGGCGGCTGTTGGCTGTGCGCACCGCAGAGAGTCTGGCCGCCGTGCTGGAACAGGTGCAGGCTAATGAACACCCCTACGATGTGATTCTGGCGACCGGCGATCTGTCGCAGGATCACAGCCCGGAATCCTATCAGCGTTTCGCCTCCATGATGGCGCCCCTTGGCCGCCCCATCTACTGGCTGCCGGGCAATCACGATGACAGCCCGCTGATGACCGAATATCTCCATGCCGCCGGGATCAGTGAATCCAAGCAACTGGTGGGCGACCACTGGCAGGTGATCCTGCTCGACACTCAGGTGCGCGGCAAACCTCACGGCATGATTGGCGATCACCAGCTGGCCGCCCTCGACCGTGCTCTGCGCCAATATCCTGATCGCCACGCCCTTATCACCCTGCACCATCAGGCGGTGCCGGTGGGCTGCGCCTGGCTGGATCAGCATAATCTCAAGAATGCCGATGATCTGTTTGCCGTGCTGGCTCGTCATCCGCAGCAGAAGACCATCCTGTTTGGCCACGTCCATCAGGAGTTTGACGAGGTGCACCGCGGGGTGCGGCTGATTGCCAGCCCATCGACCTGCATCCAGTTCAAACCGCTTTCTGATGGCTTTGCGCTGGATGAATCCGGCCCGGGCTGGCGCTATCTCACCCTCTATCCGGATGGGCGGGTGGCCAGCGAGGTGTGGCGCCTGCCGGTGGGGCAGTTTGTGCCCGACCCCAACGCCACCGGTTATTGAGGAGAGCATTCCATGAAGTCGGTTCTCCTTTATCTGCACGGTTTCAACTCCTCACCGGGCTCCGCCAAGGCGCAGCAGATGGCTGCTTGGGTGGCCGCCAACCGGCCCGACATCGAAGTGATCATTCCGGCCCAGCCCAATACGCCAGCGGCGGCCTGGGCGGCCATCGAGCAGACCATTGCCGATCTGCAGGGTCGTTATGGTAGTGAATTCAAGCTTGGCGCCGTGGGCAGCTCCCTCGGCGGCTTTATGGCGACCCGGGTGAGCGAGCAGTACGGTTGCCGCGCTGCACTGATCAATCCGGCGGTGCGCCCGCATGAGCTGCTTTGCGACTACCTCGGCCCCCAGACCAATCCCTATACGGGTGAGCAGTACGAACTGCGGCCTGAACATATGGATGAGCTGCGGGCACTGGCGGTACCGGTGACGGCGCCGGAGCGACTCTGGATCCTGCAACAGCAGGGGGATGAGGTGCTCGACTATCGCAAGGCGCTGGATGAATACCGCTTTGCCCGCCTCTCGCTGGAGTGCGGCGGCAACCACGCCTTTGTGGCGTTCGAGCGCTACCCCGCCCAGATCATCCGTTTCCTCGGGTTATAGTCAGGTTTGAGTCAATAAGGGCGGTCTCGCCCTGCTTGTTCTTCTCCAGATCAAGCTTTCGGTGCGGGGAGTTTGTTCTACCCCCGCCTAGCAGTTAAGATTCCCTCCAAACGTCAATTCGCAAGGCCCTCCATGTCTACTCAATACAATGCGGATGCCATTGAGGTCCTCAATGGCCTTGAGCCGGTGCGTCGCCGCCCCGGCATGTATACCGACACCACCCGGCCCAACCACCTCGGCCAGGAGGTCATCGACAACAGCGTCGATGAAGCGCTGGCAGGTCACGCCCGCAATCTGGAGGTGATCCTGCATGAAGACCAGTCCCTCGAAGTGATCGACGACGGCCGCGGCATGCCGGTCGATATCCACCCGGAAGAGGGGGTCAGCGGGGTGGAGCTGATCCTCTGCAAGCTGCACGCGGGCGGCAAATTCTCCAACAAGAACTACCAGTTCTCCGGCGGTTTGCACGGGGTGGGTATTTCGGTCGTAAACGCCCTCTCCGATCGGGTCGAGGTGACGGTACGTCGCGACGGTCAGGTCTATGACATCGCCTTCGAGCGCGGCGAGAAGGTGCAGGAGCTGACCATCACCGGCACCTGCGGCCGCCGCAACACCGGCACCCGGGTGCGCTTCTGGCCGCAGGCGAGCTACTTCGATTCACCCAAGTTCTCGGTCACCAAGCTGGAGCACCTGCTCAAAGCCAAGGCCGTGCTCTGCCCCGGCCTCACCATCAAGTTCCTCGACAAGAACACCGGCATCAAGCTGGAGTGGTGCTACGAAGATGGCCTCAAGGATTATCTGGTCGACGCGGTCAAGCAGTTCACCTGCCTGCCGGAGCAGCCCTTTATCGGCTCGTTCAGCTCCGAACAGTCGGCGGTGGACTGGGCGCTCTGCTGGTTGCCGGAAGGGGGCGAATGTCTCGCCGAATCCTATGTGAACCTCATTCCCACCGCGCAGGGTGGTACTCACGTCAACGGTCTGCGTCAGGGGCTGCTCGACGCCATGCGCGAGTTCTGCGAGTTCCGCAACCTCTTGCCACGCGGGGTCAAGCTGACGCCGGAAGATATCTGGGATCGCTGCGCCTACATCCTCTCCATCAAGATGCAGGATCCGCAGTTTGCCGGTCAGACCAAGGAGCGCCTCTCCTCCCGCCAGAGCTCGGCGTTTGTCTCCGGCGTGGTGAAGGATGCCTTCAGCCTCTATCTGAACAGCAATACCGAGCTGGCGGAGCAGATCGCCGAGATCTGCATCAGCAGCGCCCAGCGCCGGATGCGCGCCGCCAAGACGGTGGTGCGCAAGAAGATTACCCAAGGCCCGGCCCTGCCCGGCAAGCTGACCGACTGTAACTGCGCCGACCCCATGCAGGGCGAACTGTTCCTGGTGGAGGGTGACTCCGCGGGCGGCAGTGCCAAGCAGGCGCGGGATCGCGAGTTTCAGGCCATCATGCCGCTGCGCGGTAAGATCCTGAACACCTGGGAGGTGGAGGCCGGTCAGGTGCTCGCCTCGCAAGAAGTTCACGATATCTCGGTCGCTATCGGTCTTGACCCCGACTCCGAGGATCTCAGCGGCTTGCGCTACGGCAAGGTGTGCATCCTCGCGGATGCGGACTCGGACGGTCTGCACATCGCCACCCTGCTCTGCGCCCTGTTCGTGAAACATTTCCGCACGCTGGTGGAGAAGGGCCACGTCTACGTCGCCATGCCGCCCCTCTACCGGATCGATATCGGTAAAGAGGTCTACTACGCCCTCGACGAGGACGAGAAGAACGGCGTGTTGCAGCGGGTCGAGGCCGAGAAGAAGAAAGGCAAGGTGATGGTGACCCGATTCAAGGGGCTGGGTGAGATGAACCCGAAACAGCTGCGGGAAACCACCATGGATCCCAACACCCGCCGTCTGGTGCAGCTCACCATGGAGCCGGCAGGGGAGAGCGAAGGGGATGCGGCTGACGAGACCCTGCAGCTGATGGACATGCTGCTGGCCAAGAAGCGGGCGAGCGATCGCCGTGAGTGGCTGGAAGAGAAGGGTAACCTTGCCGTAATCTGACTACCATGCTTGCAGAACGATAAAAAATTTTTTAGACTCAGGCCTGAGTCGAGTTGACGCTGACCATTATGCGGTGTCTAGGAGTACTAATCCTCTCGGCTTACCTCTCACAACGGGCCGTGTTTACACGGCCCGTTTTTTTTAGGAGCGCAAAATGCATCTGCTCTACATAGACGAATCAGGGGCGGTTACCGATCCAAATCAGCGTTATTTTATCTTGGCCGGTGTCGCTATCTTTGAACGCAAAACACATTGGGTCGAGCAATCCCTTAATACCATCGCTGAACGCTTCTATTCCCAAGATCCTTGGGCAATTGAATTACATGGTTCGCCTATGCGAGCTGGGCGAGAGGGATGGAAAAAATTTCCCTTGGAACAACGCCTGACAGCTATGGATGATGTCTTAAAGGAGGGCGTTGTAGCCCATTTTGGCAATCACTTACGATTGTTTGGGGCAGTTATCGACAAGACCAAAATCAGCGGCGTTGACCCTGTCGAACATGCTTTTGAGCAGTTGGTCAGCAGGTTCGATCTGTTCTTGAAGCGCTTATATGCCAAGAACAGTGATGGCCAGAGAGGGCTGATGTTACTGGATAAATCGTCAACGGAGCGACGGATCCAGTCGTTGGCAAGAGAGTTCAAATATGCAGGGCATTCATGGGGAACAACGAAAAATTATGCGGAAGTACCTGTGTTTCTGGACTCTAAGGCTTCGCGCTTGATCCAGCTGGCAGACATGGTTGCCTTCGCTCTGTTCCGATTTTATGAACACCAGGACGATCGATTCTACAGCCTAATCAAGGGTTGTTTCGACTCCGAAGGTGGAGTCGAACATGGTCTTTATGTCAAAGCTTGATATGGAGAGCTGGGCCAATGAGTGATGCTATCGAGCTCAGTCTGGACGGGGTAGAGCGCCAGCCAATGCGCACCTTTACCGAACAGGCTTACTTGAACTACTCCATGTACGTCATCATGGATCGGGCCCTGCCGCATATCGGCGATGGCCTCAAACCGGTGCAGCGGCGCATCATCTACGCCATGAGCGAGTTGGGGCTATCTGCACTGTCCAAGCACAAGAAATCCGCCCGTACCGTGGGTGACGTGCTGGGTAAGTACCACCCCCACGGCGACAGCGCCTGTTATGAAGCCATGGTGCTGATGGCCCAGCCCTTCTCCTACCGCTACCCGCTGGTGGACGGTCAGGGTAACTGGGGTGCGCCAGACGATCCCAAATCCTTCGCGGCCATGCGTTATACCGAAGCGCGCCTGTCGCGCTTCTCCGAGCTGCTGCTCTCCGAGTTGGGGCAAGGCACGGTGGAGTGGACGCCGAACTTCGACGGCACCATGAAGGAGCCGGTGGTGCTGCCCGCCCGTCTGCCGCACATCCTGCTCAACGGGGTGACCGGTATCGCGGTGGGCATGGCGACCGACATCCCGCCCCACAACGCGCGGGAAGTGGCCTACGCCTGTGCCGAGTTGCTCGACAACCCCAATGCGGGGCTGGATGTGTTGATGCAGCACATTCAGGGGCCGGACTACCCGACCAACGCCGAGATCATCACTCCGCGCGACGATATCCGCAAAATCTACGAGACCGGCAAGGGCTCCATCAAGCAGCGGGCGGTCTGGAGCGAGGAGGATGGCGATATCGTCATCACTGCGCTGCCCCATCAGGCCTCCGGCGCCAAGATCATGGAGCAGATCGCCGCCCAGATGGTGGCGAAAAAGCTGCCGATGGTCACCGACCTGCGCGATGAATCGGACCACGAGAACCCGACCCGTCTGGTGATCGTGCCGCGCTCCAACCGGGTGGATGTGGAGGGGCTGATGGCCCACCTGTTCGCCACCACGGATCTGGAGAAGAACTACCGGGTCAACCTCAACATCCTCGGCCTCGACAACCGGCCGCAGGTGAAGTGCCTCAAGACCATCCTCAGCGAGTGGATCCAGTTCCGCCGCGAGACGGTGCGTCGCCGCCTGCAGTTCCGCCTCGACAAGGTGCTGGCTCGCCTGCACATCCTCGAAGGCTTGCTGATTGCCTACCTCAACATCGACGAAGTGATCGAGATCATCCGCACCGAGGATGAGCCGGGCAAGGTGATGGTGGAGCGCTTCAACATTACCGAGACCCAGGCCGAAGCGATCCTCGAGCTGAAACTGCGCCATCTGGCCAAGCTCGAAGAGTTCAAGCTGCGCGCCGAACAGGATGAACTGGCGCAAGAGCGCGACAAGCTGGAGCTCATTCTGGGCTCCGAGCGTCGTCTCAACACCCTGCTCAAGAAAGAGCTGCTGGCCGATGCCGAGAAGTACGGCGACGATCGCCGCACCCCGCTGGTGGAGCGGGCTACCGCCGTGGCGCTGACCGAGAAAGAGCTGGTGCCCAGCGAACCGGTCACCGTCATCCTCTCCGACAAGGGGTGGGTGCGCGCCGCCAAGGGCCACGATGTCGATGTGGCGGGGCTCTCCTACAAGGCGGGGGACAGCTATCTGGCCCACGCCTGTGGCCGCAGCAACCAGCAGGCGGTGTTCCTCTCCACGTTGGGGAGAACCTACGCCCTCGAATCCCACACCCTGCCATCTGCGCGCAGTCAGGGCGAACCGCTCACCGGCCGCTTTGCGCTGGGGGCAGGTGAAGAGGTGCGCCATCTGGTGATGGGCAACGAGGGTGAGCCATATCTGATCGCCAGCGACGCCGGTTACGGCTTTGTCTGCACCTATGACGATCTCATCGGCAAGAACAAGAACGGCAAGGCGCTGCTCACCGTGCCGGAAGGGGGTCAGGTGATGGCACCCCAGAAGATTGGCTCGCCGGAGACCGATCTCTGCATGGCCATCTCCAACGAAGGGCGGATGCTGCTGTTCCCGCTCAATACCTTGCCGGTGCTCGGCAAGGGCAAGGGTAACAAGCTCATCAGCATTCCGTCGGCTCGGGTCAAGGCGCGGGAGGAGTTTGTGGTGATGGCCGCCGTCATCCCGCAGGGTCAGTCGGTCACCCTGTTTGCCGGCAAGCGCAAGCTGACCCTCAAACCGTCCGATCTTGACTACTACCGCGGCGAGCGCGGCCGTCGCGGCGCCAAGCTGCCCCGTGGCTTGCAGCGTGTCGATCGCATCGAGATTGAACCCGCAGCCGGTGCCGAACAGGTAGCTGGGGAAAATCAGGAAGGGTAATTAATATAGAAGGGCGCGAAAGCGCCCTTATTATTTGAGAGAAATTATGTATTAGCCCATATTTTATTTGATTCCATAAGAATGGACTCACGCTCTTTCTGGTATGCTTTTTTATGTGACAGCCAAGCGTCACAATTATTATTGCTTATCAAGTAGTCTATGTATTTGTTGATTAGCCAAAGATCGTTGATTATTTCTTTTATGTAATGCTGAGATGAATCCTTAGTGAAAAATATGGAGTCAATATCAATTAATATGTTCTCTTCTGAATCATTTAAAAAATCATCAGAATCTGCATTTTTTATTTTTAGAAATATTTTTCTTACAAAGGGAAGTGCGTACACTATATATTCAGACCGTTCTTTTACCAATAAGTAATCCTCATCGCTACATGCGGTTATTGATTTACTTAGTTCGATAGTGTAATCCAATGTAATAAAGAAATCTTCAGCTCTTTCATCTACTTTTTGTAGCTGAATATCCATGTTCATAAACATCTCTGCATAATCATCATCCCACCCATTATGAAGCGCTTCGAAGAGATCATCGAAAAATTCTTTTGTGGCCTTGCGTTGTAAGCATAAAAAACGAGAGCGTGAATCTCTGCCAAAAGCATTCTTTAGATGCGACTCAATCCATTTTATATGAATTTTTGTATGTATAGCTTTATCTATTAAATTGTCATATGTGGTTTGGTCACGCCACTGCGATGCGGATGCCTCAGCTGCTTTTGCAGCTCGAGATGCAGCAAAAGCAGAATAACCAGTGAATATAGCCGCGGGGATAGTTGCTAATCCAGATACCCATGCACCAGCGTTGGCAACTCCTTGTCCATTCCAATCAATTCCTTTCCACCAATTAAATAGGTCTGATGGTGTTATGAAAACAAGCATTCCAATTATTAACCCAAGAAGAAAAGCAAACGAGAATCCTTGAAAAATGATTATCCAGTGTTGTTTCATGCTTGTTTCCAAGAGTGATCAAGATGGTAGGTGCGATTCTCGCCATAGTGTACCTCTGTATGGGGTTTGCCTGAAACCGTAAGAGGCTGGATTGCAGAGCTGTAGGTCTGATTAGCGAAGCGTAATCAGATGTTCGCGAAAACAGGTTGCCGCTATTCTGTTGGTGCGCCAGCTGCTCTCTTCTCTATGTCCATCGCCACTGGGATTGCGGTGTGGACGATTACGCTTCGCTAATCGACCCTACACTCTGGTCGCATAGTAATCAGTCTCGGCCATCTTAGCGGTACTTTGGTGAGAATAGTTATCAATAAGCTGCTGAGCGAAGGGTTCTCATTTGATACACTTTTGTTCTCAAATGAAAGGTTTGGGATCCGCTGTGATATTAGTCGTGTTCCAAAAAATCATACATATGAGATGACTGAATGAAAAATATCTTACGAATGGTGGGCGTTATTACCTCGGGTCTCCTTGCTGGTATGACTGCTAATTACTTTGGTGTTAGTGAATTAAATAAAGTATTGCTTTGTTCATTATCTGTTATGTTCACTGTTAATTTTTTAAATCGTTGGCTTGAACACTAATTTATTTGTATGTAGGCCATAGTTTTGATTAGTGAAGCGCAATCAAACTTTTGCGAGTGATAAAATCTGGTAAGCTCACCTTTTTGATATCTTGAAAGTCAGTCTGACCTGTTGAGGCTTTGCTGGTTTTAGCTACTGATAGCTCATAATATTTTGTCGTACGAACTCAATAAATAAGCGAGTTTTAGCCGGTAGATATTGGCGGTTCGCATAAACAGCAAACAACTGCAATGGGGCGGCGGGTAGCTCAAGTTCAATTTCAACTAACCTGCCATTATCAATAAATTCTTGACAAGACACTTTGGCAAGAATGGCAAAACCTACACCGGCTATTGCTGCTTTTAACGCCAGTTCGCCACTATTGACCCGGTAGTGTTCATTCACCTGGATGGTGGAAAATTCACTGCTCGTGCGAGTAAATTGCCAAGGCATCCCTTTCAGTGCACTCACCGTAGTTATGCAGGGGAGAGTTTTGAGTTGTGATGTGTGGTTGGGAAGCCCCCACTTCTGGATCAATGACGGGGAACCAACAACAGTACAGGGAATGGTGGTCAAATGGCTGGCTATGTAATCGCAATCATCCATCTTGCCTCTGTGAATGATGATTGCCATGTCCAAATCCTCTCTTAATGATTCAAGTCCGGAGAGATTGGTAATGCAGCTGATCGTTATTTCAGGATGTTGGCAGGCAAAGTCGGCAATGGCAGTACCGAGCAGTTTTGGCCCAGCCTCATTGGGGATGCAGATGCGTAATGGCCCTTTCAGCTGAATCTGCTGTGATGTCAATTCAGCCTCGGTTTGCTCCAGTGATTCCAGCAGTGGTTTTACTCGGGTATAGAGCAGTTGCCCTGACTGTGTGAGCTTCATATGGCGGGTTGAGCGTTCAATCAGTTGAAGGTTCAAGGCTTCTTCCAATTGAGAAATACTGCGGCTCACATTTGAGGTGGGGATTTGAAGGGTTTTAGATGCCCCGACAAAACTGCTGTTTTCAACCACTGCAATGAAAATCTTCAGCGCATTCAATTCCATGCCGGTACGCATTGATTATCCCTAATCTGATAACAATTCATGCCATTTTAACGAATAAAATTAAAATGTGATAGTGGGTATACTTTCTATCTCTAAAGATTGAGAGTAAACATTATTATGCTAGATGAAAATAATATGGGTGAAAAAACTCACAGTAATTGTTCGGTTATGGATTTTAACGTTGTCTGGTTGGCGGCACTGATTCAATTGGTCAGTGCGCTTGATTTCATGATGATTATGCCTCTCGGGCCTGATTTATCTCGTGCACTAAATATAAGTCCAACCTATATAGGATATTTAGGAGGCGGGTATGCACTGGCAGCCGCACTATCATCGTTGTTATGTGCCAGATATCTCGACCTATTTGATAGAAAGCATGTTGCACTGATCACATTGTTGGGTATCACGCTATCCACTTGGGCCTGCGCTTTGGCATGGAATATGGAAAGTTTATTCTTTACCCGCTTGCTGGCCGGTGTGTTTGCTGGCCCTGCAACATCCATTGCTCTGGCGATCGTTGTGGATGCCACACCAATAGATCAACGTGGCCGAGCGATGGCCATCGTGATGGGGGCGTTTTCGTTGTCAGCGATTGCCGGTGTGCCGTTGGGATTGGAGCTGGCAATGTTAAAAGGATGGAGTGCACCTTTCTATGTTTTAGGTGGCTTGGGATTGTGTGTCTGCGTGGCGGTATATACAAGGCTGCCTAGAATGACGGCCCACTTGGGATTGAACCAGAAGGCTTTTTCATCCATTGAAATGTTGAAGCGACCTGTGGTGTTGAATGCGTTTATGGCAATTGGGTTGGCAATTTTCAGCACCTTCCTTATTGTTCCCAACATAGCTGCTTATTTTCAATTTAACCTTGATGTCCCTCGTGGTGATATGAGTCAGTACTATGTCATGGGCGGCATTTTTAGCCTGTTTTCAATGCAGCTTGGTGGATTGTTTATTGACCGTTTTGGCGCAATGAAAGTGATGATTTTGATGGGGGCATTGACGATAGCGGTTGTTTGGGATGGTTTTTTGCATGAGCCTGGGTTGCCGACCATAGTGATTTTCACGTTATTCATGGTGGTTACATCGACCCGAACGATCACCGTAGCTGCTGTTAATAGTCAAGTGGCAGCGCCTTGGGAAAGGGCGGGATTCATGTCATTGCAAAATGTTTTTCAACATATATTCAGTGGCTCGGCTGCCGTCGTCTCTTCGATGATTTTAACAAATGTCGATGGTCACCTTGGCAACATAACCCTATTGGCTTGGCTAACCATAGTGTTGACGATTATTCAGCCACTTTTTCTATATCGATTGCTCAAGCTGCTGCGTTTGGGAACCCCAAATCGGATGTTTGAGAAACGAGACCGGTAGGGAAATAGGCTTGATTGACGAAGCCTAAACGGGGGCTCGCCAGCCAGACGCGGGTCATCCATCCCGCCAAAAAAGAGGGCCCCGCCATCCATGATGGCGGGGCCCCTTGTATTATCAGCCGCGTTGCTGATTCAACCGTTCGCGCTGGCAGGGGCCACTGAAATGGCTGGCCCGAATCCAATTAGACAGGAATGGCTGTTGCCGCCGGTGGCGGGGTGATCTTGGAGGCGATCAGCTGGCGCAGGCGGGGCACCAGCAGGAGCAACACCACGCCGCCTGCCAGCGAACCCCAGCCCAGCATATTGAATACCGAGCTGTAACCCGGGTTGGTGGCGACCGGGGTGCTGCCGATATTTTGCGGCATGGCGCCGGAGACATAGCCCGCCAGCACCGAGGCGATGCCGGTCACCATCATCCAGCAGCCCATCATCAAGCCTTGCAAGCTGGCGGGGGCCAGCTTGCCAATCATGGCGTAGCCGATGGGGGAGATCAGCAGCTCGCCAAAGCTCTGCAGCACATAGCTGATGGCGATCCACTTGAAGGCGACCAGCCCGTCGGCCCCCGCCAGATGAATGCCGATCGGCAGCACCAGCATGCCGAGCCCCATGCAAAACAGGGAGGCGGCAAACTGGGAGGGGATATCGATATTCCACCCCTGTTCGCGCAGTCGCTTGAACAGCAGCGCCATCAAGGGGCCACCGATAACGATGACGAGGGTGTTGATGTTCTGGATCCACTGGGGGGCGACCCGCAGCCCGAACACGTTGAGGTTGATGTTGTGCTCGGAGAAGAGCATCAGCCCCATGGGCGCCAGCTGGTAGAGCGACCAGAAGATGAGGGAGCCAAGGGCGAGGATCAGGTAAGCCACCATGCGGCTGCGCTCGGCGGCGTCCGGGTGGCGGGCGGTCATCACGCAGAGCAGCACCAGCACCACGGCGCCCAGGATCAGCACGAAGCTGCCGCTGAAACTGGCGTGGGTCAGCAGCAGGCGCAGCGCCGGCACCAGCATGGCCAGAATGGCGATCCCGGCCAGCATGCGGCGGTAGAAGCCGCTCCCTTTGACATGGCGCAACGGGGTGCTGATATCCGCCAGAATGGGCCAGCAGGCGAAGGTGGCGATGATGGCGATGATGTTGCCCAGCGTCGCAAACAGGAACAGGGTGCGGTAATCCTCGGTGAGCTGGAAGTAGCCCGCCACCGTGAAGCCGATAAAGAAGCCCAGATTCATCCCGGCGTAGTTCCACAGGAAGGCGCTCTCGCGGCGGTGATCATCCGGGGCGAAGCGCTGGGTCAGCATCATGTTGAGGCAGGTGACGTTGAGGCCGCTGCCGGTAAGGAACATGGCGAGCCCCCAGTAGAGGCCGGTGATCCCCATCTCGGCGATGAAGTAGCAGCCGATCACCTGCAGCACCATCCCCATCACGAACAGGTTGCGGTTACTGAGGTAGCGCCCGCCGAGATAGCCGCCAAACAGGTGCAGGCCATAGTTGAAGGCCCCGAAGACCCCCATCATGGCGTTGGCCTGGGATTCACTGAAGCCGAGCCGCTTGGTGGCGTAGAGCACCAGGGTGGAGTAGAGCACAGCAAACCCCAGGGGCGAGAAGGTCTGGATAAAGAACAGCGCCCCGGAGCCGGGGGGAATGGTGGGGTGTTGATTCGAAGCGCTCACGGTCTGTCTCCTGTGAGAGAAGAAAGTCATTACTCGTCCTGAGAGCGTACCGGTCTGCTGCCGGCTAGCCTTGTGCGCTTCCATGCTGGTCTGAAGGCCGGTCTGTCATTTAGCGGCCAAGCGGTACAAATAGCCATACCTGAAATTTAATCCGGCGCGATTAATTGCTTTTTATTGATCTATTCCGCCTTTTTATGCGTGATTGAGCCGTGATTTTAGCTCGGCTTACCACGCGATTGCGGCACGGTTGATGTGATCCAGTCGGCTATTTAGTGCCGATTATGGCCATGTAGCGGGATCCGCGTCCCACTTTGTTGTCCCGAAACGCAGCTGTCGCCAAGTTGTTGTATTGCAGGTTGTTTATTCATCCTCGGGTATTGAGTGAATAAATATCGGGAAGAGAAGGGGCAGCCCTAGGGTGACTTGCGTGTGTTCCCTCTCTGCTTGGGAGAGGGTGAGGGGAGGATAGAACAACGCCCGGCGGGCCGGGCGTTGTGGTGCGACTGATGGGCGGTGAAAGCGGCCTTAGAAGTCGTGGTAGAGCGGCCAGCCGAGCAGCGGGTGCTTGAGACCGGCGCGCATCTCGACGTTGTCGAGCTTCTCCGGCGAGGCGTTCTCTTTTTGCAGCAGCTGGTACTGGCGCACAAAGCCGAGGGTGTGGAGCAGGTTGGGCACAAAGCCCGGGCTCAGCTCCTGACGCAGGGCGGCGGCCATATCGGCGGGCAGCGCGCTCAGCATCAGGGCGAGCTGGGCGGCGAGGTAGTCGGTGTCGTACCAGCTCTCGTCGAGCTCAATCTCCCGCGCCAGTTTGCGCTTGAGATCCTGCTTCACCTTGAGCGGGGCGGCGCCACTGCCCTTGCCGCAGAGGATGCGGTAGAGCAGCGCTTCGGCCAGCTTGTCCTCCATGGTGGGGTGGTCGCTCTCGCAGGCGAAGAAGTGCTGGTCGATGAGTTCCATCAGGCGGCTCTTGTTGTGCTCGGTCAGCGCCTTCTCGTACTCCTGCCACCCTTGCCACTCCTCCACATCGGGCGGGCTCGAGATCTTGTCCAGCAGGCGGGCATCCACATCACCGTAGAGGCTGTTGCCAGCCTGCTTGGGGCTGACGGTAATGAGCATCGACCAGCCCTTCTGGAACGGCTTGATAGGGCCTTCCGGCGCCTGCAGCAGCGCCAGCGCCTTGGCCGGATCCCGCGCCGAGAGCTCCTGCAGACCGAGGCTCACCACGCCGATGACGTCGTGGGCCGCCTGCTCCAGCAGGTGCATCTTGTACTTGTTGTAGTACTTGTCGGCGAATTTGAGGCTCATCAGCACCGCCTTGCCCTTGATGGCGGCGAGCTGCTGCTGACTCAAGAGTTCGTTGTCGCGGCCAAAGCGCAGCACCTGGCTCAGAAAGGGGCCCTGGTTGGCATCGCGAATGACTAACTGCATGAATGGGCTCCTTAATCCAGAAAGCTGAACATGTCGTCGACGTCGCCGTACTCGTCTTCCTCGACCTTGTTCTTCTCTTTGGCCTGCATCACCAGCTCGGCGGCAAACTTGTTGATGATGCCGTCCCAGCTGGAGTGCTCGTTGCGCAGCAGCGCCTTGATGGCTTTCTCCACCTCGGGGGCCAGCTCGCGAATGAGCATCAACAGGCTTCTCGGGTCATCCAGCGCGTAGTCGTGGACATCCTCGCTCTGCTGGCGCTCGCTGTAGCGCAGGGACTCTTCGAGATCTTCCTCTTCGGCGTGCAGCACGTCGCGATAGCCTTCGTCCTCTTCATAGCGATCGCCGCGATAGAACTCGATAAAGGGGATGGCGAGGTAGAAGAGACCGGCTGGATCTTCGGCCACGCACTCGAGGATCTCGCGCTGCTTGGCTTCGCTATCCTGGGTGCGGATCAGGTAGTTGAGGAAGTCGAAGGTGTGCTGTTGCAGCTCGTCGGCGTTGTTCTTGATCGCCTCTTCCCAATAGAGCGGCTGCTGGCAGACGATGTCGCGGATCCGCTCCGGGGTCATCAGCTCGGAGATGATGGAGGGGAAGGAGATGTCGTGCTGGCCGTTAATCTGGGTCAGGGTAACGATATCAATGTTTTCAATCACTTCTGCCAGCTGGTCGTCAGACATGGTCTTGGCGATCAGCTCGAACTTCTCGCTGGCCTGCTTCGGCTCGATAACGGCCAGCTCTTTGATCTCGATGGCGGTAATTTCTATCAGACTGTTGCTCATGCCTTGCCCCAATTAGAAACGGACTTCGTCGTACATATCCTGATCGCCGTCGTCATCACCATAGCGGTCACTTCCGCCATGGTAGTCGGCGTCGGCATCTTCCCCGTCTTCATCTTCTTCGTCGCGCAGCTCATAGTCGTCATCGCTACGGTGGCTACCGCGCGGCAGCGGGTTGTCGAGCAGGAACAGCACGGCGCAGGCTTCCATCAGCTGATCTTCGCTCTGGGCCCGCACTGCCTTGACCAGCGGCAGGGCGGCGTTGTTGAAGCCGACGCTCACCTTGAACTCGTCCCAGCTCGGCTGCTCGCCGCTGGCGAGCCACTTGTTCCACTGCGACTTGGCCTTGGCCGGGAACTGCACCCGGCCATAGAGGGCCAGCGGCAGATACTCGGGCATAAACTCCAGCATGCTCATATCGGCCAGCAGCAGGCTTTTCATCTGGTCGGTGAACTGTTCCAGCCCCTTGGGGTCGTCCTGATCCCGGTAGGATTCGATGTTTTCGCCGGCATCGCTTTGCAGCGACTTGAGCCGCGCCTGGTCCCATCTCTTTTGCATAGTTGCTCTTTCTGCCTGCTGTTTCAGGGGTAGAACTGATCCCACATCTCCTGCATGGCGGAGGCGGGGTCGGTCACGATGACGTTGTTGAAATCCTTGATAAAGGCGGCCCGCTGTTTCGGATCGGACAGCACTTCATAGGCCTGCTTTACCTGGTGCAGCTTGATGGCTGCCTGCTCTTTCTCTTCTTCACTGGCCCCGTGCAGCTTGTCGGGGTGGTACTGGTTTGACAGCCGACGATAGGCTTTCTTGATGTCGTTTTCGCTGGCGTTGGACTTGACGCCCAGCACCCGAAAGTAGTTGTTCATGGCAGATCCTGCATCACTGGCATCATAGGATTCACGCTGCGAGTGCCTGATGGTGGGGATTGGCAAACCAGGCACGGCAAAAACCCGTCATTTTAACGGAAACAGCCCGCCAACGCGATGAGTTGGGCGATCAATTAACGGGCGAGATGAAGAGGGGTCAGTTGAGCGTCTATTGTTGCCAGTCGATCTGGCCAGTGCAAGGGCGGTGGGGCAAAAGCGATGAAAAAACGGGCAGGAAAGGCATGGGCGGCAGGCCGGGGTAAGGCTGCCGCCGCAGGGGTTACTCCTCCCAGAAGGAGGCGGAGGTGTGGTAGATCATCTTCTTGCTCATCCCGCCATCGACCACCAGATTGGCGCCGTTGATAAAGTCGTTCTGGGGATCCGCCAGAAAGAGGCAGGCGCGGGTGATGTCGTCGGGGCGCCCGACCCGGCCACTCGGGTGCTGGCGATGATCCGCCTCGGTCAGGGTGTGGTAATCCTCCGCCTGGATCCAGCCCGGGCTGATGGCATTGACCGTGATGGGGTAGTCGGCCAGCGAGTTGGCGAGGGACTGGGTGAGGGCGACCAGCGCCCCCTTGGAGGCGCCGTAGGCATCCCAACCCGGTTCGTTCTGCTGCCAGCGGGTGGAGGCGATATTGATGATGCGGCCATAGGGTAACCCGCGGTTGGCCTGAACAAAGGCGCGGGCGCAGAGCATGGCGCCGCGCACATTGACCGTCATCACCTGATCGAACTGGGCTGCGCTCAGCTCCTCGAAGTGGGTGTGGAACTTGCTGATGGCGCCGTTGTTGATCAGCAGGTGGATGCCGCCATGTTGTGCGCGCACCTCGGCAAAGAGCCGCACGATGGCCTGCTCGTCCCGCAGATCGAGTGGATGAAAGTGGATCTCGGGATGGTCAAAAGCGTGAGGGGCCAGATCGGTGGCAATCACCCGATAGCCCGCCTCGGCCAGCCCGATGCTGAGCTGGCGGCCAATCCCGCCAGCGGCGCCGGTGATCAGTGCAATTTGGGGTTGGTTGGTCTGCTCGTTCATTGTGCTGCTCCATTGCGCGCCCGCAGCACCTTGATGAGAGCCGACACCTCTTGCTGACCAAACCCTTGCGCCACTCCTTCCTCAAACAGATCGGCGGCAAAGCGCGGGAAGCGGCTGTCGATCCCGGCATCGGTGGCGTGACCGGCGAGGCGGCTGATGGCGGCGCTCCAGGTTTTCAGGCTGGCGTAGGGGTGATCGAAATCGCCGCTCGCCAGCGTCTTGCCAAGGTGGGCCACATCGCCCCCCAAGATCGGCGAGAGTTCGCTGAACTGGGCGCACACCTTGGCCACCGGTAGTCCTTCCGCCTCGCAGATCAGCGCGCCGTGCAGGGCCCCGAGCAGACCGCCAGCAAAATAGGCTGCGACGGCACAATCTTGCGCCGCGGCGGCGCCCACCGCCTCGGCCACATGGTCGAGGGTGGGGGCGAGCAGGCGCAGCACAGGCTCGGCGTCGCTAAAGGCGGTGCTGGCCCCCGAGCAGATGATGCTGGCGTCAGTGGTGCCGATCTGATCCGGGAAGCAGAGGATGGCGCCATCGAGATAACGGGCGCCGCGGGTGTGGCACCAGCTCTCCAGCGCTCTGGCCCCCTGCGGACTGCCGGTGGAGAGTTGCACCAGCAGCTTGCCCGCAACCGCATCGCTCACCTCGTCCAGCAACTGCTGGCTGACAGCGTAGTTATCGACGCAGACAAGGGTGATATCGCTTGCAGCGATGGCCGCGCCAACCGAGGGGGCGAGTGTCGCGCCCAGCGCTTGCAGCGGGGCTGCCTTGGCGGCGCTGCGATTCCAGGCGGTGACCGGATGGCCCGCCTTGAGCAGGGTGGTGGCGAGGGCGGAGCCCATGGCCCCGAGGCCGATGACAGAGAGATGGCGCATGATGGCTCCTGGCTGTGTTGATAGACGCTGATATAGATAATTGGGATGCCTTGTGGCAGGCGAGCCACTATATTTGCCCCGTGTCGCCGTGAAAAATGGCTTTTATGACTGTCTGGTATAGGTGAATTCTATGGATGTGCGAACCCTGCGTGCGTTTGTGGCTGTCTTCGAGGAGCGCAACATCACGGCGGCGGCCACCCGTCTTTTCATTACCCAGCCCACCCTCTCCACCACCATCAAGACGCTGGAGGATGAGCTGGGGGTGACCCTGTTTGTGCGGCAGGCGCGCGGGGTGGAGGGGACCGAAGCGGCGCACCGGCTCTATCCCCGCGCCAAGCGGCTGATCGCCGACACCGATTCCCTCGCCCGCGAGTTTCGTGAAACCTCCCCCTGCCTCGAGCTGACGGTGGGGATTGAGGCAGACCTTGGCGATGGCGTGGTGGGGGCTCTGGTGCAAGGGGCGCTCGCCCACGAGGAGATCCTGCTGACTCTGGAGGAGGGCTGTTGTGGCGATGTGCGGCTGGGGTGTGAATCCCTGCGCTGTGGCGACGAGCTCTTTATCCCTCTGCTGGAGGAGGAGTTCGTGCTGGTGCTTCCGCCGGATCATCCGCTGGCGGGTAAGGGATCGTTCACCCCGGCTGAGCTGGCGGACGAGCTCTGGGTCACCTGCCCGCGTCACGACTCTCACCTGCGGCTGATCGCCATTCTCGGCAATCAGGCGCCGCTCTATCCACGGCGGGCGGGGTCGCTGCGACTGACGGCAACCATGGTGGCCGCCGGAGTGGGGATTGCCTGGTTGCCCCGTTCCCTCTGTCCGCCCGGTTGTACAGTCGCCGAGCTGGCGGCTTCTTCCTTCAAGCGGCGGGTAGGGCTCTGCTACGCCCCCGATGCGTTGCGCTCGGCGGCTGTGGCCGCCCTGTTGGAGCAGGTGCGCGGGATGCAGCTCCCCGCCTGATGTCGGCATAAAAAAGGGCCATCCGGTGGGATGGCCCTGTTGCAGGCAATGATGCCGCGTGGCTAGAGCGACGCCCACCAGAGCCGCAGCTGCAAGCCCCACTTCGAGCTCCAGCCGGTGGTGCTGCTCACAAGCGTCCCATCCTTGATGACGAGAAACGTCGGGGTGACCCCCACCTGCCACTGGGCGGCCAGATCCCCCGACTCGTCGTTGTGGGTCGGGAAGGTGAGCCCCTTCTTGCTCATCCCCTTGGCTAACTGTTCCGAATTGCCGGAGCGCAGTGCCACCGTCAGCACGTTTTCCCCCTCTTGCCAGAGCTGCTGTACCGCCGGGGTGGTGAAACGGCACACCCCGCACCAGCTGGCCCAGTAGTAGACCAGCAGCGGCTTGCCTTGACTTAAGGTAGCGAGATCCGTGCTGCTGCCATCCTGCAGGGTGACGGGGGCGCTCATCGCCCCCTCTGGCAGGGTCGGGCTGCGCCACAGATCCAGCAGGGTCGAGATGAGCAGCGCCATCAACAGCAGCCAGAGCGCCTCCTTGCCCCAGCGGCGCCAGCGGGGTTGAGGGTTGGTAGTCATCCCTTACCCCTGCTTGGCCAGTTCGGCCTTCACCAGTTGCTCCAGCTCCTCATAGGGGATGGCGCCCGGCACCAGCTGGTTGCCGATAAGCGTCGCCGGTGTGCCCTGTACCCCCAGAATGGTGCCGATGCGCAGGCTGTTGCGCAGCTCTTCGGTCGCCTTGGCGGCCGGTTTGAGCGCGGTGTTGCCGGTGGCCGCCAGCGCCTTGTTGATGTCCGCCTCGGTCAGCATCCCCTGCTTGCTCATCAGCTTGTCGTGAAGGGTGAGGAAGCGGGCGGGATCCTGCTGCCACAGGGTCAGGCTGTATTGGGCCGCCTTGGCGGAGGTCTGCCCCTTGAACGGCAGCAGCTTGATCACCAGCCCCAGATCGTCCGGATAGGCCTTGAGCAGTTTGGTCAGCTGGGGATCGAACTGCTTGCAGTAGGGGCAGTTGTAGTCGGTGAACAGCACCAGCGTCAGCTTGGGGTTTTTGGCTCCCAGACGCGGGCTGGTGGCGCTGTTGAACAGCACATCCTTGTTGCCCTTGATGAAGTTGCCAAGCTGCGCCTCCTGGGCTGCCGCGTTCTGTTTCTCCCAGGATTCGGCGGCCTCATCGAGGATCTTGGGATTGGCGATCAGGGTCTCGCGGATCAGCTCCTTGATGCGCGCCTCCTGCTCCGGGGTGAAGGGGGCAGCGTGCAGGGTCGGAGCCAGCAGGGCTGCAGAAAGGGAGGCCAGCAGGGTCAGGGTACTCAGAGTCGGTTTCATGGTTGCTCCTTAAAATCGGGTGGTGCCAGCCTGAAGCAGGCCAGCCTTGTGCAATGTGGTCAGCAGCTCGTCCTTGTCGAGCAGGGGTGACAGCGTGACCCCCTGCGGCAACTCCGGGCCGTAAATCTGGTTGAAGGGGACGGCCGCCGCGCCCCGCTTACGCAGGAAGGCGGCGATGGTGTCGTTCGGTTTGCTCCAGTCGCCGCGCAGGGCCACCACATCGGGGGCCGAGAGGGCCTGTTGCACCTCATCGCGCAGCAACACGTTGTATTTGTTGGCCTTGCAGGTGACACACCAGTCGGCGGTGACATCGATAAAGACCCGCTTGTTCTGGGCCAGCGCATCTGTGATGGCGCGTTCAGAGAGCGGCTGCCAGACCACCTTGTCAACACTGGCCGAGCCCTGCGCGCTAAAGGCGCCACTCAGCAGCAGGGGGCTGCCAATCAGGGCTGCGAGGGCGATCGCCAGCGTGAAGCCGCGGATGCCGTAACGCCAGATGATGCCACTCAGCAGCGCCAGCAGCATGGCAACTATCAGCCAGCCGGTGGCATAGCTGCCGAGATGATTGTCGAGCAGGCTGGTGAGCCAGAGGCTGGAGCCCAACATCATCAGGCCGAGCAGGATGCGCAGATGGTTCATCCAGCGCCCTGGTTTCGGCAGCCAGAGGGCGAGCCGTGGTAGGGCCGCCACCAGCAGCCAGGGTAGGCTCATGCCAATTCCGAGCGCGGTGAAGATCAGCCAGAGCTGGCCGAGTGGCGCCGCCAGCGCAAAGGCCACCGCGGTGCCGAGGAACGGTGCCGAGCAGGGGGTCGCCAGCAGAGTGGCGAAGCTCCCCTGCAGGAAGTGACCGCCGAGGCCGTTGCCGCCGCTGGTGGCGAGGCGGGTGCTGAGGGCGCTGGGCAGACGGATCTCGAACAGCCCCAACAGGTTGGCGCAAAACAGCATGGTGACCAGCACCATCAAGCCGATAAAACCGGCGCTCTGGAACTGAATGCCCCAACCGACGGCCCCTTGCGTGGCGCGCAGCAGGCTGCTCATGGCCGCCAGTACCCAGAAGGAGGCGATGATCCCGGCGCTGGCGGCGAGGAACTGCTTGCGCACCGTTCCCTGTTCACGATCCTGATGTTGCAACACAGTTCCCAGCTTGAGCGCCAGCACCGGCAGCACGCAGGGCATCAGGTTGAGGATCAGGCCGCCGAGCAGCGCTGCCCCCAGCAGCCAGAACAGCGAATGACTCTGGTTGGGCAGTGCGAGCGGTGCGCCGATCGTCCCCTTGCCCTGCCACGCCTGTTCGCCACTGGTGAGCAGCAGGCCGAGGGATTGGCCGCGCAGATCCGGCGCATCCCCCTGCCAGCCATCGCTCACCGGCACCCGGGCGATCAGGGTGTAGCCCTCGACCTCAAGCGCCGGTTTGCCAAATTCGGCCCCCTCCAGAGCGTCGATAAAGAGCGCTGGTGATTGCCAGCCCTCTGCCCGCTCGGCGCGCAGTTGCAGCTGGTTGTGCTGATAACCGAGCTCGACCTGGGTTTCGGCAGGCAATTGCTGGGGCAGGGTACTCATCGCCTTCGCCCAGGCAAAATCGAAGTCGGCTGGGGCCTGCCCATCCACCGCGAGGGTGAAGGGAAAGTCGGTCAGGATGCAGACATTGCTGCAGGTGGAGAGGCGCAGAGTCCCCTTGAGCGGTTGCCCAGTTGGGTAGTTGAGGCTGAGGGGGAAGGCCACCTCCCCCTGATAACCCTGGGTGTTGAGCCCGGCTACCTCGAAGTGGCGTGGCACCGGCCAGCGCCACTGAAAGTCACCGACCGGCTCGTCCCACAGGATCTGGGGAGCAATGCCCCCTTCTCCCGGGCTGTGCCAGTAGGTCTTCCAGCCCGACTCCAGCTCGACATCGAGCAGGATGCGGGTCTGATCTGCCGTGCTGCGGTCGGCCTGCAGCCGTACCCGGGCGTGATCATTCTGTGGGCTGGTGAGCCAGCCCGTGTCGCTGGCCAATCCCATGGATTGCCACAGCAGACCGCCCAGTAGCAGGGCCGCCTTGAAGAGATTCGACATCTTTTTGGTCTCGCAAAAATTGAGTGACAGCTAACGAAAGAACGCTGTCGAACTCATTCCCGCCAGACGCACAGGGTTAGATGCAGACGCCGCTCGGGCGGCGAGATGACTCTGGGAGGGGGCAGTGGCGGTGTGTAGCGCCAAAGGGGGGCCAGCAGGGCGATCAGCACCGCCACGGCAAAGAAGAGCTGTTCGACGCAGAGCAGGGTGGCGGCGCTTAGCCACTTGCCGTTGAGCTGGCAGCTGGTGGGCTGCGGGCTGGCCGGTTTGGCATCCTCTTGATCCGTTGCCGAGCCGGGAACGGGCAGTGCCTGACAGCTGAGGGCGTGATCGAGCAGGGCAAGCCGGGCCAGCGGCTGGGCCGCACAATTGAGCACCAGCAGGCAGACCAGCAGCAGGAGATGTTTCGCTACCCGTTGTTGCAACATCATGTTCGCCCCGTCCATCAAGATGGGGCCATCCTAACGACCAATGACGGGTGGGGCAAGTCGGCGGCGTATTGATGAGCTGCACTGTGGGTGGCGCGACGGGGAGGGTGGTCGGTTCTGTTTGGCGAACGCTTGTTCGCTAAAAGGGGGATCAGTATACTGCGCCGAGTTAAAACTCGAGGTGTTCGATGCTCAAAATTGCCCGTGTGCTGCTGCTTGGTCTGCTGCTCATTTTCTGGTTCCTGTTCGGCCTGCTGCTCTGTCTGGTTCGTCCGCGCCATCCCAACAACGTCTATGTTTTCGCCCGCATGTATCACGCGGTCTGCCCGCTGATCGGGCTGCGAGTCAAGGTGACGGTGGCCGACGAGGTCAAATCGGTCGGCCCGGCGGTCTACGTCTGCAACCACCAGAGCAACTTCGACATCTTCACCGTGACCGGTGCGGTGCAGCCTGGTGTGGTGGCAGTGGGCAAAAAGAGCCTGCTCTGGCTGCCGCTGTTTGGCCTTATATTCTGGCTCTCCGGCAACGTGCTGATCGACCGCTCCAACCGCTCCCGTGCCATCGGCACCATAGGTCAGGTGGTGGATCGCATCAAGAACCGTGGCACCTCCATCTGGATGTTCCCGGAAGGGACCCGCTCCCAGGGGCGTGGCCTGCTGCCGTTCAAGGCGGGCGCTTTCCACACTGCGGTACAGGCTGAAGTGCCCGTTGTGCCCATCGTCTGCTCCAGCTACTTCGGTCAGGTCGACCTCAATCGCTGGGACAACGGCGAAGTGCTGGTGGAAGTGATGGCCCCGGTCTGCAGCAAGGAGCACGGTGCCAGCGGCATTCGCGATCTCTCCGACACCTGCCGCGCCCGGATGGAGGCCAAGCTGACCGAACTGGATCGCAAGCTGGGCCACAGCCACGCCGCCTGACGGATATCGCAGACGAATCGACAAGGGAGCCACAGGCTCCCTTTTTGTTGGTAAAAATCACCACCAGGTTGGCTATTCTCACCAATAAACTCTTCTTGAATTTCCTCGGTAAATTCCCATCTATATGTAAAACAACAATAATTTTTCTTGGCACGGCTCTTGTAATGCAATGGGAAGAGATAGCCATCCCATCAACAAGGAGCCAGACCATGAGCGTATTCAGCCGCCTGACCGACGTGATAAATGCCAACCTGCACAGCCTGCTCGACAAGAGTGAAGAGCCGGAGAAGATGCTGCGCCTGATGATCGAAGAGATGGAGCAGGTGCAGGTCGAGATGCGTACCCAGGCCGCCCGCGTGATTGCCGAACAGAAGCAGCTGGAGCGTCACCAGCAGGCGTTGCAGGTACAGATCCTTGAGTGGTCTGCCAAGGCCGAGCTCGCCATCCAGAAGGGACGTGAGGATCTGGCCCGCGCCGCCCTCACCGAGAAGCTGGCGGAGGTCAAAAAATGTGAACAGCTGGAGCAGGACAAGGCCCGGGTGGCCGAGGTGCTGGCCCAGCTCACCGCCGACAGCGAGCGGCTGGCGGCCAAGCTGACCGAGGCGCGCGAGAAGCAGAAACTGCTGACCTTGCGCGAGCAGACCGCCCACAGCCGCATTCGTGCCCGCGCTCAGGTGGACAACCAGCGGATGCATGAGCTGATGGCGCGCTTTGATGGTTTTCAGGGCCGGGTCGATCAGCTGGAAGCCCAGCTGGAGGCGGCCACCTTGGGGCAGAATCCCTCGCTGGAGGCCCAGTTCCGCGAGCTGGAGCTCAATGACGAGATCGAGCGCGAGCTGGCTCGCCTCAAAGGCCAGAAGGCGGAGGTGTAATCATGAGCCCCTGGCCCAAGGATCTGGTGCATCGCAAGCTGACCGGGGTCTGCGCCGGTATTGCCAGGCGGTTGGGGGTCTCCAGAGTCACGGTGCGGGTGGTGTCACTGCTCGCCCTGATCCTGATGCCGCCGCTGGCACTGGCCGCCTATCTGCTGGCGGTGCTGGTGATGCCGCCCCGTTATGAATTGAAGCGCTGGCTGGATTGACCGAAGGGTTGATCAGCCGGCAGACAAGGTACTGATAAGGAGCAAGTTATGCTGGAATTTTTCATATTGCTGGTGGTGCTGCTGGTCATGGCACTGACCGGTTTTACCCTGGTAGCCATGTTGCTGGTGAGCGGCCTGTTCGTGCTGCTTGGGGCGCTGGGCGGCATGCTTGCTCTGATCATCAAGCTGGCCCCCTGGTTGCTGCTGGTGCTGGCGGTTTGCTGGCTGATCAGCAACCGAAGCAAGCGTTCCAATACCTACCTCTAACCCGCCTGAGGTTGTGCAAGACGTTGTGTGATGCTCCCTGATTTCCCCTTTCCGGCCACTCATCGAGTGGCCTTTTTTTGCCTGTCGTCCTCAAGGCTGGGTGGCTGCGGGTAACCACTGGGGGCTCCAGCGCTGCCAGAGTGCCGGGCTGTGGATCAGCTGCTCCTTGAAGGATTTCGGCTGCTGCTTGAGGCGATATTCGATGCGCAGAGCCGCCCCCTTCTCGCCGACTTCCTGTTGCCACGCCAGCGTCAGTGGCCCCTTGCCGCGCAGGGCGCGAGCCCCCTTGCCACTCTGGTGCTGGCGCAGGCGGCGCAGCGGATCCGTGCTGATCCCGGTATAGAGCAGGCCGGTGGCAGTACGCACCATGTAGACAGACCAGCGGGAAGGGGGGGATGGTTGCTGTGCCGGTGTGGTGGTCGCGGGTTCTCTCATTCAAATTCTCTGTGCCAAACTCAGAGGCAGCTCAAGGAGGTGCGATGAGAGTCTGGTTTTGGTTGTGGTTACTGTTGTCGGTCCCGGCTCTGGGGGAGACGATCCGTCTCTACGATTACCATCAGCATCCCCCCTTCAACACCGAAGTGGATGCAGGGCTGAGCCGCGAGCTGGTCAAGTATCTCAATGAAAAGCTGGGGGGTGAACCCAGAATCGAGCTCTGGCTGGTCAATCGCGCCCGACTGGCGCTGGAGATGGCGGATCCCGACTTTGACGGTCTGGTGGTCTGGGTCAATCCCGCCTGGGTGGGGGATCCCCATCGCGAGCGCTATCTCTGGACCTTTCCGGTGATGCGCGACACCAACGAGCTGGTCTCGAACATTTACAACCCGGTCACCTATCGCGGGCCTGACTCCCTAAAGGGGCTGGTGTTTGGTGGGGTGGAGGGCTACCGCTATCAGGGGATCGATGATGCAGCTGGCCGCGGGGAGCTGGTGCGTCAGGATGCCAAGAAGGTGAAGACCAATCTTGAGCTGCTGGTGCGCGGTCGCATCGATGTGACGCTGGTGAGTGGTTCATCGCTGGGCTTTTTCATCGACTCACAGCACTATCAGGGCAAGCTGTTTATCTCGCCCTTCCCCCAATCCAGCTATACCCGCCATATCCTGCTGCCCAAGTCTCGCCCCGAGCTGCATGCCACCCTCAACGACATCGCCGAGCAGATGGACAGAGATCCCCGTTGGCACAAGGTGCTGGAGTCTTATCGCGGTACGCCCTGAGGGCGGAGCTTGAGCCGATGCAGTGGCAACAGGCTCACCAGCAGACCAGCCCAGACAAAGGCGAAACCGACTGCCTTGATGGGGTCCGGCGCCTCACCAAACCAGTAGATGGCGAGCAGGAAAGCGAGGCTGGGCTCGATATATTGCAGCAGCCCCACCGTGCTCATCCGGGTTCTCGCCACCGCGTAGCAGAACAGCCCCACCGGCAGCAGGGTGGCGGGCGCACTGCCCATCAGCAGCAGCTTGTCGGCCAGATCTCCGTTCACGAATGCCCCTTCCCCGTGCCATGCCAGCGTGCCGATGATGATCAGCGCGACGGGCAGTTGCACCATGGCTTCCAGATAGAGGCTGGTGCCGGTGTCGTAGTGGATCTTCTTCTTGATAAGGCCATAGCAGGCGAAGTTGGCCCCCATGATGAGGGAGAACCAGGGGAGCTGGCCGTAGCAGAAGAGCATGTAGGCGAGCCCCGCCAGCGCCAGGGCGACCGCCAGATGCTTTTGCGGGGTGAGTCGCTCTTTGAGGAAGATGACGGCGAATACGATATTGAACAGCGGGGTCATAAAGAAGGCGAGGCTGGTGGTCAGCACCTGCCCGGTAGTGAGGCACCAGGTGAACATGCACCAGCTGATGGACATCACGGGGCCCGCCAGCAGAATGAGGCCGAGCTGGCGCGGCTCGCTGCGCAGTTGTGCCCAGGGCACCTGGTGGCCAAGCAGCAAAAACAGGGCACCCAGCAGCACCACAGACCAGAGCACCCGGTGGGAGATCAGCTCCCACATGTTGACCTCGGGCATGAATTGATAATAGAGCGGCAGCATCCCCCACAGGATGAAGGAGAGGGTCGCGGTGCCGGTACCTAGCCAGTTTTTCATTATTATCCGTTTATTAAATTAAACATCCATGGCGATAGTAGGGGGCGCGCCCTGTTTCCACAAGAGGGAAAACAGGGAAATGCTGGTACTATCAACGTCATGCAGCGAATCGATAAGTTGTTTGAGCAAATCAGGGCCTGCCGTCTGTGTGAGGCTCATCTGCCGTTGGGGCCTCGTCCGGTGATCCGCGGGGCCGAGAGTGCCCGCTTGCTGATCATCGGTCAGGCGCCCGGCACCCGGGTGCATGCCAGTGGTATCCCGTGGGATGACCCCTCCGGTGACCGGCTGCGCCAGTGGCTCGATGTTGATAAGGCCACCTTCTACGACGAATCCCGCATCGCCATCATGCCGATGGGGCTCTGCTATCCCGGCAGGGGAAAATCTGGCGATCTGCCACCGCGCCCCGAATGTGCGCCTACCTGGCACGACAAGGTATTGATGCTGTTGCCCAATATCGAACTGACCCTGCTGATCGGCCAGTATGCACAAGCCCATTACCTGCGGGGGGCGGCCAAGAGATCGCTCACCGACACGGTGCGCAGCTGGGCCGACTATGGCCCCGGCTGGTTGCCGTTGCCGCATCCCTCCCCGCGCAATACTCTCTGGCTCAGGAAGAATCCCTGGTTCGAAGATGAGATTGTCCCCCATCTGCAGCAAAGGGTCGCCCCGCTTCTGGGGAGACCCTGAGTATTAGAGCGCTGGCTCGGCCAGCGCTTTTGGCTTGCTGCGCGCCATGGCGATGAGCGGCAGGACGATGCAGATACAGCCCAGCAGCAGCGGCAGACCGGGCTGCTCGTCAAACAGCCACACCCCGATGGCCACCGCCATCAGCAGACCGGTGTACTCCGCCGAGGCGATCTTGCTCGCCTCCGCCTTGCGATAGGCCACCACGCACAATCCCGCATAGACCATGATCAGCGCCGAGGAGCCGAAAGCGGGCCACCACATCTGCCACTGCCAGTCGCCCCCTTCCCATAATGCCAGCGCCAGAATGAAGGGCATGCTCAGCACGTTGGTGAAAAAAAGGGTCTGGGCGATGGGCTGCTTGAGCGGGATCCGCTTGATCAGCAGATTGTTGAGCGCCATCGACAACGCCACCCCAAGCGCCGCCAGCGCGGCCCAGTTCACCTCGGTCGGGCGCAGCACGATCAGTACCCCGATAAACCCGATAACTGCGGTCAGCACCTTCTGGCGCGAGATCGCTTCCCCCGCCATCCACACTGCCAGCGGCACCATCATCAGGGGGGCGGCATAGAAGAGGGCATTGGCAGTGGCGAGCGGCAAGCGGGTGAGGGCCACCACCATCAGGCAGACGCCGACCGCCCAGATATGGGCCCGCAGCAGGTGCCACTTGATGGCCACCGGTGGGTTGCGGCGCCATGACCAGAGCAGCCAGGGCATCAGCAGAATGGCGGCCGAGAGCTGGCGGAAAAAGACAAACTGGAAGATGGGCTGATCTGGCTCCAGCACCTTGACCAGTGCATCGGAAAAAACCGCCACCATATTGCCCAGCACCAGATAAAGGATGCCGATCCCTACTGCATTCATACCGCCTCCCACTTCAGATGAGCGGAGGGTAGCGTGCCGGTTGATATCCAGTAAAATGATAAAAAATGACCACTCATGAGATATTTAGATAATGAAGCTTCCTCCCCTGCGTGCGGTGCAATATTTCGAGGTAGTGGCCCGGCTGCTCAGCTTCTCCCGTGCCGCCCTTGAACTGAACGTCAGCCAGAGTGCGGTCAGCCACCAGATCCGCCTGCTGGAGGATTTTCTGGGTGAGCGCTTGCTACTGCGTCAGGGGCGGTTGCTCTCGTTGACTCCACAGGGGGAGAGCTACTTCGAAGGGATTGCCGCCGGGCTCAGCCAGATTGCCCAAAGCAGTGAACAGTTGCGTGGTGGTGGCGAGATGCGGCTGCGCCTCGCAGTCTACAGCTCGTTTGCGGTGAAGTGGCTGATCCCGCGGTTGGCCGGATTGCGCCAGCTCTACCCCGAGCTGGATTTGAGTCTGGAGATGGTGGCGGAAGATCCCGAGCTATCTGATCGGGTGGCAGACTGCTTTATCACAGTCTCACCCCACGGGCGGGGCTACTGCCACGACCTTATCTATCAGGAGCGGCTCTTTCCGGTCTGCGGTCGCCGCCTGTTGCAGCAGATCAGCGGGGAGTGGCCTGAGGCCATCTGGCAGCTGCCGCTGCTTTCGGTGCAGTCCATCTACAAGGCGCGGGGGGAGGATTGGCAGCGCTGGGCCAAGGCGGGTGGGCTGGTGATTCCGGACGAGGCGCGGATGCACCACTTCAGCCATGTGCTGTTGGCGATGGAGGCGGCAGCCTGGGATCAGGGGGTGGCATTCGTGAATGATTACATGCTGCGGCCCGATGATCCCCAGCTGGTGGCCTTGCCGGTACACCAGCTGGAGACGGGGGATGCCTTCTACTTCACCTGCAAGCGCTCGCGGGCTCATGAGCCTGCCATCAGCCGGTTGCGCCAGTGGCTGATGATGGAGACACGCCAGAGCATGCCGCTCTAGCCTGCACCGTTACGCTCTCTTGAACTGGCTCAGCACAAACAGGCTGGTGGCACAGACGACGACCGAAGGCCCAGCCGGGGTGTCCTGATACCAGGAGAGGGTCAATCCACCCAGCACGGCGAGACAGCCGATCAGCGCGGCAAAGCCCGCCATCTGCTCCGGCGTCTGGCTGAAGCGGCGGGCGGTGGCGGCGGGGATGATCAGCAGGGAGGTGATGATCAGTGCCCCGACAAACTTCATCGCCACGGCAATCACCAGCCCGATGAGCAGCATCAATACGCAGCGCAGCAAATCGACCCGGATCCCCTCTACCCGTGCCAGCTCTTCCGAGATGGTCATGGAGAGCAGGGGATCCCACAGTCGCCACAGGGTGAGCAGCACCAGCGCGCCACCGCCGTAGATCCAGAGCAGATCTATCGGTTGCACCGAGAGCAGGTCGCCGAACAGGTAGGCCATCAGATCCACCCGCACGTTATCCATAAAACTCAAGGTAACCAGACCGAGGGACAGGGCGCTGTGGGCCAGAATGCCGAGCAGGGTATCGGTCGCCACCTGCTGGTTGCGACTCATGATCACCAGCAGCATCGCCATGGCGAGGCAGCAGACCACTACCGCCAGAGTGAGATCGACCTGCAGCAGGATGCCCAGCGCGATGCCGAACAGGCAGGCGTGGGAGAGGGTGTCGCCAAAGTAGGCCATCTTGCGCCATACCACGAAGCTGCCGAGGGGGCCGGCCAGCAGGGCGATGCCGAGACCGGCCGCGAGGGCGTATAACAGAAAGCTGTCCACTTGAATGTCCTGTTGCTTGCGCTATTTGCTGTGAGCGTTGTTGCGAGAGGGCAGGCGGATGACGGGAGCCTGCGGTTTATGATGATGGTGTTCGCCGTCGCAGTGGTGATGGTGGGTATAGACCGCCAGCACCTCCTGCTCCGGTCGCCCGAACAGGCGGGCAAATTCGGGGTGGCGCGCCACGCTTTCCGGCTCGCCATGACAGCAGACGTGGCGATTGAGGCAGATCACCTCGTGGGTGCTGGCCATCACTAGATGCAGGTCGTGGGAGACCATCAGCACGGCGCAATTGAATTCGGCGGCGAGCTGGCCGATCAGGGCATAGAGCTCGATCTGGCCGGTGATATCGACCCCTTGTACCGGCTCGTCCAGCACCAGCAGCTCGGGCTTGACCAGCAGGGCGCGAGCCAGCAGCACGCGCTGCATCTCGCCGCCGGAGAGTTTTTGCATCCGGTTTTCCAACAGTCCCTCAGCGCCTACCCGGGCCAGAGCTTCCTCGATGGAGAGACGGCTGTTTTTGCCCAGCTGCAGGAAGCGGCGCACCGTCAGCGGCAGGGTGGGATCCAGATAGAGGCGTTGGGGCACATAGCCGACTCTCAGATCGCGGCTGCGGGTGATCTTGCCCGAGTCCGGGGTGAGCAGACCCAGCACCAGCTTGCTCAGGGTGCTCTTGCCCGCCCCGTTGGGGCCGACGAGCGTGGTGATTTTGCCTTTATTGAGGGTAAAGGAGACCTTGTCGAGCACAGAGCGTCCATCAAACGAGAGAGAGACCTCTTTCAGCTCTACCAGTTGGCTCATGACAACTCCGGGGTTTACAGCCAGTGAGAGTTATAATATAACAAAAAGAGGCTGTTATATTATCACATACTCACCCCCTGACGAGATTCACCAATGAGAATTATTGCGCTTTTCACTGCCCTACTGGCGGTGAGTTTGCCTGTTCGTGCCATTGAGGTACTGACCACCATCAAGCCCCTTGGCTTCATCGCAGCAGCGATCACTGACGGGGTGAGCGAGCCCAAGGTATTGCTGCCGACCGGTGCCTCTCCCCACGATTTCTCCCTGCGTCCGTCCGATATTCGCAGCATCAACAGTGCCGATCTGGTGGTGTGGGTTGGCCCCGAGCTGGAAGGTTTTATGGCCAAGCCGCTGGCCAACCATCCCCATGCTCTGGCCCTGACTCAGGTTGAGGGGATGCCGCTGTTCAACTACGCGACTCAGGATAGTCACGACTCCCATGACCATGATGATCACGATCATGCCGCCCACGAGCACGGTGACCATGATGAAGGGCATGAAGGACATCATCACGAAGGGGTCGATCCCCATATCTGGCTTGGCCCGACGCAGTCCAAAGTGATTGCCAAGGCGATCGCAAGTGAATTGGGCAAGCTGGATCCGGCCAATCAGGCTCGTTATGACGCCAACCTCGCGGCATTTGATGCCAAGGTAGATGCCAAGGACAAGGTGATTGCTGGCCAGATGAAGGCAGTGAATGAGAAGGGGTACTTTGTATTCCACGAGGCGTATGGCTACTGGGAGCGCCACTACGGCATGAGTTCAAAGGGCCACTTTACCGTGAGCCCTGAGCGTCGCCCGGGCGCCAAGACCCTGGTGGATATTCGCAAGGCACTGGAAGAGAAGCAGGCGAGCTGCATTTATGCCGAGCCGCAATTCTCACCGGCTGTGATCGAATCGGTGGCTCGCAATACCGGCGCCAAGGTACTGTTGCTTGATGAGGTGGGTGAACAGGTACCGCTCGGCCCGGATGGTTATCCCCAATTCATGCAGCAACTGGCAGACGCATTTGCCCAATGTCGCTGATCAGCGGCTGAGTCTCTCATCCGGAGGGGCTATACTGACCTCCAGCATCTGACATGGAGTGTCCGGTATGAAATGGTTGTTGATCCCGGCTTGCACGTTGGCGCTATGTTGCGCCAACGTGCAGGCTTCGCGTCTTTCCGAATATATTGCCAGTCCGGATCTGCGGGCCAAGTTGCAGGAAGTGTATGGTGGCCGCGCCATTCAACGGGCCGAGGCATTCTCTCGCCTGCTCACCCCCAGAGCGGGTACAACCGACCAGCAGAAGATCGAGCTGGTGAACAACTACTTCAACAATCTCACCTATAGCGAGGATCCCAAGCTGTGGGGAGATGAGGATTACTGGGCCAATCCGCTGGAGTTCATCGGTGCACGGGGTGGGGATTGCGAGGATTACAGCATCTCCAAGTACTACACCCTGATGGAGCTGGGGGTGGATGAGAAGAAGCTGCGACTGGCCTACGTCAAGGCGGTGCGTTACAACCAGTTCCACATGGTGACGCTCTACTTCCCGACACCCAAGGCTGACCCACTGGTGCTCGACAACATCAACAGCCGGATCCTGCCGGGTAGCAAGCGTACCGATCTCATTCCCGTTTACAGTTTCGATGCCAAAAGCATCTGGATCATGAAGTCACGGCGGGAAGGGACGCTGGCGGGGAGTGCCGATCGGTTGGCGCAGTGGACATCGATGAAGACCCGCTTCTCCAGCGAGCAACTGCGCTCTCCTCGTCGTCAGTTATAGCTTGCCCGCCACCTTCAACTCATCGAAATATTTCGCCGCGCCCGGATGCTGCTCAATACTCAGCACCGGGCCGGTTTTATTGCGTGCCCGGTGAAACATATTGGCGTAGCCATAAGTCTGCTCATTGAACTTGGTCTGCTGGGTCAGCATGGCCTTGGTCAGACGATAGACAGACTCTTCCGGCATGTTTGCATTGGTGACCAGGGTGGCGGCAATGGCAAAGGTGGGGGTCGCCTTCAGATTGCCGGGGTAGATGCGGGCGGGCACCTGACTGCGTTGGTAATATTTGACCCCTTTGAGTAGCTGATCCCGGGTGGCCCCATCGATGGGGAGGAAACTGACCGCGCAACGTTTGGCGGTGTCGAGCACAATCCGGTTGGGATGCCCCATCACCAATGCAAATGCGTCGATCTGCTTGCTGCAGAGCGCATCCGGCAGGTTGGCCATGCTTTTCAGATCGAGATCCTGCTCTTTCGCTCCCAAGATGTTGAACAGGGTCAGCGCCGTCTGGCGTGTTCCCGAGTTCTTCAACCCCATGTCGATGGGGGCGAGCTTGAGCTGTTCCAGTGAAGTGATATCGCCATCGGCACGGATCACTATGGTGAAGGGCTCGGCATGGGTGGCAAACAGGGCGCGCAGCTCAGGTTGCGGCTGCGTGGTAAAAGGGCCCAAGCCCTGACTTGCCTGATACAGCCAGTCTGACTGCACCATGGCGTAGGCGGTCTCGCCACTCTTCAGTCGCGTCAGGTTTTCTATTGAACCCGATGAGCTCTTCAGTGTGCACGTAAGTTGCTCGTCGACCTCATGAGCCAGACGGCAAAACTCTTTGCTTATCTGGTGATAAATCCCCTGCTCACCCCCGGTGGTGATAGTGACGGTTTCAGCCATCAGGGCGGGTTGCCACAGCAGGGGCAACAGCATGGCGAGCTTCTTCATGATTGCGCCTCCTTGGCATAACCATCGATACCCCAGGTCCGCAGTTTGTCGATGTCGCGACACTCTCCCGATTCTGCCAGCAGGGTATAACCGGCGGCATGCATGGTTTGGGAGAGTAGATTCCAGTAGAGCGGCGCATCGGTCAGCTGACAGCTGATAAAGATGGGATTGAGCGGGTCAAGTTGATTGAAGGTATCCGCATTGAGGGGAATGGCGCTGAAGGCGAGTTCACACCCCTGTTCCTGCAACGCAGCCAAGGTAGACTGGCCGTGGGCGGGAAAGGTGGCTACATCCCAGCGCCAATCCAGTGTTTTTCCTCGCCCCTGGCTTAGCAGAGGGGCGATCTCGGACCATTGCGGGTGATTGAGCAGGGAGAGGGGCAGCAAGACCCCTTCTATATGAGAGTGCTGCCACTGTTGCAGGGCGCTCTGGATGGTTGCGAGATCGCTGTCGGCACCGAGGGGCTGACTGGGCAAGAAACGCTGATAGAGCGCGATCTCCCCTTGTGTGGAGACAAATTTTTGCAGTTGCCCGCCTTCCGGCAGTGGGCTCACTCCTTGCAGCGGCTGTGGGGTCGTCAGTGGCAGCAGTTTTCCCAGCTGGGTGATTTTGAGTCGTTGTTGCAGCAGATCCCGTTTGCGTTCGGAAACCAATTGGTTGATGGAAAGTGCCACTTCTTTGAGGTCTTGCAACCAGGGAGTGGGCAGGGTGCTGTTGAACTGGTGTTTGCGAATACGGATCAGCTGCAGGTTGATCTGCTCCAGGGGCTGCAGCAGGCGTTTGCACACCAGGGAGATGATCAGGGTAAATACGACGAGGCCCGCCAGCAGCGCCAGACCGGTGCGACTGATGGCATTCCACAGATGCTGATAGGCGTAGCCGCTATGTCCTTCAAGGGTCAGAGTGCCTAGCATGCGCCAGCCATCGGTCAACTCTTGCTCAATCTTGACGGGGGGCATGCCGATAACCGAGGGAAGCCAACCGGGGACATTTTGCTGGGTAGAGTGGAATGCCTTCTGAAACAGCACCTGACCATCCGGATCCACCAGAATGACCGAGCTGACGAAACCGCCATCAAACATGGCATTGACGATGGTCTCGGCCAGCACATTGTCGTCATTGAGCAGGGTTCCTTGCAGCACCAGCCCGAGAGCGGTGATGGCGGTTTCCAGGTTGGCTGACATCTGGTCGAGGATGGATTGGCGGACCGTCGTGGCTTCTAGTGCAAACAGCAGCGCTGCACCGATCAGGAACAGGACGACAATTATTCTGATTAACAGTTTTACTAACGACATGTCCACTCCATGGAAAAGTTATCGCAACATTTTGGGTTTCTATTCAGAATAGAATCCGACCCGGTTCTTAAAAATAGGAAAAAATGGTTAATAAAGACGATCATTTCTGCCCATCCGGGCGGGTTATGCATAAAATGTGAGGTTCATGCAGATTGTGATGAACTATTTGTAACTATTTGTGTCCAACAAACAGTTTTATACGGTTTTGTCACAGCAGACATCGCAACTCACACTCTTTAGATCTAAATACAGGATAGCGGATGAAACGTCTCCGTCCCTTGGTAGTACAGGCTGCCAATTGGGAACCACCGGTTCCCCGCAAACACTTTTACGCCATGCTGATGCTGACGGCCATGACCCTGTCAGCAGTGGCATTATTGCCAGCTCCGGGTGACATCCTTGAGCGGCCGCTGCGTCTTGAGTTGCCCATTGATACCGCAGGTACGGCAACCAACGAAAACAACACCGACTTTAACGAAATTCCCGATCACGAACTGGTTGATCAGAGTGCGCCGGATGACGACATCCCGGTCGACACCACCCCCCAGTGGCAGGATTACCGGGTCCGCAACGGCGAAAACCTGACCGCTATTTTTAACAATCTCGGTCTATCCACCACCACCCTCTACAAGGTGCTGGACGCGGACAACAAGCACTATCTGGCGCGCCTCAAGCCGGGCCAGAATATCGAGCTGCTGATCGATCAGGACAACATCCTGCAGCAACTCAAAATCCGCCTGAACATCAAGCAGACGCTGGTGATGGCACGCAGCGATGATGCCTATACCGCCTCTATGATCAATGAGAAGGTCGAGTGGCAACCGCAGCGTTACAACGGCGTGATCAACGGCAGCTTCTATGTCAGTGCCCGCAATGCGGGGATTCCAGCCAACCATATCCAGAAAATTGCCAACCTGTTCCAGTGGCGAATGAATTTCGCCAAGGATCTGCAGAAGGGCGACAAGTTCAAAGTGCTGGTACGCCAAGAGACGGTGGAAGGCAAGAGCACTGGCAACAGCCAGCTGCTGGGTGTGGAAGTGACCAGCCAGGGCAAGACGGTATCGGCCTGGCTCTCCGATGACGGCAACTATTACGACGGTCAGGGCAACAGTCTGGAGCGCGGTTTCCGCCGCTACCCGACTCACAGCCGCTATCGGATCAGCTCCAATTTCAACCCTGCGCGCAAACATCCGGTAACCGGTATGGTGCGTCCTCACGAGGGCACTGACTTTGCGGTGCCGGTGGGCACGCCAGTGCTGGCGACCGGCGATGGTGTCGTCCAGAAGGCAACCAGTCACCCACTGGCGGGTACCTATATCGTCATCAAGCATGGCCGTACTCTCTCTACCCGTTATCTGCACCTGAGCAAGCTGCTGGTCAAAACCGGTCAGCGAGTGAAGATGGGCGACAAGATCGGCCTCTCCGGCAACACAGGTCGCTCGACCGGTGCTCACCTGCACTACGAGCTGCGGATCAACAACCGCCCGGTCAATGCCATGACCGCCAAGCTGCCGATGGCTGAACCGCTCAGCGGCAAGGAGCGTCGTCAGTTCCTTGCCAAGGTGAAGAGCTACCGCAAGGAGCTGGCCGCGGGTTGATTCCTGTCGTCACAGCCTGAAATGAAAGGCCCCGCCAGATTGGCGGGGCCTTTTTACATGCGCAGTGAGGGTTAGTAACCCTTGTCGAAGTCGATTTTGCCATCCAGTGGCTGGCCATCGATAAAGCGGATGTAGTTGCGCACAAAGATCTGGGCTACATCATCCGGGAAGCTGTAGGCGCTGTTGTGGGGGGTGACGATGAGGTTGGGTTGGCCCCAGAGTGGACTGTCGGCGGGCAGCGGCTCCTGCTCGAACACATCCAGCACCGCCATCGCCAGCTTGCCGGTACGCAGTGCGGTGAGCAAATCGCCCGAGTGCACGGCGCTGCCACGACCGACGTTGAACAGGATGGCGCCCGGTTTGCAGTGTTCGAAGCGGGCGGCATTGAACAGATGACGGGTATCGCGGGTGGCTGGCAGCACGCTGACGATGACATCGGCCTGCGCCAGCATCTTGTTGAGCGCAGGTAGCTGATAAACCTGATCAAACCCGGCCCGCTCCCGACCGCTGCGGCTGATGCCCAGCACCTTCATGCCAAAATGTTTGCCGGTGTGGGCAATATGCTGACCAATGCTGCCGGTCCCCAGGATCAGCATGGTGCGCCCCTTGAGGCCCTGATAGGGGTGGCTTTGCCACAGTCGCTGTTTCTGCTGTTCCCGATAAAGGGGAATTTGGCGCATCAGGCTGAGCAGATGACCAAAGACATACTCGCTCATCAGCGGGCCGAAGATGCCACGCACATTGGTGAGTTGATAGTCGCGGCGACTGTCAGGGTCGAGCAGCACATCGACTCCCGCATAGGTGGACTGGAACCAGCTCAGCTTGTTGGCTTGGGGCAGCAGCGGTTTGGCACGGGCCGGTTCGGCCATCAGAATATGGGCTTCGCCGATCAGCTTCTCGGCATCGCTCTGGTTATCGGCTCGCAGAATGCGCAGATGGGGGAGATTGGCGGCCTTGAGCAGCCGTTCGTAGTGAGCATTATCCTGGCTGAGCAAAAGAAGGGTACGTTGGCTCATACTCTTGTTCCTTATCAGAATTTGCGGCGCAACAAGATGCCGCTCTCGACCCATCTTACCTGACTTCATATCGCAACATAGCCGACCAGGGCGCTTTTTCGTTTTCGCCGCGCCCCTCGTGGGCTACAATCTGCCCCACATTTTGCAAAGGATCCGACTCCAGTGTTTGGTGACAAGTTTTATAAGCGACTGGCCGAGCTACAGCCTTGGCAACAGACCGTCTACACCCTGGCGCTGGCAGAGCGCATGTACCCCAACTATGCCCTGTTCTGTCAGGCTTCCGGCTTTGGCAATGCTGGTGCTTTCCGGCATGCGCTGGATCAGATGTGGGTCTATCTCACCGTCAAGGGATCCCGGGTCAATCTGGGGGCCATTCTCGAAGAGTTCGAGTCTCACATTCCGGATCCCCGCAAGTTTGAATCCTACGGTGCCTATCCTGCGCTGGATGCCTGTGTTGCGCTGGGCTGCGCCTACAACTCGGTGATCTGCCGGGTCGGCGAAGAGGCCAACGATGCCAGCCATGCGTCAGTCGGTACCGTGGCCGGTTTTATTGAGCTGCTGGAAGAGCGGGATCTGACCGAAGAGGAGCTCTACGAGCACGAGTACATGGAAGCCGAGCTGGAGTTCCAGGTTGAACTGCTCAAGCGGGTTGCCCATGAGCGCGACAGCGATCGAATCCTGGCCATCAGAGCATTCGCCTCTCAGGATGGCGTCTCCAATATCGGGATCAGCCTGGAAGAGTAATTCTCTGCGGCCCCTGATCGAAAAAAGCTCCCGTTCGGGAGCTTTTTTTATGCCTGAAATTGTTCAGCAGCTTATGCCTGCTCTTCGGTGAGGGGTCTGACGCTCAGCACCGGGGCCGCGTCGATTTCGTCTGCATTCATCATGGATGAGATGTGTTGCAGGGAGGAGAGCAGCAGGGTCTGCTCCCACGCTTCCAGCGCCTGAAAACGTTGGATGAAGCGCTCTTGCAGCGGGGTCGGGGCCTGGGCCAGCAGGGCGCGGCCTGCGTCAGTCAGTGTCGCGTGAACCTTGCGCTTGTCGGTATTGCTGCGAACGCGCTGCACCAGTTGACGGCTCTCCAATCGGTCCATGATGGTGGTGGCGGTGGCCTGGCTCATGTTGGTGTGATCGGCCAGCTGACGCATGGAGATCTGTCCCAGCTCGTCGATCCCTTTGAGCAGCAAGAGTTGCGGAGAAGTTAGCCCGGCTTCTTTGATCAAGCGCCTGGAGTGCATGTCGATGGCACGAATAATCTGGCGCAGGGCGACCAGCACTTCATCATGTTTTTCCATGGGGTGTGCGTCATTGGAGGGCTATGTAGAGGCGCAAAATTTTCCGCCTAATTCGTCACAAGGTCAATATGGTTTTTGTTGTAATAATTTCTGCTCTAATTAATTTTGTGTTAGGTTGACGGGCATTTCACGGAATTCACCCTGACATTTGAGGAGCGAAATGATGAATGACGAGCTGGATATCAAGTCTCTGGTGGCCGAGTTACGTGTGGTCAGAGTGCGCTATGAACTGCCGGATACCTCGGCTTTTGTGCGCTATCAGCCTGCCTATGATGAAGACCCCAACAACCTCAAGGTGCACCACTATGATGGTGAGTTACCCCTCTCTTGCAGTGAGACAGGTACTTTCAACCTAAAGGAGTTGGTGAATGAATTACGCTACGCCTATGTGCTGGTGCACCTCTTTCCTGACGAAAGTGCCATGAACTTCTATCTGACCGGCCTCGATACCGGCCTGGCCCAGCTGGAGTTCATCGGCGGCTCTTACGACTTCAACCGCCTCTGGATCACCAGCGGTGTCTCCAATCTGGGTGTCCCCATGGCCATCTTCCTCGGCAAGCGTCACGCCGTGAACGGCCAGCCCTCGGTTTCGCTGGTGGATCACCGCGAACAGGCAGCCGGCAAACTGGTCTATCGCGCCATCGGCGGTGCCGGTGATCATGTGGGCGAAGACTTTTTCAACAACGACTAAGGAGGCTGGATGCGAGCAAGCAAAGGGCTATTGAAAGGCCTCAACCCCACCATGGCCATGACGGCCCTCACCGTGATCACCCTGTTTTTGCTGTTTGGCGTATTTGTTCCCGATACCGCGGCCGCCTGGTTTGTCGGTGCCAAGGATCAGATTATTGCCGGGTTCAAGTGGTACTACATTCTGGTGGTCGCCCTGTTCCTGTTCTTCGCTGTCTACCTGATGTTCAGCCGTTTTGGCAGCATCCGGCTGGGTGACGACGACCAGGTACCGGAGTTCGGCTACTTCGCCTGGTTCTCCATGCTCTTTAGCGCAGGCATGGGTATCGGTCTGGTGTTCTGGAGCATCGCCGAGCCAATGAACCATCTGCAGGGAAATCCGTTCATTACCGAAGGGATGACCCCGGAAGCGGCCCAGATCGCCATGCGCCTCACCTTTTTCCATTGGGGCCTGCACCCCTGGGCCATCTATGTGATCGTCGGCCTGTCACTTGCCTTTTTCAGCTACCGGCGCAAGTTGCCGCTGGCGATCCGCTCTGTGCTTTACCCCATCCTTGGCGAGCGAATCTACGGTTTCTGGGGCCATGCGGCCGATGTGCTGGCCGTGTTCGGCACCGTCTTCGGGGTGGCGACCTCCCTTGGTCTGGGGGTCTCCCAGATGAATACCGGCCTCAACCAGATGTTTGGTATGGCGGTGTCGCAGTCCAACCAGCTCTGGCTGATTGGCGGTATCAGCCTGATCGCCACTCTGTCGGCGGTTTCCGGGGTCGGGCGCGGAGTGAAAATCCTCTCCGAGCTCAATATCTGGCTGAGCGTCTTCGTACTCGCACTCTTTCTGGTGCTGGGGCCGACCACCTATATCCTCAACGCCTATGTGCAGAACATCGGTGATTACCTGCAGAACATCGTCAAACTGAGCTTCTGGACCAACACCGAGGCCAACGGCACTTCTGCCTGGCAGTCGAGCTGGACGGCGTTTTACTGGGGCTGGTGGATTGCCTGGGCGCCGTTTGTCGGCATGTTTATCGCCCGCATTTCCAAGGGGCGTACTATCCGCGAGTTTGTGCTTGGTGTGTTGCTGGTCCCCTCGCTGCTCGGCATGTTCTGGCTCACCGTGTTTGGCGGTACGGCGATGAATCTGGAGCTGTTTGGCGGTGGCGGCGTGGTCGCTGCGGTCAATCAGGATGTGACGCTGGCGCTCTACAAAACGGTCGAGCTGCTGCACTGGAATACCTTCGGCTGGATCGCCAAGGCAGTGTTGACCCTGCTCATCTGCACCTACTTCATCACCTCCAGTGACTCGGGCACGCTGGTCATCACCACCCTGCTCTCCATCGGTGATCAGGAGCCGCCGGTACTGCACCGCGCCGTATGGGGTCTGGGGCAGGGGCTGGTTGCCGCTATCCTGCTGGTCTCTGGCGGCCTGGCAGCCTTGCAGGCAGCCAGCATCATAGCCGCGCTGCCGTTCTCGGTGATCATGCTGGCGATGTGCTATTCGCTGATGCTGGGGCTCAAGCAGGAGAGCCAGCGCCAGTTCGAGTATCGTCAGAACCTCAAGCGCCACGATGGTTCATCCCATATGAGCCTGATGGAGCGAATTGGTCCGGCATAACGGCACCAGCAGGGGTTAGCGCCCCCTCACATATCAATCTGGATGCAAAACGGCCGCCCTGGCGATGCTCTCCTTGCGGAGCTCATCATCAGGGCGGCCGTCTGTTATGGGGCCGAGGTTACTCCTCGATAAAGGTCCACTCATCCTTGATGCGGCTAATGGCATCGGTCCGCTTTTTGGCGAGCTGCTCCTTGATCTCTTCTCCCTTGTAACCGGCCGCCACTATCTCTTTCACCGGCACCGCCTGGGCGGCAGCCAGCGCTTCGGCCACATAGTCCGGCTCGGCGTAGACCCGCTCCTCGAAACCGGTGCGGCCGTGGAAGTCGGCGCGGCAGGCATCCAGCAACTGAGCAAAGCGCTCGGGGCGACGCCAGGCATCAGCCTTGTCGAACACCTTGAGCAAGGTGGCGGGTTTGAGCTCAAAGGCGATGTGGATGTGGGTATGCAGATCGCTCACCAGCAGCGCCAGATCCCGGCACTCGTTGGGTACCCGGAACCGTTCGCACAGGGCGCGAATAAGCGGCAGCCCCTTCTGGCCATGACCGTGATGGCTTGGCCAGAACTCCTTGGGGGTTACTCCCTTGCCAAGGTCATGGCAGAGGGCAGCAAAGCGGACGGTCAATTCCGGAGAGATCCGGCACGCCTGCTCCAGCACCATCAGGGTGTGGATGCCGGTGTCGATCTCCGGGTGCCACTTGGCCGGGGCGGGGACGCCAAACAGCGCATCAATCTCTGGGAACAGCGCCTTCAGGGCGCCGCACTGGCGCAGCACCTCGATAAAGATCTGCGGGGTCGGCCCCAGCAGCACTTTTTCCAGCTCCTTCCAGACTCGCTCCGGCGTGAGGTGGGCCAGCTCGCCGGCGGCCGTCATCTCGCTCATCAGGGCGAGGGTCTCCGGCGCTATGGTAAAGCCCTGAGCGTGGAAGCGGGCGGCGAAGCGGGCGACCCGCAGGATGCGCAGCGGATCTTCGGCAAAGGCGGGAGATACGTGGCGCAGCAGCCGCTTTTCCAAATCCTCGATGCCACCGTAGGGATCGTGGAGTTGGCCCTGATCATCTTCGGCGATGGCGTTGATGGTGAGATCCCGGCGCAGCAGATCCTGCTCCAGCGTCACATCGGGGGCGGCGTGGCAGACAAAACCGGTGTAGCCCCGACCCTGTTTGCGTTCGGTACGGGCGAGGGCATACTCCTGCTGGGTTTTGGGGTGAAGAAACACGGGAAAGTCGCGACCGACCTGGGTAAAACCCAACGCCAGCATCTGTTCCACGGTAGCGCCGACCACCAGATGATCCCTATCGCCCTGCGGCAATCCCAGCAGGCGATCCCGCACTGCGCCCCCAACCAGATAAGTCTGCAAACCGTCTCTCCCGTCATCAATCGTGGGGCCGAGTATATCGTCTTTGTTACCGCTTTGCTGCCTGGCCACCACCTGCCCGCAGCGCCAGTCAGCGCGGCTTTGACTTGGGCGTGACGAGGCCTTACGCTGCCGCACCAGACAGCTGGCGCTGTGTTGTGGGATGACTTTATGCCCGCGCAGGCCAGATGAGCCGAAGGAACCGCAGAGTTCCCCTTATATCAACGACATGAGAACAACGTGAATCAATCAACCTTCGCAAGCCGGGTTCTGGAGTGGTACGAGCTTCATGGCCGCAAAACCCTGCCCTGGCAGCAGGAGAAGACCCCTTACCGGGTCTGGGTCTCGGAGATCATGCTGCAGCAGACCCAAGTCGCCACAGTCATCCCCTATTACCAGCGTTTTATGGCGCGCTTCCCCGATGTGGTGGCGCTGGCCGATGCCCCTGTCGATGAGGTGCTGCACTACTGGACCGGGCTTGGCTACTACGCCCGGGCCCGCAACCTGCACAAGGCGGCCCAGCAGATCCGCGATCACCACCACGGCCTCTTTCCCGAGCGCTTTGACGAGGTGATGGCGCTGCCGGGGATTGGTCGTTCTACCGCCGGGGCCGTGCTGTCGCTCTCTCTGGGTCAGCCCCACGCCATCCTTGATGGCAACGTGAAGCGGGTACTCACCCGCTGGCTGGCGCTGCCGGGCTGGCCCGGCCAGAAACAGGTGGAGAACGAACTGTGGGAGATCGCCATCCGGCTCACTCCCAAGCTGGGTGTGGCGCACTACAACCAGGCGATGATGGATATCGGGGCCACTATCTGCACCCGCAGCAAGCCAGCCTGTGATCGCTGTCCGGTGCGGGCCGATTGCCAGGGGCTGTCGCAAGGCAACCCCACTGCCTACCCCAACAGCAAGCCGAAGAAGAGCATTCCGGCCCGCGATGGCGTCATGTTGTTGATCCGCCATGGTGACGAGTTATTGCTGGAGAAGCGGCCGCCACAGGGGATCTGGGGCGGGCTCTACTGCTTCCCGCAGGTGGCCTCGCTGGCGGAGGTGGATGGTCTGCTGGCATCCCTCGGCCTGAGCCATCACGGTTATCGTGAACTGGCCGGTTTTCGCCATACCTTCAGCCACTTCCATCTCGATATTCAGCCGCTGCTGATTGACATTGATGAGGCGCAGCCGCTGCGGCTCATGGAAGCAGATAACCGACTCTGGTATAACTTACGCCATCCTGCCGAGGTGGGGCTGGCGGCCGCCACGGCCCGTCTGCTCGCCTATCCAGAGTTACAACCATAGAGGTCAACATGAGCCGTACTGTATTTTGCCAACGCCTGAAAAAAGAGGGCCCGGGTCTGGATTTCCAACTCTATCCCGGTGAGCTCGGCAAGCGGATTTTTGACAACATCAGCAAGGAAGCCTGGGCCGAGTGGCAGAAGAAGCAGGTGATGCTGATCAACGAGAAAAAGCTCAACATGATGAATCTTGAGCATCGCCAGCTACTGGAAAAAGAGATGGTCAGCTACCTGTTTGATGCAGGTGAAGTGCAGATCGAAGGTTACACCCCGCCTGCCCAGTAAGCTCTCCGGCTGTTGTACGTGTGAACAGGTGCGGGAATGGCGCCACACTGGCGTGACCGCTCCTGAAGTCGCAGCAAATGAATGATGGGCAGCTCTGCTGCCCGGTTTGAGGATCCTATGGGCCGAATTTTTTGGCTGCTGTGCACCCTGCTGTTTCTCTCTGCCTGCTCATCTTCCCCCAAGCCCAGCGGGAGTGAGGATGACGATCTGGTCAACGGCAAGGACATCCGCGGTTTTGAACACATGATCAGCGCGCTCTCCCATAACGTGAACGAGATATGGGGGCGGGAGGCGCTGTTTGCGGGCAAGTTTGACTACGTCAAATACACGGATCAGTACAAGAGCCGGGCCCACATCGACTTCTCCAGCGGTCACATCATGGTGGAGACGGTCTCGGGCATCGATCCCCGCGCTCACCTGCGTCGCGCCATCATCGAGACCCTGTTGACGCCGGACGATCCGGCCGAAGTGGATCTTTACTCCGACCGGGAAATTCTGACCGGCGGCGAGCCCTTCCTCTACGGTCAGGTGCTGGACAATCAGCGCCAGCCAATCCGCGCCTCCTGGCGCGCCGAGCGGTATGCCGATTACCTGCTCAACACGGCGATGAAGAAGCGCACTCTGGGTATTCGCACCATCTTCTTCGTCGATATTCCCATGGTGGCCAACCATGAAGATCGACGGGGCTACAAGTATGCGGGGATCATCCGGGAAGCGTCGCGCAAATACGGCGTGCCGGAGAGCCTGATCTATGCGGTGATCAAGACCGAGAGCAGCTTCAACCCCTATGCGGTGAGCCATGCCAACGCTTATGGCCTGATGCAGGTGATCCCGGCTACCGCCGGTCGTGACGTCTATGTTCGGGTCAAGGGCAAGAACGGCCAGCCGACCCGGGAGGAGCTGTTCAACCCGGCCTACAACATCGATGTTGGTACCGCCTATCTGCACCTGTTGCAGACCGTCTATCTGGCGGATATTCAGGATCCGCGCTCCCGTCGCTATGCGGTGATCTCCGCCTATAACGGTGGTGCGGGCGGGGTACTCAATACCTTCTCCAGCGATCGCAAGGCGGCGCCGGGCCGGATCAACCGGCTCTCCCCCGAGGCGGTCTATCAGGTGTTGACCGAGCAGCATCCCAAAGAGGAGGCGCGCCGTTACCTCTACAAGGTCAATCAGGCCGAGAAGGGGTTCAAGAGAGCCTTTGCCAGTCGGGCCGGTTAAGCGGTGACGCTGGGTTAACCATGCAAAAGGGCGCTTGATATCAAGCGCCCTTTTAACGTCTGGCCAGTTCGTCGTTGAAGTGGCCTTATTTGGCAATAAAGCCGCCCTTGGTCTGCGGGGCCGCGCCCACTTTCTCCAGGGTTTTCACTTCCACTTCGGTTTTGTTCCAGCTGTGGTCCACTTCACCACGGATGCGGATCTGATCATCCGGGCCCACTTCGGTGCCACGCCACACATCCTGATCCACTTCGACCTCCACCTCACCGCTGGCATCGCGGAACAGATAGTTCTCGCCGCCCAGGTGCTTGACCAGTTTCCCTTCCAGGGTGGCCCAGCTGTCATCGGCCAGATCTTTCAGTTGAGCAACGGAAACCTTGTTCTGCTCCTGCGGGCCGGTATAGGCCGCCATGGCAAAAGAGGAGACAGACATCAGGGTCAACAGTCCGATTACGCTTGCGCTTGCCTTGTTCATTTCATACTCCTGTCGTTGGTATGGGGGCATTGTGCCGGGGGGGGCGTGAAACAAGCGTGAAAGAAATAGGCTGGTGTGATTGTCTGTTTTGTGAGCGCAAGCGATTTCATCGGTGTCGGAACATGTGTGATTTCATCTGGAACTGTAATCTGTCGCCTTCACCAGAAGTCAGTGGCTACAGACTCTTCCCATGCCTGTCGCCACTCGAGGAGAAGTCCGCAGGTCTCACCTGCTTAATCGAAGAGCATAACAATATGAAAAAATGGCTTGTTTGTTTATTGGGGTTAATGGCATTGACCGCGCAAGCGGCAGAGGGACGCCAACCTTTTTCCCGGGTCGTGATGTTTGGTGACAGCCTCTCCGACACCGGCAAGATGTACAAGAAGATGCGGGGGTATCTCCCCTCCAGCCCACCTTACTTCAACGGGCGCTTCAGCAACGGCCCGGTGTGGCTGGAGCAGTTGGGTGATGAGCGTTTTCCCGGTCTGGTCGTGGCCAACGAGGCGGAAGGCGGTGCAACCGCGGTGGCCTATAACCATCTGGGGGCCCTGAACGGCTGGCTCGGTTTCTGGTCCTGGGACCCCAAATATCAGGTGATCAACAACCTCGATTACGAGATTGATCAGTTCCTGAAAAAGGACAAGTTCCGTCCCGATGATCTGGTGGTGATCTGGGTCGGTGCCAACGACTATCTGGCTTATGGCTGGAACACCGAGCGGGATGCGGATCGGGTGATCGATACCATCCGGCTGGCATCCAACCGGTTGGTGCTCAACGGCGCGCAGCAGATCCTGCTGTTCAACATCCCGGATCTGGGGCAGACCCCGTCAGCCCGCAGCATGAAGGTGGTGGAGAAGGTGCGCCATGTGGCCAGTTACCACAACCAGAAGTTGCAGAACCTCACTCGCGAGCTGGCTCCCCTTGGCATCGTGAAGCTGTTCGAAGTGGACAAGCAGTTTGATGAGATGATGCGCGATCCCCAGCTGTTCGGGCTGAGTGACACAGAACACGCCTGCTACGGTGGTGGCTATACATGGAAGCCGTTCTCCGGCAGCGCCGCCGAGGTGGCTGCGACCCCGGCTTTGAGTGTCTCCGAAAGAGTGGCTATTGCCGGTAACCCGATCCTGGCGCAGGCGGTGGTGAGCGGGCAAGCAAAAGGGCGAGCAGCGACTCTCAACTGCGATGAGCATATGTTCTGGGATCAGGTGCATCCGACCAGGACGGTGCACAAGGTACTGAGCCAGCGTGTTGCTGACTTTATCGATCAGCACTACGAGTTTGTTCGTCACTGATATCGCTTCGGGCCAGCATGTTGCTGGCCTTTTTCTCCTATCCGCCCTCGTTTATGCGTCTTTTTGCGTCACATTCAGTTCAAATAACAAACGTTTGTTGCTGTTTTTGTAACGTGGTTGCGTTAGAGTGTTTTTTGTTAATTGATATCAGTGACTTGAAAATAGGCTAACGTTGATATGCTGCGATCGCTTTTGGGTGGTTGCACCTATAAGACGAGGTGATATCAATCAACCTCCTCCTACATAAAGTTGCAGAGGCTCAAACATGAAAAAATCATTGATTACCTTGCTGGTTACCGGCTTGTTGGCGGCCAATGCCCAGGCTGCCGGTCAAGACAACACCTGGTATGGCGGTGCCAAACTGGGTTGGTCCAACTTCTACGGCATTGATGAAAGCAATGCCCTGACCCTTGGCAATGAGACCAACGATGCCTTGGGTGCAGGCGTGTTTGGCGGTTATCAGATCAACCAGAATCTGGGACTGGAGCTGGGTTACGACTATCTGGGCAATTACAAATACGATGCCACTACGGCGGCAGGCGCTTTCAGCGATGAAGTAAAAGCGCAGCTGGCTCAACTGACCCTGAAACTGGGCTTCCCGGTTACCGATAATCTGGATCTGTATGGTCGTGTCGGTGGCGGTTATGGCTGGGCTGATACCAAGAGCGATGTCTACAAAGATGACAGCCGCTTTGTCATGGTCGGTGCACTGGGTGCCGAGTATGCGTTCAATCTCGACTGGGCCGCTCGCCTGGAGTATCAGTACACCACCCCGTATGGCAGCCGCGATGATACCGGTCTGAGAATGGATAACGGCCTGCTCTCGCTGGCAGCGGTTTATCGCTTTGGTCAGGTTGCCCCTGTTGCGCCCGCCCCGGCCCCGGAACCTGCTCCTGCACCTGTGATGGTTGAGAAGCAGTTTACCCTGAGCTCCGATGTGCTGTTTGACTTCAACAAGGCGACCCTCAAGCCAGAGGCCAGTCAGGCATTGGATAGCCTCTATAGCCAGATTGAAGAAGCACGACCCAAGGATGGCGTAGCAACCGTAATTGGCCACACCGACCGTATCGGTTCCGATGCCTACAACCAGAAGCTCTCCGAACAGCGTGCCCAGACCGTTGCCAACTATCTGGTTGGTAAAGGGATCCCGGCCGCCAAGATCAATGTGGAAGGACGTGGTAAATCCTCACCGGTTACCGGCGACAGCTGCGTCAGCAAGTCCAAGCGTGAGCTGATCGTCTGCCTGGCTCCGGATCGCCGTGTTGATGTGAAAGTCGAAGGTGTCAGCGAGGTGCAGGAGTAATCCTTCACACTGAGCAGAGTTCCACTGGGGCTGGAATGAACAGCCCCTGTCGGAGCAAGAGAGACCAAAAAGCCAGTCAGTTGATCTGACTGGCTTTTTACATTGGCATTGCGGTCGGACAGGGGACTAAATCAGGAAGGGAGTGGCATCACCCGGTTGCGCCCCAGCTCCTTGGCCTTGTAGAGCAGCTTATCGGTACGTTCGACCAGACAGTCTGCGCTCTCCTGACCGTTGAACTCACCCACGCCAAACGAGGCTGTGATGTGGTCGATGCGGCGGCCCGATTTGCGATCCAGAATCGACATCCGCTCGATGGCGCGGCGCATGCTCTCCGCCATCTGTCTGGCCAGCGCCAGCGAGCGATGGGGGACCAGCATGGCGAACTCCTCCCCACCCAGCCGATAGGCGGTGACCCCCTCCTTGCAGGCATCGCGCAGCCGTTTGCTGAAGGCGCGCAGTACCTGATCGCCGAGCAGGTGCCCATATTCGTCGTTGAAGTTCTTGAAGCGATCGATATCGGCGAGGATCAGCGAGAAGGGGTGCTGGCTGCGGATCAACCCCTCCAGCTCCAGATCGAAGGCGCGGCGGTTGAGCAGGTTGGTGAGGGCATCCTCGTTGGCCAGTTTGCGTGTCTCGTTGAGCGCGGCCCGCAGCTCTTTGATCTCTTTCTCCGCATTGCTGAGCTGGTTGCGAAAGTGCATGGTGGACATGCGCACATCCCGCGATTCGCGCACCAGCTCTCGCAGGATCCCCATGGTGTCTTCCAGGCTGAAGCCCTCGTCATCAATGCGGCTGAGCTTGTCAAAACTCTTGTCGAGCATCTCCTGAAACATGCCGGTATCGGAGATGGCGTCCTGCATGGAGTGGCCGAGCTCGTTGGCCATGGCGGCGAGGCTCAGTTTCATCGCCTCCATCTGCTTTTCGTCCTGAGCGGCCAGATACTGGTGATAGAGTCGCTCGCAGGTGGTGAGCGAGCAGGTTCCCTGCATTTTGACTGCCTGATCAATCGCCTGGTTGAGCTCGGGCATGCTGGCCGAGACATAGTTGTACCACAGGTGGTAATTGTCCGGCGTCGTGGGGATCTGGTACTTGATCATCAAAGGGACCGCCTGTTTGAGATAGGCGGCGGATTGGGCAAATGTGTCCTTACTCATGAGTTCTGTGTCTCATCATGCCAGCGAACTGAAGATAGTATGACAGAGAGATTGGCCAAAAGGCAGCCGATGGATGCCATTCGCCCCCCCCTCCGATATAATGGCACCGTTACCACCTACCCTAAGGCCTGCTTATGTCTCAAAAAGATCCTTTCCTCGAACGCGAGGCCGAAAAATACGATAACCCCATCGCCAGTCGCGAGTTGATCCTGGAACTCATCAAGGGCCATGAAAAGCCCATGTCCCGTGAAGAGTTAGCCAAGGTCCTCAAGCTGAAAGATGAAGAGCCGTTGGAAGCCTTGCGTCGTCGTCTGCGCGCCATGGAGCGTGATGGACAACTGGTATTCACTCGCAACCAATGTTATGCCCTGCCGGATCGCCTGAATCTGGTCAAAGGTTATGTAATCGGCCACAAGGATGGCTTCGGTTTTCTGCGTCCGGAAGGTGGTGGTCCGGATCTGTATCTGAACAACCGAGAGATGCAACGCCTGATGCATGGCGATTACGTGCTGGTGCAGCCGACCGAGATTGACCGCAAGGGTCGTCAGGAAGCGCGTCTGGTGCGCCTGCTCAAGTCCCGTGAGGCAGACATTGTCGGCCGTTACTTCGTCGAGAATGGCGTAGGTTTCGTGGTGCCGGATGACAGCCGTATCGGCCAGGACATCATCATCCCGGAAGGGGAGAACAAAGGGGCTCGCCAGAGCCAGGTCGTGGTTGTGCGCATTAACCAGCGCGCCACCTCCCGCATCAATGCCGTCGGCACCGTACTGGAAGTGCTGGGCGAGAACATGGCGCCGGGCATGGAGATCGAAATTGCCCTGCGTACCCACGGTATCCCGCACACCTGGCCGGAAGAGGTGACCAAAGAGGTTGCCGGTCTTGGCGAGCAGGTGCCGGAGAAAGCCAAAGAGGGCCGCATCGACCTGCGCGCCCTGCCGCTGGTGACCATCGACGGGGAAGATGCCCGTGACTTCGATGACGCCGTCTTCTGTGAAGCCAAACGCGGTGGCGGCTGGCGCCTGTGGGTCGCGATTGCGGACGTCTCCGCCTACGTGAAGCCCGGCACGGCGCTGGATGCCGAAGCGTATCAGCGCGGCAACTCCGTCTACTTCCCCGAGTTCGTGGTGCCCATGCTGCCGGAGGTGCTCTCCAACGGCTTGTGTTCCCTGAACCCGCAAGTTGACCGTCTCTGCATGGTGTGCGAGATGACCATCTCCGCTGCTGGTCGCATGTCCGGCTACAAGTTCTACGAAGCGGTAATGAACTCTCACGCCCGTCTGACCTACACCAAGGTTGCCGCGATCCTCGATGGCGATCCCAAGCTGCGTCAGCAGTATGATCCGCTGGTGGGCCATATTGAGGAGCTCAACAACCTCTACAAGGCGCTCAAGCATGCCCGTCACCAGCGCGGTGCGGTGGAGTTCGAGAGCGAGGAGACCCGCTTCATCTTCAACGCCCAGCGCAAGATCGACCGCATCGTGCCGCTGGTGCGCAACGATGCCCACAAGATCATCGAAGAGTGCATGATCCAGGCGAACGTCGCCGCGGCCCGTTATATCGAGAAGAACGAAGCCGCCGCCCTGTTCCGGGTCCACGACCGTCCGGGCGAAGAGCGTCTGACCGGTTTCCGTGACTTCCTGGCCGAACTGGGTCTGGAGCTCAAGGGCGGTCTCGAGCCCGAGCCGAAAGACTTTGCCGAGCTGGCTGCCAAGTTTGAAGGGCGCCCGGATGCGGAGCTGCTCTCCACCATGCTGCTGCGCTCCATGCGTCAGGCCATCTATCAGGCTGACAACATCGGTCACTTCGGTCTGGCGTTGAAGTCCTACGCCCACTTCACCTCGCCAATCCGTCGCTACCCAGACCTGATCCTGCACCGGGCGATCAAGTATCAGACTGCCAAGGAGCAGCAGGGCAACCTGCGCCACAAGTGGACCCCGAGCGGTGGTTATCACTACCAGCTGGAAGAAGTGGACCCGATGGGCGAGCACTGCTCCATGACCGAGCGCCGTGCCGACGATGCCACTCGCGACGTGGCCGACTGGCTCAAGTGCGAGTACATGCTGGATCACGTGGGTGACGAGTTTGACGGCGTTATCGCCAGCGTCACCGGCTTTGGTTTCTTCGTGCGTCTGGCGGAGATCCACATCGATGGTCTGGTGCACGTCAGCACCCTCACCAACGACTACTACCAGTTTGATCCCCTGCACATGCAGCTGATTGGCGAGAACTTCCGCCGTCGCTACCGTCTGGGCGACAAGGTGCGGGTCAAGGTGATGGGCGTGAACCTGGATGATCGCAAGATCGACTTCGTGATGGTCGAAGAGCCGCTCAAGGCCACCGGCAAGAACGCCAAAGAGATGGCGCGCAAGCAGGCCGAGATCAAGAAAGAGAAGGCCAAGAGCGCCCAGCGCCACGAAAAACGTAAAGAGGGCAAGGGTCACGGCAAATCCGACAAGGGTGGCCGTGCCAAACCGAGCAACAGACGACCGAGCAAAAAGGCTCGCGATAAGGCCAAGAGCACTAAATGAGTACTGAACTGATCTACGGCATTCACGCTGTCACCGCGCTGCTGGAGCGCACCCCGGAGCGTTTCATCGAGGTATGGGCGCTGAAAGGGCGGGATGACGACCGGCTGCAACCCCTGCTGACCGAGCTGGAGTCCCTCGGCCTCAAGGTGCAGAGCGTGAACCGCAAGACCCTTGATGACAAAGCGGAAGGCAACAATCACCAGGGCATCATGGCCCGGGTGAAAGAGGCGCCGAAGCTCGCCGAGCACGATCTGGCCAGCCTGCTGGATGAGTTGGCGGCACAACAGAGCCAGCCCTTCCTGCTGGTGCTGGATGGCGTGACCGACCCGCACAATCTCGGCGCCTGCCTGCGCAGCGCCGATGCTGCCGGGGCTCATGCGGTCATCGTGCCGCGGGACAAGGCCACGGGTCTCACCCCAATCGTGCGCAAGGTCGCCTGTGGCGCCGCTGAAGTGGTGCCGCTTATTCAGGTCACCAACCTGGCCCGCACCCTGCGCGAGCTGCAGGAGCGTGGCGTCTGGATTGTCGGCACCGCTGGCGAGGCCGATCACGACCTCTATCAGGCCAAACTGACCGGCCCGATGGCGCTGGTGATGGGTGCCGAAGGTAAAGGTATGCGTCGCCTGACCCGCGAACATTGCGACGAGCTGGTGAGCATCCCGATGGCAGGGGCGGTATCCAGCCTCAACGTCTCGGTTGCGACCGGCGTCTGCCTGTTTGAAGCCGTGCGTCAGCGTCGCGGTTAATCATGCTGACTGACAGACCCCCCTTCGATTGGGCGCAGGTCGCAGATAAAGAGGAGGCCGCGCGCCTCCTCTCTTTTGCCCGCCCGCTGACCCTCAGTCCGAAAAGCTGCCTCTGGCACGCCGGTGACAGCCCGGAGCTGCTGGTCAGGGTGGAGCAGGGGCTGCTGCGGGCCAAGCTGGTGCTGGCGGATGGCCGCGAGTACATCAAGGAGTTCTATTGGGAGGGGGACGAGTTTCTCGACTTCCACCACCTGCTTAGTGGCGAGCCAGCCCGCTACAGCGTGGAGGCGCTGGAGTCTTGCCGTCTGCAGCTGTTCAGTCTGGCTGACCTGCGCCAGCTGCCCGGCTGGCCGCGCTGGTACCAGCACCTGTTAGAGGTGCAGTTGCGCATCAAGGAGGAGAAGGAGCAGTTGCTGCTGACCGGCAGCCCGCAGGCGCGTTATCAGCACTTTCTCGACAGCTTTCCCGCGCTTGATGCCAGAGTGCCAGACCACCAGATTGCCGCCTATCTCGGTATCACTCCCATTAGTCTGAGCCGCATTCGCAAACGGCTGAAAGAACTTAACAAAGGTTAATGCAGGGCGCAGGCGCCACGATTATGCTGGCAGGCCGAACTGATAAGGAGTTGCCGATGAACTGGATCCTGAAACCCTGGTCTGAACTGACCACTGACGAGTTGTATGAGTTGCTTGCGCTGCGGGCCGAGGTGTTCGTGGTGGAGCAGACCTGCCCCTTTCAGGATCTGGACGGGCTGGATCGCCGCGAGGGGGTCTGGCACCTGCTCGGCTATCAGGGCGATCTGCTGGCCGCCTATGCGCGGATCATGGCGCCCGGCATCGGCGATGAGAGCGGTGCCGCCATCGGTCGGGTGGTGACCTCACCCAAGGCGCGTGGCGGTGGTCTCGGTCACCAGCTGATCGGCGAGGCGGTCAAGGCGTGCGAGGCGCGCTGGCCGACCCACAGCATTTGGCTGGGGGCGCAGGCCCATCTGCAAGGCTTCTACAGCCAACACGGTTTTGTGGCGGAAGGGGAAGGCTATCTCGAAGATGATATCCCCCATATGGGGATGCGCAGAGTGGTGGCATAACCACTCGTCAGAGTGATTCAGAATGCAGAAGGGCCATCCCGCGGGATGGCCCTTCTCTTTATCGCCAGGCGATCACTTCTTCTTTTTCTTCTTGGCGGACTTCTTCTTGTCGACCGGCTTTTTCTTCTTCACCGGTACCCGCGCTTCCTTATGTTTCGGGCGCAGCTCGTCGATCACCCGGCGCTTGAGGCGCTCTTCGGTGTAGCGCTCGATCTTGGCGACCATAGCCATGTCGTGGGCTTCCACCAGGCTGATGGCACAGCCACGGTTGCCGGCGCGGCCGGTACGACCGATCCGGTGGACGTAAACATCGGCGCCGTAGGGCATGTCGTAGTTGATGACATGGCTGACGTTCGGCAGGTCGATGCCGCGGGCGGCGACGTCGGTAGCGATGAGGAAGGGCACTTCCCCTTCGTGGAACTTGCGGATCGACTCGATACGCTTGCTCTGCTCCATCTCGCCACGGATCCAGGCGCAGGAGATACCTGCAGCCTGCAGCTGGCCGGAGAGCTCCGCCAGACGCTCGCGAGTCTTGACGAAGATGATCGCCTTCTGGGTTTCCGGATCTTTCAGGATATGGGTCAGCAGCGCCAGCTTGTGGGCGGCGTCATCGGCCAGATGGATCCACTGGGTGATGGGGCGACGTTCGCTGCGGGGCGGCTCGGCGTGCAGCTCCACCGGATCCTTGAGGATCTCGTTGGCGAACTTCTCAAGGCCGGCCCCTTCCAGGGTGGCGGAGAAGAGCATGGTGTGCTTGCGGTAGCGCGCTTCGGCCACGATGCGGTTCACATCCTTGATAAAGCCCATGTCCAGCATGCGGTCCGCTTCATCCAGCACCAGCACTTCGATGTCGTGGCTCTCGAACTCCTCTTTCTCGATGTACTCGAGCAGACGGCCCGGGGTGGCGACCACGATGTCGGTGGTCTTGGTCAGAGCAGGCAGCTGCTCTTCATGGCTGACGCCGCCGATGATGGTTTCGATGCTGAGGTTGGTGTGGGCCGCCAGCGCCTTGGCGTGGGCGGTCACCTGCAGCGCCAGCTCGCGGGTCGGGGTCAGGATCAGCATGCGGCAGGGGCCCGGCTTGCGGCGCGGGAAGTCCAGCAGGTGCTGGAGTGCCGGCAGCAGGAAGGAGGCAGTCTTGCCGGTACCGGTTGGAGCGGATGCCAGAATATCGCGGCCGTCCAGGGCTGGCTCCAGCACCATCTGCTGGATGGTGGTGGGGCGGGTGAATCCCATCTCGGCCAAGGCCCGGTTGAGGGCTGGGTGCAGGTCGAAATCATCAAAGGACTGGCTCATGGCAATACTCGGTCATTAAGGAAACGGCAGATTATAGGCGATTATCTCGTCGGCTCCTATTGGTGAGTGTGTCTTAGCCGCTATAATCGCCCACCATTTTTGCAGATGACGGGGGCCAGATGGGACGTAGTCGCGGATTTACCTTCAAACAGTTCCATATCAATCACGATCGCTGCGCCATGAAGGTGGGCACCGATGGCATTTTGCTCGGTGCCTGGGCGCCGGTCGAACAGGCGCGTCGAGTGCTCGATATCGGCACCGGTAGCGGCCTGATTGCCCTGATGCTGGCCCAGCGCAGCAGATCTGACTGCCGTCTTGATGCGGTCGAGCTGGATATTAATGCGGCCAGTCAGGCGCGGGAGAATGCGGCTGCTTCTCCCTGGGCCGATCGGGTGACCGTCATAGAGAGTGCCATTCAGGATTATCAGGCCGCCCCTTACGATCTTGTCGTCTCCAACCCTCCCTATTTCGTGGCAGGCCAGTCATTTAGCGATCCGGCGCGGGCGTTGGCCCGCCATACCGGCGCCCTCGACAGCCACGCATTACTGGCGGCCTGCGATCGTTTGCTGAGCCCGAACGGGCAGGTAGCGCTGGTGCTGCCGACGGCGATGGCCGATGAAATTTTATGCATTTCGGCGAATTATGATCTGCATGGCATTTGTTATACAGCTGTTATCACCAGAGAGGGTAAAGAGGCAAATCGTGTTTTATTGCTACTTGGCAGAGGATTAAACAGGTGTGAGAGGGGTGAAATTGTGATCCATTCTGCTGACGGGGCCTATTCCGACAGATATATCCAACTGACCAACCCCTTCTATTTGAAGATGTAAATTTCGTCTTGAACTATTTTTTCACGCCATTATGCTGGTTCCAGATCGAGCGCCCGCTCCAGACCAGCTAAAACCACTGGTTGCGATGAAAAAACATGCGGGGCTCTTTTTTTATCCCCCCTGAACACACCCGGTCAGCGACCGATAAAAACTATAACAAGCAATAATTTACAAGACAGACGAGGTTGAACTTGACGAAATCACTCACATTGTCCGATGTACTCGGATTAGGGTTTATGACCTTCGCCTTCTACCTGGGCGCCGGTAACATCATTTTCCCGCCGTTGGCCGGTTACATGGCTGGTGAGCACCTCTCCCTGGCGATGTTTGGCTTCCTGGTCACTGCCGTGGGCCTGCCTCTGGTGACCATTCTGGCCGTGGCGAAAGCCGGTAACGGCTGGGCTGGCATGACCAAGCTGCTGCCTGCCGGTGTTGCGACTGCGCTGGCCGTTGCCATCTATATCATCATAGGCCCGGCCTTTGCCGCGCCCCGTACCGGTCTGGTTGCCTACGAGATGGGCCTCAAGCCGTTCATCGGTGACATGGGGCAAGCGGGTCTGGCGGCCTATACCGTGATCTTCTTTGGTGTGGCCATTCTGGTCTCCATGAACCAGGGCAAGCTGATGGACGCCATCGGCAAATACCTGACTCCGGTACTGATGCTGCTGCTGCTGACTCTGGCTATCGGGGTATTCGTAGCACCGCAAGGCTCCATGCCGGATGCGTCCGGTGACTATCAGAACAGCCCGTTTGTGAAAGGGATCCTGGAAGGCTACAACACTATGGACACCCTGGCGTCCCTGATGTTTGGCGCTCTGATCGTCGATCTGCTGCGCCAGAAAGGCATCAACGATTACAAGAGCCAGTTCAAGTATCTGGCCATTGCCGGCCTTATCTCTGCCGTTGGTCTGAGCGTGGTGTACGTCTCCCTGTTCCAGCTGGGTAACACTGCCGCCGGTGTAGCGACCGATGTCAGCAACGGTGGCGCCATCGTCAACGCTTACGTACTGAGCCTGTTTGGTCAGCCGGGTCAGTTCATTCTGGCGGCCATCATCACTCTGGCTTGCTTCACCACTGCCGTGGGCCTGATCTCTGCCTGTTCCGATTTCTTCCACAATCTGACCGGCATGGCTTACAAGAAGCTGGTGGTGTTGCTGGGCGTTATCTGTGCCGTGGTGGCCAACGTGGGTCTGAGCCAGTTGATCAGCCTCTCCATTCCGGTGCTGGTTGCCATCTATCCCGTTGCCGTGGCGCTGGTACTGGTCACCTTCCTGAAGGGTTATTTCGGCCGTCCCCGTCTGGTGTTCCGTGGCGTGTTGATGGTTGCCTTCCTGTTCGGGTGCCTGGATGGTCTGGGTGCTGCCGGTATGAAGATGGATGCGTTTGCCTTCCTGCCGCTGTTCGACAAGGGCCTCGCTTGGCTGATGCCGACCCTGCTGGCCTGCGTAGTTGGCGTGATGGTGCGTCCGACCGAGATGGCTGCCGAAGCGGCCTGATCACACCCGATGTGATATTGCCAAGAGCCTGCCCCGTGCAGGCTCTTTTGTTTTCTATGAGCCTCGCTTCTCACCTCGCTTTGCGGCCGTAATTGTCACCGTATGCAGATAGCATCTGAGCAGCCGTATCTTGCCGCTATAACCCGTTCCCCTCTTCTTGCCTCCCATACCTACGTGTGACACCTCTTTATGGAGCGCCGAGTTGTTCGGTGATTAATTCCGCAGCAGTAAATTGTTTCAAGATATTAATTGGTGATTGAGATCGAACTCCTCTTCTTTATGCTAAAGGTGGTACGCCTCATCCGGTCCGCGGGCCGTGTGGGGGCGAGAGGTATTGTTACCGGTTATCTGCCAGGCAGTGGGTGCAATCAATAACAAGCTGATAAGGCAGATGAGGTTGAGTTTGACGAAATCATTGAAGTTGTCCGACGTATTCGGATTGGGGTTTATGACGTTTGCCTTCTATCTGGGGGCTGGCAATATCATTTTTCCGCCGCTGGCCGGTTTTATGGCCGGTGAGCATCTGCAGGCCGCCATGTGCGGCTTTTTGCTAACGGCAGTGGGCTTGCCGCTGATCACCCTGATTGCGGTGGCCAAGGGGAGTTCGGGGGGCGGCGCGAGTGGCTGGACCGGAATGACCCGCTATCTGCCCGCCGGGGCGGCGACGGCACTGGCCATCGCCATCTATATCATCATGGGGCCTGCTTTTGCCATTCCCCGCACCGGTCTGGTCGCCTACGAGATGGGGCTCAAGCCCTGGCTCGGCGATGCCGGTCATGCGGGGCTGCTGATCTACACCCTGAGTTTCTTTGCGCTGGTGATCCTGGTGGCGCTCGATCGGGGCAAGCTGCTCGATGCTGTCGGCAAGTATCTGACCCCAGCCCTGATGGCGATGCTGCTTATTCTGGCGGTCGGGGTCTTTATGACGCCGCAGGGCACCATGCCTGATGCCAGCGGTGAGTACATAGATGCAGCCCTGACCAAAGGAATGCTGGAGGGGTACAACACCATGGACACCCTTGCCTCCCTGATGTTTGGCGCCCTGATCATCGGGTTGCTGCGCCAGAAGGGGATCGCGGATTATCGCAGCCAGTTCAAATATCTGACCATTGCAGGCTTGATCTCGGCGGTCGGGCTGTCGGCGGTGTATGTCTCGCTCTTTCAGCTGGGCAACAGCGCCGGTGGGGTCGCAAGCGATATCAGTAATGGCGGCGCCATCGTCAATGCCTACGTCCTGAGCCTGTTTGGCCAACCGGGTCAGTTTATTCTGGCTGCCATCATCACCCTGGCCTGTTTTACCAGTGCGGTCGGCCTGCTTTGTGCCGGTGCCGACTACTTCCATGGCCTGACAGGTTGGGCCTATCGCAACTGGGTGATCCTACTGGGGGCGCTCTGTGCACTGGTGGCCAATGTGGGGTTGAGCGAATTGATCGGCCTCTCCATCCCGGTGCTGGTGGCCATCTATCCGGTTGCCATCGCGCTGGTGCTGGTGACCTTCCTCAAGGGATGGTTTGCCCAGCCACGGCTGGTGTTTCGCGGTGTGCTGACGGTCGCCTTTCTGTTTGGTTGCCTCGATGGGCTGGGGGCTGCCGGGATGGCGATGGACGGCTTTGCCTTCCTGCCGCTGTTCGACAAGGGACTTGCCTGGCTGCTGCCGACTCTGTTGGCCTGCATCGTCGGCATCTTGATGCGACCAAGCGGTAAGCTGGCGGCCGAAGCGGCTTGATTCAGAAACAACGAGATAGCAAAGAGGCCAGCATCTGCTGGCCTCTTCTGTTTCTGCTGTAGCAGTTACAGGATCAGATTTGCGGGCCTTTTGGCTTGGGTTTTCCCTCCAGACCATACCAGTGGGTTTCTACCCGTCCGGCATGCCACTCGAAGGTGCCCCAAGGCTGCTTGGATTCCCAGCGCGGGAAGTTGATGAGCACCCGGTTATCTTCGTACTTGTAGAGGGAGGTGCTGATCTGAATGTCCGACAGGATCAACAGCAGGGCCCAGCAGATGAAAATCCATTTCAATGCTTTCCACATAGGGTTACTCGAAGCAGATTTCGATAGTGGCGCGACCGAAATCCGATTCGAACGGCATCATGATCTTGGTGCCATCGGCACGGTGGGTAATGGTGTGGTTGGGGCCGGAGACGATGATGGGGGTCGCCATGTCAAACTCGTAGCCCTTCTCGCCCAGCATCCGCTTTGCACCGCCGGTCACCATGTTGGTGATTTCACCGACCATGTCGGTCACCTCTTCGTTGATGTTGGCGGGCGCTTCCCCCAGCATGCGGCGCATGATCTCCAGCGCCAGCCCCTTCTCGAAGCTGATGGAGAGGGAGCCACGGGTCTGCGGGCCGACCATGCCGATCAGGCCGGAGACGTCGCCGCGCGCCAGCTCATCCATCTTGCGTTTCGGTTTGCCCGGTTTGAGTTCCAGCTGTGCCATGGTCGAGAGCACATTGAGCAGGGATAGCAGGAACGGATTTACAAAATCAGCCTTCATGATGACTTCCTACAGTGGGCGTACAACGGGCACATTGGCCATGTGCCTCTATCGTCTTATTGGTAATAGTAAAACCATGCAAGTGGGCCTGCTCGGAAAACGCGCTATCGATCGCCGTATCGTGAAGCTCGACCACATCCCCGCACTCGTCGCAGATCAACAACTGCATCGGGTGAGCGTGATCGAAGTGGCAGCAGAAGATAAACGCGTTGAGAGATTCCACCTTGTGAGCAAAGCCCTGTTCGAGCAAAAAATCGAGTGCACGATAGACGGTTGGCGGCTTGGCATTGGCTTCGGTTTGTTGCAGCTGGGCCAACAAATCATAGGCGCTGATGGCGTTGCCGTGTGCCGCCAGCAGGCGAAATACCTGACGTCGGGTCGGGGTGAAGCGGATCCCTCGCTGTATACAGAGTCGCTCGGCTCGTTGTAAAAGTTGGTCTTGATTCATGATCGCGCAGATACCCTTTCTATTAGCCGGATACTATCACAGGGCCTCGCATGGCGCGGCGACAAAATTCATTTTCTGGGGCTGCTTCACGTTGTGATAAAATCCTCCCCTTTCTTTAGCCAACCCGGATGATTTTTATGCAGGCGCAGCGTTTTTCCATCGCCCCCATGCTGGATTGGTGAGATTTTTTCTCTAGCCCTTATCAGGCGCGGCCTTCAATTTTCATGGGGCAGATATGGGGCAGGTGGCTGCTAAAACGGCTTTAATCAGGGGTTTTCTCACGCCTTTCAGCTCTTCTTGTCTACTCTGCGAATATGTCCCAACAACTTTGTTCGTTAGATACAAAACTCAACATCATCAATAGCTTATGTTGATGTCGGTGACCTTTTGATTATACTCACTCCAGACTTTAAGAGCGAATGATGAGGAGGGAGCATGAGTAACAGCATCGCCATACTGTTCTGCCTGTGTACGTTCCTTGTTCTGTTTGCTGTGCTGGCAGGGTACCTATACCACCTGAGCCAGACCACTGACAAAGACCAAAAATGAAAAAAGCCCGCGATTCGCGGGCTTGCCCTTCCAGAAGATTATCTTCGAGCCTCCATCTTCGTGATCGCAGTTAGCCTGCGCACTTCTTTCTCTCTCTGCTGATCTATATAGCTGGCCAGGTCAGTCAGGTGCACCAGATAATCGCTCTTTTGGCTGGTTCTGAACGTCGGGATGGGTAACATCCCGGCATTTGCCCGTTGTCTGGCGGTTTGATATGACAGACCAAAATAGTCACTACAAATGTCTTTAAGCGGCACGACAGGTTTCTCGTATTGCGCCAAGAGCATAAAAACGGTTTGCATGCTGTCACCTCACAACAGAGTCGGTGGAACTGGGAAAACCGGGAAATCCATTAATCCACCTCTAGCTCGGTCAGGCCTCTCTTGATACGTTCTGGCCAGATGGCAAAATAGCGGGCCGATTTTTTCTCCTGTACGACTTTGAGAGTCAATCTATCTAACTCATTGAATTGCAACCAATCTCTTTTTACTAATCGCAGCATCTGTGAGCGGTATTGAGGGCGTAAATTCAGCGCTTGTTTCAGCACGTCAGTTTTGACTAACCATTGCGACTCCCCTTGATACGTTCGACTGTAACCAACACTAGAGCTCAGTCGGCCCTCCAGGGGTCTTATATACGGCCCCCAGCCCTGTATGGCTGCTTTCAACATACAGAACAGCCGGTAATCCTCAGTGTCCAGACCATGACCGCGGTTTTTTAGCCATAGATTAAAACAGTGCTCAACAGCATTCGCAGAGTGGTGGTCGAGCCACGGCAGGAGATTGAACTGGTTAGCCATGACCAATGCGGCCTCAACTAGGGCAAACCGACGAATTACCCGCATCACCTGGGGGCTAATATGGTAGCCCAAGAGAGTCTCGGCATTCTCCTTCATGAGTGCACAGCGATACGAGTAGTGCTGCAAAACCTTGCGCGCGAGTTCAGCTTCATCGTAGCCAGCTAGTCGATTTATCCATGCCGGAAACAGGGATCCATAGTAACGCTTGCAGCGTCGCTGCAATTCATCTGCCAGCAAATCTGGCCCATTGTGACCATGGAGCGCATCAAACACGCCGTGTTGACCAACAGCGGGTATTTCAACCACCCGGCTCAGCTGTCCAGCCAGCGGTACTTTACCCAGTTGCGCCATATGCTCCTCCAGTGTCACCTCTCCGTTGGATAAGGCAATGGTTCGCCAAGGTTCGCCTATGGCCAGCTGGCCAGTTTCGTTGGCTCTCAGCTTGGGTCGACCGTTGCATATGGAGTAGACGGCAGTATCCACATCCTCGGCCCTTGCTTGAGATAATTCATCCAGAAAGAGAGGGACATCGTGGTGAAGTGCTGCGGCCGCAGCCAGACCATTCGCAGTACTCAACCATGTTCTCATGATCGATTCATCACCTAGCACTGACGTTGCGACCTTCAAGGCCGTAGATTTGCCTGACCCTGAATCACCATATATGTGGAAAATCGTGTTTTCGACACCTGAGTTGCTGAGCAGAGGTGCACTCAGAGCGGCTCCACAGCAAAAAATCAGCAGCGGATTACCAATGCAGACCTCGCCAATCTCTTCCTGCCACTGCTCCAGCGTGCCAGATGACCGCAGTTCCATATCCATCCCCTTGCGGAGCAGATACAACTTTGTGCGATCTCTGTGGGCGCTCCAGCCAGGAGTGACAAAACCTTCTTGATGCCACCCGGTTCGTTCAACACAGATCGCAGGTTCTGCACGTTGGATCTCATCGAGTAGATAACGCTGGATACGTGGCCAAGCGTGAGGATTTAGCTCCAATGGATAGCCTGAGTCGAGCAGCATTTCCCGAACCTGCCTGCTGTTATCACCCTGGAGATTCCGAATGAGGACAATATCTTGCAACTGAACACCGTCCAGGTTCTTCCACTCCAGTAAAATGCCGTAGCTGCGCCTCTGATCTGAAGAGCGGGTTCGAGCCAGCACGTTGATATAACCCCCGAGCTTGACCCAGCGTTCGGATTCCCTGCATTCCAGTGCATCCGGCAGTAATCGAAATTCCATAAGCACCTCCTGTCAAATGTTCTTCAGATACAGCTGAATATCAGATAGCCTGAATCTGATTGAACGTCCGGTGGGGCCTAGCCTGATGGGGGCTGGTATGTTTCCAGATTTCACTAGACGTCGTATTGTTGATGGCGAAAGAGCCGTCAGCTCGACCACTTCGGCGATTGTTATCAATTTTTCTTTCGGTGTTTCAGCCATACATCCTCCTGATTTTTCATGTGTTGGCAGGAGCATTCTGCATGTTGTTTTCAGAAAACATCGTCGCTGGAAGTGCCTTTTTTGGGCAAAGTTAAAAAATAATTTTCATTATAAAAACAGAGGCTTACGATACAATTTTGCTTGATGTAGGCTATTCCACCATTTCTTGGCTATTACCGTATTATTTTTTGATACGCTAATCTGACGGAAATTTCACATGTGAAATTTTTTACGTCATCTTGGCCCGTAACCCAGAGACCTTTACTTTTGACTGCCCTTAAAAATGGGGGGATTACCGTATCCCTGATGCCGTATCGATAGAGCTACGCCCAGCGATTGTTGATACACGTGAGCGCCTGGGAGACTGGGAAGCAGACTTGGTGCTGGGCAAGCAGGGTACCGGTGCCATCGTGACACTGGCGGAGCGAAAGACCCGGCTTTATCTGACGAAAAAGGTGTTCTCGAAAGAGGCTCGGGAGGTCAGCGAAGCCATCATCTCTCTGCTCAGTGACTACAAGGATGTGTGCCACACGATAACCTTCGATAACGGACTGGAGTTCAGTGAGCACAAGGAAGTCGCGAAGGCGTTGGACGCTGAAATGTACTTTGCCCACCCCTACTCTTCACATGAAAGGGGGTTAAATGAGAACGCAAACGGGCTTCTGCGACAGTATATCCCGAAGGGAGCTGACCTTAGAGAGGTGTCAGAAGAGGAGTTACTGAGCTACCAAGGGGCCCTGAACAGCAGGCCACGAAAGTGCTTGGGATACAGGCAGCCATCTGTGGTGTTTGCAGAGCTAAGAAAGGCGGCTTAGCGTTGCACTTCGGAGTTGAATCCGCCAATTAAATCTTTCACAGTGACCTCCATTAATATTTCATATCCATATTATCGCGATTTCATAAAATGCAACCTTAAGAAGGTTATGATTTAATCATTAATGAGTGACGGCATAGGGTAATGTTCATTAGTTGAGTCGGCAACATTCTCCCTCAGAGCTAAAAAGTTTCACATATGAAATTATCTGCGCCGTCATAGCTGCAGCCTAAAGAGAGAGCATATTTATTTAGTGCTACAGCATTTGAAAATGAACAAAAACCGCATGGAGGCGGCCAGTGGTGCGATGTTTTATCAGAATGGGTAGACAAAGAGCTCTGGTTTCCCTTGTTCAAGCAGGTAGGGAAATACGATTTTTTCGCTATTATTTATTTTGACTTGTTGAGGTGCTAGGTACAGGAAGGCCCACACTGGTAGCTTCTCACTGATCTTGCTGTATACGGCTTGTTCTGGTGCATGGCTAGCCTCTCCATTCGTAACATTAATAAAATTAAAATCCGTGTCATGGCCGGAAGTGAATGCATAAGCATCCCCTTGAGCTTCAGTAATAAAGGCTGGTGCCTTGTCTTGATTCGGCTCTGCGATTCGTACCTTAATAGAGCACATATCCGAGACCTTGCTTTTACCGTTGCTCCAAGTCGGGCAATCCCACTCGTTCCTGTAAAAATGATATGTCAGATTGCCATCTTTATCGTACAACAGGTCGAATTTTACACCCAGTTCGGTCAGAGATGACTCGATAGAAAGCTTCATATGTGAAATCAATTTGGTCTGAGCATCGGCTGACGATGCAGCCTCATTTACAGGCATCCAGGCTATCAAGCTATTCCGGGCGCCATGCTGCTTGGGGCCAAACGCCCAATTAGCCATGTTGACTACGCCACCTTGCCAGTTTGATAGGCCTCCCACACTGGGAGCGATATAGCCGGACATAACATAAGCTGCACCAAAGGTTTTGGTATCTGTCATGCGTTCCAACTGGTCACGTGGCACAGGGCGTTGTTGCCCAAATCAGCCAGCAAGTCATGACTTCCCCAGCCCCAAGGGACCGCTACACTCGGGGCTGTCTGACGGGCAGACCAAGGCTGTTCAGTTTGTTTATCGCGCTCACATACGCCATCACTTCTCCTACTTGGCCGTTATAATTCCGCAGACTGATTTTCCCCGCCAGCAACTGCTTGAACCGATACATTGCCGTCTCGGCCAGCGAGCGACGGTGATACCCCGATATCTTCTTCCAGTTCGCCAGCCCTTCCTTGCGCATTACCAGCACAGCCTCATTTCTTGGATGTCCCTTTTTCCATAACCCCGCGTTCTTGCGAGGCGGGATACAGGCTGTCGCCCCTTTGCACGAGATAAGCTGATGGCTGGCTTTGCTGTCATACGCGCCATCCGCATAAACACATCCCAGCTTGCGCCGCAGAGGGTTGAGTAAGGTGGGCAACACCTCGGCGTCATGGACATTTTCCAACGACACTTCCGCCGCCACGATATCGTGGGTCACCGGGTCTACCGCCAGATGCAACTTGCGCCAAACTCGCCGCTTCTCGGCGCCGTGCTTTCTGACCTTCCACTCGCCTTCGCCAAACACCTTCAGCCCGGTTGAATCGATAACCAGGTCGGTGATGCGCCCCTTTGGGGGCTGTCGATAAGCAACCGTCACCGAGCGTGCTCGCTTGCTGACACAGCTATAGTCCGGTGCGCATAACGGCACATTCATCAACTCGAACAGGGAATCGAGTAGTCCCTGAGTGGCCCGCAAAGTGAGGTTAAACATCCCCTTGAGCATCAGGAAGGTTGCGATGGTCTGGTCAGTGTAAAGCTGGCCGCGGCCCCGACGCCCATGATGGTCATGGTGAAACCAGTTGCTCATGGCCTCGGCATCAACCCAGAAAGTGAGTGAACCACGATTAATCAAAGACTTGTTGTATTGAGGCCAGTTGGTGATGGGATGAAGCGACGTGCCCATGATGCAGACTTGAAGGGGATGGTGATGATCAGATCACCGAGCCCTCAGAAAGTTCCATTCAAGCTGCATCGATTTGGGCAACAACGCCGTGGCACAGCAGTATCCTTAATGCCAGTAATCAAACCACCAGCCTCGGCGATGTTGTAGGCGCGACTGTGGTCTGCCTTGTACTGGTAGCGATTTGGTGTCATGGCACAACCAGAGGCCAACCCCAGCCCGGTTGCAACGATTATGGTGGTTAGTTTTTTCATCATTTACGTGTCTCGTGTGGAGCTGCATCTAGGGTGCCATGAATCCTATAAAAAGCAACGCCATGAATATATCTAATTGAAATTATTGAATATATGTACATAGTGAACATTTTTAATGTTGCTGGATAGAACGCCTAAGCTGGGTTGCAACATTAATGACCAGCCTAGGGTGTTGTAGCTGCCCACAGTGAGCTACATAGGAGCTTTGATTTGAATGTTCTACTGGTTTTTTCGATCCGCATCTTTCACCTGTGAAATTTTAAGCTTCTCTCTGTAGAGATATGCAGCAGCTACCGCAACGCCTAGAAGGAAAAGGAATAGAGTGACCAAAATTACGATGCTGTTCATAAAACGCCCTCCCAATGGTATGGAAAACTATGCATCACTCGGTCAGGTTGATCAATAAGTTATTGATTTTTATGTGACTTTGTCTTTTCAGAACAAAGTTCAATTGCAGGGTTTTACAAAAACGCGCTCGTCCTCCTAACTCAGTGTTAGGGGCCGCCAGTTGACTAGCTTTATATTATTTTTCATATAGATAGCCCCAGGGTGCATTCCGAGACCATCGTAGCCGATAGCTCATTAATCCCTCCCTGAGGCTGTACGGGAACTACCTTCAGGAACAGCGGCCGTTTTTGTAATTCGTTTGCGCTGAGAGCCGAGTCATGACAGAACGCCCATCTCATCGAGGTGCTGGATCAGTGTGCCTAGTAGACGTTGGCTGCTGCGAGAAAGCCGACGCAACTGCATCAACTGATCATTGAGTTGGCGTATCAGGGCAAAGCCTTCCTCTGTGGCCAAAATGACTGGTTTTTCCCAGTCATGTGCAGGTGTAAATGTCGCTTTGTAATACGAAAACTGACCATTGCGCGGCAGGTAATGGCTAAGAACCTTGTGTTTCCCCGATCCTTTTGGCTGTTCAATGAATTGGTTGTAGTACCAGTGGCATTCCAGCTTGAATTGACGAACTCGTGCCCTGCAACCGAAATGGCCCGGATAACCAGGTGTCTGCTTGGTTCTGTGTGCGCGATTGTGTTGCCAAAAATGGTCGCAGAGTCGATTTGCTAAAAACTCGTAGCGCCTCTGCTCAATCTCCGCCATGTCGTGGATGGCGATGAGGTACTCCCCGCACTGCTGTAGTGCCATACGGGTGGCGTTATCCCGATCAGCTTGAGTCGCCTGTCTGCGGCTGATTGTTCGCCATGCCTCTACCATGCGAGAAATGTTCTGTTGTGTCATGCTTCCTCCTCTTTCTTGGTGATGACACACAGATGCTAAACAAGAGGCTGCAAAAACCTACGCTCTGGATCTGCCCTTTTTGGACACCTTGAGCGATATTTCAGGTCCCAAGGTAATTATTGGCAACCCAAAAGACCTCTCCAATTCCCTTCCAATAGCTTATCTGATGTGGGACCCATCAATAATGAGCAATCGAGGTCTGCTACTTGGTGTAGAGACCTTGAATCGCTCATTCCATAAACCATGTGGGACCTGTCTGTAATCTGGTGGTTCCACATTAGCGGACAGCTCAGGCTAACCATCCAACAGTGTGACATGGAGGTGAGGCCTGTTCGATACGCATGAAAAATCCGAAACCAATTGGTTCCGGATTTTTACACATCAGACACAGCGGCCAATGACGACTTCACTAATCAGCATCAGCCTCTAAATGCTGATTTTTTCTGGCCATCCATTCACAAAAACTGTTCCATCTGAGTTGATACGAACTTCAATTAAGCGTTCAACTGCATCTCTTTTCTCGATCTGTGCATCATAACGCTCCGTCAAATAATGGAATTGCTGATTTGTGGAGCCAACCCAACGGCGACTGATCTCCGGCAAACTCGCCTCATACGGACCATCTACCAACACATCCGTGTAGCGAAGCAGTTGATCAACCCCAGGTAACTGCATAGCATCAAGCTCAGTTTTCGTATATCCACTAAATACCATCACTGACAGCCCCAGCGACTGTGCTCCTTGCGCAACAACAGCCAATCCTTGTGCTTGCAACATGGGCTCGCCACCGAGAAAAGTCACCCCTTCCAGATCATGCACATGATGCGCATTTGCCAGCCAATCGAGAACCGATGAAGTCGAAACAAGTTCACGCTCAACCAGTTGCAGATACCCTGGGTTGCAGCAGCCACGGCAACGCTTGTTGCAGCCTTGCACCCACAATGCAGCTCTTCGCCCCGGCCCTTCGGCTTCGGTGCAAGGTAGACGAGATGCCACGTTCAGCCAATGCATGAATTCACTCCAGCACGAATAACAGTTTGCCACCTGCAATATGAACTTCAATTACCTTGCCTCGGATCTGATCAGAGGCCGCCATTCGTGCAAATAGAAAATCGGCCAATGGGTCAATCAGTTTATTGGTCAGTGCGTTGGGGACGCCGCGTCCTCCCGTCCCGCGATCCACATCTCTAACCAGCAAGTTCAGTATCTCGGCCTCCTTAACCAGCCTCAAATCCGAAACACCCCATTTATCCTTCAGCCCTTTGCGCAATGGCTCTAACTTGGCGCGGGCGATATCAATCAAGAAGCCATCATCACGCATGAAGTTGAATGGAATGATATTGGCTTCGCCAATACGCCCTAGCAATTCAGGGCGCTTTAATCCGTGGATGAAATGCTGTCGCACCTTTTGGATGAACTCATTTCGCACATCCTGGCTTTCATGGCTCACTTCGGCTGCGCCAATATTCGATGTGAATACGATGACGGTATCCGAAAACAACACCGTTTCGCCTTTGCCATCCGTCAAACGCCCGTCTTCTAGAATTTGCAAAAACTTATCGAGAATGCGCGGGTGCGCTTTCTCAATCTCATCAAACAGCAGCAGGGAAAATGGTTTTTGCTTGACCGCATTGGTCAACTGCCCGCCAGCTTCGTAGCCCACATAGCCTGGCGGGGCGCCTACCAACCGCTGGTCAGCATGCTCGTGATTAAACTCGGACATGTCAAAGCGAAGGCAGGCTTCTTCGTCGCCGAAGAGAAATTCGGCAATGGACTTCGCCAGTTCAGTTTTGCCGACCCCTGTAGGTCCAACAAAAAACAGAACGCCCTTGGGAGTTCTTTGCCTGTACGAGTGTTGAAGTCCCGAAAGCCCTGTGAAAGCCCGTACAAGAATGCGACGGACTGACTCAATGGCTTCACCTTGACCTTTGACCCGCCGCCCCAGGGTTTCGACAATCGTCTGAAGTTTTTGGTGATCCAGTTGCTCCCAGGGACTGTGCCTGCGGCCATGGCGATATAGGTTGAGCAGAGACAAGGCACTTGAGACTTCAGTCTCCTGCCGTGAAAGTCGTGCGAGATTATAAATATCGCGGATACTCAGGCCTTCCAAACCATCCACGAAGTCAGCCAACTCTCGTCCGCCTTGCTGTAATGTGGGCTGCAGTCGAAACACTTCTTTTAAACCCAATACGGCAGACTCGCGAATCTGCCTTGCCGGCAAAGGAATTGCGATCTCCCTGAACAAGGGGTTATTCAGGTAGATTGATGGCGGCAGCACATTCAAGCCCCCGCACAGCAACACCAGTAGTGATTGAGGTTGGCTAATGTTTTCAGCATTGAGAACCACAGCTGCATCACGAGTCGCCTGTCCCAGACGCAGCAGCCATCCGCGCTCGTTCTCACTCAACGAATTGACGCTGCCAAATAAATATTGAGTCCAGTCCAGCACGAAAGCGACAGGTTTTTCGACGCGCGGTTGCCGGAGCCATTGCGCAGCGACAGCAAGTAAGTCATCAGCGCTGGCTGTGATGCCGTTGGATGCTGGGCTCGCCACCGGTGTAGGCGGCAAATCACCCATGTCATAGGAATTCCCCTGAGATGTACCTTCTCTTGCGGCGGGCGGTGTAACTGAGCTTTGCAATTCCCCCCAAGTCCTCGCATCAACACCACTGACCCCATTGACGCGGTTCCAGAAAACTACATGCTGATACCCACGCTGACGCAGCAGGCTCATCAACGAGGTAGGCAACTGTGTCCATTGCCCTAGCGCTTCGGGATCGGATGTCAAATCACCCGTATTACCGTGCAATATCAATCCGCGCCGTATGCCGCATTCGCGGCGAAAGTCTTCCTGCCACGGCAATAAAGCTGAATTCATTTGCTTCTCTCCTGTGTCGCATCTGGGTAAGGGCGAGCATCCTGATCCTGATCATCGGGATTGACCCAAATCACGCGCTTGTCGCTCAGACTAATCCCGTAAGCATCTTGCAGCGTTGCCATGACGGGGACGACATCTTTCTCGCACGTTTTGCCTTTGTATTGATGAAATTCGTAGCTGAGATGTCCGCTCAGGTTAACGCGAAAATCTGCTTGCGCACCAGCAGGGCGACGGGCGCGAATCAGCACTTGGTCTCCCTTTTCCGATACAAGATGCTCTGGCCTATCTACAACAAAACCAGCTTGTTGTAGTGAATAATACACCGCCCGCACCACTTCACGGCGCTGGCTTTCATCTACGGCAGCTTCATCTTGTTCTTGCACCAGTTGGTTCAAAGCTTCAGCCTGCTGTGCTGGAGCCAGTCCTATTGCATGGGCCAATGCCTCGCGCAGCTTGGCGGCGCGTTCACCACCGTCCTTATTGGCTTCCTGTTCCAATTGCTCTCTTTGCAGCGTCAGTACGTCGGCCACTGCCTCGCGCTGTACACGATTTTTCAACTCTTGCAATTGGTGCTCAGCGTCCGCTTCATATCGCTGCCGAACTTCGCGCAAGGTAGTTGAAATTTGCGCCGATGTCATGTTGTTGGCAGCATTGCCAAGTAGTCGCTCCCGTAGTTGCTGCAGCTCGGTAAACGCGGCGTTGAGTGCGACAGGTGTGCTCCAGCCACTCAAACCCTCACGCCATGTAGCTTCAAGTTCTGCCCTCAGCTGTAGCTGTCGTTCGACCTCGGCTTGCTGTGCTTTGCGGAATGCCTCAGCAGTGGCTAGCTCTGCCTCCTGGCGGAATCGGTGCTGCTCACGCGCAAAGCGTGGTAATCCGTGGATCCGAGCTCCCAGAGAGCGGCTCATATCTCTGGCAGCAAACGGGTCAGACTCCAGCAGAGCATCCATGCGCCGAAGCTCAGCGCTGAGCTCATGAAACTCCGCAGGAATTACATTGTCCAGCCCTTGGCTCGCGACATCATTCAATACGCTGCGATAACGCTCAAGGAAAGGACGCGTTGTCTCTCGCACACGCTGTCTATCAAGCTCTTGTTTGCGTTGCCGTTGAATTTGATAGCGATATTCGTCTGCTCGACTCATAGTTTCATTTCCTTTTATTTTTTCTTTTATCCTGCTTCCGTGAATGTATGCTTGGCGCAGCAGTGGGTACAAGACGCGAAGGCGCATATGTCTTTGAATCTTGTGTTTTCAGGCCAAGGGACTGCGCCTTGTTGCGTAGGTTGATGTCATTACTTACAAACAAAACTTCATTCAGCCAGAAGTACAACGCAGTTGAAAGAATGGCGTGGTCGGGTTGCTTGGCATCCCACTCCGCGGGTAGCAAGGCCGTGTATTCTGTTTCATAGTGGATGCGGGACGATGTCGCATCCAACTGGCGAATGGCTGCGCGCGCCTTGACCGTGCGAGTATCATCTTCACTAGTCTTCAAACCATCTAATTCGCTCAGAACCCGATGCGGCACCACTGGAATATCGTCGGAGCGAAGAGCCTGCAAAAGCTCAGGATTTTCCATCAGAGCGCTGGTATCGAACACTACAATGCGGCGATCGAGCTCAAGTGGAGCTAGGTTGTCCTGCGCCAGAAGATTCCAGCTTTCCACTGCTTTATTCAACGCATCCCAGAGGGGCGATGACGTATTTAAAGCGTGGAAATGCTCAGCTGCTTTGCGCCAAGCGTGCACGGCATCTAATGCACCTGGGGTCAAGGTACGCACATCCATTTGGTTATTCCCCGCTGCTGTCAACGCTTGCTCGCCAATACTTCGGTAAATAGCCTGGACGGCTTTCTCAATAACTTGCATTGGTTGCTGTATGGCGTGTGGGCCATACAGCCTCAACTCTTTGCGCTCCAATGCGGATTGCAGCCACACTTGTCGTAATTCGAAGGAGAGCAATTCTTCAGGAATTTCAGTGGTGGAAGACAAGGCAGAGCGCAACTTTGCCAACGATTCCAAGGCGCGAATGGGGGCCGCATGGCGCAGCAGCGCAGCTTGCAGAGGCACCGCCTTGTCTGCAGATAAGACCTGATCTATCTGGATTAATAGAGAAACAACATCTTCAGGATCAAGCTGATTGGGCGTATATCTCAACGACTCATCAATAGCTTTCGACAGAGAATCTTCCCAAGCAGATTTCCAGACTTTCTTATCGGGCCGCCACAATTCAATTGCTTGTGTCGTGGGTTCGACCAATGCCATCAGATCGCCCAGTGGCTGGTCAGCACGCATGGCAAGCCACGGCCACACCGTATCGCCGAGTGCATCGACCTCTCGCCATGCTACGGACATGAAGGCAATGCGTGGGTCATCGGAACGCTCGCAAGTGCTCTCCAAATCTCTGCGCAGCTTGGCCCAAAGCGCGGTTGCAGCCTGGTCGTTCAAAGTAACTGCCAGGCCGCACGAGCGCGGCTGTCCGGCCCAATAGAGATGGAGGTTACCGGCCACTTCTACTTGAGCACCCGCTCCGTGGACCTGCGGTAGAGACAAGTTACGAAATCCCGTCATCATTCCTGTCGGGGCGGGCATAAGCACTGTGAACGCGGTCGGTTGATTGCCATTGGCAACCAGTTTGGGTGCGTTCACTGCAGAAGATAAAACGATAGTGGGTGTTGTTGCATCCGCTGCCGCAACCCCTTGCGCAACGATGCACAACCTCGCTCTTGCTGCCCCTCCTTTTGTTGTGGCAATAGGGCGGGCAGTGCGGGCATCTCGTAAAACAGAAGAGTCAATGATGGGTAGCAAAGAATCTGGCTCGCTTGTTAGTGCACCAGCAAGCAGAATTTTCCATACCAGGTCGGGTTGGGCTTGCTCCAGCCAGCGCTGCAACGCGACATCCCGCGGTGCGCTCGCGGACAGTGCACCATCCTCAGTACATGAGATCTCGAGTCGGCGATCTGCCCAACCCGTTAGAGAAACCTGGGGAGCGATGCGGTCTATAACCGTCGCGGGGTTTTTCCAGTCATACGTTTCCTGTGCAATGGCGCGCTCCACCAGCGGCAGCGGATTGTGTGGCTTTAAAACCTGATCAGCGATATTGGCGCGACTGAAATCACTTTGACTGAGACGCGCTCCATCATTTTGTGTGGGTTTAATCTCGTCGCTGATGGGGTCATAGCGGTGCCAGACCTTAACCGTACGCGAGCGCACCGGTAGGCTGTTGCTGCGCAAAAACTGCAAGCCATTGGTAGTCAATTCAAGCTCAGTTAGAGGTGCCTCAAGCGCATCCATAGCGTAACGTGTGGGCAGAGCACCCAAAGCAGAAAGCTCAGATACGCAGCCTTCTAGCAGTTCACGCACATCTCCTGCGCCCAGTTGATCACGGAAAATCGTCAGTAAAGACAAATTCTGCTTGTCAGGCAAATGGAGTCCGGGATCACACAGTCGCAACACCATCCGCTCGAACACAGTGGGTTTGCGTTCGGTGTGAAAAGTCACATCGGATTCCATTCGATACAAGGGCAAGGGCACGGATATTTCGGCTAGCTTCATACACGACCTCCGCGATTACCGTAGTTGCCGCCCTTGGTCGAAGTCGTCCGATTGGGTGGAGCATTAAACTTGCCACGCTGCTGTTGTGGCTGCTGAGGCAGCATGTCGGGTGACATCAACTGCCTTGCCGGAACCAGCCGTGCATCGCGTTCCAGTTGATCAAGAATGTCCTTGTAAACTGTTCGCTTCACGCTGCCTGCTCTATCCATTCGCGGCAAATCCACCTCATAGGATGCATACATGCTTTTCGCGCCGAAGACGATCAGCAGGTCCTGTGCCCGCGAAAATGCCACATTTATAAATTCAAACCGAGCAACATTGGCCTTGCTGGAACGACGTCGGGGCTGATTGCCTGAACGCAAGGGGTCGTATCCATCATGGCGCACCATGCTGACCAACACGATCGACTTTTCCTTGCCCTGATAGCGAATCACGGTATTGACTTCCACATCCAGGCAATCAAATCGCCCGTTTGACGCTTTGGGTCTACGGCGGCGGATGGCTGCGCGAATTTCTCGGCATTGGTTGGCATAAAAAGACACCACGCCGACTTTGCATTTGTTTGTCCGCGAGTAGCCCAGTGCAGCAGATTGCTGCTCAATTTGCTCTAGCGTTTCTGCAATCAACTCCGCCTCCAGGCGATTGGTGCGCCGAGGCTGGTTACCGTCCATATCTTCACGGTGAATCTGATTTTTCAGGTTGTAGGTTGTGTCCACCCACAGTGCATGGTCGCCCGGAGTGAGCAAGGGCGAGGCACCATCCACACTCTTCAGTGTCAGTCCATGAACACGACGAAGCTTAGGGTTTGGATCATCGTCAGGTCGAAGGAGGCCGCATTCCAACTGGCCTTCGTAAAAGTGGTTTACCATCGCCATGATTTGCGGGTGCATGCGGAACTGCACACTGAGCAGTGCTCGGATTGCAGGGTCCGCCATCTCGAAATGCGACTTGAACAACGAGGCTGTGACCATTTTCTCGAAGCGGCGTAGGTTGTCGCTGGTCAGCAAAGTCAGTGCTTCGGCAGGGTGACCTGTGCTGTTTTCCTCAGCGTTGGCCGCGTCGTTTTCTTCAACTTCATCCATGAAACTACGGGCTTCGTCGCCTTCCTGAAATAACGGTGGCAGTTGGCGGTGGTCGCCCACCAGCACGGCGCGGCGCGCGCGCATCAAAGGCATCAACAATTCCAGCGGGGTAGCCTTGCTCACTTCATCAATGATGGCGACATCAAAACTCGTCTGCCCAGCATCGTCCAGCGTGCGCTCATTTTCGTTGCAAGTAATGGCCACCACATTGCAGCTCGCCAGAAAATCTGGGCCCAGATGTTGCCAGTCTTCTGCTGCGGCGTTGTTGCGACTCAAATCGCGCATCCAATCTTCCAGTAACGGCCCCCATGTCATGCGCTCATGTTGCTGGTTGGCTTGGCGTTGCTCCAAGGCCTTGATGACTTGGTCAACGCTTCCGATGCGCTGTGACAAAGTTGCGGCAGGTTCTGTCGGCAAGCGGTTGCCTTGCGTGATGGCATCATCCTGCAACAGGGACTTAACCTTCTGCTCATGCTGCCCACGCTGTTCTTCCCAGTTGTCCAGCTTGCTTTGGGCGCTGCGCTCTTGGTTCCTCGCGGTTTGCACAAGGCCATTGTTCGGCGCTTCAGGCACGGGCTGCGCCAGTTGTGTCCGCAAGGATTGGTTTAGGTTTTCCGTGGCCTGTTCGATGAGCGGCCGCATACTCTCCAGCGCACGCAGGCTCGCATCTATGTCATTAGCCAGTTGGATAGCGCTTTTGATCGGGGCACACCATTCAGAAGCTTGGCGAAATAGGCCGTCATAACGGCTGAGCTCCAAGCCAACGCCAGCCTGCTCCAACTCTTTAAGCTCATTGCGCTTAGCTCTCCAAGCTCCTACGTAAGCGTCGTCCTTCTCCATCTGCTCCATTAAGGCGTTAACCTCATTTCGGAGCGATTCAATGCGTAGCCGGGTGTTTGCATCCTGAATGGGGCCGTCCGCTGCTTCACGCAGGCGGCGAATATCCGCAGCAATGGCTTCTCGCACATTCGTGAAACGCCGCCACTGGGCCAGCATATGCGCTAGCATCCCACCCCGACTGCCTGCGTGAGCCAGCCAATCATCCATAGAAAATTTCACAAGCAAGCCTGCCGCCTCGCAAGAGGCAAGGCCTTGCGCCAACTTTCTGACTGGCATCTCTACGTCCCGCAGGTCGCCGTGCAGAGCATCTGCTTCACCGCGCAGGAAGAGCTGAACACTTTGCAGGCGCAGACGCTTGGCCTTGTCTTCATCCAGCATCGCGCAAGCAGCGTCATACACCTGCTGTGCCTGCGTTGTCTGACTCCGAGCTGATTCCAAATCCATTTCAAGTTGCCCGCGTTTGGCGTTCAACTCTTTCTCGTCGTGCAACACAAAATCTGCGCGGTCATGCCACTCCCGCAAGAGGCGCAAGTCTTCGTCAATACGCTTCCACACTGCGAGGCGATCTTCTGTTTGTGCTGCCAAAGCCTTATAATAACGCTGCAAGGATGCCTGCCCCGCGAAGGCAGCGCCATCTTCGGTCACTTTGCGTTCGTTCCGTGCCAAACGCACTACGCGCAAGGAGCCGTCATGGCTCAGCCTGTCCAGTGCGTTGTCTACGGCGGTATGCGCCTGCGATGCCAGCAACACCCGCTGCCCGCGCCGAGCCAGTTGGACAATGGCCTCCGCAATCACTGTGGTCTTGCCCGTGCCCGGCGGTCCTTGAACCAAACACAAATCCGGCGCAGAAAGAATTTTGACTACGGCTTCTTTCTGGGTTGGGTTGAGCTTGTCGTTAGCCCACTGCGCCACTGGCTCCAAACGCTGTGGCACGGAAACCTGAGCAGCTTCGAACAGATAATCAGTCAGGTATGGCGCATAACCACCTTGTTCCTGCAACTGCCGCAGCGCCTGTTGATGCCGTTTGATCAGGCTCATATCTCCTGCGGTTGAAATAGACAGAAAGCCGGATTCCGGAATTTGATTCAGAATGCGCTCGCGCACAACTTCTGGTTCCTCGGCATTAGCAAGATCGTTCGCGTCATCTTCAGTCAGCGAGACAATCAGCTCGGCAAGCACGGGCGCAGGCCAAGGGCATTCCGACAAGTTTTCGTCCTTGGGTAATTTGCTATCTTTCGGCAACGGTGCGGGCTCCGAGAGTTTGCCAGCCTGCCCCAGTCGAGGAAGGCGACGCTCCTCCCTTTCAGGCAATCCGAACACCCAGGGATCTTTGGATTGCCCCACCTGAAACGCCACAAGATCATCCCGCCCCAAGGCCTTACGCTCTTTTTGTAAAGCCTGTGCGCTCTGTCCGATCAAGGAAAAAACCAACTGCTCGTCACGCCATTCACGGCTGACATAGCGCAAACCGCGCGCCTTGTGGCGAATGAGGCTTTCTTTCCACTGAAGAAATTCACTCCACTCGGTCAACTGCTTTTCGGTTTGCTGCGTGATTGGCGGCAGGTCGAGCATCAGTTGCGGTGTGAGTAAATTATTGACGCGCTGAATACGCTGCTGGCCTGGCGCGGATTGCACGTTGTCATGCACAACAAACGCTGTAAATTCACGTTCGAACGATCGTGCAGGAAGATCCGCAGCCTCGATGAAACTCTTAACTTGGAAGATTGGTGAATGATGTTCGGTAAGCCAGCTTCCTAGTGCAATGAAAGTGCATCCCTCCCGAAACGGCCAATCCCGCCCAGCGGCGTTAACTCGAATCGCCATCTGTGAGTATCGTGGATTCTGCTTGTCCCTCTGTCGATTGGAAACATAGCCACTGATCGGCATGTTGTTTGGGAAAAGCAACCCAAACAGTACTTCTGCCCCGTCGCGGCCGTTGCACCAGTTTTTGAATGCCTGAAAACGGCGCTGAAGATCGGTAATTGCCCGACTCATTACTTTATTATTCAGATCAAGCGAAACATACAAATTCATTGCAAAAAATCCTTTAGTTATTGCATGTTAATTTTAAGGGCAACAGCTCACATAACAGAACGGCAACGTTGTGAATTTTCGATAAGCCTAATCAGAGAAAAATATATAAGAACAATTAGAGCGGTTTTTGCATTGCATTACTCTGCCTCACCGCACAAAACAACACTCAGGGCGAGAGCATAAGTATATTTTTTTAGCTTTCATCGCGAGATAGGTTGCTCGGCCAATTCTTGGCAAATTTGACATCGCATGCCCAGCATGCCGCTGTACAAAGTTTGCGCAACAAATAACCTTGCAACTCGGAAGGACAGTGGTTAAATTTGGTGAAATTAACATTTCAATAGCTCACGCCCTCGTCCTGCCGAGACAAGTAACCCGATATGTGTTGGGTGGCACACCCAAGCAGTACTCGGCGAAGGTCTATCACTTCTACTAATAAGGGAGGGATTAACACAACAATGAGCGTAATATATAATTAAAAATAAGTATTATTATAAACTATAAAAGAATGGAATTATGGGATTTACCACGTTAAAGGGATGCTGTAAAGCCTTAAGCCGTACACTGTTTCGCCTGATAGCCGACCGAGCACTACCGCAGGAGGAAACGTCCACGAGACCACACATCGTCGTACCGCGTTGGGATGCCAAACTGGGCGATGCCATCGTCTCTTCCTTCTTTCTACGTGAAGCTGCCAAGATGAATATGCGGGTTACGGTAATTACCGTCGCAGAGTTGGTACCGCTTCATCAGCAAGTTTTTGGCGTTGATCGGGTGGTGGTCACTTCCGCTGATCCTAGCGTTGGAGAACTTATCCGCCTAGTGCGACAACTTGGACCGGTCGATACCGTAGTCCATCTGGTAGGTCGATTACAGCCCGCAGAAATTCTGTTTATTCGCCTGCTACGCCCTACCCGCCTCTATTCACTTGATGACGGCTTGCACTGCGTAAATCGTAAATTGGGGAAAGTAACAGCAGGCCTGAACGTTGTGGAACGCTACTGCAACGTGTTGCAAGACCTTGGAGCACAGACGGTAAATAGCGACTATGTTGTCCCCATTCCAGCTGGACTCCCCGCACCTGACGCGGCGGCGCAAATCCTGTTTAACCCCTGGGCCAGCCGCGAGGATAAATCACTTTCCATGAATTGCGCCACGGCGACACTGCTCGCGATAGCAGCCGCATTCCCCGCTCACCGGATAGGCATTCTTTATGGACCGGCTAGCCGAGAACAGGCGGGGCGGCTAGAGGCCGCCGTTGCCTGCGCCAACGTCATGCGCGTGGCCAATATCACCACCCCGGCCGACGTAAGCGGCTATCTTTGCCGTGCACAGGTAGTAATTAGTGTCGATACGGCCATTGTGCATCTGGCCGTGGGCCTGAAAAAGCGACTGATTGCTATCTATCCCGATACTCCCGGCGTAGCGAATCCTTGGCTCCCCCCTACTTCTGCGCTAACGACAGTGATTTACAGCCTACAAGTTGCTTCAACTGCAGTTAGGGGTAAGAAAAATATGAACAATTTCTCGCTACCGCTGCTGCTGGACGCCTTGCGGGAACGAGTGGTGCCCACCTCACACCGTGCAGATCGCTTGTCTCTGCAGGCTCAAGTCGTACCCGGCCTTGGTGTTGCAACCGGAACGCTGGCCCGCCAACTGCCGCTGATTGCTCAGGATTTCCCCGAGGTCGCTGGCTGCTTTCCAGGCACACTGAACCTTAAGCTTGAGCTACCACTGGAGGTAACCCGCCCAGACCATCGCACCCCACCGCTGGCCTGGACTCCGAGCGGTAGAACCCGGGAAGTGTTTGATCTGCTGCGGATAGAGCTGGAATTTGCTCATCTACCCGCCCCGGTTAAGGCTTGGCTTTATGTTGCCCATCGCTCACCTCACCGCGCCACACCAGCCCTGCACGAAGTGATCGCACCACTGCTGGCGATCGGTGACGTTCACCAGTGTCGCATCCATTTGCCCAGTGGCGCGGTGGGTGTAGTGGCAGACGTGCATCAGGCGAGCTCGTTCATCAGCCGTTCACTTTCAGCCAGCCAGTAGCTCACATCAGGCTCAATATGTAGAAACAGGCGCGCCAGTAGCGACCCATTTGCCAGAAACTCGTCTACCGACTCTATACGGTTTGTCGTGCGTCTGAAGTAGGTGTTGTACAGCTTCAGCAGCACAACTGGCCGCAGCAGAAAACTATCGACAGCCAGATCGGTGCGATGCATCACCTCGCAGCTAGTAAAGTTGTACAGCGGGCGGTAGCCCGGATCGATGCACTCCCCGCTGATGTTTATCACCTGCTCTGGTGCTTGCGGCACCAGATCCTTTATACAGCCTGGATTACCCCAAGCGTGCCTCTCTCTCGCAAGGCCAATCGCCAGCGCCCGCGCCAGCAATGGGTTACCCGGCTGAGAACCGAATATACACTCGCTGTGCCAGTGCAGCTTTGTAGTCAGTCCATCAGGAAACAAGCTGTCGGTGGGGTCGCCAAGCATCAGCGTATCTGCATCCAGCCAGACGCCTCCATGCTGCTGCACCCAAGCCATGCGAATAAAGTCACTTTTGGCGACAATCTCTTCAATACCTGTGGCAAGGGTAAAGGACAGCGGTTCGAAGGCCCAGCACTTGTCTACTATCGCTGGGTCAATCGAGTTCTCCAGCATTCGCGGCGTCAATAGCAGGAAGCGGTCGCCAAGCGCCCTTCGCATTGACACCAGCGCCAGCGCGACGTAAGGGGCCATCGTTTGGCCTGGAGCATTTTCCCAATAGCTGACGTAGCGAGGCATATGGGTGAAGGCGGAGTTCATTGCACACCTCCGCTGCCGATGGCCAGCAGGCCCTTCTGCGCCAGATAGCCCCTCAGCAATTGTAGCGAAGGACGGCACGCCGGTTGACGTAAAAACTCGTTCCCCAGCGCCGAACGATAGAGCTTAAGCCACACCAGGTCGGGGACGCAGGGCAGGAAATCTGCCAACGCTTGGCGATTCTCCTCCCCAAACAGCAGACGCAGCATACGCAAAATGGGCTGGTAACCGCTGGCCGAAAGCACATAGGCTACGTTGTCATCCAGTGCTCCGGTAATCGCCATCCCGTTCAGGCGGTCTTCAACCGCAGCGTCGCCCAGCGCTACCAGGGGATCGATGGCCACCGGGTAGATCGCGCGAAACGACTTCGCTCCACTTAGCAGCGAATGGTAAAGCACCTTATCCGCCGTAGCGCCGGTCACTAGCACGTCATCCCCAAAAATGACGTGAACTCCACTCCAGCGATAAAAATTTTCCGCCGGGATCACGTGATCCTGCACCAAATTAACCCGGTCCCGTTCCTGCTGGCTGAGACTGGCGTAGTTTTCGCATGGAGGGGCAATGCGCGGCAGCTTCACGTTGACGATGGTGGGTAACTCCATATGCGCCAGTTTCACGTTGATCTCCTCGACCACGATTTCATACAGCACGTTGGCGGTAGAGGGTACATTGCGCCAGCCAGTAGTCATCATCGCCACGTTATCGTCCTTCTCTTTCGCTTCAATAAATAAGCGCAGCCAAGGGGAGTCGGCTCTGTCCAGCTCAGCACTCAGATACTCGACAATCCGTTGGGCAAGCCAAGCAATATCCTCCACTCCGCCGAACTTGGCACGGCTGTAAATAGCGGCGAGTTGTGCGGCGTCCTCACCACTGGACATCTCGACAAAGCGGCCAGTTTCCTGCTGCGTCAGATGGTACAGCGCATGGCCGCCGAGAGTGGCGACGTAATCAGACATGGTGATTAGGCCGTCGGCCAGCAGCTCCGCGGCAAAAGGCCGCAGACCAGATTTTACATCGGCAGGGTCTATCGCCTTTTGCGCCAAGCGAAATTTTTCCAAGCGCACCGTCGGCGCCAAAACCGTCCCGGTCCGGATAAGCGAGTCAGCGAAAATTAAGGCATTCAAGGGATATTCCTATTTTTTTGTTTTGGTATTGATGTGATGGCCGCAAGTAAATCATCCAGCGCAATATCGGTTCGTTGCCGATGGCGGAAGTAGCTTAAGTGTTGCAGCCCCAACGGATACAGCGTTTGCATTAGTTCGGGTATTCCTGCCCCAGCATCGCGCGGGTCATGTGAATCGGAACCAATGGTAAACGGTACGTTGAGAGCAATAAGTTGTGCCAGCAGGGTACGCGATGGATAGGACCACCGGCCGTCGACCTCCAGCCCAGACATCGGGTCCAATATGGTTTTTCGCAGGCCCGAGGCGTTAAGCTCCCATGCAATGCAGCTATGTGCCAGCGTTCCGAGCAGTGGCTCGAAATAGCGCAGGAATTGCGCCTCTGGGATACCGCGAAGAAGACTGTCCGCATGGCCCACCGCGTCGAACAACCCGCTTTCCAGCAGGCCCTGCAGGCTGTCGAAATAACGCCGCAGAAACGTTTCCCCGGCCAGCCTCGGCAGCTCCCAGACCTTGACCATTGGCTCATGATCAAGGGTGACGTAATGAATTGAACCGATGGCAAAATCAAGCGGATAGCGCGCCAGCAGCGCGCGGGTGTAGTTCTCGGTTCCCGGCATATAATCCAGCTCCAGCCCGCTAAACAGGGTAATTTCCCCGCGATATGCCTGCCGTGCGTTATCGATATCGGTAAAGTACTGTTCGAGCTCAGCCTCCAGCAACCGGTTGCCACTATCAACCATAAAGGGTGCATGATCGGTAATGGTCAGAACGGTCACCCCTGCCGCGATGGAGGCGCAAACCAGCTCATCGACGCTGCCGACCGCATGCTTGGAATAGAAGGTATGGCTATGGCTATCGATCATGCAGTCTCCCACTGTTCAAGCAGCCCGGGATGCTTAGCTAGCTCTTTGACCAGCCAATAAGGATTATTCGCTCTGGCAACGCTACTGGGCAGATGTTCGAATCCCTCCAGACGTGCCAACAGTGCAGTAAGTGGTTGGGTATAGAGCGTTCTGGCCAACGGGTCCTGTCGCAGCCAGGCGGCGATCTGTGACCAGCTCAACTTATCGAAATTAATATTACCCAACCGCCGAGTTTCAATACCGTAGAGGTAGACACTGCCATCAGGTTTCACAGTAACATCCATACCGTTTTCCTGCGGGTGTTGGTTTAGACTGCCGAAGGTAAAGCGCTTGTTGACCTTGGATTCAATGGCGGCAACGTACCCGGCAAGATCAAGATAACCCGGTGGCGTTCCCGGCGTGGGGTGGACAAGATTTTTATAATCGATGGGGAAGTGCTCTTCGCCGACCACCAACGTATCCTCCAGTACGCTGCACGCCTCAATACTGGCCTCAATGCCCCATGCAGCCAACTCATCCAGCAGGTAACGGCGGGTAAATTCACGATCAATATCAATTGAACGAAACGAAAAGCTGAGCCCCTCCGGGCGACTGCGACGCAGATAATCCAGACTCAAGCCGTGCGCGCGCCACTTAATTTTATCAATATGGTGGCTATCCGAACTGAGTCGGATATTGCAGCTATCACCATTTTGCAGCACGATCCGGTTAGTTTCTTCGTAAAAATCGATCATTTTTTCGTGGCGCAAAAAACCGCTTGTAATAAATTCAAAGTGCCTGCCACCGTTCGAAAGTGCGAGGATTTCGTGAAACGTTTTAATATTATTTAGCGGTTCCCCTTCTCCGCTGACCGAAATACGCTTTACCGCCTGGTCATTTATTAATCGCGCGAGATTTTCCCGCGCCTGCATGGAGAGAACCATGCTTTTTCCGCTTTGATGCTTGTCGGCGTACATGCAAAACGTGCAACCAATACCGCAGATCTGTGTAATATCTATATAAAGCAGATGACCCTGTAATTTCATTGTTATTTACTCATTAAAGGCGCCGCAAGGTGAAGGAAGGGCGAATACGTCACAATACATATAAAGAATACCTCTATAGCGGGTTTAGCTGAAAGAACTAAAATTTTCAGTTTCATTGTAGGGACTGTCGACTGCAGTGAATCGCCCCTACCCTCAACCATCCCCTCATATGGGCGAGTCGTGGCGCGGCTTTCAGGGGTATGATCGCCGGTATTGACCGCCAAATACCGAGCGATAGCCCTCCATGTTCAATCACGAAATGATCCTTAACCACATTGATGACATATTCGGCCACGACATGCATGCCAAGCGAGCCTTGTCACTGGCCAATGCCACTCTCGGAGTTATCGAGTCAGGATCGTTGGCCATCCATGCCATCGGCAATGGCCTTTCGCTTGCCAATGGCCTGGAGCGAAAGCATGCCGTCAAACAGGTCGACCGTTTACTGACCAACACCAAGCTCAGCGTCTGGAGCCTGTTTGATGACTGGGTTCCTTATGTGGTGGCCGAGCGCACCGAGATCGTCGTCTCCATGGACTGGACCGAGTTTGATACGGATGACCACAGCACCCTGGTTATCAGCCTGCAAACCAGCCATGGCCGCAGCACTCCGCTTCTGTGGAAGACCCACCAGAAATCGCGACTCAAAGGCCAGCGCAATGCTCATGAGAAAGAGCTGCTGACCAAGCTTAAACAGACCTTGCCAGAAGGGATTTTTGTCACTGTGGTCGCCGACCGAGGCTTTGGCTACATGGAGTTGTTTGAGCGTCTGGAACAAGAGCTGGATTTTGCTTATGTCATTCGTTTTAAAGGAAATATCCTGGTTGGCTACCCAAGTATGGAGCAGGTGCCAGCCAGTGACTGGCTGACCCCCACCGGGCGGACTCGCACACACAAAGAGGTCTAGCTCACCAATCAGCGGCAACGGGTAGAGCGGGTGTATTGCTGTCAAAAGAGCGACATGAAAGAGCCCTGGTTTTTAGCCAGCAATCGGGTCGATTTGAGCGCTGCCAAGGCATTGCAACTCTATGGTCAACGCTGGGGTATCGAGACCAGTTTTCGTGACATCAAGGACTACAAATTTGGCATGGGAATGGGAGAGGTGCGCATCAGTAACACGGCTCGCCGCGACCGTCTGTTTCTGTTCAGTGCGCTGGCGATAGTGCTGTTAACCCTGTTGGGCAAGGCGGGTGACAGTGCAGGTCTGGAGAGAACCATCAAGGTCAACACGAGCAAAACGCGGACCTATTCGTTCTTTCGACAGGGTGTCATTTACTACCAATTACTCCCCAAGATGAAAGAGGCCTACGCTCGCTTACTGATGGAAAGATTCACCTATTACCTGAAGCAGCATCGGTTATATATCCGCACATTTGGAATTATTTGAGTCTCAAAAAATGAGGGGATCAGTAAGGCCCCTACCCATTCTTTTCCAACCAGGCGAAACTGCGCTCTACTGCCTAAGGCTGCGGTTTCACTTTGAAACTGTGCAGCTCACTGCATTTGGCTATTTACACACTAATCCCACTTTTCCCAGTTTAAAGAGCATCAACCTTAGGCCTTGTTTTGTTGCAACTGATCAAACTTGGCATGTACCCGGTTAGGGTAAAGATCGGTGTAGATCTGCCAGAGGATGTTGATGTTTCTGTGGCCGGTGACCTGGGCAACCTCATCGATGACAAAGCCTGCCTCAAACAGGCGGCAGGCCCCTTCGCGGCGCAGATCGTGCCAGCGCAGATCATCGATACCAAGCTCTGTTCTGACCCGCTGGAAACCGGCGGTGACGCTCTTGCCGTTATAGGGGAAGATGCGCTCATCGGTTCTGGGCTGACGCTTGAGGATCTCCCAGGCTTCACCCAGCAGGGGCACCAGCATATGGTTCCCTATCTTTTTTCTCGGGTCTTTGCGGTCTTCAACCAACACAGCCCGGTTTTTCTCATCCACGCCAGACCACTTGATCTTGCATACCTCGCTTATCCGCATGCAGCTCAGGATGGCGAAGTTGAGAAGAGCGGTGTAGGGGATCTTGGCCATGCCGCGGCTCTGTCGTTTTTCCAGTCCCAGAATAATCCGATCGAGTTCATCGCTCACCGGACGTCGGGTGCGCTTCTGGGCTTTCCCCACCAGTTTCAGGTTGTTGAGGGTCTTGCGTGCTTCTAGGATGAGCTTGTTGTCGACCGGGATATTGAAGACGGGGTTGGCGGCTGCAAAAACAGAACCAAGGTAGCTGATGTCGTGAGCAATGGTAGCTGGAGACGCCCCCGCATCTCTTCTGGCTTGGCAGTGATCGACCAGGTCTTTGATGGTGAGCTCGTCGGCATTGAGCTTGGCGATATCGCAATCGGCAACCAGGTCGAGGCAATAAGCCTTGGTTCTGCCTATGGTGGGGCTGATGGCTGGATGGGCACGGTAGAGAGAAATGAGTTCGCGGATGGTGGGGGCGGGTTGTACCTGTCCTGGCAAACCATCCCTCTCGATCATCGCAACCATCTGCATTCCCCAGCTCTTGGCGTCGGACTGTCTGCCAAAGGTTCGGGATTCTCGGTATACTACCTCTTCGCCTTTATGTTCCCTGACGGTACAGCGATAGCGTAACTCGCCTTTGCTGGTCTTACGTTTTTCTATTGTGTAGCCGGCCATAGATACCTCGTGGAATACACCTGCCCCATGAAATGGTGGGGCAGATATGGGGCAGGTTCAATCAACAAATGTCTGGAAACACCCGCAAATGACTCAGAAACAAATCAGTGAAAACCCCGTTAAATCAGGCTCTGAGGCCATATCTGGCAAGCCTGCCCACCGCCAGACATTCTCGATCGCCCCCATGCTGGACTGGACTGATCGGCATTGCCGTTACTTTCATCGACTGATGAGCCGCCAGACCTTGCTCTATACCGAAATGGTGACCACCGGCGCCATCATCCACGGTAAGGGGGATTATCTGGGTTACAGCGAGCAGGAGCACCCCATCTCCCTGCAGCTGGGTGGCAGCAATCCTGCCGATCTGGCGCGCTGTGCCAAGCTGGCCGAGGAACGCGGCTATGACGAGGTGAACATCAACGTCGGTTGCCCCTCCGATCGGGTGCAGAACGGCCGTTTTGGCGCCTGCCTGATGGGGGAACCGGCCCTAGTGGCAGACTGCGTCAAGGCGATGCGCGATGTGGTCGATATTCCGGTGACGGTGAAGACCCGTATCGGTATCGACGATCAGGACTCCTACGAATTTCTGCAGGCCTTTATCGAACAGGTGCGCGATGCCGGTTGCGATACCTTTATCGTCCATGCCCGCAAGGCGTGGCTGAGTGGCTTGAGCCCCAAGGAGAACCGCGAGATCCCGCCCCTCGATTACCCTCGGGTCTATCGGGTCAAGCAGGATTACCCGGATCTCACCATCGCCCTCAACGGCGGTGTCACCTCCATGGAGCAGACTCTGGAACACCTGCAACACGTCGATGGCGTCATGATGGGGCGCGAAGCCTATCAGAACCCCTACATTCTGGCGCAGGTGGATAATCTGGTGTTCGGCCAGAATAACGCCGTGCCGAGCCGCCACGAGGTGGTGCGGATGATGCTGCCCTATATCGAGCAGGAGCTGGCCAAGGGCAACTACCTCTCCCACATGACCCGCCATATGCTGGGGCTGTTCCAGAACATGCAGGGGGCCCGCGCCTGGCGCCGTCACCTGAGCGAGAATGCCTGCAAACCGGGAGCGGATATTCAGGTGGTGCTGGATGCCATGGCCAAGGTGCCGGAGCTTGCCGCCAGCGAGCAGGGCGAATAACTCTCCTGTCAGGCAAAGCGAAAAAAGCGCGTCAGTTGACGCGCTTTTTTGATCGCTGTCGCTTCAATATCTGAACTGGTTGATCAGCCGCGAGAGATCTTGCAGCCGCTCAACCAGCAGGGTGATGCCATCTAGCGCCTGCCTGCTGTTGTCGGCGGTGTGGCTGGCCAGCTGGTGGATCTGGTGTACCCCTTCATCGAGGGTCGCGGTCACGTCGGCCTGCTGACTCACCGCCTGGGCGATCTCGTCGCTGGTGCGGGTTACCTGCCCCAGCATCCGGTTGATCTGGGTGAGCACGTCGGCGGTGGTGCCCGCGTGTTGCTGGCAGCGCACCGAGGTCTGCGCCCCTTGTGTCATCCCGTCCGACAGCTGTCGTGTAGTCTGTTGCAGCGCCTGGATCATCTCGTGGATCTCGCTGGTCGAGGCGCGGGTCTTCTGGGCCAGCGCCCTCACTTCATCCGCCACCACGGCAAAACCGCGCCCCTGTTCGCCAGCCCGGGCAGCCTCGATGGCTGCATTGAGGGCGAGCAAGTTGGTCTGGTCGGCGATTTGGCTGATCACCTCCAGAATGCCGCTGATCTTCTGGCTGTCGCTGGTGAGCTGGGCCAGCACGGCATGGTTGGCATCCAGCTCCTGATGGAGTTGGTTGACGGCGGAGCGGGTGGTCGCCAATGCTTGCAGCCCCTCGTCGGAGACCTGCTGTACCTCTATGACCAGATTGCTCGCCTCATGGGCACTGTGGGCCACATCCCGAATGGAGTGGCTCAGTTCGGTGATGGCGGTCGCCAGCTGCTCGCTGTGGGCGCGCTGCTGCTGCAGGTGGGTATCGATAGTCTGGATATTGCCCCGGTCATCTTCGGCTGCCTGCAGGATCTGCTGGTTGGTGTCGGCGCTGCGCCCGACCACGGCCTTGAGCTCGGCCTGTTTCATCCGCAGGGCCAGTTCGACGGCCGCCAGAGTGTCGCGCCGTCGGGTGTAGAGCACCTGACAGAGGCGGGTTCCCTTGTCTTGATCGGCAAGGGTGAGCAGATGAGCCAGCCGTTGCTGCAATCGCCAGCCGTGGGTTGCCTGTGCCAACAGCAACAGGGCGGTGGGCAGCAGCCATAACAGGTTGCCGGTAGCAAAGGTAGCAAGGGTGGTGAACAAGGCAGAAGCGGAGAGCCAGAGAGTCAGCTGACCCGGTTCAATGTGACACCGGCTCAGCCAGGGAAGTGCCTTGCCGCTTCGCAGCAGGCCATAGAGCTGCTCGGCCCAGGCCACATCGCTGGCGGCGGGTTTGGTACGCACCGACTGGAACTCGACGATCTCCTTCTGCGCATTGAGGATCGGGGTGACGTAAGCGTTTACCCAATAGAACTGACCGCTTTTGGCGCGGTTCTTGACCAGCCCCATCCAGCTTTTGCCCTGTCGCAACCGCTGCCACATGTCGGCGAAGGCCGCCTTGGGCATGTCGGGGTGACGTACCAGATTGTGGGGTACGCCTTCCATTTCGGCTGCACCATACCCGGCCACATCACAGAAGTGCTGGTTGGCGTAGGTAATATGACTGGCGGGATCCGTGGTCGAGATGAGTGCGATGTTGTCGGGGAAGTGTATCTCCCCCTCCTGATGGAGTCTGGTCATGTGTCGTTCCTGAAAAAGCCAAATAACTGATAACTATGTTTTTTATTGTCGTTCTCAGTTAATCATTCTAAGGCTCTTCAGTGACCCGAACTTGGCTTGGGTCAATTAATCAACACAATGAATTGATGAAGTAAGGGTCAGCTGGCCGGTGTGAAATCGTGAACTTCACCCTTTCTTGGGGCGAGGCGAGGATCATCATCTTTGTACTCATGTACAAGCTGCATGGTTTTGCAGAAGCTGGCCTGCTTGTCGTACTCCTGACGAGCCAACTCGATGGCCCGCTCGGCCCGGCGCCGCTCCATCTTGTCAGACTTGCGATCACTGAACTGTTGCTGCTGATGCAGCATCCAGCCGACAAACTCTTGCTGGCATTGGGATTCGCTGTTGGCCTGTGCAGGCAGGGTCCACAACAACGAGAGCAGTATCAAATAACGCATGTCTGACTGGGTATTGAAGATTAATTGAACAGAAGGGGCGGCATTTTAGGCTGGAAATCGTGGTGTGAACAGTATCAATAGCGAGGCCCAGCGGGGCCTCGCATCGTTGTGGCCGGTGTCAGTGTTTGACGAGGTAGAGTTGGCGGCTGTAGGCCACATCCTCCGGGTTGTTGATGGGGTAGCCCTTGAGCCATGGCTTGATGAGTCGGGCATTGGTGTACTGGTAGATGGGGGCGATGGGGGCTTGATCCAGCAGGATCGCTTCCGCCTCGCCAAACAGCTTGCTACGGCTGGCGACATCCTGAGTGCTGGCCGCCTCTGCCAGCAGCTGGTCATAACGGGCATTGGCAAAGCCTGCCATATTGCCGCTGTGACGGGAGCCCCAAAGGCCAAGGAACGCTGACGGGTCGTTGTAATCTGCGACCCAGGAGGAGCGGATCACCTCGAACTGACCGCTCTGGCGACTGTCGAGATAGGTTTTCCACTCCCGATTGGTCAGCTCGACCTCGGCGCCCAGCTTCTGCTTCCACATGCTGGCAATCGCCAGTGCCATCTTCTTGTGAATTTCCGCGGTGTTGTAGAGCAGGGTCAGCTTGAGCGGCTTGTCCGGGCCGTAACCGGCCTCCTTGAGCAGGGACTTGGCCTTGCTGTCCAGCGCCGGCTGGCTGCTGGTGGAGAGCAAGTTGGCGGCCGGGGTGAAGCTGGCGGTCACATCCGGAGTGAAGTGATAAGCCGGTTTCTCGCCGGTACCGAGCACCTTGTCGGCGATCAGGGCGCGGTCGATGGTGTAGGAGAGCGCTTTGCGCACCCGCACATCGTTCAGTGGTGCCTGACGGGTATTGAAGGCGTAGTAGTAGGTACCGAGCTGATCCGGGGTGTAGACCTCATTCGGGATCTGCTGCTTCAGCTTGGCGTACTGCTCCTTGGGGAAGGATTCGGTGATATGCAGATCGCCCGCCAGATAGCGGTTGGTGGCCGCGCTCTCCTGATTGATAGGCATGAAGATCACCTTTGTCAATACGGTATGGGCCCGATCCCAGTAATAAGGGTTGGGGGTCAGCTCCAGCTTCTCGTTGACCACCCGATTGTTCAGCACAAAGGCACCGTTGCCCACCAGTTTGCCGGGTTGGGTCCACAGGTTGCCGTACTGCTCGATGCTGGCTTGATGGAGCGGCGACAGGCTGGGGTGGCTCAGCAGGTTCAGGAAGTAGGGCACCGGCTGGGAGAGGGTCACCTGCAGGGTGTGGTCATCGAGGGCCTTGACCCCCAGCTCGCTGGCAGGCAATTTGCCAGCGACTATTTCGTCCACCTTGTCGAAACGGGCCAGTTGGGCAAACCAGGCGAAGGTGGCCGCCTCTTTCGGGTCGACCAGCTTGCGCCAGCCGTAGACGAAGTCACCGGCCTTGACCGGATCGCCGTTGGACCAGCGCGCATCCGGGCGCAGATGGAAGGTAAAGAACTGGTTGCCCTTGTTCTCCCAGCTGGCCGCCACCCCAGCAACCGGTTTGCCATCTGGCCCCTGGGTCAGCAGCCCCTCGAACAGATCCCGCAGTACCTGCAACTCCGGCAGGCCGACCAGCTTGAGCGGGCTCAGGCTCGCAGGTTCATCCTTGAGGTGGCGAACGACAATCTGCTCGGCGGCGAGTTGTGTTCCGGCGGGAATATCGGCAGCCTGGACAGCAGCACAGCCCAGCAGGGCCAGCAAGGGGCTCCATCCTTTCATGGGTCGGATCCTTCAAATAGTGTGAAGCGGGGAGAAAACTCGGCGAGAAAATATCGCCGACAGATGGGAAATCATGATATCCCGTTTGCTGGTCTGACCGCCAGCATTCGACTCTCACTCCCAATCGGGGTAGAAGAGCGTTCCCGGCGTCTGTGCAGTTCAATGTGGTGAGGAGTGTCAAACGATGAAAGCATGGTTATTGCTGGCCTGTGTGTTGAGCCAGGGTGCCTGGGCGTTGGCCCCGTGCCAGAGCGACACGGCGGTGGGCAACTGGTGCGAGATCGGCATCGATGCCTTGCACCCGACCCAGGGGGGCGTCGGCCAGATCCAGGTCGATGAAACCCAGGCCACATTGGCTGGCATGAGCGCAAAGCAGCTCGACAAGTTGATGAAAAAGAAAGAGATCCCCGTGGTGATTGCGCCGGATGGCAGCTACTGGCTGGTGGACCGCCACCATCTCACCAAGGCGTTGTGGCAGCAGGGCGTCAAGGATGCCCGGGTCAAGGTGATTGGCCGTCTGCAGGATAAAGCCAACTTCTGGAGTCAGATGCAGAACAACCACTGGGCCTGGCTCAAGGATGAGAAGGGGCAGCCGCTGACCCCGGAGCAGTTGCCGAGCAGCATCGACAAGCTGCCTGATTACCCCTATCGCACCCTCGCCGGACTGCTGCAGAATGCGGGCTACTTTCGCAAGGACAAACAGGTCTATTTCGTCGAGTTTGCCTGGGCCAGCTGGCTCGGCAAGCAGATGCAGTGGATGCCGGTGGACAGCGCCAATCTGGCGGCCCGCCTGCAACAGGCCAAACGGCTCGCCTGCGGCAGCGATGCCAAGGATCTACCCGGTTATCCCGGCAAGCAGTGCAGCCTCAACCAGTCCAAAAGCGCGCAGTGAGTGGATGTGCGATGAGGGCATCCAGAGCATGCCGGAGATAAAAGAGGGCGACCCCGGGGTCGCCCTTCTGCTGTCAGCTTGTTACTGCTGGCTGGCGGTGGTCACTCATGGCGCTCCGCCCAGTGGGCAGCCGCCTGCTCAAGCAGGGCGACTTCACCTTGCTGGATCAGCGGTAGCAGATCGTTGAGCTGTTGATCCGGCCAATCCCACCAGGCGAGGGCCTGTAGCCGGGCAATCTCCTCCTCGCCAAAGCGCATCCGCACCACCCTGGCTGGGGTGCCCGCCACCATGGCATAGGGCGGCACATCCTGATTGACCAGCGAACGGGCGGCGATGATGGCGCCATCGCCAATAGTGACACCGGGCATGATCATCGCCTCCATGCCGATCCAGACATCGTTGCCGATGCGGGTATCGCCTGCGGGGCGGTAGCTGCGCTTGAGCGCCGCCAGATCGGCGAACGGATAGGTGCTGATGAAGGACGTGTTGTGGGTGTGGTTGCCGCCCATGATGATCTTTACCCCGGCGGCAATCTGCACATAGTCGCCGATATGGAGCCGGTCGATATGCCAGAGCGGCTCCCAGCCGGTGTCCGGGCTGCGGCTGAAGGGATCGCCATGGAGGTAGCGCACCGCCACCTCTTCGAAGGGGCCATCCCAGGCACCCGAGTAGTAGCTGTGCTGCCCCTTGAGGCAGATATTGGGGTTGGTCACCGTCAGGTGCAGGTATTCGACCTGCGACCAGTGTTGGCAGGGGTTCATGTTGGTACTCCTTTGCTGAATGGATCGGATGGGTTGCGTTCGCTTGAGCGCAGCTAATAGATCCAGACCAGCATGCGGGGCACGCAGAGCAGGGAGCAGCCCAGCATCTGCGGGAGGCGAGGTCGCATTGTGGTGTGCTCCAAAGAAGGGTGGAAGGGCACGATCATAAGGTCGGGCGCCGGGTTTGCCAAGGTTGCGCAGAGATCCTGCACTAACCCTCTGGTTGATATTTATTCTCAATTAGCCATGATAACACTCCCACCATGACGGACTCGGGAGAGTGAGATGACACCGCAAAGTTGGCAACGATACATGCTGGAGGCGGAGCGTGCCTGGCAGGCCGGTTCGCTGGGGGCTGCGATCTGCTTTTATCAGCAGGCGCTGGGGGATGTTTACGAGATGACCCAGGTCGAGTTGACCGAATTGGCCACCATGCGAGTCGCCACCTGCCACCGGCTGGCCGACTTCTGGCGGGCGATGGATGAGCCGACTTACGAGCTGCGCTACCTGAAACTCGCCTCCGAGCTGGTCACGGCGCTGGTGCCACAATGCCCCAACCGGGAGTGCGAGGCACTGATCAGCGAGCTGGGTTGCTGCCGTGGGGCCCTGCTCGCCTTTCTCAAGCGCCACCCGAATCCGGAAATTGCCCGGCTGATCCAGTTGCAGGACAAGGTACAGGGCTGCGAGCTGATCGGCCGTTTTCGCCTCAACTGAACGGATGTGGGCGCGGCTCAGCTCCGCTGTTTGAGTTTTTGGGCGATCCGCTGCTGCGCCTCTTCCCCTTGCAGTGCCTGGGCGAAGGCGCGCGCCTCTAGATCGATGACAAAGTGCACCGCCTGTTTGAGCTCCTGTTTCAGCAGAGCCTTGCTCTTTTGCAGCGCTCTGGGCGGCTTGGCCGCCAGCTTCAGCCCCTGCTCGCGGGCAAAGGAGAGCACTCCATTGGCCGCCACCACCTTGTTGGCGAGCCCGAATCGCAGCGCCTCCTCGGCATCCATCGCCTCGGCCAGCAGCAACAGCTCCGCCGCCTTGAGGTGCCCCACCAGACGCGGCAGCAGCAGGCTGGAGGCAAACTCCGGCACCAGCCCCAGCTCGACGAAGGGGAGCTGCAAGCGGGCGTTATCCGCCAGATAGACCATATCGCAGTGCAGCAGAATGGTGGTGCCAATCCCCACTGCCGGGCCCGCAACGGCGGCGATCACGGGTTTGGGGAAGTCGGCAAGGGTGTGGAGGAACTGCAGGATGGGGTCGTCGGGCTCCAGCGAGCTCTTGCCCATAAAGTCGGCCAGATCATTGCCCGCGGTAAAGCAATCCTGCTGCCCCTGCAACAGCAGGACATGCACCTCCTCATCGGCTGCCGCCTCTCGCAGCGCTGCCACCAGTTGCTTATAGAGCTCGGTATTGAGAGCGTTGCGTTTGTCGGGGCGGTTGAGGGTCAGGGTGAGCAAGCCATCCTGCTGCTCGGCAATGAGAATGGGGGCCATGTCTAAATCCTTGTTATTGAAAGGTGCAAAAAAGGTTGCTGCTGGGGTAACCTTGGCGCCGTTTAACAACATCATAAAAGGATTTCAACCATGTTTAAACGTGCGTTTTATTCTCTGCTGGTTCTGGGTATGACGGCGCCTGCACTGGCCAAGGTCGAGGCTGTCGACGGCTATGTGCGCCTGTTGCCGCCGGGCTCCCCCAACACTGCCGCCTTTATGGTGCTCAAGAATGACGCCGACCAGCCGGTCAAGCTGGTGGCGGCGGCTTCTGCTGCGGCCGGGCGTGCCGAGCTGCACACTCATCTGCACGAAAATGGCGTGATGAAGATGCGTCAGGTCGAGAATATCGAGATCCCGGCCAAGGGCGAAGCGGTGCTGAAACCGGGCAGCCTGCACATCATGCTGTTCGAGGTGGGCACGCTCTCCGAGCAGACCCCTTTCCCGCTCACCCTCACCATGGATGATGGTCAGAAGCTGGATCTGTCACTGCCGGTGAAGCCGATTGAGCCGATGGCAGAGATGAAGCATATGAAGCACTGACATTTGTCGTCGTTTGTTCAGGATTGACGCTGGGTATTTTGGCTGCACCGAGTAAAATAGTGCTCTTTTCCATGTATGCAAGAGGAAGTGACGTAATGAAAAAGACGCTGATTGCCGGTTTTGTGCTGGCTCTGTGCAGCCAGAGTGCCATGGCCGCTGACGACTGGCGTTTTGCCGCCGGTGCCGACGTATGGGCCGCCAAGGGCAGTGGTCAGGCTTATGGCACCAGTGCTGATGGCAGCTATGACGACAGTTACAACTGGAACGGCTATCTGCAACTGGAACACGGCATCATCTTCCTGCCGAACGCCAAGTTTGAAGTCTCCGATTTCAGCACCTCCGGCGGCAACTTCAAGAACGATCTGACCGCCTACGATCTGAGCCTCTACTACCGTCTGTTCAACAACGATCTGTTCAAGATCGATCTGGGGATGACCGGTCGTCACTACGATGGCGAGCAGGTCTACTTCGGCCGCAAGGGTTATGACGAAGATACCCTGATGGCCTATGCCGGCAGTGAAGTGAAGATCCCGGGCACCGGCATCGCCTTCTTCGGTGATCTGCGCACTCACGATGCGGACAACTATGACTACCGTCTGGGTGGTTCCTACAAGTTCTCCTCCATGCCGATCAAGCTGCGCGCCGGCTGGCGTGAAGCCAAGGTCGACTTCGCCAATATCGACCAGTCTGTCGATGGCTGGTTCATGGGCGGCGAATTCACTTTCTAATCTGACGTTGTCTGACAACGGGGGTGAAATTCTTCGCCAACATCTATCAGAGCATTCTGTCGATGGATGGTTCATGGGCGATGAATTCACTTTCTAATCTGACCGTCAACTGATGACGAGGAGCGATAATGGGCCACATCATAGTGACAGGTGCCGGTTCCGGTCTCGGCCGGGCGCTGACTATCGGACTGGTTGAGCGGGGCCATCAGGTCTCCATGATGGGGCGCCGTTATCAGCGACTGCAGGAGCAGGAACAACTGCTCGGCAGCGCGGTGATCGGCATCGCGGCCGATCTGGCGCACCATGAAGAGGTCGATGTTGCCTTCGCCGCTGCGGTGGAGTGGGGCGGGCAGCCCGACATGGTGATCCACTGCGCCGGGGTGGGCGAGTTTGGCCCGGTCGGTGTCTACACCGCCGAGCAGATCCGCCGGGTGGTGGAGAGCAATCTCATCTCCACCATTCTGGTGGCCCAGCAGACGGTGCGGCTTATCGGGGAGAAAGGCGGAGTGCTGGCCAATGTGCTCTCCTCCGCCGCTCAGGTGGGCAAGGCTAACGAGAGCCTCTACTGCGCCTCCAAATGGGGGATGCGCGGCTTTCTCGAATCCTTGCGCGCCGAGCTGAAAGGCTCGCCACTGCGGCTGGTCAACCTCTATCCGAGCGGGATCCGCAGCGAATTCTGGGACAACTCGGATCACGTGGACCCGAGTGGCTTCATGACCCCGGAAGATGCGGCGGCCTATATGCTCGACGCGTTGGAAGCCAGAAGCAGCTGCCACGTGACCGATCTCTTTATCGGTCGCAATCCCTGAGGCAACCCTTCATCCGGTTGCCGTCGTCAGAACATACAGAAACAAAAAGCGCGCCAAATGGCGCGCTTTTTTATATCGGGAAGAGGGCGGAATTAACGGCCCAGCTTGGCCTTGATCATGGCGACGATGTCGCTGATGGCCACTTCCTGCTTCTCGCCGGTGCGGCGGCACTTGTACTCCACCACGCCGTTGTCCAGACCGCGATCGCCGATGACGATGGCGTGCGGGATGCCCAGCAGCTCCATGTCGGCGAACATCACGCCCGGGCGCTCTTTACGGTCGTCGAACAGCACGTCCACACCAGCGGCTTTCAGCTCGGCGTAGAACTGCTGTACCTGCTCGGCCACGCGCTCGGATTTGTGCATGTTCATCGGCACGATGGCCACTTCGAACGGAGCGATGGCGTCCGGCCAGATGATGCCGTACTGGTCGTTGTTCTGCTCGATGGCGGCGGCCACCAGACGGGAAACCCCGATACCGTAGCAACCCATCTCCATAGTAACGGACTTGCCAGCTTCGTTCAGCACGCTCGCCTTCATCGCTTCGGAGTATTTGGTACCCAGCTGGAAGATGTGGCCCACTTCGATACCGCGCTTGAGCAGCAGCTTGCCCTGGCCGCACGGGCTCGGGTCGCTTTCTACCACGTTGCGCAGGTCGGCAACTTCGTAAGAAGCGATGTCGCGATCCCAGTTGGCACCGGTCAGGTGGAAGCCGGTCTCGTTGGCGCCGCAGACGAAGTCCGCCAGATGGGCGGCGCTGCGATCGACGATGATGCGACCGGCAAAGCCGACCGGGCCGATGGAACCTGCATCGCAACCGGCGGCAGCTTTAATCTGCTCGTCGTTGGCGAAGGTCAGCGGGTTGGCCACGCCAGCCAGTTTCTCTGCCTTGATTTCGTTCAGTTCGTGGTCGCCACGCAGTACCAGCGCGATGACGGCCTGCTTGCCGTGCTCATCTTCCTCTGCCAGTACCAGCAGGGTCTTGGCGATGGCGGTCGGAGCCACGTTCAGGAAGGCGGCCACTTCGTCGATGGTGTGGACGTTCGGGGTGGCAACCTTGGTCAGGGCTGCGGTGGCTGCAGCGCGCTCACCAGCCGGTGCCAGCGCTTCGGCCATCTCGATGTTGGCGGCGTAATCGGAGCTATCGGAGAAGGCGATCAGATCTTCACCGCTCTCGGCCAGCACCTGGAATTCGTGGGAACCGGTACCACCGATGGAGCCGGTATCGGCCTGCACCGGACGGAAGTTCAGGCCCATGCGGGTGAACGCCTTGCAGTAGGCGGCGTGCATCTTCTCGTAGGTATCGACCAGAGACTCTTTGTCGATGTGGAAGGAGTAGGCATCCTTCATCAGGAATTCGCGGCCACGCATCACGCCGAAACGGGGGCGCACTTCGTCGCGGAACTTGGTCTGGATCTGGTAGAGGTTGAGCGGCAGCTGCTTGTAGCTGTTCACTTCGTAACGCACCAGCGCAGTGATCACCTCTTCGTGGGTCGGGCCCAGCACGAAGGGACGGTTGTGGCGGTCGGTCAGACGGCACAGCTCGGGACCGTAGTCATCCCAGCGGCCGGACTCCTGCCACAGCTCGGCGGGTTGCACTACTGGCATGGAGACTTCGACGGCACCAGCATTGTTCATCTCTTCGCGAACAATGTTCTCGATTTTCTTCAGTACCCGCAGACCGGTTGGCAACCAGGCATACATGCCGGAGGCCAGTTTACGGATCATCCCGGCGCGCAGCATCAGCTGGTGGCTGACAACTTCAGCGTCGGAGGGGGTTTCCTTGAGAGTGGAAAGCAGATATTGGCTGGTACGCATCGCGGTAGACCTTAGCTAGAACGGGCGCGGGGCCCAGGATAATTTCAAGGGCGGAATTTTAACAGGCTGGGCGTTATGGCCCAAGGGCTAAATTTGCCGCAGCCCGAAAGGTGACAACGCCCGGCAGATAGCCTGGGGTAATGACCATTGCAACAAGCAGGCTTTTTATGCCTGCAATTTGGCCGGATCTCCGCTAAACTCTGCCACCTTTTCTCGATGGGCATGGCTCTGCCGCGTTCATCACCCCCCATTTTTAGTACTTTTGGAGCCGCTCATGCCGTTAGTGGGACATCAACACCAGATCGAGATCCTGGAACTGACCGACAAAGGAGATGGCAAAGGACGCCTGTTCGATCGCCCCCTGTTTGTCGAAGGTCTGCTGCCCGGTGAGCAGGCGCTGGTGGAGCTGACCGAGGTCAAGCCGAACTATCTGCACGGCAAGGTTGCCGAGCTGCTCCAGCCCTCTGCCGATCGGGTTGCCGATTTCTGCCCCAACACCGAGTGCGGTGGCTGTCAGGTGCGTCCGCTGGCCTATCCGGCCCAGCTCAAGCTCAAGCAGGCCTTGGTGCAGAGTGCACTGGAACAGGTCGGGCTGGGGGAGACCAAGGTCAACCCGATCCTCGGTATGGAGAGCCCGTTCGCCTATCGCAACAAGGCGCAATATGCGGTGCGTGGCTGCGACGCCGGTGCCGAGATCGGTTTTTATCGCAAGCACTCCCACGATCTCATCACCGCCGATGACTGTGCGGTGCAGGATCCGCTGCACGTCGAGCTAAACGCCCGGGTGCGCAACTGGATGCGCGAGCACGACATCGCCGCCTATGACGAAGTAAACCACAGTGGCTGCGTGCGTAACCTGATGACCCGCAAGGGCTTCAAGAGCGGCGAACTGATGGTGGTGCTGGTGACCCTGGGCGAGGAGCTGCCGTTCGAAGCCGAGCTGCTGGCAGCCCTGAGCGATCTGCCGGTCACAACCTTGGTGCAGAACATCAACGATGAGCGCACCAACCGCATTCTGGGCGCGACCAACCGGGTGCTGCTCGGCGAAGGGGTGATCCGCGACAAGATCCACGAACTCGAGTTCGAGATCTCGCCCCTCTCCTTCTTCCAGAACAACCCGACCCAGACCGATGTGCTCTACTCCAGCGCCCTCGAGTATGCCGAGCTGACCGGTAACGAGACGGTGTTCGATATCTATTGCGGTATCGGCACCATCTCCCTGTTTCTGGCTGGCAAGGCCGCCAAGGTCGTCGGGATCGAGTCGGTGGAGAGCGCCATCAGCGATGCCCGCCGCAACGCCGCCCTCAACGGCATCGAGCACACCGAATTCCACGTTGGCAAGGCCGAGCAGCTGATGCCCGAGCTGCACGCCCAGGGCGTGACCGCTGACGTGGTGGTAATGGATCCGCCCCGCAAAGGCTGTGACAAGGCGGTGCTGCAGACCCTGGTCGCCATGGCGCCTCGTCGTCTGGTCTATGTCTCCTGCAACCCGCAGACCCTGGCCCGCGATCTTGCCTGGCTGGTCAAGCAGGGCTTCGTGCTGGACGAGGTGCAACCGGTCGATATGTTCCCGCACTCCATGCATGTGGAAGCGGTTGCCCGCCTGAGCTTGCCAGCGAAAGCGTAATCGGACATTGGCGCGGAGCGATTGACATGTTCCTCCTCCACGCCATGCACGTCGAAGCGGTTGCTCGCCTGAGCCAGCCCGCCAAGGCGTGAGTCATCGCCTGACACTCGCCCATAAAAAACGACGCCAGCTGGCGTCGTTTTTTTATATGGGCAGAGATCCACTGTGACAAATCGTGAGTCATCCAGTGGTTAATTAGTTGCACACTTTGTAGTACACCTCATTCCACAGCAGCGTCTGCTTGAGCTCGGGGATGCGAGTGTGCTCGTCAATCACCACGAACTCGATACCCATGATGTCGGCGAAGGTGCGCAGCTGCGCTATGTCCACCGATTGGGTGAATACAGAGTGGTGGGCGGCCCCGGCCAGGATCCAGGCCTCGGCACTGGTCTGCAGGTCCGGCATGGGCTGCCACAGGGCGCTCGCCACCGGCAGTTTGGGCATGGCTTCTGGCAAGTCCACCACTTCCAGCTGATTGACCACCAGCCGGAAGCGGTTGCCCAGATCGATCAGGCTGGCGTTGACCGCCTTGCCGGCGGGGGCGGCAAACAGCAGGCGTGCCGGGTCGGCCTTCTTGCCTATGCCCAGATGCTGGGCATCCAGCACGGGTTTACCGGCGGCGATGGAGGGGCACACCTCCAGCATGTGGGCCCCCAGCACCAGGTTGTTGCCTGCCTCCAGGTGGTAGGTGTAGTCCTCCATGAAGGAGGTGCCGCCCACAAGACCGGCCCCCATCACCTTGAGGGTGCGCAGCAGGGCCGCGGTCTTCCAGTCCCCTTCCGCGCCGAAACCGAAGCCTTGCTGCATCAGGCGCTGGCAGGCGAGCCCCGGCAGCTGGTGCAGGCCGTGAAGGTCTTCAAAGGTGGTGGTGAAGGCACCAAAGCCACCCTCGGTGAGGAACTTTTTCATCCCCAGCTCCTGGCGCGCCGCCTCATAGAGGGAGGCGCGAAGCGGCCCGCCCGCCCGCACTGCCTCGGTCAGGGTGTAGCTCTCTTCGTATTCGGCCAGCAGCGCCTCGATATCGCTTGCAGGCACGGCGTCGATCACCTTCACCAGATCGCCGACCGGGTGGTAGTTCACCTGATAGCCGAACTGGATCTGGGCCTCAATCTTGTCGCCCTCGGTGACCGCCACGTTGCGCATGTTGTCGCCAAAGCGGGCGATCTTCAGGTGGCGGCTGTCGTGAATGGCGGCGGCGACCCGCATCCAGTTGCCCAGCTTGCGGTGGGCCTCTTCATCCTGCCAGTGACCGACCACCACGGTGCGCGGCAGCCGCAGCCGTGCTCCCATGAAACCGAACTCACGGCCGCCGTGGGCTGTCTGGTTCAGGTTCATGAAGTCCATGTCGATCTCGCTCCACGGCAGATCCCGGTTGAACTGGGTGTGGAACTGCAGCAGGGGTTTTTGCAACTGACTGAGGGCCGGGATCCACATCTTGGCGGGGGAGAAGGTGTGCATCCACACCATGAGCCCGGCGCAGCGCTCATCGTGGTTGGCATCGCGGGCCACCGCGCTTATCTCGTCGAGGGTGGTGCCGGTGGGTTTGAGCACGATCTTGACCGGCAGGCCGGCGTGCTCGTTGAGCTGGCTGGTGATGGTGTGGGCGTGATCGGCCACCTGCTTCAGGGTGGCGGCGCCATACAGGTGCTGGCTGCCGACTAGGAACCACACTTCCAGCTGTTTCATCAATTCCATCTTGGTGTCCTCTTTTTACGCTTTTGTCTGGCCGTAATAGGCGTGTTTGCCATGTTTGCGCTGGTAGTGCTTCTCCAGCAGGTAATCGGGCAAGGGGCGGGCTGCGGGGTTGATCTGGCCGGTGAGCAAGGCCATGCGTGCCACCTCTTCCAGTACTACGGCGTTGTGCACCGCGTCCTCGGCGCTCTTGCCCCAGCTGAAGGGGCCGTGGTTGGCCACCAGCACCCCCGGCATGGTGAGGATGGGGGTCTGCTTGAGGGTCTCGACGATGAGATGACCGGTCAGCCCCTCGTAATCCTCCTCCACTTCGCCCGGAGTGAGCAGGCGGGAGCAGGGGATTTCGCCGTGAAAGTAGTCGGCCTGGGTGGTGCCGAAAATGGGGATGGGGCGCCCCGCCTGGGCCCAGGCGGTGGCGTGGGTGGAGTGGGTGTGCACCACGCCGCCAAGCTCGGGATAGGCGCGATAGAGCACCAGGTGGGTGGCGGTGTCGGAGGAGGGGCGCAAGGTGCCTTCCACCTGCTTGCCGGCCAGATCCAGCACCACCATGTCTTCTAGCAGCATCCGCTCGTAACTGACGCCGCTTGGCTTTATCACCACCAAATTGCGCTCTCTGTCGATGCCGCTCACGTTGCCCCAGGTGAAGGTCACCAGCTCGTGGCGCGGCAGATCCAGGTTGGCGATGAGCACCTGCTCCTTGAGCATCTTGAGGTTCATGCCGGTACCCCCCAGTTGTAGAGCGGCTCGGCGGCGGCGCCCCAGGCGAGGTAGCGCTGGTAGAGGCGCTCATATTCGGCAACCCGCTCAGGGTCAGGCTGGTGGGTGCGTTCCACGGCGCTCGCCATGTGGTGCTGGGCCTTGGCCACATCGGCGTGGATCCCGGCCGCCACGGCGGCAAAGATGGCCGCCCCCAGGGCGCAGCATTGATCCGAGGCCACCACCTGGATGGGCCTGTTCATCACGTCGGCGCAGGTCTGCATCACGGTGGCCGACTTGCGGGCGATGCCGCCGAGGGCGATCACCTGCTCCACCGGCACCTGCTGACTGGTCATGCACTCCATGATGCTGCGGGCCCCGAAGGCGGTGGAGGCCACCAGGGCACCGAACAGATCGGGCGCATCGGTGCCGAGGTTGAGCCCGGTGACGGTGCCCTGCAGGCGCTGGTTGGCGTATGGGGTGCGGCGACCGTTGAACCAGTCGAGCACCACCGGCAGGTGGGCCAGATCGCGCTGCTGCTCCCAGGCGGCGGCGAGGCTTGGCAGCAGATCTCGCCTGTGGGCCTCGATGGCGGTGCGCAGCTCCGGATACTGGGCGGCGAGGCTCTCCAGCGGCCAGCTGAGCTGGCGCTGATACCAGGCATAGATGTCGCCGAATGCCGATTGTCCCGCCTCCAGCCCCACCATGCCCGGCACCACGCTGCCGTCCACCTGGCCACAAATCCCGGCAATGGTCCGATCGCCGATGGTGGCCTCGTCGGCGATCAGGATGTCGCAGGTGGAGGTACCGATCACCTTGACCAGCGCATTTTTGCCGGCCCCGGCCCCCACCGCCCCCATGTGGCAGTCAAAGGCGCCGCCGGCGATCACCACCTCGCAGGAGAGATGCAGCCGCTCCGCCCACTCGGGGGTCAGGGTGCCGACCGGCAGATCGGCGGTCCAGCTGTCGGTAAAGAGCGGGGTGTCGAGATCCTCGGTCAACAGCGGATCCAGCGCGTTGAGAAACTCGGCGGGGGGCAGGCCGCCCCAGCTCGGGTGCCAGAGGGACTTGTGGCCGGCGGAGCAGCGTCCGCGCCGGATGTCGGCCGGGGCCTGGGTGCCGCTCAGGATGGCGGGGACCCAGTCGCACAGTTCGACCCAGTTGCAGGCGGCGGCGCGCACCGCTGCGTCACTGCGGGAGACGTGCAGGATCTTGGCCCAGAACCACTCGGAGGAGTAGACCCCGCCGATGTAGCGGCTGTAGTCGGGGAACTGGCCGCCGTGGCACAGGGCGGTGATGGCCTCGGCCTCCTCGATGGCGGTGTGATCCTTCCACAGCACGAACATGGCGTTGGGGTTGTCGGCAAACTCCGGGCGCAGGGCCAGCACACGCCCTTCCTTGTCGATGGGGGCTGGCGTGGAGCCGGTGCTATCCACCCCGATGCCTCGCACGGCGGTGCGCTGACTCGGCGTGAGCTGGCTCACCACCGCCACCACCGCCTGCTCCATGGACTCTAGATAGTCGAGGGGGTGGTGGCGGAACTGGTTGTTGACCGGTTGGCAGTAGTGGCCTGCCTGCCAGCGCGGGTAATAGACGACATGGGTCGCCAGCTCGGCGCCGTCGTGGCAGCGCACGGCGAGTGCCCTGACCGAATCGCTGCCGAAATCGAGTCCGATGGTGATCTGCTCGGACCTGGGGTGCTCAGACATAAGTGCTCCTGACCATCAATGAGGGGTGACTGGGGAGGAACCATAGGAGATGGACCGGACGGGCGGTTAGCCATTGGCTGCTGGAAATATGGATTTAAACGCTATGCCGGCAAGAGGGTGACGGCCATCGAAGATCGGATATGTGATTATTTTGCTGAAAACATAGACAAAACGGCTGCAATTTCATGGCGTGATCCTGCTCTCCATTTTTCCATGTGAAAACGATTACAACTTGGTTCGCTCAACCAGCAACAACAATAACGTCCTGTTTAAGCATGTTTTTATATGGCTGCGATTTGATTGACTCAATGAGCAGCACTGCGTGGATACATGGATTGATAGAACACCTGGAGACACTCGCATGAACAAAATCGTTAAAGGCATGATCGCGATGGGGTTCGCCCTTGGTATGGCAAATTCTGCTTTCTCGGCCGAAGCGCTGAAGCTGGGCTACCTGGTCAAGCAGCCCGAGGAGCCCTGGTTCCAGACCGAGTGGAACTTCGCCGACAAGGCGGGCAAGGATCTGGGCTTCGAGGTGATCAAGATAGCCGTCCCCGACGGGGAGAAGACCCTCAATGCCATCGACAGTCTGGCGGCGAATGGCGCCAAGGGCTTCGTCATCTGTACCCCGGATCCCAAACTCGGTGCCGCCATCATGGCCAAAGCCAACAGCATGGATCTGAAGGTCATCACGGTGGACGACCAGTTCGTCAACGCCAAGGGCCAGCCCATGGAGCAGGTGCCGCTGGTGATGATGGCCGCCACCAAGATTGGCGAGCGTCAGGGCCAGGAGCTCTACAAGGAGATGCAAAAGCGCCAGTGGGACGTAAAGGCGACCGGGGTGCTCGCCATCACCGCCGACGAGCTCGACACTGCCCGTCGCCGGGTCGAAGGTTCCCTGAGCGCGCTCAAGGCCGCCGGTTTCCCCGAAGGCCAGATCTACCGCTCACCCACCAAGGCCAACGACATTCCGGGGGCGCTGGATGCCGCCAACTCCATGCTGGTGCAGCACCCCGAGGTGAAGAACTGGCTCATCGTCGGCATGAATGACAACACAGTTCTGGGCGGCGTGCGCGCCACCGAAGGGCAGGGCTTCAAGGCCGAGAATGTCATCGGCATAGGCATCAACGGGGTGGATGCGGTGAACGAGCTCTCCAAGTCCAGCGCCACCGGCTTCTTGGGCTCCCTGTTGCCCAGCCCGGACGTGCACGGTTACAAGAGCATCCAGATGCTCCATGACTGGGTAGTCAACGGCGCCGAACCGGCCAAGTTCACCGAGGTGACCGACGTGGTGCTCATCACCCGCGACAACTTCAAGGTCGAGCTGCAGAAGAAAGGTCTGTGATTGACGCCATTTAAACCCTGACACCGAGACCGGCATGGCGAAGCACGCCATGCCGGTCGGCTGGAGTGAAACATGAATCAGTCAGTTCCTTATCTAGAGTTTTGTGGCATCAGCAAGGAGTTTCCCGGCGTCAAGGCGCTGAAGAACGTCTCCTTCTCCTGCCAGCATGGCACGGTGCACGCGCTGATGGGGGAAAACGGCGCAGGCAAGTCCACCCTGCTCAAGATCCTGAGCGGTTTCCAGTCGCCCACCACCGGGGTGGTGAAGCTGGCCGGCCAGGAGCGGGTCTTTCAGAGCACGGTCGATGCACTGGAGAGCGGGATCGCCATCATCTATCAGGAGTTGCACCTGGTGCCCGAGATGACGGTGGCCGAGAACATCTACCTCGGTCAACTGCCGACCCGGCGCGGGGTCATCGATCGGGAGAAGCTCTATCAGGATGCGGCTAAGCAGCTGGCGCGCCTCGGCATGGATGTCTCCCCCGAGACGCCGCTCAAGTACCTGTCGCTGGGGCAGTGGCAGATGGTGGAGATCGCCAAGGCCTTGACCCGGGATGCCAGCGTCATCGCCTTCGACGAGCCGACCAGCAGCCTGTCGTCCCGCGAGATCGAGCAGCTGTTTCGGGTCATCCGACAACTGCGTGACGAGGGCAAGGTCATTCTCTACGTCTCCCACCGGATGGACGAGATCTTCGCCCTGTGCGATGCCATCACGGTATTCAAGGATGGCCAGTTCGTGCGCACCTTCGCCTCCATGGCCGAGGTGGACCGGGATCTGCTGGTCAAGACCATGGTGGGGCGTGAGCTGACCGACATCTATGGCTACAGCCCAAGGCCGCTCGGCGAGGCGGGCCTCAAGGTAGATAACCTGATGGGACCAGGGCTCAAGGCACCGGTATCGTTCGAGGTCAAACGTGGGGAGATCCTCGGCATCTTCGGGCTGGTGGGAGCCGGGCGCAGCGAGCTGATGAAGCTCATCTTCGGCGCCAACAAGATGCACTGCGGCGAGATAGCGGTGTTCGGCAAGCCGGTGGTCATCGGCAGCCCCATCGACGCCATTCGCAGCGGCATCATGCTCTGTACCGAAGATCGCAAGGCGCTCGGCATCATCCCCATTCACTCAGTGCAGGAGAACATCAACATCAGTGCCCGCCGTCACCACGCGTGGGGGGGCTTCTGGATCAACCAGCAGTGGGAGGACGAGAACGCGAGGCTGCGGATCCGCGACATGCGGGTCAAGACCCCGTCTCCCCAGCAGGCCATCATGAACCTCTCTGGTGGCAACCAGCAGAAGGCCATTCTGGGGCGCTGGCTCTCCGAGGACATGAAGGTCATCTTGCTCGACGAGCCGACCCGCGGCATCGACGTCGGGGCAAAGAACGAGATTTACAACGTGATTTACGATCTGGCCAAGGTGGGCATCGCCGTGGTGGTGGTATCGAGCGAGCTGCCGGAAGTGCTAGGCATCGCGGACCGGATCATGGTCATGCGGGAGGGGGAGATCGCCGGCGAGCTTTCCCACGATGAGGCCAACGAGGTCAAGGCGCTCAATCTGGCCATGCCGGTCCGTTGATCTGCTGACCGCAACGAGATAGCACCCGGAATTTTCAGGAGAAATACCATGACAACTACTACCTCAGTCGGCCAGGCCGCCAGCGCCGCGACTGCCAGCGGCTCCCGCCTGCAACTGGCCCGCGTCTGGGATCAATACGGCATGCTGGTGATCTTCGCCATCCTGTTCCTGCTGGCCTGCGTGCTGGTACCCAACTTCGCCAGCCTGATCAACATGCGCGGGCTCGGGCTCGCCGTCTCTATGTCGGGCATGGTGGCCTGCGGCATGCTGTTCTGCCTCGCCTCCGGCGAGTTCGACATGTCGGTGGGCTCAGTGGTTGCCTGCTCCGGCGTCGCCTGCGCGGTGGGCATCAACGCCACCGAGAGCATCACGGTGGGCATCCTGGCCGGCATGTCGGTGGGGGTGCTGTTTGGCCTCATCAACGGCATCGTGGTGGCCAAATTCAAGATCAACGCCCTCATCACCACCCTCGCCACCATGCAGATGGCGCGCGGGGTGGGCTACATCATCTCCGACGGCAAGGCGGTCGGCATCGTCGAGGAGCGTTTCTTCGAGCTCGGCAACTCCGCCCTGCTCGGCATCCCGACCCCGGTCTGGTTGACCGCCGTCTGCTTCGTGCTGTTTGGCCTGCTGCTCAACAAGACCACCTTCGGCCGCAACACCCTGGCCATGGGGGGTAATGAGGAGGCGGCGCGTCTGGCCGGGGTCAACGTGGTGCGCACCAAGATCATCATCTTCACCATGACCGGGCTGATTGCCTCCATCGCCGGCATCATACTCGCCTCGCGCATGACCTCGGGTCAGCCGATGACCTCCATTGGCTTCGAGCTGGTGGTGATCTCCGCCTGCGTGCTGGGAGGGGTTTCCATGAAGGGGGGGATCGGCAAGATCTCCTACATCATCGCCGGGGTGCTGATCCTGGGGCTGATGGAGAACGCCATGAACCTGCTCAACATCTCCCCGTTTGCTCAGTACGTGGTGCGTGGCCTTATCCTGCTCGCCGCCGTGCTGTTCGACCGCTACAAACAGGTCCGCAAGGCGCGCGTCTGAGCGGTTGCGCCCTCAGGCATCAGGTCGGCCTTCGCTGGTCTGGTGCCTCCTTCACGCAAGCTGTGAGCCAGTTCAATAAATTCACATCAGGCCGCTTGCGAAAATAGGTTGTTCCAACGCCGGATCTCTACAATGGCCCAAGCCGATTTTTTTACCCAAGCGCTGTTTTCCGCCATGTCTTCGATGCAAAAAGAGAAGCCGAAACAACTCAATCCCCTGTTGCCGGGTTACGCCTTCGACGTCTTCCTGGTCTCGGGCATGACCCCCATAGAGCAAGGGAGCGCCCTCGACTTCATCATCGACCGGCCCCAGGGTATGAAAGGTTTCATCGTCAACCTGACCATCAGGGGCAAGGGGCAGATCTTTCAGGGGGATCATGCCTTCACCGTGGAGCCCGGCGACCTGCTGCTGTTCCCGCCCGCGGCCGTGCACTATTACGGCCGGGCGCCGGATGCCCGAGAGTGGTATCACCGCTGGGTCTATTTCCGGCCGCGGGCCTACTGGGCCGACTGGCTCAAGTGGCCTCAGGTGACGGAGCGGGTGGGGCGATTGCAACTGGCTGACAGCCAGCTGCTCGCCGAATTTGACGCCCTCTTCCTCGACATCGAAGAGACCCACCAGCAGCTCAGACCCATGTCGGAGCAGCTCGCTATGAACCTGCTGGAGCGGCTGCTCATCCGCTGTTACGAGGCCTCCTCCCTCAGTGCCTACCCCACCATAGATCACAGAGTTCACCAGGCGTGCCAGATCTTGAGCGAGTCCCTCTGCGCCGAGATCTCGGTGGAGGCGCTGGCCGAGCAGGTCTTCTTGTCCCCCTCGCGGTTGGCCCACCTGTTCCGCGAGCAGGTGGGGGTGAGCATAGTGCGCTGGCGGGAAGATCAGCGGATCATGCGGGCCAAACTTCTGCTTCAAACTACCCCCTTGTCGGTGGCGACCATAGGACAGCAGGTAGGCTATGACGATCAGCTCTATTTCTCGCGAGTGTTCAAAAAACGGGTGGGGGCCAGTCCTTCAGAATATCGGAAATGTGCTACTCCGTTATGACATCAGGTTTCAGCTAGATTGCGAAGATTCAAAACTAGACTCAACACTTTCTTTCGCGGGGGGCTGCAATGTGAAACGACGCCAGCTGGCGTCGTTTTTTTATCTCTGCAATCGGCGGATGGGCGATTAGCTGGCGCTCTGGCGCACCTCGGCGGCGATCTGGTCGAGCAGCTGTTGCCAGCCCTGACCCAGTTCGTTCACCAGTGCGTTGTAGCCATCGGCCGGCAGTACTCGCTCCTGACGGAAGGGAGCATCGCGCAGCACGGTGCCATCTTCCGCCAGCAGGCGCCAGCGACCGCTCAGCACGGCGCTGCCGTCATGACGGCCCTGAAAGCGCTCCACCAGAATGGTCAGCACCGGCCCCTTGCGGGCGCCATCCTGCCGCACCACCCAGCCCGGCAGGCGGGTGGAGAGGCCATTGAGGGTGAGCTGGTTGAGCTGATCGTCCAGCGCACCGGCCCAGCGATGGTACTCGGTGAAGTGGAGCTCTTGTCCTTCCAGCTGATAGACCAGACTGATCCGGTCGAGCTGGCTGGCCAGCGCCACCGGGCGCAGCACCAGCTGGTGCTGCGGTTGGGCCGGGGCCGTCACGGGTTGCTGGCTGTCTGCATCGAGCGAGTAGTAGTGCAGGCTTGGCTGGCTGCTGCAACCCGCCAGCAGGCCCAGCAGGGCCAGCGTCAGGATCTGTTTTTTCATTGTTTGCCTCGCTTGGGCTCAGGGTCCGATGGATGCGCGCGATCGAAGATCAGCGAGCTGGGCTGCTCGTTGAGGGAGTGCACCAGCGGCTGCAGTTCGCGCATCAACTGATTGAGGGTCTGCACCGACTGACGCAGATCCTGATTGGTCTGCGATTGGGCGTCATAGGCCTGCAAGGTCTCCTGCAACTGCTTGAGGCTCTCGTTGAGCGAGGCGGGCAGCTGCTGGGTGGAATCCTTGGCAGTGAGCTTGTTCAGGTTGGCGCTGACTGCACTGATGTTCTTCAGGGTGCCATCCAGGGTGGTCAGTGACCCGTTGACCTTGGTCAGGGTGGTCGCCATGTCCATGTCGACAAACTTGTCGAGGATGAGGTTCACCTTGCGCTCGATCTGATCCAGCCCGCCCTGCACGGTGGGGAAGACCTGATAACCGGCCAGCTTGGCCTGTTCGAAACGTGGCGCGTCCGGATAGAAGTTGAGGTCGATGATCTTGCCGCCGGTCAGCAGGCTCGAGGTCTTGAGGCTGGCACGCAACCCCTCCTTGAACTGCTTGCCGAACAGGGCACGCCACTGATCCTTCTCCGCCTTGGCATAGCGGTGGGAGAGGCGCTGTACCTCGATGCGAGCCAGCACCGGGATCTGGCGGCTCTTGAAGATCTGCACGCCCTTGTCCTCGATGAGGTAGGGGGCGGAGATGACGGTACCGACCCGAATGCCGCGATACTGCACCGCCGCGCCCGGGTGCAGGCCACCCACGTTGTCATCGAACAGGAAGACGTAGTCGATGAACTGATCCAGACTACCGGCCAGCACGCTCGCCTCATCCTGGAACAGGGTGAACCCTTCCATCTGTTTGACCGGTTCGCCAGGCGCCCAGCCGGGTGGCAGACCCATGGTAATGCCGCCATCGATCAGGCTCTCCAGCGAATCCATCTTCACCTTCATCCCCTCGCTGCTCATGGAGACCTCGAAGCCCGGGGTCATCCAGAAGCGGGAGTTGCTGCTCACCAGAATGTCATAGGGGGCGTGGATGAAGATTTGATACTGCATCTCGCTCTTCTCGGGCAGGAACTTCGCCTCTTCCACCTGACCTATGGTGAAGCCCTGATAGTTGATGGGGGAGCCTTCCCCGAGCGCGCGAGTGTCGCGACTGCTGAGGGTGAGACGCAGCCCCTTGGCATCGAGGGAGGCGAGCGGCGGTTTGTCGAGCATGGCGTATTCGTCCCGCGCCCGACCTTTCTTGCCGGGGGCTAGCTCGATATAGGCGCCGGAGAGCAGGGTGCTCAGACCCGATACCCCTTCACGGCCCACTCTGGGTTTGACCACCCAGAACTGGCTGTCACCGCGCAGCATGCCGGAGGCGGTATTGGTCAGCCGTCCTTTCAGCACGGCATGGCTGTAGTCATCGCTCAGCTCGACGGCCTCGATACGGCCGACGTCCACTTCGCGGGAGCGGATCACCGTCTTGCCAGCGACTATGCCCTCGGCAGTGGCGACTGTCAGGGTGAAGCTGGGGCCCTGGGAGTACCAGTGCTGGAACAGCATCCAGAGACCGATGAACAGCGCCAGCAGGGGCACCATCCAGATTGCGGCGGCAGAGCTCAGAAAGTCAGAGCCCGGTTTCCACCTTTTTTTACGCTCACTCACGTTCGCGTTCTCCTTGTTGTAAATCCCAGATCAGGCGGGAGTCGAAACTCATGGCGGCGACCATGGTGATCAGCACCACACCTGCAAATGCGACGGCCGCAGGGCCGGGGTAGATGGTCATCAGATTGTCGAGCCGGATCAGGCCCGCCAGAATGGCCACCACGAAGACGTCGATCATCGACCAGCGTCCGACAAATTCGGTCATGCGATAGAGTTTGAGCTTGCCAAGGGGGGAGGTGACATTGCCGCGCTGCACCATATAGCAAAGCCAGAATAGCGCCAGTATTTTCACCAGCGGCACCACCACGCTGGCGAAAAAGATCACCGCAGCTATGGGGTATGAGCCCATGGCCCAGAGCAGCACCACTCCGCCGAGGATGGTGGAGGGGCTGTCATCACCGAGAAACACCGTATCCATGATGGGATAGACGTTGGCCGGAATGTAGAGAATGGCGGAGGTAAACAGCAGCGCCCAGGTACGGTTCAGGCCGCCCGGCTTGCGGGCATGCAGCTTGCCGCCGCAGCGGGAGCAGCTGTGGCTATCCACCTCGCTCAGAGCGCCACAGATGTGGCAGCCCACCAGACCTGATTCCAGCGCGCCCGCTTCCGGGTCGATCTCCCGCGACTCGGTCGGGCCGAACAGCCGCTGCCACAGCCACATCTGATCCAGCGAGGAGATCATCTTGATGAGCAGCACGGTGTAACCGACGAAAGCCCAGAATGACAGCCCCATCTTGATGTCGGCCATCCCCATCAGCTTGACCAGCGAGATGAGCACCCCCACCAGAAAGACATCCACCATCAGCCAGGGTTTGATCCGGCAGAGCAGACGGCCGAGGGAGCGCAGGGCATTGCTGTGCAGATCTTTATCGATCCGCCACAGCACCAGCATGATGGAGCCCATATAAACCAGCGGCAGGCCGATCAGGGTCAGGCTCAGTACCGCGCCGAGAAACAGATAGCCCTCATCCACCAGGGTGGTGATGCTCTGCAAAAAGGTCATCTCCTGGCCCACCCCTTTGGCCGAGAAGGACATAAAGGTAAAGGCATTGGCGAGCACGAACATGATAAGTGCCGCGAACCCGTAGGAGATCGGCCGCAACTCCTGCTGTGGCAGGTGGCGACTCAGGGTGTGTCCGCAACGGGGGCAGCAGCTGGCCTGTCCCACCTCGAGCGGTGTGGCCGGTATCAGCAGGTCACACTCTTCGCAGGCAGTGGCATCATGGACATAGGTGGTGTGGTGTTGGTGTGAAACCGGATGCAAGATAAAACCCCAGATAAGGCCCGTGGTAGAGCCAGAGCTGGCGATTATCGCAGTTGTGCTGGTCAGCGACCAGCCCCCGGAGGCCGCTATTGCTGGCGGGAGTGAGAATGACTTTGACAAGCCAGTGCCCATTTAGCACAATCAAACGCCACTTTTTTTCCGCGGGACAATAATTTATGACAACTGAATCCCCCAGCTACTCCACGATTGAGCAAGCCTTCTCCCTCGGGAACGGGCAAGATTCTGCCCTCAACTGGTTGCGCAAGAACCGCAGTCAGGTCGCTATTTTTCTGGTGAGCGGCATCAAGCTGGAAGGCACCATCAGCGGGTTCGACCAGTACAGCGTGCTGCTGACCGATGCTCATGGTAACCAGCAGCTGGTCTACAAGGCCAAGATCTCCACCATTGCCATGCACACCGGCCGTCCGCAGGTGAATATCCAGCGTGCTCGCAAGCCACGTGTCTCCATGGCGCCGCGCCCCCACGGTGCGCCGGGTCGTTATGACGACAATCAGGGCGGCGGCAACAACGAGTAATCGTCTGCCCCGCACTCCTCGTTGACGCGCCCTGCGTCAGCGGCTGACGGAACCTGCTCTCATTTTCATTCATGTCCCGTATGAGAGCCGGTTCCGGTTATCGCCCCTTACAGGGCGATATTTTTTTCCGCACTACGCCGTTATGCCGACTGGTTGACCCTCTTTGACCATGCAGGTCTGCATACCCGCCGCTTCTCCGGCCTGTACCCCGATACCGGTATCTTCAAACACCAGACAGCCTGATGGCTCGACCCCCAGCTTGCTGGCGACCAGCAGGAAGGTGTCCGGATTGGGCTTGTGCAGCTCCACATCGTCTGCGGTGACCACCACGGAGAAGTAGCGATCCAGCCCGGTGTTGCGCAGCACCGCTTCGGCATTGATGCGGGGCGAGCCGGTGCCGATCCCCATCGGGATGACGCCATGATAGCGCTCGACCAGCGCCTGCATGGCCGGAAAGACGGTAGCCTTGTGCAGGTTGGCCACATAGTGGGCGGTCTTGCAGCGGGTGACTTCGAGCGGATCGAGGGGGATCTGCTGCTCCTGTGCCACCAGCAGGGCTATCTTGCGGCTCGGCATGCCACCCAGCTCATAGAACCAGTCGGCGTCGAAGTGAAAGCCAAACTCGCGGGCGGTATGTTCCCAGGCGGCGAGGTGCAGCGGCATGGAGTCGACCAGGGTGCCATCAAGGTCAAAGACCAGGCCTTGGAATCCGGAAAGGGTCATGGTGCGGGGTCTGTCTCTGAAAAAAGGGAGCCCATTCTAGCCAGTGGCTCCCCGCCTCGCCATCACCTAGCTGGTGAGAAACGCTTGCCCCCACATTTGTGACTGAAAATAGACGGGGGTGAGCTGGGCCGGATCGAGTTGATATTTGGGGGCAAGCTGTTCCAGCAGGGCCCAGTTGCCCTGTTCATAGGTGCTGACCAGCTGAAACAGATGAAAGAGTGGCCCTTCGTGCTGTTCGATGGCGCGCTGCACGCTCTTGGGCAGGTGGGCCATCAACGGCTCAGACAGCAGAGATCCATCGAGCACCAGTCCCACCAGAAACGCCCAGCTTGCCTCCGCTTTACCGAGGGCGGTGAGGGCAATCAACTCGCAGAAGCGGCCGCGGGCGATTGCCATGCGGGTGCAGGCCTCCGGCATGTGCTGGCTTACCCGGGCCAGACCGTTGATCAGCACGAACTTGCGGATCTCCTGCTCCCCCAGATAGGAGAGGGCGCGGGGCACCGAGGTGATGGGGGCGGCATGATCGAAGCCGGGGGCGTTGACGTAGGTGAGCAGCAGGCCGGGCAGCCAGGCATCCTGCTCCAGCAGGCGGGCTACCTGGGCGAAGGAGAACTCTTCGTGGCAGATGAGCTGGAGGATCTGCTGTACCAGCGCCATATCGGGCTGGTTGGCCCGCTGATTGACCAGCTCGGGACGGGCGAGAAAGCCGCCGGCAAAGAAGTCGACCCCCGCCTCCCGCAGCGGGAGAAAATCCGCCCAGGTTTCGATGTTCAGCGCCATCCGCTTGTGTTCGGTGGGCTGGCAGATCCCCTCTTCCCCCATCCAGTACACCAGCAGGCGGCTGGCGCCGAGCCAGCGCGGATCCCGGTTGGCGCCATGTACCGCCAGTCTGCGCCGACTGTCGCGCCACTGCTCCAGCACCGGGAACGAGTTGGGCTGGCGTTCGCTGGAGGCTTCAACCAGCGGGATCGCGTCCTGATCCAGCAGCAGGGGACGCTGTTCATAGAGCTGTTCGTGGGTGAAGGGCACCAGATATTGACGCCCCTGCGCCAGCAGGCGGCTATGTTGCGCCAGTGAAGGCCATTCGGCCGGTGAACTGAGCTGATAGTCGATGCCGTAGGCCACCAGAGCCAGGCGACGATTGAAGATGGGGTAGCGACGCAACAGCATGGGATCACCGATAGGCCAGAGTGCGCGCCCTCCCTTGTGACTTGGCATGGTAGAGCGCTTGGTCAGCCTGTTCGGTCAGGGTCTGCCATGCTCCGTCCTGGGAGGGAACCAGATAGCTAAAGCCTATGCTAACCGTAATGAAATCAGCAACCCGCGAGGCGGGATGGGGCATTTTCAAGCGGGCAAGACCATCGTGGATCCGTCCGGCCAGCTGTTCGGCCTCACCGGGTTGGGGGGCGCAGAGCAGAATGACGAACTCTTCCCCGCCGTAACGGGCGACCAGATTGGTGCAGCGCCGCTCTGCATCCCGCAGCACATGGGCCACCTGTTGCAGGCAGAGATCCCCCTTGGCATGGCCGAAGTGGTCGTTGTAGGCCTTGAACTCGTCGACGTCGATCATCAATACCGCCAGCAGGTTCTGGGTGCGCCGTGCCCACTCCCACTCCCGCTGCATGGTGATGTCCCACTGGCGCCGGTTGGCGATGCCGGTGAGGGGATCTTCCAGCGACAGCAGGGAGAGGCGGTGATTTGCCTCCTCCAGCGCACGGTTGGTCTCGGCCAGCTGCATGGTGCGCTCGGCGACCCGGGCCTCCAGCTGGCGGTTGAGGGTTTCTAGCTGCTCCTGGGTGCGCTGGCGGATCAGCAGTTGCGACAGGATGGCGGCGTACTGTTTGAAGATCTCGCTCTGATAGGCTTTGAGCGGACGGTGCCAGAGCAGGTTGTCGGCGGCGATCCAGCCGATGGGAGTGGTGCCATCCCATAGCGATACCATGGCGTTCCAGCCACGGCCCACCTGCTGCTTCTCGTAGTAGAGGGGGGTATCTTCCATCACCAGCACGTAATCCTTGCGCCTGAGCGCCTCTTGCACCGTGGGGTGATCCGGAATGGGGCTGATGAAGTTGTGTTCATCCATCAGCTCGCCCTCCTCGCTGGTGCCCCAGGTGCCGCGCATGGTCTTGCCATCGGGTTCGATCAGGAAGATGGCAACCCGATCGAACTGCAGCTCCTTGCGGGCCAGCAGCACGGCATCCCGCAGCAGGTCGTTCTCGCTGCGACTGCGGGAGAGGGTAACGCTGACCATGTGCAGCGCCTGCAACATGGTGAGGAAGGAGCCTTGCAGTGCCTGACTCTGAACCAGATCGGTCTGGGTATGGAGCCGCTGGTCCCGCTCCTGATTGACCTGGCTGGAGAGCAGGTGATTGCTGAGCTCGGCAGTCAGATAGTGGATAGGGAGCTGGATGCCCTGACGCTGGTGGGAGGAGAGGCGATCGATGCGGCGGCGGGTCTCCAGATAGATGACCCCTTCCAGCTTCATGTGACGCTTGAGAGGGAAACAGGCGCGTAACTGCGGCTGGGCGGGCTCCACATTTTCGCCGGGATCCGGCGGTGGTGGGAGCTGCTCGATCACCAGTTGTCCCTTCTCCATCGCCTTGTCGATCAGGTGGTGGGGCAGGGTCAGTTGACCGAGATGGGCGAGATCAAGCGTGGTCAGCCCCTGATCGAGCTGAAAGCTGTAGAGCTGCGGTTCGGGGGCTTTTAGCCAGAGGTAGAGGCGTTCGGCATCGGTCTTTTCACGGATGGTGGCGAGGCTCACTTCGCATAACTGAGCGAAGTTGGTGAAGTGTTCCGGGTCCCATTCCTGCATACCAATATCCCTTGGGTTGTACCCAAGCGAGTATAGACATATTTCTCCTTGATTAATATGTCAGAAAGGAGAGGCGGCGCACATAACCGTTGCTTTCAGCCCTGCTTGTGGAGACATTCACTGCATTATCTGCCAATCGTGGCTAGAACTGTGTGCCATAACGGTATATATGGCAGCTTGTAGGGCGGGATGCCGGGCAAAAAAGAGCCCGCACGATGGCGGGCTCTCGGGCAGATCAGATGATTCTGCGCGGCTTATTCTGCCTTGGGGGCAGCCTCAGCGGGCGTTTCACTGCTATCGGTTGGCGCACTCTCGGCCGCCGGGGCTTCCGGTGCCGGGCCCGGCACCAGATCCACAGCCGGTTTGGCGATAAGGGAGCGGGTCTCTTCTACCGCTTCGGTCAGCTTGACCTCGATGATCTGGCCGAGCTCGTAGACCACCTCGGTCTTGTCCAGATAGACGCGGCCGTTGTCCCAGTTGCACTCCAGCCGATCCTTGTTGTCGAGAATATGGCGGGCAGGCAGGAAGACCACTGCGCCGTTCTCCTGCAGACGCAGCTTGAGACCGGCACGCATCACGTCGATGATCTCGGCGTTGAATACCTGATCGGTGCCTGCGGCGGCTTTCAGGTAGCGAACATAGAGCCAGTCGCCGATGTCACGCTCCACCATGCGGTGCAGGCGGCGGCAGGCGGTCAGATGCTCGGTGAGCTCCTGACTCGGGCGCTCACCCGGGGTCTTGCCGGCGATGACCGCTTTGAGCAGACGATGGTTGACCATGTCGCCGTATTTACGGATTGGGGAGGTCCAGGTGGCGTAGGCATCCAGACCCAGACCGTAGTGGGCGCCCGGTTCGGAGGACATCAGCGCATAGCTCTGGAAGCGGCGGATCTTGCCGTCCAGCCAGCGGGTGTCGAGGTTGTCGATCCAGCGGCGCAGGGCGCAGAAGCCGGAGAGGCTGGCGATCTCGTCGCGCTCGAACGGGGCTTCGGCACTCTTCAGCAGGTCGATGGCGCCGTCGAGGGACTCTTCGTCAAAGCCGGTGTGAACGTTGAAGATGCCATAACCGACGCTCTTGCCCAGCATGCGACCGGCGCAGATGTTGGCGGCGATCATCGACTCTTCCACCATGCGGTTGGCGATGCGGCGCGGTTCGACGTGGATAGCCAGCACTTCGCCATTCTCGCTCAGCTCGAAGTCGTAGTCGGGACGATCCGGGAATACCAGCGCATGCTCGGTTCGCCACGCGATGCGCGCCTCGGTCATTGCCTTCATCAGCGGCAGTTGGGCCAGTACGCCTGCGTCGATGGACAGCTCTTTGCCATGCTCGGCCCAGTCGGAGACGTCGTCATAGTTGAGGCGGGCGTGGGAGCAGATGCGGGCGGCGAAGAACTCGGTCTCCTCCAGCAGCAGACCATCTTCGGCGATCAGCAGACGAGCGCACAGGGTGTTGCGCTCCTCACCCTCTTTCAGGGAGCAGAGCTCGTCGGAGAGGGTGCGCGGGATCATCGGCACGTTGCGGCCCGGCATGTAGACGGTAAAGGCGCGCTGGGCGGCCTCTTTGTCCAGCTCGCTCCCTTCGGCCACATAGGCGGTCGGGTCAGCGATGGCGACCAGCAGCTCCCAGCCGTTATCCAGCTTGGTGATGGCCAGCGCATCGTCCATATCCTTGGTTTTGGCACCGTCGATGGTGAAGAAGGGCACCTTGGTCAGGTCACGACGGGGCAGCTCTTCCTCTTCGATCACCTTCCACTCCGGCAAGTCAGCCGGCTCGACCTGGGCCAGATTGTGGCGCGCAAGCACCACCCACCAGGGCACATTGTGATCTTCCTGGGCGGCGATCTTCTGGATGATCTCGGCAGAGAAGTTGCCGTCGACCAGCGCATGGCGCTTGAGGGTCGCCACCACCCAGTCACCTTCCTTGAACTCTTTCTCATCCAGACCCTTCTTGACGCGGGCCTTGATGGCATCCTTGATCAGCGGATGGTCGGCAACCACGTTGAGGCGGTCGCGGAACATCTTGACCCGGGCCACGAAGCGGGTGACGGACTGCTCCAGCAGGGTATCCGGCTCGGCCACTTCCTTCTCTTTTTCGGTGCGGATCAGGGCGGTCACCCGGTCACCGTGCATCACCTTCTTCATGTAGGGAGGCGGCACGAAATAGCTGGTCTTCTCATCGACTTCCAGAAAGCCGAAGCCCCGGTCCGAGGCGCGGATCACACCCTCTTTCTTCGGGATGTTTTCGCGGATTTGTTGCTTGAGCTGGGCCAGCAGCGGATTGTCTTGGAACATAAGTGAGGAACCTGAAGTGAAAACCTGGGTGGAGACCTGATGAAGGATCGCCCAGCACTATACGTTTTTAGCCCTGCAAAGCCAAGGTGAATGGCCTGCTCAGCGTGGTTTCAACTGCGATCTGGCATGGTCGATAAGGCGTTGGGAGAGCTGCTTGTGAACCCCTTTTTCCAGTACCCAGCGGTGCCAGTAGAGGCGTTCCATCAGGACGTGGTCGGGACTGAGGTTGAGTAGTGACCCGTCAGCCAGCTGGCCTCTTATCTGCAATTCGGGAATGAGGCAGTAGGCCAGCCCCTGTTCGGCCATGGCGACGAAGGCCTCTGACGAGTGGACCGTATGGCAAGGATAACCGCCGGGCTCCAGCCCGAAGTGTTCCCTCATAAAGCTCACATGCATGTCATCGCGCTGATCGAACGCCACCGCCGGTGCCTTGGCCAGCGCATCGCGGGTCAGGCCGCGAGGGAAGTGGCGGGCTACGAAGGCGGGGCTGGCGGTAAGCAGATAGTTCATCTCACCGAGCTCGTCGACGCAGCAACCCGCCAGCGGCTGGGGATGCAGGCTGACCGCACCAAAGGCCTGACCCTCGCGGACCTTGTCGAGGGTGCGGCTCTCGTCATCGACCAGCAGGTTGAGTTCGATGGGGTGCTGTTTCAACAAGGGGGCAATGGCGGGCAGGAACCAGGTGGCCAGGCTGTCGGCGTTCACGGCGATGCTGATCCGGATTGGCCCCTGCGGTTCATCGGGAGCCAGCTCCCCTGCCAGTTCGAGCTCGAGCTGATGTACCTGCCGATAGTGGGCCAGCAGCTTCTGACCGAGCGCGGTGGCCTGCAGTGGCTGGCTTCGAATGAGTAGTGGCTCGGCAAACTGTTGCTCCAGCTGCTTGATCCGCTGGGAGATGGCCGACTGGGTGATATGGAGCGACTTGGCCGCTCTATCGAAGTTCTGCTCCTGCAGTACCGCATCCAGCGCCCGCAGCAGTTTGTAGTCCAGCTCTTTCATCTTCTCCCCCTTCCGTTGCCCAAGGACTGACTCTACGTCACTCGGCAGGGGACAACAATGGGCGGCGGAAGGGGCGTTGCGCTGTGATTTTTGACAGTAGTGGTCAGGCCATTGAGGGAGGATACTCTCTGGTGCCGCATGGGGTAGCCCTGCGCAGATCGTAGCGACATCTTTATCCCGGGTCTGTTTTCCCGGGATTTTTTATGAGTGAACTGCCAACACCGGTGACGGTTGCTGCAGTGGATAATGGCTGGTTTGATAATGGCCCAGCAGAGGTTGGGAGACTGCCTGCGCGAAGCGCTCATCCAGATGGAAGCGGATGCCTACGCCCCTTACCGCCCCCAGATCGACCGCCTGCCGATGACCGAGCCGCTCGATGGGCAGGCCAAGTCGGCGGAAGATGCGCTCCACCGGCAGGCTGACGACGGCGACCAGCTCCCGGATCCCGTGGGCATGGGCGAAGGCATAGACCTCGCGGAAGATGACGCAAGTGAGTTCGCTGACGCCATTGCTCATGCGCGGTGCGCGCTGGGCATCGATAGCCAGACGGGTGAGTTCCCAGACATCGGGGGTGCGTGGCGCGCTTTCACCGGCAAGGGCGGTGGGGAAGATGGTGGGTAGCATATAGGCATCGGCACAGTTGAGCAGACGAATACAGCCACACAGCCCTTGTTCGTCCTCGATCAGAACCCAATGGGTGTCTGGCGTGTCGAAGTTGTCACGCTCCAGTCCCCGATGAGACTCGACATCCCAGCCTAGCCGGTCGGAAAAGACGCGATTTCGAAAGCGATAGAGTTCATTCTCCACCTCGTTTCGTGGATGTTCTCTCAATTTTCCTTTAAAAACCAACATTATGGACCCTCTATCTTGCTATTCGCCGTTATAATCACATGTCTGGCCAAGGGGGCTTTCATATGAACAGAGACCAACTGCTTGAGTACCTCGAACATTTCACTTCGGTGACGGACGGCAATCGTCTGGCCGAACTGATCGGTCGCTTTACGCTCGGGATGGGCTATGACTACTATCGCTTCGCCCTGATCCTGCCGATGTCGATGCAAAGGCCCAAGGTGGTGCTGTTCAACCAGTGTCCCGATTCCTGGGTGCAGGCCTATACCGAAAACAACATGCTGGCGTGCGATCCGGTGATCCGGCTGGCACGCAAGCAGACGCTGCCCATTTACTGGAACCGCCTCGATGAGCGGGCCAGTTTTCTGCAGGAGGGAACCATGGACGTGATGGGGTTGGCAGCCGAGTTCGGGTTGCGTAACGGCATCTCCTTCCCTCTGCACGGTGCTGCCGGGGAGAACGGTATTCTCTCCTTCATCACCTCCGAGCGGGCCTCGAGCGACCTGCTGCTGGAGTCCTCGCCGATCCTCTCCTGGATGTCCAATTACATCTTCGAGGCGGCCATTCGGGTGGTGCGTTTCAGCATGATGGACAGTGCGGGTAAAGACCCCTTGACCGAGCGCGAGACCGAGTGCCTGTTCTGGGCAAGTGAAGGGAAGACCTCTAGCGAGATCGCCTGCATCCTCGGGATCACGGAGCGCACGGTCAATTACCATCTCAATCAGGTCACCCGCAAAACCGGCTCAATGAACCGCTATCAGGCCATTGCCAAAGGGGTTAGTACGGGGCTGTTGCTACCCAATCTGGAGCAAGTTGTGGTTACCAACTTCCCCAGATTGCTGCAGTAGGCTGAGCCCACAGGCGCAACAGATTCTCCTGCCGCACTCTGAGGGTCACAATTGTCAGATCCGGTAATTGACAAGGGCTGGAACAGCGGCTGGGTATGCCGGTTTTTATTAGCAAAATGAATCAATAAGTAAATCAATGAATTTCTAAGAAGGAACTACCATCGCTATAGTGCCGCTCATTCATCATTTCGAACGGTGCTCTCCATGATGCTCGCAACGACATTGCAAGGCTTCACCATCGGTCTGGCCATGATCATCCCCATCGGCGCCCAGAATGCCTTTGTGCTGAGCCGGGGCATCCATCGCAATCACCATCTGCTGACGGCCACGCTCTGCAGTTTCTGCGATCTCACCCTGATAGCTATCGGCGTATTTGGCGGGGCCAATGTGCTGGCCGCCAGCCCCCTCGGCATGGCGCTACTCACCTGGGGTGGCGTGCTGTTTCTCGGCTGGTTTGGTGGCCGTTCCCTGCTCACTGCCTGGCGCGGTAAAGGGGAGGGACTTGCCGATTCTGCTCAGCAGATGGGTGCCAAAAGCGTGCTGGCGATGACGCTGGGAGTTACGCTGCTCAATCCCCACGTCTATCTCGATACCCTGATGCTGCTCGGCTCCCTTGGCAGTCAGGTGAGCGAGTCCCTGCGTCCGGCCTTTGCTGCGGGGGCCATGCTGGCCTCGCTGGTGTGGTTCTACTCGCTGGCGCTGGGGGCTGCGGCACTGGCGCCCTGGTTGGCCCGCGGCCGGGTGCAGCAGGGGATCGATCTGCTGGTTGGCATCATCATGCTGAGCCTGGCTGTTCAACTGGCCATAGGACGTTGAGGAAGTTAAGGCGGCAGGAATGAGCGACCGGTAACAAAAAGATGCCACTCACATGAGTGGCATCTTTGCTATTGAAAGGGGTCAGACCCTGAACTGGGAGAGCAGGCGCTGTTGCAGCAGGCTGGCTTGATGGAGCGAGGAGGCGAGCTGCAGGCACTCCTGCGCCTCCTGTTCGCCGGTTCTGGCTTGCAGACTGATACCGGAGACCTTGTCAGAGGAGTGGCTCAGGGTGTGTGACAGCTGTCCTGTAGCCACGGCCACCTGTTGCACCATGTCGGCCAGCTGGTCGATGGCGCCTTCCACCTTGAACAGGATTTGTTTGGTGTTCTCGGAGTCCTGCATGCCGGACTCCACCGTCTTGAGGTTGCGCTGCATCATCAGATAGGCGGTCTCGGTCTGCTGCTGGATGCTGCTGATCACCTGGCTAATTTCGGCGCTTGATGTTGCCGTGCGATTGGCCAGGGTACGCACCTCGTCCGCAACCACTGCAAAGCCACGTCCCATCTCCCCCGCGCGGGCCGCTTCGATGGCCGCATTGAGGGCAAGCAGGTTGGTCTGTTCCGAGATGCCGCTGATGGTGGAGATGATCTGGCCAATCTGACCCGCCTGCTCCTTGAGGGAGTTGATGGCGATGGCACACTCGCTCACCTCTTGTACCACCCGTTGCATGCCCGCGCTGGCGGAGGCGACATACTGGCTACTCTCGGTGGTCAGCTGGCGCACCTCATTGGCATTGTGGGCCGCCATGCTGCAGTTGTCCGAGATACCGGTGGCGACCTGCACCATCTGTTCACTGTCGTGGTGCAGGGCCAGCGCATGTTCGGCGGTCTGGCGGCTGCTCTGGCTGATTGCCTCCACCCGGTTGACCGAGGTGTGAACGTGTTCGCTGATGTGTTGGTTGTTGTCCATGGTGGAGCTGATCATCTTCTGCAATTTCTCGATGAAACGATCCACGCTGTTGGCCAGCGAGCCTATCTCGTCATCCCGTTGCAGGTTGATGCGGGCGTTGAGGTCTCCCTCGCCGGCGGCGATATCCTGCATTCGTTTGTCCACTTGCAGCAGCGGGGTCACCAGCTTGCGGGTCAGCCAGAAGCCGCAGAGGGTGACCATGATCAGGCTCAGCAACAGGCCACCCAGCAGCAGGGTTCGGGTCTGGCTGATGATGCCGTTGAGCTGGGCCACCTGATCCTCTACGGTGGCATCGCCGCTCTCCTCGATGGCAACCAGCTGTTGTCGCAGCTCATCGGCACTGACCTCATAGACGGACTGCTGGGCCTGATAGCCGCCGAGCGCATCGACCCACAGTCCCATCAGTTGCTGATGCCGGGCCAACAGGGCGCGATACTCTGCCGACAGTGTCTTGCCGGCAAATTCGCCGGTTCCCTCGATATCGAACAGCCCGGTGCCGAGCATGCTGTCGACCGCTTCGTGGTAGAAATCGGTCGCCTCTTTCAGCTCGGCCTTGATCGCCTCTGTGACTCCTTGTCTGCGCATCTTTTCCAGCGCATAGAGCTGGCGCAAAAAGCCTATGTTGGATTCCATCCCCCCGTCGGCCGCTTCCCAGCGAGTGGAGAGGCCGCTGTTCCAGCTGATGGTCTGGTCGGGGGATTGGGTCAGCGCCTCGACCGCGCCGTCGCCGATCACCTCCAGCTGGGTCGAGAGGCGGGCCATCAGATCGGCGTTGTGATGCAGGGCCTGATCCACCTCGGTATAGGCGTGATAGAGCGCCAGCAGCTTCTCTTGTTGCTGTTGATAGTCCTGCTTGTGCTGTTCCATGGTGGCAAGGGCCGCACCATCAATGAGCAGCCCCTGGCTGACCCGGGCCAGCGCGTCATCGGTCGCCGCCTTGGCAGCATCGAGTTCGGCGCGATTGAGCGGGGTTCCGTTTTGCATCTTCTGAATCTGTAGCTGTTGGTTGCCCAGCTCTATGGAGCCCTCCATGGCACCATCGGCGGTCTGCCAGGCGGCGCCCAGTACGTAGGAGAGCAGATTGGCTAGCCGCTGGCTGCCATACCAGCCAACGACCCCCATGCCCAGCGTACAGCCGAGCAATATGGCAAGACCCAGATTGGAGGTGGTAACAATTTTCATGTGATGGCCTTCCTTGGTATCGACATTGGCACCAGTTTCGGTTCCGAACGGGTTTAGTGTAGTGGTTTATCCCCCGCTCGGGGACCGGTGCGGCGCTGAAACATCCCGTGCACTGGTTGCACCCGATCAAGCATGGTGGAAAATTGGATAAAAAGCCTCTCTGACTACGCGGGTGTTGCAGCCCTATGCTGGATACTTATCCAGTTATTCTTTATGCTATGAGCCAATTTACGAATAGTTGTATTGGTGAGGAGAGAGCCGTGATTGGTCGCTTGAGAGGCATTGTCATTGAAAAGCAGCCCCCCGAGGTCCTGCTGGAAGTGGGCGGGGTTGGCTATGAGGTGCAGATGCCGATGAGCTGCTTCTATGATTTGCCGGAGATCGGCAAGGAAGCGACCATCCATACTCACTTCGTGGTGCGGGAAGATGCCCAGTTGCTCTATGGTTTCAACCACAAACAGGAGCGGGCGCTGTTCCGCGAGCTGATCAAGACCAACGGAGTCGGCCCCAAGCTGGCGCTGGCGATTCTTTCCGGCATGACAGCTACCCAGTTTGTGCTGAGTGTCGAACGTGAAGAGATAAGCTCTTTGGTCAAACTGCCGGGAGTCGGCAAGAAGACCGCCGAGCGGCTGGTGGTGGAGATGAAGGATCGCCTCAAGGGGTGGGTCAGTCACGACCTCTTCTCCCCGGCCATGGTCACCCTGCCAGCCAGTGAGCCCGAATTGCGGGCACCGGATGTGACCGAGGAGGCGGCCAGTGCGCTGGTGGCCCTAGGTTACAAGCCGCAGCAGGCGAGTCAGATTGTCAGCAAGATCGCCAAAGAGGGGATGTCGGTGGAAGATATCATCCGTGAATCCCTGCGTAGCCTGGTATGAGGTAGTTGATGATTGAAGCAGACCGCCTCATCTCGGCCAGTGCCGCCCGTGAGGATGACATTATTGACCGGGCTATCCGCCCCAAGAAGCTGGCTGACTACACCGGTCAGGATACCGTCTGCGAGCAGATGGAGATCTTTATCGAAGCGGCCCGTCAGCGGGGTGAAGCGCTCGATCACCTGCTGATCTTCGGCCCGCCGGGTCTGGGCAAGACTACCCTCGCCAACATCGTCGCCAACGAGATGGGGGTCAATATCAAGACCACCTCCGGCCCGGTACTGGAGAAAGCAGGGGATCTGGCGGCGCTGCTCACCAACCTTGAACCGAACGATGTGCTGTTCATCGACGAGATCCATCGCCTCAGCCCGGTGGTGGAGGAGGTGCTCTATCCGGCGATGGAGGATTACCAGCTCGACATCATGATCGGGGAGGGACCCGCAGCTCGCTCCATCAAGCTGGATCTGCCTCCCTTCACCCTGATTGGCGCCACCACCCGGGCCGGTTCACTCACCAGCCCGCTGCGGGATCGCTTTGGTATCGTCCAGCGGCTGGAGTTCTACAACGTCAAGGACCTGACCGATATCGTCTCCCGCAGTGCCCGTTGTCTGGGGCTAGACATGACGGAAGATGGTGCCATTGAGGTCGCTCGTCGCTCTCGCGGCACGCCGCGGATTGCTAACCGTTTGTTAAGGCGGGTGCGCGACTTTGCCCAGGTGAAATCCGATGGCCGGATCGACGGCCCCATTGCTGCTCGCGCCATGGACATGCTGGATGTCGATAACGAAGGTTTTGACTTCATGGACCGCAAGTTATTGTTGGCTGTGATAGACAAGTTTATGGGGGGCCCAGTGGGTCTCGATAATCTGGCCGCCGCGATCGGGGAAGAGAAAGATACTATCGAAGATGTGCTGGAGCCTTATCTGATCCAGCAAGGGTATCTGCAACGTACACCCAGAGGACGGATTGCGACCACACGAGCCTACGCTCATTTCGGTCTTCAGCGACCAGATGAGAAGTAAAAACAGTCGTTTGAACATGAAACCGCCGTCAAAGGCGGTTTTTTATTATCCGGGCAAAAAAAAAGCCCACGGCGGATGCGGTGGGCAAAGACAATTCAGGATGGATGTTCACAGACAGTGAGTGCGTCTGGACACAGACCGGAAAATAAACAGGTGAGCCGTCGCGAGCTCTCAGAGTCGGTTCAGTTGATAGAGCTGAACAAAGGAAAGCTTGTAGTAACGGATGGTTTTAGCAACAAACTTTTTCATCTTCGATTCCAATAGACAGGTTCAAATTGATCGTCGAATACGTACCGTGAACCCGGATTAACCGGCCTGTATCCAAGGGTATGCCCTCACTGCGAGGCGCATTGTAGGAGTTCGAATCGACCCCGGCAAACAAGAAAAATTGCACTCTTCAAATTAGTTTATCTAATGTCTTTATTGATGAAATTGGTTCGCATGAGTATGCATTCTTTGCAATTTTAAATTGAGTTTTCGAATCATATTGACTGACTCGGATAACATGGAAAAAGGCGCGTCATTCACGCTTTTCAAATTAAACCGAGTGGCGGGATGTTAAATTCTTAAATTGATTTAAATCAATGTTTTACGCTTTATCGTGTTTTGTGATCTGGCTCGCGTCAATAATCGTGAAATAGATTAAAAATGCCTTTCAAAGCCATGTATGGCGGGTCCTTTTACATTGATTTCAATCAAATAAAGGTGATATAAAAACCCGGTCATCATGGGCGAGAATAAATTTAGGCTGATTGTTTTGGAATTGTTAAACATTAGCTTTATTTGTGTTCTCGTATTGCCTTGTTGTTAATGCCAGTGGTTACTGAACGCGTTTTGTTGTGACACGTCCCAATAAGGCTCATTCGCTAACCTCCAACGGAAGCTTTGTGCTTAAAACTTAAAATAGCCGTGCCAATAATCGGTGAGGAAACATCATGATTGCTGAGCATGTGGTAGACCTATCGCGGTTCCAGTTCGCTGCGACGGCCCTTTATCACTTTTTGTTTGTACCCCTGACGCTGGGAATGGCCTTTCTCCTGGCGATCATGGAATCCGTCTATGTGATGACCAACAACACCATCTACCGGGACATGACCAAATTCTGGGGTAAGTTGTTTGGTATCAACTTTGCCTTGGGGGTCACCACAGGTCTGGCCATGGAGTTCCAGTTCGGGACGAACTGGGCTTACTACTCCCATTATGTCGGCGATATCTTCGGGGCCCCGCTGGCTATCGAAGGACTGATGGCCTTCTTCTTGGAGTCCACCTTCGTCGGTATGTTCTTCTTTGGTTGGGATCGTCTGAGCAAGCATCAGCACCTGGCTGCCACCTGGTTGATGGCGCTGGGTACCAACCTCTCCGCCCTCTGGATCCTGGTCGCCAACGGCTGGATGCAGAACCCGGTCGGTGCCGAGTTCAACTTCGAATCCATGCGAATGGAGATGATGAGCTTCGCTGACGTGGTGCTCAACCCGGTTGCTCAGGTCAAGTTCGTCCACACTGTGGCGGCTGGTTATACCTGTGGCGCCATGTTTGTGCTGGGTATCTCCTCCTACTACCTGCTGAAGAATCGTGATGTGGCGTTCGCCCGTCGCTCCTTCGCCATTGCCGCCGCGTTCGGTATGGCTTCCATCGTGTCCGTGCTGATCCTTGGTGACGAATCCGGTTACGAGACCGGTGAAGTGCAGAAGGTGAAACTGGCCGCTATCGAAGCTGAGTGGGAAACTGAACCTGCTCCGGCCGCCTTTACCCTGTTCGGTATTCCGAATCAGGAAGAGATGCGTACCGACTACGCCATCAAGATCCCCTATGCACTGGGCATTATCGCGACCCGTTCTCTGGACGGTCAGGTCACCGGTCTGAAGGATCTGAAGAGCGAGCACGAACTGCGCGTTCGTAACGGTATGACCGCTTACGACTTGCTGACCAAGCTGCAATCCGGTGACAAGTCTGACGAGACCCGCGCTCGCTTCGACGAAGTGAAGCAGGATCTGGGCTACGGTCTGCTGCTCAAGCGCTACACCAGCAACGTGACCGATGCTACCGACGAGCAGATCAAGGCCGCCGTGGATGACTCCATCCCGCAGGTACTGCCGCTGTTCTTCGCCTTCCGCATCATGGTTGCCGTCGGCATGCTGATGCTGGTGCTGATTGGTATGGCCTTCTATGACAGTGCCCGTCACCAGATCGGCAAGCGCAAGTGGCTGCTCAAGGGTCTGCTGTGGGGTATCCCGCTGCCGTGGATCGCTATCGAAGCTGGCTGGTTTGTTGCTGAATATGGTCGCCAACCGTGGACCATTGCAGAGGTGTTGCCGACTTCCCTCTCTGCATCCAACCTGCCTGCAGCCGAGATCTGGTTCTCTCTGATCGGTATCTGCCTGTTCTATACCGTACTTCTGGTTATCGAGATGTACCTGATGTTCAAGTATGCCCGTCTTGGCCCCAGCAGCCTGAAGACTGGCAAGTATCACTTTGAACAGATCAAGGCATAAGGAGAGCGACCATGTTTGATTACGAAACTCTGCGTGTCATCTGGTGGGCTCTGGTCGGCGTACTGCTGATCGGTTTTGCCATCACTGACGGCTTCGACATGGGGGTAGGCGCACTGCTCCCGTTCGTTGGCAAGAAAGATGTCGAGCGCCGCGTGATGCTCAACACCATGGGACCGCACTGGGAAGGTAACCAGGTTTGGCTGGTCACTGCCGGTGGTGCCTTGTTCGCCGCCTGGCCGATGGTGTATGCCGCGACCTTCTCCGGCTTCTACATCGCGATGATCCTGACGCTGATGGCGCTGTTCCTGCGTCCGGTCGGTTTCAAGTACCGTTCCCTGCGTGCTGATGCCAAATGGCGCAGCAACTGGGACTGGGCCTTGTTCGCCGGTAGTGCCGTGCCGCCCATCGTCTTTGGCGTAGCCTTTGGCAACCTGCTGCAAGGCGTTCCGTTCGAGTTTAACCAGTTCATGATGTTGACCTACCACGGCAACTTCTTTGGCCTGCTTAACCCGTTCGGCATTCTGGCTGGTCTGGTGAGCCTGTTCATGCTGCTCACCCAGGGCGCAACCTGGTTGATGATGAAGACCGACGGTGAAGTGCTGGCGCGTTCCCGCACGGCTGCCATGATCTGCTCACTGCTGACCCTGGTGCTGTTTGCTGCCGCAGGTTGGTGGGTAAGCGGTATGGAAGGGTATGTCATCGTCAAGGCTGCTGCGACTGACGCGGTATCCAACCCGATGAACAAGGAAGTTGTCCTGCAGGCTGGTGCCTGGATGAACAACTACACCCTCTATCCGTGGATGGTGGCTGCCCCTGTACTGGGCCTGGCCATGAGCCTGCTGACTGCGCTGTTTGCCCGCATGAACATCGGCTGGCTGGCGTTTACCAGCTCCTCGCTGGCGATTGCCGGAGTCATCCTCACTGCCGGTTTCTCCATGTTCCCGTTCGTGATGCCCTCAAGCCTTGAGCCGTCACTGAGCCTGACCATGTGGGATGCTACCGCCTCTTTCAACACCTTGCAGGTGATGACTGTGGCTGCAGCGATCTTCGTACCGATTGTGCTGGGTTACACCATCTGGACTTACATCAAGATGTTTGGCCGGGTAACCAACAAGCACATCGAAGATAACCAACAATCTCTCTATTAAGAGGTGCGCTGACAATGTGGTATTTCACCTGGATCCTGGGACTGTTGCTGGCCTGTGCATTTGGCATCATCAATGCGCTGTGGCTGGAACACACCGAGAACATGGATCGTCAGATCGATGAAAACAAGTGATCGACTCGCCAGGCTGGCCGCTCCACTGGAGCGGCAGCCGTGGCAGGGGTTGATGTTACTCGCGGCGGCCTTGTTGGCCGTCGCTATTTTACAGGCCCCCAATCTGATCGCGGCCAATACCAGCGAGCATGGTCTCTGGCTTGCTCCCTGGCTGATGTGGGCTGTCTGTTGTGGCGTACTTAACGGACTTGGCTTTCATCTGAAAAGCCTGCCCGGACGTGTGCTGTTCAACCCCTGGCTCGCCTGGCCCAGTTTGTTGTATGGCCTCTGGCTGACACATTCATATTTCCTTTCATAAAAAACGGGGGGAGGCAGGATTTCCCTGTCTCCCCCTGCTTCTTTCCTATTCAGCCCTGCGCTATGATAGCCCCCCATCTGACTGTCGAATGGATCACAGATTGTTATGGGGGAAGTCTTTGAGTTTCCGGTGCGTGTCTACTACGAAGACACCGACGCCGGGGGCATCGTCTACAACGCCAATTATCTCAAGTTTATGGAACGTGCTCGCACCGAGTTTCTTCGTGCCAAAGGGGTCGAACAGGACGTCTGGCTGCAGGAGGGATATGCCTTCGTGGTGAGCCGAACTGAGATCGATTTCCGCTCGGCGGCCCGTTTTAATGAACTATTGAATGTATTAACGCAAGTGATTGAAGTGAAACGCGCATCCCTGCGCTTTTCGCAGCAGATCCTGGCGGCTGATGGACGACTGATCACCCAGGCCATGGTACAGATAGCCTGTGTCAGTCATCCGCAAATGAAACCTGTAGCTATACCTGAAAAAATCAAGGGAGTGCTGTTAAGTGCACGCTGAAATTTCGTTTATTGGCCTGTTTTGGCAAGCCAGCCTGTTGGTAAAACTGGTCATGATGACCCTGATGAGCATGTCGGTCGTCTCCTGGGCGCTGATTATCCAGCGTTCAAAGGCGATCAAGGCGGCCAATCTCGCATCGGAACAGTTTGAAGATCGCTTCTGGTCAGGGGTCGATCTCAATCGCCTCTATCAGGAGTCCTCTTCCCGCCGCGATGACATCGAAGGCATGGAAGATATCTTCTACTCCGGCTTCAAGGAGTATGCCCGCTTGCTCAAGGCCGGTGCCCGTGGTCAGGATGCGGTGATGGATGGTACCTACCGCGCCATGCGCGTCTCCCTCTCCCGCGCGGTGGACGATCTGGAATCCAACCTGCCGGTGCTGGCGACCATCGGCTCCATCAGCCCCTATATCGGTCTGTTCGGTACCGTATGGGGGATCATGAACGCCTTTATCGCCCTGGGTCAGGTGCAGCAGGCCACCCTGCAAATGGTGGCACCGGGTATCGCGGAAGCGCTGATCGCTACCGCCATGGGTCTGTTTGCCGCTATCCCGGCGGTTATCTTCTACAACCGCTTCTCCAACAAGGTCGAGCGGCTGGAGAACGCCTACGCCAACTTCATGGACGAGTTCACCACCATTCTGAACCGTCAAATTGCACAGCAGCAGGGTGATCAGTAATGCAAACCTATCAGCGGATCCGGCGCAAAAAGGTGGCCGAGATCAACGTGGTTCCCTATATCGACGTCATGCTGGTGCTGCTTATCATCTTTATGGCGGTCACGCCGGTGATCACGCAAGGGGTCAAGGTGGATCTGCCACAGGCTGAGTCCGAGCAGTTGCCGGAAGATGCCAAGCCGCCCTTCATCGTCAGCGTCAATACCGAAGGCGAGTATGTCATCAAGGCTGGCGAAGCCGATGACGAGCCGGTGCCAAGCGGCACGCCAGAGGCGATGCAGCAATACATCACCGAAAAAGCCATGGGCTATCTGGCGATCAACCAGAATGCCCCCGTGGTGGTCGCGGGTGACAAGGCCGTGCGCTACGAAGAGGTGATCCTATTGATGGTGGCCCTCAAGAATGCGGGTGTGCCTCAGGTTGGCCTGATGACAGATCCGGTGAACTAACGGAGATGGATGTGAAGCGTGGTATTTCCGGTTATCTCATCGCGTCGTTTCTGCTGCACCTGATCATCGGCATCATCCTGTTTGTCGGGCTCGATTTCAGCAAACCGAAACGACCCGAATCGAAGGGGCAGATCGTCAATGCCGTCATGCTCGATGAGAACTTCCTCAACGAACAGGCCAAGCAGATCCAGCAGCAGAAATCTCAGCCCAAGCCTCAAAAGGTAGAGAAAGAGAAGGATAAGGAAGACACGGATCTCGCCAAGCGCGAGCTGGCTCAGAAACAGGAGCAGCTTCGCATCGCCGAGACCAAGCGCAAGCAGGCCGAAGAGGCGACTCGCAAGGCCGAGGCCGAGAAGCAGAAGAAGGTTGCCGAGCAGAAGCAGGCGGAAGAGAAGGCCCAAAAAGCCGAGGAAGCCCGCAAGCTGGAAGAACAGAAGGCCAAGAAGGCTGAAGCCGAGCGTAAAGCGGCGGAAGCCGAGAGCAAGGCGTTGGCGCTGAAGAAGAAAAAGGAACAAGAGAAGAAAGAGGCTGAAGAGAAGGCCAAGGCGGCAGAAGCCAAGGCCAAGAAAGCGGAAGCTGACAAGAAGGCCAAAGCCGAAGCCGAGAAGAAAGCCAAGGCAGAAGCAGAGAAAAAAGCCAAAGCCGAGGCCGAGAAGAAGGCCAAGGAAGAGGCTGAGAAAAAGGCAAAAGCTGACGCAGAGAAGAAAGCCAAGGCAGAGGCCGAAAAGCAGGCCAAGATCGCGGCTGAGCGCAAGCGTAAAGCCGCCGAGCAGGCCAAGCTGCAAAAAGAGATGGAAGAGATGATGCAGCAGCAGCTGTCGGCTGAGGCCAATGCCCGCAGTCAGGCGGCATCGGCAGCAGCCCAGGGCGAAGTCGACAAATATGCGGCGCTCATCAAGGCCACTGTTGAGCGGTATATGATTTTGGATCCCACCATGCGGGGCAAAACATGTACTATCGGCGTACGTCTTGCGAGCAGTGGCTTTGTCATATCGGTAGATAACGGCCAGGGTGACCCGGCGGTCTGTCGTTCCGGTAAGGCGGCTGTTCTGAAAGCCAATCAACTGCCTGTGCCCAAGGATCCTGCGGCATTCGAGATGTTGAAGGAATTTAACCTGAAGTTAGAACCGAGTATCTAAGCGTGATAAAACGAGGTTGCTTGCCTCCGGTTGGCAACCTCTCGCCGAGAAAGGAATTTAACCTCTCATCTATATTGGAACCGAGTATTTAAGCCATGATCAGAAAAGTATTTTTTGCTTTGGTTGGCTGTTTGTTGCTGGGCCAGAGTGCCCAGGCGGCCCTGGACATCGTCATCACCGGCGGTATTGATAGCGCACGCCCCATCGCTGTCGCCCCCTTCAAGTGGGAAGGTAACGGGCAGTTGCCGCAGGACATCGCGGAAGTGGTCTCCAACGACCTGATGCGCAGCGGCAAGTTCAAGCCGCTGGCCCGTGGCCAGATGCCGCAAACCCCGAGCAGCAGCAGCGAGATCAACTTCGCTCCCTGGGCCTCCCAAGGGGTTGAAGCCGTGGTGGTGGGTTCCATTTCGGCAGTCGGTGACGGCACCTACAAGGTCAACTTCGAGCTGGTCGATGTGCTGAAAGGCCAGCTGGCCAAGGCGCAAGGTGGCGAGAGCAACGGTTACATCCTGGATAGCCGCATGGCGACCATCCCGGGTGCCCAGATGCGCCAGTTTGCCCACCGTATCTCCGACATCGTCTATGAGCGTCTGACTGGCGAGCGCGGTGCCTTCCTGACCCGTCTGGCTTACGTCTCCGTCCAGCAGGGTACCCAGTTCCCGTACCAGCTGCGTATTTCTGACTACGACGGTTACAACGAGAAGACCCTGCTGCGCTCCCGCGAGCCGTTGATGTCTCCGGCTTGGTCGCCGGATGGCAGCAAGCTGGCTTACGTGAGCTTCGAGAACCAGAAGTCCGAAATCTACGTGCAGGATATCTACACCCAGCAGCGCAGCCTGATCACCAGTTTCCGCGGTATCAACGGGGCGCCGGAGTGGTCTCCGGATGGTCGTCGTCTGGCTATCGTTCTCTCCAAAGACGGTTCACCGAACCTCTATGTGGTTGATGTCGCTAGCAAGCAGCTGACCCGTGTCACAACCAGCCGTGTGATCGACACCGAACCCTCCTGGATGCCGGACGGGCAAAATTTGTTGTTCACCTCTGAACGTGGTGGCAAACCCCAGATTTATAGCGTAAATTTGGCGACTGGTATGACTCGCCGGATGACTTGGGAAGGTGAATCCAACCAGGGTGCATCCATCACTCCTGATGGCAAAATCATGGTGATGGTGACCCGTGTTCAGGGACAGTATCGTATTGCCCGTCAGGACATGGAAAACAATGCCCTGTTGGTCCTTACCCAGAGCGCTCTGGATGAGTCGCCAAGTGTGGCTCCCAATGGCAGCATGATCATTTATGCCACCATCTATCAGGGTCGTAAGAGTCTCGCGTTGGTGTCGACTGATGGTCGCTTCAAGGCTGTGCTTCCGACCAGTAGCGGTGAAATTCGTGCACCAGCTTGGTCGCCCTTCTTGAATTGATAAAAATCCAATTGTTTTTTGTTTTGTTATAAAGGTTTAAGGAAATAGCATGCAACTCAATAAACTGCTCAAGGGTTTGGCCATCGCACTGCCACTGTTCACCCTGGCCGCTTGTAGTTCTTCTTCTGATTCTGACGCCGCTGGCGCTGAATCAGGTATGACCGACGGCATGGGCGGTGTACAAACCGGCGGCGCCAACGGCATGTTGTCCCCGGAAGAGCAGATGCGTCAGAAGTTCGAAGCACTGCAGCGTGACAACGTGATCTACTTCCCGTTCGACGGTTACGATATCCAGGGTCAGTACGCTGATCTGCTGGATGCCCACGCCAGCTACCTGCGCGAGCGCCCGAGCGTTAAAGTCCTGATCGAAGGTCACGCCGATGAGCGCGGTACTCCGGAGTACAACATCGCCCTGGGCGAGCGTCGTGCCAAGGCTGTTGCCAAGTATCTGCAAACCCTGGGTGTGCAGGCCGAGCAGCTCTCCATCGTCAGCTATGGCGAAGAGAAGCCGCTGGACATGTCCCACACCGAGGATGCCTTTGCCAAAAACCGCCGCGCGGTTCTGGTTTACTAAGGTTTAAACCGAACGAAGTTCGTTTATATGCAAGCGGCCATTTCGATGGCCGTTTTATTTGCACTAAACGCCAAGGTTTGATCCGAATGAAATCTGCATATGCGAGCGACGATGGCGCTGGCCGTTTTATCTGTACTAAACGCTAAGGTTTGATCCGAATGAAATCTGTGTACAAGCAAGCTGTCGTTGCGCTGGCCGTAATGGTTGCTCTGAATGCGCAAGCTGCGGCACCGGTCAGCGATCTGGGCGGTGACTCAAGTGGTGGGGTTGTCCTTAGCGGCAACAACGGCGCCATCGTGCCCACCGGTAGCCTGGAAGATCGGGTTGCCCTGCTGGAGCGCACCCTCAATGCCCGTCTGCGACTGCAAGCTGAATTGCAGCAACAGGTCGACTCCCTGCAAGGGGAGGTTTCCGAGCTGCGTGGTCAGCTGGAGCAGCAGACCTACCAGATGGAACAGTCGCAAGAGCGCCAGCGTCAGCTCTACCAAGAGCTCGACAAGGTTGCCAGCAGCCAGCAAGCTGCTCCAGCCACCCCGGCCCCTGCTGCTGCCACACCGGCTGCTGCCGCCAATTACTCAACCAATCAGGATGAGAACCAGGCCTACGACGCAGCGGTCAACATGGTGCTCAAAGAGAAGAACTACGACAAAGCCATTCCGGCTTTCCAGGGCTTCATCAAGCAGTACCCCAATTCGGGCTATGTTCCCAATGCACACTACTGGCTCGGCCAGTTGCTGTTCAACAAGGGGGACAGAGCCGGTGCCTCGGCCCAGTTTTCGACTGTGGCCAACAAATACAGCAAATCCCCCAAGCGAGCCGATGCGTTGCTGAAGCTGGGTATGCTGGCGCAGCTGGATGGCAAGAAGGCGGAAGCCAAATCCTTCTATGAGCAGGTGATCAAGGGCTATCCCAACACCTCGCCAGCCCAGTTGGCCAAACAGAGTCTGGCCAAGCTGTAACATTGCTGTATGTCACTGTTTTCGTAACGCTACTGTAAAAACAGCCTGCATTTGTACGCACAGTGAGCAAACGGATTTAAATTACGAATTTTCTGTTGCACCGGAAATTTAAATCCGTAATATAGGCCGCCGTCAGAGCCGAAGCAGTAATGCAGTCGGAACTGGTCGTGGTGAGGGTCGTTAGCTCAGTCGGTAGAGCAGTTGACTTTTAATCAATTGGTCGCTGGTTCGAATCCAGCACGACCCACCATTTTCTCCACTCGGTGGAGACAGAATTCCCAGGTCGTTTAGCTCAGCTGGGAGAGCACCTCCCTTACAAGGAGGGGGTCACTGGTTCGATCCCAGTAACGACCACCAGTTTGTAAAAAAATGATTTAGATGGGTCGTTAGCTCAGTCGGTAGAGCAGTTGACTTTTAATCAATTGGTCGCTGGTTCGAATCCAGCACGACCCACCATCATTTCAGAATCCCAGGTCGTTTAGCTCAGCTGGGAGAGCACCTCCCTTACAAGGAGGGGGTCACTGGTTCGATCCCAGTAACGACCACCATATTTGCAGTAAAAAGTTTAAAAAAATGATTTAGATGGGTCGTTAGCTCAGTCGGTAGAGCAGTTGACTTTTAATCAATTGGTCGCTGGTTCGAATCCAGCACGACCCACCATCATTTCAGAATCCCAGGTCGTTTAGCTCAGCTGGGAGAGCACCTCCCTTACAAGGAGGGGGTCACTGGTTCGAGCCCAGTAACGACCACCATATTTGCAGTAAAAAGTTTAAAAAAATGGTTTAGATGGGTCGTTAGCTCAGTCGGTAGAGCAGTTGACTTTTAATCAATTGGTCGCTGGTTCGAATCCAGCACGACCCACCACCATTTCAGAATCCCAGGTCGTTTAGCTCAGCTGGGAGAGCACCTCCCTTACAAGGAGGGGGTCACTGGTTCGATCCCAGTAACGACCACCATATTTGCAGTAAAAAGTTTAAAAAAATGATTTAGATGGGTCGTTAGCTCAGTCGGTAGAGCAGTTGACTTTTAATCAATTGGTCGCTGGTTCGAATCCAGCACGACCCACCATCATTTCAAGAATCCCAGGTCGTTTAGCTCAGCTGGGAGAGCACCTCCCTTACAAGGAGGGGGTCACTGGTTCGATCCCAGTAACGACCACCATATTTGCAGTAAAAAGTTTAAAAAAATGATTTAGATGGGTCGTTAGCTCAGTCGGTAGAGCAGTTGACTTTTAATCAATTGGTCGCTGGTTCGAATCCAGCACGACCCACCATCATTTCAGAATCCCAGGTCGTTTAGCTCAGCTGGGAGAGCACCTCCCTTACAAGGAGGGGGTCACTGGTTCGATCCCAGTAACGACCACCATATTCGCAAGCGAAGCTGAGATATCAGCTGCGGTTGCAGAGAAAGTCCCCATTCAGATGGGGATTTTTTTTGCCTGAAATTCAGTACTCCAGCTTCTTCTGTTGCCGTTGTGGCGAGCCAAGCACCACCTCTTATTGTGCCACTCTGCCACTCCGATCCTTCTTCGATCCTGCTCTTCCGAGATTGTTCGACGTCCACTGACTTCACTCCTGTCCATCGTGATGCTGCTCATATGAACGCCTGTTAAAGCAAACGCCAGCAATAAAAAGGGCAGGCCAAGGCCTGCCCGCACGGATGCGCAAGGTGTTACATGATCCCGCGGATCAGGATCCCGCTGATCAGCAGCGGCGCCACCACGCGCCAGCACCAGAGCAGCGCCAGACGCAGGGCGGGTGACAGGCCCGCAGGCAATATGGCATCACCCAAGCGCCAGCCCAGCAGCAGGGTCAGTACCAGACCAAACAGCGGCATCATCAGGTTGGAGGTCAGATAGTCGAGCAACTCGAAGATGGTCTTGCCAAACAGGGTCAGATCGCTCCATGGGCCGAACGACAGGCTCACCGGAATGCCGGAGGCCATGATAAGCAGGGTCAGTACCCGGCAGGCGCCACGGCGCGACCAGCCCCATTCCTCGGTGGTGAAGCGCACCAGATGCTCCAGCATGGAGATGGAGGAGGAGAGCGCGGCCACCAGCAGCAACAGGAAGAAGACCACCCCTAGCCCCTGACCGAACGGCAGATGACTGAACACGGCAGGCATGGTCATAAAGGTGAGCCCTGGGCCCGCGGTGGGATCGATGCCGGTGGAGGCCAGCGCCGGGAAGATCATCAAGCCCGCCAGCACCGAGATAAGGCTTGCCAGAGTGACCACCCAGACCCCGGAGCGCAGCACCCCTTCGCTATTGGGCAGGTAGGCGCCATAGGTAGTGTGTACCCCGAGCCCGATGGAGAGGGAGAAGAAGGCCAGCCCCAGCGCGTCCAGCACGCTCTGGCCGGTCAGCATGGAGAAGTCCGGCAGCAGCAGCTGGCGCACACCCGCCATGGAGCCCGGCATGGAGAGACCGACCCCTACCAACAGCAACATCATGATGAAGAGCGCGGGCATCATCCAGCGCAGTGCCCGCTCAACCCCTTTCTGAATACCCCCCTGCACGAACCACCAGGTCAGGCCCGCGAAGATCAGATGGGTCAGCACCGGCCACCAGGGGTTGCTGACATAGCCGTTGAACAGGGCGGTGAGGGCGCTTCCTTCGTTCAGGTTGAGCTTGCCAGCCATCGCCAGCGCGGCGTAACCCACGGTCCAGCCACCCACCACGCTGTAGAAGCTGTAGATAAAGAAGCCGCAGGCAATCCCCATATACCCCATCCAGCGCCAGTTCGGCCCTACCAGTTTGCGAAAAGCGCCGAGCACTCCGCGCTGGCTATGGCTGCCGAGCAGGGTTTCGCCGACCTGTACCGCTACCCCCAGGGTGAAGCTGAACAGCAGAAACACCAGCAGAAAAGCGCCACCGCCATTGGTGGCGGTCACATAGGGAAACTTCCAGATGGCACCAAGTCCAATCGCTGTGCCTGCTGCGGCCAGCACATGACCGAGACGGGAAGACCACTGAACCTGGCTCATACAACCTCCGGGTAACACGACATCGAAGCAATACTCCTCTGTAGCAATAAACGACAGACCATAAAAAAGGCCGCCTGAGGCGACCTTTGCAATGAACATTCAGAAAAACTGTGCGTGCAAGGTCACCTCTCTTGCGAGCTAAAAAATCGACCAAACAGCACGAGGATGGCAGACATGAGGTGACAACCTGACCAATGAATGAGGAAACAGCCTAAACCATGGAAAGAATAATTGACACATAAAATCAAAAATTTTTTATGTGTGCCGCTGTCACCACTCTGGCTATACGTACAACTCAGTGGGGGAAAACCTCGCTGGGCCGTATCTTTTCTACCTTGTGGCTATTTACTGGGCGATAATCGACGTAGCTTCTTCTGGAACTAGTGACCGCTACATGGCGCTGACGGGAACAACGATGAAACAGGATGTCGTATGAGATGGATGGTGTTGCCCTGGTTACTGATCAGCCTGAGTGTGTCGGCGCAGCCCGGATTAACCCTGCTGAGTCACGACTTACCCCCCTTTACCGAATACCGCGATGGCAAGCTCGACGGATTTGCCATTCGCCTGATCGATGAGGTGCAGGAGGAGCTTGGCACCCGTTATCCGGTGCGGATTTACCCGCTCAAGCGGGCGCTGGCGCTGGCACGGGTCGAGCCCGGCTATGGACTGTTCGTGGTACAGCGGCTCCCGGAGCGGGAGTCCCATTTCAAATGGGTTGGCCCGCTCTTTATCAATCGGGTCTTTATCTATCAGGCGCCGGATAGTCGCCACCCTCTGACCTCGCTGGCGCAGCTGCGAGATCTGCCCAGAGTGGGGGTCGTGCTGGGCAATGCCGATGACGTGCGGCTGACCCATGAGGGCTACACCAATCTGGTGCGCTACAAGACGGTCGGGGAGGCGATAGAGCGGCTGATGCTGGGCAAGATCGATGCTTTGCCGATGGCGGAGCTGGTGATGGAGGCCACCCTCGACAAGATGGGGTTATCCCGGCGCAGCATCGTCAGCAGTGGCGTGCTGCTCCATCAGGCCGGTCTCTATATCGTCTTCTCCAAGGGAACGGATGATGCCGAGATCACCCGCTGGCAGCATGCCCTGGAGGCCGTCAGAGCCGCACAGGGGCGGGCCGATGAGCCCACCCGCGAAGAGTAACCGTCACACCAGACCGCGAATCAAGATCCCGCCGATCAGTAAGGGGGCAATCCAGCGCCAGCAGTTCATCAGCAAGTGATGCCAGTGGCTGGCAATCCCCTGCGGCAGTGCCTTGCGCCCCAGTTTCCAGCCCAGCAGCAGCGTCAGCATCAGGCCGAACAGCGGCATCATCAGGTTGGAGGTGACAAAGTCCAGCAACTCGAAAATGGTTTTGCCAAACAGGGTGGCGTGTTGCAACGGGCCAAACGACAGGCTGACCGGAACACCGCTAACCATGACGAATCCAGTGATGGCGCTGCAGGCCGTGCGGCGTGACCAGCCCCAGGTCTCGCACAGGAAGCACTGCAAATGTTCCAGCAGGGAGATGGCCGAGGAGAGCGCCGCAAAGACCAGCAGGGCGAAGAAGATCACCTCAAGCACCTGACCGAAGGGCAGCAGCTGAAATACCGCCGGCATGGTCATAAAGGTGAGACCGGGGCCGGAGGCCGGGTCGATACCGGTCGAGGCCAGCACCGGGAAGATCATCAGCCCCGCCAGGACTGCCACCATGCTGGCCAGCAGCACCACCCAGAGGCTGGAGCGACCAACCCCTTCGCTGGTCGGCAGATAGGCACCGTAGGTGGTGTGAATGCCCAGACCGATGGAGAGGGAGAAGAAGGCCAGCCCCATGGCATCGAGCACGCCGGACATCCCCAGCTTGCTGAAGTCGGGCATCAGGAAGTGACGTACTCCCGCCATCGCATTGGGCAGGGTGAGGCCAAAGGCGACCAGCATCAGGATCATCAGGAACAGGGCCGGCATCATCCAGCGCAGGGTGCGCTCCACCCCTTTCTGAATGCCGCCTTGCACCACCATCCAGGTGAGGGCGGCAAACAGCAGATGGGTGAGAATGGGCCAGACGTCGCCGCTGACATAGTCATTGAAGCGGGCGGTGAGGGCTGCTGCATCACCATGGTTGAGCTGGCCTGAGATGGCCATGCCGGTATAACCCAGGGTCCAGCCGCCCACCACGCTGTAGAAGCAGTAGATGAGCAGGGTAGAGATCACCCCCATTACCCCAACCCAGCGCCACTGTTTGCCGAGCAGATCGGAGAAGGCACCGACTACCCCGCGGCGACTCATGCTGCCGAGCAGGGTCTCCCCCATCAGTACCGCCACCCCCAGGGTGAAGCTGAACAGCAGAAAGACCAGCAGGAAGGCGCCGCCGCCGTTGACGGCGGTGACATAGGGGAATTTCCAGATTGCGCCGATACCGACCGCGGACCCCGCTGCGGCGAGGATGTAGCCGAGTCGGGATGACCATTGGGACTGCTTCATAAGAACTCCAATCGAGCGCCCCTGGGCAGGGGCAGAATGGCGCTCATGTTACGGAGGTCACGGCGCAATCACTACGACGGTTATCAGGTGTAAATGCGATTTATTGGCATGATTGGCTAATTTAATTCTGTTTTTTGCCCAATCCTGCCACCAAATAAAAACCGGAGCGAGATTGCTCCGGTTTGGTCTCTGACAACGGCTCATCGGTGGACTAGATCACCCCGAGCTCCCGCAGCCGCTCCATCAGGTAGCTGTGGGCGGTATGGCGCTCGGAGAGCACCACATCCGGGCGCGGATGGAGGAACAGCGGCAGGGAGATGCGTGACTTGGCGGCGCTGCCACCGGTCGGGTTGATGACGCGGTGAGTGGTGGAGGGGTAGTAGCCGCGAGAGGCCTCCTGCAGCATGTCACCGATGTTGATGATGAGGGTGCCAAAGTCGCACGGCACGTCCATCCATTCGCCGTCGGAACCCTTCACCTGCAGCCCTGGCTCGTTGGCGGCGGGTAGAATGGTGAGCAGGTTGATATCCTCGTGGGCGGCGGCGCGGATGGCGCCCGGCTCCTCGGTACCATCGAACGGCGGATAGTGCAGCACCCGCAGCAGGGTCTTCTGGCTCTCTTCGATCATCGAGGAGACGGGGCAACTGTAGTGAGCGGCGATATCGGCCGGGGTGTACTGCTCGACCCAGCCCAGCAGCTCGGCGGCCAGACCGTTGGCTAGACGATAGTACTCCATCGCCTGCTCTTTCAGCTCTTCCGGCATCTGGCCCCAGGGGTAGATGTGGAAGTACTCCTTGATGTCTTTCTGGCTATGGCCCTTGGCCACCTCGGAGACCGACGGCGGGAAGTAGCCATCCTGAGTCTCGCGGTTGAACAGAAAATCCTGCTTCTGCTCGCTCATGAAGAAGCGATACCAGTTGTCGTAGATGGACTGCACCAGCTCTTTCGGAATGGGGTGGTTGGTCAGCACGCCAAAGCCGGTGGTTCGCAGGGATTCGGTGAAGCGTTGGGCCGCATCGGGTGAGCGGTAATCGACGGTCAGGACTTTCATTGTTTTTGTTGCGCGCCAGTTAAAAGATGGCGCAGTTTACCTTGCACCTGATAACAAGGAAAGCGGGTTGGCCGCCCCGTCTGGCACGGCGTTTAATAGTGACAAAAACATCAAATAAACCGCGCTAGGCCACGCGGGGGCGCATCCCTTGTTATGGCCTTTTATCCTCTCTAGAATGCCGCTCACTATCTTTTCAGGAGTCTGTCCATGTCCCTCAAAATCCTGTTGCTGACCCTGCCGCTATTGCTGGCGGGATGCAGTGCCCTGTCAGAAGATGAGTGCCGCACCATGAGCTGGTACAACCTGGGTTATCAGGATGGATCGGAAGGCAAAAACCGTCAGGCGACCCGCGATTACGTTTCGTCTTGCAGCGAATATGGCCTCAAAGTGGATGAAGCCGAGTGGAAACGGGGCTACGACAAGGGGCTGGAGCTTTACTGCATTCCCGAGCTGGCTTACAGCAAGGGCAAGGAGGGGCAGGCCTATCTGGGGGTATGCCCCAATGACACCAGCTTCCTCAAGCAGTATCAGCGTGGCTACGAAGAGTACAAACTGGCTGCTCGCCTGCGGGAGATCAGCGACGAGCTGGAGCGTACCGAGCGTGATATCGATACGCTGGAGCGCAGCATCCGCAACGAAACCAACACGGAACAGCGCGACTACTACCGCGCCAAGCGCGATCGGGCCATTCGCCACTACGAATCCCTGCGCCGGGAGTACAACCGTCTGCGCTATCCGGATCGGGTGATCCAGTTCTCCTTCGGCGGTTAATCCCTCTCTTCATGGCCAGTCCGCGTGCTGGCCATGTTGCACCTTGTCAGATCAGGGCAGTACCCAGCGCTGCAGTGCCAGTGCGATACCATCTTCGTTGTGGTCGGCCGTGACCCGATGGGCATGACTCTGGATCTGCGGCGCCGCATTGCCCATGGCCACCGCCAGCCCAACTTGCTCGAACATGCTGATGTCGTTGTTGTTATCCCCAAACGCCACTACCTGCTCCATCGCAATCCCTTCGCTGGCTGCCCACTGGGCAAGCCGGTTGCCCTTGCTGCAACCGGGCTGTACCAGCTCCACCGCATAGGGGGCCGCCCAGTCGCGGGTAAAGGGCATCTGCTCGACCACCTCGCCCATAAAGGTGTGCAGGCGTGCCGGATCCTGATTGAACAGCTCCAGCTTCCAGACCGGGTTGTCGAGCCAGCCTGCCAGCTCCTCGACCGGGTTGAGGGCGATCTTGAGGTGGTCCGGTTGATTGGCCGACCAGTGGCGGATGCGGGTGACATGCTCTTCGCAGCCGATGTAGCCGATCCCCTCGCTCAGGTGGAACAGGGCGCCCATCTGCTGTGCCTCGACCGCGGCCAGCAGTTCGGTAAGCGGGGCGGCCGCCAGCGGGTCGCCGCTGATGATCCGGTTCTGCACCGGATCATAGAGATAGGCGCCGTTGCTGCAGATGAGGGGGGTATCGAGGGCCAGCTCGTGGTGGAAGGGGCGTGCCGTCATGAAGTGGCGCCCGGTGACCAGCAGCACCTTGATGCCGTGGGCGCGCGCCTGCGCCAGTGCCGCCCGGGTGGCCGACGAGATCTTGTGATCCCGGGTCAGCAGGGTGCCATCCATATCGAGCGCGATGGCCTTGTACTCACTCATAGCTCCTCCAGCATCGAACAAATCCGCAAAGAGCCTTACCGTCCCAGACCCGGCGCCCCGATGCAAGTCTTGCCCGCGGCCGAAGCGCCGAACTGTGATCCCTTCGTGGCTCAGGTGCAGCTGGCCAGCTGTTGACGACGGTCGGCACGGCGACGCAGCAGATAGAAACCGGCGGCACTGGCAAGGGAGCAGAGGGTGGCGAGATAGAAGGGCCACTCGGTACCGGCCAGCAGCACCAGACTGCCGAGCAGCACCGCCAGGATCTCGCTGCCTACGGCGAGGGCGCGGTAGAGCCCCATCGCCTGCCCCTGTTGCTCCGGGTGACTGCGGTTGGAGATCGCCACCGAAGTGGCCAGCTCCCCCAGACTCATGCCGATGCCAGCGGGAACGAAGGTAAGCGCCAGTCCCCACCAGTGCACGGGCAGGATAAAGAGCAGCATGCCGCTCGCCATCACCAGATGGCCGACAATGCCGAGGGAGCTGCCGCGCCAGTGACGGGCGATGCGGGAGCCGAGCCAGGAGCCCGCCATCATGGGCAGGCTCACCAGTACCGCCGCCTGTGCCAGCTGGGCCGGATCCCAGGACAGCCGCTCCACCAGCCAGATATTGAAGTAGGTGAAATAGAGCTGCACGGCGCCATAGCTGATCAGGGTGAGAGCGAAGTAGGGCAGCAGGGCCGGTTGCAACAACAGCTGGCGGCTGGAGAGGGTCGCTGTCTGACGGGTGGCCGCCACCGGCGGACGATAGGGGATCAGCCAGTAGACCAGCAGCAGGTTGAGCAGGGTCATTCCTACCGCCAGCCAGGCGGCCAGACTGTAATCCCCCGAGATCACCGCGGCGTAGCCCCCGATCATCGGTCCCACGACCCAGCCCAGATTCATACCGATGTTGATCCAGGCGAAGCTGCGGGCCTTGTGCTCCTTGCCGGCGAGATCTGCCGCCATCGCCTGCACGATGGCGATGTTGCCGTTGCACAGCCCCTCCACCACCCGGCTGAGCAGTAACAGGGGGAGGGAGCGCCAGGCGATACCGAGTGCCATCAGGGCATAGCCTGCCAGTACCCCCGCCAGCGATAGCAACAGCAGTGGCTTGCGGCCATAGCGGTCGGAGAGGCGACCGAGCCAGGGGCTGCCCACCAGCTGGAACAGGGGATAGAGCCCCATGATGACCCCCAGCCACACCTTGCGGCTCCAGTCGGAGGCTTCCGGCGTCAGCATGCCGTGGGCCGGATCCAGCAGCAAAGGTGCCAATACCGGGGAGGGGAGACTGAAGCCTGCAACTGCCAGCGTGACCGTCATGACCAGCACCCAGAGGGGATTTTTGTGCCCGTGTTTCTCCATGCTGCACCCATTAAGTAAAGTTATTGGTTTATTTATGCTGATTCATAGACGGGATTAAGTAAAGTGAATTGTTGATTTAATAAAGGGGGCTCCCCATAATGAGGTCATGAACGCAAGCACCGACAAGATCCTGTTTCTGCTCAAGAGCCATGGCCCGCAGAGCGCCGCCGCGCTGGGGGAGCAGTTGCAGATGACCTCCATGGGCGCCCGCCAGCACCTGCTCACGCTGGAGCAGGAGGGGTGGGTCACATTCAGCGACGAGGCGCGCGGGCGCGGTCGTCCCGTGCGGCTGTGGCAGCTCACCGAGCAGGCCTGGCAGCGCTTCCCCGATAGCCATAGCGATCTGACCGTGCAGTTGATCGACAACGTGCGCGAGCTGTTTGGCGAGGAGGGGATGGAGCGGCTGATCCAGCAGCGGGAGCTGCAGATGCTTGCTCGCTATCAGGAGGCGCTGGGGTCCCATGGTCTCTCTGGCCGGCTGGCGGCGCTCAGGGAGCTGCGCACTCGCGAGGGCTACATGGCGGAGATCCGCCGCGAAGAGGATGGCAGCTGGCTGCTGTGGGAGAGCCACTGTCCCATCTGTGCGGCGGCGCGCACCTGCCGCGGTTTCTGTCGCAGCGAACTGGCGCTGTTTCGCCAGCTGCTGGCGCCGGCGACGGTGGAGCGGGAGCAATATCTGCTGGAGGGGGCGCATCGCTGCCTCTATCGCATCACGCCGCCCGCGCTCTGATTTCGTCAAACGCCCAAAAACAACAAAGCAGGCGCCGGGATGCCTGCTTTGTTGCCTTCGGGGAGGGGGTTCTCTCGTTCCAGCCCGTCGTTTCCCGATAAGGTAAGACGGCTGATGGGGCTCTTGACCCGGTAAGGTCCTTCACCTCAGAGACCCGGTCAGGTATCTGCTTTGCCACCGGAAGATGTAACCATAGTATCCCTCCCGTGCCGGTGAGTGGTTGCAAAGTAACCACTTATTTCGGTTGTTTTTGCAATAGTTCACCCTTAATCTAGGAAAAGTGGATTAGTCATTGCAACGAGGAAGGGTAAATGCTGAAACTTGATCGCATAGACAGACATATTCTCGAGCTGATGCAGGAGAATGGCCGCATCAGCAATCTGGAACTGGCCGAGCTGGTCGGGCTCTCCCCGTCCCCCTGCTCCCGCCGGGTCAAGGCGCTGGAGGATGCCGGCCTCATCGACACCCACGTTACTTTGCTCAACGCCCGCCAGCTTGGCCTCACCCTCACCGCCTACATTCACATCTCCATGGACAGACACACGCCCGAGCGGTTCGAAAACTTCGATCGCGCCATCAGCGAGTTGCCCGAAGTGCTGGAGTGTGATCTCATCACCGGCAACGATGCCGACTACCAGCTCAAGGTGGTGGTGCGCGACATGGAGCACTACCAGCACTTCCTGCTGGACAAGCTGACCCATATTCCGGGGGTGACCGGGGTGCGCTCCAGCTTCGTGCTGCGCCGCATCAAGCACAAGACGGCGCTGCCGCTCAACCATCTGGGGTGAGCCCGCGCAAACCGCTCATATAAACAGAAAGAGGAGGCCAGTGGCCTCCTCTTTTGCTATTCGCTCTTGGTTATTCGGTTGTGGTTATCGGTTCTGGATTAGCTGTCGCGGTGACGGGGCGACTGCCGCTGTCAGACGCTGACCTGGCTGATGTCTTCCACCTGCAGCAGCCAGCCGCTCTGCTCCTGCTGCGGTTCGCCGCTGACCCGCAGCCGCTCGCCGGTCGGCACCCATTGCCCCTCGGGCAGGGAGACCAGCAGACTCTCGCTGCCGTTGTCGAACAGCCAGCGATCTTCGCCAAGCGATTCAATCAGATAACCTTCCATCTCCACTCTGGACTCGGCTTGCCAGGATGGCGCAACGGAATCACGGCTCTCGATGAAATCCCCCTGAACACCAAAACTGGCTAGCCCCCACAGAATGGAGAGCCCGACGATGGATGTTTGCATCTTGTCTCTCCTCTTTTGGAACTGTAGGGCCAGTATGGGAACAGAAAACTGAGCGCACCATGAACAAGGTGGCAAAGTGCTGGCGAGATCGCGAAAAAATCCGGCCAATTGGCCGGCAGTGTCATTTTATGGTGCCTGGATCACACTATTTGGCGGCTTCTTCTGCCATCCGTTCAGCTCTTGGCTTATTCGTCCACATGGCTACCCCGCGATGATCCCCACAGATCCCCTCTGCCACCACGGCGCGAACCCGGGTGCCATCTTTGCAAATGGCCTGCCAGGCGTCGGCATCATCGATGGCGAGCGAGTTGGGGGGCTGCGTGGTTTGGCAAGCCGTGAGCAGCAGGGCGCACAGGGGGAGCAATTTTTCCATGGCGGACTCCTCGGGGTGATGGGGGACTGAGAGGATGGGGATGGCCTCTCCATCCGGGCTTCACTCCCCAGCATCAGTGATAACCGGTTCAGGGGCAAGGGGAGGAGCCACCGACAGGCGCAGGTGCCGTGCAGCCGGGGCTTGCCCTGTGCCCTCCTTGGGCCTAAGGTGGGGCCGTTTTACTGCCTTATTGAAGGAGTGTTTTCATGTCCACTCTCTATCCCCGCGTCGGGGTCGGCGTCATCCTGACCAACGCCCAAGGCCAGGTGCTGCTTGGCAAACGCAAAGGGAGCCATGCCCCCTACTGGTCGATCCCGGGTGGTCATCTGGAGTTGGGGGAGAGCTTCGAGTCGGCGGCGATCCACGAGGTGGCCGAGGAGACCGGACTTGGAATTCACGGGCCCGAGGTGGTAGCGGTGACCAACAACCTGGAGACCTGGCGCGAGAGCGGGCTGCACTATATCTCGGTGACGCTGCACGCTAAGGCCGATGGTGAGCCGCAACTGCTGGAGCCGGAGAAGTGCGAAGGCTGGGTCTGGTGCGATCCGCGCGCGTTGCCCGAGCCCCACTTCGATGCCAGCCGCCAGTCCATCGCCTGCTGGCTGGCGGGACGCTGCTATCTGCCGGGTGATGTGCCAATGGTGTCGGCCTAATCAGTCTGATTGTCATAAAACGATCATCGCGCTGTCATAATATCTCCTCTCCATCGGGAGAAGAGGGATGAGGGAGAAGAGCGTGGGACAGGTATTTATTCAGTTTTTATGGCTGGGATGCATCAGCTTTGGTGGTCCGGCCGCTCATATCGGCTATTTCCAGCGTACCTTCGTCCAGCGGCTCGGCTGGCTGACACAGGCCGAATTTGCCCGCCTGCTGGCGCTGTGCCAGCTGCTGCCGGGGCCCGCCTCAAGCCAGCTTGGTTTCGCCATCGGTCGTCATCGCGCCGGTCTGGGCGGGGCGCTCTCAGCTTTTCTTGGTTTCACGCTGCCCTCATTTCTTCTGCTACTGGTGGCCGCGATCGGTATCGGCCAGCTGGGCAGCAATCTGTGGCTCGATGCGACGCTGCATGGCCTCAAGCTACTGGCGCTCATCGTGGTGGCCGATGCAGTGCTCACCATGAGTCGTCAGTTCTGTGCCACGGGAATGACCCAAGGGATCATGGTGGTGACCGCTGCTGCACTCTGGTGGCAGCCCGGTCTGCTGACTCAACTGTTGATGCTGGCGGGAGCTGCGCTGATCTGCGCCCGCAGCCAGCGCGGGGCGGGTAGTCGCCCAGCCTCCGCCGAGCAGCCTGCTGCCGCCAGCAGTCAGCCTCATTGGCCGACCCTGCTGCTGTTTGGCATCTTTTTTATCGGCCTGCCGCTGCTCGGTAGTCCGCTTGGCCAGCTGGTTGCCGACTTCTATCGCGCCGGTAGTCTGGTGTTTGGCGGTGGCCATGTGGTGTTGCCGCTGCTGCAAGAGAGCGTGGGCCACACTCTCAACGAGCAGCAGTTTCTGACCGGTTACAGCCTGGCCCAGTTGGTGCCGGGCCCCATGTTTACCCTCGCCACCTATCTTGGTGCCCAGTTGCAGCCCGAGATGCCGATGAGCGGGGCCCTGTTGGCGACCCTGGCGCTCTTTGCGCCTGGCTTTCTGCTGCTCTGGGCGGTGGGCCCCTGCTGGCAACAGTGGCTGGCCCAGCCCCGTCTGGCGGGGGCCGTCACCGGCATCAATGCTGCCGTAGTGGGCTTGTTGCTGGCGGCCCTCTATCAGCCGGTGTGGCAGAGTGCGGTGCTGGCGCCGAGCGATCTGGCGCTGGCTGCCATCGGCTTTTATCTGCTGCGGGTGGTGAAGCTGCCGATACCGGCCATCGCGGCCCTGCTGGTGATGGCTGCTATCCTGCTGGCGTGAAGCCGGTGAAATCCCGATAAAAACGGCGCCTCCGTGATGGAGGCGCCGTTTTTATTGCAATGGGTCAGCCGTTCAGACCTCGGGATCGAAATCCAGACTCAGGCTGTTGACGCAGTAGCGCTGGCCGGTCTCGGTCGGTCCGTCGGGGAAGACGTGACCGAGGTGAGAGCCGCACTGGCGGCAGGTGATCTCCACCCGCTTCATGCCGTGGCTGTTATCTTCGGTGTACTCAACCGTCCCCTCGATGGCCTTGTCGAACGAGGGCCAGCCGCAGCCGGAATCAAACTTGGCGCCTGAGTGAAACAGCACGCTCTTGCAGCAGACACAGAGGTAGTCGCCGCTCTTGCGATTGTGGAGCAGGGCGCCGCTGTAGGGGCGCTCGGTGCCCTTCTCCCAACAGACGTGAAACTGCTCGGCGGTCAGTTTGCTGCGCCACTGTTCCGGATTGTTACTGCTCATACCGACTCCTTGCCATCCATACCGGAGCCCAGCATAGCGGCTCCGTAAAGCTGACTCCAGCATGCCTCTTATGCTTTGCCTGTATCTGTGATCGAGGTGGCAACCATCTCCCCACCGGATGCAGGGAGAATTTCCTGCTGCGGTGGCTGGGCATCCTCCGCCGTGCTGGCCAGCGCCACCCGCTCCAGCAGTTTGAGGGAGTGGGCCCGGCCGACTGCCACCTGCCGTTTGATGTCATCCGGCAGGAAGGGGAGGCCATCGTTGGTGGCGGTGTCGATGGTCTGGATCCACTCCAGCCCTTCCCCCGGCGGTGGCAGGCGGAACTGGATGTCGTAATCGCTGGCGTTGAACAGCACGTACCAGCGCTCGCCGACACAGTTGATCATGCCGATATCCATGGCGAACGCCTGCCCCATGGGGGCGTGCCAATCCTGATCGGTGAGCTGGTGGCCGTCCGGGTGATACCAGTTGACCTGATGGCAGCTGGACGGGGTGCCATTCCAGCTGTCGTCGCTCAGTTGCAGGTTGGAGAAGACACACGACTCCGCCCGCAGCGCCATCATCTGCTGGGTGAAGGCGAACAGCCGTTCATCCTCCGGTCGCCACTGCCAGTTGACCCAGCTGATCTGGTTGTCCTGACAGTAGGCGTTGTTGTTGCCAAGCTGGCTGCGGCCCATCTCGTCCCCGGCGAGGAAGTGGGGAGTGCCTTGGGAGAGCAGCAGGGTGGCAATCAGATTGCGTTTCTGCTGCTGGCGCAGGCTGTTGACCCGCGGATCCAGGGTTGGTCCCTCTACCCCGTGGTTATAGGAGAGGTTGTTGCCGTGGCCATCGCGATTGTCCTCACCATTGGCCTGATTGTGGCGCTGGTTGTAGGAGACCAGATCCTCCAGAGTGAAACCGTCGTGATAGCAGAGGTAGTTGACGCTGGTGTGGGGCGATCGCCAGTTCTTCGGGAAGATATCCCGCGACCCCACCAAGCGGGTGGCAAAGTCCCCCATCTTGCCCGCATCACCGCGCCAGAAGGCGCGCACCGTGTCGCGATAGCGGTCATTGATCTCCTGCCACTGGCTCGGGAATTGACCCAGCCGGTAGCCGAAGGGGCCGATATCCCAGGGTTCGGCGATGAGCTTGACCTGTGACAGCACAGGGTCGGCCATCACGGCTTTGAAGAAGGCGCCCATGGGCTCGAACTCCCCCGCTTCCCGCGCAAGCGTCACCGCCAGATCGAAACGGAAGCCATCCACCTGCATCTCGGTGACCCAGTAGCGCAAAGCATCGAGCACCAGTCGCAGGGTGTTGGGGTGATCCAGATTGACGCTGTTGCCACAGCCGGTCACGTTAGCGTGACGGGTGTAGTCCGGGCCGTGGGGGCCAGCTTCGAAGGCGTAGTAACCGGCGTTGTCAAAGCCCTTGAACGAGAGGGTAGGGCCGTCAAAGCCAGAGGCGGCAGTGTGGTTGTAGACCACATCCAGGATCACCTCGAGCCCGGCCCGGTGCAGCTCGCGCACCATGGTCTTGAACTCGGTCACCGCCTCGTCGGCCCTGGTGCTGTAGCGTGGCTCCGGGGCGAAGAAGGCGATGGGGTTGTAGCCCCAGTAGTTGGTCAGTCCCAGCTGCTCCAGTCGCGGTTCCGACATGAAGGCGGCCACCGGCATCAGCTGCACCGAGGTGATGCCGAGGCTCTTCATATGCTCGATAACCAGCGGGTGACAGATGCCAAGGTAGGTGCCCTGCAGCGCTTTGGGGATCCCCGGATGCTGCTTGGTAAAGCCCTTGACGTGGGTCTCGTAGATAATGGTGCGGGCCGGACTGATCCCGGGTTTGCCAACCCCTTGCCAGTCAAAACTGTCATCCACTACCACCGACTTGGCAATCATCCCTGCACTGTCACCCTGATAGAGGGCTTCATCCCAGTAGGTGGGACGACTGAGCGCCCTGGCATAGGGGTCAATCAGCAGTTTTTGCGGATCGAACAGCATCCCCTCCTGCGGGGTGCCATAGACCCGATAGCCGTAGCGCTGACCGGCCTTTACACCGCGCACGTAGCCAAAGCGATACTGGCCACGGCGGCCGGGCAACTCCAGCCGCATCAGCTCCTGCTCCTGCTCGTCGTACAGGCAGATCTCCACCTTGTCCGACTGGGGGGCCCAGACGCAGAAGTGGCAACCGTTCTCGTCAAGGCGGGCCCCCAGCGGGTGGCCCACCCCTTTTTCCATTACAAGCATCAAGACTCCTGTTTGATAAACAAGGTCGCCAGCGGCGGCAGATCCAGCACTATGCTGTGTGCCATCCCTTGCCAGGGGGTCGGCTCGGCAGCGAACACCAGACCTACATCATAGTTACTGCCCCAGTAATACTCGCTGTCGGTGTTGAGCACCACCCGATAGTGGCCCCCAGCTGGGACGCCGATCCGATATTCGAGACGGGGCACCGGGGTGAAGTTGCAAGCGACCACAATAGTCTGCTTGCCCTCTTTGTCCGCCCGCAGCCAGGCAAAGATGCTGTTGTCGGCATCGTTGTGATCCAGCCAGCGGAAGCCGGTCTGCTCATAATCGGCCTGATACAAGGCAGGCTCATGACGGTAGAGGTGGTTGAGATCGTGGATCAGCCGCTGCTGACCGGCATGCTTGGGATATTGCAGCAGATGCCATGGCAGCTGGGCATCGTGGTTCCACTCGTTGCTCTGAGCGATTTCGGTGCCCATGAAATTGAGCTTCTTGCCCGGGTGGGCGTACATGAAGCCCATATAGGCCCGCAGGTTGGCGGCTTGCTGCCACTCGTCCCCCGGCATCTTGTAGAGCATGGAGTGCTTGCCGTGCACCACCTCATCGTGGGAGAGCGACAGGATGAAGTTCTCGTCATAGTGGTAAACCATGGAGAAGGTCATGTCGTTGTGGTGGTAGCGACGGTGGATCGGCTCTTTCTGCATGTAGGTGAGGGTGTCGTGCATCCAGCCCATATTCCACTTGAAACCAAAGCCGAGGCCGCCGAGGAAGGTGGGGCGGGAGACGCCGGCAAAGGCGGTGGACTCTTCGGCTATGGTCATGGCGTGGGGATACTTGCCGTAGACCTCCTCGTTGGTCCACTTCAAGAGGCTGATCGCCTCGTAGTTGTGGTTGCCGCCATCGACGTTCGGTACCCACTCACCGGCGTTGCGGGAGTAGTCCAGATAGAGCATGGAGGCGACTGCATCCACCCGCAGGCCGTCGATGTGGAACTTGTCGAGCCAGAACAGGGCGCTCGCCACCAGGAACTGGCGCACTGTGTCGCGGCCGAAGTCATAGATGTAGGAGTTCCAGTCCGGGTGCCAGCCACGGCGCGGATCTTCATATTCGTAGAGCGGGGTGCCGTCGAAGCGGGCTAGGCCGTGGGCATCGGACGGGAAGTGGGCGGGCACCCAGTCCAGAATGATGCCGATCCCGGCCTGGTGGCACTGGTCGACGAAGTATTTGAAATCATCTGCGGTGCCGTAGCGGCTGGTGGGGGAGAACATGCCCACCGGCTGGTAGCCCCAGGAGCCGCTGAAGGGGTGCTCGGAGACCGGCAGCAGCTCGATGTGGGTGTACTCCATCTCCTTGACGTAGGCGACCAGCTCCACCGCCAGCTCGCGCCAGCTCAGGCTGTCGCCATTGGGGTGGCGTTTCCAGGAGCCGACATGCAGCTCATAGATGGAGAGCGGCTGCTCGCGTTTGTCGTTGTGCTGGCTGGCAATCCACTCGGCATCCTGCCACTGGTACTGGGCGTGGTCATAGACCACGGAGGCGAACGACGGATACTGCTCACTGTAGAAACCTACAGGGTCGCTCTTGTGGGGCAGCCGGTTGCCCATGGGGTCCTTGAGCTCGAACTTGTAGCGATCCCCGGCCTTGAGGCCCGGCACAAACAGCACCCAGTGACCGCACAGGCTACGCTGCATCGGGTGGCGGCGGCCATCCCAGAAGTTGAAATCGCCGATGAGGCTCACGGCGGTGGCGCTCGGCGCATAGACCGCAAAACGCACCCCCTCCACCTGCTGGCCAAGATGTTCCACGGTGCGCAGCTGGGCGCCAAGGGTGTGATAGAGGTTTTCCGGCTGGGCGGTCAGTTCGGCCAGGCCTGCCCAGGCGGCATCCTGAAACTGATAGGGGTCGATAACCTCGGTGGTGGCATCTTGGTAGCTGGCGATCAGCTGATAGGGGAAGGAGTTTTTGCGGCGGGTGAAAACAGTTTCAAAAAGACCCGATTCATCGGTGGGCGCCAGGGTGGCAACGACTTTGCCCGACTTGAGATCCTTGACGCGGACTTCGAGGGCATCAGGCAACCAGGCGGTCAGTTTGAGGCCGGGCCCATCCGGATTGGCCTGCAGGCCTAAGTGAGAGAAGGGATCGGAACAGCGGGCAGCAACCAAACGTTCAACGAGCATCGAGATTTCCTTTCATGACAGAGCATCCACTCCGGCCGAAGCCGGAGTGGATTTAGGTGAGAGCGCTGTGGGAGACAGCGTCTCAACGACTGGCCTCATCACGGGCTTGGCTCATCTTGCCAGCCAGTGCCTTGAGTGCCTCATTGGCAAAAATATCTTCCAGATCAGCGGAAAGCTTGCGGCGCCAGTTGGGGTATTCGTAACTGGTGCCCGGTACGTTGACCGGCTTGTCCATCTCTAGCCAATCTTCCAGCTGGGTACTGAACAGGGCGCAGCTGCCGCGGGACATGTGGATCTGCAGACCGTGGTTGAGTTCGGTGTTCATGCCGACCCAGTTCACGTCATGACTGATGTTGTCAGAGATGACCTTGTGGGCATGCAAGCTGTCGAGGATCCGCTGTTTGGCCTGGTGGCGATCAGCATACAGAGTCTTCAAAACATCTTCATCCGGATACAGACCCAGTTGACGGCCGAGCGCCAGATCATCGCAGTGCCAGAAGCCCTTGAGGGTCGGCATGTCGTGGGTGGTCAGGGCCGACATCGCCTGCTCGGTGTAGTGCGCCGGGGAGATAAAGCCGCCATCTTCCTTGGAGCGCTCGAAGAAGAACACCTTGTAGGAGTGAACGCCGTTCTCTTTCAGGGTCACGTCGATCCCCTCCGGCACGGTACCCAGATCCTCGCCGATCAGCAGGCACTGATTGCGGTGGGATTCGAGGGCCAGAATGCCCAGCAGATCGTTGACCGGATAGTAGATGTAGGCGCCCTTGGCGGCGGACGCTCCGGGCGGTACCCACCACAGGCGCAGCAAGGCCATCACGTGGTCGATGCGCAGTGCGCCGCATGAGCGCATGTTGGCACGGAACAAGTCCACCATCGGCTGATAGGCCGCTTCGAACAGCTTGTTCGGGTTCATCGGGGGCAGGCCCCAGTTCTGACCGAGCGGGCCGAGGATATCGGGCGGCGCACCGACCGAGGCTTTCGGGCAGTAGAGATCCTGGTTGGCCCAGATCTCGGTGGAGCCTTCGGAGACGCCCACCGCCAGATCCCGGTAGATCCCCATCACCATGCCGGCAGCCTTGGCACGTGCATCGGCTTGCGCCAGCTGTTCGTCAGCCAGGAACTGCAGATAGAGGTAGAAGTTGACATCTTGCGGGTGCTCGGCCATCCAGGCGGCAACGGCAGGATTGTGGTAATCGCGCAGCTCCTGCGGCCATACCGGCCAGCCCCAGGCATTTTCGCCTTTGGCATAGAAGTGGGCCTGCAGGGCATCAAATGCTGCCTGCTGTTGCAGGCTGTCGTCACCGGCGGCCACGAAGGCATCAAAGGCGGCCTGACGCTCGGCGCTCAGGGTGGCTTCATCGAACACCTGACGCAGCATGCCGAGTTTGGTCTGGATCACGCCGGTATAATCGACGTTCTCTTTGGCGCGCAGATCGGCCAGATGTTGCTGGAAGGCAGGGCTCGCCACTTCCGCTTTCAGGCGATCGCTCTGCTGGAATTCGGGCACCGCTTCCACATTGATATAGGCCACGTTGAGCCAGCGACGGGAAGAGGGGCTGTAGGGACTGGCGCTCTCCGGATTGGCCGGATAGAGGGCGTGGATAGGGTTGAGGCCGACGAAGTGGGCACCCCAGGCGGCGGCTTTCTCGACCAGCTGGCCCAGATCGCTGAAATCACCGATACCCCAGTTGTGGCGGCTGCGCAGGCAGTAGAGCTGCACGCTCGGGCCCCATACCTTGCGGCCATCGGCAATCGGCGCCTGTTTGTAGCAGGCCTTGGGGGCGACGATGAGGCGCATGGTAGCCAGCGGCTCGTCATTGCCCTCTTCCAACAGTACCAACTGGTGATAACCCAGCTCCGGGGCCATCTCCAGCGTGACACGATAGGCCTGACACTCCATCTCTTCAAATTCGGCCACGCCGACCAGCTCACCCTCGATGGGGGTGAATTGACCGGACAGCACTGCACCCTGCTCCTGCTGGAGCTGCCAGGTGAGGGCGTCGTTGACGAATTCGATGGGGAGGCGAACCTCAAGGGTAACGGCGTCGCCGGTGCGAACCACCATCACAGGATCCAGCGCCCGCAGCCAGTGCTGGCGATGCTCCTCCTCCAGCTGCTGCACCAGTGCGGCCTCGTCATCGACGCGATAGCCCATGGCGCCCAGCATGGCGGCCTTGCTCTCTTCTGATACCTGGGCCGGGTGGCCCCAGGCATCGACATACTCGCTGGCGATACCTTTTGCGGCAGCCAGCTGTTCAATCAGGGTGGTCATAGTTTGAGAATTCCCGCTGTGGATTCTATCTATACTATTTTGTTTGATTTTTATGGGGTGGTACTTGAACAGTGGCTCTTTGGCCATGCTAAACCGCGCACATTTTTACATATCTCTGTGAATGGTTGTGTGACCGAGTAGGCACTATTGTGGATATCTGCGCGATGCCACGATCTGGCACTTTTTTCGTCAAAACGTGGTAATCAGTTACATAAACAGAAAATTAATTTCACAGTTTTTCATGATATAGCGCAATTTCAGACAGAATGTTGGTTGACTCACCGGAGAGTTCTAGTAAATTTACAAGCGGAATTTTCTTTGACTACTGAACAGTTAGGTAACTAAATATGACTATCAAAGTAGGTATTAACGGTTTTGGCCGTATCGGTCGTTTCGTATTCCGTCTGGCTTGCGAGCGTGCAGACATCGAAGTTGTTGGTATCAACGACCTGATCGATGTTGACTACATGGCTTACATGCTGAAGTACGATTCAACTCACGGTCGTTTCAACGGTACCGTTGAAGTTAAAGACGGCAACCTGGTTGTAAACGGCAAAACCGTACGTGTTACCGCTGAGCGTGACCCGGCCAACCTGAAGTGGGGCGAAATCGGTGTTGACGTTGTTGCTGAAGCTACCGGTCTGTTCCTGACCGACGAGACTGCTCGTAAGCACATCGCTGCTGGTGCCAAGAAAGTTGTTCTGACTGGCCCGTCCAAAGACGCTACCCCGATGTTCGTAATGGGTGTTAACGACTCTACCTACGCTGGCCAGGACATCGTTTCCAACGCTTCCTGCACCACCAACTGCCTGGCTCCGATCGCCAAGGTTCTGAACGATACCTTCGGTATCGAGTCTGGCCTGATGACCACCGTTCACGCTACCACTGCTACCCAGAAGACCGTTGATGGTCCGTCTGCCAAAGACTGGCGCGGTGGCCGCGGTGCGGCTCAGAACATCATCCCGTCCTCTACCGGTGCAGCCAAAGCTGTTGGCGTAGTTATCCCGGAACTGAAAGGCCTGCTGACCGGTATGGCTTTCCGTGTTCCGACTCCGGACGTGTCTGTTGTTGACCTGACCGTTAACCTGAAGAAAGCTGCCACCTACGCAGAAATCTGCGAAGCGATGAAAGCTGCTTCCGAAGGCGCTATGAAAGGCGTTCTGGGCTACACCGAAGACGAAGTTGTATCTACCGACTTCCTGGGTGAGCGTCAGACCTCCGTATTCGACGCCAAGGCTGGTATCCAGCTGAACGACAAATTCGTTAAAGTTGTATCCTGGTACGACAACGAAATGGGCTACTCCAGCAAAGTTCTGGACCTGATCGCTCACATCTCCAAGTAATTTGGGATGCGCAATCGCGTAGCTTGAAAAAGGCGGCCATTGGCCGCCTTTTTGTTTTTCGGTTTCCCCTGATGACAGGAGTCCACATGCAATCCATTCGTCCCCTGACAGCCAATTGCAAGCTTGCCAACAATGCGGCCGGTCTGCCGGTTCTCACCATCAACAACGACTATGCCAAGGCCGAGATCAGCCTGTTTGGCGCCCATGTGCTGAGCTATCAGCGTCATGGCGAGCCGGCCTCCATCTGGCTGAGCGACAAGGCGGTGCTGGATGGCAGCAAGCCTGTTCGCGGTGGTATCCCGATCTGCTGGCCCTGGTTTGGCCCGGCGCCCGCCCGCGTCGGTAGCGGCAAGCCCTCCCACGGTTTTGCCCGTACCACCCTCTGGATGCTGGACGGGGTCTCCGATCACGCTGACGGCACGCTTGTTCATCTCTCCCTGCGCGACAGCGATGCGACCCGTGCCCTGTGGGAGCACACCTTCGAGCTGGAGCTGGACGTGCTGGTGGGCAAAGAGCTCTCGCTGGTGCTGACCACTCGCAACACCGGTAGCCAGCCGTTGGTCTATAGCGGTGCGCTGCACACCTATTTGCAGATCAGCGCACCAGAGGCGGTAAGCGTCACCGGCCTGGGCGAGCCCTATGCCGACAAGCTGACCGGACAGGATGCCAAGCAGCAGGGGGCATTGACCCTGAGCGGGCCGCTGGATCGGGTCTACTGGCAGCCAGAGGCGCTGGTGAGCGTGCAGGATGGTGAGCGCGAGACCCGGGTTGTCAGTGGCAACCATGACAGCGTGGTGGTCTGGACCCCTTGGCTGGAAGGGGCTACCGCCATGGCCGACATGAGCGACGATGGCTATCGCACCATGCTCTGCGTCGAAGCAGCCATCGCTGGCGAGGCGGGTGTGACCGTTGCGCCGGATGAAGAGCACAGCCTCTCCACTGTGATCATCTGAGCAGGATGAGTTTCAGATAAGTAAAGAGGGCTCCCGCGGGAGCCCTCTTTGCATCTCGTGATGGCGGCAATCAGGCGTTGCCCTGAGTCTTGAGCTTGAGTTCGGCGGCGAAATTGAGCATCCGGTCGAGGGGGATGAGGGCCTTTACCCGCAGCGCTTCATCGACATGGATCTCGTGGTGCTCGGCACCGTCGGTGAGGGCCTCCTTGATCGCCACCAGACCGTTCATCGCCATCCAGGGGCAGTGGGCGCAGCTGCGGCAGGTGGCGCCATCGCCACCGGTCGGTGCTTCCACCATCTCTTTCTCCGGACAGGCCTGCTGCATCTTGTAGAAGATGCCCCGATCGGTCGCCACGATCAGCTTCTGCTGGGGCAGCTCTTTGGCCGCCTTGATCAGCTGACTGGTGGAGCCGACCGCATCGGCCAGCTCGATCACCGAGGCGGGGGATTCCGGATGAACCAGCACGGCGGCGTCAGGATTCTGCTCTTTCAGCTCGCGCAGGGCGCGGGCCTTGAACTCGTCGTGGACGATGCAGTGGCCCTGCCAGCGCAGCATCTGCGCCCCGGTCTTCTTCTCGATATAGGCGCCCAGATGGCGATCCGGGCCCCAGATGATCTTGTGACCCAGACTGTCGAGGTGCTCGACGATCTCCAGCGCGATGCTGGAGGTCACCACCCAGTCGGCCCGTGCTTTGACGGCGGCCGAGGTATTGGCATAGACCACAACGGTATGGTCGGGATTGGCATCGCAGAAGGCGGAGAACTGTTCGATGGGACAGCCCAGATCGAGGGAGCATTCGGCCTCCAGCGTCGGCATCAGCACCCGCTTGTGGGGGCTCAGGATCTTGGAGGTTTCCCCCATAAAGCGCACCCCGGCGACGATCAGGGTTTGCGCCTCGTGATCGCGGCCAAAGCGGGCCATCTCCAGCGAGTCACCGACGAAACCGCCCGTGGCTTCGGCCAGCGCCTGGATCTCGGGATCCGTGTAGTAGTGGGCAACCAGTACCGCCTTGCGCTCCTTGAGCAGCGCCTTGATTTCTGTGGTCAAGGTCGTTCTCTGCTCGGCACTCAGGGGGAGAGGTTTGGCCGGAAAGGGGTAGTCCATCGCGACTACCGGCGGGACACTGCTCAGTGCATTGTTCATTGCGACTGTTCCATCAACGCTCGGGAAGGCAAAAATTATAACCATAAGCCTGTCACAAACCCATCAACAAATCGGGTGAAGCGCAAGTGGGCGAATATACTCAATTAATTCGTTGTTATTCTGCCATAAGGAGTTGTCGCATGAAGCAACGTTCCCTCAAGTTCAAGTTGTTGTGCCTTACCATGGGGCTGTTTCTGCTGACCGGGCTGGCCATGACCCTGTTGCAATCGGCTTCTTTCAGCTCCCTTCGCAAGATGGTGATGACCCAGACCAGCGATGCATTGGAAGAGGAGGTCTCCCGCAGCCTGCAGTATCAGGCAGAGCGCTATGCCATCCAGATTGCCTCGCTGATGCAGAACTCCTATCAGATCCCCCTGACCGTGACCGCCCAGATTGAAGCCGGGATGGCCAAACCGGAACTGCGATTGTCGCGGCCCCAAGTGGAGTCTCTGCTTGGCAGCAGCCTGCAGCAAGCGAGCGGGATCAGCTCCATCTATGCCCAGTTTGAACCGGACGGCTATGATGGTGAGGATGGCAACTGGTTGGGCGGGGCCAGCCACTCGGTGGCAAGAAAGGGGAGTCTGGAGGTCTATTTCACCAAGGATCAGGGAGGGGCAGTCGCTCAGCAAGCGGTGGACGCCGCCGCCAGTGAGGCCAAGTTTGATACCTCCCTCAACGAGTTCGGTATTCGCAACAGCGAGTGGTATCTCTGTGGTCGCGATACCCGCCAGCCCTGCCTGATGGAGCCCTACCTCTACGAAATCAGCCCGGGCAACAAGATGCTGATGACCAGTTTGACGGTGCCCGTGCTGCGTGACGGCAAGTTTGTCGGGCTGGCCGGGGTGGATATGAACCTGCCCATCTTCCAGCAACTGGCTGAAAACCTTGGCAAGAGCCTCTATGACAACAAGGCGGATGTGACCCTGGTCAGCAAGATGGGGCTGATTGTGGGCAGCAACCGCTATGCCGACAAGCTGGGCCGTCCACTCAAGGAGGTGGGCCTGACCCTGCCTGACGGTCAGCCGGTCAGCAGCGACAGTGACTTTATTCTTCATCAGCCCATCCGGGTTGAAGCAGCCAATACCCAGTGGTGGTTGATGATCAAGGTGCCCAAGGCGCTGGCGCTCGGCAAGGCGCACGCCATCAGCAATGAACTGGGCGCCCTGCTGGTGGATGCCCAGCGGCAGCAGATCATCGCCATGGGCGGGATTACCCTGCTGGTGCTGGGGCTGCTGGTCTGGTTTATCCAGACCATCACAGCACCGCTTTCTCTTATCAGCCGCCATGTGGGTCATCTCTCCAGCAACGAGGGTGACCTGACCCAGCAGATGGAGATCGACACCCATCAGGAGCTGATCGATCTGGGGTCCCAGCTCAATGCCTTCCTCGGCAAGCTGCGGGGCATGGTGCAAATGAGCAAGGGGATTGGTCAGCAGGTCTACCAGCAGGCGCGGGAGATGAAACATACCGCCGACACCATGCGCAGTAGTCTGGATGAGCAGAATCTGGAGCTGGAGAGCGTGGTGAGCGCCATGCATCAGATGAGCACCACGGCAGTCAGCGTGGCGGGTTATGCCGAGCAGGCGGCGCAGGAGTCGGAAGCGGCGACCCACCACATCAATACCGCCCAGCAGACCCTCAGCAATGCTCGCAACGAGATCCATACTCTGGTCGGCGATATGCATGAGGCGGATAAAGCGGTGGCGCTGGTGGCCCAGCGCAGCACCAATATCAGCAGGATCCTCGATGTGATCCGTGCCATTGCCGAGCAGACCAATCTGCTGGCCCTCAATGCCGCCATCGAAGCGGCACGTGCGGGTGATATGGGCCGTGGCTTTGCTGTGGTGGCGGATGAGGTAAGGGCGCTGGCCAACAAGACCCGTGAATCGACCGACGAGATCGGCCAGCTGATTGGTAGCCTGCAAACAGAGGTGAGCAGCAGTCAACGTCTGATGAATACCGGCATCGAGCGCTCCACCACCACGGTGCAGGGCACCGAGCAGGCGTTCGAGGCGCTCAATCGGGTGGTGGCCCAGATCCAGCAGATCCACGACCACATCAGTCAGGTGGCTACCGCCGCCGAGCAGCAGAGCGCCGTCAGTGACGATATCAACAAGAATTTGATGCGGATTGGTGATACCGCCAACGTGATTGGGCAGGAGGCCAGCTCCAGCCATCAACTGAGCGAGGCGCTGGAGCAAGCGGCCACGGCGCTCGCCAGTCAGCTCGATCGGCTGCGTACCTGAGTGGCTGCCAGAGAGACAAAAGCCCGCGAGCGATCGCGGGCTTTTTTATGACTCGACGGCAGAGTTGCGTCAGTTGCGGGGTTCAACCAGCAGGATGTGGGAGTCGGCCCCCACCACCCTGACCTTGCTGCCTGCAGGCAGCGACTCGTCGCAGCGCACCGTCCAGACCGTGTCGTCCAGATGCACCCGGCTGGTGCCCTGAGTCACATCATCCAGCAGGGTCAGCTCGCGGCCCATATAGCTCTGCATCCGATCGTTGATGGTGCTGGCGGCATCCTGACCCGAGTTGTCACGCTGGTGCTGCCAGCGCCACCAGGCCCAGGTGGTGAGCAGGGATTGCACCGCAAACAGCAGCAACTGCGCCTGCCAGCCAAAGGGCCAGATCAGCAGCAGTAGCCCCACTTCCAGCGCGGCGATGCCGGTCCAGAGCAAAAAGCCCACCGAGCCGAGCACCTCGATGGCCAGCAGAATGAAGCCGAGCCCCAGCCAGTGCCAGTGGGTCAGCCCCTCTAACAGGGCTGTCATGACTTGCTGCCCTTGCCATCTTTGTTGAACAGCTCGGCCATGCCAGCCACAGAGCCAATCAGGCTGCCCGCTTCCAGCGGCATCATGATGATCTTGCTGTTGGGGCCTTCACCGATGCGGGCCAGAGCTTCGGTATATTTCTGAGCCACGAAGTAGTTGATGGCCTGCAGGTCTCCTTCCGCAATCGCCTGGGAAACCATATGGGTCGCTTTGGCTTCCGCCTCGGCTGCCCGCTCCCGCGCTTCGGCGGCGAGGAATGCGGCCTGACGCTCACCTTCGGCTTTGAGGATCTGGGACTGCTTTTCGCCTTCCGCTTTCAGGATTTTGGACTGGCGCACCCCTTCGGCTTCCAGTACCTCGGCCCGTTTCTGGCGCTCGGCCTTCATCTGGGCGTTCATCGCCTCGACCAGTGCCAGCGGCGGGCGCACATCTTTAATCTCGATGCGGGTCACCTTGATGCCCCAGGGGGCGGTGGCGGCATCCATGGTGCGCAGCAGCTTCTCGTTGATGGTGTCGCGCTGGGAGAGCATCTCGTCCAGCTCCATGGCGCCGAGCACGGTCCGCATATTGGTCATGGTGAGATTGCGGATGGCGCTGGTGAGATCGTTGACCTCATAACCCGCTTTGCGGGCATCCACTACCTGCACAAAGCTGATGGCGTCGATGGTGACGTTGGCGTTGTCGCGGGAGATCACCTCTTGTGCCGGGATATCCAGCACCTGCTCCATCATGATGATCTTGTGGCCGACCCGATCCACGTAGGGGATCAACAGGTTGAGACCCGGGGTCAGGGTGCGGGTGTAGCGGCCGAAGCGCTCCACCGTCCAGTTGTAGCCCTGTGGCACTATCTTGATGCCCGCGCTCAGGGTGGCGAGCACCAGGAACACGAAAATCCCTAGCACAATCAATGATTCATTCATCATTTAGCTCCTTATGAAACACAGTCCCTAGCCTATGGTCTGGCGTCAGGTACCACAAGTGACTTTGTACGCCTTTGTCATGAATTGGCTTTGCTAATTACCAAAACGCATTAAAAAGCATTTTTTATTATTTTGAGGGATAAGCTGCCCTGCCTATAGTCGCCCCATATTAGTCGTGTTCCGAGGGATGGGCCGAAATGGATTATTTACCTATGTTTGCCAAGTTGGAAGGCCGCCCGGTACTGCTGGTGGGCGGGGGCGAGGTTGCCCTGCGCAAGGCGCGCCTGCTGCTGGCGGCCGGTGCCCGGCTGACCCTGGTCTCCCCGGAGCTTGAACCGGAATTTGCGGAATTCACCGGTCGTTTCACCCATCTTGCGGAGCGTTTCACCCCGGCCCATCTGGCTGGTCAGATTTTGGTGGTGGCGGCGACCGACAACCTCGAAGTCAACGCACTGGTTTATCAGAGTGCCAACCAGCTGGGTCTGTTCGTCAACGTGGTGGATGACCCCAAGCGCTCCAGCTTTATCTTTCCCTCGATCATCGATCGCTCGCCGCTGATGGTGGCGGTCTCCAGCGGTGGCAAGGCGCCGGTGCTGGTGCGCCTGTTGCGCGAGCGGCTGGAGAGCCTGCTGCCGCGCCATCTCGGCGGGCTGACCGATCTCTCCGGCCGGGTCCGTGACAAGGCCAAGCAGGTGCTCTCTTCCATATCCGACCGTCGCCGCTTCTGGGAGCGCGCCTTTGCCTCCAACACCCTCGCCAGCCTGATTGAGAAAGAGGATTGGCAAGGTGCCGAGCAGTGGCTGAGCGATGGCCTCGACCAGGCGAAAAGCGAAGTGGGCGAGGTGGTATTGGTCGGCGCGGGCCCCGGTGACCCGGGCCTCTTGACCCTCAAGGCGCTGCAACAGATTCAACAGGCTGAAGTGGTGCTCTACGACCAGCTGGTCTCGCCTGAGATCCTCGATCTGGTGCGCCGCGATGCCACTCTGGTGTCGGTTGGCAAGAAGGCGGGCGCCCACAGCGTGCCGCAGGAGGAGACCAATCGCCTGCTGGTGGAATACGCCAAGGCGGGCAATCGGGTGGTGCGGCTGAAAGGGGGCGATCCCTTTATGTTTGGCCGGGGTGGCGAGGAGCTGGAAGTGCTGGCCGACGAAGGCATCCCCTTCTCGGTGGTACCCGGCATCACGGCCGCTGCCGGTGCCACCGCCTATGCCGGTATTCCGCTCACTCACCGTGATTACGCCCAGAGCGCCGTCTTTATCACTGGTCATTGCCAAAAAGAGGGCAAGGAGCCCGACTGGCAGCAGCTCGCCGCCACCAGTCAGACTCTGGTCATCTACATGGGGCTGATGCGTTCCGAGCATATCCAGCAGCAGCTGGTGGATCACGGCCGAAGCCAAGCCACCCCCATCGCCATCATCGAGCGCGGCACCACATCCCGCCAGCGGGTGTTGACCGGCACCTTGGCTGATCTGGCTGAGCTGGCCAAACAGGCGGTGAGCCCGTCGCTTATCGTCATCGGCGAAGTGGTCGCCCTGCGCGATCGGCTCGCCTGGTTTGGGGAAAAGAGCGGAGAGCAGGGCGGCGAGCAGCAGCGCGCTAACCCGGATCTCGATGGCTGCGACCTCAAGCTGGTGCAACTGGCCTGACCGAGAAAGAGATATTTGATGCGGCTGCCAGCGCGGCCGCGAACTGAACCACCCAGCGCCTTGAGCAGGCGCATAAGCAATGACCCGAGGACCAACATGGACCGTGAAAGATTGACCCACTTGCAGCAGCTGGAAGCCGAGAGCATCCATATCATCCGCGAGGTGGCTGCCGAATTTGAAAACCCGGTGATGATGTACTCCATCGGCAAGGACTCCTCCGTCATGCTGCATCTGGCCCGCAAGGCCTTCTATCCGGGTAAGATCCCGTTCCCCTTGCTCCACGTCGACACCGACTGGAAGTTCAAGGAGATGATCAAGTTCCGCGACGAGACCGCCAAAAAGTACGGGCTGGATCTCATCGTCCACAAGAACCCGGAAGGGCTCGCCATGGGCATCAACCCCTTCGTCCACGGCAGCGGCAAGCACACCGACATCATGAAGACCGAGGGGCTCAAGCAGGCGCTCAACAAATACGGCTTCGACGCCGCCTTCGGTGGCGCGCGCCGCGACGAGGAGAAGTCCCGCGCCAAGGAGCGGGTCTACTCCTTCCGTGACAAGTCCCACCGCTGGGATCCGAAGAACCAGCGCCCGGAGCTGTGGCGGGTTTACAACAGCCAGGTCAACAAGGGGGAGAGCATCCGGGTGTTTCCGCTCTCCAACTGGACCGAGCTGGATATCTGGCAATACATCTATCTCGAGAACATCGACATAGTGCCGCTCTACTTCGCGGCCCATCGCCCGGTGGTGGAGCGCAACGGCATCAAGATCATGGTGGATGACGAGCGCATGCCGCTCACCGCCGAGGATGAGGTGAAGCAGGAGCTGGTGCGCTTCCGCACCCTCGGCTGCTACCCGTTGACCGGGGCCATCGAATCCGATGCCACCACCTTGCCGGAAATTATTGAAGAGATGCTGCTCACCACCTCGAGCGAGCGGCAAGGGCGGCTGATTGACCACGATCAGGCCGGCTCCATGGAGCAGAAGAAGCGTCAGGGATATTTCTAAGGAGTCGTCAGCATGAACAGCCATATTCAGACCGCCATCACCGAACAGGGCATCGAAGCCTATCTGCACGCCCAGCAGCACAAGAGCCTGCTGCGTTTTCTCACCTGCGGCAGCGTGGATGACGGCAAGAGCACCCTTATCGGTCGCCTGCTGCACGACTCCCAGCAGATTTATGAAGATCAGCTCAAAGCACTGGAGTCCGACAGCCAGAAGCTCGGCACTACCGGCGAGAAGCTGGACCTGGCACTGCTGGTTGACGGCCTGCAGGCGGAGCGCGAGCAGGGCATCACCATCGACGTGGCCTACCGCTATTTCTCCACCGCCAAGCGCAAATTCATCATCTCGGATACCCCGGGCCATGAGCAGTACACCCGCAACATGGCCACCGGCGCCTCCACCTGCGATCTGGCCATCATTCTGATCGATGCCCGCAAGGGTGTGCTGGATCAGACCCGTCGCCACAGCTTTATCGCGAGCCTGCTCGGCATCAAGCAGTTCGTGGTGGCGGTCAACAAGATGGATCTGGTGGAGTTCAGCCAAGAGGTGTTCGATCGCATCAGTGCCGACTACCGCGAGTTCGCCAAGAAGCTCAGCGTCGACACCATCCATATCGTGCCGGTCTCGGCGCTGGACGGTGACAACGTAGTCAACCAGAGCGACAAGCTGGCTTGGTATCAGGGCGAAACCCTGCTTGCTCTGCTGGAGTCTGCCGAGGTTGAGCGCGAGCTGGAGCGCCATCCGGTGCGCCTGCCGGTGCAGTATGTGAACCGCCCCAACCTCGATTTTCGCGGCTTCGCGGGCACGCTCGCCTCTGGCATTCTGCGGGTGGGCGACAAGCTGGCGGTGCTGCCGTCGGGCAAGGAGAGCACAGTGACCCGCATCGTCACCTTCGACGGGGATCTGGAGTACGCCCTGCCGGGTCAGGCCATCACAGTCACCTTCGCCGATGAAATCGACATCAGCCGCGGCGACCTGCTGGTGGATGCCGCCAAGCGGCCGCAAGTGACCCAGAACCTGCTGGCCCATATCGTCTGGATGGGGGAGGAGTCCCTGCAACCAGGTCGGGTCTACGACGTCAAACTGGCCACCAAGAAGAGTCGCGGTCAGGTGGAGGCCATCCGCCACCGCATCGAGATCAACAAGCTCGACGAGTTGGACGCGAGCGAGCTCAAGCTCAACGAGATCGGCCTGTGCGAGCTGAGCCTCACCGACCCGGTGGCGTTCGACCCGTATCAGGAGATCCGCGATACCGGCAGCTTTATCCTGATCGACCGGCTGACCAACGTCACCGTCGGCGCTGGCATGATAGTGGAAGGCTTGGCCGCCAAAGCGGTAAAAGGGCACTACAGCGAGTTCGAAATCGAGCTCAACGCGCTTGTGCGCAAGCACTTCCCGCACTGGCAAGCCCTTGCCATCGGTAACGACACAAGCAAGGAGTAAGCCCATGACCTGGCAACAATTCCTGGTGCTGGGTCTGCTGGCTGCTCTCGTGGCCCTGCTGATCCAGGGCAAACTCCGCCCGGCGCTGCTCTTCTCGGGCGCCGTGCTCATCACCTACCTGAGCGGGCTGGCGGATATCAACGCCGTGGTTGCGGGCTACACCAACAGCGCCCTGCTGACGCTGGTGCTGTTGCTGCTGGTGTCGCTGGCGGTGGAGAAGACCCGCATCATGAGCTGGTTCGCCAATCTGGTGGGCACGGGTTCATTCAACAAGGTGCTGGTGAAGGTGTGGTTCTCCACCGCCTTCCTGTCTGCCTTCGTCAACAACACCGCCGTGGTGGCCTCCATGCTGGGAGCGGTCAAACGCAACCCCAACCATGCGCCATCGCGGCTGCTGCTGCCCATGTGCTTTGCGGCCACCTTTGGCGGGGTGCTGACCCTGATCGGCACCTCCACCAACCTTATCGTCAACAGCTTCCTCATCAAGATGGGGGCACCGCCGCTCGGCATGTTCGACTTCTTTATGGTGGGGGCGGGTACCCTGCTGACCGGTCTGATGGCCGTGCTGCTGTTTGCCCGTCACCTGCCGGAGCAGGATACCGAGATGAGCCGCGAATCCGGCTACTTTCTCGAAGCCAAGGTGGGCGCCGGTTCGCCGCTGGCGGGGCGCAGCGTCAAGGAGAACGGCCTGCGCAGCCTGAAAAGCCTCTATCTGGCGGAGATCATTCGCGGTGAGCAGGTGATCTGCCCGGTGCAGCCGGAACACGAGCTGCACGAAGGGGACGTGCTGCTGTTTTGCGGCGATGTGGAGAGTGTCGGCGTATTGCAGGAGATGAAGGGGCTGGATCTCTACGGCCAGCACCGCCTCAACGGCCAGCATCTGGTGGAGGTGATCGTCAGCCACAGCTCGCGGCTGGTGGGTCAGACCATCAAGGATGCCGAGTTTCGCACCCACTTCGATGCGGTGGTACTGGCGGTGCGCCGCGGCGAAACCCAGCTTACCGGTGGCCTCGGCCAGATTGAGCTGCATGCCGGTGATACCCTGCTGCTGGCCCCCGGCCCCCAGTTTGCCCGCAACAAATCGCTGGGGCGGGAGTTTGTGGTGGTGAGCGGGCTGGAAGCCTCCACCCGCCTCGATGGCAAGCGCAGCGCCGCCGTGGTGCTGGGGTTTCTCGGGGTGCTGGCGCTCTCGGTATTCGATCTGGTGCCGCTGTTCAAGGGCTTGCTGCTGATGCTGGTGGCGCTGCTGCTCACCCGCATTCTGACCCTGGACGAGATCCGCCGCCGCTTTCCGCTGGATATCTGGCTGGTGGTGGGCGGGGCGCTCGCCATCGCCGATCAGCTGGAAAAGAGCGGACTGGCCAAGCTTATCGCCGACTGGCTGATGGGGGAGTTCAATGGTGCCAGCCCCATCATCGCCTTTATCGGTATCTATGTGTTTACGTTGGTGCTGACCGAGCTGATGAGCAACAACGCCGCCGCCGCGCTGGCCTTCCCCATGGGTTACCAGCTGGCGCTCAGCATGGATGTCTCGACCATGCCGTTTATTCTGGCGGTGCTGTTCGGGGCCAGCTCCAGCTTTATCCTGCCCTACGGCTACCAGACCAACCTGATGGTCTATGCCGCGGGCAACTACAAGATGCCGGACTACCTCAAGCTGGCCCTGCCGGTCTCGTTGGCCTATAGCCTCGGGGTGATTGTGATGGTGCCCCTGCTGTTTCCGTTTTAAGGCGTGAGCGCCAATCAAGGGGTGTTGGATGAGCAATGCCATGGCACCAGCACGTTGTCGGCTGATAGTCCGAGGCGGCTCCCCGTGGTGCCGGACAGTTTAAGTTTTGAGGCGTAAGCGCCAATCAAGGAGTGTGGGATGAGCAATATCGTGTGGCACAAGCATGCCGTGGACAAACAGAGCCGGGCCGAGCTTAAAGGGCAAAAGCCGCTGGTGATCTGGTTTACCGGGCTGTCGGGGGCGGGCAAATCCACCCTGGCGGGGGCGCTGGAGCAGGCGCTGGCGGCACAAGGCAAGCACACCTATCTGCTGGATGGGGACAATGTGCGCCACGGCCTCTGTGGCGATCTCGGTTTCGATGATGCCGCTCGTCAGGAGAATATCCGCCGGGTCGGCGAGGTGGCGAAACTGATGGTGGATGCGGGCCTGATCGTGCTTACTGCCTTTATCTCGCCGTTCCGTGCCGAGCGGGCGCTGGTGCGCAGTCTCTTGGGTGAAGGGGAGTTTGTCGAAGTCTTTGTCGATGCGCCGCTTGCCATCTGTGAAGAGCGCGACCCCAAGGGGCTCTATAAAAAGGCGCGGGCTGGGGAAATTCGCAACTTTACCGGTATCGACTCCGCCTATGAGGCGCCCGAGCAGCCGGAAATTCATCTGCTTAATGCCGGTAAACCGGTGGAAGTGCTGGTGGATGATCTGCTGACTGCGCTGAGGCAGGGGAACTACCTGTAATTGTTGAGTAGCGCCGTCTTACATGAGTTGTGGAGTCTGGCGCCGGTGTTATCCCGGCAACCGGGTAATCACTCTGGCTGCAAGCCGTAGCAGCAAATAGAGTGCAGACGGGGGTCGCAAGGGTAAAGCGACCCTCTTTGTTTGAGCGTGTCATGGAATCGGCAGCACATCTGGCAAGTGACCTGTGGCCGATAAGTGGACCGCAACAAGCTTCTGTGTGCTGGCGGCAGCCACTATAAGCAAAAGTCGGGTCATTAGCGGAAAATCCATAAACTCAGCTTATAGTGGCACCGGTGAACCAAGAGCCACCCCAAGGCAGCCGATATCAGCCCCGCAAGGGGATTTCCCGATCCCTGCTGATGCCGTGGCATGGTTATTCGCGATTGTCCGAATACGCTGCGCTATTCGAACCTACGGGCTATATTTAGGCGCTTGAGTATTACCTTTTTTTTATTTTAGGAGTAGTGGCCAACCATAGTAATGGTAAATTGCATTATGTGAACTCATTTAATATCTTATTTATATCAACAGAGCCCTCATTGAATTCGTTAACAAACAAATCGAATTCATCTAGGCTGTTTTTCAGGTTGCCGATGTTTTCAAGGACGCTTATGGATAAGGTTGGCCATTCAGGGTCTATTTTATTTAAGTAGCTCAATGTGATTACAGATGGGGTTATAGAGTATTCCATTAGTTTTATTAAAGTACTGGAATATTTATTTAATATTTCATTTATAAGAGTCTGATCTTTGCCAAAATTAAGTGTCATTGTTTTTTCTGTTTCATCAATAAAACACATGACAGATGATGAAGCGGGATGAGTTAGTTCGCATAATCTAGCGTAAAGTTCATATGCTCTATCAACGCCGAATTTCTCAATTTTATTAATGTAGTCAGCATTTGTTTTGTTTATGTGGCTAGATGGAACAGATTCTTTCTTACCAACTTTGCGGGCATGACTGTAGTGTATTAGTTGTTCTTCAATTTTCTCGAACGAGATGAAATATCCATCTAGCAACGATGGTTGAGACAATTGAATAAAAATAATTTTTAAGTTTTTTCTTATTGTTTCAGGAAGATAAAGCATTATGTCGAAGCTGTCAGCTGATGCCTCTAAAAAGCCTCTTAATGAGGCAGAGAATCCAAGATAATTACCATCTAACATATGTTGTTGTGTTGACTCAAGCCATTTTATAATTCTGGCTAATGATGTTATACTGGCCAAGTGAGATCTTTCTAAAATGCCATATGTATATATATTCAACACTAAGTAAAGGTCATCTTTTCTTATTTTATTGGGGTAATTTAAATTTGGTTCCATAGATAGGAATTGATATGTTATTCCTTCAGATGATTTTATTAATGGTTTTAAGATTGATTTATAGAAATTAATGTGCTCAAGGAAGTTCATATTATCACTCTCATAACGTAATGCTATGGCTGTATGGTTATCGGATTGGTCACTTACTTCCGCTAAACTCAAAGACGATAACTGGCTCGTAGGACTAGAAAATCAATGGGTTTACAGCTCCTATAGGAATGTTTTATAGACAATATTAAACCCCAAAAACATTTTTTGTTCAGAGTCATTATGTAAGTCATGAAAAATCTGGGACACCCACAGATTTCACTGGCTGTGACATTCTGCTTAGCTGGAAGGGTAACCAGTCTAATTGTGTGCCATTACCATCTCTCGTACACGCTATCTCGCATGTTGAGCTAAAAATAGTAGGTTGGTGCTGAGCGAAGTGAAGCCCAACGTTTATCGCGAAACGTATCTACAAATTTGTGTTACCAATCGACCCAATCCATGTTTATCCCGCCCAGGTTGGCGTGATCATTCTTGCCTATTGGGCTTCGCTACGTGCTGCCCCAACCTGTAAAAACCACGCTACCGCCCCTGAATTTCAGCCTCCAGTTTGCTGCTTTTTACTTGTGATTTGGCACTGTTTGGCTCATGGCTGACTCCTGCGAGAGGCCGCCAAGCGGCTATGTTACCGAACGGGGCTGGGGTGAAAAGCGCAAGCGGGCGGTTTTCTGAGCAAGATCAACAAATTAATCAATAACGGGCGGCGATGTGCTCGTACAAGAACAGCCGCCTATCAGTGCAGAGGGAAACCGGACAGTGAAGCGAGAGTGCCGCCATCTTGCTGGCGGGCATTAAAAAACCCTATGAGCCTGCGGGCCCATAGGGTTTTGCTGCGGTGATTGTTTGGGTAGCGGTTATCTGGCTTGGCGTACCGGCACGGCGCGGGTGGTGGCCACTTCGTAGCGGCTCTGGCTTGTCGGAGCGCCCTTCTGGAACTGGCGTACCAGCCGGTCGAGATCGCTCAACTGGTTTACCAGCTGGGTGATGCCGTGCACGGCGTGCTGGCTGCCAACGCTGGAGTCATCGGCCAGGGTCTTGATGCTGAGCACGTTGCGGTTGATCTCGGCGGTGACGTGGAACTGCTCCTGCACCGCCTGGGCAATCTGGCCGCTGCCGGAGGCCACCTGCTGCAGCATATCGTTGATCTGCTGGAGAATGGTGCCGGTTGCCGAGGCTTTTTGCTGGCAGCTTTCGGAGAGTTGGCAGCCCTTCTCCATCGCCTGTTCTGCATCCCCGGCGCTGGTTTGCAGTTCGGTGATCATCTTCTGGATCTCGCTGGTCGAGGATTGGGTCTTGATGGCGAGCGTGCGGATCTCGTCGGCGACCACCGAGAAACCCCGACCCGCTTCGCCAGCCCGGGCCGCTTCGATGGCGGCATTGAGGGCCAGCAGGTTGGTCTGGTTGGCGATGTTGTTGATCACATCGAGGATGCCATCGATATCGCGGCAGTGGCCGACCAGCGCACTGATCACGCTCTTGGAGGTGGTCAGCTCGCTGTTCATGCCTGCCACGGCAGCCACGGTTTCGGCCACGCTACTGTTGCCGCTCTTGAACAGGTCGGCGGTCTCGTCCAGCAGGCTGGAGGAGTCAGTCGAGCTTTGTGACACCTCGCGAATGGATTCCGACATCTCGGTCACGGCAGTCGCTACCTGATTGGTTTCGGCCTGCTGCTGTTGCAGGTTGTCGGTGATGGATTCGGCGTTGCGCAGATCCCCTTCGGCGGCCTGCAGGATCTTGCTGCAAGTCTGCTGGGTGCGGGCCAGCACGGCGTTGAACTCTGCCTGATTCATCACCATCGAGAGTTCGATGGCGGCTATGTTGTCCACCTTGTTGGTGTAGAGCAGCTGCATCAGCGGGTTGTCAAAGCGGCTGCGGGCCATCTTGTTGAGCTTGCCGAGGCGACGGGAGAGGGCATTCAGGGTGATGGCCGCTATCGCCAGTGGCAGGGCGACCAGCGCCAGTTGCCAGTTCATGTCGTGGCTGTAGCCCAGCGCAAACATGGCGAGCAGGCTCAGCAGCAGACAGAGGTTGATGGTCAGGGTATGGGAGAAGGTGGGCAACTTGAGCGCCAGCGGCAGCTTGTTGTTGCGAAGGTCGGCATAGACCTTCTCGGCCCGCTGTTTGATCTCCTCGCTCGGGGCGGTGCGCACCGACTGATACTCCACCACCCGGCCACTGGCATCCTTGATGGGGGTGACAAAGGCGCTGACCCAGTAGTGATCGCCACTTTTGCAGCGATTTTTCACCGGCCCCATCCAGCTCTTGCCTTCGCGGATATGGTTCCACAGATCTGCAAAGGCCTGTTTCGGCATGTCAGGATGACGTACCAGATTGTGGTGTTCCCCCAGCAGCTCGTCGAGCTGGAAGCCTGCTATCTCGCAGAACTCATCGTTGGCGTAGGTGATGCGGCTCTCCAGATCCGTGGTGGAGATGAGGCTCTGGTGGTCTGGATAGAGACGTTCTCTTTGGGTAACCGGTTGATTGATTCTCATGGCCTTACTCCCGAGCTGTGATGGTTAGATTTTGATCTACATCAAGGCATCTGCAAGGGGTGGGCCAGCTGGCAAAAGCTAATGATTGATATGTTATTAGTGCCGTTTTGGCAGGAAAAGATCGTTGCTGTTTGCAATATGCAACGGAGCTGACGGGGTGTGCCTCTGCAGCATCTGCAATTTGCAACCTATTCTGGTCAAGCCCATGAGCTTGGAGCCAGCAGCTTGGTGCGAAGGAGCCACGAACAGACGGGGCAGCAGCTGCCCCGTCAGAGATCAGGGGAGAGGGTCGGGAGCGGGTGAGGAGGGGGCGCTGACGAGCTGCATCACTTCAATCTGGATACCCTGCACCAGCACGGTTTTCAGATCTTGCAGGTACTCCTCCAGCGGCGACTCTTGCAGCAGCTGGGCGAGCTCGTTGCCCACCGGGGTGAGCCGGTAGTAGAGCAGGGTGATGTTGTTCTGCTTGCACTGCAGCCGCCAGCGCTGGTTGCCGAACTCCAGCTCGACCCCATCGGCGGGCAGCGGGCCTGACTCCAGCTCCGCGCGATGCAGCAGCCCCAGCTCAAACAGTTGCAGCAGGGCGTTGTAGGGCAGTCGGTATTTGCCAAGGCCAAGGCGGGTTGCCTTGGCGCGACTCAGCAGGCTGGCCCCCTTGTGCAGCCCCAGCAGCAGTCGCTGCTCGTCGCTGCCGGTGTAGTGGCAAGTCAGTGAGCAGATGCGCTGAAACAGCTGGGCCTCGCGCTGGGTCATCTCTTTGAGGGTGGCGAGCGCCCGGATGGAGAAGCGGCCCGGCGTGGCGACTTCCAGCGCGAAGATCCGCCCCCACAGCTGCTGCATCGGCACCATGCTGATATCTTCCGCCAGTTGCAGGAAGCGGGTCAGCCAGTCGCTGTCCATCTCACCGCCAGCTGCGGTCTCTTCGCAGTGGCGGGAGGCCATCACCATGATGGCTTCCAGATTGCGCTGGCGGGCGGCCTGATCCGCCAGATGGCGAAAGGTGGCGCGCTGTTCGAAGGTGCTGTCTGTGTTGCGGGTGAGCATGCCGTCGATGCCGCGACTGCGGGCCAGACGCAGGGTCTGCTCCTGGCTGCTCAGGATCGAACTCTCTTTTTTCGGGGGGGGGAGGTCTGCCATGCTGACTCCATTCGCACAGGTTCTGGAGCTGAATGTTACTCCAACCGGGATGCCAAGATAACAAAGCGGCCTCCGTGGAGGCCGCTTTTTTTGCAACGGGAGGATTACTCCTCGTAGACGCTCACCTCGACCGCTTCCATCGAATAGGAGGCGGTGGCCATCTCGTGGCTGGAGCTGACAGTGCGCATCTTGCCCTTCACCCAGATGGCATCCCACAGGTCATCCACCGGCGCACCCTTGGGGTAGCTCACATAGATCACCTGATTGGTGGGGGGCGGCGGCACATGGATGCAGGCGCCGAAGTAGGGCACCAGCAGGAAGGCGGTGATCTTCTTGGCATCCCCTTCCAGCGGCACCACGAAGCCCGGAATGCGCACATCCTGGTTGTCCAGCTTCTTGTTTACCCCGCCCACCGGTTGCGGCACCGACATGGGATCTTCGTGATTGACCTGGGGCGGTGGCAGCAGTTTTTCCCCTTCCGGGATGAGCACATCCCAGTCGATGGTCTTGTAATCGGCGGCCAGGGCGGGCAGCACCAGCAGGCTGGCGAGCAGCGCCACAATTTTCCACTTCATCATCTGTCCTTCTGTTTCTATTTTGGGCGTCTCGCTAGACGCGAATGCTCATGCCATCGCTCAGGCTGTAGCGGTAAGCGCGGGCGGCGGGGAGCAGGCCAATTACCATACCCGCCAGCCAGACTACCCCCAGCAACTGCCACTCGTAGGTGCTCGGCAGCCCCAGACTCAGTTGCAGGCCATAGTGGCTGAGCAGCCAGGGCGAGGCAAGCCCCTGCCCCAGATAGAGCACGGCGACCCCGAGAGCGATGCCGACCGTGGTCAGCGCCATGGCCTCCAGCGCCAGCAGCAGGAACAGGTGGGCAGGGCCCGCACCGAGGGATCGCAAAATAGCGAGCTCCCGGCGCCGCTCGTTAAGCCCAGCCAGCAATGTGGTCAGCATGCCGATCAGGCCCGCGACTACCACGAAACCGGCGATGACCGAGAGGGCAGTTTCCGCCACGCTCATCAGGCTCCACAGCTCCTGCAGGGCGGCCCCCGGCAGGATCGCCATCAGCGGCTCTTTGGGATAGGTGTTGACGCTGCGTTGCAGCTGGAACGCCAGAATGCGGTTGCTCAGCCCCACCATAAAGGCGGTAATGGTTTTCGGGGTGAGATCCTGCGCCAGCGCCTGCTCCGGCGTCACGTTCTTGCTGTGGCGGCCGGTGTCCCAACCGAGATGGATCGCCTCTATCCCCGCCAGCGGCACATGGATGGTGCGATCGATGGGCGTGCCGGTCGGCGCCAGAATGCCCACCACCTTGAATGGCAGGTTGTCGTGCTGGCTGAACGAGGTGTTGCCAGCGCCGTGGGCGATGACGATGGATTGGTCGAGGTGATAGCCGAGCTTCTCGGCCACCTGGGCACCGAGTACAGCTTCAAACGGCGTCTCGAACGGCCGCCCTTCCCGCAGTTGCAGCGACTGCTGCTGACCGTACTTCAGGTGGGTGAAGTAGTCGCCATTGGTGCCGAGCACCCTAAATCCCTTGTGGGAGTCACCAAGCGAAAGCGGGATGGTCCAGGCGACGCCCGGTTTCTGTTTGATGGCCTGATAGGAGTCCCACCCCACGTTGTTGGTGGGGTTGCCGATGCGAAACACCGAGTAGAGCAGCAGGTTCACCTGACCGGAGCGGGCGCCGACGATGAGATCGGTACCCGAGACGGTGTTGGAGAAGCTTTCACGGGCCTGGGTGCGCACCCGTTCCACCCCGAGCAACAGGGTGACGCTGATGGCAACGGCTAGCAGGGTGAGCCCGGCGGTGAGGCGACGGGCCCAGAGACTTTGCAGGGCGAGCTTTAGCACGTAGCCCTCCGGTTAAGTTGTTGCAGGTTTTCCACCCGTGGGAACAGGGGTTCGAGGTAAGGATCGTGACTGACGAAGATCAGGGTCGAGCCCTGCTTGTCGCACTCCTCGAACAACAGCTTGATAAAGGCCGCCCGGTTGTCGGTGTCGAGGGCCGAGGTGGGCTCGTCGGCGATCACCAGTGGCGGCGAGCCGATCAGCGCCCGTGCGGCGGCAACCCGCTGCTGCTGGCCAATGCTGAGGGCATGGACGGGGCGATGCAGCGCCTCATCCGGCAGTTGCAGCTCCGCCAGCAGACGGCGCGCCTCCTGCTCCGGACTCCCTTGCAGGCGGGCCCGTTTGGCGGGCGAAAAGGTGAGGGCAGCGGTCACGTTGTCCTGCACCGAGAGAAAAGGCAGCAGATTGAACTGCTGGAAGATATAACCCAGATTGGCCGCCCGGAAGTGGTCACGGGCACGGCCAGAGAGCCGGGCCAATGGTTGGCCCAGCACCTCCAGGGTGCCGTGGTTGGCGGTCTGGATCCCGGCCAGCAACCCGAGCAGGGTCGACTTGCCAGAGCCCGACGGGCCCTTGATAAAGACCCGCTCACCCTCGCGGATGGTGAGGGCGGGCAGATCGAGTACAGCGTCGCCACCTGGCCAGGCAAAGGCCAGATCGCGGATCTCAACCACGGCTTTTTTCATGGCGTTACCAGCTCAGCTTGTTGGCGGACGGGGTCAGCTCGCCAGCGGTCTGGCCAGTAGGCATGATGCCCTGCACGCTCAGCTTCTCAAGGCTCGGATAGACGCTGAACAGGGTCGCCTCAAGGCCGGTCAGTTTGGCCGGCGTGGCGCAGGTGTAGGTGTACATGGCGCCCATATCGGCGTGACCCGCTTCGTCATGATCATGGTGGTTTTCATGTTTGTCGCTGGCAGCCTTGTCATGGTCATGGTCATGGTCATGGTCGTGATCATGCTCTTCTTTGGCGGCTTGCAGCTCCTGCTGGGTCAGTTTGCAGCCAGCGGCCGGGTCGAAGCGAAACAGGGCGTCAGGCTGCTGGAGGCGGGCGACCGCCTTGGCATACTGCGCCTTCTCTTCATCGCTCTTGGCGGCGTGCTCGAAGCCCACCAGATCGGCTGCGGGTGCCTGCAGCTCGATCATCAATTGGTCGCCATCGACCACCAGATTGAGGTGGCCGTGGCCATGCTCGTGGGCGCCGTGGCTGTGGCTCTCGTGTTCGTCGTGATTGGCGTGTGCGCCAAAGGCCGCTGCGGCCAGAAACAGAGTAACTGCTTTCATCTTTAATCCTTTTTTCAAAACAAATAGTGAACTTAAACAAATGGATAGATAAAAACAGAGGCGGGCGGTGCACGGATGGCGTAGCTGTGAAGCGTGGCGGTATCCGCCGAGCGCTGCATGGTTGCAACGACGGGCAGAACAGAGGTCGAACCGGGGAAACAATAGGGGGTGGCGGTGATGACCTGTTTGCCATCCAGATGGAGGGCGCAAACCAGGCAGTGATGGTCGTCGTGGCCGGGCAGGGCGGATTCAAACTGGTGCCGGGCAAGGGCAGGCTGCAGCCATAACCAGCCCAGCAGCAAGATCCAGATTTTCAGCTTGATACGACCCATAGACCCTTATGGAAAGGGCGCCATCAGCGCCCTTTCTCTCTGACTTAGAGATGGGACTTGATGAGCCCCATCACGGTAGCAATGTTGTTGGCATCGAGCTGGCCATCTTTGGCAAACAGCACCTTGCCCTCTTTATCCAGCAGAATGATCGCCGAGCTTTCCGGCGTCAGATCCCAGGCGTTGCGCGCCATGCCCTTGGCATCCAGCACCATGGCGGACCAGGGGAACTCTTTCTTGCTGTCCTCGGCACTGCTCTTCACGAAGCCGGAGGTGCCCCAGATGGCGTCATTGCTGTTGATGACGGTAACGGTCTGGTACTTGTCTTGCGGCAGTTTGGCGGCCTTGATCGCCTCGATCATCGGGGCGTTCAGCTCCTTGGCACTGGAGCGACCGGCAATATGCTGGATCAGGAACACCTTGCCGGTGAGAGAGGTGCTCTGCCACGGCTGGTAGCCGATATCCTTGCCGTTCAGTACCAGCTCACCCTTGTCACTGACATTGACCAGCGGCACCGGGTTGCCATCCTTGAAGTTGTGAGCAAAGACCAGAGATGGCAGCAGCGCCAAAGTAAGTACGAGATGTTTCATCCTGATGACACTCCATTTGTTATGTTATAACGAGTTTCGGATTGAGGGAATGGGCGAGCTTCATCCTAAACTGATCGGATCTGTTTAAAAAGTGTTAAATAAGATCGCAATTCAGAAGCGTCGGCGCCCTGCCAGTCAGGTGGTTGGCTGGCAAGGGCGGCTAGGATGGCATGACATCGATAAAAATCAATGAATTGGCTGCTGGTCTGAGCTGTCTGCGTCAGTAGAGCGACTCGCTGATGAGGGGGATCTTGGCCATGGTCATCTGTTGGGCCAGCAGGGACGAGCCGGTCAGCAGCACATGGCGCTGATTGTTGATCACCACCACATCACCGGGTACGCCACTGTCTGCCGTAATGGCCAGCCAGGCAGGGGAGACGCTGCCGATGCTGATATCCGGATAGATGATGCTGAGCACATATTGCGGCGCCAGCTCTGCCAGCAGGCTGGCCATCAACAGCGCCTTCTCGTCGCTGTCGGCCTTGTTATCCTGCAACGCCTGCAGCGGCGGCGCGAAGTGATCCAGCTGCTCCGGCTGGGTGGGGATGGCGTTCAGCCACTCCTGCAGCAGGCTGACGCTGGTGGCGAGATCCTTGGCGGCAAATTGCTGCGCCAGTGGCTTGAGGTGCCCTTTGAAGTGGTAGAAGAGCTGGGAGTAATCGGGTCGCACGCAAGGCAGCTTGCGATTGGCCGGATGGACGCAGGGGATCACCCTCATCTGGTAGAAGGCATCCTCCTGATACTGTTGGTAGGCTTGCCAGAACAGCAGCGACTCCATGCTGTCGTCCCGCAGGGTGAAGGCCTGCTCCAGATTGCGAAACTTGGTAGCGGTCTCTGGACTGCTCTGGTTGATCAGGTTGATGCTGTTGTAGAGCCGCGGGCTGATATAGGCGTAGAGCGTCTCCAGCGGATTGGTGAGAGAGGCCTTCAGCAGGCTCATCTCGTGGCGACTGGCGGCCATCACCTGATCGTCGGTGGTCAGCTGGAAGTGCTTGCGCTGGCCATCGGTGGATTGCCACTGCCAGCTCATGTTGATTTCGCTGGCGTTGCTTGTAGCACCAAGAGTGGTGCAGAGAGTGAGGCTGAGCAACAGCGCGGGGGTCAGCTTCATGGTGGTGCTTCCTGCCGTGGACGATAATTAACAACTAGGTGAGCCGGAACCACTTTGGTGATGTTTCGTTTTGTGATCTGGATAACAGATTGATGTGACTTTTAATTTAATTGTGAAATTAAGTCACTCTGGAGGGGTTATGAAGCCTTGGATCATAGTGCTGTTTGGGCTGCTCAGCCTGCCAGCCATGGCGGGTCAGGTGATCGTCAACAAGGGGATGTCCGTTGCTGATACCTTTGCCCTGCGTGACCAGCTGGCGCGCGAACACGAATGGCAGGAGTGGTTGCGCTACCAGCAGGCCATCAAGTGGCTGGAGGTGTTGCCGGTCAACTGCGAGCTGATGAGCCAGCCGGGCGGTGGCTATCGCTGTGGCGGTGATTACTATCGTCCCTACCAGAAAGATGGTCGTGAAATATACATTCAGGGCAATCCTGCCGAAGATGCGGCCGGTCAGCTGCCGCACACACCGACAAAAAAGGCGCCATAAGGCGCCTTTTTTACAAGCGAAGTGACGCTTACTTGGCAGCGTAACGCTCGGCAGAGGTTTTGATCTCGGCTTCGGCAGCGGCCTTGTCGCCCCAACCTTCCACCTTGACCCATTTGCCCGCTTCCAGCTCTTTGTAGCGCTCGAAGAAGTGCTGGATCTGGGCTTTCAGCAGTTCCGGCAGATCGTTCACATCCTGGATGTGGTCGTACTGCTTGGTCAGCTTGGAGTGCGGTACGGCAACGATCTTGGCATCTTCGCCAGATTCGTCGGTCATCTTCAGCACGCCAACCGGACGGCAGCGAATGACGGAACCGGCCAGCAGCGGGTAGGGAGTCGGAACCAGTACGTCGACGGGGTCACCATCCAGAGAGAGAGTCGCGTTCACGTAGCCGTAGTTGCACGGATAGAACATCGGGGTAGACATGAAGCGATCGACGAAAATAGCACCGCTGTCCTTGTCGACTTCGTATTTGATCGGGTCGGCATTCTGCGGGATTTCGATGATGACATAGATATCGTCGGGCAGGCTCTTGCCGGCCGGTACCAGGTTCAGGCTCATGATATTTCCTTCGTTGTTAGTATCAGGTTTGCAGGCCGATATTATAGCGATGTGATGTTAAATGACCATATTTCAGCGGATATCGCTAACAAAGAAGGGGGATGTTTCCTGTTTGCGGCGCTTTGATGTGTGCGGGATGCAACAAAACGGCTGTTTTGATGCCCTGCCGCTGATCTTGGTCACCGGCAGGGCATGTGGAGTTGCGAGTAAAGAGGGTCAGAGCGAGTAGGGGAGTCTCGACTCATTGACCAGTCGCGACAGGGCTGTCACTACATGAGGGTCAAACTGGGTGCCGGAGCGGGACTGGATATACTCCATGGTCTGCGTCAGCGTCCAAGGCTCCTTGTAGGGGCGCTTGCTGAGCAGGGCATCGAACACATCGACCACCGCCACAATCCTCGCCGACAGCGGGATCTGCTGACCAGTAAGCTGTTGCGGGTAGCCCTTGCCATCGAAGTGCTCGTGGTGGCCTCGGGCGATCTCTGCCCCCAGCGAGAGGTAGCTGGTTCCCTCCACCATTTCGCCCGCCTTGTGCAGGATATTGGCGCCGATACCGGCGTGCTGCTCCATGATGGCTCGCTCTTCCGGGTCGAAACGGCCAGGCTTGTGCAGGATATGGTCCGGGGTGCCCACCTTGCCCACATCGTGCAGGATGGAGGCCATGCCGATCATCTCGACAAACTCCGGGGTCAGCTGCTCGGGATAGGCCGCCATCTGCCTCAACTCTGCCACGATGGCATCCGAGAGCTTCTGCACCCGCAAGACATGCTCGCCGGTATCGGAATCACGAAACTCCGCCAGCGCCGCGAGTGCCACCACGGTGGCCTCCTGGGCGCGCAGCAACTGGTTGTAGAGATAGAGATTGTCATAGGCCGCCGAGATGCGCTGACAGAAGACATCCAGCAGATCGCATTCGAGGGGATCGAGGGGCTGGGTCGGGGTAAAACTCAGCACGAACTCGCGACCATTCTGGGCGGCGATATAGAGGGAGTCCTGTGGGTGTTCAAAGCGGTTGCAGCGCGCCGCCAGTGCCTTCATGACCGAGTCATTGAGGGGGGGAAAGTCGGTGATCTTGCCATCATCCAGCAGAGTCTCGTAGTCGCCGGTGGCGGCGAGGATCTCCAGCCCCTGTTCGCCGGGACGGCGCTCGGCGCAGATAGCCCCTTCGGTGCCCACATCGAGAATGGCGCTGATCTGTTTCAGCACGCCGGAGGCAAACTCCTTGAGTGAATGAAGATGGTAGAGATCGCCCGCCCCTTCCAGAATTTTGCCGAGCCCTTGGCGACTCTTGTCGATGGCGCTGAGAGTTTCGTATGAACGCAGGGATGCGATGACAGTGGTGTAGAGCTTTTGTACCGTCAGTTCGGTCTTGGTCTTGTAGTCATTGATGTCGTAATCGAGGATCACCCGCTGCTCGGGGGCCTGACCGGGCTGGCCGGTACGCAGCACGATCCGCACCAGCGAGTTGTGCATTTCGTTGCGGATCCGGTGCACCAGCCGCAGACCTGCGTCTTCTGTCTCCATCACCACATCGAGCAGGATCAGCGCAATCTTGGGATTGGCCTCCAGCATGCGGCCAGCTTCGGCGCCGCTGTAGGCATTGAGCAGTTCCAGCGGACGGGATTTGTAGTGAATGTTGGAGAGGGCCAGGCGGGTGGCATGATGGATATCCGGTTCATCATCCACGATCAGCACTTGCCATGGGTTGAGTGCCTTGGGGACCACGACCTCCTCATCATCGAGTTCGATGATGTCGTCGTCCAGCAAGATATTGTCCTTGTCTTGGGCACTGCTCATATCGGTTACGCCTCCGGCGCTCAATGAGTATGTGAACAGTATGCACGATCACATCCGCTCGGATCATCAGGATAAGCAGATATCGTGAGCTGGCTCCGCCTCTTTATCGCTACTCGAAAGGTTCCAGATACCCCTGGATCGACTTCTTCAACCAGGCCAACACCTTGCCGTGATAGGCGTTTTCCGCCAGATAGACCCCGTAATCCCGCCACTGCAGGCTGAACTTGTGTTTCAGGGTCAGCAGGGAGCCTTGTCGCAGCTGACTCTGGATCAGCGGCGAGGGGAGCACTGCCCAACCCAGCCCGTCCAGCACCGCATTGCGCATCAACTCAAAGCTGGAGAGGCCGATATGCTGGCCTCCCACAGGTAGCAGGCTTTTTACTGAAAATTCATCTACATACGAGAGGGTGACCTGGGTGTGATCGGTCAGATCCTGCTGTTTGACCCGCTTCAGTCCGGCCAGCGGATGGCTGGGTGCCACCACCATCAGGGTGCGGATCGGGTTGAGCACGTCGATATTGAGGCCGCTGCGCTCCTGATCTTCGGTAATGAGGCCAAAAGCGGCATCGACGAATCCCTCTTCCACCAGCGCCGGCAGTTCGGGTGGGGAGGCGAGCACCAGCGAGATACTGGTACCGGGAAACTGATTGTGCAGGCTGGCCAGCATCTCGCGCCACACCGGCTCGGGAATGGCGTCATCGCGGGCAACCCGCAGCGCCACTTCGGCCCCCGAGGCGTAATGTTTGCACTTCTGCTGCAGGCTATTGGCTGCCTGCAGCAGGCGAGTGCAATCATCAAGCACCAGCTCGCCGATCTCGGTCAGCCGACTCTGATTGGCGCCTCGTTCAAAAAGTTCGACGCCAAGCTCAACTTCCAGTGCCGCGATGGCGGTGCTGACGGCGCTGCGGCTTTTGCCGAGGCGACGGGCGGTGTTGGCAATAGAGCCGCTATTGGCTGACTCTACAAAGAGTTCTATTTGATATAGCTTCATGTGTTACAGGCTGTGGCGGAGTTTTTCACCATCACCTTAGCGTGCCGAACCAAGGCAAGGCAAACCTGTGGCGTCGGAATAATCGACGCTGAGCGATTGTCGCGAGTTGCTTCTCCCCATTTACCATCTCTCCCGTCGAAGCAACAAAGGCATCTTATATGTTATTAAGTCGTATGTTTCTGGCCCGGCTGTTTTTGACCGGCGCCATCGTGACCGAGGTCGCCGGTACCTCCAGCATGGCCATGATCCCCGAGCAGGGAGCTGGCTGGATGAATTACATCCCGATGTGGCTGTTGATCGGTTTCTCGTACTGGTTGCTGGCGAAAGCCGCCAAAACAATCTCCATTGGTATTGCGTTTGCGCTCTGGGAGGGGCTCGGGATCACCTTGATCACCATAGTGTCGGTCATGTTCCTTGGTTACGATGTGACCGTTCAGGAGCTGATTGGCCTGGCTCTCGCGATAGTGGGGATTGTTATGGTGACCATGGGGGAGACCCATGATGAGCCTGCAGACAAGTCAGTAGAAGCGGAGGCCACAGCATGAGTCCGTTTGTGATTGTATTGGGTGCCGCGCTGATCGATATCGGCGCCAACATGGCCATCAACCGCTCCAAGGGTTTTCGTTACAAGGGGTGGGGCTTCCTGGGGATCATGCTGGTACTCGGCGCCTTTACCCTGCTCTCGGAAGCGGTAAGTGGCGGCCAGATTGACCTGGCTGTTGCCTACGCCACCTGGGGGGCTATCGGCATCGTCGGTACGGCGCTGGGCGGTTTGCTCTTCTTCGGTGAGCGGCTCAAGCCCATCGGTTGGGCTGGCATGATGGTGATGGCGCTGGCTGTCGTTATGCTGACTACCGCCTGATAACCTGAAGCAATAAGAAAAGCCGCCCGGTAGCAACCGGGCGGCTTTTGTTTGGCTGATTGCTTGGTCGATTCAGGCTCAGCGCGGCGCTTCGTAGAGCTCCAGCGGCAGGCCGTCGGGGTCGGCGAAGAAGGTAAAGCGCTTGCCGGTCAGTTCATCCACTCGCACCGGCTCTACCTCGACCCGATGGGCCAGCAGGTGGGCGATGACCCGGTCAAGATCGCTGACCCGAAAGGCAAGATGGCGCAGACCACACGCCTCGGGGCGGGAGGGGCGCTCGGGAGGCGAGGGGAAGCTGAACAGCTCCAGCTGGCTGCCGTCCGGCAGGGCCAGATCCAGTTTCCACGACTGGCGTGCCTCGCGCAGGGTCTCGGCGATGATGGGCAGCCCCAGCACTTCGTGATAGAAGTGGCGCGAGCGTGGGTAATCGCTGGCGATGATGGCCACATGGTGGATGGCGTCAAACAGCGGAAAGGTCATGGTGTTTCCTTGTCAGCAGCATAGTGAACGGGCAGCCTGTGCTGCCCGTGTCGTTGATCTAGTTGAAGAAACCGCCGAACCAGTCATCCAGCGCACTGCGCGGCGACGCACTGCTGGCGCAACCGGCCGGGGAGCCCATGGTGGAGGCTTTAGCCGGCACCTGCAGGCTGCCCGGGCAGTCGCTGGTGACGCGGGTTCCGCTGGCGCGGGAGAAGTTGGCCCAGGTGACCCCTTCCGGCATCTTCAATCCCAGACTGTTGACGCCGCGCTGGCTCATGTAGCCGCTAAAGAGCTGCAGAGCACCGCTGGCTCCGGTCAAGCCCGCCGGGGTGTTGTCGTCGCGACCGACCCAGATACTGACCAGCTCGTTGTTGTCCATCCCGGCAAACCAGGAGTCGCGCAGCTCGTTGGTGGTGCCGGTCTTGGCCGCCATGGTGGCGCCCGGGAACTTGGCACTGAGGGCGCGGGCCGTGCCCTGACTCACCGTCTTGGTCATGGCGAACAGGGTCAGCCAGCTTGCTTGCTGGTCGGTGACCCGCTTGGCGGTCTGATCATGCTGATAGAGCAGGCTGCCATCCCCGTTGACTACGGCGCGAATGGCAGACAGCGGCTGGGTCAGTCCCTGATTGGCGATGGGCAGATACATCTGGTTCACCTCCAGCGGGGAGAGGGCGACCGCCCCCAGCACCAGCGACGGATAGGGCTGGATCTCCTGCTGGACTCCCAGCTTGTGCAGGGTGTCGACCACCTTCTCCAGCCCCACCTGCAGACCCAGATTGACGGTCGGCACGTTGAGGGAGCTGGCCAACGCATCCATCAGCGGCACGCTCTGGCGGAACTTGCGATCGTAGTTCTGCGGCGTCCAGACCTGACCATCCTGACCGCGAATGCGGATCGGCTGATCTTTGAGCGGGGTCGCCAGGGTCAGGCCGTTGGAGAGACCGGTGAGGTAGACCGCCGGTTTCACCAGCGAGCCGATCTGGCGGCGGGCATCCAGCGCCCGGTTGAACCCGGCGTAGCGGGGATCGCGGCCACCCACCAGCGCCACCACTTCGCCCTTGTGCCAGTCGGAGACCACCATGGCCGCCTCCAGCTTCTTCTTGCCGCGCAGCTTCTCGATATCGGCGAGGCCCGATTCGACCGCCCGCTCGGCCGCGTGCTGGGCGATGGGGTCGAGGCTGGTGAAGATCTTGAGGCCGGACTGCTTGAGCAGATCGGCACCGAAGCGGCTCTGGATCTCACGCTTGAGCAGTCCCATAAAGGCCGGGGTACGGCCATAACTCATCTGGCCGCGAGCGATGATGCCGAGGGGCTGACGGCTGGCCAGTTCATACTCGGCTTGGGTCAGGCTGCCGTGATCCATCAGCAGTTTCAGTACCAGATCACGGCGGGTCTTGGCCCGCTCCGGGAAGCGCCATGGGTCGTAATAGGAGGGGCCTTTCACCAGACCGACCAGTAGGGCGACCTGATCGATATCCAGCTCGTTGACCGGAATGCCGAAGTAGAAGTAGGAGGCGAGGCCGAAACCGTAGACCCCTTGCGAGAAGTTCTGCCCCAGATAGACCTCGTTGAGGTAGGACTCCAGGATCTCGTCCTTGCTGTAGCGATAGTCGATCAGCACCGCCATATAGGCTTCTTGCAGTTTTCGCCACAGGCTGCGCTCACGGGTCAGGAAGAAGTTTTTGGCCAGCTGCTGGGTCAGGGTACTGCCCCCCTGCACGGTGCGACCCGCGATCAGGTTGGCGAACATGGCGCGCATGATGGCCACCGGCGAGACGCCGCCATGCTGGTAGAAGTCGCGATCTTCGGTGGTGAGCAGGGTCACCAGCAGGCTGTCGGGCACCTCGGCGATACGCACCAGCAGGCGATCTTCCCGATCTTCGGTATTGAGGCGATCGAGCAGCACCGGGTCCATCTGGGCGTAACCGAGCTGGCGCTGGTTCTCCAGCGACTGGATCCCCTCAAGGCGCGGGCCGTTGAAGGTGAGGCGCAGGCCGCGGGCTCCATCGGCGCCATCATAGAATTCGAACGGACGGCGAATCAGCTCGATGCGGTTGCCATTGATGGTGTATTCACCCGGCGTGTGAGGCTGGCGCACCTGCTTGTAGCTCAGCATGTTGAGCTCGCGCAGCATCTGGTCCCGCGACAGGCGCTGGCTGGGGTAGAGCTCCAGCGGACGGCTGTAGACCATCACCGGCAGTTGCCACTTCTCGCCATCGAAGCGCTCGCGCACCTTGGTATCGAGGTAGATGCCAAACACCACCATAAAGGCCGCCACCACCAGGGAGAGCTTGAAGCCAAGCCAGAACAGCTTGCGCCAGATGGTGCGTTTGGGCGCTGCCTTCTTGGGGGCTCGCTTGCGTCGTTGGGTTGCCATAAATCCTCTTTGCTTTCCTTTCTACTTGTTATGTCGCATTCGCGAATGTCCGAGCGGGATTAACCCATCGAACCTAGATGCCCATCTTCTTTTTGGTGACTTTGGTCGGCATCGCCTCCAGCGGATTATCCGGCCAGTAGTGGCGGGGATAGCGCCCCTTCATCTCTTTCTTCACCTGTTCGTAGGATCCTGCCCAGAAAGCGGCCAGATCGGCAGTGATCTGCAGCGGTCGCTGGGCGGGGGAGAGCAGCTCCACTACCAGCGGCACTCGGCCATCGGCCACGCAGGGGGTCGAACCTTGACCGAACATCTCCTGAATGCGCACCGGGATCACCGGTGCCTGCCCCGGCTGATAGCGGATCCGCACCCGGCTGCCGGTGGGCGCAGCAAAGTGGCTCGGCAGTGCCTCGTCCAGCCGTTTGGGTAGTGGCCAGGGCAGGGATTGGCGCAGGATGTCGCTCATATTGAGCCTCTTCAGCTGCTCCAGCCGGGTCATGCCGCTCACCGCTGGCAGCAACCACTGTTCCAGCGTGGCCAGCAGGCTGTCGTCATCCATCGCGGGCCACCCCTCATCAGGCAGCCAGTCGCGAGCGCAGCGCAGGCGGGCCAGCAGCCCTTCGCTACTCTCGTCCCACGGCAGCACATGCAGCCCCTTGCGGCGAATGCCTTGCAGCAGGCAGCGCCCTTTCTGCTCGTCAGAGAGTTCGGTCAGCGGTCGCTGGCTCAGCACCAGCTCGCCGATCACCTGCTGGCGTTCGGCGCGCACCCGCTCCTCCCGCTCGTCCCAGTCGAACCACTGGCGCTCGCTCACCAGCTCCGGCAGCAGACGCGCCAGCTCATCCAGCTCTATCGGTTCGGCGATAAAGATACGGCTGCCGCGATCGTTCTGCCCCATCTCGATGGCGATAAGGGCCCCTTGTCCCTGACAGGGATGACCTTCTACCAGATCGCAGCTCACCCCACCACTGAGTTGATAGCGACTGCCGCTACGCAGTTTGCCTATGCGATCCGGCCAGGCGAGGGCACAGAGCAGCCCCAGCCACTGGCCCTGTGCATTGGCAGGGCGGGCGCCAAGCCGTTCAAACCAGCGGGCAGCGCTCTGGCGCAGGGCGTTTTGACGGCGGTGGAACAGCACAGAGAGGCGCTCCGATCCTCGCAGATCTTCTTCCTGCAACGCCAGCAGATAAGCGGCATCGGCGACAATCCCTGTCAGACCTTCAGCTTCCAGCTCGCGGGCGCGCAGCAGCATGCGAGCGAGGCGAGGGTGAGTACCGAAGGCGGCCATGGCGCGGCCAGCGGGAGTGAGTTGTTGCTCACCCTCCGGCTTCATGGCGCCAAGGGCCACCAGCAACCGCTGGGCGCTGGCCACCGCGGCGGCGGGAGGCATATCGAGAAGCGGCAGATCTTCCACCTTTGCCCCCCACTGGGCGGCATCCAGCAACAGGCCGGTCAGCTCCTGAGTGAGGATATCTGGCGGGCTCTGCTCGGCGAGCCGCTCCTGCACCTCGCTGCTCCAGAGCCGGTAGCAGACGCCGGGGCCGAGACGACCGGCGCGGCCTGCCCTCTGGGTGGCGGAGGATTTGGCTATCTGGCGGGTCTCCAGTCGGGTGACGCCGCTTTTCAGATTAAAGGAGGCCCGTCGTTCCAGCCCGCTATCGATCACCACCGAAATCCCCTCAATAGTGAGGGAGGTCTCCGCCACATTGGTGGTGAGCACCAGCTTACGGCGGCCGGCAGGCGCCGGTTCGATGGCCGCCTGCTGCGCCGCCATATCGAGGCGGCCGTAGAGGGGGGCGAGGGTCACGTCGTCCGGCAGTTTGTCTGCCAGCCCCCCTTGTAACCATTGGGCCAGCCGCTCGATCTCCCCCTGTCCCGGCAGAAAGACCAGCAGGCTGCCGCGGTGGGCGGCCAGCGCTTCGAGCACCACGGCACCGACCTGCGGCTCCAGCCACTGCTGGCGATTGGCGGGGCGGTAGTGGTAATCGATCGGGAAACCACGCCCCTCGGAGCGAACCACAGGGGCATCCGGCAACAAGGTCTCGAGTGCCATGCCATCCAGGGTAGCGGACATCACCAGGAGCTTGAGATCATCGCGCAATCCCTGCTGGCTCTCGATGGCGAAGGCCAGCGCGGTATCGGCGTGCAGGCTGCGTTCGTGGAACTCATCGAAGATGACCAGCGAGACGCCAGTCAGCTCAGGGTCTTGCTGCAACATACGGGTCAGCACCCCTTCGGTGACGATCTCTAGCCGGGTCGCTGAGCTGGTGCGGCTCTCGCCACGCACTCGCAGGCCGATGCGCTCGCCCACCTTCTCCCCGAGCTGGCGCGCCAGAAAGCTGGCGATATTGCGCGCAGCCAGGCGCCTTGGTTCCAGCATGATGATGCGGCCGGGTAGCCGGTTCTGACGCACCAGCTCCAGCGGCAGCAGGGTCGATTTGCCCGCGCCGGGGGGCGCCTGCAGGATCACGCTGGTGTGGCTGTCGAGGGCGGCAAAGAGTTCGGGCAATACCGAAACGATGGGGAGCTGGGACAAAGCGATGAGCACCTTCTGTGGCAACCGGTAAAACGGCGCCTATTCTGCCACAGCCACCCGTGCCACCGTGAGTGGATGTGCGCAGATGACCACTCGGGCGGGAGGCTGGCGAGACATGGCCGGATAGCTGCCATAGAATGGGCCCATCCAATGAGCGTGAAAAAGGCATTATCACCACATGGCCAAACTCTTCTTTGCCCTGCCCGTCAAGGAGCTCGCTCCCGAGCTCATCGCCTGGCGCGATCAGCAGCCCTGGCCCGGTCAGCCGGTGCCGCAAGCCAACCTCCACCTGACCCTGGCATTTCTGGGTGAGGCTGACGAGTTGACCACCCGCCGCCTGATCGCCGCCGTGGAGCGTCAGCACTGTCCGCCGCTCACCATCAGGCTGGATGAGACCGGCTGGTTCAGCCGGGCCAAGGCTGCCTGGATTGGCCCGAAGGAGTGGCCCAACGAGCTGACCGTGCTGGCGAAGGCGCTGCGCCGCCACGGCGAGAAGCTGCGCCTTGGCAATGGCGAGCAGGGTTATCGCCCCCATGTCACCCTGTCGCGCAAGGCGGGTGAGGCTCCGGCCATCCTGCCTGCCCCAAATTTTCTGCTGCAGGCCGATGAGTTCTGCCTCTATCAATCCATCTCGACTCCGGACGGGGTACGCTACGAGCCGCTCGCCTGCTGGCCGCTGCGCGCCCGGGTAAAAGAAGACGCGCGGAGGGCTAACCCGTGATCTTTGATCCCCCCCTGCAATCGGGCCAGCTGGTGGCCCGCTACAAGCGCTTTCTGACCGATGTGCAACTCGATAACGGCGAGGTCATTACCATCCATTGCGCCAATACCGGTGCCATGACCGGTTGTGCCGATCCGGGTACTCGGGTCTGGTACTCCACCTCCGATAACCCCAAGCGCAAGCTGCCCAACAGCTGGGAGATCGCCGAGAGCCCGGCGGGCCACTTTATCTGCGTCAACACGGCGCGTGCCAACCAGATTGCCCGGGAGTTGATCGAGCAGGAGGCTATCGCTCCGCTAGCGGGTTACAGCCGGTTGCGCACCGAGGTGAAGTATGGCGAAGAGAACAGTCGCATCGATCTGTTGCTGGAAGATGACGAAAAGGGCAATTGTTACATCGAGGTAAAATCGGTCACCCTGCTCGACGAGCGGGAGGAGGCTGGCATGGGCTACTTCCCCGATGCGGTCACCGCCCGTGGTGCCAAGCATTTGCGCGAGTTGATGGCGATGAAAGCGGCAGGCCACAGGGCCGTGCTGCTCTTTATGGTGTTGCACTCCGGAATAAGCCGGATGCGCCCTGCAACCCATATAGATCCGCACTATAGTCTGCTAATTGAGCAGGCAATCGCGGCGGGGGTTGAAATTTTATGCTATCGGCCCCATGTTGGGGTGCAAGGCATGGTGGCTCAAGGGTTTATCCCGTTTGAATCTGGTCACCTGTTACCCGAGGGGAGTGCATAAATATTGGAGTGGGTAACATTATTGGTACGGCTTGTTTGCTTACCCGTTACCCTTCTGCTATAGATGTCGCCCTCAATTTATGGATGGCACGGGTAGCGTGCTGAATTAGGAGACAGGGCATGCCAACAGGCGAAAACAGGAAATCTCTGGGCCCCCTGGCCATTGCGGGTGTCGCGCCTTACCAGGAAAAGCCGGGTGAGGAGTACATGAATGACCAACAAAAGGCGCATTTTCGCAAGATCCTGGGTGCCTGGCGCAACCAACTGATGCAGGAAGTTGATCGTACCGTCGACCATATGAAAGACGAGGCTGCCAACTTCCCGGATCCCGTGGATCGTGCCGCGCAAGAAGAAGAGTTCGCTCTTGAACTGCGTACCCGCGACCGTGAACGCAAGCTGATCAAGAAGATCGAGAAGACCTTGCAGCTGCTTGAAGACGATGATTTCGGTTACTGCGAACACTGCGGTATCGAGATCGGTATCCGTCGTCTGGAAGCCCGTCCGACTGCCGACCTCTGTGTCGATTGCAAGACGCTGGCCGAGATCAAGGAAAAACAGATGGCCGGTTGATCCCGACCCTCTGGTATATGAAAAAGGGAGCTCGCGGGCTCCCTTTTTTATTGAGCTTTTGGCGGTCGCGCCCCAGAATGCAGCCTCAATGAATCGCTTACCCGAATAGTCATGCCAGTGAATTCCCCATCCTCACCCCTTGCGCGCCCCTATATCGGCCGCTTTGCCCCCTCACCCTCAGGCCCGCTTCATTTCGGTTCGCTGATCGCCGCCCTCGGCAGCTTTTTGCAGGCCAGAGCGCAGCAGGGACGCTGGCTGGTGCGCATCGAAGATATCGATCCGCCGCGGGAAATGGCAGGGGCAGCGCACCTGATCCTCAAGACTCTTGAAGCATACGGTCTTGAGTGGGATGGGGAGGTGATGTTCCAGAGCGCGCGCCACGGCCGTTATGACGAGATCATCGACCAGCTCTATCGGGCAGGCGATCTCTACTGGTGCCGCTGCACCCGGCGCGAAATCATGGCCGCGGGCGGTCTCTACAGCGGCCACTGTCGCACGCTGGGGCTTGCGGCCGAAGGTTGCGCCGCCCGGCTGCGCCAGCACCATCCGGTCTACCACTTCGACGATCGCTTACAGGGCCATATCGCGGTCCCTGCAGCGCTCGCCGAGGAGGATTTCATTATCCGTCGCCGCGACGGGCTCTACGCCTACAACCTGGCGGTAGTGGTGGATGATATGGACAGCGGCATCACCGAGATAGTGCGCGGCGCCGATCTGCTCGAACCCACGGTGCGCCAGATTGCCCTCTACCAGACCCTGGGGGCACCGGTGCCCGACTGGGTGCACCTGCCGCTGGCGGTGCTGGCAGATGGCAACAAGCTCTCCAAGCAGAACCATGCGCCTGCGCTGGCGCTTGATGAGGTGCGCCCGGCACTGTGGCAGGCGCTGCACTTCCTCGGCCAGTGCCCGCCGCCCGAGCTGATGGCGAGCCGGATCGACGAGATCATCCGGTGGGGTATCGCTAACTGGCAGCTCGAACGGGTGCCCGCCAGCGAGAAAATCCCGCTGGACCTTGAGTAAAAAGAGCCGGTTTTCGTGTAATAGGACGTGAGCTATGCGCAGATAGACGGCTATTTTTTGGCTCTGTTTGATTCAAATGAGCCGAAGTAGCCACATGGTTTTTCATTTGTGCAGGCGTGAGCTATGTGCAGATAGACCGCTATTTTTTGGCCCGGTTTGATTCAAATGAGCTGAAGTAGCCACATGGTTTTTCATTTGTGTAGGCGTGAGCTATGATAGGCCGCTATTTTTTGGCCTCCCGTCAATTTAGAAGTCATGAAGAGGTGTACCATTTTTTCCCAGATCGCAAACTTTTGCCGCAAGGTGCTCGGCAAGGAAGACGGCGAGCAGTCGGTGGAATCCCCCATTCCAGCCCGTGTCGCCGGTCAACGTCGTACCTTAAGCCGTGATCAGCACCCTATTTCGCGCAAAGAGATCAGCGAGAATGCACTCAAGGTGCTCTATCGCCTGAACAAGGGCGGCTACGAAGCCTACCTGGTCGGCGGCGGAGTCCGGGATCTGCTGCTCGGGAAGACGCCCAAGGATTTCGACATCGCCACCGATGCGACGCCGGAGCAGATCAAGGCGCTGTTCAGCAACTGCCGCCTGATTGGCCGCCGCTTCCGCCTGGCCCACATTGTGTTTGGTCGTGACGTGATCGAAGTGGCCACCTTCCGCGGTCACCACCATCAGGTCAATACCAGCAAACATGTGTCGGCCCAGTCCGATGAAGGCATGCTGCTGCGCGACAACGTCTACGGCACCATCGAAGAGGATGCCGAGCGCCGTGACTTTACCGTCAACGCCCTCTACTACAGCGCCAAGGATTTCACCCTGCACGATTTCGAGGGCGGGCTGGAAGATTTGGCCGAGCGCAAGCTGGAGCTGATCGGCGATCCTGAAACCCGCTACCGCGAAGATCCGGTGCGGATGCTGCGCGCCGTGCGTTTCGCCGCCAAGCTCGACATGACCATCAGCCCGCGCACTGCCGCCCCCATCAGGGAGCTGGCGCCGCTGCTGCAGGATATTCCGGCGGCCCGCCTGTTTGAGGAGACCCTCAAGCTGTTCCTGGCTGGCGATGCCCTGACTACCTACAAGTTGCTGCGCGAGTACGGCCTGTTCCAGCAGCTCTTCCCGCAAGTGGCTGCGCTGTTTACTCCGCACGGCAATTCGCCTTACGAGCAGTTTATCGAGCAGGCGCTGATCGATACCGACACTCGCGTTCGTGAAGATAAACGCGTCACTCCCGCCTTCCTCTACGCCACCCTGCTGTGGGGCTGCGTCGAGGCCCGTGGTCGGGTGCTGGAGAACGAGAGCGGCTTGCCCTGGTATGACGCCTTCATGCTGGCGATCAACGAGGTGCTCGACAATCAGGTGCGGATCATCGCCGTTCCCCGCCGTTTCACGACAGATGTCCGCGATATCTGGGCATTGCAACAGCGGCTGACCCGTCGTCAGGGCAAGCACCCCGAGCGCGCCATGGAGCACCCCAAGTTCCGCGCGGCGTTCGACTTCCTGTTGCTGCGCAACCGGGTCGAGCGCGGTCTCGGCGAGCTGGCCAGCTGGTGGGAGCGTTATGTTGCCTCCAACCCCGATGTGCGCCCGCAACTGCAGCGGGAAGCGACCCGTCGCCCGGCCAGCGGTGAGCGCGGTGAGAGCCGTAGCCACGATGGCGAGAAGCGCAGCAGCAACAGCCGCAATCGTCGCCGCCCGCGCCGTCGCAAGCCGAAAGCGGCCGAGTGATCACAGACGTGATGACCGAGGTCTTCATCGCCATTGGTTCCAACCTGTCTGATCCATTGGGTCAGGCTCGTCGCGCGGTCGCCGCGCTGGCGACCTTGCCGGAATCTGTGCTGGTGCAGGCCTCGTCGTTTTACAGCAGCCGCCCGATGGGGCCTGCTGATCAGCCGGACTACGTCAATGCCGTGGCCCGCCTCAACACCCGGCTGACGCCGCTGGCGCTGCTGGATCAACTACAAAAAATCGAGCTGGAACAGGGACGTGTGCGCAAAGAGGAGCGGTGGGGACCCAGAACCCTGGATCTCGATCTGCTGCTCTTTGGCGATCAGGTGATCCACCACGAGCGCCTGATCGTTCCCCATTACGGCATGAAGGAGCGGGAGTTCGTGCTGCTGCCCCTGGCCGAAATCGCGCCCGCTCTGGTGCTGCCCTGCGGCACCCCGCTCGCCCGACTGGTTGCCCGCTGCCCGCACAATGATCTGGCCATCATTGCCCCGCGTGCAGACGTACAGGAGCCTCTATGAGCAAGATCACCACCGCCAGCCTGCTGAAGATGAAGCAGGAAGGTCAAAAGTTCACCGCCATCACCGCCTATGATGCCACCTTTGCCAAGCTGTTCGACGACGAGGGGGCCCACGTGCTGCTCATCGGCGATTCGCTGGGCATGGTGCTGCAAGGGGGTCAGGATACCCTGGCGGTCAACATGGATGAGATGGTCTATCACACCCGCTGTGTGGCGCGCGGTGCCAGCAAGGCACTGGTGGTCGCCGATATGCCGTTCATGAGCTACGCCACCCCCGAGCAGACTTACCAGAACGCTGCCCGCCTGATGGCGACCGGTGCCCGCATGGTGAAGATGGAAGGGGGCGACTGGCTGTGTGACTCCATCCGCCACCTCACCCGCAACGGGGTGCCGGTGTGTGGTCACCTCGGCCTCACTCCGCAATCTGTTCATGTCTTTGGCGGCTTCAAGGTGCAGGGGCGTGACGAGTTTCAGGCGCAGGAGATCTACCGTCAGGCCCTCGAACTGCAAGCGGCCGGTATCCAGCTGCTGGTGCTCGAGTGTGTGCCCACTGCGCTGGCCGAGCGAATCACCAAGGCGCTTCGCATCCCGGTGATCGGCATTGGTGCCGGCCCTTCGACCGACGGTCAAATTCTGGTGATGCACGATGCCTTTGGCGTCACCTCCGGCTATGTGCCCAAGTTCACCAAGAACTTCCTGGCTGAGACCGGCGATGTGCGTGCCGCCATCCGCCTCTATGTGCAGCAGGTGAGCGAGGGGAGCTTCCCCGGCCCGGAGCACTGCTTCAACTGAACCTGGCAGTTGCATGATGGGGGCTGCGGCCCCCGTCTCTGCTTCTCAGCCTCGCACAGTTAATTCGTATAGCTAATCCGTATCTTATTGATTCATCTAAAGGTGAACTGCTGATAGCTATGTTCGTGCCCCATTCCGCCCGAGCGCTATCTGTGGATGCAACCCGTCTCTCTTTTTGATTTATCGGAAGGTGAACTGCTGATGTTGGTCGTAAATAATCCCGTCGTTCTGCGTGAGCAGATCAGCCAATGGCGCCGTGAAGGGCGTGCCATCGCATTCGTGCCCACCATGGGTAATCTGCATCAGGGCCACCTGACGCTGGTGAAAGAGGCGCACAGCCACGCCGAGAAGGTGGTGGTCAGCATCTTCGTCAACCCGATGCAGTTCGACAAGGCTGAGGATCTCGCCAACTATCCGCGCACTCTGGAGCAGGATTGCGCTGCGCTGGAGGCGGCCGGGGTCGACATGGTATTCACCCCGACCCCGGAGATCATGTATCCGCAGGGGCTGGCGAGCCAGACCTTCGTCGAGGTGCCGGGTCTCTCCAATCTGCTGGAGGGAGCGCTGCGCCCGGGTCACTTCCGCGGGGTCAGCACAGTCGTTACCAAGCTGTTCAATCTGGTACAGCCGGATGTGGCCTGCTTTGGCCAGAAGGATTACCAGCAGTTGGCGCTTATTCGAAAGATGGTGGCCGACATGGCGATGCCCATCGAGATCGTCGGCGTGCCCACCGTGCGGGCCGAAGACGGGCTGGCGCTCTCTTCGCGTAACGGCTACCTGACTGCCGCCGAGCGGGCCATTGCCCCCGAGCTGGCGCGCACCATGAACTGGATCGCCGAGCAGATCGAAGCGGGTGATCACCACCTGCCGTCCTTGGTGGCGCAGGCCAGCCAGCGTCTCGACAACGCCGGTTTTCGTACCGATGCCATCGACATCGTCGATGCCGCCACCCTCGAATCCGCCACTGACGAGAGCGCGCAGCTGGTGATCCTGATGGCCGCTTATCTTGGCAAGGCCCGCCTTATCGACAATCAAGTGGTCACGCTGCAGCAAGCCTGAGCCCGCCACAACCAGGAGGACTCCATGTCCAAGAAGGTTTACTGCATTGCCCAATTCCTGCCCAAACCCGGTCAGGAGCAAGCCCTGTTTCAGGTGCTGCAGGCGCTCGAGCCCAACACCCTGCGTGAGGATGGTTGCTTGCAATATCGGGTGACCCGCCACATCGCCAGCCCCTTTGCCGAGGGGGAGAGTTTCCCCATCGTGTTCAATGAGATTTGGCAAGATATGGCCTCTTTCGAGGCGCACTGCCAGCGCGCGGAGATCAAGGCTTTCTTCGAGCGTTACTGTCTTGCGGAAGATGGTTTGGCCGCCAAGTGGAATGTCTGCGTCTATAGCGACGAACCCGAACAGTACGACGCCCCCGTAAAGAAGTAATTCCCCCGATTGCCAGCGGACGCCCCCTCGGGCGTCCGCTGCTTTTTCACGCCTGCACTCTCCTGCATTCCGGCGTTTTGTTCTGCGGCCCAGTCCGCATCTCCCTTCGTTTCTATCCACTTTCGGCCTGATGGCCGCTACAGGTGTTTATTTATGTTTACCTTGTTTGCTTCGTTGCTCTTCTGTCTGCTCTGTTTTGCCCTGACCCGGATTCCCTCTACTGTGCCGCTCTCGCGCAAGGTGCTTGCGGGTCTGCTGCTTGGTGCCCTGTTCGGACTGGCGCTGCAACTGGGCTGGGGCGCCGATGATGCCGGCGTTCAGCAGACCCTGGAGTGGATCAATATCGTCGGCGGCGGCTATGTCAGCCTGCTCAAGGTGGTGATGATGCCGCTGGTGTTCACCTCCATCCTCTCCGCCATCAACAAGCTGGAGCAGGCCCAGTCCCTCGGCAAGATCAGCGCCGTGCTGATCGGCTCCATGCTGACCCTGGTGATGATCGCCGGTGTGGTGGGGATGACGGTGACCCATCTGAGTGGCCTCACTGCCGAGGGGCTGCTGAGCCACGGCAGCGACACGGCTGCGCTGCAACAGAGCATGAGCACCATCGACAGTGCCCAGAGCCTGCCGGCTCTGCTGCTCTCGCTGGTGCCCACCAACTTTGCCGCCGATATGGCGGGTAGCCGCGGTCTCTCGGTGATCGGGGTGGTGATCTTCACCGTGCTGGCCGGGGTTGCCCTGCTGCAGTTGAAGGCGGAGCATCCAGAGGCCGGTGCTCGCGCCGCTATGGCCATCGACACCCTGCAACTGTGGGTGATGAAGATGGTGCGGGTGGTGATTGCGCTCACCCCCTATGGCGTGATGGCGCTGATCGCCCGGGTGGTGGCCCACTATCCCCTGAGTGAGATCCTCAGCCTGCTCGGCTTTATTCTGGTCTGCTACGTCGCCATTCTGGCGATGTTTGCGGTACACATGGTGATCCTGCTGCTGATCGGTCAGAACCCGCTGCACTACCTGCGGGAAGTGTGGGGCGTGCTCACCTTCGCCTTTATCTCCCGCAGCAGCGCCGCCTCCATCCCGCTCAGCATCGAGACCCAGCAGCGTCTTGGCGTGCCCTCCAGCATCGCCAACTTTGCCGCCTCGTTCGGTGCCAACCTCGGCCAGAACGGCTGCGCCGGTATCTATCCGGCCATGATGGTGGCGATGATTGCCCCCATGCTCGGCATCAACCCGTTTGATCCCCTGTTCCTGCTGACGCTGCTGCCGGTGATTGCGCTGGGCTCTATCGGGGTGGCCGGCGTCGGCGGTGGCGGCACCTTCGCCGCGCTGATCGTGCTCTCCACCCTCAACTTCCCCATCGCGCTGGTGGGGGTGATGATCGCCATCGAGCCGCTGGTGGACATGGGCCGTACTGCTCTCAACGTCAATGGCTCCATCATGGCGGCCATGATCACCAAGCGGTTGCTTGGCAAACAGGTGCAGAGCGACGTTGCGGAAGGCGAAGCGTCCCGAGTCGCCAGCTGACAGCCAGCATCGAAATGAGAGAAGCCCGCACTTGCGGGCTTCTTTTTTGGGGCGAGAGGTCGGGTTACTCGGCTGTGACGGGGTAGCCGGCGCCTTTCCAGGCGAAGATGCCGCCCGGCACCCGATAGACCTGTTGATAGCCCTGATTGACCGCCCAGGCGGCGGCGTTGTGGCTGCGGCCGCACTTGACGAAGCCGCAGTAGATCACCACCGGGCGGGACTTGTCTTCACCCAGCAGCGCCTGGAACTGCTCCGCCGTGCCGCTCCCCTCGACGATCTCGCTCCAGTTGTCACCAGCCTTGGCCTCCTTCACAAAGACGAAGTTCTTTGCGCCCGGGATGTGCTCTTTCTTGTAGGAGTCCTCATAGGGCATGGTGTCGATGATCACCAGCTCCTCGCCCTTGTCCATCCGGGTTTTCAGCTCGGCCACGGTCAGCAGCTGATAGCCCCCCTGCTGCGCCTCCTGTGCCAGTTGCACCGCCGATTGTTCCAGCTTCACCTCCTGCTCGAACTGGTTATCGCCACAGCCCGCGAGGGCAAAGCTGGCGGCGATCAGCGAGGCCAGCAGAGTGCGGGATCGCAATGTCATCATGTCACTACTCCTTTAGAACGGGAAAAACGGGGCGGGAAGTTCGCAGCAGGGCGCCCGCAAGCGTCAGTAGCAGCAGATCCCGCACAATGGCCTCCGGCAACGAGCTGAGATCAGCCCTGCCAAGACAGCCGCAAGAGATGTCGAGCCCGATGGCAACGCCATAGCCCAACACCGGAATAAACAGGGCGAGCAGCCCGATCACCAGCCACAATCCCCAGCGCCGGTTGGTGATGACTGCAAGCCCGGCGCAGAGCTCAAGGGCAATCAGCCCCCAGGCGGCGAACGGGATTAGCGGCGGCCAGATCAGGCCAAAGGCGCCGATCTGCTCGATGAACAGGGCGGGGGAGGCCAGCTTGAACCCGGCGGAGGCGAGGAAGAATCCCCCCAGCGCCAGATTGGCCAGCATGCGCAACAACGCAGGCATGTTCTACCTCTTTATAGAGAGGGATGAATTCTAACAATTCCCGATTGAGCCGCAATGACTAAACCCATGCCAAACAAGATAAATCTCGATTTTGCGAGACAGTGACCAGAATGGGGGCGCTAGACCCTGATGGTGGCGGTTGTGGAGGCGGGATGCTGTGGCTGTGTCGATTGCTCCCGGTCGTGCTGGTGGGTCAGCAGTTCGGCAGCCAGCTCGATGGCCCGCTCGAGCAGTAGCAGCAGGCTGTCGACCGTCAGATGATCGAGCCACTCGCGGGCCCAGATCAGGGTCTCTCCCTGTTCGGTCTGATCCAGCAGAAACACTGGCTCGTCGCCAAGGTGGTTGAGCAGGGGCGTGTTGGGCATGGCGTGGCCCGGTAGCAGCAGATAGATCACCAGATGGCCCTCATCCTCTGCCAGCGTCAACACCAGCTCGTCGTTGATGGTCAGGGTGGTGGCTGTCTGTCCAGCCACCGGGAGCGGAAGTCCAAGTTGTGTGTACAGGGCGGTGATGAGAGCGTGATACATGGCCAAACCTCGGGCAGGGGGAGAGTGACACCCTATGCGGCTGATCGGTGGCTGCTTATCACTTATCGTCATTTTTTTAGCGTTTTTGGTCGGTGGGGCGGGTGATTGTGCCGAAATTGTGAGCTGATATACATCTTTTACGGGTCAGTCCGAATCCTAAAAAAGCGGGACCGTCGCTGACAGGGTGACAAGGGGGGGTGGCGTACGCTGAGGATCTTCTCTCTCATCAACGCAGGTTTCTTGCCATGAAAATTGCCTCCCCTGATATCGATGTAAGCCGTCATCAGCAGACAACCCCTGATGCCACTCCACCTGCTACTGCTCGCCTTGGCAACGCCAGACTACGGCTGCTGGATGCCGGTAACCGGGAGTTCGAGAGGGGGATCCGCCGCGGTGTTGGCCATCGGCAGAGCCCGGAACTCAAGGCGGTCAAGCAGGCCGTGCGGCACTATCAGGCCCAGCCAACGCCTTCACTGGCCGGGCTGGCGAAGATCGAACAGGCGCTGCAGTTCTGGATCGACTCGGGCAAGAACCGCTCTCGTCAGCAGGATCCCGTGTTGCAAAAACTGGTCGATGACATCGCTGTTCGCCGTCAGGCGTTGGCGCAGGGTGGCAAGCCTCCCTCATTTCAGCTGGCGTGGGTCTGCAACGAACAGGGGAGGGTCAATCAGCCTATCGAGAGTAACCAGCAGATCCGCCAGTGGTGCAGCGAGTTGGCTAGCCTGCAACAGGAGGGGGCCAACGACCTTTTCAAGCGGGAGCTGCAAGGGGGGCTAGACCTGATGTTCGGGGTGAGTGAGGGAATGATGGCGCGACGGCTGGAGCGGGCGCCGACCCGTGAAGAGGTCGCAGCAAGCCACGAGTGGCAGCTGTTTTGCGGGACCTTGCGTCAGGCTCTGCCCGCACTGGGTGAGCTCAAGCCGCAAGCCACTGCCGAGGAGAATGGTCGCGATATCCTGCTGACCCACAGTCAGTTGCTGGAGCTGGGCCACCTCAAGGAGGTTCTGGATCTCAGCATTCAGCAGCAGGTGAGCAAGCAGGGGGAGATTGGCCTGCTCAGGACCGAGCTGCTGACCGCGCTGGTGGATGGACTGGATGAGCCGTGGCTTGAGCGCGAGGCGCAGGAGAAGGAGCTCTGGCAGGGAGAGGGCGCATCAGGCAAGCACTATCAGAGAGGTGTGCGGGCCGAGCTCAAGAGCCCTCTCTCTGCTGCCAGCAAGGAGCTGAAACCGGGTGAGCCCGTGAGCCAGAAGGCCTTTGGCGGGCTCGGGCTGGTCAGTGCCAGTGCGCTGCTGGAGGCTTTCGCCAAGATCGAGATTGGCAAGTGGGAGGGGCGTCGCGATACGCCGGTAGGAGAGTTTGCCGGCAAGGTGGCTCTGACCCAGGAGAACAAGGCGAGTGCCAAGGCCGAGCTGGTGATTGGCAAGGCGGAGGGCTCATTGGTGTTCAATCCGGTGAACAAGATCGTCAATGATACCGACGGATCGCGCTACACCCCGGGGCCCCATGACCTTAGTCTGCTGCGCATCGGGGCCAGTGCCGAGCTGGTGAGCAGGCTGGGGCTGTCGGTTGAGGGGAGCTGGACTATAGGCAATCTGCTTAACGCCAAGCTGGCAGGCTCTGCCGAGGTGGTCGCCAATGCCAAGCTGGAGGCCGGTGCTGCGGCTATCATGACCCCAAATGGGCCAGTGGTCAGCGTAACGGCCAACGCCTCGGCCTTTGCTGGTATGAAAGCTGAGGGGAGTGCCCAGCTCAATTTGCTCAAGAGCCAGTATGCGGATGCCTATAGCCTTTCGGCCAAGGTACGCGCCTCCGCCAATCTGGGTGTCGGTGCATCGGCCGGTGCCACCGCGGCTTTCGGGCCGGAGGGAGCCAAGTTCCATACCACCCTTGGCGTGACACTGGGGGTGGGGTCCGATGTCGGTTGGGAGGGCGGAGTCAACGCCATGGCCATCAAGGCTTATGCACTGGAGCTGGCTGCTCGTGCGGTAAGCAACTTTGATCAGCGCAAAGGGGAGCAGCTAGATGGACTGGCGATGGCGGCAGGGAATGAAAACCGTCTCTTCGAACTGGCCCAGCGGGTCGATAACCGGATTGTCACTCTCGCCACCCAGTTGGAGGAACTGCAGCTGGCGGCCAGCGAGAACCAGATCCGGATGCAGGAGAGCCTGATCGATCCCGATCTCGCTGCTGGTCGCACCGCCATGGCGCAGGCTATCGACGATGCCTTCGGTCAGGAGCGGGTCGATGAGCAGGGGGGCGTCACGGTTCCTGAGCGGGCCGCCGAGCGCAACGAAAAGCTTGAGCTCACCGCCCGGCTGCTAAAGGATCACGCTATCCGGGTCTAAGTCATCCCGAGGTGGGCCGGACAATGAAAACGGGCACCGCGAGGTGCCCGTTTTGGCTATCAGTGGCGCAGACCGGTGCCGCGCGAGATAAGCCACCAGGCCAGACCGTAGAGAGCCACGATAAAGCCGGTGATGATGAGGTAGGCGGTGCCGAGCGGCACGTCGGAGATACCGAGGAAGCCGTAACGGAACGCGTTCACCATGTAGATGATGGGGTTCACCTGGGAGACCCCCTGCCAGAAGGGGGGCAGCAGGCTGATGGAGTAGAACACCCCGCCCAGATAGGTGAGCGGCGTCAGCACGAAGGTGGGGATGATGCTGATGTCGTCGAAAGTCTTGGCAAACACCGCGTTGATGAGGCCACCCAGCGAGAAGAGGATGGCGGTCAGCAGCACGGTCACGCAGACGCTGAACAGGTGGTGGATCTGCAGCGGTACGAAGAAGAGCGACACCAGGGTGACAATGAGGCCGACGCAGAGGCCGCGGGCCACGCCACCGCCGACGTAGCCGGCGATGATGACGTAGTTGGGCACCGGCGCTACCAGCAGCTCCTCGACGTTGCGCTGGAACTTGGCGCTGAAGAAGGAGGAGGCGACGTTGGAGTAGGAGTTGGTGATCACCGACATCATGATGAGGCCGGGCACGATGAACTCCATGTAGGTGAAGCCGCCCATGTCACCGATGCGCGAACCGATCAGGTTGCCGAAGATGACGAAGTAGAGGCTCATGGTGATGGCGGGCGGCACCAGGGTCTGGATCCAGATCCGGGTAAAGCGGCTCACCTCTTTGGCCAGAATGCTCTTGAAGGCGATGTAGTAAGTGGTCAGGTTCATGCTTTTCTCCCCTCTTCGACCAGGGTGACAAACAGCTCTTCCAGCCGGTTGGCCTTGTTGCGCATGCTCAGTACCTGCACCTGCTGGTGTGACAGCTGCTCGAACAGGCTGTTGAGGGACTGGCTCTTGTCGAGATCCACTTCCAGGGTGCGCTCATCTTGCATGCGGCCGTTGAATTCGGGCACGTTTGGTACGGCAGAACCTGGCGCCAGATCGAGCAGGAAGGTCTCGCGGCCCAGCTTGCCCAGCAGGTTTTTCATGCTGGTGTTCTCGATCAGGCGGCCCTTGTCGATGATGCCGATGTTGCGGCAGAGCATCTCCGCCTCTTCCAGATAGTGGGTGGTGAGAATGATGGTGACGCCCTGCTCGTTGAGATCCTTGAGGAAACTCCACATGGATCGACGGATCTCGATATCGACCCCGGCGGTCGGCTCATCGAGGATCAGCAGCTTGGGTTCGTGCATCAGGGCGCGGGCGATCATCAGGCGGCGCTTCATGCCGCCGGAGAGGGTGCGGGCCGGCATGTCGCGCTTCTCCCACAGATCGAGCTGGCGCAGGTACTTCTCGGCGCGGATCTTCGCTTCCGCCTTGGGCACGCCGTAGAAGCCGGCCTGATGGGTGACAATCTGGATCACCTTCTCGAACTGGCTGAAGTTGAACTCCTGCGGCACCAGTCCGAGCTGGGCCTTGGCCTCTTCCAGATGGGTATCGATGTCATAACCGAATACCTTCACCTTGCCGCCACTCTTGTTCACCAGCGAACTGATGACGCCGATGGTGGTGGACTTGCCCGCCCCGTTGGGGCCGAGCAGGGCGAAGAAATCCCCCTGCCTGACGGTAAGATCGATGCCTTTCAGGGCTTCGACGCCCCCCTGATAGGTCTTTTTCAGGCCGCTGATTTCCAGTGCGTTCATTGCAACCTCTGTGATGGTTGAATCCGGCTCGATACAGAAAAGGCGGCCAAGGCCGCCTGCACAGAGTAAAGGGCGCAAGGCCGCTTCACCCGTGATAGTCCTGAACCTGGCTTACTCCTGAGGTACCACTTTGCCGATAAACGGCAGGTTGCGGTACTTCTGGGCGTAGTCGATGCCGCAGCCGACCACGAATTCGTCCGGGATGGCGAAGCCAATCCAGTCGACCGGCACCTGCACTTCGCGGCGGGAGGGTTTGTCCAGCAGGGTGCAGATGGCCAGGGATTTCGGCTCGCGCAGGGAGAGGATCTCGCGCACCTTGTTGAGGGTGTAACCGGTGTCGATGATGTCTTCCACGATCACCACATCCTTGCCCTTGATGTCATCGTCCAGGTCTTTGAGGATGCGGACGTCACGGGTGCTGTGCATGCCGGAGCCGTAGCTGGAGGCGGTCATGAAGTCCAGGGTGATGGGCAGCTTGCACTGGCGGCAGAGGTCGGCCAGGAAGATGCAGGAACCGCGCAGCAGCGCAATCATCACGACTTCGTCAGAACCCTGATAGCGGGCGGTGATCTCTTCACCCAATTTGGCGATCCGGGCGGCTACTTCAGCCTCGGAGATCATCACCTCGACGGTGTGTTTCATCACTTACTCCCATAAGGCCAAAGGGGATTTGGCCGTTCATGAATATCAAAACCGATGATTCTACCACTCATGTTGAAGGGTGCTAGAGATACGTGGTGCTTTTATCGGCTTATTTTAATTGATAGAGTTAGCAGGCACTCAGGCATGATTAGTTAAAATACTATAAACACCATAATCAATAACTATTAGATGATAAAAACTATGGAACCACGCGCAGAAATAAGACGTCGTACCCGGCTGTCGCCGGAAGCTCGTCGCTCCCAATTGATGGAATGTGCCATCGAGGTGTTCTCCCGTCGCGGCATTGGCCGTGCAGGTCACGCCGAGATAGCCGAACAGGCCAAGGTCTCTGTGGCTACCGTCTTCAACTATTTCAACACCCGTGAGGAGTTGGTAGATGAGGTGCTGGCCGAGATCGAACGCTTTGTGAACCAAATGCTGTCGCAGGCATACGGTGACCAGGGCTCCATTTTCGACAAGATCCAGCGTCATGTACGCCTCTCTGTCGATGCCGCCTACGATCAACCGGATTATGCCGGTATCTGGCTGGAGTGGAGCTCATCGGTTCGGGAAGAGGTATGGCCCCGCTATACCCGGCTGCTCGATCACTGCCTTGAGCTGATCGCCAGCGAGCTGCAAACCGCCATGGATGCAGGGGAGATCACCAGCGTGCTGTCAGCACAGGATCTGGCCCGCTCTCTGACCGGTTTTGGCTATGTGATGATGCAGATGATCAATCAACCTCAGCGCCCGGCGCGCCAAGAGGTGACTGATTTCCTGTTCAAGTACGTGACGGCGCCAATTCAGGCTCGCTAACACGACTTAACGAAAAAACGGCGTCACTCATTGAGTGGCGCCGTTTTTTTATGGCCGAATATGGCGGTCACTTCACTGGTGGCCATAGCCCCAGCGGTGGGTCAGCTCATGCTCGACACCGAGATGATCGAGGACGCGGGCGACCATAAAGTCCACCAGATCCTCGATGCTTTTCGGCTCATGATAGAAACCGGGCGCGGCAGGCATGATGGTCACTCCGAGCCGTGCCAGTTTCAGCATGTTCTCCAGATGGATCGCCGAGAAGGGGGTTTCGCGGGGCACCAGGATCAGCTGGCCGCGCTCCTTGATCACCACATCCGCTGCCCGCTCCAGCAGGTTGTCCGAGGTGCCGTTGGCAATGGCCGAGACGGTGCCCATGGAGCAGGGGCAGACCACCATCTGTTTGGGGGCGGCCGAACCGGAGGCCACCGGCGAGAACCACTCCTCCTTGCCGCAGGCGACAATCTGCCCCTCCTTGGCGCCATATTGGCGACAAAGATAGGAAGAGAGCTCTTTCGGCGAGCCCGGCCAATCCTGCTGCTGCTCGGTTTTGAGCACCACACGAGCCGCCGATGAGGCGAGCAGGTAGACCCGATAGTCCGCCTGCACCAGACACTGGAGCAGGCGCAGGGCGTAGGGGGCGCCGGAGGCGCCGGTCAGCGCCAGGGTGATCGCTTTGTTCATAGTTCGCCGTGGTAATCCTTGAGGCGGGCGATCAGCTTGTCATGAATGCCACCGAAGCCGCCGTTGCTCATGATCAGAATATGGTCGCCATCGCGGCTCTCGGCCACCAGCCGGTTGATCAGGGTCTCCAGATCGTTGAATACCTTGGCCGGACGGGTCATATGGGCCGTCACCTCGCCGAGATCCCAGCCGATGTTGGGCGGCTGGAAGAAGAACACCTCGTCGGCGCCATCGAAGCAGCCAGCCAGCTCCTCCTTGTGAACCCCCAGCTTCATGGTGTTGGAGCGAGGCTCCAGCACCGCCAGGATACGTGAGCTGCCTACCTTGGCGCGCAGGCCGCCGAGGGTGGTCTCGATGGCGGTGGGGTGGTGGGCGAAGTCGTCATAGACGCTGATGCCCGCCACTTCGCCCTTGAGCTCCATCCGCCGTTTGGGGGATTTGAACTGGCAGAGGGCGGCGATGCCATGCTCCACCATGACACCGGCGTGGCGGGCGGCAGCGATGGCCATCAGGCCATTGTTGACGTTGTGCTCGCCGATGCACTCCCAGTGCACCTCGCCCTGTTTTTCACCATCCAGCCACACCTCGAAGGCGGAGCCGTCATCGGCCAGCTTGACCGCCTGCCACTTGGCGTCGTCTTGACCTACCAGCTCCACTTCGCTCCAGCAGCCCATCTTGCGCACGGCGGTGAGGTTGTCATCTGCTTGCGGGAACAGCACCCGGCCGTTGCTCGGCACGGTGCGCATCAGGTGGTGGAACTGGCGCTGGATCGCGGCGAGATCCGGGAAGATATCCGCGTGGTCGAACTCCAGATTGTTCATCACCAGGGTGCGCGGGTGGTAGTGGACGAACTTGGAGCGTTTGTCGAAGAAGGCGCAGTCATACTCGTCCGCTTCGATGACGAAGAAGGGGGCAGAGCCGAGACGGGCGGAGACCGGGAAGTTGCCCGGCACGCCGCCAATAAGGAAACCGGGTTCCAGTTTGGCGTACTCCAGCACCCAGGCCAACATGCTGGCGGTGGTGGTCTTGCCATGGGTGCCAGCAACGGCCAGTACCCAGCGATCCTGCAGCACGTGCTCCAGCAGCCACTGGGGGCCGGAGATATAGGGCAGATTACGGTCCAGCACATATTCCACACAGGGGTTGCCGCGGCTCATGGCGTTGCCGATCACCACCAGATCCGGCGCCGGATCGAGTTGGGAGGGGTCATAGCCTTCGGTCAGTTCAATGCCCTGTTGCTCGAGCTGGGTGCTCATGGGGGGATAGACGTTGGCATCGGAGCCGGTAACGCGATAGCCAAGCTGTTTTGCCAACACCGCCAGACCACCCATAAAGGTGCCGCAGATCCCGAGAATGTGAATATGCATACCGCTTCCTTTCGCAGTAAAGGGAAGTGCGCATTCTAGGGGGTGTTGCGGTGGTGGCACAAGCCGCACTCATGGTGAGAGGCCCACAGATGCAGCACTGGAGGCAGAAATCTTGGCGCTGTTGGGATATGCGAGATTGGAATGGGTTGGAAGGCTTTATTTGAGGCTTGATATTGTGTCGCACTTTCTTACAATTCTTCGGTTTTGTGACGCACTCTACAGTTTTACGATATCGCCCTTTTCCAAAGGAGAGTCCCCATGGGCAAGTTCCTGCTTTGCTATCTGGTCGGTGGTCTGGTGACCATCAGTTGGGCTGCGCTGCCCGCTCATGGTCCCTGGGATCAGTGGGACCTCGCGATTTTTCATACCGTCAACGGCTGGCTCGGCCAGTCGGCTCTGTGGGCCGATCTGGTGGCCATCACCAATAACCGGCTGTTCGATCTGGCGGTGTTGGCCTGTATGGGGCTGATCCTGGTCCGCTGCTTCTTCGCACGGGATCTGGCGGGTCGTCGCCAACTGGTGGCAATGGGCATAGTGATGTTGCTGAGCGCACTGGTGATCAACCAGCTTGGTCACCGATTGCCGGTGGAGCGACCCAGCCCGACCCTGATGGTGGCCGATGCGCTTCGGGTGACCCAGATCAGCGCTATTCCGACCAAGGACTCTTCCGGTGATAGTTTCCCCGGGGATCACGCCCTGTTCCTGATGATCTTCGCCGGCTACGCCTTGCGCTATCTGCCGCGCTGGGCGGGAGTCACCGCATTGCTGATGGTGCCGATCTTTTCCGCACCGCGCATTCTGGCTGGGGCTCACTGGTTTACCGATGTCTACGTCGGCGCACTGGGGCTGGCGACCCTCTGTCTGCCCTGGCTGCTGTTGACCCCGCTGGCGGATCGGCTGATAGAGCGCATTTCCCCCCGATTGGCCCGTGTGCCGCTGCTGCGCAGTCAGACCCACTGATTGAACGTCGCAAAATAAAACGCCCCGACATGAAAATGTCGGGGCGTTTGTTATCCACCCGCGAGAGATCAGCCTTGATAGCCGTTCGGGTTGTTGCTTTGCCAGCGCCAGGTATCGACCATCATCTGCTCCAGACCGCGCTCAGCCTGCCAACCCAGCTCGGCACGGGCCAGCGTTGGCTCTGCCCAGCACTCGGCGATGTCGCCCGGGCGACGGGGTTTGATCTGGTAGGGAATGGGTCGGCCACTGGCCGCTTCAAACGCCTTGACCATCTCCAGTACCGAGTAGCCTTGACCTGTGCCCAGGTTGTAGGTGAAGACGCCGGTGTCGCTCTTGATGCGTGCCAGTGCTTTCAGGTGACCGATGGCGAGATCCACCACATGGATGTAGTCGCGTACGCCGGTGCCATCCGGGGTCGGGTAGTCGTTGCCAAATACCCCCAGCTCCTTGAGCTTGCCGACACCCACCTGGCTGATATAGGGCAGCAGGTTGTTGGGGATGCCGTTGGGATCTTCACCAATCAGGCCGCTCTCGTGGGCGCCGACCGGGTTGAAGTAACGCAGCAGTACGATAGCCCAGCGGGGATCGGATTTGGCGAGATCGCGCAGGATCTCCTCCACCATCAGCTTGGAGCGGCCATAGGGATTGGTGGCGCTGGTGGGGAAATCTTCCCGCAGCGGCACCGAGGCGGGATCGCCATAGACGGTGGCCGAGGAGCTGAATACCAGCCGGAAAACGCCAGCTTTGGCCATCTCTTCGCACAGCACCAGAGTGCCGCTGATGTTGTTCTGGTAGTAGGTGAGCGGGATCTGGCTCGACTCTCCGACCGCCTTGAGGCCGGCGAAGTGAATGACCGATTCGATCTGGTGGTTGGCGAACAGCTGCTGCAGGCAGGCTCTGTCCAGCACATCCCCTTCGACGAAGGTGACCGGTTTGCCGGTGATCTGCTCGACCCGCTTGAGTGACTCCGGTGAGGAGTTGGAGAGGTTGTCGAGTACCATGACCTGCTGCCCCGCGCCCAGCAGCTCAACCAGGGTGTGGGAGCCGATATAGCCGGCGCCGCCTGTGACCAGTATTGTCATTTTTTATCCCGTGTTCTGGTGAAACTGGGGCAGAGTCTACCTGTCCTGCCCGCTCGGGAAAAGGTTGAGATACCAATGAAGCCCTTTGTGTATCTCAATAATCGAGACTGATATCCCCTTTCGCGGTGCAGGAGCAGGCCAGAGCAACGCCGCTCTCCAGATCCTGCGCACTCAAGGTCATCACGCTCTGTCGCTCGATGTCACCTGTGGTGGTGCAACGACAGCTGCCACATACTCCGGCGCGACAAGCCGCCATCATGGTTTCGCCCGCAGCTTCCAGTGCCGCCAGCAGGGTCTGACCCGGCAGGATCTTCACCTTTTTGCCGCTCTTTTTCAGGGTCAGCCAGAAGTGGTCGCTGGTGGTCTTGATGGGCTCTGCGGGAGGAAGACCGAAGGACTCCTGATGTAGCTGCTCCGGCGGCAATCCCAGCTCTGCCAGCATGGTGCTGACCGCCGCCATATAGGGGGCCGGGCCGCAGAGATAGACATGGCGTTCGCGCAGATCCGGGGCCAGTTCGGCCAACATGGCGGGGGTGAGTCGGCCAATCCAGGGGTGATCTGCAGGGGCCTCTTCCAGTATCAGGGCATGGCGCACGCTTGAATGAGCCGCAGCCAGCGTAGCCAAGTCATCTGCGAAGATCACATCTGCTGGCGAGCGGGCGCTATGGATAAAGCGGATATCGGCATCCGGCCGTTTGGCGAGCTCGTCCCGCAGCATGGCCCACATGGGGGTAATGCCGGAACCGGCACTGAGCAGCAGTGGCCGCTCGCAAGGCAGGGCGGTCAGGTTGAAATCGCCAAAGGGACCATCCACCCGGATCTTGTCTCCCACCTGCAGGGTCTGGTGCAGATGGCTAGAGACCCGTCCCACATCTTTGATTGTCACCTGCCAGCATGCATCCTGCGGGCTGGAGGAGAGGGTATAGGCGCGGCACTCCGGTTGGCCGTCAATCTCGGTATGCAGGGTGATGCACTGGCCAGCCAGTACGGGAGGGAGGCAGCCGGAAAGCGGCGCCAGCTGCCAGCTCACGACGTCGTGGGTGTTCTGTTGGCGGCCAATGCAGGTGAGCGTGAGAGAGGTCATCACAAGGCTCCTTAGGTTTGAAACGGTTTGAAAAACGTCTGATGAAAAAGCCGGATCCAGAAAAAAGGCGAGCCGGGCGGCTCGCCAAACGCTTACAACATGAGGTGCCGATCAGGCCGTCAGGATCTTGGTCAAGTCAGCCTCGGCCGTGGTGGTCCCTTTCAGGCCAAACTGCTCCTCCAGCACCTTGAGCAGGGCCGGGGTGAGGAAGGCGGGGGCGGTCGGGCCGGTACGAATGTCCTTCACCCCGAGGGAGAGCAGGGTGAGCAGAATAACGATGGCTTTTTGCTCGAACCAGGAGAGCACCAGCGTCAGCGGCAGATCGTTGACACCGCACTCGAACGCTTCGGAGAGCGCCAGCGCCAACTGGATGGCGGAGTAGGCATCGTTGCACTGACCCACGTCCAGCAGACGCGGAATGCCGCCGATGTCGCCAAAGTCGAGCTTGTTGAACTTGTATTTGCCGCATCCCAGGGTGAGCAGCAGGCTGTCGCGCGGCGCCGCCTTGGCAAACTCGGTGAAGTAGGCGCGCTCGGCCTTGTCGCCGTCACAGCCACCTACCAGGAAGAAGTGGCTGATCTCCCCGGCTTTGACCTTCTCAATCACTGCGGGCGCAGCCTGCATCAGGGCGTTGCGGGCAAAGCCGATGGTGATGAAGTGCTCGAGCTCGGTGTACTTGAAGCCTTCCAGCGCTTGGGCCTTGGCGATCACGGCGGAGAAATCATCCCCCTCCAGATGGGTTACGCCCGGCCAGCCGACGATGGAGCGGGTGAAGATGCGGTCACTGTAGTTGCCCACGTTCGGGTCGATGATGCAGTTGGAGGTCATCACCACCGCGCCCGGGAAGTTGGCAAACTCCTTCTGCTGGTTCTGCCACGCGGAGCCGTAGTTGCCCACCAGATGGGGGTACTGTTTAAAGAAGGGGTAGGCCAGCGCGGGCAGCATCTCACCATGGGTGTAGACGTTGATGCCGGTTCCCTTGGTCTGCTCCAGAATGAGCTTGAGATCCATCATGTCGTGGCCGGAGACCAGAATGCACTTGCCGGAGATGGGGGTTACGCGTACCTGGGTGGGTTCCGGATGGCCGAAGGCGCTGGTTTCACCGAGATCCAGCATCTCCATGATTTTGAAGTTGAGCTGACCGATCTCCATGGCGCAGCTGAACAGCCGACCCATTTCGTTCGGATCTGTGCTGAGCCAGCTCATGATGCGGTGGAATTCGGCGGCCACCTCGTCACTCTGCTGAGCCAGCACCCGGGCGTGCTCCATGTAGGCGGCGGCGCCCTTGAGGCCGTAGAGACAGAGCAGACGCAGCCCCATGATGTCTTCGTTCACCTCGTTCTTGCCCCGATTGGGAGCGGCTGGTGCGGCATGGGCAAGTTGTTCCAGCAGCTCGGCACCGGGCTCGAAGTAAGCGGAGTGTGGCAAATCGTTCACCTGCACCGCCATGGCGGTCAGACGATCGGCCAACTGCTGGCGATAAGCAATGGCCTGATTGACGTACGCCACGATACGGGCGGAATCGAAGTTGACGTTGGTGAGGGTAGCGAAGAAGGCCTTGGGCACGAAGGCATCGATTTCGCGATCTATGATGCCCTGCTCGCGGGCGGCCAGCGCCCAGGCGCTGAGCCCCTGCAGGGTGTAGATCAGCACATCCTGCAGATCCGAGGTTTCCGCCGTCTTGCCGCACATACCTTGTGCGTAGGCACAGCCGTTGCCTGCCGGGGTACGAATTGTCTGTTCACATTGCACACAAAACATCATGCCTCTCCTAATTGGACATTTCAGTTGTCTGTTTTGTGGCGATTCTATTCCTCTCGCGAAAAACTTAATAGGCATTCAATTTGCCAATTAAGATTCCCTTGATGCAGATCAAAAACAAAAAAAGCCGCCCAAACAGGGCGGCAAGCGGGTGGATAAAAGGAGAGACAACTCAGGTTTGCAACAGAACATAACAATCAGACGGATTGGGCCGTGGTCTGGTCAGGTGCTTCCGGCCCGGTACTTACTCAAGCCCACATACATACGCTGTAGCTGGCTTGGTTCACTATCAGGCCAGATAAGCGCGCAGCATCCAGACCAGTTTTTCCTGCTGCTGCACATAGTCGGAGAGGATAGAGGCAGTGCCCTCATCACCGGCTTCGGCGGCCTGACCCAGAATACGGCGCTGGGCGACCAGCAGTTCGCGGAAGCTATCCAGCAGGGATTCGACACAGGCGCGGCCATCGTGCAGCCCTTTTTGCTCCGGGATGGCAGAGACTTTCAGGTATTCACTGAAGCTGTGCATCGGCACGCCATCCAGGGTCAGGATCCGCTCGGCCAGTGCATCGACTTTCAGCAGCAGGTCGTTGTATATCTCTTCAAATTTCAGGTGCAGTTCGAAGAACTGGTTGCCACGGATATTCCAGTGGAAGCCGCGTACGTTCATGTAGAGGATCTGGTAGCTGGCCAGCAATTTATTCAACTCGGCTGCCAGGGCTTGTGATTGAGCAGTATCAAGACCAATCGGGCTTTTCATCATTCACCTCCAGATTTGGAAATCGGTTTTAAATTTTCTTTCGGAACGCAGTCAGAGTAACGCCTTGCAAAATGCAGGGACAATTGCTTGTGCCTAACTGTTTGATAGCTAACGGCTATCAAACAGTACGCAGCAACGGGGGCAATGGATGAGGATTAGGGGAAGTATTTTTCGAGTAGCGCCATCAGGATGGCCTGGCACTCGCGGTCCGGTTTGCTATCGACCTTGCTGGCGCGAAAGTGGAGCTGAAAGGCGCCCAAGACGGCGCGGCTCTGCTCATCCCACTGGCCGGTTTGGGGCAGGCCGTAGCCATAGCGGGCCAGCTGTTGTTGCCACATGGCCGCATCCCAATCGGGCAAGGGACTGGCCAGTAACTCGGCCACCCGACCTTCATCGGGCCAGGCGCCGACCCCGTACGTCAGATAGAGCTGGCGCCAGGGGAAGTGGGGGCCGGGATCCTGCTTGCGCTCGGGGGCGACATCGCTGTGGCCCAGCACCTGGGTCGGCGGGATCCGGTAACGGGCGACCAGCTCCCGGCTGAGTGCGCCGACGGCAGCAATCTGCTGCGGGGTATAGGGTTGCCAGCGGCGGGCATGGGGTGCCAGCGGCTCATCTTCTGCTGGATAGCCGAGGTTGGCGATCTCGATGCCAAGGGAGCTGGCATTGAGCCCGGCATATTGGTGCCAACGGCTGCGTCCGGCATGCCAGGCGCGCGCGTTGTCCGGCACCAGCTGATAGACGGTGAGCGGGGTCTCGTGGCTGTCGCGAGGGATCAGGTAGTGGGCGCTCACCTTGTGCTCTTGCTCGGTCAGCAGGCGCAGGGAGTTGGCATCATCTTCGTCGGTGTAGTGGAGGATCAGAAAGGCGATCCGCTCATTCTGGTTGGCGCTCTGATAGCGGGTAGAGAGCTGGTATTCGGACGGAGTACAACCACCCAGCAGCAGAACCAGTGGCAGAAAGAAGAGGGGAAGAAGACAGCGCCAGCGCCATCCCCCTGCCACAGTCAGTCTGCTGAGCGTGGGAGGAGTGAGTCGCTGGCACATGTCGAAGGCCCGGTCTGGTCAGTCGCGCGGCTGGTTAGCCGCGGTATTTGGCCGTGAGGCCGATCAGGAAGTTGCGCAGGATCTGATCCCCGCAATCCTGATAGTGCTTGTGATCCTTGGAGCGGAACAGGGCACTGAGCTCGGACTTGGAGAGGTTGAAGTCGGCGAGCTTGAGGGTGCCGAGCATATCCTCTTCCTTGAAGTTGAGACCGATGCGCAGCTTGCGCAGGATCATGTTGTTGTTGATCCGGTTCGGGATCACCTGGGCCGGTGCATCTTCCCGCACGCCGCGGCGGGCGATGATGAAACCGTCGAGGAACTGGCTCAGAGCCGAGTCGGGACAGGCGACATAGCCTGCCTCTTGCTCTTCACCTTCCGCCGCCTCTTTCATCAACCAGCTGTGCAGCTGGGCGTGAGTGACCGTCAGGTTGCCCTTGGCAAACATCTCGACCATCTGGTCGTTGCTGATGGTGAGGGCGTAGCGCAGACGGCGCAGAATATCGTTGTTGGTCATGCTGACTCCTGTGTAAACGGCGCAACTTTACCATCTGGCGGCCCTCGCGTCAGAAAAAGCGGGGGCCGCTACAGTTCAGGTCAAGCTCATCAAGCTTTGCCGAGATAGCGGGGCGCCTCCTGGCGCACCAGTTCCAGCGCATCTTGCAGCTCCAGCAGCTCGGGTTCCAGCTCGCTCACCGGCACGCCGTCACGCAGCTGTTGCTCCAGCTGGGAGAGCAGCCGTTGCAGCCCAGGCACCCCGGAATAGGCACAGCCGCCGTTGAGGCGATGGAGCTGTGCCAGCACTTCACTATCTTCAATTTCGCCAGCCAGCGCGCTATCCAGCACAGGTTCCACTTCGTCGAAACTGGCCAGCAGCATGGTCAGCATCTCTCTGGCGAGATGCTCTTTCCCCGCCGCTTGCCGCACCGCCAGTGCCCAGTCGATCTGTTGGGCACCATTATTCTGGTGGCGGCGATGGGCAAAGTCGGTGATGAGCTGGGCCAGCATGCTTTCGTCGATGGGTTTGGCCAGATAGTCGTCCATCCCCTGGCGGATCAGCCGCTCCCGTTCGCCGGGGATGGCGTGGGCGGTCACCGCCACGATCGGGGTGGTGGTGTTGAGGGACTGGTTGCGGATCGCCTGGGTGGCGCTGATGCCATCCATGATCGGCATCTGGATATCCATGAAGATGATGTCGAACGGCTGGCTCTGGGCCTGCTTGACCGCTTCCTTGCCGTTTTTGCACACCACCACCTGACTCACCATCTCCTTGAGCATGGCGGCGATAAGTTTGAGGTTGGCGGCGTTGTCATCCACCGCCAGCACCTTGATTGGCTGCAACTGGCGCGGAGCAGGCTGAGCAGGTAGCTTCTGGCGGCTCGATTCCGGCGAGAGCAGGGCGTGCAGCAGCTTGCGGTGGTTGACCGGTTTGGAGAGACAGTGCTGGGCGCCATGGGCCAGCATCGCTTCATAGAGCGCTGGCTCGTGGCTGCTGAGCAGCACTATGGTGTTCTGCTGCTGGCCGTTCAGTCTGTCGAGACGGCCGAGCACCTGCTGCGGCGTATGCAGGGTGCTGCTGCCGATGATCACCATCTCCTGCTCGCTCATCTCTGGCCAGGGTTCATCGCTGGTCAGTGGGTGCACGTCGAGGTGCCATTCCGCCAGCAGGGCGAGCAGAGAGGCTTGCGCGAAGGGATCCGGTTCCAGCAGCCAGAGCCGTTTGCCACGGATCCGATCCAGCGGCAGTTGATCGGTCTGGGGCAGGGGTGAGACCTCCACATCCAGACTGAACGAGAAGATGGAGCCCTTGCCGAGCTCCGATTCAAAGCGGATCTGGCCGCCCATCTGCTGCACCAGCTTCTGGGTGATGACGAGGCCCAGGCCCGTGCCGCCATAACGGCGGGAGATGGAGGAGTCGGCCTGATTGAAGGCCTGGAACAGCTGGTGTTGCTGCTCCTGGGAGATGCCGATGCCGGTATCGCGGATCTGGACGTTGAGCCTCACCTTGTGATTGCCACTGCCGGTCTGCTCGATATGGACATCCACGTTGCCCTGTTCGGTGAATTTGATGGCGTTGCCGGTGAGGTTGGTCAGCACCTGTTGCAGACGCATGGGGTCGCCGGTGAGGTAATCCGGCACATTGGCATCCACCCTCAGGGAGAGCTCGAGCTGCTTGTCGTGGGCGCTGGGGCCGAGCAGGTGCATGGTCTCGTTGAGGGTGTCGCGCAGGCTGAACGGGATATGCTCCAGCTGCAGCTTGCCTGCTTCCAGCTTCGAGAAGTCGAGGATGTCGTTGATGATGCCAAGCAGGTTGCGCGCCGATTTCTCGATGGTCTGCATGTAGTCGGTCTGGCTCGGGGTCAGGCTGGTTTTCAGCAGCTGGCGGGTAAAACCGATGACCCCGTTGAGCGGAGTGCGCAGCTCGTGGGACATGTTGGCCAGAAACTCCGATTTGACCCGCGCCGCCTCCTGCGCCCGCTTCTTGGCCATGTCGAGCTCGACGTTCTGGATCTCTATCTGCTCGAGGGTTTCGCGCAGGTCAGAGGTGGCCTGATCGATATTCTGCTGCATCTCTTCGTGATATTCGGAGAGCGCCTTGGCCATGGCGTTGATACCATTTTTCAGCATATCCAGCTCGCCGGTGAGCTGGCCGCTGACCCGGGTATCGAGCCGTCCCTCCCTGATCTTGTGCACCGCCTGCACCATGTTGGTGATGGGCTGGGTCACGCTCTTGACCAGACGGAAGCCAAACAGGGTACTGAAGGCGACCCCGATGAGCACCATGATCACCGCAAAGAAGGTGTCGCGGTACTGCAGCAGCATGGCCCTGTCGGTCGCCATCTGCATCGAGATGTAGCCGATCATCGGCGGCTCTACATCGCTGGGTAGTGGGAAGCCATCCAGACTGGTTTCAGCCTGGATTGGGGTGCGCAAAATGATGTCATCCCCCTGAAACGTCACGCTGGTCAGATCCGGAATGGGCTCGCCATCGGGCAGCCTGAGCCGGGTGAAATCCCGGTGGTAGTTCGAGGTGACGAACAGCTGGTTGTCCTGGGTGAAAACCGCGATGGACTTGATGAAGGGGGAGTTCTTGCGGTGGGTCAGGCCAATCAGCCGCTTGAGGGATTCGCGACTGTGCTGTGTCATCCCGTATTCACTGGCGATCGCCAGCGGTTCGATGATGTTGATCCCCTGATCAATGAGGTTGTTTTCCAACTGCTGGTAGCGGTGGAAAGTGAAGTAACCGGCCATCAGGCCACCGATGATCAGGGTCGGCAGGATGGTAAAGGCGAGAACGCGTGCTCTCAGGCCATATTTGGTCATACGAACAGGCCACCAGTGAACAGGGTTGGCGATAGGGTTGATGGCAATACACGGGCTCTGTGGCCGTATTTGGTCATACTATTATTCTTGTGGGACAATACCCGGCAGCAGATTCCACAATCATGACATAGCCACCTATAGGCACCAAGTTTTATGGCCCAGTTTTTCAAGCCCCAAAAGAAGTCCACCCAGCTCCAACGCATTGAATTTACGATAGACACCCTCGATCACCACTGCGTCGGTATCGGTCGCCATCAGGGCAAGGCGATCTTCGTTGAAGGGGCACTGCCCGGCGAGACCGTCAAGGCACGCATCACCGAAGAGAAAAAGCAGTATGGTCACGCCGCCTTGCAGCAGGTGGTGACCCCGGCGGCCAACCGTATCGCCCCCTTTTGCAGCCACTATCGCGAGTGCGGCGGGTGCAGTGCCCAGCACATGTCGGTTGCCGATCAGCAAGCCGCCAAGGCGGCCGGACTGGTCAGTCTGTTCGAGCGGTTGGGCAACATCAAGGCGCCTGCGCTGGAGCCGGTACTGACCGGTGAAGATCGTGCCTACCGCCGGGTCTGTCGTCTGGCCATCAAATTTGACAAGAACGGTCGCTGCACCCGGGTCGGTTTCCGCCGTCGCAACAGCAACGATCTGGTGGAAATCGAAGGGTGCCCGGTGCTGGCCGAGCCGCTCTCTGCGCTGATTGCCCCGCTGCGTGAGTGCCTCAATCGCCTCAAGAGCCAGCGCGAGCTGGGCCATGCGGAGCTTATCCAGGCCGAGCAGGGGATCATGATGCTGCTGCGCCACACCGGCCGCCCCAATGAGGCGGATCGTGCCCTGCTGGTGGAGTTTGCAAAAGCGCAGGGGATCGACCTCTATCTGCAGGCGGCCGATGATCGCATCGAAGCGCTGCAGCAACAATTTTCCCCATCCTACTCGCTGGATGGCCTGTCTCTTGCATTTGCTCCGGGTGACTTCATTCAGGTCAACGGCCCCATCAACCAGAGCATGGTTGAGCAGGCGCTGACATGGCTCGGGGCGAGCAAGGATGACAAGGTGCTCGATCTCTTCTGCGGTATCGGCAACTTCACCCTGCCGCTGGCCCGTCAGGCTCGCGAAGTGGTGGGTGTGGAAGGTGAACTGGCCATGGTGCAGCGGGCCGAAGAGAACGCCCGTCGCAACGGCATCACCAATGCCCGTTTCTACAAAGCCGACCTGAGCGATGACATAGTCGGCATGTCCTGGGCGCGTGAAGGGTTTGATCTGGTGCTGCTGGATCCGGCTCGCCCCGGCGCGCTGGAAGTGATGGGACACGTCGTGAAACTTTCACCCAAGCGGGTGGTCTACGTCTCCTGTAACCCGGTCACCCTGGCGCGGGACAGTCAGGTGCTGGTGAAAGGGGGTTACCGTCTGGTGCGCCTCGGCATGCTGGACATGTTCCCTCACACCGGTCATCTGGAGTCCATGGCGCTGTTTGAACGGGAGTAAATGACTCATCAGTTCGGCGATGCGGATATGTAATCTGGCATGTCTGCGTCTGTTTGAGCTGATGTGATTGGGGTAATCTAGACCCTCGTCGTTCGGCAGGGCCTGTTGGCGCGCTCTATTGTCTTTCTGGACAATATGCCTTGAAAAGTGCGCTGGATATCCCCATTTGAGGCAATCTCATGAGGGGAGAAAGTGACAGCTTTCGGCCCGATAATTTAAAGGATTGATACCATGGTTGCGGTTCGCGATATTCATTTGAAAGACAACTTCACCCTGGAGGAGTGGGTCAGCTCGCTCTCCTTGAGTGACAGTGAAAAGGATCAGCTGCGAACCGTCTACCAGTATTGTCTGACGCTCGGTGACGAGGCGCTGACCAGCAAGCTGCTGGTACGCGGCATCGAAATGGTGGGCATCCTGCAGATGCTCAGCATGGATATCGGCACCCTCAAAGCGGCCATCATCTACCCCTTCGTCGAAGCCGGTCTCATCAGCCAGGAGCGGATGGACGAGGACTTTGGCTCCAAGATCGCCAAGCTGGTGGAAGGGGTGCTGGAGATGGAGGCCATCCGCTCCCTGCAGACCCTCCATCGCAGCGAAACCTCGCCGGAGCAGGTCGACAACGTGCGTCGCATGTTGCTCGCCATGGTCGAGGATGTGCGCGCCGTGGTGATCAAGCTGGCGGAGCGGATCGCCTGCCTGCGGGAAGCGAAGACGGCAGATGAAGAGACCCGGGTGCTGATGGCCCAGGAGATCACCAACATCTATGCGCCGCTCGCCAACCGTCTGGGCATCGGCCAGCTCAAGTGGGAGCTGGAAGATCTCGCCTTCCGTTACTTGCACCCGGATACCTACAAGCAGATCGCCAAGCAGCTCGACGAGAAGCGGCTCGACCGCGAGCGCTACATCCGCGAGTTTGTGCAATCCCTGCGTAATGGGTTGAAAGAGGCGGGAGTTGACGCCGAGGTGTACGGTCGGCCGAAACATATCTACAGCATCTGGCGCAAGATGCAGAAGAAGCACCTCGAGTTCAACGAGTTGTTCGACGTGCGCGCGGTGCGGGTGGTAACCAAGCGGCTGCAGGATTGCTATGCGGCGCTCGGTATCGTCCATACCCAGTTCCACCACATTCCTCGCGAGTTTGACGACTATGTCGCCAACCCCAAACCCAACGGCTACCAGTCAATTCACACCGTAGTGGTGGGGCCCGAAGGCAAAACCGTCGAGATCCAGATCCGTACCGACCAGATGCATCAGGATGCCGAGCTAGGCGTCGCTGCTCACTGGCGTTACAAGGAAGGCGCGCAGGCTGGCGGCAAGGCCAACACCTTCGAAGACAAGATCGAGTGGCTGCGCAAGCTGCTCGCCTGGCAGGAGGATCTCTCCGAGAGCGGCTCCCTGCTCGAAGACCTGCGCAGTCAGGTGTTCGAGGACCGGGTCTACGTCTTCACCCCGAAAGGGGATGTCATCGACCTGCCGGCAGGCGCCACCCCGCTCGATTTTGCCTATCACGTCCACAGCATGATCGGCCACCGCTGCATCGGCGCCAAGATTGACGGCCGCATCGTGCCGTTTACCTACTCGCTGCAGACCGGCGATCAGGTGGAGGTGATCACCCAGAAAGAGCCGAACCCGAGCCGCGACTGGATGAACCCCAACGCTGGCTTCCTGCGCTCCAGCCGGGCGCGGGCCAAGGTGGCGACCTGGTTCAGAAAACTGGATCGGGACAAGAATATCGTGGCCGGTCGCGAGCTGTTCGAGAAGGAGCTGGATCGCCACAATCTCAGCATGTCCAAGATCGACAAGGGCAACATGCTGCGGCGATTCAATCTGGAGAGCACCGACGATCTGCTGGCCGGTATCGGCAGCGGCGATATCCGCATCAACCAGGTGCTCAACTATCTCGACACCTGTTACAACAAGCCGACGGCGGAAGAGGAAGATCGCCGCCTGCTGGAGAAGCTGGAGCAGAAGGCCAATGCGCCGATGCGCCACAAGCCCAAAGACCACATAGTGGTGGAAGGGGTCGGCAACCTGATGACCCATATTGCCCGCTGCTGCCAGCCCATTCCGGGGGACTCCATTCAGGGCTTCATCACCATGGGGCGCGGGGTGTCCATCCACCGGGAAGATTGCGAGCAGCTCAAGGAGCTGTCACGGCGCAACCCAGAGCGGCTGATCGATGCGGTGTGGGGGGAGAACTACTCCGGCGGCTATGGCCTCACCATCCGGATCATCTCCAACGATCGCTCCGGCCTGCTGCGCGATATCACTACCGTGCTGGCCAACGAGAAGATCAATGTGATGGGGGTGCGCTCGCGCTCAAACGTGCGCGAGCAGACCGCCGAGATCGACATGGAGCTGGAGATTTACAACATCAACGCCTTCAACCGGGCGTTGGCCAAGCTCAGTCAGCTTAACGACGTGATCAGCGCCAAGCGGCTTTGATATCGAACCGACCGGCCCCAGTGGCCGGTCTGTATTTATGACCCTTTTTGAACGAATCGAAAGCGAATATCCCATGTCCCAACGTTACGATCTGCCCCAACTGCTCGACATCATGGCTCGTCTGCGCGATCCGCAAAACGGCTGTCCCTGGGATCTGAAACAGGACTTCCAGACTATAGTGCCGCACACCCTGGAGGAGGCCTACGAAGTGGCCGATGCCATCGAGACCGAAGATTGGCAGGGGCTGAAAGGGGAGTTGGGTGACCTGCTGTTTCAGGTGGTGTTTTACGCCCAGCTGGGTAAAGAGCGGGGCTTGTTCGACTTTGCCGATATCGTGGATACGGTGAGCGAGAAGCTCATTCGCCGTCACCCCCATGTTTTCTCGGATGCCGACCTTGGCGACGAGATAGCGGTAAAAGCGAACTGGGAGGCGGAAAAAGCCAAGGAGCGGGCGGCCCTCGACAAAGAGAGCGTGCTGGACGATATCCCGCTCTCGCTGCCGGCCCTGACCCGCGCCGCCAAAATTCAGAAACGCTGCGCCACCGTCGGTTTTGACTGGAAGACGCTGGGGCCTGTGGTGGACAAGATCCACGAAGAGATCGACGAGGTGATGGAAGAGGCATTGATGGCCGATGTGGACGAGGCGCGGGTGAGCGACGAGCTCGGCGATCTGCTGTTTGCTACCGTCAATCTGGTGCGCCATCTGGGCAAGGATCCGGAGCAGGTGCTGCGGGGCGCCAACGCCAAGTTCGAACGTCGTTTTCGTCAGGTTGAGCAGATAATCGCCGCAGAAGGCTTGAAAATGACCGATTGCACCCTCGAAAAGCTCGATGCCGCCTGGGATAAGGCGAAGGAAACCGAGCAAAGTTGATTTGGCGCAAGATGGGGGGGCGGTGAGCCTGATAGATTTTTGCTCATTGTTTGGGAGAGGGGTTTTTGGTATACTGTTTCCCCGTCCTGCTTCATCCCCGAAGCACCCCTTAAAATTCCCTAAACTTCTTTCAGGTTCAGCATGACGACCAAATATATTTTTGTTACTGGTGGCGTTGTTTCATCCCTCGGCAAAGGCATTGCCGCAGCTTCTCTGGCAGCCATTCTGGAAGCCCGTGGTCTGGATGTGACCATCATGAAACTGGACCCGTACATCAACGTGGATCCGGGCACCATGAGCCCGACCCAGCATGGTGAAGTGTTCGTAACCGAGGACGGGGCCGAAACCGATCTGGATTTGGGCCACTACGAGCGTTTCATCCGCACCAAGATGACCCGTCGCAACAACTTTACCACCGGCCGTATCTACGCCGACGTACTGCGTAAAGAGCGTCGTGGTGACTATCTGGGCGCCACCATTCAGGTTATCCCGCACATCACCAACGCCATCAAAGAGCGGGTGATTGCCGGTGCCGAAGGCCATCAGGTTGCCATCGTCGAAGTGGGCGGTACCGTAGGTGACATCGAGTCCCTGCCGTTCCTCGAAGCCATTCGTCAGCTGGCTGCCGAAGTGGGCCGCAACAACGCCATGTTCATGCACCTGACGCTGGTTCCTTACCTGGCTGCTGCCGGTGAAGTGAAGACCAAGCCGACCCAGCACTCCGTCAAAGAGCTGCTCTCCATCGGTATCCAGCCGGATGTGCTGATCTGCCGCTCCGACCGTGCCATTCCGGCCAACGAGCGCGCCAAAATTGCCCTGTTCTGCAACGTGCCCGAGCGCGCCGTCATCTCCATGAAAGACGTCGACTCCATCTACAAGATCCCGGCACTGCTGAAATCCCAGAATCTGGACTCCTACTTCACCGAGCGTTTCGGTCTGGAGTGCAAAGAGGCTGATTTGTCCGAGTGGGAACAGGTTATCTACGAAGAGGCCAACCCGACTGGTGAAGTGACCATCGGTATGGTCGGCAAGTACGTCTCCCTGCCGGACGCCTACAAGTCCGTCAACGAGGCGCTCAAGCACGGTGGTCTCAAGACCCGTCACTCCGTCAACATCAAGTACATCGACTCTCAGGATATCGAGACCCGTGGCGCCGAGCTGCTGGAAGGTCTGGACGCGATCCTGGTGCCGGGTGGCTTTGGTGAGCGCGGTGTGGAAGGCAAAATTCTGGCTGCCCAGTATGCCCGCGAGAACAAGATCCCCTACCTGGGTATCTGCCTCGGCATGCAGGTTGCCATGATCGAATTCGCTCGCAACGTAGCGGGTATGGAAGGGGCTCACTCCTCCGAGTTCAAGAAAGATTGCGCGTACCCGGTCGTCGGCCTCATCACCGAGTGGGTGGATGAAGAGGGCAACGTCGAGACCCGTACCGAGAAGTCTGATCTGGGCGGTACCATGCGTCTGGGTTCCCAGCTCTGCCACCTGGTCGAAGATTCCAAGGTGCGTCAGATGTACGGCAGTCCGACCATTTACGAGCGTCACCGTCACCGTTACGAAGTAAACAACAAGCTGCTGCCGCAGATTGAAGCGGCAGGTCTGAAAGTGACCGGTCTCTCCGCCGACAAGAAGTTGGTGGAAATCATCGAGATCCCGGATCACCCCTGGTTCGTGGCTGCGCAGTTCCACCCGGAGTTCACCTCTACTCCTCGTGATGGCCACGCTCTGTTCGCCGGTTTTGTGAAGGCGGCAGGCGAGTATCAGAAGCGTAATTTGAAGTAATTGAAAATAAATGCGGTTGGGGCACTGTGCCACAGCCGCTTTTTTTGGCATATTTTTGTTGTTTTTTTACGAAACCTGAGGAAATACACATGTCCAAGATCGTTAAAGTGATCGGTCGTGAAATCATCGACTCCCGTGGTAACCCGACCGTTGAGGCCGAAGTTCACCTGGAAGGTGGTTTTGTTGGTATGGCAGCCGCTCCGTCTGGCGCGTCCACCGGTTCCCGCGAAGCGCTGGAACTGCGTGACGGCGACAAGAGCCGTTTCCTGGGTAAAGGCGTGCTGAAAGCCATCGAAGCCGTAAACGGCCCGATCGCTCAAGCTCTGCTGGGTAAAGATGCCAAGGACCAGGCCACCGTTGACCAGATCATGATCGACCTCGACGGTACCGAGAACAAATCCAAGTTCGGCGCCAACGCCATCCTGGCTGTTTCCCTGGCTAACGCCAAAGCTGCCGCTGCTGCCAAAGGCATGCCGCTGTACGCCCACATCGCCGAGCTGAACGGCACCCCGGGTGTTTACTCCATGCCGCTGCCGATGATGAACATCATCAACGGTGGTGAGCACGCCGACAACAACGTCGACATCCAGGAGTTCATGATCCAGCCGGTTGGCGCCAAGACCCTGAAAGAAGCCGTTCGCATGGGCGCAGAAGTGTTCCACAACCTGGCCAAAGTGCTGAAGTCCAAGGGCTACAACACTGCAGTTGGTGACGAAGGTGGTTTCGCTCCGAACCTGAAATCCAACGCCGAAGCGCTGGAAGTTATCGCTGAAGCCGTTGCCGCTGCCGGTTACAAACTGGGCACCGACATCACCCTGGCTATGGACTGCGCTGCTTCCGAGTTCTACGACGCAGAGAAGAAAGAGTACAACCTGAAAGGCGAAGGTCGTGTCTTCACCTCCAACGGTTTCTCCGACTTCCTGGCTGACCTGACCACCAAGTTCCCGATCGTCTCCATCGAAGATGGCCTGGACGAATCTGACTGGGAAGGTTTCGCCTACCAGACTGCTGAACTGGGCAAGAAAATCCAGATCGTTGGTGACGACCTGTTCGTAACCAACACCAAGATCCTGAAGCGCGGTATCGACAACGGCATCGCCAACTCCATCCTGATCAAGTTCAACCAGATCGGTTCCCTGACCGAAACTCTGGCTGCCATCAAGATGGCCAAAGACGCTGGCTACACTGCCGTCATCTCCCACCGCTCCGGTGAGACCGAAGACGCGACCATCGCCGACCTGGCTGTTGGTACCGCTGCTGGCCAGATCAAGACCGGTTCCATGAGCCGTTCTGACCGTGTTGCCAAGTACAACCAGCTGATCCGTATCGAAGAAGCTCTGGGTGCCAAAGCTCCTTTCCGCGGTCTGAAAGAAGTTAAAAACCAGGCTTAATTTGCTGGTTTGCCAGCCTCGGCTGGAATGAAAAAACCGGAACCCTTGGGTTCCGGTTTTTTTATGCCTGATCCTTGCCACAACGCCCTGAGAGGCGAGGACGTTGTGGCTCTGGTCTTCGGGTCAGACAAAGGGGAGCATGCGCTGATAGCGCCCTGCATGCGCCTGGAAGCCCAGTTTTTCAAACAGGGCGATAGAGCGGACGTTATCTGCATCTGTAGTGGTCAACTAAATCCGGACACTTGGTTAGGCCGTTCTTCGGCTTTTGCTGGCGGTATCCCGTCATTGTGTTGATGTGGACGCCGCCAGTTGTAGTAATTCATCAGGTAATAACTGATATCTCGTTTTGCCTCTCGCAAGCTCATATATCCCATAGCCGGGAGCCACTCTGACTTCAGGCTTCTGAACAACCGTTCCATCGGGGCGTTATCCCAGCAGTTGCCACGCCGACTCATACTCTGGGTCATGCGATAGCGCCACAGTCGTTGCCGAAATGCCCGACTGCCATATTGGCTGCCCTGGTCGGAGTGAAATAGCACACCGGATGGGCAACCCCGCTGCTGATAGGCCATCTCCAGTGCTTTGATGGCCAGCTCTGCATCAGGCTTATCAGACATCGCCCAGCCTACGACCCGCCGGGTATGCAGGTCGAGCACTGCGGCTAGGTAATGCCAACGACCACCGGCCCAGACGTAGGTGATATCGCCACACCACACCTGATTGGGCTGCTGGACATCAAATTCGCGGGCCAGCAGATTGGGAATGTCCGGTCGTTCAGACCGAGCGACCTGATAGCGATGAGCGCCCGGTTGCTTGGATACCAGCCCGGCTTCCTTCATCAGGTTACGTACTTTGAATCGACCAATCTGATACCCCAACTCCCGCATCATCGACATCAAGGCGCGGCTGCCCGCTGAGTTCTGGCTTTCTTTGAACAAACGGCGCAACTCACAGCGCTGTTGCATGCGCTCACGGTTAATCGTCCGCCTGCGAGCCAGATAATCGTAAAAACAGGAGGTGGGAACATCGAAGGCGCAGCAGACCAGAGTGATGGGGGCTTGCTCCCTTAATCGGTCTATCAGCGCGTACGTGTGAACTCGTCCGTCATCAAGAGAGCAGTAGCCTTTTTTAGAATGTCCTTTTCACGTTCGAGTCGATTGATACGGGCTTCTAGCTCCTGGATTTTCTGCTGTTCCGGGGTCAGAGCTTTACTAATCGGGGTTGTGCCGCAGCGTTCGGATTGGAGCTGCTGAACCCAGCGGCGCAGTACGGTTTCACCGACATCCAGTGAACGGCTGGCTTCGGGGACTGAATATCCCTGGTCGAGCACCAGGGATGCGGCTTCGAGTTTGAATTCGGCAGTAAATGAGCGACGTAATCTTGTCATTGAACACCTCAGGTCATGGTGGCGACTGTACCACCTAAAATGATGTCCGGGATGATTAGACCACTACAATCGATATCTGCGGTGAGGCAGGTGACTCCCAGTGTGGTGGCGTGGGCGAACAGCAATCCCAGCGCCTCCGACATAAACCCTCTTCGCCAATAGGCCGCATTGAGCAGGCATCCCACCTCGCAGCTGTGACCCGCCTCGCTGAAACTGTGCAGGCCGCAGGTGCCGATCACCTTGTTGCCCTTCCGCTCGACAATCGCCCACTCCAGCGACTCACCCGTTTGCTCCAGCCGCACCACGCTCGCCATCATCTGCGCCACCATGGCGGGAGAGGTAAAGCAGGGATCAGAGGCAAACTCCATGGTCAGCGGATTGCCATAAATCTCGAACAGATCGGCAGCATCCTGCGGGCCAATGGTGCGCAGCACAATCCGAGTGCCGGTTAAGTCGGGCTTCATAAATATCCTTGAGCGCATTCGCCAAACAGTGATTGGCTGTGATTGCAAATGGAGTCAGACACCGACTGGTGGCCGTCGGTGTCTGGTGATAATTAGACCTGAGCAAACAGGATATGAACGAGTTAGAGCACATCCGTCACAAAGTACTGCACCACCTCTGTCAAGTCATGCTTCAGATACTCTTGCGTGTGAGCTTGTTCAAAGTGATATTTGAAATCATCTTCGCTGTTAAACCTTTCCCACAGCAAGAAACGGCTCTTATCATCTACACATTGATGAAGTGTGAAAATAGAGCAACCAGGCTCTTTTAGTGTCTCTTCGCAAAGCTCTTTCAAGTGTTGGCGAGCTTTATCGATGTTTTCAGGAAATTTGACCTTTAGCTCGGCAGTAATGTAATAACCGGGATTAAACATAAATGACTCCTTTCTGTAGAATCTGTACGCTAATCCCTCGAGTTCACTCTAGGTCAAGCATTTTTTGGTCGTAGGCATCTATTTTGTAACGCACAATATTCAGTTCACCATTGAGTCTTGCTATCTCTTGTTCAAGGTTGGTTTTATGAGCGACAAGCAAAGACTTCCTTTCTGACAAGGTTGTAGAGCCGGCTTGGCGTAGCTTGGCAAATGACTTTATTTCCGCTAGCGGCATTCCGGTAGACTTTAAACGTTTAATCCAGGTTAACCATTCAATATCTGTTTTATCGAAAATACGTTGGCCAGATTCATTTCTACGGATATTCAGTAATAGTCCTTCTTTCTCATAATATCGCAGTGTATGAATGGAAATATTTGTCATCTCTGCGACTTCAGAAATCTTCATGATATCTCCATGAAATTTTATATGAGGTTAAACGTCGGAATGATCAGAAGTCTTGGAATTAACTTCAAAATATACAAGTGGAGTTGGTTACGCATTATTTTTAAGTGCGTTGTTACTTTGTAGTCTGGCATCTATTTTTTTCGAAAAATCGGAGAAGCCATCCAAGTCAAAAGGAGCATAGATTTTCTTGAGACTATTGGTGCGAATAACCAAGCAATTTACTATTAGTAACATTTCCATGCTCACACCGATCATCTCTGTATAGGGTATGGATACTTTCCGGAAAAAGCGGTTTCGACCTACCACATCCTCACTTCTTAATTCGACAGAAAACAATCTGGAGGCTTGAGCCATTGCGAACAATACAACGAAGGATGCTAGCAGGATTTTTAAATATTGGTAAAAGAGCCAGACACCCAGCTCCATATTAAGTTGAGTTTTGTATGTGCTGAGCACAACAAACCCGGCAAAGATCAATGTGATAAATATAAAGAACCGCTTGCTCATGGAGAGTAATGGTTGTTTCCAATTTAATGAATATTTCATTGTCTATTCCAGTTGGATTAAAATAACATCTACTTAATCAGTGAATGGCAGCGGATCTCTACCTTGTCAGGGAAATTTACCATAGAGATATTGAATTTTCCGGATTTTTTTTGGCCGGTATATTCGCGATTCGCACCTACGTGCTTGAAATGTTTGTTAGCTATCTTTTTCACAGTGTAGAGGGAAATGCTGCGAAACACCCATTGCAGAACCATGCGATAATCTAAGATGTGTATCGCGATAATGGGTATAGCAATTATCAACTAAGTTAATTGTAGCTTTTAGTGCAACCTGTACCTCTTGCACAACTAGCTCGCAAATTTTATCTCGGGAGTTTTCGTAGATGCCCACTAGATCGTACCCAGTATTATCGATAACTGTGCCCTCCATCCATGACATATTTTTGAACATCTGATCATCACCAGTATAAAGCTCACTGAAACCTTTATGAGCTCGTTCATTACGATCTGTTCTCAATTCCTCACCAGTTTTGTCTAGAATTTTTAAGGATTCTAGAATGTCAGGGTGCTCGGTTTTAAGCACTTTATTTAGCTGCTTAATATTCAACTGAAAATCAGAGAGGCCTAGTTCCAAAACTTCATTCACAAAATGAAAAGCGATATCTCGCAGGCTAGAGAAACGAAATAAAGTTAGGTCAACTATAGACTTTAGCCAGTCATATCTATTTATATCTTGAACGCTCGACTTCACTGGAACAGTTTCAACTCCAAGCATTTGAGGTATTACTCGTAAATCGATGAACTGCTGTTCAAGCATATTAAATCTAACATAAGTTAAGTGTGCATAAGCCATATGTGGATCAGCTTCAGAGAATTCTTGCCAGTTTTGATAAGGTAAGTCATTGAGAAAATAGCAATTTATCGAATCATATAGAACACCTTTGAAGCTAGATTTTTCTAAATCCCACCAGTGATACTCATTATTCATAAAAACTCACAATTTCTGATTGATGGCTAATAATGATTAGATTAAGCCCGATAAAGACTGTTTTTAATAATGTTTGAAATGATCTTTTTATCTTCCATCGTATTAAGCTGAACGTGTTCATTTGATATTTTTTTACACGACCCTTACGGCTGTATAGAAAATAAATATTGGGCGGTACTATTATTATCAGATCGTTACGCCATGAAAGCCTCATTAATTAGTGCTCCGCTTTCTTGCTAAAACCGAATCTCCACCGACTCCACACTACGCTTTGCCTCACCGTGATAAACCGCTTCGATATTATTTCCGTCCGGATCGAGGACAAAGGCGGCGTAGTAGCCGGGGTGATAATTGCGCTCGCCGGGGGCGCCGTTATCTTTACCGCCGTTAGCCAATGCGGCCTGATAAAAACGATCCACCATGGTGCGATCTTTTGCCTGAAAGGCGAGGTGGTGGCGACCGGTCAACACCCCCAGCGCGGCGGGGCTATCGATAGAGGTGACAAACAGTTCGTCCGCCCAGAAGTAGCCATCACCTGTGCCGCCCAGCGGAATATCGAGGCTGGCCAGGGTTGCGGTGTAAAAGCGTTGGCTGGCAGCCAAATCTTTGACCACCAGCTGGATATGGTCGATCAAGCGACCTCGATACAGGGTTTGTGTTTCCATACACCACCTTGATTTGCATGTTGTGGGTGAGTCACCGGCTTGGCAGGCAGGGGAATTGGCATGGCTACCGCCCCTGAATTTCAGCTTCCAGTCTGCTGCGTTTCACCAACGGGATGGGGTTGGCATGGCTCATGGGAGACTCTGACGAGGCAAGTGTTGCCAAATGGCAATATTAACCATGGCGCTGTGGAGAGAAAACTCAATATTTAGAATTTCTGTGCAAGATCAATAAATTAATCAAGTGTCACCCACGATTGATGACGCGCCGAGATAGCGTGAACAACCCTTCTTGAGCTATCACCATAGAATATTCATGGTCATATCTGGCTTGAACCAGCATAAAACTCTTTGTTATTGTCCGCTCCCCCGCTGAAATAGCTTATTTACCTATAAATCAACAAGATGGCATTATGTGGTGGCGTTGCGGGGGCATCTGCTATCGGGAAGGAGAGTTATGAAGTCGCAGTTCAAAATGACGCTGGCCATGTTGGCCCTGTTCGTCGTCCAAGGCTGCACAGCCCCGGATTCATCCGCCAAGCGCAATGCACCCGGCCCGGTGCTGACAGTGCATTACGAAAGTGCCCCCCTGATCCCCGTCACCATCGCCGGTGAGCAGTTCCAGTTTTTGCTGGATACCGGGGCCAGTATCACCTTTATCGATCGTCGTCTGGCCAGCCGCTTCAAGGCGCTGACCTTAAGCGAATTGCCCAGGGCCTATCAGGCTGATTTTGCCACTGTGAACAGCGTTTCGAGCCAATTGGGCAGCGAGCAGCTTGGCTTTGTTGAGTCGCAGCCCTTCTCGCTGGGATCGGTCACCATTGATGACAGCGATCTGTGGGCAACCGTTGATTTCGATCTTTTCTCCCAGTCTCTTGGCAGCCGTATCGATGGCATCCTCGGGATCGACACCATCCGCCGTTTCAACTGGGTGTTTGATCGCGACAGGCATCAGCTCACGGCTTCGCTGACGGCACCGTCGGCAGCCACCTTCGAGCGTTGCATCGGCTATGAAGACAGCTACAACCGCTCCCCGGCAGTGTATCTGACCCACGGTGAGAGCAGCGTGCGCATGTATCTGGATACCGGGGCCGATCAGAGCTATGCCGACCATGCCTTTATCGACTTTATGGCGAGCCAGAAGGCGATCTCTGGCGAAGATGCCACGCCACGCAAAGGGGTGGACGCCAGCGGTATGGTGGAGGGGCGTGAACATATCCTCACCGGTCTGCACTTTGATGAGCGCCAGCTCGGTGAGCTGCGCGTGTCGGAAAACAGCAATGAGCAGTATGGTCTGGGGCTGGATTTTGTTAACCGCTTCAATCGCTTTGCGATAATGCCCGGGCGGATGATGCTCTGCTACGACGCCGATATCCTGGCGCGCAAAGTGCCGCCAGCCCTGCGCAATATCGGGGTGCGCTTTGATGGCGAGCATCTGCAGGTCTACTACAGCGATGAACGGGATCTTGCCCCCTATGGTCTGGCCAACGGCGACATTCTGGAGCAGATCAACGGGGTGGCTTATCGTCCCCTCGAGATCGACAAGGTGCGTGAACTGCTCAGCACCAGCAAGCCGGGGTCGCTCAAGTTGCGGATTGTGCGGGAAGGAAAACCGCGGGATATCGCTATCTAGTCAAGGTGGGGGGCGGCAAGACGAGCCGCCCCTATGAGCCTCAGCCCTTGGTCGGATTTTCCATGCAGGTGAGGGTTGGCTGGCCGTAGCGCTCCAGCGTGGCGTCTTCCCCTTTGGTGAAGAAGGTGAGGTTTTGCCCTTCATAACGGGCGCCGCTGGCGCTGGGGGCTTCATAGGCGAGCACTTGTTGCTGCTTGTCGCCCTCGCTCAGGTTGATCACCGCGGCGGGCAGCTTGGCATCGTTATAGAAGTAGGTGGAGAGAGTGACGTTCTTGCCGCACTTGTAGTTGACCGGTGCCGGCACCATCAGCTGGCCGCCGCTGATCTGCAGTTCGGTGATCCGCAGCAGGTAGTTATCCTCCACACACTGGCGCAGATCCTGCCCCTTCCAGCAGTCGTTGCGACCCTTGATCCAGCCGCGCTGCATGGCGCGCTCGGTCTTGAGCTGTTCGGGAGAGAGCGCGGCAATCGCCTTGGGGTAGAGGGCCGCCAGTTCGTTATCAAGGGCGGCCAGTCCGGCATCCTTGCAGATCAGGGTTTCGACCGACCCGGAGGCTTTGGTGCAGTCAAAGGAGGGGGTTGCGGCGCTGGCCAGCAGAGGGGCAAACAGCAGGGTGGCAAGCAAGGTCTTTTTCATCGATAGATTCCAGCAATGAAGAGGGCATATCTGCCTACTACAGCACACTCTACAGGGCAATGCAGCAGGGGAGCCGAGCGCACTTGCACTGCTGAATGGCTGCCAAGCGGGAAAACCCGACACTCCTGGCCGGAATGTCGGGTTTTTTGTGGCCGCGATAAAGGGGGAGGCGGGTTGCCCGGTTGATCAGGCCAGCGCCAGTTGCTGACTGCGGGCGCGCCACAGCCGCTCGTGGAAGAAGAACACCAGGGTGTTGATGGCCGGTTCGATCATCGCCATCACGCCGCCGGTGAGCAGCTCGCCACTCAGCAGGAAGGCAACCCCGAAGGCCACCGAGAAGTGGACCACCGCGAAGCTGCTGGTCTTGGCCTGCAGGCTGTGCTTTGGCTTGAGCTTGTGCCAGCCAAGGTCATGAAAGTAGAAGGCGACCGTGTTGACGGCAGGCTCGATCAGGGCGATCAGGCTGGCGGTCAGCAGCTCACCGGTCAGCAGGTAGGCCACGGTAAAGGCGACACCGAAGTGCAGGATGGCAAAGCTGATGGTCTTTTTCATGATGGCGGCTCCCTCTGTTGATGATGAGAGTATCTGCCGAAATGAGATTAAATGAAAACTATTCTCATCTATTGCCGAAATAGAGAGAACCTATCGACGGGCGAGTGGCCGGTGCGGTTCAGCGGTTGCCAATCGCAGCCAAGGCGATAAAGTACAGGTTCTTCACACTTGCCCATGAAAAAGGATCTTTCATGAATATCAATGCCACCCTGCTTGGCCAGTTCATTGCGTTGCTGATGGTCATCGTCGGCGTCATCGCCTGGCGACTGGCGCGCCGCAAGAGCGAGCATCCGGCGCTGGTCACCCTTATCTGCTCCCTGCTCTGTCTGTTTCCGCCCTTTGGCCTGCTGGCCCTGTTGCTGGTTGCGCTGAAACAGGATCTGCCCGCCCGCTCATAGGGCGCGCTGCGGTTGACGCACAGGTTCAGGCTGCCGCACACACCGGCCGCACCAATAGAAAAAGCCCCGTGATGGGGCTTTTTCTTTTGAACTCGGTGAGCAGAAGACCTTGGACACCCATCTTTTGGGTTCGGGCTCTGCTACGCCTTGCTCAAAAAGGTGGGTGTCCCAGATTTGCCATTACTGACCGCAATGTTAGGCATCAATGCGCTCCTCATTGAAGTAGCGGCCCTCGTATTCTGAGACCTGAAGCCAATCGCAGAGTTGAACAGTAAATCCTTGGCTGGCGATTTGCTTTCCAACTAGGCGCAAATAGTCTAGGTCAGGCTCGAAGGAACCTAGGCCAAGAATCTGTGACCCCACCTCGGTGAGTAGGTAGACCTCTAGCTTTAGAACCTTGGTCGGGTCGTCATGCTCCACGATCAATGCTTTGCCGTTGGATAACAACGCTTTGATGAATTTTCCTTCGACAACCGTTTTGTACGAGGTGTTTAGGCCCACAGCCTCAACACCAGACACAACGCCCATCTCTTGCAGTCGAAGCAATAGCCCGAAAGTCAAACCTCGTTCGTCGAGGTACTGTTTCTGCCCTCTCGCTATTCTTCCGTCGATTGCATACCGGGCGATCTTGCTGATGACATCGGCCTCTGGCTTAGATAGTGTTTTCAGGAACTCAAGTGTTCGGATGGAATATCTGCCTGGAGATTTGATCTCACCGGCCAAAACACTTCCCCATAGCCGCTGCAAATCTTCAGCCGAAACTTTCCCGGCATAGTCCCGCCAAGCGAACAGCCAATCCTCATCAATTTCCCGATCTGGTGGAGTTTGTGGATCGTTCGCCAGTTGCTCTTCGGCGTAGATAACAGCTTTGGCCGAGTTAAGTTCAATGCGAGCAGCATTGACGGCGCTGCAAGTGACTGCGGCGTTGAGTGCGTTTGGAAGCCCGAGTGTCGGCTCAATGCGGCTTTCGATTGTTATGTCCGTGCTTGACTGGTCGACGGAGGTAAGCATGAGAGTGCCGTCGCTCCGCAACTGCTTGCGACCCGCTCGTACATCGGCAGCATCTTTCTCCGCCTGTGCGAGCATAAGAAGTTCTTGATGCCGCACCTCATTCCGAGCACGACCTTCTCTGATGGTTTGCCAAGGTGTGAGTAGGGACCCAATGCCCTTCTCTGCAAGGGTTTCCCAAAGCTTGATGACGAGTTTTTCACCGGGAAATTCCAAGGTGTTCTCCATGATGTCTAACGCCGCATTAAGGTGTGAGCGGCGCTTGGCTATACTTGAGCGAAGCGAAACTGCCAAGCGTTGCGAATCACTCTTAAATGCTTTGTTATGTGCCTTAGCCCTCAACTATTACTCTGCGGTCAGAAATGAAGCGTTGTTTTAATACTTTTCGTTCGATTGGGTCTGAAGTAAAGACAACTAGCTGCTTTCCTTCTGGTAATTGGGGTAATACATAGTCAATAACTCTGAACGCTTTGCTTGTCAGTTGATAATTACCTGCATCAACGAAATAACGATTACATTCTTCCAAGAATACAACACCCTTAGGTGGAGGAGGGGTACTATTGTCAACAGAAATTAAACAATGATCTCTCAGTATTTGATCATAATTATTGAATATTAAAGAAAGTTTGTTTTTCCCACCTTCATACTCATAATTTACAGTGACATAAGAGGCATATTCATCCAAAAAACTCTTAAAATACGCAGCACCACCACCAAAATCTACACGATTAAGAAACTCACTTTTTGTATTAAACTGTTCACCATCATCTTCTAAAATAAATTTCTTTCCATCTATTTTCACTGCACACTCGCTAGCACTCCCATGGTAAAATGCGTTTACAGCGAGCTCTAAGAGCAGCTTTTTAGATTGCTTGTAAAAGCTATTTTCTATCCAACTTAGGCTCTCTTGAGATGACAGAATAGACGAAATCTTAACTTCCAAGTCTTCTTTGTTTATTTTTAGAGAGTGTTTGACATTCGGAAGACGCCTTGTTTCTTTCTTTGACTCCAAACTATCTTGTAAAACACTTAATTTAATAAGCACTTCGTTGATTTTATGATTGCTATCCATTGATACCTTAATGGCATTTATTTCTCTAGCAACACGTCCATTTTTTGAAATTTCAACTTTCACATGCTCAATAAATGCCCGCACCATATCATCAGTAGCATGATAATTTCCACATATACTAGTTTTAATAAAGTCTGATGGCTGCAAATCATAAACCTTGAAACTCAACAAATCGTATATTTTTTGCCAATTTTCTACATGCCAAATAAACAGGTTTTCGAAGCCACCTTCAACATTTCTTTCGATACTTTTGCAGTATTTTTCTGCAGCTTTATCAAAGCATTTATACAAATCATCTGCTATTGGGTCATCAGACTTGGAAACAAATACACTGCGTGCAAACTCAAAAATTGAAGTCGCTACAATCTTAGATACAACACTCTCGATAAACATTTTGACCACTCTCTATATTATCTATTTTGACCACTACACTCTGGCACATAACAGTGATTAGATGGAAGGCGGCATTAATCCGTTAGCAGAGAATTCCATATAACTCCGTAACATTCTTACTGCCGCCAAGTAAAAATAATCATTAAATCATAACGTCATCAGCTTTCTTCGTATGCTGGGCGTATTCGCTTGCCCCCCTTTTCTTGCGCCACCGTTACTACTGTGTGGAAAATCAGTGCTCAGCGCACTCTTGGCAAGCGCCGCCAAAGCATGCCTGCATGAGCAGGTAAGAAATAAAAATGGGGTCGTCACCATGTTGAGTGGGTCGTAGGCAACTCTCGCTTATCCATTCCATCCGGCATGGCTACCGCCCCTGAATTTCAGCCCCCAGTCTGCTGCGTTTAACCAACGGGATGGGGTTGGCATGGCTCATGGGGTGACTCCTACGAGGCTTTGTTGCCAATCGGGTATATTAGCGGCGGGTAGGCGGAGGGAAAGGGCCAGATGGCCGATTTCTGATCTGGATCGACTAATTAGTCAATAACGACTGTTCTGGTGTGCAGGCGGGATGCGTGGCCGCCATTGGTGAGGAAACAGTTAGTCGGGAAAAGGGTTGGTGGGTAAAGCGGTTGCGGGTAAAAAACAAGAAGCCCCTGAACGGGGCTTCTCTTTGCTGGCCATGCCGCCACTGTGAACTGCTGGGCTGGCCGACTCGCTGGCGCCTTGACCGGGCGCCAGAGCAGGCTGGTGCAGGTTTACTCTTCGACCTTGTTGAGCCACTCCACCTTGTACTGGGAACCGGCACCCTGCGCCAGCTTGGCACAGAGCGGTTTGAGGAAGGCTTCAATCTGCTCGTCCAGCATCCAGGGCGGGCTGATGATCAGCATGCCTGAGCCGTTCATGCCCCAGTCGGCAGTCTGACCGGCCACTTCCAGCTCGGCCACCAGCACGTTGCCAAAGTTCTCCCGCTTGATGGCGCGCAGCATGTCGCGGGATTTGTCTGCCTCCTGCCCGAGGATCGGATACCAGAGGGCGTAGATGCCGGTGGCCCAGCGCTTTTGCGCCTTTTTCAGGGTATCGACCACGGCGAAGTAATCTTCTTTGAGCTCATAGGGCGGGTCGATCAGCACCAGCCCGCGGCGCGGGGTGGGCGGCAGCAGGGCGATCAGCCCCTCGAAGCCATCACGGTGGTGTACGGCCACGCGGGGGTCGTAACCCATGTTGGCGCGCAGGTCTTCGACCTCGTTGTTGTGCAGCTCCATCAGCGCCAGCTTGTCCTGCTCGCGGGTGAGGCGACGGGAGAGCTCCGGCGAGCCGGGGTAGTAGTGCAGCTGGCCATCGCTGTTCATCTCCTCGATGACGCCGAGATAGGGGGCCATGGCAGACCACTGGGCCCGCTCATCCCACAGGCGGCCGATGCCGTCGGCATACTCGGCCTTCTTCTGGGACCAGTCGCCGCGCAGGTCGTAGAGACCGCCACCGGCATGGGTGTCCAGCACGATGAAGGGTTTCTCCTTCTTCTTGAGGGACTCGATGATCAGGGCCTGAACGGCGTGTTTCAGCACGTCGGCATGGTTGCCGGCGTGAAAGGCGTGGCGGTAGCTCAGCATATTAGATCTCTGAGGGGGCCCTGCTGGGCACCCAGTAACGATAGATAGTTCAACAAATTGCGGCTGTTGCCGCGAAACAGGGAGAGGCTGCGCAAGGTCTGCAACAGGACGCCCTGTTGTAGCCGCTCCAGCTCCAGTTCGTGGGCCAGCATCGACTGATACTGCTGCTCGTCGAGCCGCGTCTTGGCGCTCTGGCGCAGGGCGCGCCACGGGGTCAGCACCGCCTCGGTCTGCACCAGCGCCGGTTGCAGGTCGGTGAGATCGACCACGATGCCGAGTTGATCGAGCCGGTGCAGCAGCAGCGCCAGATTGACGTTGCCCCCCTGCTCCTGCACGGTGAGCCAATCCTGGCTGCGCTCACCATAGACCTTGCCGCTCCAGTGCCAGAAGCCGATCGGCGTCGGCAATTCGTGGACCGCGACCCGCTCGCTGGCCATCAGCTGTTCGTCACGCAAAGAAGGCTTGCTCCATGGTTTCCAGCTCTTCGGAGAGGCTCATCCACTCCAGCTCCACCTCTTCCAGCTGCTCCTTGAGGGGGCCCTGGGATTTGAGCAGCTCGGAGAGCTTGGTTTTAGCGCTCTCTTCGTAGATGGCGGGGTCTGCCAGCTGGCTCTCGATGTCGCCGAGCTTGCCTTGCAGCTTCTCCATGCTCGCTTCGAGTTTTTCGAGCTTCTGGCGCAGGGGGCGGGTCGCTTGCCGGAACTCCGCCTCGCGCCGTTTCTGATCCTTGCGCGCTACCGCCGAGTTGGCGGAGACCGAGCCATTGGCTGGTTTGGCGTTGGCTTCTTTCTCCTGCTCGCCGAGCCACTTGTGGTAGTCGTCCAGATCGCCGTCGAACGGCTCGACCCGGCCACCGTGCACCAGATAGAAATCATCTGTGGTGGTGCGCAGCAGGTGACGGTCGTGGGAGACCACTACCATGGCCCCTTCGAAGCCTTGCAGCGCCATGGTGAGGGCGTGGCGCATCTCCAGATCCAGGTGGTTGGTCGGTTCATCCAGCAGCAGGAGGTTGGGTTTTTGCCAGGTGATCAGCGCCAGCACCAGCCGCGCTTTTTCGCCGCCGGAGAAGGGGGCGACCTTGTCGAGCGCCTTGTCACCGTGGAAGCCGAAGCTGCCCAGATAGTTGCGCAGCTCCTGCTCGGTCTTGTCCGGCGCGAGGCGGGCCAGATGATCGAGCGGGGAATCATCGAGACGCAGGGTCTCCAGCTGATGCTGGGCGAAGTAGCCGATGCTCACCCCGGCGCTCACTTCGAGCTTGCCCGACAGCGGTGGGTTGGAGCCCGACAGCATCTTGATAAAGGTCGATTTACCGGCGCCGTTGCGACCGAGCAGACCGATGCGTGAACCCGGTACCAGATTGAGTTTGATCTTCTCCAGGATCACCTTGTCGCCGTAACCGGCAGAGAGGTTCTCCATGGCAATGAGCGGGGTCGGCAGGGCCGACGGCTCGCGAAACTCGAAGCTGAACTCGGAGTCGGCGTGGGCGGGCAGGATCTTCTCCATCCGCTCCATCGCTTTCAGGCGGCTCTGGGCCTGGCGGGCCTTGGAGGCCTTGTAGCGGAAGCGATCCACATACGCCTGCATGTGGGACATCTCTCGCTGCTGCTTCTCGTACATGGACTGCTGCTGGGCCAGATGTTCGGCGCGCTGCAGTTCGAAGTCGGAGTAGCCGCCGGTGTATTCGTTGAGCTTGCCGTTCTCGATATGGATGATGCGGCTGATGACCGAATCGAGGAAATCGCGGTCGTGAGAGATGAGCACCAACGTGCCCTGATAGCCCTTGAGCCACTTCTCCAGCCAGATCACCGCATCGAGATCCAGGTGGTTGGTCGGTTCATCGAGCAGCAGCAGATCGGAGCGGCAGAGCAGCGCCTGAGCGAGGTTGAGGCGCATGCGCCAGCCACCGGAGAAGCTGCGCACCGGCGAGCTCAGCTGCTCGTCGCTGAAACCGAGGCCGTGCAGCAGCTCGGCGGCGCGGGCGCGAATGCTGTAGGCGCCGATGGTATCGAGGCGACCGTGCAGCTCGGCCACCAGCAGACCATTGTCATCCTGTTCGGCCTGCACCAGCTGGGCTTCCAGCGAGCGGAACTCCTTGTCGCCGTCGATCACGTACTCGAGCGCGGAGCAGTCGAGCGCCGGGGTCTCCTGCGCGACGCCTGCAATCTGCCAGCCAGCGGGCAGGCTGAAGGTGCCGCTGTCGATGGCCAGCTCGCCCCGTACCAGTGCAAAAAAGGTGGACTTGCCACAGCCGTTTTTGCCCACCAGACCCACTTTGTGGCCGGGGTGAATGGTGGCGGAGGCGTTGTCCAGCAGCTTGCGGCCGCCGCGGATCAGTTCGATTTGACTGGCAACTATCATGGGTGGGATCTGCTTGCTCAAAATGGAGGAGAAAAACTGGCGCGGATCTTACGTGAAATGACGCTGATTTGCACTGTAGCGAAGGGCTGGCCACTGGCTGGCGCTGCAAAAACATGCCATAACAGAGAAACCAGTTTGGTTACGGGAGGTTAGCATGCATATCAGGGATATTATGACGACCCGGGTCGCCACCGTTTCAATGGATGATCGACTCCGAGTCATCAGGGATATCTTCGAGCAGGCACACTTTCGCCACCTGCTGGTGCTGGAAGAGGAGGAGCTGGTGGGGGTCATCTCGGATCGGGATCTGTTCCGCGCCATCAGTCCCTATCTCGACTCCGAAGCCGAGATGAGCCGCGATACCGAAACCCTCAACAAGCGGGCCCACCAGATCATGAGTCGTCAGCTCGTCACCATCGCACCCCATCTCACCGTGCGCGACGGCGTCAAGCTGATGCTGGAGAAGGGGGTCTCCTGCCTGCCGGTGCTGGAGAATGGCGCTCTGGTCGGCATCATCAGCTGGAAAGATTTTCTCAAGGCGGCGCTGGAGAGTGACGCGCTGGTTTGAGCCCAACGCTCATCGTCATCAGCTGACATAGAACAAATAGAGAGAGGGGAGCCAAGGCTCCCCTCTCTCTATGTTGGCTTTGCCGAAAATGCCGGTTTGCACGCCGCCAGCATCATCATGGCTCGGGCTGCCCTGCGACAAGACAGGAGGGGCCGCAGCCGGAGAGGTGCGGCTGAAGATGAGTGCGGATCTCCTGCAGGGTGCGCTGGTATTGCTGGGCATGCTGATCGAGAAACGCGGGGCTGTGCTTGAGGCGCCGCTCCAGGGTATCGACCAACAGCGCCACCCTGGGGGCCGCCATACCCGCTGGCCAGCAGTGTTGCAGCAGCTCCAGCAGTTGCCAGGCATCGCCCGGTAGGGCGGGGAACTCCTCCAGCAGCTGTAAGCCCGCTTGCAGGGCTGTCTGATATTGGCTGGCCTGCATCGCCTTGTGGCGCAGCTGGCGCAGTTCGCTCAGCCGTTGTTCTTTCGCCGTCAGGCGCTGGCCCAGCTCGGCCACCAGATGGTGGAACAGCTGGCGGGTGAGCGGGTGGGGCGCCACCCTGACGCGGTATTGGGTCAGCTGGGTCAGGTAGCGCTGGGCGTGGTGGGGCAAACCGCAGAACTGGCTGACTGCAAAGCCGAGCAGCAGGGTGAGGTGGTTATCGCTCCCCTCATCCGGCTGGTGGTGGGCAATCAGGATCAGCGCCTCGTCGAAGCGGTAATCCAGCCCCAGCATCAACGCCTGCAGCAGCTCATATTCGTGGGGTTGCAGGTGGACGGTGCGCTTGAGGTGCTCCCACTCCTGTTGCAGGGAGCGGATCCGGTTGCTGGAGGGGGCGTGCCACAGCACCGTCAGACTGGCATTGAGCATGAAGCTGTCGATGGCGAGGCGGACGCGCTGCTCGCTGAAGTGGCGCAGGGTCAGGCTGTTGGCCTGCTCCAGCACCTTCTCCTCATCTTGCAGCACCAGCCCGAGCAACATCGCCAGCTGATGCCAGCGTGGCTGATGGGGGCGGATCTGCAGCAGCTCTCCCATGGTCTCCCAGGCCGCCAGCCAGTGATGCTGATGCAGCTGGCTGGCGAGTTGCAGCTCCAGCCGGGTGGCCATCGAGACGCTGGCCTGATGGCGCTGCAAGTCGGTCTGGGCGCTCTGCAATTTTCCGAGCCCCAGCATGGCGTAGAAGAGTCCTGCCCTTGGCCAGCTCGCCTGATACTCGTTGGCACAGAGGGCATAGTGCTGGGCGGCGGTGATCCGCTCGGCTGATTGCAGCAGCAGGTAGCCCTTGAGCCGATCCAGCCAGGGGGTCAGCGAGCGATTCTCCCGTTGAAACAGCAGGTCTTCACAGAGGGCGGTAGCCAGTTGCCACTCCCGCAGCAGAATGGGGGCGGCCAGCGTACGGGTCAGGTTGCTTAACTTCACCAGCTGGCCGAGCACCGCGGTGAGCTGCTGGGTCATGAAGGGGAGGGGCAGATAGAGGGAGAAGTAGAGATCCGAGGGGAGAAACTCCTGCTCGCTCTGGTCGGCATCGAGCAGCAGCAAGACGCAACCGGGTTGCAGCAGGCCGAGATAGTGCGCTTCATGCAGCAGCCGGGCTCCGTCAAGATCCTGCTGCTTGTCCTGCTGACAGATGATGGCGTCGAAGGCGTGCTGTTGCAGCAAGGCTAGCAGGCCGCTGCGCTCGTGGTTTGGATGGCTGTGGTAGTGGATCCGGTCGGCGGGCACCCCCTGTTCGGTCAGTTCCCGGGTGATGGCGCTACGGAGCAGGGGATCCTCTTCGAGCAGCAGTATCGTCATGCACGTACTTCCTGTGAGCAAACCATTAGGTTGATTATGGTAGACCCAAGAGGAACATAGGCACAGCACTCGCTGAGTGAAAAGCTGACAGTAGCCAGCAGGGTGCTGGAGGGCGCACTATGGGCTGTTATTTCAATCGGTTATGCCATCTCTCAGGGCGGCAACCTGTTATTGCCGAGGGCGGGTCTGCGTCCCGAAGGGGCAGTCGCTCTGGCGGATCAGCCGCGACCCCTTGCCCTGTTCCCCCAGCCAGCTCAATTCCAGCTTGCCGAGGCGGCCCAGATGGCGCAGCTCGAACTCGTAGCGCTGGCAGATGTTGTCTTGGGGCAGGCTCGCCATACCTGCAGGCAGACGGTATTGATAGCGCAGGAGTGGCCCATCTTCCAGCTTGCTGGTCACCGGCACCAGCCCCTCCGGGGTGGGCTGCGGCGCCCCGAGTGCGCGGCGCAAACTGAGCGGGGCATCGATCGCCTTTTGATAGTGCAGGCCGTTCATCGCCGCCAGCTCCTCTTCCAGTCGTTGCAACTCCCCTTCCAGCCCATTGAGCGCGGCCCCCAGCTGCTGGTGGGTCGTTGACGAGGCGCAGCCACCCAACAACAGGGTGGCAAGCAGCAGGGCGGCTCTGATGGGGGGCACGGCATCTCCTTGGCAATGACGATGAAGCGTGAAGGTCAGGTCGGCTGGCCCTGACTATAGCAGGGGATTGCTGGGGGGCGTCCCCTGCAGCAGTTGCGCCAGACGGGCCAGCCCCTCGCCGACCCGGGCGTCGGTGGCGGGTTGGCTCAGGCTCAGGCGCACCCCCTGCGGAGCGGCAAACTGACCGGCGGCGAAGTGTTCCCCGCTCGCCACGCCAACGTCAAGGGCATCGGCGGCAGCGGCAAACTGCTGGCTGCGCCAGGGCTCCGGCAGCGGCAGCCAGGCGTGCATGCTGCCCGGCTGCCAGCGGGCGGCAGGCAGCAGGTGGCGCAGCAGTTCGCCACGGCGCTTGAGGATCTCCCGCTGTTGCTCGACCAGCGGCATGATCTGGCGCTGACTGACCATTTTGCAGGCGAGCTCGATCAGCAGCGGACTCACCATCCAGCTCGACAGCCGCATGGTCTGGGCGAAGGCGCTGCGTAGTGCGGGGGGCGTGAGTACGAAGCCCACCCGCAGGCCGCCGCAGGCGATCTTGGCCAGACTGCCCAGATAGATGACCCGCTCCGGCGCCAGATTGACCAGAGGGATCACAGATTGCTGGGGCAGCAGGCCGTTGACGTCATCCTCGATGATCAGCAGATCGTGGCGACGGGCGATGGCGACGATGGCCTCCCGCCGCGCCAGACTCATGATGGCGGTGGTGGGGTTTTGCAGGGTCGGGGTGAGGTAGAGCAGCTTGGCCCGGCGGGTGCGGCAGGCGGCGTCCAGCGCCTCGGGCAGCAGCCCCTCCTCATCCATCGCGAGCCCCACCACCTGATTCTTCAGCTGGCGAGCGTTGCCCAGCATACCGGGGTAGCTCAGCCCCTCGCACAGGATGGTCTCCCCCACGCAATTGGTAGCCAGCAGCGCCAGCATGATGCCGTGCTGGGCGCCGTGGCTGAACAGCAGGCGATCCTCACTGCAGGCCACCTCTTGCTCCGCCAGCCAGTCGACGAACTGCTGGCGCTGATCCGGCCGTCCCGCCTCCTTGTCGTAGCCGAGCAGGGCGTTGAGATCCCCGTCCGCCACTTCCCCCAACATGGGGCGAATGATGGCCGCCCGATCCAGCTGCACCGGCAGGTTCTGCCACAGCTCGATGCGGTGCCCCTCCTCCTGGCGGATCACCCACTCATTGGCGGGATCCGTGTTCGCTCCCTTGACCCAGGTGCCGTGTCCCACCCGGGCGGCCAGCAGGCCGCGTCGCTCCGCCTCGCTGTAGGCGCGGGTGACGGTGCCGACGGTGACACCCAGACGATCCGCCAGGGATCGGTGGGTAGGCAATCGGGTCTGCGGTGGCAGCTCGCCATTAGCGATCCCCTGTTCGATCGCTTTGACCAGCTTGAGGTAGAGGGGGCCATCGAAGGCCGTAAGGTCGGGCGTCCAGATTGTCATGGTGACAATAAATCCATTGATCAAAATTTTTTGTCAATATAGCGTGAATTTCAACCTGATAACAACCAGATAGCACACATTGTATCGATACAATGTGGCAAGCAAGGAGTCACAATATGACGATGGAGTGGTATGTCACCCTGTTCGGTTTTGCCGTACTCACCTGCGGTACGCCGGGGCCCAACAACCTGATGCTGACGGCCTCCGGCGCCAACTTCGGGGTGCGTCGCACCCTGCCACATCTGCTTGGGGTGGGGCTGGGGCAGCCGGTGTTGCAACTGGTGCTGGCGCTGGGGCTCTATCCGCTGTTCGAGCGCTGGCCTTTATTACGCCTCGGTTTGCAGATCTTCGGCAGCCTCTATCTGCTGTGGCTGGCGTGGCGTATCGCGGTGGCTGGTGCGCCGGGGGATCCGGCCCGGCGCGCCCGTCCGCTAACCATGCTGGAGGGGCTGGGCTTTCAGTTCCTCAATCCCAAGGCGTGGATGATGGGGATCTCCGCCATCAGTCTGTTCAGCCTGCCCGGCGCCAGTTACTGGTCGAGTCAGCTGGCGGTGATGGTCATGTTTGTGCTGGTGGCCCTGCCGGTCTGCTTTGTCTGGGTACTGTTCGGCCATCAGCTGAGCAACTGGATCAGCTCGGATCGGGGCTGGCGGCGACTCAACGGCTCCCTCGGTCTGCTGACGGCGCTCTGCGTGGTGATGCTCTGGTATTGAGTCGTGTTGCGCTGATAGGGGAGGTGGCCGAGAAAGAGGCATTTCTGACTTGTCGCCACGGGGTTGGCTCTGCATATTAGAAGGCTTTCCCCATAACGGGGGCGTTGCATCGACAAGAGGTTGAGATGGATCTGAACTGGTTACTGCCCCTGGCGGGGTTTGCCCTGGTTACCTGCGGCACGCCGGGGCCCAACAATATGTTGCTCACCAGCGCCGGGGCGGCGCAGGGTTTTCGCCGCACGATTCCCCTGCTGGTGGGGGTGGTCGGGGGGATCAATCTGATGATCCTCGCCACCGCGCTGGGGCTTGGCGTGGTGTTCGAGAAGGTGCCGCTGCTGCACGATGGCCTCAAGCTTATCGGTTCGGCCTATCTGCTCTGGCTGGCGTGGAAGGTGGCGACCGCCAGTGGTCCGGCCGAGGGCAACCGGCCGCTTATTCCCGCCCATCAGGGGGCCATGCTGCAACTGCTCAACCCCAAGGCGTGGATGATGGCGCTCTCCGCCATCAGCGGTTTCACTCTGGCGGGGGAGGCTTACTGGCCCTCCGCGCTCTGGGTGCTGGTGATCTTCTTTATTACCGGCCTCTACACCGGGGCGTTCTGGGTGTTGTTTGGTGCCCAGGTGCGGCAAATCATTCGCACCGCCCGGGGCTGGCGGCGTTTCAATCTCGGCATGGGGCTGGCGACGGCCGCCTGTGTCGGGATGATCTGGATTTAGCCCGGGGTTGGCCCGGGCCTTTACCGGCTGTCTTGTTGGCCCTGCGGGGCCTTTTTTATCTCGCCCGCGTGACCTTGCCTGCAAGGTGGCGTGGTTCTGCCTTCCCTTGGGATAAAAGGAGTTCCTATGAAATGTATCGGTCTGCTGGGTGGCATGAGCTGGGAGTCCACCGTCAGTTACTATCAGGCGCTCAACCGCGGGGTGCGCGCACAGCTCGGTGGTTTGCACTCGGCGCGGGTGCTGCTCAACAGTGTCGACTTTGCCGGTATCGAGCGGCTGCAGCATGCCGGTGACTGGCCCGCTACCGCCCGTCTGCTGGCGGCGGAGGCGCGCAAGTTGCAGGATGGCGGCGCCGATTTCTTGCTGATCGGCACCAACACCATGCACAAGGTGGCCCCCGAGATTGAGGCGGCCATCGATATCCCGCTGCTCCATATCGCCGATGCTACCGCGGCCAAATTACGGGCGGACGGGATAACCCGGGTCGGCCTGCTCGGCACCCGCTTCACCATGGAGCAGGATTTTTACAAGGGGCGCTTGCAGGAGCGCTTCGGGTTGGCGGTGCTGGTACCCGATGAGGCCGGGCGGGAGCGGGTACACAGGATCATCTATGACGAGCTCTGTCTGGGGGAGATCCGTGCATCGTCGCGGGCCGAGTATCTGGCCATTATTGAGGGGCTGGCGGCCGCGGGTGCCGAGGCGGTGATCCTCGGTTGTACCGAGATTGCCCTGCTGGTGGGGGATGCCCGGGCGGCGGTGCCGCTCTACGACACTACCGCCATCCATGCCGAAGCGGCGGTCGCGCTGGCACTGGCATCCGATTAATAAACTGGTCAGATCTCACTATTCATGCTTGTCTCATACCCCTTGCCATAAAAGCGTGTAAAATTGCGCCCTGAATTTTCCCCGGCCAACGCGGGTTGGCTGCGGTTTCCTAGCATGCAAGGCTGACATTGTGACTGAAGTAGATAGATTCGCGGATATTCGCCCCTACCGCGATGAAGAAGTGCCGGCAGCCATCGAACGGCTGATCCAGGATGATGAATTTATCGGCGCCATCGCCAAGTATCGTTTCGGTTCCCTGATGAGCTGGCTGGGTTGGGCCATCCGCCCGATGATCCGCCTGTTCCTGCGCCGCAAATGGTCAAAAGTGACCACAGTGCATCAGGTCCAGATGGGGGTCACCCGGTACATGTCCCGCATGATCGCCACCTCCACCAAGGGGGTGACCTTCTCCGGGATCGAGCATCTGAAGAAAGAGCAGGGCTATCTGTTTGTCTCCAACCACAGAGACATCGCCATGGATCCGGCGTTCGTCAACTGGGGGCTGCACACCCACGGTTTCGATACCGTGCGCATCGCCATCGGTGACAACCTGCTGCGCAAACCCTGCGCCACCGAGCTGATGAAGCTCAACAAGAGCTTTATCGTCAAACGCTCCGCCAAGGGGCCGCGAGAGATGATGAAGGCGCTCGGCGAGCTGTCTGCCTATATTGGCAACTCGGTCCACGAAGGTCACTCCATCTGGATCGCCCAGAAGGAAGGGCGCGCCAAGAATGGCGATGACAAGACAGATCCCGCCATCCTCAAGATGTTCTACGTCGACGGCAAGAAGCAGAAGATCGACTTCGTCGACTACATGCGCAGCCTCAATATCGTGCCAGTCAGCATCAGCTACGAGTTGGACCCGACCGACAAGGCGAAGGCGCGCGAGCTCTACGAGAAGTCGGTCAACGGCAGCTACGAGAAGGGCGAGTTCGAGGATATCGAGAGTATCGTCGCCGGTATCGTCGGCATGAAGGGGCGGGTACACGTCTCCTTCGGTGCGCCGATCACCGAGGGCTTCAGCGATCCGGACGAACTGGCCGCGCTGATCGACAAGGCGATCTGGAGCAGCTACCACCTCTTCCCCAGCAACTATCTGGCGGCCGATGTCTCCGGCAAGGCCAATACCATCGAGCAGGCGGCATTTCTGACCCGTCAGTCAGAGGTGCCGGAAGAGCACAAGGCGATCTGGCGGGCCATGTACGCCAAACCGGTGGAAAACGCCAAAAAGGCTTGAATGAAACCGGTTGTTAAACGGTTTTGCGAAAAAAACGGGTGCTGATGCGCCCGTTTTTGCGTCTGGTCAAAGTCGAGGGGGAAAGGGTGGTGAATAATATGGTTTCAGCTGGTACGATCACTATGAAAATGGGATTATGTCTCTTGGCAAGGTGCTGACGAGTGTGTAACAGTGCCTATATAGCTGAACATGAGCAAAAGCTCTAAACCGGTTTGCACGGATTGCAGACGGCATTATTGAAGGACCTGTCACAGGTCCTTTTTCATTGGCTGGCAAAGATGCCGCCCAGATATACCTAACAGGAAACAGACGCCATGATCACCGGTAGCCTGAACACCTTGCAGCGGACGCCGCTGCCCGCCCCGCTGGCCCGCATCATGGCCGAGGTGGTGAAGAGCGTGGCGCACTGGGGTGACGCTCCGCTCGGCAAGACCGAGATCGATGGTCTCAACCTGTTCTGTCTGGTGAGTGAAGATCTGACCGAGCCTGCCGCGGATCGCCGTGGCGAATTCCATCAGCAGTATCTCGATATCCAGTTGCTGCTGCGCGGTGAAGAGTGGATAGGTGTGGGCCCCCACGACTACGTGAGCGACGGCGCCGACCATCTCCATCCCGACCTCTGGTTTGTCGATGACGAGCAGACCAGCTATCTGGCGCTGCAACCGGGCGATTTCGCCATCTTCTGGCCGGGCGAGCTGCACCGCCCGCTCTGTACCATCAACCAGCCCGCCAAGGTGAAGAAGCTGGTGGTCAAGGTACACAAGGATCTGCTGGCTATCGCCTGAGCACTCCCATTGAGGCGAGCCCTGCGCAGCTGATGCGTTGAGACTCGCAAGCATTGAAACCAGTGATACGCACCACAAGTTGCGATCACTCTTTCAAGAGCAAGAATTGAAACCAGTGATACGCACCACAGGTTGCGATGACTCTTTCAAGAGCAAGAATTGAAAAATTGGACGCACCCTCCTGCGACCATAAGCCCCCGGCAGGGGAATCCCATCCTCTTTTGGATGACACGACACTGTCGGCATAAAGCCGAAGCACAGGAAGATGTAGAAAATGAGCAAGTTGGTATTGATCCTTAACTGCGGTAGCTCTTCCCTGAAATTTGCCGTAATGGACGCCGAAACAGGTGAGGACATGCTGTCCGGCCTGGCCGAATGCTTCAATCTGGATGATGCACGTATCAAATGGAAACTCCACGGGGTCAAGGGCGAAGCCATGCTGGGAGCGGGTGCCGCTCACCAGGAGGCCCTCGACCATATCGTGGGTCACATCCTGCCGCAGGATCCGACTCTTGCCGAGCAACTGGTGGCCATCGGTCACCGAATCGTACACGGTGGCGAGCAGTTCTCCCGCTCCGTGCGCATTGATGACGGCGTGATCGCCGGTATCGAAGCCGCCATTCCGTTCGCCCCGCTGCACAACCCGGCCCACCTCATCGGTATTCGCGCCGCGCTGAAAGTGTTCCCGCAGCTGTCCGAGAAGAACGTGGCCGTCTTCGACACCGCTTTCCACCAGACCCTGCCGCAAGAGGCCTACCTCTATGCGCTGCCGCACAAGCTCTACCGCGAACACGGCATCCGTCGTTACGGTGCCCACGGTACTTCTCACCGCTACATCGCGGAAGAAGCCGCGAAAGAGCTGGGCAAGCCGTTGAATGAACTGAACATCATCAACTGCCACCTGGGTAACGGTGCCTCTGTCTGCGCCATCAAGAACGGCGAATCCGTTGACACCTCCATGGGTCTGACTCCGCTGGAAGGTCTGGCGATGGGTACCCGCTCCGGTGATATCGATCCGGCCGTGGTCTTCTTCATGCACGACCAGCTGGGTTACAGCGTTGAGCAGATCAACCACACCCTGACCCGTGAGTCCGGTCTGCTTGGGATGACAGAAGCGAGCAGCGATTGCCGCTACGTCACCACCAACTACGCCACCGACGCCGGTGCCAAGCGTGCGCTGGATGTCTTCACCTACCGTGTGGCCAAGTATGTCGGCGCCTATGCCGCTGCGATGGACGGTCGTCTGGACGCCGTGGTCTTCACCGGCGGTATCGGTGAGAACGCTGCCATGGTGCGCGAGATGGTGCTGGCGCGTCTGGCCCTGTTCGGCTTCAAGGTGGACAAAGAGGCCAACAACGCCGCGGTACTGGGTGGCGAAGGTCGCATCACCACCGCCGACAGCCGTTGCGCTATGGTGATCCCGACCAACGAAGAGCTGGTCATCGCCCGCGATGCCCTGAGCCTGGTCTGCTAAGTCAGCCTCGCTTTGAAACAACGCCCGGCCTGTGCCGGGCGTTGTCATTTCTGGCGTACGCCGATTTGACATGGGGGAGGGGAGCGGTACCCTGACCACCACTGTTTTTGCAGCCAGCGGGCTGCCCGGTTCGGGAGAGAGCAATGAAAGAGGCGTTTTTTAACTGGTTGTCGGGCCTTGGGGTGGAAGTGACCAGCCTGATGGCGCTGGTGATCGCGCTGGGCTTTATCGTCATCACCTCGTTGCTGCTGCATATGGCGCTGCACCGGGTGCTGCTGGTCCGGCTGGTGGGGATCCTCGGCAAGGCCAAGCAGGTATGGTTGCCGCCCCAGCTGCAACAGCGCCTCTTCAACCGGCTCGCCTTCGTGCTGCAGGGGGCCGTGCTGCTCGGTCAGGCGGAGATCTGGCTGCCCCGTCAATCGGATAGCCTCAAACTTATCGAGATGGTGGCCCAGCTCTGGATCTTGCTGTTCCTGCTGCTGGCCTTCTTCGCCCTGCTCGACTGCCTGTTGTCGGTGAGCCGTTACACCCGCCTTGGTCGGGATTTGCCCCTGCGTGGCATCTTCCAGGGGGCCAAGCTGGTAGGCAGCATTCTGGTGGGCATCCTGATGATAGCCCTGCTGCTCGGCAAGTCGCCGCTGTTCCTGTTCAGCGGTCTGGGTGCCATGACCGCAGTGCTGATGCTGGTGTTCAAGGACCCCATCCTCGGGCTGGTGGCGGGGATCCAGCTCTCCGCCAACCGGATGCTGAGCGTCGGTGACTGGCTGCAGATGGACAAGTACGGCGCCGATGGCGAGGTGACCGACATCGGCCTCACCACGGTCAAGGTGTCGAACTGGGACAAGACCATCACCACCATTCCCACCTATGCCCTGATCTCCGACTCTTTCAAGAACTGGCAGGGGATGACCGAGTCGGGCGGCCGCCGCATCAAGCGCAGCGTCAATATCGACATGACCAGCGTGCGCTTTCTGACGGCCGAGGAGCAGTTGCAGCTCAAGCAGGCCCAACTGCTGGCTCCCTATCTCAGTCGCAAGGAGCAGGAGCTGAGCGCCTACAATCAGCAGCTGAGCGATGCATTGAGCTGCCCCATCAACGGTCGTCACCTCACCAACCTCGGCACCCTGCGCGCCTATCTGGATGCCTACCTGCGCGCCCACCCCGGCATTCGCAAGGACATGACCCTGATGGTGCGCCAGCTGGCACCTACGTCAGACGGTTTGCCGCTGGAAATTTACTGCTTTACCGCGACCACCGCATGGGCCGATTACGAAGGGATCCAAGCCGATATTTTCGACCATATCTTCGCCATCATTGAGCAATTTCATCTGCGGTTGCATCAATCTCCCACAGGTTACGATATGCGTGCCTGGCAACGGGGATAAACAGGGAAATGGGGCAGGTCGAGGACGTGGAAAAAACCGCATATTAATCATCGACCCGTCGCCACTTGTCAGTTGAAATTTGCCGTGCAGAGGAGAAAAATGGCGGCCTTCTCTTCGCGCCCCTGATCCCCTCTTGATCAGCTGCCAGCCCAGAGACGTCACTTCAAGTCATCATCATGGGAAAGTTATGAAGCTCCTTCGCAATAGTGTGGCAACACTCTGCTACAGCCTGCTGCTGACCGCTGCGCCGGTTTTCGCTGTTGAATATGCTCTGCCTGCGGCCAACAGCCGTCTGGTAGGGGAAAATCTGGAATATGTGGTTCCGGCCGAAGAGAACGGCCAGCCGCTGGAGGCCATTGCGGCCAAATTCCAGCTGGGGCTCACCAACATGACCGAAGCCAACCCGGATGCGGATCCCCTGCTGGTACAGACCGGCGAGAAGCTGGTGATCCCCCAGCAACTGATCCTGCCGGATGCACCCCGTGAAGGGATCGTGCTGAACGTGGCCGAGATGCGCCTCTACTACTACCCCAAGGGTAAAAAAGTGGTGGAAGTGCTGCCCATCGGCATCGGCCAGCTCGGCACCGACACTCCGGAAAACTGGGTAACCAGCGTGCAGCGCAAGAAAGCGGGCCCGACCTGGACCCCGACCGCCAAGATGCATGCCGAATATGCCGCCCGTGGCGAGAGCCTGCCTGCGGTATGGCCGGCCGGTCCGGACAACCCCATGGGTCTGTTTGCCCTCTACATCGGCAAGATGTACGCCATCCACGGTACCAACGCCAACTTCGGCATCGGCCTGCGGGTGAGCCACGGTTGCGTGCGTCTGCGCAACGACGACATCGCCTACCTGTTCAAGCAGGTACCGGTCGGTACTCGCGTCCAGTTCGTCAACCAGCCGATCAAGGCCTCTCTCGAGCCCAACGGTGTCCGCTATCTGGAAGTGCATCAGCCGCTGTCGCGCAGCGAAGAGGAGTTCAACTCCAAGCTGCCGGCACCGCTGCCGATGACCCCGGCGGTGACCCGCTTCATTGCCCACGCCGACAGCGACTCCCAACTGGTGAAGCAGGCGCTGGAGCAGCGCAACGGCATGCCGATGGCAATCAATCGTTAAGGGTAAATCCCCGTCATGACAAAGGGCGAACAGCATGCTGTTCGCCCTTTTTATTTCTGCTGCGTTGACTCAGCTTCGCAGCAGATTTGTCTGCAGCTCGCTGCCGAGCTGGTCGAGCAGCTGGTAGCGTGCCTTGTAGCTGGCCCGCTTGCGGGAGGGGATCTCCTCCAGCGTCTTGCGGGGCACCTCCAGCGGCAGGCTCATCCAGAGTTCATCCTGCACGCTGCCCAGATGCTCCTGCCACAAGCCGTCGAGGTCGAACTTGACCCGATCGGCGGTGCGCTTGCTGCTCTGATAGACGTGGCTTTGGGTGCGGATCCCGAGCAGGCTCTTGCACGCCAGCCCCCGGGCCAGCTCGGCGGCCATATAGACCAGCAGGGACATGGGGCGCAGCCCGCCGCACGCCTTGGTGACCAGCTTGATCTCCTCGCTCTGCCCCTTGCCGCCCTGCAGCGAGCAGATCTCGAGGGTCGGGTTCGGCGCGGGGCGCAGATTGAGGGCCATGTAATAGAGCGCCGCGTCACCCAGCTTGAGGGTCAGGCTCATCTCCCCCTCTTTGCCCATGTGGGTTTGGTAATCCAGTTGCAGGGTCAGCGGTGCCGTTAGCTTGTCGCTCTGCCACTGGGCCAGCAGCAGGCCGCGCCCGCTGTAGATTGCCAGTTGTTGCGCCTTGGGCAGCTGGCGAGCCAGCTGTTGGTAGTGGCCGCTGATAAGCCCCGCTCGCAAGCGCTTGCGGAGCCCCTTGTGGCGATAGGGGTGGATCGGCTTTTCCAGAATATCGGGGAAGCGGCTGATCGCCTGCGCCAGCAGTGGTTGCTCCTGCTGCTGGCGATAGAGGGCGCGGGCGCCGGGATTGAGCCAGAGACGCCCCACATACTTTGCCCGTCTGATGAGATGACCCGACTCCTCCACCGGGTGAAGGCGGCGGGCGAGGGTTCGCAGGTGTGACAGATGAGATGACATGGTGCCGACCTCTGACTGGTGTGATGAGACAGGGCGGGGAGTGTAGGAGCGGGGCGCTGGCTTGTAAAAAAATGGATAGTAACAAAATGTGAAAACATAACGCTCAGTAGCGGCTGGCGCGGCGAGATGACCGTCACGGCCACGGCAGGAAATCTGGCGCCATCCTCTTGATGCGGCAGATGATTTGATGCGCAAAGGTTTTTATTGTGTTTTGTGTTTGTTAAAAGTGGTTGAGCTGGCGCGAACGGCTGATTAAGCTAGGCCGGTTTTTTAGGGATGAGCCCGTCACCAGAGTGGGCAGAGAATGACACAAAACGGAGTTTTGCATGACAGCTAGCACACCCATGTTAATCACCTTCCTGGTGTATATCCTCGGGATGGTGTTGATCGGCTTCGTCGCCTATCGCGCCACCCGCAACTTTGATGACTACATTCTGGGCGGCCGCCGAATGGGGAGCTGGGTGACCGCTCTCTCTGCCGGCGCTTCCGACATGAGCGGCTGGTTGCTGATGGGCCTGCCCGGCGCCGTCTTCGTCAGCGGCATCTCCGAGAGCTGGATCGCTATCGGTCTGGTCATCGGTGCCTACCTCAACTGGCGCTGGGTAGCGGGTCGCCTGCGGGTACATACCGAGAAGAATCGCAATGCCCTGACCCTGCCGGACTATTTCACCTATCGCTTTGAAGATCACAGCAAGGTGCTGCGCATCCTCTCGGCGCTGGTGATCCTGCTGTTCTTCACCATCTACTGCGCCTCCGGCGTGGTGGCCGGTGCCCGTCTGTTCGAGAGCACCTTCGGCATGGATTACAACACCGCCCTCTGGGTCGGTGCCGCCGCCACCATTACCTACACCTTTTTCGGCGGCTTCCTCGCGGTGAGCTGGACCGACACGGTGCAGGCGACCCTGATGATCTTTGCCCTGATCCTGACCCCGGTCTTCGTCATCATCGCCGTCGGCGGGGTGGACAGCGCCATGATCGAGGTGGCCGCCAAGAGCGCCACCAACCTCGACATGTTCAAGAATCTGGATGTGATCGCCATCATCTCGTTGATGGCCTGGGGCCTTGGTTACTTCGGTCAGCCCCACATTCTGGCCCGTTTCATGGCGGCGGATTCCCACCACTCCATGGCCAATGCCCGCCGTATCAGCATGACCTGGATGGTGTTCTGCCTCGCAGGCGCGGTGGCCATCGGCTTCTTCGGTCTGGCCTACTTCGCCCGCTTCCCGGAAGTGGCGGCAGGGGTAACCGGCAACCCGGAGCGGGTCTTTATCGAACTCTCCAAGATCCTGTTCAACCCCTGGATCGCTGGTGTGCTGCTCTCCGCCATTCTGGCGGCGGTGATGAGCACTTTAAGCTGCCAGCTGCTGGTCTGCTCCAGCGCCATCACAGAGGATCTCTACAAGCCCTTCCTGCGCAAGAACGCCTCCCAGCGTGAGCTGGTGTGGGTGGGTCGCCTGATGGTGCTGCTGATCGCCGTGATTGCCATCGCCGTCGCCATGAATCCGGAAAACCGGGTGCTGGGGCTGGTGAGCTACGCCTGGGCCGGTTTCGGTGCCGCCTTTGGCCCCGTGGTGCTGCTCTCCGTGCTGTGGCCGCGGATGACCCGCAACGGCGCGCTGGCCGGCATGCTGGTCGGTGCCATCACCGTCATCGTCTGGAAGCAGTTCGGCTGGCTGGGGCTGTATGAGATCATCCCGGGCTTCCTGTTTGCACTGCTGGCCATCGTGGTGGGCAGTCTGCTGGGCGAAGCGCCCTCAAAAGCGATGCTGGAGCGTTTCCGCGATGCCGAGGAGGAGTACAACACTCCGGCCGAGAGTGCGGGAGAGCCGGTCGTGGTGAACTGATCCCCCTTACCGCTTTCTGATTGAGAGCCCCGCCCCCGGACAAAGGAGCGCCCTGGTTGGCCATCCTTGCACCGGTTTGGCGGGGCTTTGTGCTATCTGATTCACTCTTGGGCACTTTTTTATGTTCGGCCGGTGGCTCCCGGGTGCTCGCTTTCTTTTGTCTTGGCACCGAATATGGGACACTAGGCCGCCTGAAGGAGACCTAGTGCATGCGGCTATTCACCCTGATCCTGATCCTCCTGCTGGGGGGACTGCAATATGACCTCTGGCTGGGGAAGAACGGGCTATCCGATTATCAGAACCTGTCGGAGGCCATCTCGCAGCAACAGCGGGACAACCAAACTCTCAAGGATCGTAACGACCTCATTTACCGCGAGATAGATGATCTCACCTCTGGCCTCGAGGCCATCGAGGAGTTGTCGCGCAACGATCTGGGTTACATCAAGCAGGGGGAGACCTTCTACCGGATCATCCCCAAAGAGAAAGACAAAGAGACAGCGCCGGACGATGAGCCCTACGATGACTGATGCCTGCCGGGTATCCGGCCTGACGGCGATCGTCCCTGCCGCCGGTATCGGCAGTCGAATGGGGGCCGATTGCCCCAAGCAGTACCTGCAACTGGCGGGTAAAACCATTCTCGAACATACCCTGGAGCGGCTGCTCTCCCACCCGGCTATCGCCCAGGTGATCGTGGCGCTGGCGCCCCATGACCACTGGTTCGAGGCCCTGCCCGTGGCGGCCGACCCGCGCATTGTGCGGGTAGAGGGAGGCGCCGAGCGCGCCTTCTCCGTCCTCAATGGCCTCCATGTGGCGCAAGGGGAGTGGGTGCTGGTGCACGATGCGGCCCGCCCCTGCCTGACTCACGGCGATCTCGATGCGCTGATTGCCACGGCCATGAACTGTGGCGGTGCCATTCTCGGCAGTCGGGTGCGCGATACCATGAAACGCTCCGATGGGGAGGGCAATATCATAGCTACCGTCGAGCGCGAGCAGCTCTGGCATGCCCTGACGCCGCAGATGTTCCCGACCCGTGCCCTGCAACGGGCGCTGGAAGAGGGACTGCTGCTGGGCGCCACCATCACCGACGAGGCCTCCGCCATGGAGCGGGCCGGATTCACGGTGCGGATGGTGGAGGGGCGCGCCGACAATATCAAAGTGACCCGGCCGGAAGACTTGTCGCTGGCGGGGCTGTTTTTAAGCCAGCAGGCATAAGTCCTCAGTCAGAACAGACCGTTCAGAGCAGAGCGTCTCGAACAAACAGGCCCGAACAAGGAGTTAGCATGATCCGGATTGGACATGGTGTGGACGTACACAAAATTGATGGGGTTGGTTTCAGCATGTTGGGAGGTTGCCGCTGATGATGCGCATTGGTCATGGTTTTGATGTTCATAAATTTGGTGGTGTTGGCCCCTGCATGCTGGGTGGCGTGCCGGTTCCCTACGAGCAGGGGCTGGTTGCCCACTCCGACGGCGATGTGGTGCTGCACGCGGTAAGCGATGCCCTGCTGGGGGCTATCGGTGCCGGTGACATCGGTCGCCACTTCCCCGATACCGCTGCCGAGTTCAAGGGGATCGACAGTCGCATTCTGCTGCGGGATGTCTTTGCCCGGGTACAGAAGGCGGGGTATGCCATCGGCAACCTGGATGTGACCATCATCGCCCAAGCCCCCAAAATGGCCCCCCATATCGACGCCATGTGCGCCGTGCTGGCCGCCGATCTGCAATGTGATTTGAACCGGGTGAACGTCAAGGCGACCACCACCGAACAGCTTGGGTTTACGGGGCGCAAGGAAGGGATCGCCACCGAAGCCGTCGTCCTACTGGTGAAACAATAATGCTGGAACAACTTGCCTATCTGCACGGGGCGCCCACTGCCCGCGGTATCCTCAAGGCCGAGGCCGCCGATTTCGTGGTCAATGAAGATCTCGGGTTTGAGCCTTGCGGTGAAGGGGAGCATATCTTCGTCCGGGTGCGCAAAACCGGCGAGAACACCGCCTGGGTGGCGGGTCTGCTGGCCGATGCGGCCGGGGTCAACCGCAATGCGGTGACTTGGGCGGGCCTGAAAGATCGCCACGCGGTGACCGAGCAGTGGTTCGGCATTCACCTGCCGGGCAAGGCCGAACCGGACTTGTCGGTTATCGAGAGCGACAGCATCCAGATCCTGCAAGCCAGGCGTCACAACCGCAAATTGCGGGTTGGCTACCTCAAGGGCAACCACTTCACCCTGCGTCTCACCGGTCTGGAACAAACCGACGGGCTGGAAGCGCGCCTGCAGGCCATCGCCACTCAGGGCGTGCCCAATTACTATGGTGAGCAGCGTTTTGGCCGCGATGGCAACAACCTGGAAGCGGCCAAGGCGATGTTTGCCGGCAAGCGGATCAAGGATCGCAACAAGCGTTCCCTCTACCTCTCTGCCGCCCGCAGCATGCTGTTCAACGCCATTGTCAGCGCCCGTATCGAGCAGGGGCTGGCTCATCAGCTGCTGGCCGGTGATTGCGTGATGCTCAAGGGCAGCCACTCCATCTTCAGCGAAGAGAGCGTGCCCCCCGAGCTGGAAGCGCGTCTTGCCTCCGGCGACGTGCAGCTCACCGCCCCCCAGTGGGGCCGTGGCCGCCTGGCCAGTCAGGGCGCCGCTGCCGAGTTCGAACAGGGCGTGCTGGCTCCTTACAGCGATTGGTGTGACGGGCTGGAGAAAGCCGGGTTGGATCAGGACAGGCGCCCCCTGCTGCTCAAGCCGGAGCAGATGAGCTGGCAGCTGGACGGCGAGGCGCTGACCCTCTCCTTCTTCCTGCCGGCGGGCGCGTTTGCCACCAGCGTGGTGCGCGAGTTAATGCAGGCCGAAGAGGCCGATCACGGTTTCAGGAATCAGACCGATGCGAATTCTGGTCAGTAATGATGATGGTGTGCATGCCGAGGGCATTCGTGCCCTCAGCGAGGCGCTGCGCGCCTGCGGCGAGGTCATTGTGGTGGCGCCGGATCGCAACCGCAGCGGCGCGAGTCACTCCCTGACGCTGGAAGTACCGCTGCGGGTTACCCGCATTGCAGAAAACGGCTTTAATGGGTGCGAGAGCTATGCGGTGAAGGGGACGCCGACCGACTGCGTGCATCTGGCGGTCAACGAGCTGGTGCGTCCTGAACCCGACATGGTGGTGGCCGGCATCAACCACGGTGCCAACCTGGGGGATGATGTCATCTACTCGGGCACGGTCGCCGCGGCCACCGAGGGGCGCCATCTTGGCTACCCCTCCATCGCCATCTCGCTGGTAGGCAAGACCCACTTCGCCACGGCGGCCCACTATGCGGCCCTGCTGGTGAAGGGGCTGATGAAACACCCCCTGCCTGCCGATCAGATCCTCAACGTCAACGTGCCGGACTTGCCCCTCGAGCAGATCAAGGGGATCAAGACCACCCGCCTTGGCAACCGCCACCGGGCGGAGTCGGTGATCTGCACCGAGGATCCCCGTGGCCAGCCCATCTACTGGATCGGCCCCCCCGGTAGCCAGCAGGATGCCGGTGAAGGCACCGATTTTGCTGCCATCGAGCAGGGCTATGTCTCGATTACCCCTCTGACCATCGACATGACTGCCTACGACAGTCTCGCCGGTCTGGGGGCCTGGTTAGATCTGCAGGGATGAGGGTGGTGTGATAGTACAGCGCCTGTTAAATCAGCTCATTGCGCAGGATATTCGCGATTTTCGCGTGCTGGCGACCATCGCGAAAGTGCCGCGCCAGCTGTTCGTGGACGAGGCCATGGCGCACAAGGCGTGGGACAACACCGCCCTGCCCATCGGCCACGGCCAGACCATTTCGCAGCCCTATATGGTGGCGCGAATGACCGAGTTGCTGATGCAAAACAATCCGGCCCATGTGCTGGAGATTGGCACTGGCTCGGGCTACCAGACGGCGATCCTCGCCCATCTGGTGGAGCATGTTTATACCGTGGAGCGGATCAAGTCGCTGCAGTTCCAGGCCAGACGCCGACTGCGCCAGCTCGATCTGCACAATGTCTCGGCCAAGCACGGCAACGGCTGGCTGGGGTGGCCCAACAAGGGGCCTTATGACGCCATTCTGGTGACGGCCGCGGCGAGCGAGATCCCGACGGCGCTCACCGATCAGCTGGCCGAAGGGGGCCGACTGGTGTTGCCCGTGGGTGACAGCCAGCAGACCCTGCAGTTGATCGAACGATCCGGATCCCAGCTGACCAGCCGTATTCTGGAGCCGGTACGTTTTGTTCCCCTGATTGACGGAGATGTTGAGTGAAGTTGTTTTCCCGTTTGTACGTTCTGGTGATGCAGTGGGCTCGCCACAAGCATGCCCCCTGGTATCTCTCCATCACCGCTTTCATCGAGTCGGTATTCTGGCCGATCCCGGTGGACGTGATGCTGGCACCGATGGCGCTCGCCAAGCCCCACAAGGCGTGGCACTACGCTACGCTGGCTACCGTCTTCTCTGTGCTGGGCGCCCTGTTTGGCTATGCCCTTGGCTATGCCCTGTGGGATCCGGTCGTGCTGCCACTGGTGGAGTCTGTGGGCTATCAGGACAAGATCGAGATTGCTCGCAACTGGTTTGAGCAGTGGGGGATCTGGGTCATTTTCATTGCCAGCTTCACCCCTATCCCCTACAAGGTGTTTACCGTGACGGCAGGGTTGTTGCAAATGGCTCTGCTGCCCTTCATCATCACCTCCCTCATCGGTCGTGGCATGCGCTTTTTCCTGGTTGCGGGCCTGATGCGTTGGGGTGGCGAGAAGATGGAACGCAAACTGATGCACTACGTAGATGTGCTCGGTTGGCTCTGTATTGGTCTGGCCGTGGTGGCCTATTTCTGGTTTAGTCGTTAAGGATCCATTATGCGTTCGCGTATTTGGCAAGGAAGCAGTGTCGTGGTGTTGTCATGGCTGCTGCTTGCCTGCTCCTCCAGTAAAAATGCAGCTCCGGTAGATGGTGTTGATGAGGGGCAGTTTGTCTCGACCATTCCGGCTCGCCAAAGCGGTGCCCAGGTCAGCGCCCCCATTCAGGGCGGCAGCTATGTGGTGAAGCGGGGCGATACCCTCTACTCCATCGCCTTCAACTCCGGCAACGACGTGCCGTCGCTGGCCAGCCTCAACAATATCAGCCCGCCCTACAACATCTATCCGGGGCAGCGACTGCGGCTCGATGGTTCCAGCGCCAGTGTTGGCAGCAGCCGCAGTGCCGGTACCTATGAGGTGCGCCGCGGCGATACCCTGAGCAGCATCGGCCGCCAGTTCGGCATGACGCCGCAGGCGCTGGCCCAGAGCAACAACCTGAGTGCCCCCTATGCGCTGCAACCGGGTCAGGTGCTCAATGTCCAGACCGCAGGCGGCGGTTCGACCCAGATGGTGGCTGCGACTCGTCCGGCAACCGTAACGCCGGTGGCCGTGAGCCGTCCGAGCAGCGGTCCGCGTCCGTTGGCCGAGCCGAGTGGATCTGGTCAGACCACGCCGTTCATCTCTCAGAAATCCGTTGCTCCGGCAGCACCGAAGGAATACGCTCAGTCCAAAGAACAAAAAATGAACAACTCCCAGTCGAGACTTGCTTGGCACTGGCCCGCAAAAGGCCGGATTGTCGAGGGGTTCTCTGTTGCAGAACAGGGTAACAAGGGGATCGACATAGCCGGCCAGAAGGGGCAACCCGTCTACGCCGCCAGCAGCGGTAAAGTGGTATACGCTGGCAGTGCTTTAAGGGGGTACGGCAAGCTGATTATCCTCAAGCATGATGATGACTATCTCTCCGCTTACGCACACAACGACGAGTTGCGGGTGAAGGAAGGGGACAGCGTCAAGGGGGGCTCGGTCATTGCCAACATGGGTAGCACGGACGCGCCGGATGTGCGATTGCATTTCGAGATCCGGTACAGAGGCAAGTCGATCAATCCGATGAGCTATTTGCCAAAGCGTTAACCCCAGAGAGACCGTCTTACTCTGGTAACGTCAGGGAGACACACCATGAGCCAAGAACAACTGGTAATGCAGGATGCAGAGTTAGAGTTTGACGCTGAACCCGAATCTCACGAAGTAGAAGAGTTGCAGGAGGTAGCCGCCGAGGCGGAAGATATTATCTCCGATGAGTTGCTGGCACCTGAGCTGAACAAGGTGATGGATGCCACGCAACTCTATCTGGGGGAGATAGGTTTCTCCCCGCTGCTCACTGCCGAAGAGGAAGTCTACTACGCCCGTCGTGCTTTGCGGGGTGACAAAGCCGCCCGCAAGCGCATGATCGAGTCCAACCTGCGACTGGTGGTGAAAATCGCCCGCCGTTACAACAACCGTGGCCTGGTGCTGCTGGATCTTATCGAAGAGGGCAACCTCGGTCTTATCCGTGCGGTCGAGAAGTTCGACCCCGAGCGCGGCTTCCGTTTCTCTACCTATGCTACCTGGTGGATCCGCCAGACCATAGAGCGGGCCATCATGAACCAGACCCGCACCATCCGTCTGCCCATTCATGTGGTCAAAGAGTTAAACGTTTACCTGCGCACCGCGCGCGAACTCTCTCACCGTCTCGATCATGAACCGACCGCCGAGGATATCGCCTTTGCGCTGGATCGTTCGGTGGATGACGTGAACCGCATGCTCAAGCTCAACGAGAAGATCACCTCGGTGGACACCCCCATCGGTGGCGATCGCGACAAGGCATTGCTGGATGTGCTTTCAGATGAACGCGGCATGGGGCCTGAGCTGGAGTCTCAGGAAGATGATATGCGCAGCAGCATCGTGCACTGGCTGGAGGAGCTCAACCCCAAGCAGCGGGAAGTGCTGGCCCGTCGTTTCGGTCTGCTGGGTTACGAGCCGGCCACCCTCGAGGATGTGGGGGTCGAGATTGGCCTGACCCGCGAGCGGGTACGCCAGATCCAGGTGGAGGGGCTGCGCCGTCTGCGGGAGATCCTGCTGAGCCAGGGGCTCTCCATCGAGGCACTATTTCGTACCAATTAAGCATCCGCACCAACGCAATACGGCATTAGCCAGATAGCACGAGGGGAGCAACAGCTCCCCTCGTTTTTTATTGCCTGTTGTCTGGCGATGGCTTCGTGGTTATACCAGCTCAGCCAGCATGGTATCGGCGTAGGGCACCAGTGCTTCGCCATTTTTCACTTTGGCGAGATAGTCCGGGTTGGCGATAAGCGGACGACCGATAGCCACCAGATCGAAGCGGTTGGCCTCGATGGCCGCAGCGGCGCGCTCGGCGTCGTAGTTGCCCACCCCGACCAGATTGCCCTTGTAGTGGGCGCGCAGATAGTCGGAGGCGCGGCCACCCAGATAATCGAAGGTGAGGTTGTCATCAAAGATGCCGAGGTGGATATAGGCCAGCGGGCGATCGTTGAGCTTGCCCAGCAGATAGTCGAACACGGCGCGATCTTCCGGGCTGCCCGCCAGATGGACATAGGCACCCGGGGAGAGGCGAATACCTACCCGATCACCACCGATGCGGGCGCTGATGGCATCGACCACTTCCAGCGCGAAGCGGCTCATCTTTTCCGGGCTGCCGCCGTAGTTGTCGGTGCGCAGGTTAGTGGAGTGGTGCAGGAACTGGTCGATCAGGTAGCCGTTGGCGCCGTGGATCTCCACCCCGTCAAAGCCCGCCTCGATGGCGTTGGCTGCGGCTTGGGCGTAATCCTGTACCAGCAGGGCTATTTCGGCCTCGGTCAGGGCGCGCGGCACCTGATAGGTGAGCTCGCGCATGCGGGGCACAGTGCCCTCGTGCGCCACGGCAGAGGGGGCCAGCACTTCAGCCTGATGGAAGAAGGGGTGGGAGAGGCGACCGACGTGCCACAGCTGGGCGAAGATCTTGCCACCCTTGGCGTGCACGGCGCTGGTCACTTTCTTCCAGCCATCGATCTGAGCCTGGGTGAAGAGGCCCGGGGTATTGGGGTAGCCCTGCGCGTCGGGGCGGATGATGACGGCCTCGGAAACAATCAGGCCGATATCGGCGCGGCGGCCGTAATAGGCTGCCATCTGCTCGGTCGGCACCAGACCTGGGCCTGCCATGCAGCGGGTGAGCGGGGCCATCATGAAACGGTTGGCCAGGGTCAGAGTGTCATTGAGTCGATACGGCTGAAACAGGGTATTCATGATAGGTTGTCCTGAACGGGTTATTCTTGAACGTGCATTCAAGACGTTTTTTGCGTCGGGCGCAAGCTTTTTTTGAATGCGCGTTCAAGAAGATTGGCCCGAGCGGGCGGCTGGGGTAAACTTGCCGCCCTTTCCAGCCACTCTTTATCGGCGGGCTCTGTTGCCCCTTGCCGGTGAACCATTTCCCACGGGAGGAACCATGCGCATAGCCGAGTTTGATCGGGACGAGGTACTGCGAAATGCCATGGAAGCGTTTCGCGCCAAGGGATATGCCAAGACCACCATGCAGGAGCTGGTGGCTGCCACCGGCCTGCACCCGGGCAGCATTTACGGCGCCTTTGGCAACAAGCGCGGCCTGCTGCTGGCGGCGGTGGATCACTATGTCGAGGGTAAACGCACCCTGCGCCGCTCCCTGCTCGACAACCCGAGCCCGCTGGCGGGCCTTGCGGCCTATCTCGACCGGATTGTAGGGGAGGCGCTCTGCGGCTCCTGTCTGGTGACTCGCACTATGATGGAGCTGAGCGAGCAGGATGAGGAGCTGACCCAGCGGGTCAAGGGGATCTATGGCGAGCTGGAGCAGGATCTGGCCGAGTTGCTGACGCAGGCGCAGGCCAAGGGCGAGCTGGCCCCGGATAGCAATATCCACACCCTCACCGCCCTGCTGCTGATCAACCTGCAAGGGCTGGTCACCTTCGCCCAGTGCCGCCCCGATCGCCCCCTGCTCGACGACGTAGTCGCCCAGCTGATGCGGGCCCTGCGGGCGTAACGCGATACTGCAGAAACAACAGTGGCTCTCTCGGGAGCCACTGTTGTTTCTGGTCTCAGCCCTTGCCAGGCTTTTCCATCAATCTTTGATGCCAGACGCCGCGGCCTTACCTCGGCCCCACCAGCTCCTTCATCAAATCTTTCAGCCACACCAGCGCCGGTTGCTGCGCGTGCACGGGATGCCAGACGCAGTTTAGGTGGTAATCCGGCACGTCTGCGGGTAGCGGCAGGCTTTTCAGCGGCCAGTGGGTGGCGAGCAGCTCGGCCACCATGCTGGGCAGCACCAGCAGGTGATCGCTCTGGCTGACGATGGCAGCGGCGGACATATAGCTCTGGCTGTTGACCGAGATGGTGCGGCTAAAGCCCTGACTCTTCAGATAGCGGTCGAGGCTCGCCTCCGAGGTGCCAAGGGGCGAGTGGAACACATGGGGCATGGCGATAAGCTGCTGCAGGGTGATGCGCTCCTGCCACTGGGAGGGGTCATCCTCGGTACCGGCGGGGGCCGATTTGGCAATCGGCAGATCGGCGCGCACCAGCCCGGCCAGCGGCTCGGTGAGCCAGGTCTCCTTGCCCAGATACCCCGGCACCTGCATGTACTCGTCAAAGCCCAGCACCAGATCGATCTCGCCGCTTGCCAGCTCTGCTTCGGGCAGGGTGTCGCGCAGGATGCGGATCTCGATGGTGACCCCCGGCGCCAGCCCTCTGAGCCGCTGAATAAGCGGCGGGATCAGCACGCACTCCACGTAATCTGTGGTGCAGAGCACGAAGCGCCGCTTCGACTGGCTTGGCTCGAACTCTTCCTCCTCGGTGAGCTGCTGCTCCAGCAGCCGCAGCGCCTGCTGCACCCCGAGATGCAACCGCTGGGCGCGCGGGGTTGGCAGCATCCCCTGCGGGGTGCGTACCAAAAGCGGGTCGCCGAGAAAGGTGCGCAGTCGGTTAAGGGAGTGGCTCATGGCGGGCTGGCTGATAAAGAGCGCCTCGGCGGCGCGGGTGACGCTCCCTTGCGTCATCAGGGCGTCAAAAGCGAGCAGCAGATTGAGGTCGAGCTGGTGCAGTTTCATGGGGGGATTATTCGCCGTGTTTATGGGACAATCCATCCTATTCATTTGATGGATGGGGGCGCAACGTCTTACTCTGCGACCCACTCTTATTTTTCCAAGGTTCCCGCGCCGCATCGGGCGTAAACGGGGGCCTCAATCCATGCAAGGAGCCTTGCGATGAGCATCAAGACCATTAACTCCACGCCGGCCGCCGACGGCTTCACCATGCCCGCCGAGTGGGCGCACCAGCAGGCCGTCTGGATGATCTGGCCGTTTCGCCCGGACAACTGGCGCGTAGCCGGTCGCTTCGCGCAAGAGACCTTCGCCAAGGTGGCCGATGCCATCGGTGGCGCCACCCCGGTCTTTATGGGGGTACCGGCCCAGTTTATGGAGCAGGCCCGCGCCATCATGCCCGCTCACGTCACCCTGGTCGAGATGAACAGCGATGACTGCTGGGCTCGCGATACCGGCCCGACCATCGTCACCAACGCTGCCGGCGAGTGCCGTGGGGTGGATTGGGGCTTCAACGCCTGGGGCGGTCACAAGGGCGGTCTCTACTACCCGTGGAATCAGGATGAAGAGGTCGCTGCCCAGATGCTGGCCCAGCACGGCATGGCTCGCTACGACGCGCCGCTGATTCTGGAAGGGGGCTCTATCCACGTCGATGGTGAAGGCACCTGCCTGACCACCGCCGAGTGCCTGCTCAACGAAAACCGCAACCCGCACCTGACCAAAGAGCAGATCGAAGCTCACCTGCGCGACTATCTCGGCGTCACCAGCTTTATCTGGCTGGACGAAGGCGTCTACATGGATGAAACCGACGGCCACATCGACAACATGTGCTGCTTCGTGCGTCCGGGTGAAGTGGCCCTGCACTGGACTGACGACCAGAACGATCCCCAGTACGCCCGCTCCGTGGCTGCCCTCAAGGTGCTGGAAGCGGCGGTCGATGCCAAGGGTCGCAAGCTGAAAGTGTGGAAGCTGCCCCAGCCGGGCCCGCTGTTCTGCACTGAAGAGGAGTCTGCCGGTGTCGAGAGCGGCAGCGGTGTGCCGCGCGAGGCCGAGGGCCGTCTGGCCGGTTCTTACGTGAACTTCCTCATCACCAACGATCGTATCGTCTATCCGCTGCTGGATGCCGCCACCGATGGCGAAGCCCAGCGCATTCTGGAAGAGATCTTCCCGGAGCACACCGTGATCGGCGTGCCGGCTCGCGAGATCCTGCTGGGCGGTGGCAATATCCACTGCATTACTCAGCAGATCCCTTCCGGCAAATAAGAACCGGTTCCGGTGAGTATTCCAAACCCCACTCAGTGGGGTTTTATCCCTTGATAGTGTGATGGTCGCAGGCGCTGATGCGGCGATCATCATGACAAACTGTCACCCTTTTACAGGAGATCCCCATGATCGAAGTGACCGAGGTTTCCATTGCCGAGCTGCGTGCCGCGCTCGAATCAGGCCGCACCACAGCGGTCGAACTGGTCAAGGCCTATCTGGCCCGTATCGAGGCCTACAACGGCCCCGAGACTGACACCAAACTCAACGCCGTGGTGGTGCACAATCCCGATGCGCTGAAAGAGGCCGAGGCCTCCGATGCCCGTCGTGCCCGTGGCGAGACCCTGGGGCCGCTCGACGGCATCCCCTACACCGCCAAAGACAGCTATCTGGTCAAGGGGCTGACTGCCGCCTCCGGCAGCCCGGCCTTCAAGGATCTGGTGGCCCAGCGCGATGCCTTTACCGTGGAGCGCCTGCGCGCCGCCGGTGCCATCTGCCTTGGCAAAACCAATATGCCGCCGATGGCCAATGGCGGCATGCAGCGCGGCGTCTATGGCCGTGCCGAGAGCCCCTACAACGCCGACTACCTGACCGCACCGTTTGCCTCCGGCTCCTCCAACGGCGCCGGTACCGCCACCGCCGCCAGCTTCTCCGCCTTTGGTCTGGCGGAAGAGACCTGGTCGAGCGGCCGAGGCCCTGCCTCCAACAACGGCCTGTGCGCCTACACCCCGTCCCGTGGCGTCATCTCGGTGCGCGGCAACTGGCCGCTGACTCCGACCATGGATGTGGTGGTGCCCTATGCCCGCACCATGAACGACCTCTTGGAAGTGCTGGACGTGGTAGTGGCTGACGATGCCGACACCCGTGGCGATCTGTGGCGCATGCAGCCTTGGGTGCAGTTGCCCAAGGCCTCCGAAGTGCGTCCGGCCTCCTATCTGGAGCTGGCTGCCAAGGCCGATGTCCTCAAGGGCAAGCGCCTCGGCGTGCCGCGCATGTTTATCAACAAGGATGAACTGGCCGGCACCAGCGAAAACCCCGGTATCGGCGGCCCGACCGGTCAGCGCATCCATACCCGCGAGACCGTGATCACCCTGTGGGAAGATGCACGCAAGGCGCTGGAAGCCGCTGGCGCGGAAGTCATCGAAGTGGACTTCCCGCTGGTCTCCAACTGCGAAGGGGACAGACCCGGCGCGCCGACCGTGTTCAATCGCGGCATCGTGAGCCCGGAGTTTCTCAACGACGAGCTGTGGGAGCTCTCCGGCTGGGCGTTCGACGACTTCCTGCGCGCCAACGGTGATCCCAAGCTCAACAAGCTGGCCGATGTCGATGGGCCGAAGATCTTCCCCCACGATCCGGGTACCCTGCCGAACCGCGAGGGCGATCTGGCTGCGGGCATGGACGAGTACGTCAATATGGCCAAGCGCGGCCTCAAGCGTTTTGACGAGATTGCATCGGTGCCGGACGGCCTGCGTGGTCTGGAAAAGACCCGCAAGCTGGACTTGGAAGACTGGATGGACGGGCTCAAGCTCGACGCCGTGCTGTTCCCGACCGTCGCTGACGTCGCCCCGGCTGATGCGGACGTGAATCCGGCCTCCGCCGATATCGCCTGGAGCAACGGCATCTGGGTTGCCAACGGCAACCTCGCCATTCGCCATCTCGGCGTGCCGACCGTCACCGTCCCCATGGGCGTGATGGCCGATATCGGTATGCCGGTGGGCCTGACCTTCGCCGGTCGCGCCTATGACGACAACAACCTGCTGCGCTTCGCCTCGGCCTTCGAGTCCACCGGCAGCAAGCGTATGGTGCCGCCACGCACGCCGCCGTTGGCTTGAGCGTCGCCGCTGGCCTGATAGTTGTTAGATCAGGCACAAAGAGAGAGGGAGGCATCATGCCTCCCTCCTTTTTCGTCCATTTTCTGGCTTTGGCCATCACACCCGGATGTTCTGGCCCGCGCCCATTTCGCTTTTTGTCACAGGCGGGGTCTGCTCATCCTGGGACAAACTGGCCTCCCACTCGTGGGCCTTCTCCAGCAGATCGGCGAGGCTCTCCCTGATCTGCTGCGGACGATAGCTCCCCAGTGCTATCCGGGAGAAAAATGATACCCGCTCGGTGCCGGGATAGATGCCGACCCCGTAACCATGGTGCAAGGGGGCGAGGGCATGCTCGCCAAAGCACAGGAACAATTCGCGAGACAGGCGCTCGGGAAGATCGCTCGCCGTGGTCACCGAGAGCACCAGTGCCATCTCGTCGGGCTGAGCCACGATATTGACCACAAAGGTGGCGCTCGCTTCCTCTGCAGCTCGCTGGATCTCGAACGTGCAGACGCCGTTTTCATCGAAGGCCAGCGGTTCGACCGACAGCTCGGTCACGATTTTCTGATAGATATCCAACACAACACTCCAGTCCGGTTGCCCGGTCGTCTTCGAAGGGGCAGGGCACGATCACAAAGAGACGGCCCGCCACCGAGCGGGCTGGGCCGTCATCCATATTCATGGCAAGGGTTACACCTTGATATTGAGTGCTCGGCCCTCTTCCAGCTCGAACACCCGGACATCGCTCACCGGATTGTCGTTAAAGCGCACGCTTTTCTTCATCTTGGCGGCGACGTTCTCCCCGTCCGATGAGCCAGTGTGCTCTTCGACCAACGGTGAGGTCTTGTTGGCGCGGGTGTTTGCCTTGGTCAGGGCGTCCAGCTCGGCGTTGGCTCTTTGCTCAAACAGCTGGACGAAGCTGCGATTGAACTCGGCATTGACCTTGGCGTTGAACGCCTCCGATTCATGGCCTAGCGTATTCAACGCCGAACAGAGTGCCTCACCCGAGAGTGACTCGTGCAGGGCGATCGTCCGCTCGATCACCCGACTGCTCAGCATGCTGAAGATGGCATCTTTACCGTTGATAAAGCTGGAGAAGTGCTGCTGAACAAAGCTCAGGGAGTCCTTATTCAGCGTCTCCAGACCGAGGCGCTTCTTGTTGGCATCTGTGATGTCGGCCATGGTCGCTGTCTTGGGGTCGCTACCCGGCTTCAGATATTGGGCCTCGTTCTTGAACTCGCTGACGGGCTGGTTAAAGGCTTGCTGCACAATCTTCTTGGCTTGGCCAAGTTCGGTCAGCTGCCGCTGCACCTCGGACTGAATTTGAGTGGCCCGGGTGGTGAGTGCACTCTCTCCCTTGGTGGTGGCGCGGCTAAAGAAATCGATCACCGCATTTTTGATGCGGCCCAGCGTGCTTAAATGGGCCAGGTCCCGTTGTACCGAGACATCCCCACTCTTGCCGATATGAATGGTGTACTCCTTGCCTTCACCCAGATGAAGGGCAAGCTTCTGATTGCTGCCGGAATTGACGCTGGCGAGCTGCAGGCTGTCGATAGCCTTCAACATCACCGGGGTAGCTCCATGAATAGCCATGACCTTGGTTCCTTATCTCACTAACAAGCGATACATCTGTCCTGCATCATACCCGTCAGTGAAAACGCCGTTTATTAGCCATGGTTGCACTATTTTAGTTTGGGGTTGGTCTGCGCCGGAGGCTCCTGTGATGGATACAAGCTGCTGCGCTTCGCCTCGGCCTTCGAGTCCACCGGCAGCAAGCGTATGGTGCCGCCACGGACGCCGCCGTTGGGGTGAGTGCTGTTGTGAGTTAAATTTCTTGGGATCTACCGGCAATAAGAAAAGCAAACCCATCCGTTATGCGGGTGGGTTTATTTATTGAGTGAAATCATAACCACGCAGATTACGAACCTTATTGGGATAAGATCTAAGCTAGTAAATGGTTGGAACACAGCTTACTATAAGTCTTGGAATTATTTCTCATTGCAATGGTTTAAATATGACAAGAGCATCTGACAATATCGACTTTGTGAAGGAAGTTGATGAAATTGCGGAAAAAGCAATTGACGCATTCGGTCTATCATATGATAAAACTGCACCTGAAAATTTACACAATCCTTTGCTTAGATGGTGTGATTTCATTTTGCGTTATATACCAAATGCAACAAGGCATGTATATAAATCAGATAAATTCCCAGCCTTTATTCCGAAAGAGGCAGAGAAAGGCCTAAAGCGAATAGAGGAACTGTTTATTGCAGGTGGTGATGTAAATCCGTATCAAAGTAAATCATTGACACTTTTCAATGATACTAGCAGTAAAAAAAAGAATAAAAGAACAGACATGTTATGGGCTGATTGGGGAATTCATCACCTACACCTACCATGTAATGCAGTCGCTCCTACTGAACAGTATTCAGAACGCTCAGAGTGGATTTTATTTCTAAGGGTATATAATGACGTAGTTCTTTTTATTGATGTGAAAAATCACAATAAAGGCATTGAGCCTGAGTTATTTTCACAACAGGAATTAATAAAAACATTTATTCGTAACTGGCCTGAAGAAGCTGGTCTCTATGAAATGAAAGGTGTGATTGGATTAGCTAGGGATGAGCCTTTGACAGATTCTGGCATTGGCACGATGAGACGCAATGGTATCAACACACCAATAGAAGTAAATGGAAAGGTTTATGCCCCATTGGGTATGGGGGTAACTACGGCTGCAACCTCTGCAAGGGTATCGTCATACCATAATAGAATATATCGCTATGCTAGGGACTTAGAGAAGATAGTAATAGATGAAAAGAATGAGTTTATGAAGGGAATAAAAGAGCTTTCTATAAACAGACCAGATTTTAAAATAATGATGTTTGATGATGGTGGATTGGGTATTTATGAGGAAAAGCTAAAAAAAGCTTGGAGATTCCCTCGCAAGCACTCTCAAACCCCTAACAATCTTTATTGCCTTTTTAATGACCTTTTAATGCCAGAATGGGCGGGGCCGGTGGTGGCCTCATATTGGAGGAATAACCCATGAAATCATCTTGTGTGAGGTTGTTATATTTTTTTATAAATTGTCAGCTATTCGAATAGCTAAAGGCCGTAGGTTCGAATAGCGAAGCGTATTCGGACGATCGCGAAAGTAAGGGGGTGAGGTGACGCTGATGTTCAGGGTTTTCTGCTTCTCTGGCTATCAGGCTATTCGCGGTAAACGGACGATTACACTGCGCTAATCGACCCTACATGATGGGACTTATTGTTACCTCCCCCCTCATCCCCAGCCCTTCTCCCCTTGTTTGTGATCAAGAGTGGGAGAAGGGGGCAAATATGCTCCGCTGATTGTGTGTTGGCTCTGTGGTGCGGATGAATATATGTGGCTTGGAATTGGCACGGGCCATTCCCTCTCCCTCGGGAGAGGGCTAGGGTGAGGGGCTGCTATCTGTGTTGTCGTTTCGTTTTGAGTCTTTACCTCTCTCCACTTCCTGCACCAGCAATCGCAATTTTTGCCGTGGCTCGCTGCCGATTCCCCCCTGATTTTTCTGAATTGTCCCTGACTTCACCTTCTCTTCACACAACCTCATTTTCCCCTCACACATCCCCCGTATCTTCTGCCCACTGCTTAAAAGGCCCGGCTTGCCACAGGGGTGGCGAGGGGGCGGTTGGTTCGAGGGAGCAAGATGATGAAAGGTTGGATAAAGTGCACATTGGCCGGAGCCGTGGTGCTGATGGCGAGTTTCTGGGGTGGCAGCGTGCGGGCGGCGGGGATCGAGCTCAAGCAGGTGAGCGGCCCTGTCTATGTGGTGGAGGATAACTACTACGTCAAAGAGAACTCTATGGTCTATTTCGGGGCCAAGGGTGTGACGGTGGTGGGGGCGACCTGGACGCCGGATACCGCCCGCGAGCTGCACAAGCTGATAAAAAGAGTCAGCAGCAAGCCGGTGCTGGAGGTGATCAATACCAACTACCACACCGACCGGGCGGGTGGTAACGCCTACTGGAAGTCCATTGGGGCCAAGGTGGTGGCGACCCGCCAGACCCGAGATCTGATGAAGAGCGACTGGGCCGAGATTGTCGCCTTTACCCGCAAGGGGCTGCCGGAGTACCCGGATCTGCCGCTGGTGTTGCCCAACGTGGTGCACGATGGCGACTTCAAGCTGCAAGAGGGCAAGGTGCGCGCCTTCTATGCGGGCCCGGCCCATACGCCGGACGGCATCTTTGTCTACTTCCCCGACGAGCAGGTGCTCTATGGCAACTGCATCCTCAAGGAGAAGCTGGGCAACCTGAGCTTTGCCAATGTGAAGGCCTATCCGCAGACCATCGAGCGGCTTAAAGCGATGAAGTTGCCGATCAAGACGGTGATTGGCGGTCACGACTCGCCGCTGCATGGCCCCGAGCTGATTGATCACTACGAGGAGCTGATCAAGGCGGCGCCGCAGTCATAGCCGCTGCGCGACAGACTGGCAGCAAGCCTTGCCATCGCTGCAATCAGCAGCCATAACGGCACACCACAAAACGCCCGCTTTCAGGAAATAAGCGGGTGTTTTGCATTGGCGGCTTTTTTGGTGGCTGTGAGTGCGTGGCATTAACGCTGTTCAAGGGAGGGAGGCTTTCATAAGATGGCCCTCTCTCTTTTCCCTGAAAGTTATCCATTTTCGTTATGCAATACGCCTCTCTCGCGCGCCTCAAGCAGGCCTTTATCACCGGGATGTGGGCCTCGCTGGTCAGCATCGTTATCGGCTTCGCCTTCAAGGTGTGGCTGGCGCAGTGGGTCGCCAAGGGGGAGCTGGCGCTGTTCAACAGCGTGGTGGATTTGATCTCCCTCTCTTTTATCCTGATGACAGGTTTTCGCTCCTCCATGGTGGTGAGCTACTCCCAGACCAAAAACGATCGGGACATCATCAATATCTTTCGCTACTTCCTCATCGGCATCGTGCTGCTCACCTGGGGGGCGGTGATCCCCTATATCAAGCACGGGCTCCATATCCGGGTGGAGTATCTGCAACTGGTGGGGGTGATCTTCGGGCTGGGGCTCAAGGTCTACTTCACCAATCTGGTGGCCATGTACCGGATGTATGAGCTCTCCAACCGGGTCACCTGGCTGGAGCCGCTGGCCAACGGTCTGCTGTTTATGACCTGCTACTTTGGACTCGGGATGGATGCGCTCGCCTCGCTCTTCTACGGGCTGACCTTCTCGTCGCTCGCTATCGCCGGTTATATGTATGTTTCGCGCCGTCGGGCCATCGCCACCAGGCCGCTGGCCAAGGTGGCGCTCGGCCCCGAGATGGTGAGCTATGTGAAGAAGAGCTTTACCGCATCCCTGGAGGCGGGGGCCAGCATTCTGATGATTTACATCACTGTGCTGCTCACCATCCGTCACTTCAGCATCGACGAGCTGGGGGATTTTCAGGTGGTGGTGCGCCCCATCTTCACCTATATGACCACCTTGTTTGTCTTCCCTATCTACCGCTTTGTGCTGCCGGAGCTGGCGGTCAATCTGCGCAACGGCGATCACCGCCAGATAAGGCTTATTCGCCGCTGGATCTTCCGTCTCTCCGCCATCGTCAGCCTGGCGTTCTTTGGCTTGATGTTGCTGGCGGGCAAGCCGCTGGTGCTGTTGTTCTTCCCCGCCGACTACGTGGGGGCGGTGCCTGTGCTGTTCCACTTCTCCATCTTCTTTATCTTTATGATGCTCAACGGCTATCAGCTCGCCTATATCAAGGCTCACGGTCACTTTACCCAGAGTTTGTTGATCCGGTTGGCGGGCATAGTGGCGCTGGTTGCCGCCTACTATCTAGTGGCCGAATTCACTGCCAATGTGGTGGCGATTATCGTGGCGCTGGGGCTCGGCTATATGGTGATGTTTATTCTCTCGACCCTGGCGGAGCGGCAAATTTTGCGATCCCTGCCACTGGTGCTGGCGACCCGCTAGGGTGCTACTCGCCAAGAGCTGGCCCCTGTCAGATAACAAAAAACGCCCATGCGGGCGTTTTTTTATTGGCGGTGCAGGGCAAGCTTAACGCTTGCCCTTGCCACCCTTGTTGCCAGCGAGCGCCTGCTTTCTGGCGCGCTGCTTCTGGGCCGCCTTGCTGTTGCGGCGCGGCTCGGGCTCGAAGCGGGTGAGATCCGGCTCAAAGCCCGGAAACCACTGCTGGGGCAAACGGGTGTCGAGCACAGCTTCCACCTTCTCAAGCAGGGGCGCATCTTCCGGGCTGAACAGGGTAATGGCGAGCCCCTTGTTGCCGGCGCGACCGGTGCGCCCGATACGGTGGACGTAATCCTCGGCCACAAACGGGAACTCGAGGTTAATCACATAGTTGAGATCGCTGATATCGAGGCCGCGGGCCGCCACGTCGGTGGCGACCAGTGCCTGCAGGGTACCGGCGCGAAACTCCAGCAGCACTTTTCCCCGCGCGCTTTGCGATAGATCGCCGTGGAAGGCGAGCGCATTGATGCCCGCCTTGCCAAGCTGCTGGGCCAGTTTGTCCGCCCCCTGACGGGTGCGGCTGAAGATGAGTGCCGGTGCCCACCCTTTCACTTTGAGCATGTGTTCGACCAGCGCCAGCTTGCGATCGCTATCCACCGTGTAGACCCGCTGTTCCACCTCGGCCGCCGTGGTGTTACGCGGTGCCACTTCAATCAGCTCGGGGTCGCGCAGCAGCACCTTGCTCAAGGCAAACAGGTTGTCGTCGCAGGTGGCGGAGAAGAGCAGGGTCTGGCGATCCGCCGAGATCTGTTTGAGCAGTGCCTTGATCTCGTCCATAAAGCCCATGTCGAGCATGCGATCCGCCTCGTCAAACACCAGATGGCGGAGGCTATCCAGGCTCAAGGCCCCCTGACGCAGATGGTCGAGCAGGCGGCCCGGGGTGGCGATCAGGATATCCACCCCGGCTTGAAGCGCCTCCACCTGCGCCGCGATACTCACCCCGCCGTAGACCAGCGTGCTGGTGAGACCTGTCCCCTGCCCGTAGCGCGCGACACTCTCGGCAACCTGCACCGCCAGCTCGCGGGTCGGCACCAGCACCAGCGCGCGGATCGGGCGCGGGGACGCCATTTGCGGCTGCGCAAGCAACTGCTCCAGCAGCGGCAGCACAAAGGCGGCGGTTTTGCCGGTGCCGGTCTGGGCACCCGCCATCAGATCGCGCCTTGCCAGAATGACCGGAATGGCGCGAGCCTGAATGGGGGTCGGTGCGGCATAGCCGAGCTCGGTCAGGGTCTGCTGCAAGCGGGGGGAGAGGGCCAGTTCGGCAAAGGAGGCTGTGGACATAGGGGCACCAGTCGGGGTTATCGCGGCCTGCGGCCACGATGCAGTGAGTGATCGTGGCCGCGATGGTAACAGAAGCAGGGGGAGCGGCAGAAGGCGGCTATGCCTCTGCGTCGTCCGGCAACGGCCGGATCAGCCGGATCTTTTTGCCCTCGTAGCAGGCGATGTTGTGCTTGCCCTGCTGTTTGACGTGGTAGAGCAGCTCGTCGGCGAGATGCACTGCCTCGGTGACGGTGAGGTAGTCGCGAATGCGGATCACCCCGGCGGAGAAGGTGATGGGGGTGGGCAGCTCGGGGATACCCAATGGCCGATCCAGCAGGCGGCCAGCGGAGTGGATCATCATCTCGTCATCCTCCATCCCCTTGAACAGCACGATAAACTCCTCGCCGCCCCAACGGATGGCGCTGTCCACCTTGCGGATATTGCTTCTGAGATGGCGGGCAAAGGCGACCAGTGCCAGATCCCCGACGCTATGGCCATAGGTGTCGTTGATCGACTTGAAGTTGTCGATATCGAGGATCATCAGGTAGTCGTGCTCATGGAGCAGACTCTGGCAGAGCACATCTCTGCGTGGCAGCCGGGTCAGGTGGTCGGTGTGCGCCAGGGTGCGCAGCCGCAGGTAGATCTGCTTCCAGGCCACCATGCCCAGCAACAGCACGATGAGATAGACCTTGAAGGCCGCACTTTGCAGGGCCAGCTTGACGAAATCGAACCAGCTGTAGGACCACTTCAGATAGAGATCATCCCCCGCCTTGGTGCGCATAAAGGGTTTGCTCAGGCAGAGATGCCTCGGGCGGCAGGGCTCGGCGGCTTCAAACGATATGTTGGTGCGGGTCGGGTTGATGGTGTCGAAGGGGTGCAGCACATCGTTAAATGCTTCATCGACGGCGATATCGATACCGAGCAGTCCGTATTTGTAACCGCCGCGCCCTGACTGATGAATGAAGGGGAAGTACATCACTATGGTGTTGCGCATGCTGAAGCTGTCGATCTCGATATCGGAGACAAAGGCCTCATCGGCGCTGCACAAAGGGCGGCCGGGTGCAAAGCTGGCGCAACCGAAGTAGTGATACCAGGCGGGCAGTGTCATCAGATCCACCTTGATCGGCGCTAGTCTGGTGGGCAGCACATTGTTGTCGGCCACCATGCCGATCAGCCGGTAGTCATTCCAGATGGTGTAGATATTGATCACCTCCGGATAGGAGAGGGCATAGCGGAAGGTGTTGAGGAGATTGGCTGCCGGGTATTGCAGCGGAATATCGGCAAAGCGGTATTTGCTTTTGAGGTCATACCCGTAGAGATAGTCGCTGCCGATGCTATTCGGGGGCGGTGGCTGATCGAGCAGATGGTGTTGTGCCAGATAGCTGGTGATGTTCTCCACCTTGAGGATCTTGGCTCGCTGGTAGAAGACCTCGAACACGTTCTTCTGTCTGGCGGTGATGAGATCCATGTCGTGCTGGATAGTGAGATAGGTGTAGTAGAAGACAATGCCCAGCCCGGTCAGGGCGAGCAGGGCTAATCCGGCCACTTTGACGATGAACTGGCGAGCACACGCCGATGGCCAGCGCAAGGCTGGGAGGTTACCTGAAAATAAGGTCATAGGTGTCTGGTTAGAGTACCGATAGGGGCGCGGGCGCCATACGGGCAAAGTATACGCGAAGGAAATCCCGACAGGATCCACCGACAAACCTTGCCAGAAGCTGAAGCCCTCACCACTTATTTATCCCTACTCCACGATCAGCACGCTCTCGCTGGCCAGATGGTGCAGCCACTCCCTGACGATCAGCAGCACGGCGGCAAAGTGCTCGTCACGGGGTAGCTGGTTGGCGGCGAGAGGATCCCCTTCCGCCATGGCGGCCAGCTGGCCAAAGGCTTGCTCCACCAGATCCCGATCGAGCTGGTTGTCCCCCAGCACTTCGGCCAGCGACGGCTGGCTGCGCAGGGTCAGCTGCAAGCCGGGCGGGATCTGTGGGGCGATGCGCATCAGCTCATCTTCCACCACCATGATGGCCCGCTCCAGTTCGAGCGGGGTGGGTGGCGCGTGGCGAAACGGTCCGGGCTGGATGGCGTGGGTGCCAAAGGCCAGCGGGTAGTGTGACGGGGCCGCATCTGGCTGGCTCAGCCAGAGCTGACTGCTCTGTTCACCAATCTCCAGCAGCAGGGTCATCATCTCCGGTACGGGTTGTGTCATGGTGCTGAGCTCCTGTATTGTAAACGTTTTCCTATTCTGCCTTTGATACCCCCGCCGCCGACGTTTGGCGAGCACAATTTCTGCGAGTCGTCCCTCACTTTGTTGCAAACCCCTTGCAAAAAAATCCATTAGTGGCAGTCTGGATGTCTAAATGGCTGTCGCCGTTTCGTTATCCTCAGATGATTCAGGAGTTCAGATATGGATATTCGTACCGCTCCCCGCGCCATTGCGCTCGCCCTCATGCTGGCAAGCGGCATCGCCGCCGCCAACGAAGCGCTGGTGATCCAGACCGATTTCGGCCTCAAAGATGGCGCCGTGTCGGCCATGAAGGGGGTTGCCTTCGGGGTGGATCGCACCCTGCCGCTCTATGACCTGACCCACGAGATCCCGGCTTACAACATCTGGGAAGCTTCCTACCGCCTCTACCAGACCCTGCAGTATTGGCCCAAGGGCACTGTGTTTGTCAGCGTGGTTGATCCCGGTGTCGGCACCGAGCGCAAATCAGTAGTGCTCAAGACCAAGAGCGGCCACTACATCGTGACTCCGGACAACGGCACCCTGACCCTGGTGGCCGAACACTTCGGCATCGAGGCGGTGCGCCAGATTGACGAGAAACTCAACCGCCTCAAGGGCTCCGAGAAGTCTTACACCTTCCATGGCCGCGATGTGTACGCCTATACCGGCGCACGGCTCGCCTCCGGCGCCATCAGCTATGAGCAGGTCGGCCCGCAGCTGCCTGCCGAAGTGGTGAAGATCCCCTATCAGCCTGCGGTAGCAGAGAAGGATGGCACCCTCAAGGGCACCATCCCGATCCTCGATGTGCAGTACGGCAACGTCTGGACCAATATCGACGATGCCCTGCTGACCAAGGCGGGGATCAACAAGGGGGATAACGCCTGCATCAAGATCCGCGAAGGGGATGTGGTCAAATATGACGGCAAGGCCCCTTACGTCAGCAGCTTCGGTGACGTGCCGGAAGGTCAGCCGCTGGTCTACCTCAACAGCCTGCTGCAGGTGTCGGTGGCGCTGAACATGGACAGCTTCGCCGCCAAGCATCAGGTGCAATCCGGTGCCAACTGGCATATCAGCCTGAAGAAGTGCTCCTGAAGATTGTCGGGCTTTCGACAAGCGGGTTTGAAGCAAGAGAGGGCAGCCAAAGAGGCTGCCCTCTCTCATTGGGTGGTAAGGCGTTGCTGATAAGGAGTTGTTGTCAAAAAGCATATTAATTGAATGCAATTGATAATGATTGGTATTTGGTTGGATAATCGCGCACTTGTCTGACCACCCAACCATACCGAATGAAAACCAGCCTCTTACTGCTCAGCCTGCTGGCTCTGACCGCATGCAATGACAATCATAGCAATACGTCTGTGGCCCCCTCACCCGAGGTGACCCCGCCGGTCGTCAAGCCGACCGAGCCGCCCATCACGCCGCCAACAGTGCCGCCGGAAACCCATACCCGGGTTCCTCTGACCATTGAGGTCAATGTGGCCGATCGGTTGGGGGCGGGAGCACAGCTTGAGGTGAGACAGGTCGCCACCGGGATCCGCGTGCAACAGGCCATCGAACCGGGCCAGCTTGTCAGCATCACTTTGCCAGCAGGTCTGCAACTGGATCAGCCACTGGAGCTGCTCGGTAGCGACGAGGGCTATCTGCTGCGCGCGGTATCGGTGCGGGTGGCGGATCTCTCGGCCGGGATCACGCTGGCGCGCCGCAACAGCGTGCCGCGGCTGGGACTGAACGAGGAGGAGACGGCGCTCTTCCTGCTGGCGGATCAGAGCGGAGATGGCTCCCTCAGTCAGGCCGAGTGGGGTAGAGCAGAGGAGATCCGCCTGCAACAACAGGCGGCTCTTCAGGATTATGCTGTCTTCCTGCTGGCCCAGCGCCAGCCGGGTGCCGTGCTCGACTATGCCGACAGCTGGCAGATGCTGTTGGCCCTGCGCGATGACAAGCAGGCGCGCAGCTGGTATCAGCGCAGCAACAGCGCCCAGATCCAGTCCGCCCGTACCCAGCTCTATCCCGCCAATCCGAGCCAGCCGGACGAGCCGGAGACGGCAGATCTGCTGCGCCTCGATGAGCAGGGGCAGCTGGTGGTGCGTGGCCCCTGGCAGTGCCTGCACGATGTGCGCGCGGTCAGCGGGGTCAAGGGCAGCCAGTACTGGCTTTATGGCAGTGACTCCAGTGCGTTGAAGATTGCCAGCCAGCCACAACTGGCATCGGTGCCGAGCGGTTGCGGCCGCAGCGACTGGCGCCTGCCGACCCTCACCGAGTTCGAACGGCTGCTGAGCAGTGACAAGTCGGCATGGCGCTATCCCAATACCTTTGCCGTCACCCTGCCCGCCCAGATCTGGCTGCAGGATGGGGCGGGTCAACCCCGTCTCTATCAACTGGCGACCCGAACCTGGCTGGATGAGGGAGAGGGCAGTCTGCTCTGGTATGCGCTGGTTCCGTATCCGGTGCGTCCCTCCGTGGTGCGCGATAGCAGCAAGCCGGACATGGCGGCCCTGCGCGCCCAATACAGCGGTTCATCGGCCCAATGGCCTGCCGCCCGGGTGGATGACGGGGTGGCATGGCAGGAGCTGGGGCCGCTGCCGGCGGTTCCCTTTCCGGCCGACAACCCCTATAGCCGGGCCAAGGTGGTGCTGGGTCAGCAGCTCTTTTTCGACAAGCTGCTCTCCAGGGGGCGGGATATCAGCTGTGCCAGTTGCCACGATCCACAAAAGGGGTGGAGCGACGGACTGAGCGTCTCGGTCGGTCATCTGGGCCAGAAGGGCAATCGCAACGCTCCTTCCATCCTCAACAGTGCCTTCAGCTCGACCCAGTTCTGGGACGGGCGGGTCGCCACGCTGGAGGAGCAGTCGCTTCACCCGATCCAGAATCCCATCGAAATGGCGCTGAGTCATGACGAGCTGCTGGCTCGCTTGCAGGCCAGCCCCGACTATCAGGCTGCTTTTGCCACCGCCTTTGGCGATCAGGGGATCACGCTGGAGCGGATCGCCAAGGCGATCGCCACCTTCGAGCGCACCATCATCAGCCGCGACAGCGATTTTGAGCGCTTTGTCAAAGGGGATAGTCAGGCGCTCAGTGACAAGGCGCTGTGGGGGATGCACCTCTACCGCACCGATGGCCGCTGCATGAACTGCCACTCCGGCCCGCTGCTGAGTCAGCACGGGTTCGAGAGTGTGGGGCTCACCTATTACGGTCGTGGCAAGCTGGAAGATCGCGGGCGCTTCCTGCAGACCCGCAACAAGGCAGACATCGGTCGCTTCAAGACCCCCAGCTTGCGGGACGTCGCCTTTACCGGCCCCTATATGCACAACGGCATCTTCCCGATCCTGGCTCAGCGTGTCGGCGGCTCGGTGCAGGGGGTGGTAGCCATGTACAACTTTGGCGTGACCAAGTGGAGCAGCGGGGTCGGCTTCCCGACCGGTGCGGATCAATATGATCCCTTCTTCCCCAAAGCCTCCGATCACCTGCATGCTCTTGGCCTCAGCAATGACGAGCTCGATGCCATCGGCGAGTTTTTGCGCAGCGCCTCGGCCGAGCCGCGCCGCACTCCGGCCACGGTTGCTGAGCTGGGGGTGAGTGAGGCGGATGACCTTACTCCGGTGGGGGCGGTGATCACCGGATTGGCTGTGCTGCCTGCCCAGCCTCAGCTGGAAGTGGGGCGCTTACTCCCTCTACAACTGCAGTGGCAACTGAGCGATGGCTCTCTCGGCCCGCTCGATGGGCCTGTTGAGTGGCGCAGCGAACAGCCGGAGTTCGCTACCGTGAACACGCAGGGCGAGGTGCGCGGTGTGGCGGTCGGTACGGCACGACTGGTGGCGACCACGGCTCGTCACACGTTGACCGTGACGGTGCAGGTGGTGGATGCCCAGCCCGATTTTGCCCGGGGCTGTCGTCAACCCGAGCTGGTGGCGGGCAAGCTGGCCTTTGTCTGCCAGCTGACCAGGGGCGAGGCGGATCGTCTGTCCATCTCCTATGACGGTGTGAGCAGTGACAGCGATGGTGACTACAATCCCTTCCCGCTGGAGTATGTGACCATGGGGCAGGCGCGGGCACGGGATTACTGCCAGCAGCTGGTGGCGCGCGGTCACGATGACTGGCGTCTGCCGACCCGGGCCGAGCTGGAGGCGTTGTTTGCCGCCTACAACAAGGATGGCGCGACGGATCAGTTGCTTCAGCAGCAGGGGTGGCCGCTCTACAACCGCTACTGGAGCAGCGATGCAACTGCCAATGACGATGGTGAGCTGCCGTTGCTCGACCTGAGCACCGGCGACCTGTTGTGGGATCTGGCGGATGAGGCTCATGCCGCCACCTGCGTCAGGGCCATCTAGCCTTCATAGATAGTCAGATGAAAAACGGGCGCTTCGGCGCCCGTTTTGTTCTCTGGTAATAAAGAAAGGGATCAGAACTCGTTGGAGAGCGCCTTGTACCCTTTGACCAGATCGATATTGGTGTGAGCCACGTCCTCGGAGAATTCGGCGGCATCCACCGAGACCCGCGGGATATGGGTTAGATCGCTCTGCTGGTTGATGCGGGTGGTGGAGGGGACGTAGAACTCCGGTGGCAGATCGCAGCCATCGATCACCGAGTTGTGACGCACCACGGCACCATCGCCGATATGGCAGTTGAACAGCACGCTGTTGAAGCCGATAAAGACCCGGTTCCCCACTTCGCATGGCCCGTGGACAATGGAGCGGTGAGCGATGGAGGTGTACTCGCCGATGGTGACGGCGGCGCCGGATTTGGAGTGGATCACCACGCCATCCTGAATATTGGAGTTGGCGCCGATGACGATGGGTTCCATCTCGCCGTTGGCATCCACTTCGTCGGCGCGGATCACCGCATAGGGGCCGACAAAGACATTCTTTTTGATGATCACCTTGCCGCAGATGATGGCGGTCTTGTCGATATAGGCGGATTCGTCGATGACAGGCAGATGGCCGGAGGGATTCTTGCGGATCATGTTACATCCTGTGGTTGCCAAGAGGGATTATCTGGTGGTGGACGAGGAGCCTACCGGTCGGTCAGCTTACCCCTGCTCGCCCTCTGGTGAAACCCCTGACTGGTCTGACCCTTGTCGCGCGCAGTATCGGCATGGCTGTTTCCCGCCGTCAGAATATGGGAGCATGGCTGTCATCCCGAGTCGCGTTAGGTGGACATATAAAGATGAAGAAGATGATTGCCCTGTTGGCGGGTGGTTTGTTGCTCTCCTCGGCCGTGCAGGCCAAAGGGGAGGCGGGGGAGTTTGACTATTACGCCATGGCGCTCTCCTGGTCGCCCGAGCATTGCGCCGTCAAACCGGCCGATCGGGACCAGTGTTCCCGCAAGCTGGGCTTTGTGCTGCACGGCCTCTGGCCCCAGTACGAGCGCGGTTACCCCAGCAACTGCACCCGCGAACAGCTCGATCCCGATATGGAGAGCGAGTTTGCCGACCTCTACCCCAGCCGTTTCCTCTATCGCCATGAGTGGGAGAAGCACGGCACCTGCTCCGGCTTGAGCCAGCAGGCCTTCCATCAGCTGGCGAGCGATTTGCGCCAGAAGGTGAAGATCCCGGCGGCCTATCAATCGCCGGAAGAGCCGCTGCGCAAAACCAGCTTCCAGCTCAAGGCCGATCTGGCGAGCGCTAACCAGTGGCTGGCTCCCGACAACATCACGGTGGCCTGCGCCGATGGTGGCCGCTTCCTGCGGGAGATTTACATCTGCGTCAATAAAGAGGGGACAGATGCGGTCACCTGCTCTGCCGAGATGCAAAAGCGCGAGCGTCGCTCCTGCGGTCAGCCGGACTTCCTGCTGCGCAGCGTGCGTTAAGCCTCCACTCTCTT